>NZ_FNEN01000005.1:101855-221747 GCF_900100185.1 Natribacillus halophilus | reverse complement strand
TTTTTGATTGTTAGCCTGATGGTCTTCAGCCCATCTTAGAAACGTCTCAAAACCTTCAAGGTCGTTGGTGAAATTGATGCGTTTCCCAAACTCGAAACCGCGATCATCAATGGCACGAGCAACATGTTTGTTCTTAGCAATGTCGACGCCAATGATAAGTGTTTCCGGGGTGATTTGAGCGAGCTTTTCATTTTGTGTATAATTCATGATGAGTCCTCCTTGGTTCCCTAAATTCGAGATTCGATGATCATTCATCGTCTACTCCGCACTATACCAAGGAGGCTCTTTTGTGTTCAAAGCCCAAAATTTCACCTAACAGGAATGCTTTTTTTATGTCGAAAAGTGAAAAGGCCCCTAGACGTCACATGTCCAGGGACGGTCAAATTACCAGTGGCGATGATCAAGATGAGTATATTTGTCCAGATAACGTACAGGCATTTTCAGGGCATCTTTCCGGAACGGGGGCGCTAACTGGGTACCATCGACATGAATATTTAATACGGTCGGATGGTTAGACTGGAGAGCTTCTTGAAACGCTCGTTTTAAATCATCAGGGTTATCTACGGTTTCTCCGGCTGCCCCCATACTGCGGGCAACTTCCGCAAAGTCTGGACCTTCAATGTCTGCGCCGACAAAGCGGTTGTTGTAGTAATCCACTTGATTTTTCTTCTCAGCGCTCCATGCTCCATTATTAATTACACACGCTACGACGGGAATATGCTGTTCGACAGCCGTGCTGACTTCATTCAGACTCATGCCCCAAGCCCCATCCCCGACAATAGCAATGACGGGAGCATCCGGGTTTCCTTTCTTCGCACCAAGAGCGGCTGGATAAGCAAAGCCGCAATTGCCGAACGTTAGGGCCGCCACATGTTTCCGAGGCTGAGTAAAGCGTAGGTACGAATTGGATGTGGACGATGTGTTGCCAATGTCAGAGGTTACGATCGTTTCATCAGAGATCAAATTGGAGATCTCCATGAGGGCTCGACGCGGGTTCATCGGTTCGCCATCGACCATGGCTAGGTCTTCGATTTCCTTAAGCCATGTCTCTCGTTCTTCCTGGATGGCTACCCGTCGTTGCTGATCAACGCTTCGATCGGCATCTACCACACTCAAACGTTTATACACCTCTTCGGAAACATCTTTCGCATCGCCTAGGATACCGCACTCAATGGGATGCGTCCGTGCGATATTGCGATGGTTGATATCCACCTGGATGATTTTGGCGTTTTTAGGGAAATAGTCAATATCATAAGCGGGCAACGTACCAAACACGGACAGTCTTGTGCCAATGGCCAAGAGAACATCTGCATCTTGGATCGAATGCATCGCTGATTTGGCCCCCATATACCCGATGGGTCCGACGGCCAAGTCATGGTTCCATGGAAACGCGTCATTGTGCATATAGGAAGTAGCTACAGGTGCCGAGAGATGTTCAGCTATACGCTTGACGTCTTCGATAGCATCCGCATCCACAACGCCACGCCCTGAAATGATTGCAGGCTTTTTGGCCTCTTTTAACAATTCAACCGCGCGATCGATGGCGGCAGGGTCCCCAATTCCTCTTTTGGTCACACGGTATTGATGGGGATGAAGAATCTGTTCCTCAACCTCACCAAAAAATAAATCGCGAGGAATATCAAAAAGAACCGGTCCTTTTTCGGCATAAGCGATACGGAAAGCCGTTCGAAGACAATCCGCTACTCGACTCACGTGCGGTACTTGGACGGTCTCTTTGGTTATTGATTCAAAGATCGAGACTTGATTGGCTTCCTGAAACCCATCCCAACCAATGGTGGGTGTCCCAGCCGATGGGGAAATAACGACCATCGGTGTGTGCGCCATATGCGCCGCGGCAACGGACGTCACCATGTTGGAGATCCCCGGCCCATTTTGGCCGATTACCACCCCTGCTTTTCCGGTGATGCGTGTATAACCGTCAGCCATATGAGCCGCGTTTTGCTCGTGGCGAACCGGAATGAAGTCGATGCCGGCTTCGGGTAAAAGGTCCAACATATCCATGAAGGCGGATCCAAGGATGCCATACATATGATCGATGCCTTCCGCTACAAGCGTTTCCACAATCGCCTCACTCGGTGTCATCTTGACTTTTTGTTCAAAATGAATCCCTGTCGGTGTTTCTGTTTGCATAATCATTACCTCCTTTTTTATTTTTAAATAGTGGTACAGATAACCCAACCAGTTTAACTCTAAACAAATTAAACAATGGTATAAATCTATTCAAACAGATATTTCGAAAAAAAGAAACTATAAATTTTTAAATCGTTATTTGGAAATATGATAGCAATTATTAAAAAGAACTATCAAATAAAAGAGCATTTCACCCATTTTTCCGTTCTAAATCAATCGAAAATGAATACAAATCAGGGCGGTAATAGGTATGGGAAAACTCAAGCCATTGACCCTCTTCTGATGTGATTAAACGCTCTGATATAAGCACACTTTCTTCTTGATGAAACTGAAGTAATTTTGAATCTTCATTCGAAATTTTCCCTGCTTTTATGACCTGGTTCGCTCTATTTAGCCTAAATCCTAATTCGTTTTCTAAGAGGTCAATAATTGTTTCAGTATTTAGATCGTATTGAGTAAGTTGGTTTCCGATATTTAGGGGATAGTATTCGTTTTCTAATGCAATTGGATGCCCATCAGCAAAACGAAGGCGCTTGATAAAGTAAACCGAATCATCATCGATCTTTCTTTTCAGTTGATTAGATGGTTTTACAGTACCATGGGTAATTAAATCAATATCCTGTTGCAACTCCATTTCCCTTATGGTTTCTGTTGTGCTTTTTAGTGTGCCAAGCCAATCTTGAATGGGTTTTGGGGAAACAAACGTACCTACACCGTGCCTTTTTATGAGGAGGCCTTCTGTTACCAATGATGAAATCGCTTCTCGTACTGTGTTTCGGCTGATTTCAAATTCATCCATAAATGATCTTTCACTTGGCAGCTGGTTCGAGTAATAGCCGTCGTTGATCCGGTCTGCCATTTTTTGTTTTAATTGTGCATGTAGAGGTAGCGGGTTATTGTGATCTAGTTTCATTTTTCTCTCCCCGTTTATTATATTGTCTATCCTTCATTATAGAAGGCTAATTAACTAATTGCCAAGAATTTAATGATAAGTTTTTTATATCGCACTCTGATTAAAACCAAAATCAACCTTTCATTATTTTTTTTAATAAGAGTTATAAATAATATTAAAGTGTTACCATGACAAAAAACATTGTGATATTTACATAAATATGTTTTACTCAATAATAAGCAATAAGAGGTTGGGATATCTGGACCAGAATATTGGAGAGGATGATTGTGTGAGAATTGGAATCCCGGTTGAAATTAAAAATAATGAAAAACGGGTCGCGATTACTCCGGCCGGCGTAACAAACCTCACAAGCGCAGGGCATAAAGTTATAATAGAAAGCAATGCTGGAAATGGAAGCGGTTTCAAAGATGGGGATTATCATGAAGCAGGAGCGACGATTGCGTCATCTCCGAATGAGGTTTGGGCTTGTGATATGGTGATGAAAGTAAAAGAACCACTTGAAGACGAATACCAATTTTTCCGAGAAGGTCTTATTCTATTCACATACCTTCATCTTGCAGCAGAGCCTACACTCACTAAAGCTTTGCGAGATCACAACGTAACGGCACTTGCTTATGAAACACTAAAACACGAGGATGGATCTTTACCATTGCTGACACCGATGAGCGAAATAGCAGGACGAATGTCTGTCCAAATTGGTGCGCAGTTCTTGGAAGGATCTAAAGGCGGGGAAGGGGTGATGATCGGCGGTGTTCCTGGTGTGCCTCCGGCAAACGTCACCATTATTGGTGGAGGAATTGTCGGAACAAATGCTGCGAAAATAGCGCTCGGATTAGGGGCTAATGTCACCATACTTGATATAAGCTCAATACGACTCCGGGAACTTGATAATCAGTTTCAAGGGCGAGTAATGACGCTTATGTCCAATCCTCACAGTCTTCATGAAGCTGCGAAAACATCTGACTTACTTATTGGTGCAGTTTTAATACCTGGAGAAAAAGCGCCAAAGCTTGTCAAAGAATACATGGTTAAGGATATGAATCAAGGGTCTGTCATTGTGGATGTTGCGATTGATCAGGGAGGTTCAGTTGAAACTGCCAATCGAATTACGACGCATGATAGCCCTACTTACATTAAACACGAAGTTATTCATTATGCGGTCGCAAATATCCCTGGGTCAGTATCACGAACTGCTACACTATCTTTAACCAATAACACCATGCCATATGCTCATGCAATTGCTACTAATGGATTGAATGAAGCGATATTGAAAAATCCTGAACTTCGATCAGCCGTAAATACTATGGATGGAAAAATCGTGCATGCAGGTGTCGCCGCTGCTCACAATATGACATACGAAAGTTATGGCGAAACATTCAAATCCAAAACCACAACAATTTAAGGAGGCTTTATTAATGACTCACGATAAAATGAAAGAAGACCAACTGGCTAAACAGGATCTTGACCATTTATGGCATGCGATGCACAAATATAATCCAGATGCCCCACCCATGATCGCTGCTCATGGCCAAGGGGCTTGGTTCACAGATACGGAAGGTAACGAGTATATGGATGGAGTGTCGGGCCTTTGGTGTTTAAACCTTGGTCACGGTCAAACTGAAATTACTGAGGCTGCAAAGAAACAGATGGATACGCTTGCATATTTTCCACTAACTTTTAGCCATCAACCAGCGATTGAACTTGCAACCAAACTTAGTGAACTACTGGGGGGTGGTTACCGGACCTTTTTTTCTAACGGAGGTTCGGATGCCAATGAGACAGCCTTTAAAATTGCCCGACAATATCATAAACAAACTGGCAATCCTGATAAATATAAATTCATCTCGAGATACCGAGCTTACCACGGGACAACAATGGGTGCGATGAGTGCAACAGCACAGGCTCAGCGACGCGTTAAATACGACCCTGGTGTTCCAGGATTTATGCATGTTCCTCCACCTTATGCTTATCGAAGCACATTTGAAAACCCGGAAAAAGATGACGAGATGGCGGCCAACTTTTTGGAACAAATCATCATATGGGAAGGAGAAGACACAGTTGCCGGTTTTATTATGGAACCTTACATCTCTGGTGGAGGTGTGATTAAACCCCAATCCGATCATTACTTGAAACGCGTGCGTGAAATTTGTGATAAATACAATGTTCTGCTCATCATCGACGAAGTAGTTTCTGGTCTTGGACGTACCGGGCAGCTCTTTGGTTATATGCACGCAGATGGAGTACAGCCAGATATGGTGACAATGGCCAAAGGATTGACGAGTGGTTATTTACCATTAGGAGCCACATCCATCAAAAATGAGATTTATGAAGCCTTTAAAAATGATTCGGGGGATCATCATTTTCGTCATGTATCGACATATGGAGGGCACCCAGCAGCGTGCGCGGTTGCTTTGAAAAATATTGAAATTTTGGAGCGTGAAAATATTGTAGGTCGAGTAGCTAGGCTTGAGCAAAAGATTCTGACCCAATTAAAGGAGTTAGAGTATAACCCTTATGTTGGCGAAGTGCGTGACATCGGATTTCTATACGGCATAGAACTAGTCAGGGATAAAACCACAAAAGAGCCGGTTAGTGATGCTTATCTAGGAAGTATTCTTGGAGCTTGTAAAGAAAGAGGTTTGATTCTTGGCAAAAATGGTGATACCGTCCCACAACTCGCAAATGTTCTAATCATTGCACCCCCGTTAACGTCAACAGAAGATGATCTACAGTTCCTTGTAGATACCGTGAAAGAGGTGTTGAATTCATCTCAATATTAAATTTCTATAAAGCTTAATAATTAATGAAGTTTCTGAGAGGAAAGTTCATCTAGTAGCGACTCTCTTCAGAGCTTGGTACTTCTAATTGCTGAAGCATTTTCGGTTAACACATTTCAGCAAAACTGGGCAGTGAGCATGAAGTTATATGTATCTAAATTTTAATAATGTTTAATCTTTTGATACAAGTGTATTTATGATGAAGTGGAACTCAATTATTTTTGTAATTTTTAGAGGAAAGAAGGAAATTAATGATTTCCTTCTTGGCTCTGAGAAAATTTAAACTCTAATATTTACAATAAAATGAATCATGAAAGCATTATCTTTTAGGCATCGCATACAAATCTGGGCTCGACAGATACTAAATCTCAGTCACATTGCAATAGCTCAGTTAGAATCTTTGTCTCCTTGCAATTCTTAACGGAATCTCTTTGTAGTGGGAATAAGCCCATCGATGGGTGTTGTAATTAAAATCGTTGCTCATGGGGATTTTATGGAAAGGAGAGGATAAATTGGATGACATCTTGATCACAATATTGATGTTTCTTTGTCTTTTTATTGTTTTATTTTTGGGGCTACCTGTTGCTCTTGGATTGGGCGGTACTGCCGTTCTATTTGCTTATATTTTTTCACCTGGAACGCTGATGGCTGCTCCTAGTGCTTTCTTTTCAACTCCATGGCAGCACATCTTAATAACGGTTCCATTGTTTATATTTATGGGAAATATTATTCGCTATTCGGGTATTGCTAAGACTGCTTATGATGCAGCCTATAAATTAATAGGTCATCTTCCAGGTGGACTAGCCATGGGAACCGTCCAGGTTTGTACAATTTTTGCTGCTATTACGGGAATCACGCCTCCGGCCACTATTACCATGGGCCAGATCGCCTATCCCTCCATGATGCAATATAATTATCATAAAGGAATAGCCATAGGTTCCATCGGAGCAGGTGGAGCATTGGGCGCTCTGATTCCTCCGAGTATTCCTTTCATTTTCTATGGTATTTTAGCTAATGAATCCATAGGAGCCTTGTTTTTAGGTGGAATTATACCAGGATTGATGCTGGCCATAATGTATGTCATTTATATCGGTGTAAGGTGTACAGTGCAGCCACACATGGGTCCTGCGATTCCTCGTGATGAAAGATTTACAGTTAAAGAAAAACTTGCTTCAGTCGCCGGCATCTGGCCGTTTCTACTCCTTATTTTTTTCGTTTTGGGAGTCATTTGGCTAGGGGTGGCTACGCCGTCAGAGGCTGCTGCCGTCGGTGCAGCTGGTGCGCTTTTTATTAATATTATATACCGCAGTATTAGCTGGCAAATCGTTAAAGACTCATTAATATTCACAGTCAAGCTTGTGGGTATGGGATTTTGGATTTTGATAGCTGCTAATTTTTTTACTAACGTTTTTAGTGCTCTAGGCGGCCAAAATGTCATCACTTCAACTGTTTTGGCCATGCCCGGCGGAGCGTGGGGTGCTTTGATCACGATGATGTTGGTGATCTTGATATTGGGGATGATTATGGATGACTGGGCTATTATTATGATGGTGACTCCCTTGTTTGTACCGATACTTAACGAGTTAAATATAGATACACTATGGTTTGGCGTTCTTTTTATCGTCAATATACAAGTGGCTTATCTAACGCCACCTTTCGGTTTTGTACTATTCTGGTTAAAAAGCATTATGCCTGAAGGTGTAACGATGTTAGATATCTACCGCTCTGTTATACCGTTTGTTATCATTCAGATCATTGCCTTGATTTTACTTATATTATTCCCTCAGCTAGCAACATGGCTTCCCACTACAATGCAGTAACTAACAGAAACAAGATATATATTGTACGTAACTTTAATTCTGTACAGGTTATGTTGTGAATGGAATTTACTAAACTAAAAGGAGGTGGTTCGGTGAATAGATTATGATTCTACCCTAGGTGTTTGAAACAAATAAGGGAGGGATTATGTAATGAAGAAGGATTTGAAGTATGCAGTGATGGTGATTTTTACAGGGCTTGTTATTCTGGGTTGCCAAGCAGAGGAAACAGATGATGATGTAGAAACGGACGAGGAAGGGACGACTGAGGCAGAATCAAGGGATGGATATGGGCCTCCGGATGAGACAACGGAGTGGGTATTTCAACCAGCTTTTGATTCTGGAGATGCTGGTTGGGCTAATGGTGTCGAGCCGTGGATTGAGGATGTAGAGGAAGCTACTGAAGGCACGATAGAGATCGAGCTGCTTCCAGCTGGTTCAATTGTGAGCGGCGATGAAGCATTTAGTGCTGCTAGCACTGGAACAACAGATGTATACGCTGGTTGGGCAACGGATTATGGCGGAATTATGCCAGAGGGTATGTTAGCTTATGGAATGGCGATGGGTGCTGAGAGTCACCACGAAGCTTGGGCGGCTATGTGGGGTGATCCACAGTATCGAATAGGTGAACTTGTTCAAGAAGCAGCTCATGAGAATAATCTTCATTGGGCTGGCTGGACGAATCAGGGGCCCAATTCTATATTCAGCACGTTCCCGGTAAATAGCATGGAAGATTTACAAGGAGAAAGTTTAAGAGCTGGCGGGCCTCAAGCGCTATTTTTGGAGGCCATGGGCGGTTCACCGGTATCTTTAGAAGCTGACGAGATATATTCGGCCATAGATTTAGGTACCGTGGACGGCACATTATGGGACACCGGGGGCATTAATGACATGAGTTACCACGAGGTGATTGATTATGCTATGCTGCCGGGGTGGAATCCTGCCCAACATCAGGAGATCTATGTCAATTTGGATGCCTGGAATGATTTGAATGATTGGCAGAGGGACCGCATCGATGACGTTTTCATGTCCAATTACTTTAAGACGAGTAGAATGCATGCCGAAGGTGTAGAAGAGGCTTTACAGGACCTTGTAGATAGCGGAGGTGAGGTGATCACTCTATCTGAGGAAGAGGAAGAGAGGATGCGGAACGAAGCAATAGAAAGTGTATGGCCTGAAGTTGCCAGTCAGTCGGAACGAACCGCTGAAGGCGTTGAATTATGGGAAGAATTCCTGAGGGATACAGGGCACCTAGAGTAATGTTAGTAGTGAAAAATGGTTATGTATGATGCATGCCACTTGCCGCCTTTCTGTTGTTTTAAGCTTTTAAGCTGCTGCTACTTTAAAAATTTACTGAATACAGGGGTGGCAAGATTTTTTATACCGAGACTGCGACGAAAGTGAGCCAGCGAGAGTTTTGCCCTGTGAGTGTAATCCACAACGCGGAGATACGCCAGCCGACTTTCAGGTATTTATAAACAGACTCTTTACAGTTCTTTTGGGAAGATTTACTAAGAAAGAGGGAGGGCGGGTAATCAAAATGAAGGTTTGGAACAAAGTGGAGCTAGGCATTGATTTTGTCAGTGAGTGTTTGGGTAGAATTGGCTGGGTGCTTATTCTTTTTGCATTGGTCTTTGGACTATCTGATGTGATCCTGAGATACATTTTCGGCCAACCCTCCTTATGGATTTCCGTAACGATTCAGTATTCCATGGTATTATTGGCTTGTGTGTCTGGAGCCTATTCCCTCAACAAAGGCTCTTTTGTCAAGCTAGATGTTTTTTATGAAAGATTTTCACCAAGGATTCAAGCTATTTGTGATATTATTACATTTGTTTTTGCCTTTATGTACTTGTATGTGTTAATTACAAGGGGAATAGAGGCAGCTGAATTATCTTTTATCCAGCAGGAAACGACACCAACTGCTGTCCCAATACCGCTTTATCATTTAAAGGCGATTATACCTTTTGGGGCCTTCTGCGTACTGTTGGTTGTGATTAAACATTTTGTCCAAGACATACGGACAGCCCTTGGCTATGAAAATAGATAGTTCAAGCTTATAGAAAAGAAAGATTTTTGAATAATTAGGGAGCTTATTGGAATAGCTTTGCAGGGATCATAACTGACTATATAAAACCTTATTCAGCGATGCATGTAGTTCATGATACAGTATATATGGAACATCTGGGTGATACCGTGATATTTTTTCCGAGTGCCGATGGCAAAGACTTTGTAAAGAAGAATATTCACGCTGAGAGGATATATGCACAAACGTAATTTACTGAGAGAAGTCTTATTACACAAGGGATTTGAAGTCTAAAAAGTCATCGTGTGGCTCAGCTTGTACTTGCTGTGATAGGGCGGATAATAGGTGAGGATTACTTTCACATCATACTTGACGGCTAAGATGATAATTGGATTCATGAACTGTGTTCGTCGATTATGATTCTACGGCCAGGATGGAAGCCGGATCGCGGGCTTCCGGTCCTTGATCTGCGTACTGATCCTGCAACTGAGCGGTAATGCCGGAAAGATCAACCTGCCAACATTTGAGGACGAACGGTCAATCCTGATTCAGGAGGATAATGGACCATCTATAGTGCTCTTGGAGTTGTAACAGAACAAAGTTTTGATACGTGTCATGAGGAAGAACCGTTGGTTCAAATGAAAAACCTTGATAATCATAGTAAGGGAAAAAAGTTCCCTTCACGGGTGATTATGAAAATCAGTTTAAAAAATCAAGAACCTTTGTGCTTAATAGTGCTTAATTATCAAAGAATTTTCTCCGTTTCACACGAGTATCTGATAACGAGAAATTAAAATCTCCTACAGTGGTAGGAGACGAAAGGGATGCGTCAAGAATTCCCTTGCCGTACCGACCTTTGGAGAATGCTGAAAGCAATATTAACTAGGAGGAATGAATTATTAATTGGTGGTTAATTTGGATTATTATATTTTTGGTAGTCATGTTTGCAATAGCCTTAGTATCATTAACGAAGATTAAAACTTCAGATGATTATGTAATGGCAAATTTCAGTCTTGGCTTTATGCCGATAGTCGGTACAGTTATTGCGACTGTATCAGGTTCAGCAGCTTTAATAGGGACTGCAGGGCAAGGATTTACCATAGGTACTTCATATTTAATGACTACTATGAGTCTTGTGACTTTTACTTTAATATTTGTGTTTACTATTGGACCAGTCATACGTAAGCTTAAACTTTATACCATACCCGATTTATTTGTTAGACGATTTGGAAAGGCTTCAGCTCTGATTCCTGCTTTGATTATTGCTCTTCTTTACATGGTACCTACATTTAGCATGCAATTAGTTGGAATGGCATCTATCCTGACGTCAATTATAGACATATCATTGATTTGGGCTATTATAATGGGGTTCGTGGTTAGTGTTTTATTTACATTGCTGGGTGGGATGTACAGTGTAGCGTGGACAGATGCAGCCCAGACGGTCGTCATTTTTGCTGGCGTTATTTTAATGTTTATAATGGGACTTAATTATATAGGTGGATTTGAAGTGCTGATACAGGAAACTCCTACACACTACTTTGATTTTTTTAGTATTGGTTGGAGGGAATTATTAAATTGGGCTTTAGTTTTTGGCCCCTTTTATGTTGTGTGGCAAACAACTTGGCAAAGAATAACTGCAGCCAAATCAACAAAGACAGGAACTTGGGGTGTAACTGTTGGGTTTATTTTATCGGGTATTCTGCAAATATTCACGGTACTTATTGGTATAATGGCTATCCATACTTTATCTTCGGATACTCTTCCAGATAATGTATACACTAGTTTTATGGTAGAGGTTTTTCCAGCGTCAATCGGCGGCTTATTTATGGTGTCGCTTTTGGCTGCTCTCCTTACAGGAGCAACCTCATTTCTGCTTAGTGGGGCAATTAATATCTCAAAGGATATATATCAGGAGTGGATCAAACCAGATGCAGATGACTTAGAGGTATTAAAGATTTCGCGTATTGCAGTACTTGGTATGGCAGTATTAGGGTTAATGATTGCTTTATATATTACTGATGTTATTGAGATTTACCAAATTGCTTTGTCTTTTACAGCTGTTGCTTTGTTTGGCCCAGTGTTAGCAATCATGTTCTGGAAACGTGCCACAAAAACAGGAGTAATTGTCAGTATGGTTGGGGGTATCATTGTCTCTACTATTTGGCGATTTGTTGGTGAACCATTCGGAATTCATGAAATATTACCAGGTCTAGTAATATCCATTTCATTGCTAATACTAGTAAGTTTATTTACAGAACACTCAAAGGATGAAGAAGTTATATCATATTATAATGCGTATAAAGAAGGTAAAGATTCTACAACAACTGACTCAGAGGAGTCAAAAATCGGATAATTAAACATAGCGAAAGGAGTAATTTCTATGACTAAAAAATGTCTTATACTAACCAATGCTAATATTTTAACACTCGATGAGAATAATCGCCGTGCAGGATCTGTGGAAGTTACTAATGGGCGTATCAGTGGGATTTGGCCTACACCAGAACCGCCTTATAATTTGAAAGGTAGTTCACAAGGCACTGAGGTCATTAATCTACACGGGGCAACTTTAATGCCAGGTTTTATTGATACTCATAACCATTTATTAATGTATTCACTTAACATGAATAAAGTAGATTGTAGCACGCCACCGAATAAGGACATAGATGATATTTTGCAAAATATCCGTATAAAGGTGAATGAAACACCAAAAGGGGAATGGGTTCAGGGATATGGGTATGATGATTCCCTGCTTGAAGAAAAAAGACATCCTACCAGAGTAGAATTAGATAAAATAGCATCAGACCATCCGGTTTTTATAACTCATATATCCAGTCATTTGGCTGTTGCTAATTCGAAAGCATTAGAATTGGCAGGGGTGACTGAAGATGTCCCGGATCCGCAGGGAGCTCATTTAGGAAGGGATCACTCTGGAAAGTTAGATGGTGTGCTATATGAAATACCAGCAATGAATTACGTTCAAAGAGTGACTCCACTACCAACCATAAAAGAGATGGTTGGTGCAATGGAAAAAGGATCTCAGGATTACTTAGCACATGGCATTACGACAAATACAGATGCTTGTGTTGGTTTATTCTACGGTGAGACAGAATTTGATGCACATATAATCGCTTCGAATAAAGGGAAAAATCCGATGCGCTCAAAATTAATGATTATGCATACGCTTTTAAAGAAAAACGGAAGGTTCGACAATTATACGGCTGATGAATTAAACCAAGAAATTATGAACAAAACCAACGGTAACGTTAGCTTAGATAGCGCAAAGATGTTTCAGGATGGCTCAATTCAGGGACTAACAGGTGCTTTAAGAAAGCCGTACTACAATAAACCTGGTGTTGTGGGAAAATTACTTCATGATCAACACGAGCTTAATGAAGAAATATTAGAATTGCATAAGCGTGGTTTTCGAATTGCAATTCATGGAAACGGTGATAGGGCAATCGGCTCTATATTAGAAGGTTACACTTATGCGTTAGAAAAAGATCCCAGAGCGGACCATAGACACCGGATAGAACATGTGCAAACAGCCACAGTAGAAGATATGGAGCGTATGAAAAAATTAGGGGTTGCTGGTTCTGTATTTATCAATCATGTCTATTACTGGGGAGATAGACATAAACGGTTGTTCCTTGGACCTGATCGATCTATTAGAATAAATCCATTAGCAGATATGAAGGAACGGGGTTTACTGTATACATTACATTCTGATTGTCCTGTAACACCTATTTCTCCTTTATTTTCTGTATGGGCAGCTGTTAATCGTTTAACAAGTGAGGGAGAAATATTAGGGCCAAACCAACGACTTGATGTAAATGATGCTCTGAAATCTATGACCAGTTACGGTGCAAAATTAATCTTTAATGAGGATTGCTCTGGCAGTATTGAAATGGGGAAACAAGCCGACTTTGCAGTATTGGAAGATGACCCTACCCAAGTTGATCCCATCGATATAAAGGATATCCCTATTAAAGCTACTTTTATAGGTGGGGAGGCAGTCTACGAAGCAAATAGTGGTGTGATATAGAGCTTTGATTTCTCCTCCATTCATTTTCAAAGTTGATAAAACGGGGGTAAATGAAGTATAAGCCCTTTACACCTTTTACATCCGGAGAAGGCCCAATGTGAGTTAAGTGTATGAAGTCGTGGAGAGTAAGATAACCCGAGACGGCTGTCAAATACTTTTGATCTTAGCTGTCTGTGCCCTGTGACAGTTTCTGGATTGGACCTCTCTGGATCTTCTTGACGTACCGCATCGAGCAAGATTGTACAAATGAAGGCATCGCATCTTTGGTAGGGTTACCTTTATAAGCGTTGCCTTCATTTCTGAAGGATTGGTTGAATAATTTTGGATAATGTTACCACGGTTTTAGGAAGATATTTTCTATAAACTTAGATTCATTTTTATTGTTTTTATTTTTATAAGTTTTTTTCTGGACAGTCAAAAGTTCTCGCATAAATGTATAACTCATATTTCGCGCCCATTTGAGCACGTTTTTTAATTTTTGGCAGGAATTTGCTCTGCTCATATCAAAGTTTAAGGGAACACCAACCATGAGGTGATTCCTTTGACCCTATCACCAGAAGATCTAGCCGATATTCAACCCGTTCGTATCGGATCAACACCTGTGATCCGCCAACTGATTGATAAATTGGACTGATTGAGGCCATCGATAAGCTTTCTCCTGTCAAAGAGAAAGACTGCAATGTGTCTGTAGGAACACGTGTGGCTGCTATGATCATCAATCAGTTATCCGATCGCAAAGCGCTTTACCAGATGGAAAAATTCTATCAAAAACAAGATGTCGAATTGCTCTTTGGAGCCGGAACGAAAGCGAGCGATTTCAATAACGATGCGCTCGGCCGGGCGTTAGACGCCCTTCATGACGCGGGAATCGAGAAGGTTTGCAAGACCGCCGTTCAGGCTGTTCAAGCCCCGATCAACCTCACATGGAAAGGCCTTCATTTTGATACCACGTCCTTTGTGTACACGGGACAGCCCAAGGACGAAGAAGACGTTTTGAAGATCGTGCGCGGCTATTCCAAAGATCACCGGCCTGACCTGCCTCAATTCAAGCTTGGCATGGGAACGACGCCGGAAGGCATTCCGGTGTATGCCGATATTTTAAACGGCAATCAAGACGATAAAAAGTGGAACAAGCATGTCTTGAATGCTTTGACCGATTGGTAGGATCCAGGACAGCTGGAACAAGCGATTTTTATTTCCGATAGCGCCCTAGTCACTCAAGATAACCTCGAAACGACCAAAGGCAAAAAAGATCAACCTGATTTTCAGTTTTTGTCCCGCCTACCGGAACATTTCAAGGTCGCCAAAACGTTGAAGGCCGAAGCCTTGGAGCAGGAGCAAGATCAGTGGGAAGAGGTCGGCACCCTCGTGAAGCGTAAAGGCGCTGCTTCTTACCGCATTTACCCTGCCCAAGCTAAACTTAACGGAAAAACCTACCGGTTTCTAGTGGTGCAATCCGACCATATGGAGGCCCAAAAAGAAAAAACCATCCAAAGCAACCTGGAAAAGGAACAGCGAAGCTGGCACAAGGATCAAGCCGAGCTGGAAAGCCAAGATTTCGCCTGCGAAGCCGACGCGGAAGAAGCGCTGACCACATTTCTCAAACATCATCGCAAAGGCTACCAAAGGCACGGTGGTTCGCGACGAAATCCCGGGCAAACGCCAAAAGCGCGGACGTCCCAAGAAAGGGGAAGCGCCACTGCCGCCCGTAACCGTTTATCGCGTCCGGTTAACGCTTCATCCGCCATCGGATCAAGAGCTCGCGACACTCCGTAAACAAGGCTCCATCTTTATTCTCGTGACCAATGTGGCCAAAGACGATCAGCCGAATGTGGAGCTGTTAAAAGCTTATAAAGGGCAACAGACGGTGGAAAATCGTTTTCGATTTCTCAAAAACCCCTTTTTGTCAGCCGGGTTTACCTATCCAAGCCCAAACGCGTTGAGGCGTTTGCGTCCGTGATGATGATCAGCACGATGGTTTACAGCCTTTTCGAATACCTGATTCGCAAAAACATGGAAGGGACCTCCGAAGCCCTGAATCAGATCGGCGGCGGGGGTCGCAGAAGCTTTCGCCCCACGGGTGAGTCTGTGTTGGAACTTTTAGATACCGTCGACATCCTTCATATGGAGATCGACGGCCAACGTCGGCGGTTCTTCCCGAAGCCTTATGAACCGCAATTGCCCCGTATCCTCGGTTTGTTAGAGATGGATGCGAGCATTTTTACGGAACCAAGGAGCTCAAATGATGTCGAAAGCCGTCACCAGTAACCTTGAGGCGGTCTTCGTTTGTCTTTCTAATGTCGAATGACCGGGAATAAACGCGCCTTTTGTTGCATTGACTGATGAATCAGCTACCATCGGATAGGGGTAACACTTTGGACATCAGAAATGATTGGGGCGCATGGTCGCTAGCGCGAAATCTGGGCTAAACGGCAATCAGGGTGATAAAACTTGGAATGCGAAAGTCATGAAAGCCTTGAGACAATGGTACGAGCCCGATCAGTTGGCGCAAGCGGTTTTTATTGCGGACAGCGCGTTGGTCACTGAAGACAATTTAAAAACCGTTCAAGGCAAGGGGGATCAACCGGATTTTCAATTTTATTACTCATCGACCTCTAAATTGATAACTACCAAGGAGGACTCACCATGAATTATACACAAAATGAAAAGCTCGCTCAAATCACCCCGGAAACGCTCATCATTGGCGTCGACATCGCCAAGAACAAGCATGTCGCTCGTGCCATTGATGATCGCGGCTTCGAATTTGGGAAACGCATTAATTTCACCAACGATCTTGAAGGTTTTGAGAAGTTTCTACGATGGGCTGAAGATCATCAGGCTAACCATCAAAAAACGCACATGGTGGTAGGCATGGAGCCCACCGGGCACTACTTTTTGAGCTTGGCGTATTATCTTGAATCGTGCGGTCATCACCTGGTGTTGGTCAATCCCATGCACGTCAAACGGCTCAAAGAAATCGATGATCAATCGCCAAGCAAAAACGACACGAAAGATGCGATGGTGATCGCTAAACAGGTGAAAGACGGGCGATACTCTCACTCCAACCTTCTTGAAGGCATTTACGCTGAATTGCGAGAAGGTATCAAATTAAGAGATCAGCTCGTGCAGTTGAAAAACCAGGCGGATGGCCGTGTTCAAAATTGGCTGAACCGTTACTTCCCGGAGTTTGAGCAGGTGTTTAAGCAATGGAATGGAGAGAGTGCCTTGGCCACTTTGCGGGTTTTTCCTCTCCCCCAAGAGCGGATCAAGCCGCGAACAGTTTTGAACTTGGCGGGGCTAGCCCCGCCAAGTTCAAAACTGGAGCATCCCTGCGAAAGAAAGAGCTTTTAACCGGACAAATGTCCTGAATGTAATATTACACTTTACGTTTGCATTATTTTCACTTTACTTTTAAAGGTGCTCTTGTAATTGAGAAATGAGAAATATCATAGGAGGGTTTTCCTTCAATAATCATTTGGCTCAATATCTCACCTAATACACTACTGTATTTAAAGCCATGACCCGAAAAGCCCCCAGCTATTAATACATGTGGAAATTTAGGGTGTTCATCTACTATAAAATTTTTATCAGGAGTTTTAGTAATCATACAAGATTTTCCCTTGATTAACTTTCCGGCAGCTCTTGGTATAAATTTTTCTAGAAAATATCGTAAATCATCTTCATCGCTTTTATATTTATTAAAATCCTCTTTCATTAAATCTGGTTCAACTTTACTTTCAGAGTCATTACGAGCAACTTTAACACCACTGCCATTGATATTAGGGAACCCATAATATTTTTGACCATGAAAACTAAAATAGAAACTGGGTAATTTAGGATATCTAAAAGAAGTATAATTAGCTTCGAACCAACCAAAAGTCTTTCGCATAGGCTGAAGAGGTAGCTCCAATGAAGAAAGTAGTTTACCTGTCCAAGCACCAGCACTGATAATTACCTTATCTGCATAATAAGTATCAGTTGACGTTTTTACAATAACCCCGTTATTGAGATAATCAATATTATCAATTTTTGTGTTCACTTTTATTTTAGCCCCATATTGAGAAGCAAGTTTCTTATATGCACTGATACACTCCTCATTTAGCAGTGCCCCGGATGCTGATTCAAAATAACCATTGAATTCTTCTGATATTGAAAATTCAGGCCATCTTTTATGAATTTCATTAGCATCTAGTTTTTCCAAAGGTAATGAGTGGTGCTCAGCACTTTTTATAGAGTTTTTAATGAAAGGGGCATTATTTTCCCCTACTAGAAGAGTGCCAGTTGGTATAAATAACGTTTTATCCATTTCTTCTTCTAATTGGTGCCATAATTCTTGTGACCTTAGTGAAAGGGGAACGTATTGTTCCCCTTCAGCAGCAGCATGACGAATCAATCGAGTTTCACCATGATGGCTACTATTTCCATGGGGTGGGTCAAAAGCGTCTATTAATAAAGTATCAACCCCATTTTTGGCTAAAAAGTAGCCCGATGCCATTCCTATCGATCCAGCACCAATAACTATTACACTATAGTTCTTTTTCATAGCAAAGAACTCCCTCCACTAGTTTTCAGCAAATTAGTGATATCTTTGTTAAGCATTCCAATGAAGTAATTGGCGAGCGGTTGATTAATAATTGCCATAAGGTAGCATTCTCACCTGTCGGTACTTTGTTCTTAGTCCTAGAGCATATAAACGATGCGAAAAGAGCTACCCGTAGACCGTATTCGGCGTCGTGCCTAAGTTATTCAGATTTAATTGTGTTTGAGAAAGCGGTGTAAAAACTCGATCTGTCATATTTCCGGCAAAAAGGATGCTGAAGTTTGTAGCCACTCGAGGGGTATTCCCTTCATACTTGTAAAAACAAACGATGCGAGACCGGTGTTTGGATTGGCTTTTCCTTTCCCGATTTTTGCCGATTCCTCCACGATGACCCGATGACCCTGGAATGTTCCGATGTCACACGGGGAATAGGCTCCTTCTCTTCGGTATAGATGGATTTTTTCAAGCAGATTACAAAGCCTTTGCCATCGTCTTCAAGGTCATCAAAATCACGGATGGTGGCATAAGCCCGATCTCTAACAGACGTGTTCATTTGTGGGCAAATTGAACAGCAACGGCAGCATCGTGCGCGTCAGTCTTTTGGAAGCCTCCATCTGGATGGGAAGCACGTATCTACGCGGAAACATGTATGCCTTTTAATTTTTAACGCCGCAACGTTTCCCGTGATAAGGTGCTCAGGGGAGGCTATTTTCGCCCGTCGTTGATTCAAGCGGACAACGAAACCGGTAGATCCAAGGATGGTTTCCCCCGTACCGGGAACCTAAAAGCTCCAATATGTCTTTGACAGCTTCATAGGGAATGCTTGTCGCTAACGTCGGGTGATCAATGGTTTTGAGGTTCGGTGAATTTGAGTTTACTTGCACTTTCAAGGTAGTTTCGCCATTGTTAGTTTGACGCCGCCAGCAACCAAAAGAAAATCTAATCGGTGCATTTCATTTTCGCACGACCTCTGGGTAATTGTGAGAACGAAAAATGTCATTGCTTTCTTCTTTAAAAAAGTTTTTTAGATTGTAGCATGAAGGCATCGCCTTTGTTGATTTTTACTTTATGGTAGTAGCGGTGCCTTCATTAGGTAGATTAAATCACAAGTCTTAATTTGGATTTAGTGAAGACCTTGATAAAGAAAAGGCAGAGATATCATGGGTAGGGCTGTCCTCGTCTATTAGTTGACTTAAAATTTCCCCTAAAGCACTGCTAATTTGAAAACCTTTCCCAGAATAACCGCCAGAAATATAAACATGGGGAAATTCAGGGTGTTGATCAATAATCATTTGTTTGTCTGGAGTATTAGTTATCAAGCACGATCTCCCTTTTTTTAATTTTCCTGATGCTTTTGGTAAAAATCTGTCTAAAACATTTCTTAAATCTCCTTCGTCACTAGGGTATTTCCCAAAATCTTGTTTCATCAGGTCAGGGTTGATTTTCATTTCAGAATCCGTTCTACCAAGCTTAATTCCATCTCCGTTCATATTCGGGAAACCGTAATAATGTTGATTTTCAAAATCTAAATGAAAGCATGGTAGCTGTGGATGTTGATGTGACAGATCATTGGTTTCAAACCAAGCAAAGGTTTTTCGTACGGGTTGCAAAGGTAAATCTAATGAAGTGAGAATTTTTCCAGTCCAAGCTCCTGCACAAACAAGTGTTTTGTCAGCATAATAAGTGTTTTCTTCGGTTTTCACAATGACTCCACTGGTAAAAGGATCAATAGATTTCACGCGAGTATTTGTTAGTAATTTCGCTTTACTTTTTGATCTAAGCTCCCTATATGCCTTTATACATTTTTCATTAAGAAGTGCACCAGATGAAAACTCGAAACAACCTATAAAGTGTTCAGGGATTGAAAAGCCTGGCCAATTTTTATTAATTTCATGTGCATTTAATACTTCTAAAAACTGAGGGTTCCTTCTGCCTTCAGCAACAATTTTACTTACAAAGAGTGAACTAGCTTCTCCTACTGACAATGTTCCAGTTGGAATAAATAATGTCTCTTCTAGCTCCTTTTCTAAATTAAACCATAATTCTTGTGATCTCAAGGCGAGCGGTATAATATATTGGCCTTCTTCATTAGAAACATGAGAAACATGTCTAATTAATCGTGTTTCCCCATGGTGACTTGCCTTCCCATGCGGAGGATTAAATTCATCAATTAGTAAGGTATCTACACCTTTTTTAGATAAATAATACCCTGTTGCCATTCCAACAGACCCAGCTCCAACGATAATCACACTATAATTCTTGTTCAATATTTACACCTTCTTTCAAAGTTTAATTTAGCCTTTGCAAAATAAAATAAGTTAATTATATATTAAACATTTATAATGGTAGTTCAGTATTTGATCAGGATGCTTTATCTCTTTCATATTGACTTAAAGCTTCATCTTGTTCCTCTTTATTCAGTTTATAAATACCAATTCCTGTATAAGCCAGAATTACAGCTATTATAGGTGTGATATAACATAGTATAGCCCACATCGCATAACCGTCACTTCCGTAAATAGAAACACCTAATGTACTTGAAAAAAACACACCTGCTGCACTCCAGGGCACCAAAGGCCCAATCACCGTTCCGGCATCCTCTAAACTTCTTGAGAGTGTTTTTGCAGCCATTCCAGCTTTTAAAAATGACTTTTTGAACATTTCTGGTACTAAGAGAAATCCAATGTATGAAGTACCGGAAAATAAAAATGTGAGAAGTTGGGTAAACAGCGTCGTCACCACGACAGGACCGCGTTTTCTAACCCTATTGACTAACGGATTTAGTGCCCTATTTAAGAAACCTACCTCACTTATAATAGACATATATGCGTAACCACAATAAATAATGATGATCACGTCTAACATCGACACAAAGCCTCCATTATTTAGCAGCTCGAGTGTGTCCGAAGATAATTGTTCCGGGCTTATACCAGGGATCATACTAACATTAAATCCACCTGAGACCGCCATAACCCCGTCTTCTAAAGAAAATCCTTGATAAGTTACACCTATGATCAATGCGGTAAAACAGGACAAAAGCATAATTGGAACTGGAGCTTGTCTAAATATCGCCCCAAGCAGAATAATGACAAATGGAACCAACAATATAAGATTCCAGGAAAAAATATTTTCCAAGTCATTCAATAGGGCGTAATCACTAACAGCGGTATTTTGAGTAGAAATATTCATATTCCTACCAGCAATAAAATAAACGATTAACGTAATAATTGTTGCCGGAAAGGTAGTCCATGTCATGGATCTAATATGCTGATAAAGATTTACTCCACTAGTTAACGAAGCTAAATTCGTTGTTTCCGAAAGAGGAGACATTTTGTCACCGAAAACAGCCCCACAAATAATAGCTGCTGCGGTTATATCTAACGGAACGTCTAAGCCAGCCGCTATACTTATTAATGCTACACCTGCTGTACCACCAGTTCCCCAAGCAGTCCCAGTTAAAAGCGAAAAGATCATGCAAATAACAAAGGAAGTTATAAACATGTATTCAGGGTTAATAATTTCCATTCCATAAAATATCAACATGGGGATTGAGCCACTGAAAGTAAATGTCGCTATAATAAATCCTATTATCCAAATAATCAAAATAGCAGGTGTGGCTCTTCTAAGACGCTCACCTATAGCTTTTTCCATATCAGACCAAGTATAGCCAAGTCTCCGGGCTAACAATCCTGCACAAGCTGCTGATGCCACCAACATAATAGCAACATCAAGATCAAAAAGAAAAAAACCGCCAAAAACAAAAATGACCATAAAAGAAAGTGCAAGTAGCGATTCAGCTAATGATGGGTTTCTTTTTTTCATAAAAGATACCTCCATTTAAATAATTAGGCTCTCGTAATCAACCGAGGTTGGTATGGCAAAGGTTTCCTTACCCCGCCGGGGAGGATCACCATATCACAATCCTCTATATCAGATGTAGCATTTTAATCTGGTTCATTATCAACAGCTTGATAAATCTCCCTTCTTTGTTTTCAAATAAGATGAACGGTAGGTCCCATCCTTTAGAAATAGAAGTAAAACTGACATGTTGGGTGTCGACGTTGTTGCAATGTCAAGAGAGCCATCTTATGTACTTTCAATAACTGCTCGATCCTTAATCATCATGATATAGCAATTTCTCCATTTAATTTTTCCTCCACAAGTTTGGCAAATTTATCGACGCCTTGAGAAACTGGATGATCCGAAGCTTTTGATTGGCCTACATCTAATTAAATCGTCTCTGTCTCAGTATGTTGATTAACATCATTATTTCACAAGCTATGGTAAGAAATAAGAATATCGCGGAGATAAACATTAGTGATATCTTTATCATAAGCACTTTCCACATCATTTAAACTTTTGGTAGCGTTTGCACAAAATCTCTTATACTCCACTTAACCAATGTAATCACAATCAAACTAATATACGAGTAAAGAAAATATTGAGTGCCTCTATATCATATTAATGTATTTTCCTGCTTAGAAATAACTTGTAGACCTGTAAGAATAGCTAAACGGAAAATATCTTCAGATGAACACCCTCTGGATAAATCATTAACAGGCTTACCTAACCCTTGAAGAACAGGGCCTATAGCACTGAACAAGCCAAGCCTCTCTGTGAGCTTATAACCTATATTTCCGGCATCGAGATTTGGAAAGATTAAAACATTTGCCCTACCTTTTAGTGGGCTGTCTAGTGTTTTGCTATTTGATACCTCAGGGTGAATCGCGGCATCAAGTTGAATCTCCCCTTCAGAGGGCCAATAAGGATGTTTCTCCATAAATAACTCATATGCTTTTTGGACAGTTTCAGTTTGTTCAGATATGGATGACTTTTTCGTGGAATAACTTAAAAACGCAACTTTAGGAGAGACATCAAACATCGTTGCAGAGTGTGCGGTCAAATAGGCGATTTCTGCAAGCTCTTCACTATTGGGTAAAACATTGACGGCGCAATCCGAAAAGAAATACACTTGTTCGTCTTTTATCATTAAGAAGTAACTGCTAAGACGATTAATGTTTGATTCCATCCCTATTATTTTAAGAGCTGGTTTGATGATTTCTGGTGTTGGGAATTGTGCTCCTCCCACAAGGCCATCGGCTTTCCCGTGTTTGAGAAGCATCATAGCATAGTAGTTGGGTTGTAAGAGGAGGTCATCAATCTGATGTTGGCTGTACTTTTTGGCTAAAAGTTCATAAGCTTCATCACGAAAGGGGATTATTTTATTCTCATCAGGCTCAATAATCTCCAAATTGTGATTGCTTGCATAATCATCAATAACACCTTTTGCTCCCAAAAGAAGAGGTTTAATGATTTTAGACTTTTCAAGTTCAATAGCTGCGTTTATTACACGTTCATCATTACCTTCGGGGAATATGATCTTGGGACAGGTTTGTTTTACTTTTTCATATATGGTTTCAAAAAAATCCAATTAGAATCCTCCAATCATTCAATTAGTAGCTACGATGGAAGTAAGGTTATGAGCAATATAACAAAAAATACTGCCATCTAGTGATTTGAATATTTTAATTAAATCATTAAAAATTATAATTAATTACAAGCTTCCTTTGATTAATACGTGATGAATCCTCCTAATAAATAGACCATCAGTAAACTAATAGCTGTCACAGTAAACGCGGCCCCCATACCGATGTAAAAGGGTTTAGCACCCAGGTTCTTAAACATTTGAAGGTTTGTAGATAATCCTACGGCAGCCATTGCGATCCCAAGGAAATATTCAGAACCAAGTGTATTAAGAGATTCCCAGATTGTTTGCCATTGATCTGGGGGAAATATCCCGAATGCTAAATGGTTTTCTTGTATGCCAGTATCTCCAATGGTTCGAACAGCAGCCATAAGAAGGAAACCAACAACAAATAAAGGGATCAATTGATACCATTTTTTCCCTTCTCCTCCTTCTGCTGCTCTCATTGATTTTTTCAAGTAGTAATAGGACATTATCGGTACTACAGCGATAAGAAGTGTGTTTCTGGTTAATTTAGAGATCGTGGCTACATCGACTACCTCATTGCTCTGAAATATTTGATCGTATATTAACGCCGAACCGGCTACTTGAGCCGTTTCATGAATAGCTGTTCCTAAAAACAAACCAGCACGTACTGGATCGTCGGCAAAAAGCAAATGCGCTAGGTAGGGATACAAAAACATGGCCATTATTCCAAAGATGGTGATACTTCCAATCGAATAAGTGATTTCTTCTTTATTGGCTTTAATACCTGGCGCCGTCCCCACGATTGCCGTTACCCCGCATATTCCTGTACCTACGGCCGTTAACGTTCCGAGTCGGTGGGATTGTTGCAGTTTTGTCGTAATCCAAATCGTTACAAATAACCCTGTCAAAACGCACATTAAAATAATTGGAATGCCCCATGCTCCCAGCGTTATCACATCTAAAAAACTTAAACGTATTCCTAGAAGGATAATTCCTGCTTTCAAAACAATCTTGACCGAAAAATTAACTCCTTCTTGAAAGATGTCATGTAAACCAATGATATTTCTTATGAGAATCCCCATGATAATCGCGACAAATATCGCAGAAATAGGACTACTTCCTTCTCCTTCTATTCCCTGTAAGTATTGGATAAGAACCCCCAGCCAGTCCGCAATGTACAAAGCAGCTACCATCACTGCAAGACATAACATAAGTCCAGGGATTAATCGTAATGTTTTTTTTATTATTCGCTGCATATCACTCTCTCCCTACCCCAAAAAGCTTTCTACAACTAATTGTATAAAAAATAAGAGAAGAGTGGTTATAGAGATGTCAGAATGGAATTATTACGATAAGTAATATAAATGTATTCGAAAGCAATGAACGGGTGGAAGGGCATATTAGAACACTATATTCCGATAAAAAACATTGCATCCTTTGGAAACTTAATATACAATAAAAATACAAAATACCGTACATTAAGGAGCTGGATAATGAACGGAAGCTGGGCAAAGTTATATTCCAAGAATGGATTGGCCGCGAAACAGATCGCTGGCAAATTGGTGAACCTGGATGTTGGGCAACGAATCCCACGAGTCACTGATTTTGTTCACGAATTTTCCATGGGGAGGGGAACGGTTCAGGGTGCGCTTAAATTATTAGAGGAAATGAAAGCGGTTCATCTAGAAGCGCGGGGGCACTTGGGAACGTTTATCGCGCAAATGGATACGCAAAAGTTACTCGAAATTGCAGGGATTGGCCCACTTATCGGGGTGATGCCGCTACCGTATTCGCGTAAATATGAAGGGTTGGCTACAGGTCTGGTAGAAGGGTTCGAGCAGCAACATATTCGTGCGAATTTGGCCTATATGCGCGGGGCAGGTCAAAGAATCGATGCTTTAAAATCGGGCCGTTATGATTTTGCCTTGCTATCTAGAATGGCGGCGGAAAGAGTAGTGGAAGAAAAACAGGGACTGGAGGTTGCCTTACTTTTTGGCAAAGACACCTATGTTTCCGGGCATGAGATATTTTTTCATGACCCCCAGGCCCGCCAAATAGAGACGGGAATGAAAGTCGGAATCGATCATACGTCCCCGGATCAATATTTATTAACAGAATATGAGTGTGAGGGACTGGATGTCACATTCACTGACGTCAACTATATGCAACTGTTTGAGATGCTAAAACATGGAGAATTGGACGCGGCGATCTGGAATAAAGACGAGGGACGCGTTACTCAACTAAATCGTTCGGCGTTTCGTTCCCCACCAGCGAAAGCATTGTCTCAAAAAGTGAGCGAGGCTGCGTTAGTCGTAGAGAAAGATCAAGTCGAGACAAAACATCGTATCAAGCAGTTGGATCTGCAACAAGTAAAGGACATCCAGCAAAAAGTGGAACAAGGGACAGTTCACCCACGTTATTAAAATACTAAATACTGTATATTGGAGGCGAACGATTGATGGTACAAGTGCAAGAGCGTCTACAGATTCTTTTGGAAGGAGATGTGATTACAAGTAAAGCTTCCGAAATGGCTGCTGAGGCAGCCGATAGAATGGGTGATCAGGCTCCCCAGGCGCAGCTCGATATGCTTATCACTCATCTTGCTACCGCTTTAACGCGGATGGAACGGGGGGAAGAATTGGAACCTCCGCCGGAAGTGCTGTTCAATGAAGTAGCACAGTCTCCGTATTTGTCGAATGCAAAGGAAGAAATCAGCTGGTTGGAAGATCGCCTCGGCAAAACATTGCCTGAGGAAGAGCAAAAGTTTTTGCAGATCCACTATGTATCTATTTTTCAGGAATTGGGAGGAGAATAACATGAGGGTCGTTATTGGTGGTCAGGTCGATAAAAAAGAAGTGGAAGCGTTGGTTAAGGAACATGGGGAAGAGATTACGACGTCCGTGAAGTCAGATGTGGAAGCGGCCATGGCGATTAAATCAGGGCAAGCGGATATTTATGTTGGCGCTTGTGCGACCGGCGGCGGTGGAGCGTTGGCGATGGCTACGGCGATTCTCGGAAAAGACCAATGTGAAACGGTATCGATGCCGGGGCGAAAACCGGACGAGGCCAAGATTAAAGAGGCTGTGAAACAAGGAAAAAAGGCGTTTGGGTTTACGGCTGATCACAAGCGGGAGGCTGTTCCTCTCATTATGAATGCCCTCTTGAACAAATAAGTGATACGAACGATCAAAGGATGAAAGGATGAAACGGGATGGAAATGATCATTATTATTTTGGTCGGGGCTTTTGGGGCAATATTAGCTAATCGAAATATCGCCGTCTTTAATGATGGTTTGCGACCCATTGTTTCCGAGCATATTGATGGGAACATGAGCCGCAGGGATTTGGCGTTAACCGCGTTTGCCATGGGTTTTGGTCTGGTGATCGGTTTTGGTATCCCATTTACGCTCGCAACTAGCATTATTCTGATCCATGCTATTTTTCTCGGTACCGATATCATAGGACTTACCACCCCTAAAAATCGCTGGGGAACACCGGTGGCCGCCATTGTCGGAGGTGCTTACGGCGCTGGCATATGGGTCGGACTTGAATGGTTTGTGCAAATGTTTGAATACTTGCCGGTCAATTTTCTTGAACCTATGGAACAAGTCGGTGACCCGGTAGTTGTAGCCTTTATGGTATTCCCGGCGCTCGCCATTGCTTTTCAGTTCAGTATCAAAAAAGGGATTGTCGCTTTTGTAGCGGCGGCCATCGTTCGACAAATTGCTGTATGGTTGAATGAAAATGAAATGATCACCTTCGGTGGAACTGCAGTCGAACTGAATCAGGAAGGGATGGCCCTCATTGTCGGGATGGTTTTGCTTATCGTTTTCGCCATGCGGGAAAAACCTGAAGAAGGCGGTGCGAGCATCGATCTCGCCAGTGTGTTCAGTGAAAAAGTACAAAGAATACGCAAACACGTCGTTTATTTTATGATCGTCGGTGGCTTGATCGCCGCTGCCACTAACTTGTGGATGATGGCTGGTGATCCGATTTCCTTAAATGTGTTGGCCGAGGGAAGTGACACAGACGCAGGCATCGCGGCTGCCGCCCGTGCTTTAGGTTTCATACCGCTCGTAGCCAGCACCGCGATCGCGACCGGGGTATACAGTCCGGTTGGTTTCACGCTTGTCTTTGTTGTTGGGTTATTTGCACCTAATTTTTGGATAGCGGCCATTATCGGAGCCGTTGTCATTATGGGAGAAGTCTTTCTCCTGAATGGCATTGCCCGCTTTATGGATAAATATCCGGGTGTTCGCAATTCGGGAGAGAATATTCGTAGTGCGATGACGAAATTATTGGAAGTCGCCCTCTTAATCGGTGGGGCTAATGCCGCCAATGCGATCATCCCCGGGTTCGGTTTCTTCTTCATCGCCGGTGTCTATTTGCTTAATGAGGCAGCGGGAAGACCGATCGTCGGCATGGCTATCGGCCCGGTTGGTGCGATTGCCATCGGAATTATCGCAAACATCCTGGCAGTCGTAGGGCTACTTTAATCTCAGGAGGATTCATCTATGATTCAAACAGTGACAGGAAAGATCCAACCTTCTCAACTGGGCGTCTGTGCCGCCCATGAACATTTAACGATTGATTTATCAAGAATAAAAAAAGATCCCGATACGATTTTAGATGATGAAGACGGGATGCGCGCGGAACTCGACGCTTTTTACAGGGCAGGCGGCCGGGCAATGGTGGAAGTGACGAATGACGGTATGGGGCGTAATGCCCCTTTGCTTGCTCGACTAAGCCGCGAGTCCGGCGTGTGGATCATCGCTAGCACAGGTTTTTATAAAGATCCTTATTTGCCGGAGTATGCGAAAAACTGGAACGCCGAACAATTTGCCGAGCACATTAATCAGGAAGTGCGGAACGGGATCGATGATACAGGTATTTATCCAGGTGTTATCGGAGAAGTCGGCAGTAGTCATCAAGAGATGAAACCAATTGAAGAAGAACTGTTAAAAGGGGCAGGGTTGGCCGGTATCGAAACTGGCTTGCCTGTGACCACTCATACCACACTTGGCACTCTTGGCGTAGAACAAGTGGAGCTTTTTTCCGAGTTAGGTTTGCCAATGAATCAATTGATCATCGGCCATCAGGACCTTAACTCCAATCGTCAAGAAGTATTGGAAGTTGCCAAATCTGGTGCATTTGTAGCCTTTGATACGATCGGTAAAACCAATTATCGCTCCGATGAAGATCGGTTGGATTCGCTACTTTACCTCTGGGAAAATGGATACGGCTCGCAAATTCTGTTATCGGCGGACTTGACGCGAAAATCCCATTGGAAAAAACACGGCGGTCCCGGGTATGATCTCGTGTTGACATCATTTGTGCCACGTCTTAAAGAGGCAGGACTCAAGGATGCTGATATCGAGCAAATGTTAGTCAAAAACCCTGCTGAAGCCTTTTCCATCAAGGAGGGACAACTATGACATCGCCATCGGTATTACCCACCCTCTCCGTTGAAGAAGCCAAACGTATGCAATTTCGGATCGTGCATGCCATTAGCCGTCATTTTTCTGGGCATGATATTTTTCAGGTCGGTGATGTCGGTGTGCACCCGGAAGGAATGAGGCCTCAAACAACCGCCCAGGTGGAGAAAGTGATGGCCGATGTCTTCGAAACAGAGGATGCTGCCCTTGTGAGAGGTTCGGGCACAGGAGCGATCCGAGTATTGTTAAGTGCTTTGGCGGATCCTGGAGATACGATTTATATCCACGATGCCCCTGTATATACGACCACCGCGGAGACGTTGCGGATGCTCGGTTTGAACACTGTCGTAGTCGATTATAACGATCTTGAGGCCGTACAGGAAGCGGTTCGGGAAAATAAAGGGAAGGTATTTTATATCCAGCATGCCCGGCAGCAACCGGAAGACACGTATGATCTGCAAGATTTAATCGAAACGGTGAAAAGCGAAGCACCTGATTTACCTGTTGTTACTGATGATAATTATTGTGTGTTAAAAGTTCCCGCGATTGGCGTGGAATTGGGGGCGGATTACTCGACATTTTCCGGCTTTAAAGTGCTGGGGCCGGAGGGGATTGGTGTGATTGTAGGAAGATCAGAGGCGATCGACGTTGTTCGCGGACGTAATTATTCGGGCGGCGGTCAGGTGCAAGGGCCGGAGGCTACCGATTTAATGCGGATGATGACGTTTGCCCCGGTTTCATTAGCGGTCCAAAACGAGCAAGTCGACTTTTTGTGCGAGTGTTTGAATCAGGGAAAAGTGGCGGGCATTCATAAAGCGTATGTCACAAACTCACAGTCGAAAAACGTGATCGTTGAATTGGAGGATCCAATCGCGCCCCAGGTCATCGAAAAAAGTGCCGAACACGGAGCGGCGGTGTATCCGGTGGGGGCCGAGTCACGTTATGAAATTTTGCCGATGATTTATCGCGTTTCCGGAAGTTTTTCAAAGGCTCGCCCGGAACTTAAAGAATACGCCTTGCGTATTAATCCCATGAAATCTGACGCTGATCATATCATCAGTATTCTTAGTAATGTTTTAAGTGATGTTTAGGAGGATATCATTATGTTTTTGGAGGTTACGAAAAGAAGAAATCCTGCCCTTATCAAAACCGGAGCACAGCTACATCAAGAAGGGATCATTCCTCCGAATACGTATGTGATTGATATGGATGTGGTAGGGAACAATACGCGAGCACTATCAAACCGCGCGAAAGCACACGATATCGAGCTTTTTTTCATGACAAAGCAATTGGGGCGCCTCCCCCATTTGGCGCGATGGATTGCTGAGAATGGGATTGAAAAAGCGGTGGCAGTAGAATGGGATGAAGCAAAAACCCTGCATGATGCCGGGGTGAGTATAGGAAACGTTGGGCATCTCGTGCAGCCCGGGAAGCATCAATGGAAAGAAATATTGCCGATGCAGCCGTCATTGATTACGGTTTTTTCCCTGGAAAGGGCGAAGCAGGTTTCAGTGGCGGCAGAGAAGTTGGGGATGGTGCAGCCGATATTGTTGCGAGTGATAGATGTAGGAGACGATCTTTACCCCGGACAGGAGGGCGGATTCTACCTCGGCGAATTAGAGGGTATCCTCCCTCAACTTATCTCTTTGTCGGGGGTTCGCATGGAAGGAGTGACTTCTTTTCCTTCTTTGCGAATGAATGTTGCGGGGACAGGGGTGGAATTTACGCCAAACGTGCGAACGTTATTAGCAGCGAAAAAGCAGATGGAAGCTCATGGGATCGAGGTCCGACATGTCAACGCTCCCAGCGCCACGAGCTCCCACACGATCCCGATGCTTAAAGAAGCAAGGGTGACGCAAGGTGAGCCCGGACATGCCCTCACCGGCACGACTCCCCTTCATGCTGTGCGCGATCTAGAGGAACGACCGGCGATGATTTATGTGACGGAGGTATCTCATGAGGATGATGAGCACCACTACGTCATCGGCGGAGGATTTTATGCAAGAGGAAATACGAGCGGTGCTTTAGTCGGGAATGACCCGCAAAAGCTGATGAATCGAGAGTTAATCGCTAAGCCACAGGAACCCGATTATATCGATTATTATGGTTCGCTGTATAAAAATGGTGACGTCCATGTGGGAGATACAGCGATTTATGCGTTTCGAACGCAGATCTTTGTTACGCGGGCACATGTTGCGTTAGTACGCGGCATTCAGGACGGGAAACCGGAACTCGTTCATCTCCAGAGGAGGGGGTAGCGATGGGAAAAATGATATTGCTCGTGCTGGACGGTTTTGGCATTGGTGCGATGGAAGATTGCCGGGAATACGAACCAGCGGATTGCAACGCCAATACCTATAGGCATATTCGGGAACATTGTAGTGATTTTCAACTTCCTATCTTGGAAAACCTGGGGCTTTCGAGAGTTGCGAATGGAACGGGGACTGCCAACGCGGCTTTTGGCCGTTCCGCTCTTGCTCATCACGGGGCAGACACGTATATGGGCCACCAGGAAATAGCCGGAACGATACCGAAACGTCCCCAGAAAAGATTGATGAAAGATATTCATGATAACCTTGCGCAAGCGTTGCTGGCAGAGGGCTATAAAATAGAGTATCCATGGGAAGATCGCCCGTTGCTCCTCGTGGAGGATGCGATTGTGGTCGGTGATAACCTGGAATCTTCATATGGTAACATTATTAATCTGACCGCCGATTTTAAACGTATCCCTTTTGAGAAAGTGAAAGAAGTAGCCCGAATCGTCCGGCAAAATGTCGATACAAGTCGTGTCATTGCCTTCGGAGGGCCACACACCTCTATTGAAGATGTTTTATCTGTTGTAAAAGAGAACAACCCTGGCCAGTGGGGCGTTGATACGCCACGAGCTCAGGTTTATGGTGAAGGTTATGAAGTCTTTCATATGGGGCACGGTGTTCAAATCGAGCGGCAATTCCCGATGGTTGCCGCGCAGCATGATGTTCCCGTGTACAGAATCGGAAAAACGGCTGATGTTTTGCACGGCGAAGGCGAAGAGTATCCGTTCGTTAATACGGGAGACGTATTGCAGAAGCTGGAAGAATGCTACCGACAGGAAACAAAAGACGCTGCTTTCCTGGTGAATGTTCAGGAAACCGATTTGGCTGGACACGCGGAAGATGTCGAGTGGTACGTGGCCCTGTTGCAAGAAGTGGACGCGTGGTTGGAGGAGTTCATTCCGCAGCTTGAAGAAGATGATGTATTATTGATCACTGCCGATCATGGTAACGACCCTACGATCGGGCATTCCAAGCATACGAGGGAATACACGCCACTGCTTGTGACGGGGCCGAAAGTACGAACGGCTGACATTGGAACGAGGAAAACGATGGCTGATATAGGGGCTACGTTTTGCGATTACTTCGCGCTACCCGCGACTGAATCCGGGGACAGTTTTCTGTGGGAGTTGTATGAACGAGAATCATGATTTTTATGAAATATAACAAGGACGTTCATAAACCTTTTTTCCAGCAGATACCTTATGTGTATTGAGACTAAATAAGGGGTAAAATATATATATACAACCTTGACAAAGTCCAAATGGAAGGCATTGTCGTAGATCCATCCTTTGACTTTCTGTTTGAAGGGAAGAATAACGAATGTGACGAAAGATATAAAGACTACATCTAACTTTAACCCTCAGCTAAGTCAAGGATATATATGGGTAGCGCCTATTTGGCAAGATCGTGAACAAACATTTAAACCCCGGCCTATTGTCATCGTTGGCAACGAGAAGGCCAACGATGATTTATATTTAATCATCAACTTTCTTACCTCCCATGGAAGAAGAGATAAATTTGATGTTGCAATCAGTCATTGGGCATTTGCAGGATTGGATCGACCCTCTTGGGGACAAACGCCGTTTCGCTTTTTATCAGCGAAATTTTGGATATATCGGCGACCTCACGAATATATCAGCGATCTTAGAAATATATCGGCGACCTCGCCAATATATCAGCGAACCCTTTTAACCCCCATCCACCGTCGCTGCCGTCTCATTTTCCGGAACTACCTGCTTCTCGTCAGACGGCTTTATCCGTTCTCCGCTCTCCGGATCGAAAAAGTGAATTTTGCTCATATCAAACCCGAGTTCGATTTGATCGCCCTGGCCAATGTTGCTTCGCGGGTTGACCACTGCGGTAATCTCTTGCTCTCCGATTTTTGTATAAAGGACGGCTTCGGAACCGGTGATCTCGGCGATATCAATCGTGACTTTCGCTTTTGATTCTTGCATCGTGTCCAAGAATGCCTGTTCATCGTGTAAATCTTCCGGCCGCACGCCTAACGTAATGGCTTTTCCTTCGTATGGTTTCAAGTCCTCGCGTCGCTCTTGTGGCATTTTTAAAGACATCTCCTCGTCAAGCCAGAAATGCTGATTCCGTATCGTTCCTTCCAAAAAGTTCATCGAAGGAGAGCCGATAAATCCGCCGACAAAGGTATTTTCCGGGTAGAGATACACCTGCCTGGGCGCGCCGATTTGCTGGATGAATCCATCTTTCATGACGACGATGCGCGAGGCCATCGTCATCGCTTCGGTTTGGTCGTGGGTGACATAAATGGTCGTTGTCTTCAAGCGCTGATGGAGTTTAATAAGTTCCGAGCGCATTTGCACACGGAGCTTTGCGTCCAGGTTGGATAGGGGTTCATCCATTAAGAACACTTTTGGGTTACGCACGATGGCGCGCCCCAGCGCGACCCGTTGTCGCTGCCCACCTGAAAGCGCTTTTGGCTTCCGTTGCAAATAATCATCCAGGCCAAGCAAGCGACTCGCATTTTCAACGCGTTCCTTGATTTCCGGTTTTTTGAACTTGCGTAATTTTAAGCCGAAAGCCATGTTATCAAAGACATTCATGTGCGGATACAGCGCGTAATTTTGGAAAACCATCGCGATGTCACGGTCTTTCGGGGAGACGTCGTTAATATAATTGTCGTCGATGTACAAGGAGCCCTCGGTAATTTCCTCAAGACCGGCGATCATGCGGAGGGTGGTCGATTTTCCACAGCCGGAGGGTCCGACAAAAACGACAAATTCTTCATCATGAATATCGAGATTAAAATCAGTGACAGCGGTTACATTGCCGTCGAAGCGTTTGTAGATGTGGTCAAATTTGATTTCAGCCATGCTGGAGCCTCCTTCTTTTTCTCATAATTCCATAGTAAACGCTTTCAATCTTGGAATCTATCTGCAAAATGCCTAAATATTATGGCTGATCTTCGTCAATGTGCATGAACGGGGCGTATTCTCCTGTGAGCCAAATAGCAATATAAACAGGAACGATAGTAGAGAAATCGTTGAGGAGCGGGCCATTTCGTTCCTGGAATTTATCGAGACGGTATTGCAACGTGTTGCGATGGATATGCAGGCGTTTTGCCGCTTTGCTCAAGTTCAATTGCGATTGTAAATAGACGAATACGGTTTTTAACAATTCCTCATCGTTCTCATTGCTGATCGGACTTTGCCACTCTCGATTCACGAACAAATCTATAAGCATCTCTTCCGAAGGTGTAAAAAGAAGGCGGGACGGAAATAACGTTTTAAAATGTTGAAAGCGTGTTTGTTCTCGTTGAAAATGGACTTTGGCCACGGCTAGATTTAGATGTTGTTTGGCGCGATACATATGGATATCCAGCATGAAATCCCCTTGCAATGCTTGCAGAAAAGAAAAAAGGGAGGGATCGGCATGCTGGTTAGGTTCGCTGCCTTCGGTGATGATAACGCCTTCGCGCTCGGTGAGCCAAATGATGTTTCCACGCTGGAAAGGATCGGCGTTTCGCAAGGTGGCCGTGAATGTTTCCTGGTCGTCAGGTGTATGGCTCAAGAAAAAATGGTAAAAACGATATGGCTTGTTTTTGTCTGTGGGAAGATTTGCGTCTCCATTTAGATACGCCGCCCACTGTTTTTCACGATCCTCGTAGTAAAGGTCCGGAAGCGGAACTCGTTGCAGAAACGTGCCCAATAACGCCCGTTCCCGCGGGCTTAATTGCTCATGGGGAAGTCCGATGACTTCATAGCGTTGGGTATAGAACCAGGCGTAAGTTTCGGGGGAGGAAACATGTGATGGATGATAAACGATATGCTCGGGATAAAGCTCTTTTAATTGCTCGATCATGATGTGGATGCTCCCTCCAAAGTGCTAATGGAAGCAGGCAGGGCCTGAACAATGTCCGCAGCGGTCATGGTTTCCATTGGTGTCCCTTGCTTGAGCAGGTAATCGGCTGTATACCCGTGCAAATGAACAGCCGTGGAGATGGCGGGCTGGATGTCGGCAGTACGAGCAATAAACGCGAGAATCATCCCCGTGAGCACATCGCCGGATCCTCCTTTCGCAAGGCCGGCATTGCCGGTGGCGTTGATCCAGGTGTCCCCGTTTGGTGTCGCGACGAGCGTGCAAGGGCCTTTGAGTACGACATATATGCCATATTCGCGGGCGAAGCTTTCCGCGATTTCGAAGCGGTGGCTGTTAATTTCGTTAGGTGACGATCCGACCAATGCAGCCATTTCACCCGGGTGCGGGGTGATGATAAGTGGATGTTCGCGGGCGCGTACGTTTTCAAGCATGTCACCCAGTTGATGAATCCCATCGGCGTCAACGATGATCGGGCCTTGATAATGATCAACGAGAGTGGCGAGGGTGTCACGACCTTTTTCGTTGACGCCGACACCCGGTCCGATGGCAATGGCATCTTTATTTTCATAAAAAGATTCGATATCGCTTTCGCGGTGAAAATAGGTGGCTTCCGGGACGCGTGCGCTGACCGCAGCGATTGCTGTCTCAGTTGTGTTCACCGTTGTGAGGCCGGCTCCGCTTTTTACAGCCGCCCCGGCAGTTAAAGCAGCCGCGCCCGGCATCCTCTCGCTCCCCGCGATGATGCCGACTTTCCCGTGACTGCCTTTATGGGAAGAAGCTGCCCTTGGCTGCCAATGTGTGATGACATCGGCTACTTTCCAGACGCTCCGTCTCGTTTCCACGGTTTTTTCAAGGGCGAGCGGCGGGATGCCGATCGGCGCGACTTCTGTTTGTCCGTAGTAGTCGCGAGCGGGATATGTATAGTGGCTTAGTTTCGGTTGCTGCAAAGTGATTGTGCGATCGGCTTTTAGGGCGCCATCAGGTACAGGAGATTCGTCACCGGGCACGCCGCTCGGCAAATCTACAGCCACGACGGTTTTGCTCGCATCGTTCATTGTTTGAATGATCTCGCGATACGGTTTCCTGATTTCGCCGGCAATACCGGTGCCTAACAAGGCATCGACGATGACATCGTTTTTGTGAAAATAAACCGGGTCATAACTACTCCACGTGTAACCGACATTTTCATAGAGTTGTTTGTGCCGTCGAGCATCACCTGTAAATTTTTCCTCTGGAGGGATGACGCATACGTTGACGGTTCGCTCGGCATCTTTAAGTGCCCGGGCGACCACAAATCCGTCGCCGCCATTGTTGCCGCTGCCGATCAGGACGAGGAAATGTTCGTCTGCATGATAATGGTGGAGCAAACGCGTGGCAACAGCCCGGCCGGCATTTTCCATCAACATCGCTCCCGGCATCCCTAGTTCTCCTATCGCATAGCGATCAACCGCTCCCATTTCTTTTCCGGTTACGACTTGCATTTTCCTATAACCTCCACTTAGTCCGCTTCTTGTTCGACGAGGAAACCGCCTTTTTTTAAAGCTTCTTTTGCCTCGCTCAATGTTTGCTCGTCTTCAGCTTCCAATGTATGAAGATGAAGGCCGCCGGTTAAATCTGCGAGCAACGAAGCTTGTTGTTCATCCATCAGCTGTTGAAAACGTTCCACATCTTTGCGGCTTTTAATCATCAATTGTCCGGAGAGTTCCCCGTAGGCCGCGTGTTCCACGATAACGTTTTTTACGGTAACGCCATGATCGACGAGGATATTCAATTCGTCCGACATGTCTTTTTTTGTGTGTCGACAGGCGATGATGCAAGTTCTTTTTTCTTTTGCATTTTGCGGTTGATTGTAAAGATAACCTTGAGGGGTTGCCATAATCGGGTGATCAGCGGCTTTCAAAAGAGAGATGTCCTGGACGATGACTTGGCGGCTGACGCCATAGCCTTCGGCCAACTTCCCTCCTTTTTGCGGTTCAGATGCTTCTATTAGACTTTCAACGATCCGCTGTCGGCGTTCCTTGCCACTCAATTTTTTCTGCATCTGCAAGCCTCCTTGCTCGAATGCGTGTCAGCCGCGTGGCTGCCTGTTCGATTTCCGACAAGCATGTCTCATGGCTGAAGGAGAGGCGGATGAATGTGCGTGCCTTATCAGGTGTATGGCCGAGGGCAAGCAGCGTTTCCGAAGGTTTATGATCACCGCTGCGGCAAGCACTTCCGGTCGCGATCGCGATGCCTTGTCGATCACAAGCGAGCATCGCCTCTTGCCCCTCCATTTTTGGTAAGCAGAGTCCGAGGATATAGGGCGATTGCCTATGGTCGGCGGGTGCTCCGAGAATTTGGACGTCTGCAGGTAAACGTTCTATCATTTTAGCACGTAACTGCCTTGTATGTGTAATGCTATCATCTGTTTTTTGTACTTGTATTTGGGCAGCTTCGGCAAAAGCGGCAATGGCAGGTCCATCAGCCGTTCCAGTTGGAAGTTCATCGTTGGGCTGAAACGTTTTTGAAAAAAAGACAGCTCCAAGTCCCTTTGGTCCATGAATTTTATGGGCGGCCACGCTGATCGCTGCTAAGCCGGCTTGTTTCATCGGAATCGGGATTTTTCCATAGGATTGTACGCAATCACTATGAAAAGAAATCCCAGCTTGGGTGAGCACCTCCCCAATGGCGCTGATATCGCGGATCGTTCCGATTTCGTGTTGCACATGGGCGAAGGTGACGAGAATCGTATCCGGCTTTATGCGCGCTTCAACTGCGGAAGGGTGAATGTGTCCTTGTTCATCGACGGGGACATCCTCCATGATCAGCCCGGGATAAATCTCGATAAGCTTCTGCAAATGTTCTCGTATGGAAGGATGTTCGGTACGGCACGTAAGAATATGTCCTTTAAAGTTGTGGACGTTGAGCAACTGGTCGATGGCGTGTTGATTGGCTTCTGAGCCACTGCGGGTCAAGTGAACACTCGTATCTGGGATGGTATTTCGCAATGTTGAGAGCGCTGCCTGTGCAACATTGGCAGCATCGGTTCCTTTCGTATGTAGGCTGTTGGCGTTTCCGAAATAGTTGGAAGCCACCTCCTGATAAACGCGGATCGCTTCCGGTGCCATCGGGGTGGTCGCGGCGTAGTCTAAATAAATCATCGGTTTGCTCCTTCCGCTTTTTAAAATGACAGATTATTTTCCGAATCTATGATTTTATCTTGTCATAGCTCTCATTATATGTAAAGATATGTGTAAAGACATATAAATGCGCCCGAGTATGTGAACCATTGAGCAAACGTATCTTAGGGGGACACAATGAGCGTAAAAACAGAAACATTGGACGTCTTAATTATTGGCAGTGGCCTCGCGGGTCTGGTGGTCGCAGAAACGATCAGCCGTGAGTTGAATGTTGGCATTTTTTCAAAGGGAGAGGCCACCGAAAGTAACTCGTATCGGGCTCAAGGGGGTGTGGCCGCGGCATTATCCACCAATGATAGTTGGAAAAAACATTGGCGGGACACGCTGGAAGCGGGGGATGATCACAACGACAATTCCAACACAGCCACGCTGACGAAAGCCGGGCAGGAAGCTGTTCACATGCTGGCCGCGTGGGGTGTTTTATTTGACCACGATGAACACGGTTTTCAGCTCGGAAAAGAAGGTGCCCATGAACATCCGCGGATCGTGCATGCCGGGGGAGACCGAACCGGCGAGGCGCTAGTACATACGTTAATGGAGCGCGTTCGAGACCATGTGCAATTTTTCAATGAAGAAACAGTCCTTTCCTTGTTAAAAGTAGATAGGCTTTGCGTTGGTGTAAAAACAGTGAACAAAAACGGGGAAAACAGGTTCTGGAAAGCTCCACACACGGTGCTCGCAACCGGTGGCGCCGGACAGTTATTTTCGCAAACGACCAACCATGCATTCGCGACCGGAGATGGCTACGCACTTGCTTATCGCGCTGGCGCGATTTTACGGGATATGGAGTTTATCCAGTTTCACCCGACACTACTGGCTACGGACACGGGCGCCGCAGATTTGATCACAGAAGCCGTCCGCGGTGCCGGTGGACGATTGGTAAAGTCAGACGGCAGTCGGGTAATGGCTCATCACCCCAAGGGGGATTTAGCGGGTCGGGATATTGTGGCGCGTGCCATCGCTGCCGCCCGAAGTGAAGGAAGGGAAGTTTTTCTTGATTTATCACCTGTTTCACATCTTGCCGAACGCTTCCCCGGTGTGGCCTCTCTTTGTAAAATATATGGCTATAGCTCACAACTACCCGTTGCCCCCGGCGCCCATTTTATGATGGGTGGAGTGGCGGCAACACCTGACGGGAAAACGAATGTGCCGGGGTTATACACCGTCGGCGAAGTTGCTTCTACAGGTGTTCATGGCGCGAATCGTCTCGCCAGCAATTCCTTATTGGAGGCGGTTGTTTTTGGCCGCAAGCTAGGCCGGAGATTGTTGGCTCACCCGCGAAAAAGACCTGCTGTTTTCCGAACCAGGGAGGAACCGTCGGTAACGGGGACGCTGCCCACAAAAGCGGAGATCAAACAGGTGATGGATGAAGCATGCGGTGTAAACCGAAATGCCAAGACATTGCAAGAAGCTGTGGATTTTTTCAACCTATATTCTCCAGAAAGCCTGCAAAGTGATGATCCTCACATTCAGGAAAGCAGCAATATGGCCCTCATTGCCGCACTTATCACAAACGCAGCTTTAGCACGTACCGAATCGCGCGGCAGTCATTATCGTGAAGACCATCCGATGAAAAAACAAGCTTGGGATGGCGCTTCGCTTACCTGGCCACAAATACCGGCAGAAGGAGGTATTGGAATAAGATGAATCCATTGAAAGTGAAAGAAAAGTTACAATCATTTCTCATAGAGGACATCGGCGAACGTGATATATCGACAGGTTGGCTGCAAGATGAAACCACAACGGTCGATGTCCTGGCTAAACAAACGGGCACTCTCGCGGGCATCGGCCTGTTGGCCAACGGATACCAATTATTGAATGAAAAGATCGAGGTGATCACCTATAAATCTGACGGAGAGGTTATCGTTGCCGGAGAGCTGCTTGCCCGGATTAAAGGGCCGGCCTCGTCCGTTCTTAGTGGCGAGCGCGTGTTACTTAATCTCATTCAACGAATGAGCGGGATAGCGACCGCTACCGCAGCGGCAGTCAGAGAACTCAACGACCCGAATATTAAGATTTGTGACACCCGAAAAACGACACCGGGACTGCGGCTATTTGAAAAATACGCCGTGCGTTGCGGTGGCGGGGTCAACCACCGTTACGGACTTTATGACGCGGTGATGATTAAAGACAACCATATTGATGCCTGTGGCGGTTCGATTCACGCTACGGTTGAAAGAGCGAGGGAAGTCAGCGGCCATCTCGTCAAAATTGAGGTTGAAGCGCGAGATGAAGAGGAGGTTATCGCCGCTGTAGATGCGCAAGCCGATGTCATCATGTTCGACAATGCAAACCCGGATACGACCCGAAGCTGGACTAGGCACATCCCGGAAACGATAGCAACTGAAGCATCCGGTAGCATTAGCCCTGATACACTCTCTACCTATCGAGGGTGCGGGGTTGACTACATTTCGTTAGGCTATTTGACCCATTCTGTTCAAGCCTTGGATATCAGTATGAATCATACAATGGAGGCGACGGATTATGTCTTTTCTTGATACCATTAAAAAAGAAACCATGCCTGCTGATTATCAAAATATGGATGAAAAAACACTGCATGAACGGGCGTGCGCTGCACGTGAAAAACTTGGCGAGCGGCTGTTTATCCCGGGGCATCACTACCAGCGCGATGAAATCATAGCGTTTGCGGATGCTTCCGGAGACTCTCTGCAATTGGCGCAAAGCTCAGCGCAAACGAGAGCGGATTACATCGTTTTTTGCGGCGTGCATTTTATGGCGGAAACGGCTGATATTTTAACGACAGACGAGCAAAAGGTCATCTTGCCGGATATGCGTGCTGGCTGCTCGATGGCCGACATGGCGGACATCAATCAAACGGAACGCGCATGGGCGGCGCTTACCGAGCGGTTTGGCGATACGATTCTGCCGCTGACTTACGTAAATAGCACCGCGGCGATCAAAGCTTTTTGTGGTCGTCACGGCGGCGCTACTGTTACCTCTTCAAACGCCTCGGAGATGATCAAGGAAGCCCTCGAACGCAAAGAACGCTTGTTATTTTTACCGGACCAGCATTTAGGGAGAAATACCGCCTATGATCTTGGGATTCCGCTGGAGCAAATGGCTGTCTGGGATCCGATATTTGAACGGTTTGAAACTGAGCCCGTCAGTGATGACATCAAAGTGATTCTTTGGAAAGGACACTGCTCTGTCCATGAGAAGTTCACCGTTGATTACATGGAAAAATTGCGAGCCGAGCACGCGGATTTGCAAGTGATTGTGCACCCGGAATGCAGTTGGGGCGTCGTCCAGGCCGCTGATAGGGATGGATCAACGAAAAAAATCATCGATACCATTGCTGCGGCTCCATCCGGAACCACCTGGGCCATCGGCACGGAAATGAATCTCGTACAGCGGCTCGCAAACACTTATACAGACAAAACGATCATGTCCTTAAACCCAAATATGTGCCCATGCTTAACGATGAACCGCATTGATCTCGCTCATTTCACCTGGTGCCTTGAAGAACTCGTTGAGGGAAGGGTCGTCAATCAAATCACCGTAGACGAAAAGACTGCCGTGGAGGCACGAACAGCTCTTGACCGCATGCTCTATGCCTTCGCGAATTAAAAGGAGATCCCTCGATATTTCCCGGGAAATGTCGGGGATTTTATCTGTAAAGCCACTATTTTCCTAGGCATAACTGCATGATTATGGTACAGTCAAAGCAGGAAAATAATGAAAGGAGCCTCGTCTATGAATAATTTCCGGAGCTTCTTGTATAAGTTGGCGCGTATTCTCGGGGATGTCAATGCGGTGAAAAAGGGCAGAGTCGGTCGGCGTATAGGACGGCGCGTTGCCGGTCGGGCGACGGGGAGAACTACCAGGAAATTTTTCAAATAGTGTTTTCTTATTCCTGCACAGTGAATTACGCAAATGTAATCCATTGTGTTTTTTATTATCAATGGAGGAGTGAAACCGATGACAGATCCGTCTTATAGTCGAGAATTTCTGAAAACGGAGCGTCTGTTGACGATTATCAGACTCTTACAGGAACAAGCAACCATTACAGCCAGAGAGTTGGCCGAATATTGTCATACAACGGTGCGGACGATTTATCGTGACATGAAAGAAATCGAGGGTTTGGGCATTCAATACATAAGTGAAGGGAAACATGGCTATCGGCTTCTTCAGAACCCGGGTTCGCCTTATCGTTATTTATCAAAAGAAGAATGGCTCGCGCTCACCGTGTATCCGCAAATGTCTCAGGAGATCACGAAGCGGGAGCATCCGTTTCATCAGGCTTACCGTTCCGGGGTCGAAAAAATGAAGAGCATGATCCATGATCGTGATGCCGGTGACGTAACAACTTTGCGACAGGAGCTCGGTAATCGCATTCGTTTTCACGACCAGGCCGGGGACAAGGATACGAACGATGTAATGCCCGCGCTTTTTCAGGCCATCACTGAAAACCAGGTGCTCGAAATCGAATACTACGCGATTTATCGGGATCAAGTCACTATACGCAGCATTCATCCCTATTATATTATTCCGCGCAGCGGGCATCTTTACGTTATCGGGTATTGCGCGAGCCGGGAAGATTATCGTGTTTTTCGTCTTAATCGCATCCATTCGGCGCATGTGCTTGCTGATACATTCACGATTGCGGAAGACTTCGATATCGAGGAATACTTATCCGCCCGCTGGTCGATTTTCGCCGACGATGAGGAAGAGACGACGTTTGTCGTGCGTTTTAACGAGGATATCGCGCGTTACGTCCAGGAGTTCAATTTTTATGCCGATACAGAATTGATAACAGAAGAAGAGGGGTCATTGCTCCTCACGACCACTTTACAGAGCAAAAAGGAATTTGTCCGCTGGGTGCGAAGCTTCGGTCTCGACGCTGAATTGCTGGAGCCGCAATACATTCGCGAGGAATTGTACCATTTTCACAAGCGACAAAGTGAACGGTATCAAAAATTTTTTTCTGACCCCTGACAGTAGTTGTCACCCCTATCCCTATAATTGAAAACAGAGCAACAAAATCAATTATAGGGGGACAATGAACATGAAAAAATGGATTGTAGCGCTTGGGCTCAGTACGACGTTGGTGGCTGTTACGGCATGTGGCACGAGTGAAATTGATCAAGTCGATGATGACAATGACGAGGAAGAAGTGTCAGCGGAAGAAGAGGATACAGAGGAAACAGGCGATGAGGAAGATGACGAGGATGAGGATTTGGATGATGAGGATTCTGAAGATGACGAAGGCAACGGTGACATGGTCGAAGACATTTCTATCGGTGACACGATGAACTTCGACGGGCTCGAAATTACGCTCAATGATGCTTACACGAGCGGTGGCAGTGAATTTGAATCACCCGATAATGATCATTTTGTCATTCTGGACTTATCCATCGAAAATACTACAGATGAACCCGCGGATATTTCAACGATGCTGCAAATGAGCCTTCAGGACGATGAAGGTTACACGCATGACGTCACCATTTTTACAGAAACCGATGGCTCTCTTGATGGTGAGATTGGTCCTGAGCGTGATAACCGCGGTGAGATAGCGTTTGATGTAGACGAATCCGAAGCATATGAATTCATCTTCGAGAATCCGTTCACAAGCGGTCAAGCGATTTGGACGATTACGGATTTGGAGTGAACACCAGAAAGAGCTCCCTACGGGGCTCTTTTTATGCTATACTTGCAAAAACGAAAGGAAGTGGGCGATGAGAAAGATTAAAGAACGTGAACCGTCTAAAGAATTGAAAATTTTGCGATTGTTGAATCCGCGCATGCAACTTTCAGACCCACAGTATTACGCGAATCTTGAAAAGGGGTATGCCGGCGAGTTGCAGATGGATGCTTGGCTTGAGAGCGGTCTTTCGAATGATTGCCTTGTTGTTAATGACTTGTTACTCGAGCATAAGCGAAAGGTTTTTCAAATTGATTCGCTCCTTATTTTTCAAGAAAAGATTCATGTCTTTGATTCCAAAAATTTTGAAGGCGATTTCTATGTTGACGCTAATACATGGTCCTCGCTCGCGGGTGGTGAAATAAATAACCCGTTATATCAGATGGAAAGGGCTAAATCTCTCTTGCGTCAATTGCTCCAACGGCGTCTTGGCATAAACCTCCCGATCGAATCCTTCCTTATTTTTATCAACCCCGAGTTTACACTCTACAATGCCCAGCTGAAATTACCGGCGGTTTTCCACAGCCAACTTAACCCATTTATGAATAAATTAAACAATATTGACTCGAAACTTAATCGGGGCGATGAAAAGCTGGCTGAGCAGTTGGTTGCGCTGCATTCAGACGAGCCACCTAATATCGAGAGGCCGGCGTATAACTATGAGCAGCTGAAAAAAGGTGTTGTTTGTCCCGAATGCGGATCCTTTATGGTTGAAAAAGGACGAATATGGCTATGTAGCGAATGTGGCTGCGGAGAAAACGCTCAAGCCGCGATCATCCGTAGCGTAGAAGAATTCAAACGGCTTTTCCCGGATAGAAAAATCACCAGCAACATAATTCTTGAATGGTGTGCGGTGGAAGGTGACCACAAAAAAGTCATAAGGGCGCTCGCCAATCGTTTCAAACGCGTTGGTCATGGGGTATCTTCATATTATGTGGAGTAATATTTACGAAGGAAAATGGTCTGTGATCCCTCAAACGGAAGTTGGCCCGCCCTGAGAGGAATCAGAAGCGGTTTGTGATCCCTCAAATGGAAAGGAGCTCACCCCGAGAGGGATCAGAAGCGGCCTGCGATCCCTCAAACGGAAGTGTGCCTGCCCTGAGAGGAATCAGAAGAGGTCTGTGATCCCTCAAACGGAAGTTGGCCTGCCCTGAGAGGTATCAGAAGAGGTCTGTGATCCCTCAAATGGAAGTTGGCCTGCCTTGAGAGGTATCAGAAGAGGTCTGTGATCCCTCAAATGGAAGTTGGCCTGCCCTGAGAGTGAGAGGAATCAGAAGCGATCTGCGATCCCTCAAACGGAAGTTGTCCCACCCTGAGAGGAATCAGAAGAGGTCTGTGATCCCTCAGACGGAAGTGTGCCTACCCTGAGAGGAATCAGAAGAGGTCTGTGATCCCTCAAACGAAAAGGATCTCATCCCGAGAGGGATCACAACTTCCTGACCAGCATGGGTTCATCAATCGAGCCATGCCAAAAACCTTGCAGCAGCCTCCCCTCACTCCGCCAGTGCAAAGCCTTTCGTAATCGGGTTATAGTACAATGTTTTTTCCTTCTGCGTGCCTCTAAAATCCATCTCAAGCTGGTATTCAATCACCGGGATCATGTATAGTATGCCGTGTTCAAGCGATGGTTCAATTTGGACGTCGTATTTGTTTCGGATTTCCTGCAGCTGTTTATCACGTTCGATTTCGATGGCCTTGGTTTTGGCGTGTATATCTTCTTTTTTCTCCTCTGTCAGTCCTTTTCGGTTCGCGCGCTGTTCATTTTCTTCCATTAATTCCGTGTAGTATTCCTGGATGCGGTCAATGTCCTGTTGCAACGTTTCGTCTTGTAAACGCTGTTTTTTCTCATCTTCCCCTTTTTGAATGGCATCGTTAAAAGCCGATTCAAACCCTTGTTGAATGTCGAACGCTTTCGCAAAAGGAAGCGTATACAGAGGATCCCGTTGATGGACGATTCTGTTTTGCTGCTCCTGGATGACCGGATCGACACGATTGGTGAGCAAATCGACCCATATTTCTCTCGTCGACTCTTCTTTTGTATCAGAAATAAAGGTGATGTTAAATTGATACGCCGCCCAGGCGCCCATGACATTTCGCTCGTTTAAAATCGATATTTTCCCCGGCTCCTCCGGCATAAACGCCTGGATTTTCTTTAGTGGGTTTGCGAGTTCGAGCCGCTGGATTTCGACGAAGCGGACCGTGCTCTGTGCTTTCTCGTCAGCCAATGCCAACAACTGATCCAAGAGGTAACTGCCAAAGGTGACAAATTCTGCCCCGGGGTTTTCCTCGGCGACCTCGAAATCGAAAGCGAGTTCAACTTCGGTTTGGCCCTGAAAATAATCCTTGTATTCTTCGGGGATGAGCACCTGGCAGAGCGCATATTCTTCCGGGATGACGACGCCGCCCAATGTTTCGATGACTTCTGTGACATATTTTTGCAGTTCCACGTTTTTCTCTCCCTAAAAGATTTGCTTGTCCAGCTTTTTTAAATGGTCCAGCTGCTGTTTGTTTGCCAGCATTTTTTCGCCGATGTCGTCCATTTCTTTTTCCATCGTCTCGCGGTCGCGGGCGTCTACCCATGTTCTCATGACGATATCGGAAAAGTCGTCTTTGGCTTCAATATCCCCGAGGATCATGTCCACTTCACCGACGACCAGTTCGAACATATTCACTTTCCGGTCCAAAATATGGAGAATGTGGTGTTCAAGCGTGTTTTGTGCCACGAGATTATAGACGAAAACATCCCGTTCCTGTCCGATACGATGAATCCGCCCGATGCGCTGTTCGATCGCCATCGGATTCCAGGGCAGGTCAAAATTAATCATCGTATTGCAAAATTGTAAGTTTCGCCCTTCACCGCCGACTTCCGTACTTACTAATACTTGCGCTTGATCTTTGAAAAAATCAACCTGTTCTTCCTTTTCCTTCCGTTTCAATCCCCCGTGAAATTCGGCGACGCGAAAGCCTTGTTCTTTCAAGACCCAGGCCAATAACTGCTGGGTCTTCTGATATTTTGTGAAAACCAAGGTTTTTTCGTTGGTCGCGGATAAAATCGAAATCAGTTCGCGCACTTTTGCATTATTGGCGGCCTCCGTTTGGGTGATATCGTAAGCTTGCTCATAAAGGTCGTAGAGCCTGCGGCGATCGAGGTCATGCAATTTTTCATTATGGACTTGTTTCTCGAGTGATTGTACGAGTGTGTAAAAAGAGCTGCCCATTTGCTCTTGCAAATTTTTCAGTTGAAAGCGGGTCATGCCGCTGTTTTCGTCGTTATATTTGCTACGAATAAAGGCGCTTAACTCATGATATAATCCTTCTTCAGCGGCGGATAAAGCAACGGTTGTCGTTTGTGCTTTTCGGTTGGTGAAGCGGACGTCCACATTATTGCGTTTATTGCGAATCATGACGTCGGAGAGCAATCGTTTCAGCTGATCGACATTTTTCGCTTCCATGCCTTGATTGTCTTCGACGAAATTTTTCTTGAAGTAGCGATATGTTTTTAATTGTCCCGGCTTTAATAACGTAATAAGGTTATACAGTTCTTCCAGGTTGTTTTGGACAGGGGTTGCGGTTAAGAGAAAAATATATTTTTTGTTGATCTCGTTCACGAATTGCCAGGCCATCGTTTTGCGGTTTTTCAGATGGTGGGCCTCATCGACGATGACAAGGTCATAATGAACATCCGTAATCGCACTGCGATACTGTTTGCGCTTGGCAGTGGCTATGGAGGCGATCACTTTCGGGAAGTGCGCCCAGGCGTCGGTACCCTGTTTTTTAAAAGCAGGATCGTCGGCGCGTATAAAGTCCTGGTTGAATTTGCGTTTCATCTCCTGTTCCCATTGCTGCACGAGGGATGGCGGGCAAAGAATGAGAATTTTGCCGGCCAATCCCCGCATAATATACTCTTGCATCGCCATGCCGGCTTCAACGGTTTTGCCCAGCCCGACTTCATCACAAAGTAGGGCCCGTCCTTTAAAACGGTTCAAAACGGCTTGCACGGTGTTGACTTGATAGTCAAAGGTTTCCATGTCACGCAAATGGGGCAAGCTCAGCAGTTCATCCTGATCTGTATCGGAGCTAAAGCGAAATTGCTGTGCCACCTTGTATAAATCGAACCATTTTTCGTTGTTTTGCCTGAAATTATCCATTGCTTCCAAAACGTCATGGGTGCGATCTCTTGCTTCCGGCTGCATATTGAATTGCTGGAGCCATTCTTCTTGAGGCTTGGGCGCCGGCGTGATCTTGATTTGGCCTTCATCGTTCTCATCGATCAATAAGTATTCGTTGTCATAAGGGTTAAAAAAACCTTTAATCCCTCTTCCCTGAATCGCTTGCTCTTCCCAATTGACGGTAAATGTACGGACAAGGGACTGATCGCCGTTTACAAATTCAAAGGTATTTTCCTGCTTGGATGCAAAAAATGCGGATAACCCGCCATCCATTTCCAACGCGTTGATTTCCAGCAAATCTTTGTTCAGGTGAAACAGGTAAGGTTGCACGGATGGTCACATCCCTTGCATAGTTGTTTATCTCATTCTATCAAAATATAAGAGCATGTGTAGAGTATGCTAGAATGTTGGCATAGGGAGAGATTAAAAAATGGATGAGAACGCATGACACCTACGAATCTATCACCCATACATAGACGCCTGATTGTCGCGCTTGCACTTTCGGGCTCTTTTTTAGCAGTGCTGACCCAGTTTTTGCTGATCACCGCTTTTCCGAGAATCATGGCGGAGTTTGATGTAAACGCCAGTGAAGTGCAGTGGCTAACGACGGGATTTATGATTACGATGGCCGTGCTCATACCGATGACGGCGTTCTTGATCGATAAGTTTAAAACGAGACCATTGATGATGATTGCCATGTTTTTGTTTTGCCTCGGGACATTGGTCGGGTGGCTCGCGCCCTCGTTTGAGATCTTGCTCGCGGGGCGCATCATTCAAGGGGTTGGATCCGGAATCATGTTGCCGCTCATGCAAACGTTGCTGCTCCTTATTTATCCGCGGGAAAAACGAGGCTTCGCGATGGGGTTGGCCGGGATGGTCATCAACGTTGCCCCGGCGATCGGTCCCCCTCTATCTGGTGTGATGATCAATGTCTTCGAATGGCGGGCGGTGTTTCTGTTAACGCTGCCACTTGCTGTCGGCATTCTGCTATTAATGTTTCTTTTCATGCGTAACGTAACGGAACAACGGGAGACGAAAATAGATATTCTTTCTCTGCTGCTGTCGACGATCGCTTTCGGCGGAATGCTATACGGATTCAATACGATTGAGGCCGGCGGAACGGCTACCATCAGCATTAGCGTAGGTGTCATCGCGCTCGCCTTATTCGTCGTCAGGCAACTGCGGTCGGAGAAACCGATCCTCGAATTGCGCGTATTCAAGGTGCCCATATTCGCGCTCGTAACGGTGATTTCCATCTCGTCCTTTAGTTTGCTCATCTCTATCGAAACGATCTTGCCGATGTATGTGCAAAATGTTCAGGAGCTCTCGGCATTTACTGCGGGAATCATCGTCGCTCCCGGAGCACTGACACTGGCCCTTATGTCGTTTTTTGCCGGGAGGCTCTTCGACAAATATGGCGGGAAAAGCATTGCTGTTATCGGTTTTGTTTTATTGTCTGCGAGCACACTGTGCTATTCTTTTATCCTTGATATTGATACTTCTCTCGTGCTCACTGCGGTTATCTTCATGATTTCCATGGCCGGGGTCGCGTTGATCAACATGCCAATTATGACGACCGGCATTAACGCTTTACCCGATTCACTCGTCCCCCATGGGACGGCGATTGTAAATACGGCCCGTCAATTCGGAGGGTCTCTCGGCTTAACGTTTATCATTTCGTTTATCGGCCGGGCAACGACCGAAACGGCAGATCCTTTTGAGTTTCTCTCCGGAGTCAAAACGGCCTTTTTCGTCGCTTTCCTGTTCGCGATTACAGGCTTGGTCCTTTCACTTTTAATAAAAAAAGAGAAGCGATAATGCTTCTCTAATGTTCAACCAGGTTGTCCACGGATACGCTTTGTTCCTCTTCCGGCTGCTCGAGGGGGAAAATGCGCGCCGTCCCTTCTGCCTCATCAACATGTTGAATGTAGATGGGCGTGCCTTCATGGGTGACGTGTTTCATGTCTGGGGAGTGCGCGATTTCCTGGGCTCGTTGTTCATCCATGGTTCATGCCTCCTTTTGCCTTCGTAGTGTGAGCGATCCGGCGCGCGATTATGCCGATTTGAAATAATAGAACCCTACGATCAGACCGGTGACGACCATTTCCGCGAGGGGAACGGCGAACCAGGCGGCATTTGCGCCCATAAGCAGCGGCAATGTGAAAAGGAAAAGCAGCATGAAAACGATGCCGCGCCCGGCTATAATCATGACGGCTTTTTTCACCTGGCCGATGGACTGAAAATAGGTCATGACGACGAAATTCAAACCGACGAAAATGTAAGCGAGAAAGAAGATACGAATGCCGGTGCTCGATAGATCCGCCACGTGATCCGGCAAATCCCCGAAAACCTGGATAATGGCACTGGCACCCGTCTGCCCGAGCAACATAAAGAAAGCTCCGACCACTATCCCGGTAATGACGCTCAAGCGCAACGCCTCACTTTTTTTCTCTGCCGCTTGGGCTCCGTGAAAATAACTGATGACCGGCTGCACGCCCTGGCCTAAGCCGAGAAACATAAGCAGCATCATCGTGTGTACATAGTTAATGACGGAAAAGGCGGCGACGCCATCCGTCCCCAATAGCCATGAAAAAGCGACGTTGTGCGAAATCGTGAAGATCGAGATGCCAAGCTCCACGAGAAAACTCGGAAAACCAAGGGCGAGCGTGATGAGAAGTAACGGCTTTTCGAAACGAAACGTCACGAGCTTCAAGTTATTTTTCGTTTGGAAAAAATGGATGCTGAGCACGAGTAAGCCCAATCCTGCAGCGATAATCGTTCCAAAGGCAATCTCGCGTAGCCCGAGTTCCAGGATATAGAGCATGATGAAGTTCATGATGAAATTGGAAACGGCGGTGGTGATCAACGCCGCCATCGCGAGCGTCGGACTGCCGTCATTGCGAACGAAAATGCTGCAGACGTTTTCCAGCGTCAAAATAAGCCCGAACATTAAAAACACATTTAAGTATGCTGAAGCGTAGGGCGCGGTTTCAGCATTGGCACCAAGAGCAAAAACGAGCGGTTCGCGAAAGATAAGCGAACTAATGCCGATCACAATCGTCAATGCGATGATTAACACAACAGAGTGTGTGAAGATCTGTCGGGCGCGGTTCGGTTCGCCGGCGCCCATCCGTTGCGAATACAACGTCGCGCCCCCGACGCCGATCCAGATCGATATCCCGACAAAAAGCGTGTAAACCGGACTGGCAATATTGATTCCTGCCAAGGATAGCGCGCCCAGCTTGTTCCCGACCATGACCGCGTCAATCACGTAATTAACGGCCATCAACATCATGCCGATCATCGATGGAAAGAGGTAACGAAAAAGTACCTTTCGCACGGGTTGTATGTCTAAAGGATTGGTATTTGCCGTAGTCATCGTAAAGACTCCTGTTCGCGAGAAGTGTATACCTGTCATATTTTAGCATTGAATATGGATCGATGGAATGCTAATTTGTAGCTATGCAGTAGGGAGGGGATGACATGACAGAACATCTTGTTTTTGTATACGGAACGTTGCGGAAAAATGAACGGAACGCTCACCTTATGGAAACAGCGGAATTAATCGCGGAACGGGCGTGGACCTGTGGGCGGTTGTACGATACTGATTTTGATTTTCCGGCTATGGTGATTAGCGACGATCATCGTGTATACGGTGAATTATACCGGGTGGATAACGCTGTTTTGCATGCGTTGAATCTGTTGGAAGGATACAACGGAGAAGGCGAAAATAATCATTATGAACGCGTCCGCCGGGTTATTTTCACGGATCAAGGGGAGTACGAAGCTTATGTGTATGTGTATGAAGGACAGCAAATGGACGAAAAAAAGGCGATTGTTGACGGGGAATGGAAAGGGGTCGAGAATGATGTATGAAACGTATATTTTTGATTTCGATGGAACGATTGTTGACTCGGAAATGATCGGCCTCAACGCGCTTCAAGCCACGCTTAAAGAAGTGGGCATCGAAAAGGACCTTGCTGATTTGCGCATTTTTCTCGGAATTCCGGGGAGAAGAACTTTGGATCTCCTGGACGTGCCGGAAAAAGAAAAGACATATCAGAAATGGCTAGCTCGGGAAAGACCGCTCCTTCGGGATGTGCAAATGTTTGCCGGAATCATCGACGTCATCGAACAATTGCCTGAGAACAGTATTGTCACATCTAAAACCGAGGATGAGATGAATCACAGCTATCATCTGTTAGGAATCGAACAGTATTTTACAAAAGTTATCACCGCGAGTGATACAGAAAAACATAAACCTCATCCGGAGCCCCTGCAATTGGCTTTGAGACAATTAAAAAGAGGCGCAGGTGAAGCCCTATATATCGGTGATTCAGTGCATGATATGGAATGTGCCCACGCGGCAGGCGTAGACTTTGGTTTAGCATTGTGGGGAGCGAAGACGACGGAAGGATTTGAAAAGGCGGCGTATATTTTTGAAAAGCCTGATGAGATATTGCGGTTGGTAGATGAAAGCCAATAGGATCGGTTTTTACCGTCTTATTGGTTTTTTCGTGTAGAACAAAATCAACCCTTTACAATGTTTATGCAATCCCTTACAATGACACCAACTGGTTATAACCAGATAGGTGAAGAGGAGGTGAATAAGTTATTGGATAAGCAGAGTCGCATTCCTTTGTATCGTCAACTGGTGGAAGAGGTTATTAAAAAAATAGAGAACAACGCTTATTATGAGGGTTACAAATTGCCTTCAGAAAGAAAATTTTGTGAAACCTACGATCTAAGCAGAATTACAGTTCGACAGGCCATGCAAGATTTGGAAAGAGAAGGCTACATTTACAAATATCATGGAAAAGGGACATTTGTAGCGCCTAAGACGTATAATCAAAACTTGGTGAACTTATACAGTTTTACCGAAGAAATGAAAAAGTTAGGTAAGGTCCCAACGGTCAAAGTTCTATCTTTTGAGCGTTTTCCGATTGATGAAAGATTAGCGAGCAAAATCCAACTTGATGCTGGTGAAGAAGTTTATCAAATTGTCCGTCTGCGAATAGCGGATGGAGAACCCCTTATGTATGAAACGACGCATTTACCGGCAAAACTTTTCCCTAATTTAACGGGAAAGCAATTATCAGAAAAGCCGATGTATAACATTTTTAGGAATCATTATAATATTAACGTTACTCGCGCTATTGAAAAATTTTCAGCAACGATAACGAGAGATCATGAAGCTAAACATTTAGAAACGTATACACAAAATCCGGCAATGTTAATCAAACGCTTTGCTTATCATCGAGACACGTTAATTGAATACACGATTAGTGTTGCAAGAGGAGAAAAGTTTGACTATACGGTTGAGCTAAATTAGATAAAGAGTGGGAGAAGAAATCATGTTTACGTATACAAAAGAAGAACTGATTGAAAAGAAGGCCATTAATACGGCTGAAGAAATTAATCAACAGCCTGATGTATGGGAAAAAGTGTGGGGACAAGGAGCGGCGGAAAGAGAAAAGGCCCAGAAGTTTATAAAAGAAATATTTAATCAACATGTTAGGGGACGAGTCATATTTACAGGTGCAGGTACTTCAGCATTCATTGGGGATATGCTTGTGCCAGAGTTGATTCAACATTTACCTGCCCATGTACAAGTGGAAGCAACCCCAACAACCGAACTTGTCTCCAATCCCAAAAACTATTTCCGAGAAGATATTCCTACTGTTCTCGTATCCTTTGGGCGTTCGGGAAACAGCCCAGAAAGCGTCGCTGCCACTGAGCTTGGACAGAAAATTGTTGATGATTTCTATCAAATCGTTATTACCTGCAATGAAGATGGAACCCTCGCGAGAAATATCGAAGAAGATGAGAATAGTAAACTATTATTGCTCCCACCTGAAACTCATGACAAAGGGTTTGCGATGACGAGCAGTTTTAGTGCTATGGCGTTGACTGCCTATTTGATTTTTGCAAAAGAAAACGTGTATGAAGACCATCTATCTGCATTCATTGCGAACGCGAGGCATGCACTAAAAAATTTGGACAACATCATCGATCAGGTTCTGACTGTAGATTTTGAACGATTGGTCTATTTGGGTTCAGGAACTTTAGGGCAAGCTTCCCATGAGGCTGCTTTAAAAATGCTGGAATTAACAGCTGGGAAAGTAGTGGCGTTGCATGAATCTTCCTTGGGCTTTAGACATGGTCCCAAATCGGTGCTTAACAAACAATCCGTGGCAGTAGTATTGGTGTCTCGAAATCCTTACACGCGAAAATACGATTTAGATATGATTAAAGAATTATCAAATGAAGATGCTTTGTCAAAAGTGATCGCACTGACAGACGGACAAGATGAAGAAGTGAAACAACTTGCGGATCTCACATTTGTTATGGCTGAAAATCCGGTGCCAAATGATTTCTTTTTAAGCCTTAACTATATGCTATTTGCTCAAGTCCTTTCTTTGCGAACATCACTTAAGCTTGGCATTACCCCTGATAACCCAAGCCCTGAGGGCAGTCTGAATCGTGTGGTGCAGGGTGTGACGATATATGACTATTAACAATGGAGAGGGGTTTAACTATGGAAAATCTATTACTCACGCGTATTGATAATCGGCTTATTCATGGTCAAGTGGGGGTCACTTGGGTTAACCACGTTGGTGCTAATCTCGTTGTGGTAGCAAATGATGAGGTGTCCAGTGACAAGGTTCAACAAGATCTTATGGACATGGTTATGCCCGAGTCTATTCAAACCCGATACTTTTCAATTCAGAGAACCATTGACATTATTCAAAAATCTTCTGCAAAACAACTGATTTTCCTGATTGTTAGGGATGTTCATGATGCACTTGCTCTTAAAAGTGGAGGCGTTCCTATAGATAAAATTAACGTAGGGAATATGCATTATGAAGAGGGAAAAGAGCAAATATCTTCAACGGTATCTGTAGATGAGAAAGATAAGGAAGCTTTTCGAAAGCTTGATGAATTAGGCGTTAAACTTGAGTTGAGACGTGTTCCAACAGAGGGGCAGCAAGATATTTTAAAGCTGATATAATCAGGACTCTCCAATTTATATAAAATATATAAATTGAGCCCTTATTAGTAGGAAAGGAGTGAATGATTCAGATGTTATTGGAAGCTACCTTAATAGCTTTATGGGCTGGTCTGATGGGTATCGATAATTACAATGGGTTAACACATGCCCATCGCCCTATTTTTTCCGGTTTAGTTATTGGTTTAATCTTAGGCGATGTAACCACCGGTCTCATTATAGGTGGGACGCTTGAATTAATTTGGATGGGCATGGTTCCGCTCGCAGGGGCTCAGCCGCCTAACCCTGTCATTGGCGGTGTCATTGGTACAGCGTTTGGCATTCTCCTCGGCGAGGATCCCAACGTCGCTGTTGGAATTGCGATTCCTTTTGCAGTCGCTGTGCAAGGACTCATTACTTTGTTGTTTACCATCTACGCACCGGTTATGCATCGGATGGATAGACATGCTGAAGCCGCTAACCCTTGGGGGATCGAAAAGTTCAATTACTTAGGGCTTGTTATTTTGTTCGTCATGAACTTTGTTATCGCCTTTTTGCCCATTAATTTTGGAGTACAAACAGCGGCAGATATTGTTGAGACGGTGCCAGAGTGGATTACGGATGGTTTAGGCATTGCGGGTGGAATAATGCCTGCCATTGGTTTTGCCATGTTGTTGACGATTATGTTGAGAGCGGAATATGTCATGTTTTTCATCGTTGGATTTTTGCTAGCGGCTTATTTAGAGTTGGATATTCTTGCTATAGCTCTGATCGGTTTGTCGATCGCGCTTTATGACTACTATCAGAATAAACGACATGATTCCCAGCCTAAACAAGCAGCAGGAGAGGAGGATTTTAGCGATGGCATCTAATGAACTGGAAAAAAACGATCAGTCTGATGAAGAATTGTCTCCGGAACTCACACGGAAGCAACTGATTCATCTCGGTTTTCGGTCCTTAATGCTGCAAGCTTCTTTTAATTATGAGCGTATGCAGGGGGGAGGCTGGCTCTACTCCATCTTGCCTGGTTTGCAACACGCTCACCGAAATAAAAAAGATTTAAGCAACTCGATGCAGGATAATATGGCTTTTTTCAATACACATCCTTTTTTGGTTACGTTTATTATGGGTATTGTTTTAGCCATGGAGCAAAATAAAGAAGACCGGGCAGCGATCCGAGGGATCCGAGTTGCAATGATGGGTCCGTTAGGTGGCGTCGGGGATGCGTTATTTTACCTGACTCTCCTTCCGTTAACAGGTGGAATCGCAGCCTCGATGGCCATAGAAGGAAATATATTTGGTCCGATTATGTTTATCATCGTTTTTAATGTCATTCATTTCGGCACTCGATTTAGCCTAATGTTTTATGGCTATCGAGCAGGTGTAAATGCGATCGCCAAGATAAAAGAAGGGACACAAAGAATCTCAAGAGGTGCTACCATCGTTGGTATTACCGTTGTTGGGGGCTTAATTGCCACTTTTGTGACTATTGACGTTGACTACTTTTTGGATTTTGGCGAGACTGAAATGGATATTCAGGAAGATGTATTGGATTCCATTATGCCAGGACTTTTGCCTCTCGTTTATACACTTGCGATGTACTTTTTGCTAAAGAAAAAACAATCTCCACTCATATTGATTGGAATTACCGTTCTATTTGGTTTACTTGGAGCCTATCTAGGCATATTAGAAGGGGGGATTGATGACGACGCATGATTGGAATAGTGGTTACAGGGCATGGCACATTTCCGCAGGGGATGTATCAAGCCCTCGAGCTTATTGTTGGTGAACAAGAACAAGTGAAGGCCATTCCTTTTGAGGATGATAAAGATCAATTGAAAAAAGATATTGAAGAAATCCTTGAAGTAGTTGATACAGGTGATGGTGTCGTGTTTTTCACGGATTTAGCAGGGGGTACACCGTTTAATACTTGCGTGACGATTGCAAGTGAAAAACAGAATGGAGAGGTAGTTGGCGGAACCAACTTACCAATGATCCTAAGTGGTATGTTTCAACGAGAACTTCCACTAGATGAATTTGTGAAACTAATTCTGCAAGAGGGTAAGGAAAATATTAAGATCTTTGAAGAAGGATCAAGAAAAACCCAGGAAAGTACTGTAGATGGAATTTGAAGGTGAAGGTTGAATGAACTACTACGTAAAAGCCGACCGTTTTTTGCTGGAAGATATGGAAACGGGACCAGCTTACTTGCAGATCATAAACGGCAAATTCGGCCTAATCCGCGACTTCCCATCTGATGAGGATGCTAAAATCATTGACTGGAGCGGTTATACGATCGCTCCGGGGCTTTTTGACACTCACATACACGGTGGTGATGGTGTTGATGTGATGGATGGCGATGCCAATTCCATCCATCAGCTTTCCGATCACATTGTTGCGAGCGGTGTTACACGGTTTTTGCCCACTACGCTTACCTCGAGCATTGAAGATTTAGAAAATAGCGTGGGGGCAGTTCGACAAGCTGTAGAGGAAGGGCTTCGTGGCGCCCAATCAGAGGGCGTCTTTCTTGAAGGTCCTTTTTTTACGGAAAAGTATAAAGGTGCGCAAAACCCAGCCTATTTCCTGGATCCTGATTACAATATTTTTTCAAAACTTCAGGACCTTTCCGGTGGGATGATTCGAAAAATCGCGCTTGCACCGGAAAGAGCAGGTTCCCTTGAATTCATTCAGCAGATGGTCAAGGAGGGAGTGGCTGTGGGCCTTGCTCATACAGATGCTTCTTCTGCCTGCTGTCAAAAAGCGCATGCGTATGGAGCTTCTATTTATGTACATTTATTTAATGGAATGAAAGGTCTACATCATCGTGAGCCCGGTGTCGTAGGAGCGGGGCTTAATGAAAAGGAAGCCTTCACTGAATTGATTTGTGATGGACATCACGTTCATCCGGAAGTTGTGGGTTTGGTGGAAAATATAAAAAAAGATAAGCTCCTACTCATCACGGATTGCATGCGAGCAGGCGGTAAGCCTGACGGGACGTATATGCTCGGTGAATTTGAGATTCAAATGGAGGATGGTGTGGCGAGAACTGAGAGTGGTTCTCTTGCCGGCAGTACGCTCCGACTCATTGATGGGGTGAAAAACATACATTACTGGGCGAATATCCCTTTACACGAATCATGGCAGCGAGCCTCCCTTTCTCCGGCAAAGAGTCTGGGTTTACATGAAAATCTGGGGAGTATTGAAGAAGGAAAGGCAGCCGATTTTGTTGTACTGGATAAAGATATGAATATTAAGACTGTAGCGATTAACGGTGTGGAGATAGATAAAGGAGAGAAGGGCAATGTCCAAACATGACAAACTCCAAAAGATAACCAATGAAAATGGCATCATAAACGCTCTAGCTATCGACCAACGTGGTGCTTTAAAGCGGATGCTAGGCGAGGAAGCGAGCGAATCAGAAATGGCCCGGTTCAAGACGCTTGTCTCCCGGGAACTGACAAACGATGCTTCTGCTATCCTGCTAGACCCGGAATACGGCTGGCAGGCAGCGGATGCGCGGCATGAAGACGCGGGCTTGCTGATGGCTTATGAAAAAACCGGTTATGACAAGGAAGTGCCGGGGAGATTGCCTGATTTGCTTGACGAATGGTCGGTGTACAGATTAAAAGAGCAAGGTGCGGACGCGATAAAAATTTTGCTATATTATGATGTGGACGAAGAGGAAGCGATTAATATACAGAAAAAGGCGTTTATAGAACGTGTTGGAAGTGAATGCGCGGCGGTGGATCTTCCATACTTCCTTGAAATTTTGACGTATGATAGCGAGTTATCCGATACAAAAGGGAAAGCTTTTGCAGAACTAAAGCCACACAAAGTCATCGAGAGCATGAAGGAATTTTCCGCTGAACGTTATCAGGTAGATGTCCTGAAAATTGAAGTGCCTGTCAATATGGCATTCGTAGAGGGATATGGAGACGAAGTGGTTTATACGAAAGAACAGGCAGCGCAATATTTCAAGGAACAATCAGACGCTACCAATCTTCCATTTATATTCCTCAGTGCCGGGGTGTCTGCAGAGCTTTTCCGGGAAACGCTTGTATTTGCTGCCAAAGCAGGTTCAAAATATAACGGTGTTCTCTGTGGACGTGCGACTTGGAAAGGGGCGGCTTCTGCCTTTTTAGAAGGTGGCGAAGAACAAGCGCTCCGCTGGCTGAAACATGAAGGACGTGAAAACATCCAGGATCTCAACGAAACTTTGCAAGACAACGCCACGCCTATGAAAGGATTATTTTCATGATTGTTACCGTCACTGCCAATCCGGCCATTGATGTCCGCTACGAACTCGATGACTTTGTTATCGGCGGTGTTCATCGAGCGCTGGAAACGTCAAAAACTGCTGGAGGCAAGGGCCTGAACGTTTCACGAGTATTAAGCCAGCTGGACGAGGAAGTGTCGGCCACCGGTTTCCTGGGTGGTTCAGCTGGCGAGACGATCCGGACAACGTTACAACATTTGCAGATCAATGACCTTTTTACCGTGATTAATGGAGAAACACGAAACTGCATCGCCATTCATCATGGAGGAAAACAAACGGAGATATTGGAAAAAGGACCGACCATTACCGGTCCCGAAACCGATGCTTTGCTTAAAAATTTTCGTGAAATTTTAAAAGACGCGGATGTCACCACAATGTCCGGAAGCCTTCCAGCGGGGGTAGAAGCGGATTTTTATACAACACTCATTAAAGAAGCTCATACACAAAGTGTTCCTGTCGTTCTTGATACAAACGGGTCAACGCTTCAAAAGGTCTTGCAAAAGTCTCCGAAACCTTCAATGATGAAGCCGAATCTAGAGGAATTCGAGGACTTGGTTGGACAGTCACTCGCAACGGATAACGAAATGGCAAGAGCTTTGAAATCGCCGTTATTTGGGGAAATCTCAACGATAGTCGTCACACTGGGTTCGGATGGCGCAATCATTAAACACAATGAAATCATCTACCGAGTGAGCGCTCCTCAAATAGAAGCAAAGAATCCAGTTGGATCCGGGGATGCTGTTACTGCTGGATTGGCGACGGGAATTAAACGGGGTTACAAAGACGAGGAGTTATTTTCATTTGCTTTAAGCCTTGGTGCTTTGAATGCTCAGGAAAAAGAAACGGGGCACATTGATATAAGGCAGTTGGAAAGAGTGAAATCGCGTGTGAATATAAAACGACTTTAAAAAGCCACGGCACCCCCACCCAGGGTGCCGTTAATTCATTTCTGAGTCGATTGTCTCAATATCGTCAAAAGCTTGCGTAAAACTACGAACATACATATGTTATAATAGACTTAGAAATCATTGAAAAGGGGTATCATCATGCAAACGACTGAAGATGTTAACCGCAAAAAAATGACGCCCGAAACATTTCTGAATTTAATTGATCATGGAGACGATCTCATCGTGTCGATGGCGAACGGGGAGCCGGTCGTTTTATTGGATACGATGGAGCAACACGCGAGTCGTTTTGAAAATGTGCGTATTCACCAAATGCACGCGCAGAAAAAGCGGCCGTATATTGAAAATGAATATCCCGGCAGATTGCGTCACGTGGCTTATTTTTTGAGTGGCGCTTCAAGGCAGGCCTTCAATGAAGGGTTATGTGACCTGGTGCCCAACGATTTTCATGAAGTGCCGCGCATTATGTGGGAACGGACGAATCATCAGCTGGTGCTCGTCAGTGCCTCGCCGATGGATGAAGACGGATATTTTTCCTTCGGCACGAACGCGGATTATGTGACGGCGCTGATTGGAAAGGCTCCATTTTTCCTGGAAGTGAATAAGCAAATGCCGAGAACGTTCGGAGAGAATAAAATTCATATTAGCGAGATTGAAGGATATATCGAAGTGGATCGCCCGAACCATACGATCACCCCTCGGGACCCTTCCGAAAATGATGAACAAATGGCCGCCTATATTGCCGATCTGATCCCCAACGGTGCGACGCTACAAGTAGGGATAGGCGGCGTGCCGAACGCTATGATTGGTTTTCTGAAGGAAAAACGCGATCTCGGCATTCATACCGAAATGCTCACTGATGGGATTGTTGATCTGGTGGAAGCGGGTGCTGTCAACGGGTCACGAAAGGCAAATGATCCAGGTAAAATTGTCGGCACGTTTGCGTTGGGAACGCAACGCCTGTACGATTTTATACATGAAAATGATGCGATTAAAATGATGCCCGTCGACTATGTGAATGACCCGAGAGTGATCAGTCGCGAGCAAGAAATGATTTCCATCAACGCGACGACCGAAGTTGATTTTTTCGGGCAATGCGCTTCAGAAACGATTCAAGGACGTTATTACAGTTCCACCGGCGGACAATCGGACTTTGCCCAGGGGGCTGCTTTTTCCCAATTTGGCCGCGGTTTCATCTGTTTGGCATCCACGACGAAAGATGGCAAGGTTTCCCGCATCCGTCCCCGATTGACGCCGGGATCAGCGGTGACGACATCGAAAAATGATGTGCATTACATTGTCACCGAGTATGGAGCCGTCAATTTAAAAGGAAAAAGCATATCGGAACGAGCCGAACTGTTAATCAGCATCGCCCATCCGGATTTTCGGGAAGAACTGACACGTGAAGCCAAAGCGCTGAAAATGTTGTGAGAATCGAAGGGTACCCATCCCGTGTTCCTCATGTGAAATGTTTCACAATACAATAAAAAGGGTATAGACAAGTAGATAAGGAAGGAGGCATTCATCATGTATAAACACATTCTCGTCGTCGTTGATGGTTCAGTTCCATCCGAGCAGTCATTAACGAAAGCGACCCAGTTGGCCAAACACGATGGCGCTTCCCTGCTGATCGCTCATGTGCTGGATAACCGAAGTGCCCCCGTAACGTCATTCTATAATACAACATTGCACGCAGAGCTGAAAAAAGATGCCGAAGAATTGCTTGAAAACTGCCGTGAAAAAGCGGAGTTACAGGGGATAGAAGATGTTCAGACCGTCCTCCGCTCCGGAAATCCCCGGTCTGACATTCCGAAAGCACTGGCATCTGAGTTTGGTGTCGATTTGTTGATCGCTGGCGGAAGCGGATTAAACAGTGTCGAACGAATGATTATCGGCAGTGTCACGGAGGCATCTATGCGCCGAGCGCCTTGTGATGTCCTGACCGTTAAAACACAAAATAACGAATACCAGAATATTCTCGTGGCTGTCGATGGCTCAACCCAATCCGAGCAAGCATTAGCCAAGGCCATTCAGATAGCAAACAACAACTCAGCCACGCTTACGATTGCGCATGTCATTGAGCGAGGAAACTTTACCACGGATATGGCTTTCTATCCGCAAAACTACGAAGCAACAGCGCAAAAAAATGCGGAGCAGATGCTGCAGACTTATAAGGAAGAAGCAGAAGAACACGGGGTGGAAAATGTTCAAATTGTCACACGTCTCGGCAACCCCCGCGTTGATATTCCGCGTGTACTTACGGCTAAACATGGCATTGACCTTCTCGTTACTGCCGCAACGGGCCGAAATGCCGTGGAACGAATCTTTACCGGCAGTGTTGCTGAAGCCTCTCTGCATCGTGCTCCCTGTGATGTGATGACGGTGAAAAAATAATTTCCTCTATTAGTAGCTAGCGTCGTTGCTGCAACGATGCGTGGAAATTCATGTGAAAAACTTCACAATAAATCATGGAGGTGTTTATGATATGTTCATCACATTTTTGAAGGAATCAAAATGGGCAATGGGGATCTTTTTCATAGCACGGCTTTTTCTCGGTTGGACTTGGCTCACGGCAGGTATCGGGAAACTGAGGGAAGGCTTTGACGCGGGTGGTTTTTTGCAAAATGCAGTGGCCAATCCTGTTATCGATGATGGAGGAAATGCCGCATACCCCCTTTATACAGCCTTTCTCGAAAATGTCGTTTTGCCTAACGCCTCACTGTTTAGTGCATTTGTGATGTGGGGGCAAATACTCGTTGGTCTTGGCCTGATCGTCGGTTTGTTAACAACGACTGCAACCTTTTTCAGTGGTACAATGAACCTGGCTTTCTTACTGGCAGGCGCCGTGTCGACGAACCCGCTTATGCTCATGATCGCGATTTTCATCATGATCGGCAAGGGAAATGCCGGGGCAATCGGTCTTGACCGGTTTGTGCCAGTAGTGATGGACAACGTGAAAGGAAGGCGTGAAATAAGGAGCATCAGTCATGGACAAAAAGAGACCAGCACATAACCAAAATGTAGATGAATTCGTCGAAACGTATACGTCAGATCCAGCGTCGGGGCTTAGCCGGGAGGAGGCACGTAAGCGCCTCGACCAATACGGAAAAAATGAATTGCCGGCAGAAGAAAAAGAACCGCGCTGGAAAGCTTTTATGAGGCATTTTCATGATATCCTGATCTATGTTTTACTCGCCGCTGCTGCGATCACGCTGATTCTCGGGCATTATATTGATACGGCTGTCATTCTCGTCGTCGCGGTCGTCAACGCGGGCATTGGTTATTTTCAGGAAAATAAAGCGGAAAAAGCCCTCGAAGGCATTCGAAATATGCTCTCTCTTGAAGCTAATGTGCGAAGAGATGGCAAACGGCACACAGTCTCATCTTCAGAACTGGTTGTCGGGGACTTGGTCATGTTATCCCCGGGAGATAAAGTGCCGGCGGATTTGCGCTTGATCCGAGCTGAAGAATTAAACGTCGAGGAAGCGGCGCTAACAGGAGAATCCACCTCTGTTCTTAAACATACGGAACCATTGGAAAAAAACGCTGTATTGGCGGATCGGCTTAACATGGTTTTCTCCGGAACGACCGTTGTCTCGGGAACAGGTGCCGGGATTGTCGCGGCTACCGGCGTGAAAACGGAAATTGGTAAAATCAACCGCTCCATGTCCGATATTGAAGATATCAAAACACCGCTGCTGAGACAAACCGCTCAATTCGGGAAAATGATTTCCGTTGCCATCGTCGGCCTCGCGTTCGTGATGTTCGTCTTCGGTTATTTTTTCAGAGATTATGAGATCGGTGAATTGTTTCTATCAGTTATTGCTCTTGCCGTAGCGGCCATTCCCGAAGGGCTTCCCGCTATTTTATCGATTATCCTCGCGATCGGTGTCCAAAATATGGCCGGGCGAAATGCAATCGTCCGAAACCTTCCTTCTGTTGAAACCCTCGGTTCCGTTTCTGTCATTTGTTCGGACAAAACTGGTACGCTCACCAAGAATGAAATGACCGTAACTTCAGTGGTGACGGCCGACAGGGAATACAATGTATCCGGCACCGGTTACGCGCCGACAGGCACTATTTTTCATAACGAAGAAGAAGCGGACACAAGAAAAGATTCAGCTCTTCATCACTTTCTTTTAAGTGTAAAAAACAATAACGATGCCGAGTTGCACCAGGATGAGGAAGGACACTGGGGCATCATGGGTGAGCCCACCGAAGGTTGCCTTGTAACTCTGGCGGAAAAAGCGAGCACGGTAGTCGATGAATTAACCGTCGAATCGAAGATTCCTTTTGATTCCGATTATAAATATATGGCGACGTTGGTCACGTTGGAAGGCCAGAAAATGATGCTGATCAAAGGGGCGCCTGACCGCATTTTCGATATGGCCGAGCAAGAAGCTTTGGCAGACGGCGCAAAACAACCGTTCAATCGTGATGTATGGACACAAAAGATGGGCGCCCATGCCAAGCACGGCGAACGCGTTCTCGGTGTTGCCATCAAACCGATGCCTGAAGACACGGAGAAAATTACACGTGCTGATCTTTCTGAAGGGGTGACCATGCTCGGTCTCGCGGGGATCATTGATCCGCCGCGGGATGCCGCGGTCAGGGCGATTACCGAATGTAAGAAAGCCGGCATCCAGGTGAAGATGATTACCGGTGACCATGCCGAGACGGCGATGGCGATCGGCAAGCAGATGGGCATAGAGACTGGCGAAGCCGCCCTCGAAGGCAAGGACCTCGACGCTATGTCACAGGAAGAACTGGAAGAAGCGGTTGAAAAGTATCAAATTTTTGCCCGCACGAGTCCGGAAAACAAGTTGCGTTTACTGGAAGCTTTACAGGCAAAGGGGAAAATCGCGGCCATGACCGGAGATGGCGTCAACGACGCTGCTGCACTTAAACGAGCGGATGTCGGAGTGGCGATGGGCATTAAAGGCACCGAGGTGGCTAAAGACGCTTCCGAGATGGTGCTCGTCGATGACCATTTTAAAACGATTGTCAATGCCGTGGAAGAAGGGCGCAGAGTCTATGACAATTTGAAAAAAACGATTCTTTTTATTCTCCCGACCAATGCGGCTCAAGCTTTATTAATCATGGCAAGTATTCTTATAGGGGTGGCGATGCCATTATCACCTGTGCAAATACTTTGGGTGAACATGGTCACTTCTGTCACTATTTCGCTGGCGTTGGCTTTTGAAACCTTGGATAAAGGCACGATGGAAAGATCGCCCCGTCATCCGAACACCCCGCTTTTGAGTGGATACTACATTTTTCGTATTCTGTTTGTTGCGTTTTTGATCGGTGGAGGCACTTTGGCCATTAACTTCACTATGATCGGGCAAGGGTACGATCAAGGCATTGTCACTACGGTGACACTGCAGATGATTGTATTGGCGCAAATGTTCCACTTGTTTAACTGTCGCTCGGAACTTAATTTTGCATTCAATAAGGACTTCTTCAAGAACAAAGCCGTTTTTGTTGTTTCTGCCATACTGATCGGCCTCCAGCTCGCGATCACTTATGTCCCGTTTATGAACACGATCTTTGGCACCCAGCCGATTGAACTTGCACATTGGATATTCCCGATCATCATGGGCATCGTCGTGTTCATCGTCGTAGAGATTGAGAAGGCGATTACGAAGCAGATTGTTAAGAGGAAAGGGACGTAGTGTAGTCCTGTTATTAACATGATGGAAATAGAGCGGGCGCTTTTCACAACGTGAGAAGCCCTCTATTTATGCATAAGCTCGATCTCGCCTGTAAATGACTTTACCGGCTTTCATGATTTCGTCCAAAAACCCGCCTCCTTCATTTACATATAGCCTCTCGGCATTCGCCGAGGCTGATGCGCCAAGGGATTTCTTGACACATGCTTTTTAGTTTCCTCCTACCACCGGTAGGAGTTTTTAATTTTTTGGTTCGTATGAACCGCGAAAAATAAATTTTAAATTCGGGTCAAAAAGCACTTGACATTTCAAATCCACCCTCATAATCGCCGGTGAAGGGAACTTTTTTTCCCTTACTACGATTTTGGGGGTTTTTATTTGAAACCAACGGTTCGCTCTCATGACACGTACCAGAACTTTGTCCTGCAACAACTTCAGGAACATTACGGACGATCCATCATCCATCTGAATCAGGATTGGCCGCTCATCCTCAAATGCTGGCAGGCCGACCTTTCCGGCATTACCGCTCAGCTGCAGGATCAGTACTCGGATCAAGGGCCGGAGGCCCGTGACCCGGCTTCCATGTTGCGTTCCTATCTTGTCTTTTTGTTCACGAATCCCGGTATCGGGATCACTAAATGGATCGACGAAATGAAACGCACGCCCATTTATGCCATCCTCAGTGGTTTTTCTCCTGATGATCTCCCCGGGGTTGGCACGTTCTATGAGTTTATCGAACAACGGATCTGGCCCGAGGTGGACAAAAACATGAAGCCCAAGAAGCAAAAACCAAAAAAGAAAGGAAAAAAAGGTAAGAAGGGCCAAAAGCCGAACCCCAAGCCAGGCAAAGTCGAGCGTATCGTACGATGGCTGGAACGCCATATGGACATTTTTAAACCATTGCCCGGTGACCCTCTCTTTCAGTTTTTTGAGCAGAACATCTTAAAGGTTTCTGCGGACCTGGGCCTCATTGGAGATCCGAATGCGCTTAGTGTCGCCGGTGATGGTACTCCTGTGGTCACGCAAGCCTATCGGCGAAGCAAGCCGACCTGTGATTGTCGGGCAAACGGGATTTATGATTGTAGTCATCATCGCATCTATTCCCAGCCCGATTGCGACGCCGGGTGGGACAGCTCCCGTGAGAAGTACTTTAACGGCTATCATCTCTACATGTTCACGGCCGCGGACAGCCCACATGATTTACCGTTGTATCCACGTCTGCATCCGGCTTCCCGGCATGATGCGGTCAGTTTGGTCGCGAGCGCGGTTGAATTCAACCAACGCTACACCCTGGGATCCGTGGATCGTATGATTCTGGATGCCGCTCACGATGCCGGTATCATTTATGAGCTCTTGGATAAACAAGGGACCGAGCCTTTCATCGATTTGAACAACCGAAGCAAAGCAAACATCGAAACGGGCAGTGATATTCAGATTTCTCCCGAGGGCATTCCCATCTGTCCCAATGGAAAGAAAATGAAATCGAATGGCTTTGACAAAGCCCAGAACCGCCGGAAGTGGCGGTGCACGCGATCCTGCGGGTGTTCGGACGCGACATATGGTCGAACCTATCATACGAAATCAAGCGACAACCTGCGTTTGTTTCCAAAAACACCACGCGATTCTCAAGCGTGGAAAGACACCTACAAACGCCGAACTTCAAGCGAAAGGACAAACAAGCGCGAGAAGAAAGATTATCAGTTGGAAGCCGGCCGACACCGTTCCACGATGATGTGGACTATGCGCATTTATGGCATTATGATCTGCCAACATATAGACGCCTGGTACGAAAGCCAAAAAAACGACTGGAACAAGCTCAAAACGACCATCTGCCCGGCCGCCGCTTAAGTTTTTAAAAAAGCGACATTCAAAATTCTGCACGTATGCCCAATTTTGAAAATGGTTTTCATTCCCAGGTCATTTAGAGCTTACTTGGGACTATTAACCCTTTGATCGTTTGTCCGAACCACCTCCACCGCCTTCTAATTCCGAGAGGCTATTACATGTATTAGCGCTTCAACAGAAGCGGTTGGAGGCGGCGGTCAGGTAAAAAATGAAGTACGCAACAGTCTGACCGAAGTCTAGTTAAAAATCAACTCCAAGGCGTCTTAAACATAACCAAAAATGCTGTATTTTTGGTATAATAAAAAGAAACGACAGGAGTACGAAATCGTTAAGTCTATCATTATATTTCTGAAAGCCAAATTCCCCGAACGTTCCATGGATCGTTACAGAGAAAATGGAGTCCATCGAAAGCCCGGAATCGCTTGAAAAGATCCAAAAAGAGTTAGCTCAAACTGAAACGTGGACGGAAGTAGAGAAGTTGCTGGATTAGCAAAAACAGTAAAGGAGTATGCCAGCAATGAACCGACAGAAATTACGGCAACGCGTGTTCCAACATTCGGAACAAATTTTATCGGAAAAGGGCTATGTGAGTCCCATTGATGTTCTTCTGAAGCTGGAGCGCTTAACACCGAAAGAAGTCGAAGACTGGAGATTCAAACGGACACCCCACCTGGAACGCTCGATGCGGGGCAGTCTTCCCAGCCAAAATTTTGTCTTAAAAACCATTCGCGAATTTGCCCAAAAGAAAGGACTCAAGCCATCATTCACGTTTTATAAAAAGTGGGGAAAAGGCCCGAAGCAACGTTTGCAGTTTTCCAAGTCCGGGACGAAAGCAATCGAAGAACGGTACGCGACGCATTATATTTCGAAATGAATGAGGCGATAAAGTGGCTAACCTGGGTACAAGCAAAAAGCCAATCATCCTCCGTGTTCCTACAGAAGAACGAGCAGTTGAATTAAACGATTTTTGTGATCGTCGAGGCTGGAAGGTGATTGTCGGAATTGAAGAGGACAAGCCTGAGGACATTTCCGATTTGCAGAGGATGATGGGGGAGAAAGCCGAGAACACGAAAACGATTGTAAACGAAACGAAGGTCGGACGCAATGATCCTTGCCCGTGTGAAGTGGAAAAAAGTACAAGAAATGTTGTGGGTAGTACAATTGATCTGTCCCTGCAGGCATAAATAAGTGATTTTTTGATAGATTGACTTTAATAGAACCTTGGGGGAGGAAAAGCGTACGTATGGTTACCTTAAGTTATAAGGACTTCATGACTGAAGTGAGGTTGCGGTTGGATGATTTTTCAAAAGAAGATCTTCAAAACCTGATCTTGCAATGGGCAGGTAAAGAACACCCCTCTCGTAGAGAGGATTTTTTGTACAAATTGACATTTAAGGACGGAGAAACGGTAACGGCCATCAATAGAGACGAACATCTCATCGCCCAGATTGATGCATTTGCCGAAAGGGTGGAAGACGAAGAGTATGTGGATGGATTTGGCTGGGATCCTGTCCTCCGTGAGGAAAGGGAGTTCGGCGATGAAAGCTGGGCCGAGGAAATGGATGATTTGTTTCTGGACACCAGAGATTTGCTGATGCAGGGGGATTATGCAGTCGCGGAAGAGGCGTATAAAAAGTTGTTCGATATATTGGGAATGGGGGAAGAAGGGCTTTTACCTGGCGATTATGATATCACTCATATGCTGGATGTCAATGTGAGGGAGCATAATGCTCTTTTTCTCAGGGCGGTTTATATGAATATAGAAGCAGATGAGCGGATGCGTGTGCTGTATGATTCTATGATGGACTATGGTTATGTGGGCTTAACCAAAATAAAGCTCAAAGACATAAGAGATTCGTTAGATGCACCCTTGCCGGATTTTGCTGCTTTTTTGACAGACTGGATCGCATTTTTAAAAGGAAAAACGCCTTCTTCTGATGTGAGTGAGTTACTGAGAGAAGCTGTTTTTCTTAAGGGCGGCATCCCGGCGATTTCGGAATTCGCCAAGACGCATGCAGAGTCATTTCCGAAAGCGTATGTGGATTGGCTAGAGGCTTTGGAAATGGAAGGGGATAATACGTCCATTCTTCAAGCGGCTACAGAAGGTTTGTCCAACATTCCGAGCAATTACACGATAAGAGCAGAGGTAGCGGAAAAATTAACAGAGGCAGGCAAGAAACGCGGAGATAATGAACTGAAACTGAAAGGGCTTAGAGAAAGCTTTTACTCCAACCCGTTAATGAAATATTTGCTTGATCTGTATCTTACGGCGGATAAAGAAGGTTGTTTCGATGAAATTAGAGATGAAGTGGAAACAAGAATGTTGGAACTGAAAAATGAGGAAAGAGGTAATTTTACGTTCAAGGATCTGGAAAGGGTGACATCACCCTTTCGTGAGAGGGTTTTCATTCATGCCCAACTTCTCGGGGGTCATTATGAAGAGGTGTTTCATCGCTGTAAGGGAGAAGATTCTCTCGGTTGGAGTTTCGGTTCAAATTCTAAGCCGATCATGCTGTTATTTTTGATGGATGTTTTATCAAAGGATCAGAAACATTCCAAAATCCTTCTTGAACAATGGAAGTCTGTCATTACCCAGAGGCTTGATGACGGGGATAAAGTGGATGCAGAAAAATACATGAAAAACATGGCCCGCGTCAAAGCATCCCTTCATTTAACAGCGGAAGAAGAGGATTTTTACCTGGAATGGTGCAAAAAAGAAATCGGGCACAGAGTCGATGCTATCGTTAGCAATCAAAAACGGGGGAGCTATGATAAAGCGGCCAGAATTCTGGTCGCGATGGCCGAAACCCTGGCTAATAGGGAACAAGTACAAACAGCTCATCATCTTATAGCGAGGTATCGTGAAAAATACCCACGGCATAGGGCTTTTAAAACGGAACTTACTGAAGCGTTGCAAGAATCGGAAATGTAAGACCAATCATTCCCCGGCACGCCGGGGATGAACAAAATCACCGCTTTTCCCGCCGGTTTTTTCAATAAGCAATGTTTCTTTTATAATCATCGATTTGTCAACAGCCTTACACATGTCATAAAAGGTGAGCGCGGCGGCGGTGACCGCTGTTAAGGCTTCCATTTCCACGCCGGTGTTGCTTTTTACGGTCACGGTGGCGCGGATGATCAGTACATAGTCCTCGTCAGTTTCTTGGTAATCAAAGGATAAATCGGTGCCTTGAAGTGGAACCGGGTGGCACATCGGGATCCAGTCCGGTGTTTTTTTCGCGCCCATCACGCCCGCGATTTGCGCGGCTTGTAAGGGGTCCCCTTTTTTCAAGGCTTCGCTTTGAATGGATTCATATAATTCTTCGGAAAGCAAAATACGGCTCTCAGCCGTCGCGGTTCGCGTCGATTCCTGTTTTTGCGAGATGTCGACCATTTTCGAACGGCCTTCTTCATTATAATGGGAAAACTCACTCATGATGCTCCCTCCAGTCTTCAGGACGATTAATATTAATAAACGCCGGATGATCGTTTGAAAAAGACAGTGTACGAGTTTTTACGGCTTCGTATAAAGCTTTCATGCTGCTTTCATTTTCCACGAGCTCTCTAAGTATCGGCAAACAACGCGTATGATAAGCAGCGTGAAGGGGCTGATGCCGGCCATTGGTTGTAGGCAGGATAATGTCGGCGGAAGGATGAGCCTTGGCCGTTTGCAGGATGGTCTCTACCGTTGGTGCATCAACATAGGGAAGATCGCCAGCCAATACTTGCACCCAATCACTCGGCAACATCTCCATCGCCGTATGTAACGCGTGCAGCGGTCCGCCGTGGGGTTCTTCCTCGATGATGACCGGATGCTCAAAAGCGGGCGCGAGTTCCCGGTTCGTCACGATATAAATTGACGAGATCCCGGCATTTTGCATCGCTTTAATGCTTCGTTGAAAAAGAGCCCGCCCCTCATATGCTTCAAAAAGTTTCTGTTTGCCGTAGCGTGAAGACTTTCCCCCGGCAAGTAAAAGACCGACGATGTTCATTTGCGGAGTTCTCCAACGACATGAGGAAGTACTGGCAAAATCAGCTTATTCATGCCGAGTCGCACGGCATTTGAAGAGCCTGGAAGTACATAGACAGCCGTTTGCGCGATCACACCCGCGAGTGCCCGGCTGAGCATCGCTTTTGCCCCGATTTCCTCATAGCTTTTCATGCGAAATAACTCGCCGAAACCCTCGATTTCTTTTTCAAGCATGCCTGCCACGACTTGATGGGTGACATCTTTGGCGCTAATACCGGTTCCCCCGTTAGTAATGATGACATCGAGGTCATCATCGCTCGTCCAATCAGCGAGCACAGATTGAATCGCATCACGATCATCCTTGATGACACGATATTCGCTGATGTCGTGGTTGTGTCCCTCCAGGTACGAGCAAATGAGTGCGCCGCTTTTGTCGTCATCTTTCGTGCGCGTGTCCGACATCGTTAATATCCCTGCCCGAACCGAAGAAGCGTCTCGTTCATGATGCATTCTTTTCCATCCTCCTCCCGCCTGTGTTAAACTTGTATTATCAATTATTTTATCAGGTTGGCACGTCGATACCAAGGAAGGAGGCACTTGAATAAAAAAAATAGACCACGGATTCTGACTAATCTACAACTAAAGACACCTTTTCAAACCCAGCATCTGTGATTCTCATCAAACCCTTATCCGACAAACGTATCTCAGGGATGACGACCAGGGCCAGAAGCGATAATGTCATAAATGCATAATTCATCGTGCAACCTGCGTTGGCAAGCGTTCGACTAACCGCCCGAGAAGCTTCCGCTACTTGTTCAAATGGGGCATCCGACATCAATCCGGCTACCGGTAAAGGTAAACTGGTTTCCTCTGTTTCCGTAATAACGGCGACTCCCCCTTTCATCTGCACAACTTTGTTTGCTGCCTCGGCCATCTTGTCGTCATTATTGCCGATGACCATGAGATTATGACTGTCATGAGCTACGGTTGAGGCCATAGCAGCCGACTTATGAAAATCAACACCTTTCAAAATACCAAACCCTTGATTTCCATTCACACCGTGACGTTCAATCACTGTGATTTTACAGAGATCATCTGTAAGTTGGATCTCTTCATTATCACAAGGAAGTGTAACGTGTTGCTCTTTAGTACCGACCTGATTTTCCATCACCTCAATGGTGCGAATGGTTGTCTCATGACGATCGGTAGGTGCAGCAATCAAGAAATCATCTGCTTTGATTTCCTTCTTAATATGAACTGAATTAACGGCTTTTTCAGGTAGCGAAAAATTAGGGAGGTCGGAAAGCATCTTGCCGTTTTCCGCAATTACTTGACCGGCGGCAACCGTCATCTTAACGTTCACGTCAGCTAACGGTCCATCCAATAAAAGAAAATCAGCAAATCGTCCGGGAGCAACTATTCCGACATCGTTGGAAACTCCAAAACGTTCCGCAGGATTAAGCGTTGCCATCTGAATGGCTGTAATTGGCGGCACCCCTTGGGAAATGGCATGCCGAATAACGAAGTCCATATGTCCTTCATCGATAAGGGATTCAGGGCTACGGTCGTCTGTAACCAAAAGCATACGTCTTGTATTAATACCATGTTCGGTGTAAGCTTTTATAGTTTCTGCAACATCATGCCAAGCCGAACCTCGCCGCAGCTTTGCATACATCCCAAGCCGAACTTGGGAAATAATGTCTTCTTCTGACGTATTTTCATGATCTCCGCTTATTCCTGATGCTGTGTAAGCGGATAACTTGCGATCGTCTTCCGGTGGCCATGTATAATGACCATCTGCTTGTCTACCCGCATGCAATGTTTCTTCTAGAATTGATAACATTCTTTCGTCACCATAAACGACACCGGGGAAGTTCATCACTTCACCAAGGGCATTTATGTCAGTGCCCCATGAAAATGCTTCTGCGACTTCTTCAGGACCAATAAACGCACCGTTTGTTTCAAAGTTTTCGTTCGTCGAAGGCACACATGAAGCCACTTGCATATAAGCGGCCATTGGTGTCTGCCGCACGCCTTCCAACATGAGCTTAAGACCGTTAAGACCGAGAACATTCGTAATCTCATGGGCATCAAAAAACCCTCCGGTTGTCCCTCTTGGCATAACCGCTCTAGCAAACTGGGTCGGGGTAATTTGGCTGCTTTCGATATGACAATGTCCATCCAGGAAACCAGGGGTTAAATACTGACCGTCGGCATATATAACTTTTGTTTTGTCACCTATCGTATGATTCGCATTTTTTCCAACATAAGCAATTCGGGAATCTTTAACAGCAATATCTGTATTGGACAAAATTTCATGTGAGGTGACGTTTACGAGTTTCGCGTTTTTGATGACCATGGTGGCATTTTGATCCCCTCGAGCTGTTGCGATTAAATCTCTGATGCAATCAGCATGATTAGGACGTATAAATCGTGCTTTCGACATTTTATCGCTCCTTATTTATTAGTAGTTGATAAAAGTATACTGTTAAGCTAACCAAATGAAGTAAGCAATAAAAATAAATATTATAAGGTACATGATGGGGTGAACCTTTTTATAATCGCCTTTTACAATTTTTAAAATAGGATAAGCGATAAACCCTAGGGCTAGTCCATTCGCAATGCTATGAGTCAAAGGCATGGCAATGATAGTCACAAAGGCAGGTATGGCATATTCCATTTTGTCCCAAGTTATTGCCCCCATAGAAGATGCCATTAAAACACCAACAATAATTAATGCTGGGGCTGTTACAGCATCAGTCACAACTTCCAGAAGCGGTGACAGGAATAAGAATAGGAAAAGACAAACAGCTGTAATGATAGAAGCAAAACCTGTTCTTGCCCCCGCAGCAACACCTGAAGCGGATTCAATATAAGAATTAGTCGTTGATGTTCCTAAGATTGCAGCAATTACAGATGAAGTAGCATCGCTTCCCAATGCTTGTTTAGCTCTAGGTAATTTATCATCTTTTAAAAAACCTGCTTTTTTAGTAACTGCGATAATTGTTCCTGTCGCATCAAAGAAGTTTACGAAGAGTACGGTGAACACCACCGTGAACATTTCTGGTTGAAGAATGTTTGGCAATTCGGTAATCGCAACACCAAAAGTTGGTGCTAAACTCGGTGGAGTAGAGATCATTTGAGAGGGGAGTGGGATCAAACCAGTCATTATTCCAGTTACAGATGTGATTATCATGCCGAAAAAAACTGCTGCACTAAAACCTCGTACTAGCATGATAGCAGTGACGATGAGACCAAACAGTGCCAATACAGTAGTGGGAGAAGTAATATCACCAAGTGTCATTAGTGTTGCCTCATCTGCAGCCACAATCCCCGCATTCTGAAATCCTATAAAGGCGATAAATATTCCGATTCCTGCTACGGTAGCATCTTTTAATTGAGGCGGGATAGCATCGATAACTTTTTTGTATGAAAACAACCATTATTGGAGCAGCGCAAACCAATCAGTATAACCAACATATGTCACGATTATACTTTTTGCGCTAAATCAGTTGTTTTCATGGTAGATGGTGGCTACCGGCAGCGTAGCCACATTGTTTCCCTTAATCCAGTTAAGGTCATAAGAAGAAAGATTAAACCAGCTACCAACGTGCCAGCAATAGCTGTTTCCCATGGGATTCCCATGCCTATTACAATCGTATATACAAACAAGGCATTCAATCCCATTCCAGGAGCTATAGCGATCGGATAGTACTTAACATAGCCGGGTTGACGAAAAGTATATACGACATGGCCATAAAGGTGGTTATACCACCTATAGATTCTGTTTTGAAGTTCGTATTTTTTTCTCTGAAACCAAAATGTTGTTCAATCTTATTGTTCTTCACTTTATTAGTTTCGGGTTCCAGGTTCGAACTCATATTTACTTTTCTCCCCTCAACAAAATATGGACTTTCAGAATCCAGAATATGATTTACCCACCGTATAATTCGTACTTTTCCAATATAAAATTTTAATAGCAACTTTCGTTTTCGGTATAATGGTGTTTTTGGCATATCACTCCTTCCTGTGAAAGGAATTAATCTAGGAGTCGTACATTATCTAAGCTAACCAGATAAAATACGAGATAAAAATAGCTAACAACAGGTACATAATAGGATGCAACGCTTTGTATTCTCCTTTAACAATTCTTAAAATAGGATAAGCGATAAACCCTAAAGCAATTCCATTGGCAATACTATAGGTTAAAGGCATAGCAATGATAGTCACAAACGCGGGTATAGCATATTCCATTCTGTCCCATTTTATTGACCCTAAAGAAGATGCCATTAAAACACCAACAATGATTAATGCCGGGGCAGTTACAGCCTCAGTCACAACTTCCAGAAGCGGTGACAGAAATAAGAATAGAAGAAAACAACCAGCCGTGACTAATGAAGCAAAACCTGTCCGCGCCCCCGCAGCAACACCTGATGCAGATTCAATATAAGAGTTAGTATTTGAGGTTCCCAAAATAGAACCAACTACAGAAGCAATAGCATCAGCTCCCAATGCTTGTTTAGCTCTAGGTAGTTTATCATCTTTCAAAAATCCTGCTTTTTTAGCGACGGCGATAATTGTTCCTGTGGCATCAAAGAAGTTCACGAAAAGTACGGTGAAAACCACTGTGAATATTTCTGGTTGCAGAATGTTTGGCAATTCAGTAATCGCTACCCCAAAAGTTGGTGCTAAACTCGGTAGAGTAGAAACCACTTGAGAGGGGACTGGGATCAAACCAGTGATAATTCCAGCTACAGCTGTTATTATCATCCCGAAAAAAATTGCAGCATTAACACTCCGTACCAGCATTATGGCAGTCACGATAAGGCCAAACAGCGCTAATACAGTAGTGGGTGAAGTAATATTGCTAAGCGTTATTAGTGTCTCTTCATCTGCAGTTACAACCCCCGCATTCTGTAGCCCGATAAAAGCGATGAACATTCCGATCCCTGCCACAGTAGCATCTTTTAATTGAGGGGGAATGGCATCGATGACTTTTTCTCTTAGACCTGTTAATGTTAAGATCAAGAAAATTAAACCCGCTACCAAGAAACCAGCAATAGCTGTTTCCCATGGAATGCCCATACCTATTACGACTGTATAAGCAAAAAAAGCATTCAATCCCATCCCGGGAGCTAAACCGATCGGATAGTTGGCCCATAACGCCATAATAAGACACGAAATAGCTGCAGTTAGCCCAGTAGCTACAAACACAGCTCCTTCATCCATCCCTGCATCACTTAGAATAGCCGAGTTTACGAACAATATATAAGACATGGCCATAAAGGTTGTAAGTCCACCAATAGTTTCTCTTTTGAAATTGGTATTTTTCTCATTGAAGCCAAAATATTGTTCAATTTTGTTGTTCTTCAAAGCTTTATTAGTTTCGGGTTCTAAGTTCGAATTCATATTTGCCCTCCTCGAAATCCACCTTCAGATTAGAATGTCAAGTTTACGGAAAAGAATCAAAATATCGGTTCAATAAACACATCCATAATGCCTCCGCAAATTCCACCATCTTCATAAAAGAGACCGTCTGTTAAATCTACTTTAAGTTGTTGTGGCTTGGCTGTTTCAATAACAAAAAGTGCTTTTTCAATGACTTCGCCTTCACCGCAGCCACCTCCAATCGTCCCCTGCAATTTATAATCGGGATAAATAATCATTTTTGTGCCTATTTTTCGAGGAGTAGATCCTTTCGTGCGTATGATTGTAGCCATGGCTGCTTTTTGTCTTTGCTTGCGAATGGACATAACCTCTTCGAAAAAGTCGATATTATTCATATCCTGTTCCTTTCATAAAATTTGAGTTTTTCATAGTCCTTAATCTTTTCTCGTTTTGAATGACCGCTCGAACTGTTTTGAACTTTCAATATTTCAGCTAGAATGCTTATGGCAATTTCAGCAGGAGACTGGGCACCAATATCTAATCCAACAGGTGAGTAGATGTTTTTGAAGTGATGACTGGTAAATTCACTTTTTAACTGTTCAAAAACACCGGCAATACGTCTTCTGCTCCCAATCATTCCAATATATGTCGTTCGTTCTTGGGGTTCCAGCTGCTCTTCTCTTTTCAGAAGTTCCTGTAAGCTTATGACATCAAACTTGTGTCCACGAGTAAGAAGCAAAATAAAAGTTTTAGGTGTAATGGGAACTGATTTGAAAAAATCAAGATATGGCATACATATAACTTCATCAGCTTCTGGGAATTTTTCACGATTTGCAAAGGCTGGCCGGTCATCAATGACAGTGACATAGAATCCTAACATTCGTCCGATTTTTTCAACAGGTTCAGAGACATGACCGGCGCCAGCAATAATTAAATGTGAAGGTTTAGGATACACCTCGACGTAGCATTCTACTTCACCTGAATCGCACGTAAATGTGATCGCTTTTGTCTTTTGTTCCAACAATAAAGGCAGACAATATGAAACTAGTTGATTTGAAAAAAGGTGTGAATAATTATTTTCATCAAATATATGTCCGTCTGAATACAACAATGATTTGGAGCCTATAAATTGAACGTTAGGGTGCGCCGTTATCGTTATTAGTGCAACGTCAAATTGTTGTTTCAGTGAATGGGTCAACTTCTCATATAATTGGATGCTTAACAAAGCTATCACCTCGAGGACATCGGAACTGAACTAGTGGTTGATTTCATTGCATTGAATATACGCTCCGGAGTTGCTGGCAAGTGTTTAACCCTTGCTCCGGTTGCATCATAAATCGCAGACATAATGGCCGGAATGATTGGAATCATAACAACCTCCCCTATACCTTTGGCACCGAATGGATTTGATGGCTCTGGAGCTTCGACAGGAATGGTCTCGATCTCCGGTGTTTCCCTTATGGTCGGGATGATATAATCACCTAAATTACTTGTTTTATGGTAGCCTTCTTCAATAATGACATCTTCATATAAGGTATAACCAATCCCCATTATGGCTCCACCCTCTGTCTGTCCTTCAAGACCTTGTAAATTCATAACCCTTCCGCAATCAGGGATCGACACTACCCGTAAAACATCCGTTTCGCCGGTTAGGGTATCCACTTCGACCATTACAACGTTTGTCTGGTAACCGTAAATATGATGAGGCGCTCCGCCGGAACCTTTGATTGCTTCTTTTTCTTTCGGTAGATAAAACTGGCTATTTACTTTTGTGGATGTTTTGTTTATGGACAAATAGTCATAGAGTTCAGTGAAGGAAAGAAGTATTGAATGATCTTTTTTATGGATCACATTGCAGTCTTCAACATCTATATCTTTTGCCGGGATATTAAGCATTTCACTTGCTGTTCCCGTAAGCAGTTCAATCATGAGAGGTGCTGTAGTGGCTATGGCTCTTGAACCGGTATACGTGGATCGTGAGGCTGAAATGGTGCCGCTATCTAATGTCTCAGACGTATCACCTTGGACAACAGAAATGTCTGCCATATCGCAATGGAGTAGTTCAGCGCAAACTTGAGCATACACGGTACCATTACCGGTGCCTATTTCTTCGGGACCGACGGCTACTTTCAAACGACCATCGTGTAACAATTCGATAGAGGCGGCACCATAATCAGGTTTGTCGAGTCCCATTCCAACAGCGTGGAAAGACGTCGAGACAGCAACCCCTCTTTTTTTCCATGGTTCACTCGGTTGGCTTTTATAGATATTTTGATTCGTCCATAGTTCACAATTTTGAGCCTTTTCCAATGTTTCATGAGTACCAACACTGGATTTAACTATATGTCCTACGCTTGACTTTTCGCCTTGGTGGTATACATTTTTCTTTCTAATTTCAATTGGATCCATGTTGATTTGTTCTGCGATCATATCGATATGTGTTTCAATGCCAACACAAACTTGATTAACGCCAAAACCTCGAAAGGCACCGGCGATGCCGTTATTGGTATACACGCAAAATCCTTCAATATCGACATTAGGTATTTTATATGGGCCGCAAGCATGTTCGACAGCCAATGATATGACGGCTGGGCCTAACGAAGCGAACGCACCTGTATCTGCAACTGCTCTTACTTGATTGGCAGTGATGACTCCGTCTTTATTTGCGGCTGTTTTCACTTGAACTTTAAAAGGATGCCTCTTCATACCAGCTTGAACCGACTCTTCGCGAGTTAAATGAATTTTCACAGGTCGCCCCTCGGTATGCAGGGCTAATAAAGCAAGATAGATTTGTACAGTGATTTCATCTTTGCCGCCAAAACCACCACCGTTAGGACTGGAAATAACATGAATCCTTTCTGGATTAATACCAAGCGTTCGAGAAATTTGTAATCTGTCTCTATATGCATATTGGCCAGGGCATTGAATTTTTAACGTGCCGTCTTCTTCCACTAGGCCCCACCCCCCCTCAGTTTCTATAAAAGCATGCATTTGCCGCGGTGAATAATATGTGTTTTCGAAAATGTAGTCAGCATGTTTAAACGCCTGATCGACATCTCCGTTATTGATTTTAACATGGCTGTGTATGTTTCCGTCCGGATGTAGGTATGGAGCTTCACCGGTCATGGCGTATTCAGCATCGGTCACAACTTTTAATGGTTCATAATCAACGTGAATAAGATTGATTGCTTCATCCGCAATTTCGCTTGTTTCTGCGGCCACGAGTGCGACTGCATCCGCCGTGCAACGAACAACATCTTCACAAAGAACAGGCTGATCTGGTGTTACAATACCGAAACCGTTAAATCCCGGAATATCTTTATAAGTTAATACACAAATGACCCCGGGTAATGATTCTGCTTTTTCCGTTTCGATGTTTTTAATTTTGGCGTGGGGGTACTCTGCTCGGAGAACTTTTCCCCAGACCATGTTAGAGTAATTTTCATCCGTCATGTATTTTAGTTCACCGGTTACTTTTTCAGGACCGTCAATACGGGCAATTCTTTTTCCAATCCATTGATTCCGTTCGTTAGAATATTCTTTGTGTGTGTTTGCTTTTTCACCAATGCTCATTTGTTTTCCCACCTTTTCATTAATCGAAGTAAACCTCTTTCCAGCAATGCACTTGCCATATCTCTCCTATAATTTGATGAAGCCCGCGCGTCAGAAATCGGGGCGACTTCTTTCCAGGCTACTTTTGAGATATTGTGAGTAAGAGACTTATCGAAGCGATCTAATGTAAGCATTGATTCACATTTTTTTGCACGGATAATCGTCGGTCCAACTGAACCGAAAGCCAACCTGCCGGATGAGCAATGGTGTCCTTCTTTATCCAAATTTATGGATGCTGCGAAATTAACTATGGAAATAGACTGAGCCTTTCGAGGACCAAGCTTCTCGAAGATGCCTATTTCGCTTGTATCTTGTGGTCGAATGATGATATCTGTAATGATTTCGTCTGTTTGTATAACAGTTTTTCCCGGCCCAATAAAAAATTCTTCAATCGGAACTGTTCTTGTTCCGTAAAGTGAACTTAATTCAATACGCGCGTCCAACACATAGAGGGCAGGGATAGTATCACCGGTAGGAGAAGCGTTTCCAATATTCCCACCTAAAGTGCCCATATTTTGCATTTGGGTAGCGCCGACCTCTTTTGCTGCAAATGTGAGTACATCAGCCTTGTCTTGCAATAGTTTCGACTTAACAATATCTGTGTGCGTTGTTAGTGGGCCTACGTGTATGCCGCTGGGATCTTTACGTATATACCGAAGTTCATTCATGCCTTTGATGTTAATCCAAATATCAGGTGTCCATTTTTTATCCTTCATACGAACGACCGCATCTGTTCCTCCTGCGATCAGCCGGTTGTTCTTTTCTTGATCATTAAGCAAATATAAACATTCATCCAATGATTTTGGTGAGACAACCTGCATTTCAGATGTTTTAATCATTCTTTCTCTCCTTTCATATGAAGAAAGTCGATGGGTGTATTGAGGTTGAGTAGAACATTAGGATCAGAGACTTCCAATAGTGAGACATGATGATTAAATTTCCGGAAAATGTTCCGTAATCCTTGTGTTTCTTCATTGACTTTTAATAATTCGTGTTTTAAATGAGCATTGAATAATACTGGGTGCCCGCGCTTTTGTTTATATACAGGAACGACAATGGAAGCATTTGTTTTATTGAAATGAGTGATCATCAAATCTAGGGTATGTTTTGGAACCGGTTGGTCAACTGCGCTTATTAAAATCCCTTTTGATTTAGGATTTATTACTTCGACCCCTTTTCGGATCGATGAAGTTTTCCCTTCATGAAATCGATGGTTATAGACAATTTTTACATGAGAAGGTTTAATCATTTCAGCAATTTCTTCACTCTTATAACCTGTAACGACGATAAGTTCACTTATTAAGGGGTTTTGGAGTTGATTGACTTGAAATTCGATTAACGATGTTCCGTTCCAGGGAAGGGCAGCTTTCAATGTTCCCATTCGTTGAGAACGGCCAGCGGCTAATAATAGTGCGGATAAATTGTGATCCTCACTGGTTGTCACTATGCTTCACCGGATAAAGCAAATTTGTTTCTGGCTGCAGATTGAATGGCTGTGATAATTTTTTGGTATCCAGTACAGCGACATAGATTTCCGCCAAGAGCAGTTTTTATTTCTTCTACTGTGGGCACGTGTTCAATGTCTTTTAAAAAAGACTTTGCCGCAACGATGATACCTGGCGTACAATAGCCACATTGTGTCGCGCCTTCTTTTATAAATGCCTCTTGAACGACGTCCATATTATCTTGTAGGCCGATCCCTTCAACTGTGACAATGCTTTCATTTTCAACTTGGCCAACCAATATGAGGCAAGAACATATAGCTTCATCTCCTATAAGAACAGAACACGACCCACATTCCCCTTTACCACAGCATTCTTTGCTACCAGTCAGTCCCATATCTTCTCGTAATACTTCCAGTAGTGTTTTGGCAGGTGGACAATGAACCGTTTCTTTCTTCCCATTTAAGTGAAATTGAATCTTTTTCATTAAAAAGCCTCCTCGTTTTAATATCATTTTGACTAGACACAAAAAAGCTACAAAAAAGATTTCCAATGGGAAGAAACCTTTTTCGTAGCTTAGGAAATGTACGGTTTCCTGTAGAGACCCTCAATCCAATTATTGAGGTTATACGAAAAAGCAAAAAGTTATCAGGCTCTTAGCAAAAAAAGACCGCAACCATAGATCTATCTCTGTTAAGATATCTAAAGTTACGGCCCATATTTATTCCGTGAACAGAATAAATACGTAATCCGCTCATGTATATGAGCGAAAAAGCGCTTACACATTTTCGCTCAAAGCATGTTTATTATTGATACAAATTGTATCGAAAGTTCATTTTTTTGTCAATAATGAATTTTATATCTTTCCGGTGTTCAACTGTATTGAATAGTAGGTATACGTTTTAAAAGTCGGTCAATCGATTTATTGGATTCCTTTAAGATAATATCTTTATCCATCGTTTTCATTACTTTATTTTCCATCACAGGCTTCCCATTAATAATCGTTGTTTCTATATCAGCTCTTGTAGCAGAATATACTATACGAGAAATTGGATCAACGCCAAAAGAAGGATAAACATGGAAATCATTTAAATTGAGAATGGATAAATCTGCTTTCTTGCCAACTTCTAAGCTTCCAATATCATTTTCTAATCCTATTGATCTTGCTCCATCGATGGTAGCCATACGAAGAACTGATTGAGCATCCATGGCCGTTGGGCCATGGGTTGGTTTATGGATCGTAGCTGCCAACCTCATTTCATTAAACATGTCTAAATTATTATTACAGGGAGCACCGTCTGCTCCTAGGCTTACTCGTATTTCATTATCCAACATATCGGGCACTTCGGCAATGCCGGATGCCAGTTTCAGGTTCGAGCCGGGGCAATGGCTAACGTTAACGCCTCTGCTTTTAATAATTGATTTTTCTTCATCATTCAACCAAACACAATGTGCCAGGATCAAACGCTCGTTGGCTAATCCGATGTGATCGAGATAGACAACGTTCCGCATTCCGGTTTGCTGTTCAACGATCTCAATTTCCCCTCTGTTCTCTGCTGCATGAGAGTGAACATAAACATCATAATCGGCGGATAGATCTCGCACCTGTCTCAATAAGTCTTCCGAGCACGACACGACAAATCGGGGTGAGAAGGCGTATTGTATTCTTCCGTTGTCATGATTATGCCATTTTTCCAATAAATCCACGCTTTCTTGAATGGAATTATTTGTGTCTTCTTGCAGCAATAAGGGGACTTCATTCCCGTGATCCATCATGACCTTCCCGCTTAATGCTCTAACCCCACTTTCGTTAATAGCTTGAAAAGCAGAGTCGGCATGGTGAACCGTTTCCATATCAATGACAGTTGTAGTCCCACTTTGGATAAGTTCTCCAATGCCTAACATGGCTGAATAATAACTGGATTCTTCATCGTGAGATGCTTCAAGAGGCCAGATTCTTTCGCTAAGCCAATCGAGTAATTCCAAGTCGTCTCCCTGTCCTCGGAAAAGAGTCTGGCATAAATGAATATGAGTATGAATAAACCCTGGGACGATTGTTTTATGACTAGCATCAATCACTTTGTCTACATTCATCTCCTGAATATGAGAATCAATTTGAACAATGCGATCATCTTCAATCAATAAATCTCCGTATATAATCTCATTTTTAGGGTTCACAGTTACAATTTCAGCATTTTTTATGAGTAATGTTGACATAAAAATCTCTCCAATCTATATGTTTCTCATTGATTCAATTCATGGATTTTTCTTACTCTCACGTCTTTAACAGCCTGATAAAGGAAGAAAAGCCCCATAATTAAGTAACCTAAGGCAAACTCCGGCGCTGCACTGAACGCTAACTCCGGTGCGTGCATGAGTCCGAAAAAGGAGAAAACAGATGCAATACAAGCAAATATAGTTGCCCTTTTAAAGTCTCCATCAATAATAAAGACGACAATTGCTCCCATGATCAAGGCTGTAAACATGGCTCCGTCACCTAGCGGAACTATCCCTGACGAGATATCTGCAACTACTTCAGGCGCATCATCTTGAAATTGAGTCATTAAATAATTTGAAAAATATGGAAGCATGGCTATTACAACAGCTGGATAGTATTTTGTAGCATTCGTTTCAAATGCTGTTGAGATCATGGCAACACCTACATAGACAAGAATAGGGGCTATAACGGCTACGGGGATAATTTCCGAAACCGCAGCGATCAAACCAGAGATGGCTGTGAGTGTATACACAAACGCATTCAAAATGCTATAGCCACGCCCTGCTCCCATGTACTTGGCTCCAACTGTCGCGAGATAAACAGTAGTAGGGAAAGGTCCTCCAAAAACCGACCCCAACATTGTTCCTACCCCATCAACAGCTTGACACTCTCGGACATCATACTTATCCCCGGCTGCTTCCATTGCTTCCACATTGTTCATCGTTTCGATAGCATTATAGATTGTGATAGGAAGAACAACCGCAAATATGCCAATCATGGCACCGAAAAGATAAGTCATGCCTTCAAAAACTGCTAAAGAGGGTGTGAAGGGGTAAAAGCCCACATAGGCTAAACCTTCTGTGATCTGATCAATACTGGCAGGCCCAAAAGTATATGCTAAAATTGTGCCGATGATAATTGCAAATAAAGAAGCTGGAATCCTAAATGGCATGGTTATTTTTCCGATAACACCTACGATAATAATAGCCAAAGCCAAAAGGCCAGCTACTGGTATTTCCATTGTCATAAAAAGCATTTCACCTGCGATGAAGGTCAAAGCTACTCCACTTATGGCACCTAGCATTGCCGCTCTTGGTAAGTTTCTTTTAATCCATCTTCCAATTAAGCTGACGAGAACCTCAATCAGTCCGCTTAAAAAGGCAGCAGCAACCCCTATTGTCCAGGCCAATTGTGGATCATCAGTTAGTGTAATAGCCGGTAATAGAACTCCAAATAGGAAGATGAACATTACGGGCGTACTGACACCATAAGACAGGGCTGTTACATCTGTCCTTTGTTCTCTTTTTGCCAGACGATTCGCGGTGTAGGCATAATACAGATTGCCAAATAATACCGCTACGGCTGCACCTGGGATAACTTGACCGAAAACAATATCCGTGGGAAACCCCATTCCGAGCATTGTGATTGCAATAATAACAAAATTGGCAAGGTTATTTTGAAACAAAGCAAAAAAAGCATCCGTATCTTCTTTTTTGTACCAGGGATAATGAAAAGCCTTTTGCTCCATTATACTGCTGCCTCCTCTTATTAATAGGCTCATGGCATCAGCCGAGATACAAGTGACAAGGGACTCTCATCACAACCGAAGCAATGCGGTTAGTAATCTTTTTTTGGCAGGTAAGAAAGTATAAACCACTTTCTTATCCTGCATAAGTGCAACTAAGCCTGCGGTCCACGGCCAAATACGAAATCTTTATCCCTTCGCTCAAACCACCTCCACCGTCTTCTAATTCCGGATGTAACAAACATGTTCCAATAATAAAAAATGGACCCGTAGTTAGAAGAATCACTTCTTCATCTACGGCTCCAGGAACCTCCGATAAACAGAGGATGAGCAACCAGTAGTTTTGGCAAGAAAATGAACCGAATGAACGAATTCAATTTCAAGTTGATTTAAGTATAGAGAAGCAAAACGGAAAAGTCAATATATTAAAAAACTTGTAAACTTAAGTAAAAAAAGGATGTCAATATCTATTTCTGTTCGACATATATATAAAATCATCAGTGAGAAAGGTATTGACGTTTTTATAAAGTTATTATAAAATTTAAATCATAGAAATATCTAAATCGTTCCCAAATGATGTGTAATTTTTGTCACTTGTTCTCCAAACAACCTTTATACTTGGAGGGGTGATTGATGACGGAAGATGTTTCGGATCCAACAAAAAGTAATCTGAAGAAAGAAGTGTCACAACTTTACAACAAGATCAACAAAGAAGTTCATGGATTAGGGGTGAAGAAACAAAAAATCGAGACTTTTAATAACACTGTTGTCATTTTCAGTGAACATAAGCGTAATCCATCTTTAAATGCCCTTAACAATGAGTATAAAGAGTTGACTTTGGCTGCTGATGCGGCACTTATCAAGGAATTTAAGGGCAGATTGAAACTAGAGATCGAGCGTCATCTGGGCATAGGGGTATTCACTGTATTGAAGGATTTTGATCCTGATTCTGAATACGCATGTACGGTGATCCACTTCAATGAAGATTTTTAGATGTAACAACAGAGTAAGATCTAAGGGGGAATATAAGGCGATTTACTCGCTATAATTCTTCCACCTAAATGTAATGCGGGAGCTTATTCTCCGTTAAACCGGTGTAATGAGAAACCGTAGATGTAGAGAGGTATTACTTATGCCTTCAATCATCTACGGTTTTTTATTTATATAAAAATGATTAAAGGAAGGGATAATTTATGGATTTAATCTTGAAAAATGCCCATATTCCTCAAGGAGACAGGCAGGTGTTGACAAATGTTTTGGTGGATCAAGGAACAATCGTTGGTTTCACTAATTCTATAGAAGGCTTAGAAGCTGACGAAGTATTTGATGTACAACAAAAGCTGGTGGTTCCGGGATGTATCGACCCCCACACCCATTTTATGGAGCCTGGTTTTAATCACCGTGACACGTTTGACGCAGCTGGGCGATCGGCGGCAAAAGGAGGTTTAACATCTCACATTGATATGCCGTGCACAACCAAACCATCAGTACGTAGCCGAGAAGAATTTTATGAAAAATTAAATTCAATTAAAGAGAAAGCAGTCATTGACTTCGCTTTTTGGGGTGGGATGACAGGAGAAGATGTTCGCGAAGAAAAGCTCCACAATATTCAACCTCAAATAGATGAAGGCGTTGTTGCTTTTAAAGTCTATATGACACCTTCTGTTCCAACGTTCCCGCCGGTATCTGATGCGGAAATGCTCGAAATCTTTCGTCATGTGGCCCCAACAGGCTTGCCAATCGGGGTTCATGCAGAAAACCTCGACATATGTACATTTTATTCTAATAAACTGGAAAAAGAAGGCCGTGAAGATCCGGTTGCCTGGTCAGAAGCAAGAGGAGTTATAGCTGAAAAAACGGCTATAGAACTAATTCTCAGTTTCGCTGAAGAAACAGACGCTCGTGTTCATGTTGTTCACATGACTTCAAAAAAAGGTGTTGAGCTCGTTCGTGAAGCAAAGAAACGCGGAGTTAAGGTCACATCAGAGACGTGCCCTCAATACTTGGTGTTGAATGCAGAGGAAGCAATGAACAAATGGGGAACATTTGCAAAAATTGCTCCGCCTTTACGTGGGAAAGAAGACAATGAAGCCTTCTGGCAAGGACTTGCAGATGGCACGGTAGATTTCGTCGGAACGGATCATGCCCCTTATAATATTGAAACTGAGAAGAAGGGTTCGACCATTTGGACCAGTTTCCCCGGTATGCCTGGGGTAGAACAAATGGTGCCGATTCTGGTGAGTGAAGGTTTGAATAAAGGGCGTTTATCATTATCAAGGTTTGTAGAAGTGACCAGCCGAAACGCCGCCATACATTACGGCCTTTACCCGAAAAAAGGTGCGATGGAGCTTGGCAGTGATGCGGACTTTACTGTGATCGATCTAGAACGTGAGTATACCATTGACAAGGACAATGTGCTGACGGATGCTAAATACACTCCTTTCCACGGCATGGAACTAAAAGGCATTCCCGTGCAAACCATCGTTCGAGGCAAAACGGTATACAATGCCGATGACGGCGGTATTGTAAGCGAACCAGGCTATGGAAAATATGTCGAACGCCAAAGTATTCAACACCTTACAAGAGAGTTGAAATATGAAACGGAAAATACCTTGGGTAAACCTATAAAGGTGCAAGAAAAAGAAAAACAATCCGCAGGAGGTATTTAAAAAATGGAATTAAAAGGAAACAAGCACGCGGTCGTTGTCATCGATATGTTGAACGATTTTATTTCAGAAGGTGGAGCATTACGCGTAGAGAATAATGAAAAAATCGTACCCAAAATTAGAGAAATGATTGATTTCAGCCATGAGAATGACATTCAGGTTGTATTTATACAAGAAGCCCATCGAAAAAACGATGCTGATTTCAAAGTAAGGCCTGTTCATGCCATAAAAGGCACATGGGGAGCAGAATTTATACCCGAATTACAACCGGACGAGGACAAAGGGGATTATATTGTCCAAAAAAGACGTCATAGTGCTTTTGCACACACCGATTTTGACCTTTTCCTGCGTGAAGAGGGCATTGACACTGTGGTATTGACAGGGAATTGGACAAATGTTTGTGTAAGAAGCACTGCTTCCGATGCTTTGTATTACACTTATAACGTCGTATGCTTGTCAGATGCGACAGCCTCCAAAACTGATGAAATGCATAAGGCAGGTTTGGTGGATATGGGTTTATTTGGTCAGGTTATGACAACTGACGAATACAAAAAAGGCGTAAAACAGAAATTCTCCCAGAAACAGAGCAATTAACACATGAGAATTATCGTTGGTATTACAGGAGCAAGTGGGTCTTTGTATGCTTATACATTGATCCACGCCCTTCATCAATTGGGTGTTGAGACACACGTGGTTGCAACCGAAACGGGAGAAAAGGTAATGCAATACGAATGTGGTGTCGATATCAAAGATATGCAACAATTTGCAGAAGTACATGATGATAAAAATTTGTTTGCCCCTGTCGCCAGTGGTTCTTTTCAAACTGATGGAATGGTTATTGTACCCTGTTCGATGAATACGTTGGGGGCGATCGCAAATGGCATTGGAGATACACTATTAAGCCGTGCGGCCAATGTTGTAATGAAGGAAAAACGTAACCTCATTGTTGTTCCCAGAGAAGCACCGTTTCATTTGTTTCATTTGCAAAACATGACAAAACTTGCAGAAGCAAACGTATCGATTATGCCTGCTTCGCCAGGATTTTACCATCGACCGAAAGAAATTTGGGAACTAATAAATTTTATCGTTTCACGTATATTGGATGGACTTAATATTGATCACAGTCTTATCGACAGATGGGGGGAGAAAAGCAATGAACCCCGTATCAATGAGAGAACTGATTGAAAACTGGGAAAATCGAAGTATTCTCTATCGTATCAAAAAAGAAGTTGATCCTGAATATGAAATGGGAGCTGTCGTTAAAACAAAAGATGGCAAACAGCCTTTTCTGTTTGATAACATTAAAGGTTATCAATCTTCGATGGCGGCTGGACTTGGCGGTGACCGGGAGCTAATGGCCGACAGTATGGGCATTTCATCATCTGAACTGATTCCATCATTGATTGAAGGAATTGTTCACCCAATGAAAACCAATACTATCCATTCTCAATCTGCCCCTGTCCATGAGAATGTTATGTACAGTCCTTTCGAATTAGACAAATACTTTCCTATACCGACCTTTCACGAAGAAGATTGCGGACCTTATTATGTTTCGGGCGTACTCGTCGTTAAAGAGCCAGATGGACAAAAGAGATACACATCAATCCGTCGAATGGGGTTCATAGGTGAAAATAAAACAAACATTGCGATTACTTCTCCAGAGCTACAACGTCACTACGCCGCATTTGAGAAAAACGATGAACCATTGGAAGTTGCCGTCATGTTCGGTGTTCTCCCAGCTGTTGTGCTCGCATCACAAGTGAGTACACATTTATTCCATACGGATAAGCTTAATATAGCCAGCGCGTTGATCGGGCGATCTTTAGATGTGGTTCAATGCCGTACCGTTGACCTTGAAGTTTTGGCTGAAGCTGAAATCGTACTCGAAGGAAAAATTCTACCGCACAGACGTGATTCAGAAGGTACATTTGGAGAACTCGGGGGGTATTATGGAGGCAATATGCCGCAACCAATTGTGGAAATGTCAGCGTTAACTTATAGAAAAAATGCCATTTCCCAAACCATTATGCCGGCAAGTGCGGAAGAAAAATTACCGATGTGCCTCGTCCGTGAAATGACATTGTTGAGCACTGTCCGCCAAGTTGTTGAGAATGTGAAAGCGGTTCACATTACGATGGCTGCAGCTGCTCGTTTCCACGCGATTATCCAAATTGACAAAAAAACGGATGGAGATGGAAAACAAGCTGCTATGGCAGCTTTTGCAAGCGATAAAGATTTAAAGCACGTGGTTGTTGTGGATGAGGATGTTGACCTATTGAATCCTGAGGATGTTGAATGGGCAATCGCCACTAGAATCCAGGCGGATGTAGACATTTTTATTACACCCGGAGCAAAAGGGTCTCCACTTGAAGCTTCACACAATCTAAGAGGAGTAACGGCAAAAATGGGAATCGATGCAACCATCCCTCTAGATCAAAAAAATGAATTTAGAAGACCGGCTATACCAATAGATGTTGATTTAGCTGATTATTTGTAACCTAATGCATAGGGGGGAAACTTGTGAACGCAATTGGGTTAGTTGAAACGAGAGGGTTAACTTCGGCAGCAGAAGCCTTGGATTCGATGGCGAAAGCAGCCAATATTCGCTGTCTTGATTTAAAAAGAGTCGGATCAGGCTTGATCACCGTCATTATAGAAGGGGATGTCGCCGATGTTAATTCTGCTGTGGAGATTGGTAAGTCAGCCCCAAACCGTGTCGGTGGAGAACTAATTTCCAGTAACGTTATCCCGCGCCCGCATTCTGAACTCGAGAAGTTAATGTAAGGAGGTGATGGTGCTGCGATGTCTGATTTTATGAAAGAGATGGTTGGGCAAATATTGAATCAAAATGAAGAAATGAATGCCAATGACAGGAATAAAAATAGAGAGACTTTTCAACACGAGAATGGTACGCCTTCAATTGAATCAATAAAACGGCCAAACTATCAAAATCAAAACAAAGGAAAGCGGTTATCTACAAGTTTAAATAAAAATCCGTCATTTACGTCTAACGAATCAAACCAAACAAATCAGCATACACCACAGGCGCCCAAAGTAGAGATGACACCAACTAGCTATTCCAGCGATGCGCTGTCAAAATTACAAACCATGTCGCTTACCACAGGACAGAGCTCCGAGGTTTCGAGTTACCAAAATAATACCTTGAATGTTGCCGTAATGATCGGAAAATCCAAAACGGGGGGTTCGGCTTGGCTTTTCCCTAAACCTTCGATAGGCATTGAAAGATTATTTAATCGCAAACCACAAGGCGTTAGTGTAGGGATTCTTAACTTTTCCGAGTGTTATCCAAGCCAATTATTGTTCATAAATGACCTTATCAGAGAACATCAGTCAGTCAAGTTTTATATAGAGTGGGACAGAGAAAATAAAGGCGAGTTTTTACTGGAGTTATATCATGAGGATGAAATCTGGTTAAAAAAAGTACTCCATCAGTTATTTCAAAAACTAAACCGACACACAATGAAAAGCTATGAAGTATATAAAGTTGACTATCCGAGCACATGGTTGTCCAAACAACTTGGTCTTAATATAACCGTTGAGGGGTTAGGCATCATCGAAGGGTTGTCTTATTATAGTAATATTGCCTTGTTGGATCATGTATTAAAGATGCTTCCGGAAAGGACTATCAACTACAACATTGCACAAGAATATTTACTTGTTGCCGGGAATCAAGACACCATTAAAGAAGTAGAAAAAGTTTTCAAAAGTAATGGAGGTCAATTCATATAATATGACAAGGGATCACGGTAAAGGAGGTGGACGTAATGATTGCGCTCGGATTGATTGAATCGGTTGGATTTTCAACGGCCATATCTGCAGCTGATGCAGCTGTGAAAGCTGCCGATGTTGAAATTCTTGGTATTGAAAAAGTCATCGGTGTTGACGGGTATGTTAGTGTAACCGTTCATTTAAGTGGCGACGTTGCAGCAGTTACTTCGGCGGTTGAGGCAGGGACTCATGCAGGTGAGAGTGTGGGGAATATCGTTTCATCGCATGTAATTCCGCGCACACATGCAAATGTTAAAGAGACATTGATTGACAAGTATATGTCAACGGAAGAAGCGAATCAAAAATCAAAACAGCCTCATGAAAGTACAACAAAGAAAACAGATAATCAACGCGCAGAAAATAGCAAGAAGTCCACAAATACAAAACCTAAGGATCAAGAAAATGAGACCGTGAAAAACGAAAATGGTAAATAAACTAAGTTTAAATAGGAGGTCATAACGATGGGTGAAGCATTAGGATTAGTGGAAACAAAAGGTCTTGTCGGGGCTGTTGAAGCAGCTGATGCCATGGTAAAGGCAGCTAATGTAGAAATATGCGGTTACGATAAAATTGGCTTCGGGTTGGTAACAGTCATGGTGAGAGGTGATGTTGGCGCTGTAAAGGCCGCCACTGATGCAGGTGCTAATGCGGCAGGGCGAGTAGGAGAGCTGATTTCTGTCCATGTCATCCCGCGTCCTCACAATGAGATTGAGCGTACCCTTCTTTCTAAAGGCGAATAAGCATGGATCGTAAAAAGCAAAGTGCCGTTGTTACTTACACTTTGCGAGCACTTCTAACCAAAAACCAGTCGGAAGTTCCTCAACGGCCGGAAATCCTGGCTCTCCTTGCCCGGCACATGGTAGGTATGGAACAAGGCTTTTCGGCTTTGAATGTATTAAAATCGCAAGGTGCCACTGTTTATCTATGTATGGAACCATCTGTATTGAACGCATACAGCAGAAAAGAAATTCGTGAATTAACAGGAATCGATGCTTTTGTTCCGTACGATCGTCTCGAAGAAACGAAAGCACGGTTTTCATCTTTTTTTATTCCAGTGCTTTCTTTTTCATTTATATCAGATTTATTACGATTCAACGAACAACGTTTGTTCACTCAAACAATATTATGGGCATTAATGAAAGGTAAAACAGTCACTGCCTTGGAGATTGGTTCAAATCCTTATCATTCCATATGGGATGATAATGGATTGAACCAGGGAAGCCCATTTTTTAAACATGAACTGAAAAATCAATTAAATCAATTTCGCGGTTTTGGCATCAAAATGTTTGCCGATGAACAAGAAGTTAAACAGTATTTTTTTTCTCCATTTACAAGTAAACGTATTATAACGGCAAAAGAAATTGAACAAATGGTCTCTCAATCTCACAGTGAGATTTTCATTGATTCCCGTACTGTCATTACTCCTCTTGCCCAAGACTTAGCAAAAGAAAATAAAATTGAAATTTATAAAGAATGAGAGGACGTTTGATATGGAAATCGGTATTGTAGTCGGTACTGTTACAGCGACGAGAAAGGATGAGAGTCTGGTCGGCGCAAAAATGTTGGTAACGCAGCCGATTGGTATTGATGAACAGCCAGTGCAGTCGCAGCCTATTATTACAGTCGATACAGTCGGTGCGGGGGTAGGGGAAAAAGTGATTTTCGTTAAAGGAAGTATCGCTTCCAGAGCGTGTGATAACTATAGTGCACCTGTAGATGCAGCTATAGTCGGCATTATTGATATTTTGGAATGTGATTATGGGAAAGGGTGAAGCAAATGGAAGCAGAAAAATACAAAGAGGCCATCCAGCACCGTAAATTGATTGATGTATTATTGAATCACCATTTACATGCCGATCTTGTGCTTCAAGGTGGCTATATTATAAATACAGTAACAAGGGAAATCTATGAAGCAGATGTTGCCATTAAAAATGAGCATATTTTGCTCGTGGGGGACGCCGCGGATTTAATTGGATCATCAACAATCGTTGAAGAAGTACGGGGTAAATTTATTAGCCCCGGATTTATTGACTCACATATGCACTTTGAAAGTTCCATGTTGACGGCTACGGAATTCTCAAGACTCTCGATACCGACGGGTACAACGACACTTGTGGGAGACCCGCATGAAATCGGCAATGTACTTGGCGTTCATGGGATGCAAGAAATGATCAAAGAAGCGAAAACCTTGCCGAATCAAGTATATATTACTGTCCCAGCTGCTGTTCCGGATGCACCTGGACTAGAAACCGCCGGGGAAGACGTAACGGCTAAACATATGAAAGATCTACTGAATGACGATAATGTTCAAGGCATTGGAGAAATTCAAAGCTTCAGTAACATTCAGCCTGTATATCAAAACGCTCCTGAGATTATTGATGACTTAGTAGCAGCGGTTTCTTATGCAAATAGCATCGGGAAAACGGTTGAAGGAAACGCTCCGGGGTTGTTCGGGAAAGAACTTGCTGCACATATTATTAGCGGAGGGACACATGTTTCTTGTCATGAAACAACAACAAAAGAAGAAGCTGTAGAAAAATTACGTTATGGTGTCAGTGTATTTATGCGTGAAGGGTCATCGCAAAGGAATATGGCGGAATGTGTTCGTGCCATCAAGGAAGAAGGTCTTGATTCCAGAAGGGCTATGGTCGTCTCTGATGATATGGTGCCCGAAGATTTACTTAAAGACGGTCATATGAATGACATCATTAGAAGGACGATTGCCGAAGGCATTGATCCGGTTGAAGCCATCCAAATGGCAACTATTAACCCCGCTACTCATTTTGGGTTGAAAGATGTAGGAATGTTAGCTCCCGGTAAACGTGCTAATATTGCGGTCATTAACGATTTGAATGAAATGACGATCGATAAAGTTTACTTAAATGGAAAGCCGTCCGCGGAAAAAGGTGAACTGACCATCGATCTCCCTTCTTATACGTATCCGGAAAGCGTTAAAAACTCAGTGAAAAGAACACCTGTTGAAGCCAAAGATCTGCACATCTTAGCACGTGGAAATAAAGCTCGTGTGCGATCGATCGTCGCTATTCCAGATCAAAATTTGACAGGTGCAAAAGAATTCGATTTGAATGTCTCCGATGGAGTCGTGAAACCGTGTCTTGAACAGGATGTTCTCCCTCTTTTAGTTGTCGAAAGACATGGTCGGAGCGAGAAAATAGGTAAGACATTTTTGCATGGATTCAAGCTTAGAAGCGGTGCCATTGCTGAAAGTGTTGCCCATGACACCCACAATATCATTGTTACGGGAACTAACTATAATGATATGGTCACTGCCGTTAATCGAGTTATTTCCATGAACGGGGGCATTGCAATGATTAAGGATGGAAAAGTGGTTGGCGACCTCCCGCTCAAAGTCGGGGGATTGATCACGGATGAATTAAATGGAAAAGAAGTGAGTGAACGCGTCAGTGAACTTTCCCAGTTGGCCAAAGACGATTTGGGTTGTGATTTTCATGTACCATTCATGCATTTATCTTTCTGGTCTCTTGTGACAAGCCCTGAATGGAAAATCACTGATATGGGATTAATTGATGTTGATAAATTTGAAGTGCTGCCCACTGTGATAGAATAAGGAGGTTCTACGATGAGCGAAGTGAAATTGGTAGATTTATCACAAGAGATATATAATGGTATGCCGGTTTTTCCGCTACATCAAAAAACGTTTATATTTCAAAATAAAACACATGAAGAATCAAAAAAGGAAATTGGATTTGAATTTGCCACCTATAATCTGTTGATTAATGAACACGGACCGACACATACGGATGCCATATACGAATTTGATCCAAATGGCAAAAGGCTTGATGAAATGTCGCTGGATTATTTTTACGGTCCCGCCGTTTGTCTGGACGTTTCCCACGTTTCGCCGGATGGTTATATTACGGCTGAGGACCTTGAAGGGGCTTTGCACAAATCAGGTCAAGTGCTGGAAAAAGGCGATATCGTCCTTCTTTATACGGGTCATTACAATCGTGCGTATGGGACAGATGAATGGCTCACTCGTTATGCGGGATTAGATGTCGATGGAGGTAAATGGCTTGGTGAAAAAGGTGTCGTTAATATCGGAGTCGATGCCCCGGCCCCAGACAATCCTCAAGATCCGAAGTTTTCCGGACATCTTATGTGCCGTCAATACGAAATGTCTAACACGGAAAACCTGTGTAATTTAGATCAAATAGCGGGAAAACGTTTTTTATATTTTGGCCTGCCTTTACGGATTCGCCAGGGAACGGGTTCCCCTATTCGGGCTGTTGCCGTGTTTTTGGAGTAAGTTCATTTGAGGGAGGCTATAGATATGGAAGTTACAACCGGAGGGGTTAAAGAAGAAATATTCATCCCTCCTTATGAGGGAAGAAGTGCAGAACTTAGTGCCGGAGATGAATTAGTTATCATTGACGTGGAAGGGAAGCAGGTCGGGGATTTCGTTTGCTTCAATAAACATGATATTGAAGAGTTTGTATCACCGGTTCATATGCGTGCTTCTTTAAGTAGTATTCGTTTGAACCCTGGTGATGGGTTGTACAGCAACAAACGACGTCCTCTTATGGAACTTATCAAAGACACTGTCGGAAAACATGATTTCTTCTTTCCCGCCTGTGATTATTATAGATATAAGGTAGACTTTAGTGACGACAATCATCCTAATTGCCATGATAATTTAAAAAATGCCCTGAAAACGTATGATGTCAATCCCCTCATCATTCCGGATCCTATCAATTGGTTTATGAACAACGTTCTTGATGATGTCGGGGATTATACGATTCAGGAACCATTATCAAAACCGGGTGATTACGTACGGCTCAGGGCGAAAGAGGATGTTATCATCGCGTGCTCGACTTGTTCACAAGACATGGAAGCAGTAAATGGTTGGCGAGTAACACCGTTGAAAATGCAAATTTTGGGGGGAGTCCAGTGAATGATATTCAGTTTTTGCAAGAGTTGATACGCGTGGATTCCTCTAATCCGCCGGGAAATGAAACAAAAGTTTCTGAAATTCTGGCCGACCGTTGTAAGAAGAGTGGGTTGCCTTATAGTATAACTGATTTAGATGAGAATCGAAGTAACTTCGAGATCCGCTTAAAAGGAAAGAATAGAAGTGAGTTGTTTTTTTGCGGTCATATGGATACGGTTTTGCCCGGCAAGCAAGCGTGGGACTACCCTCCGTTTGCGGCAGAACGAGTAAATAACAAATTATATGGTCGGGGTACTTCAGATATGAAGAGTGGTCTTGCCGCCATGTTTTTGGCTGTAGAATCACTCTTTTTGGAAGAAGCAGGATTGCCACATGACGTTGTTTTCCTGGCTACAGCCGGGGAAGAAGTTGACAGCTGCGGGGCAAGAAAGTATATGGAAGACCAAGGCGTGTCAAATGTTGCGGCAATGGTGATCGGAGAACCTACGCGGGAAAAAGTAGTCATAGGACATAAAGGAGCCTTATGGGTTGAAATCCTTACTTTTGGGAAGACAGCCCATGGCGCTATGCCTAACCAAGGAATTAATGCGATTGAACAGATGAAAAAAGTGATGGCGTTACTGGATGAATGTCGTCTTAATTGGAAAGTAACCGGCGCCCCACTTGGAGAAAGTAGTTTGTCAATAAATAAAATTGATGGAGGCATGCAGGCAAACGTTGTGCCGGATCAATGTAGTGTATATGTTGATATTCGAACCATCCCGCCTCAATCTCACAAAGAATTATTTTCGGAGCTGAAAACAAAGCTGCAGGCTCTTTTTGTTGGGGATCATGAAGTTGGCACTTTCCAAGTGCAAACGTTATTGGATAGACCCGGTATTTTGACAGAGTCATCAAGCCGTATCATTCAGACCGCAAAAGATGTTAAGGGTGCTGACAACGACGTTTATGGTGTTTCTTACTATACGGATGCAGCTGTCTTAAATCCCGAAAGTAACATCCCGACACTTATTTATGGTCCCGGTGACGAACAGTTGGCTCATCAACCTAATGAATATGTGGACATCGATGCTTATCTGCGATCGATTGAATACTATAAAACGCTGGCGCTTGCTTTTGAGGGATAAAAAAGGTTGAGGGTAATTAAGATTTTGGATACAAAGAGGATCGATAACTTGTTACGGATTCTTATGGATTTTTGTAACGAATATCGATAGGGTTGTATCCATCATCGAATACATCCTAATATTCATACATATCGAATTATTATATGAAAAATAAAGAGGTTGAATTGCTGTTCGGCCCAGGGATCACCGCGAGTGATTTCAATGATGCGCTGGGACGGTCTTAGACCTTCCAAAACACCCAAGGAAAAAGCCTTGGATAAATTTCTCAATCAGCATCGCAAAGAAGCATCCCTCTTTTACCCTTGTCACCAATGCGGGGAACGACACGAGCCTCCGACGTGGATTTATTGAAAAGCTATAAAGGAGCCAACAAACCGTGGAAAATCGTTTCCGTTTTCTCAAAGATCCGTTTTTTGTCCGGCAACTTTTCCTGAAAAACCCCACCGTGTTGAGTCCTCGCATATGTGATGATGATGAGTATGATGACCTATTCCCCTTTTGAACACCTCATTCGCAAAAGCATAGAAACCGAAGACAACCACCTGAACTTGAGGGGGGATGGTGCCGTAGAAGCATTCGACCAACGGGCAAAGCTGTTTTAGAACAACTGTTTGTTCTTGGGCAACCACGAGCTGCAATTGTACCGCATCCTTGGTTTGTTAGGGATGGGTCGGAGCGTTTATACGATACCAATAAGCTCAAAAGCTGTAGAAATCAATAGCCAGTAATCATGAATCGGGCATTCTATTGCCCGTTTTGTGGCGAAGGTTATGACTATTATTCAAAGAGATTCACGTCCTGAATGGTGTATCCATATCTACTCCCCTACAATCGTTGAAGGGGTTAATGCAAATGACGTAAAAGACGTTGTTATTAATGGGAAAATTGTTATGAAAAATCGAGAAGTCTTAACGGTCGACGAGGAACGAGTACTATTTGAAAGTAAGAATATATTTAAATCGATGGCTACAAAAGCGCAAATTTAACGAAGGCCGTCCTTCATTATGTGCTGAAATAAATGGAAAAGATGGGCTGGCCCCTTCCTGTTTCATCTTCCTTCCATAGAAGTCCCTATAACTGAACATTCCCACTACATTTCTGCAACGCTAGTGTATAAAATCCTTTGTTTACACTTTACACGTGTATATGTCAGTTGCCTTGGCCAAAAGGGATATGCTGCAATTTATAAAAATAATGAAATGATCATGTAGGTCGCTGTTAAAATAGTAAACCATGTAATGAATTTACGTAATTGGTTTAATTCTACCTTATTAGATAAATATGAACCTGCTAATATACCTGCAATTTGCCCTATTATGCTCGCCACGATCAAGGGGTATAACGTCTCCATATTCGCGTATTGAAAATAACCAAACATTGATGGCAAAGCAATAATTACAGAATTAAATAAACATACCCCTACAGTGACTCGAATACTGAGACCTAATTTGGTTAATAAAGGCACAAGTAAAATTGGCCCCCCTGCTCCGGACACTGCGCAAACTGTTGCTGTAGAAAAGCCTAACAGTAAAGTGAACAATTTATTTTCTAGTATGCTTGCCGCAGGACTTTCGACATGATCGCTTTTACCGTTAAATAAAAGGGAAATCCCTGAAATTAATACAAATATATATAATATTAGGGTGGCTATATGATCGGAGATTATTACATTTAACTGTACTCCTAAGAAAGCGCCAGGAATACTTCCTATACTAATGATAATGGCTAATTTTACATCAATGTTTTTGGATTTCCAATAAGCATAAGACCCAATAATACCTGCTATAGCAAAGGATAAAAAACTTAAAGCTAAGGCGTCTCTTAACGGTAACTGTAAAAACCCTACATAAATTAACGGGAGGAGAAATCCTCCTATACTAGACATTCCCAAGAGGATACCCACTAAAAGATTTAAAGCTAATATCAATATAAATAAGTAATCCAACATCTAACCCTCGCTTCACTGCTATGTATGGCATCGTAATATATTATAAAGAACGAAAACGCACTCGAACAAAAAGGTAAAAAAAGCGCCACCAAAAATACCAATTGCGAGGTGCGTTTTCATAAATTTGTAGTTTGGATTGGTTTAATACCTTTATGCACACCTTTTGGATTTGGAATCGACCGTAAAAATGCATAGACTTGAAAATGTCACTCATTCACATATTAATTAGAACTTATCGATTCAGAAGTTTTGATTAATTATAGATAAGCCTCTTATTCAATTTGTGATGTTCATGACAACTTGTGCGATAATCACAGATGCTATAAACGTACTTGACATAACAACTAACGCAACTACAATAATTCTCCAATTAAGTTTTGTGAACTCCCGGACACTAGCTCCTATTGCTATCCCGGCTAACGCTCCTACCATCGTTATCGGAGCTCTAAATTCTATGTTTCCTGCTGCTTCACTTACAAAATCGCCTATAGGGGAGATTGGTAATGCAAGTAGCATGCCTAATACTGAACAATAAATAATAAAAGGGAGCTTTAATGGAATTATTTTTGACACGCATACGGCAATAAATGCAATTGAACATAAAATTAGTACTCCCATTAAAGAGTCTGAAATTGGGGTGTTAAAACCAATAAGATTTGTTGTGATAATCCCGATGGCCATAATACCTAATAAAAAAGCCCATTCTTTAAGCTTCATAATCTGTTTCCTCCTTTTTGACAGTAGATTTCTTCTTGCGACCAATTTTAGGTTCTAGTAGCTGATATATTTTATTCGCAAGAGGAAGAGCTATAAATAGAGCGGCATATAGTCCCGTCATTCCCGTCAACATATCTCCCGCTCCACCAAGTGCGAAGATATCGTCGGCATACGTCGGATAAATATGAGATAAACTAGTTGTGGCAGCAGCCATCATGATGCCTGCACCTACGCCTGATGCAATTGCAAGAGCATGAGGGTGGAAAAGTCCTGTTGAAGCCACTAATGAGGCTAAAAAACCAAAAAATATGGTGCCAAATAGACCGCCAATGATGTATAGTGCTAGTGTACCTCTCAACTCAGCGGAGTCTGGACCATATACACTAGTAATTAAAGCCAAGTTTGTTTCCCTGTTAATAGAATGTGTAGCGCCAACTGCTTCGCGTTTTAAACCAAGGAATAACGCTATAGGCAAAGCAATTATGACCGTAAACAGGTTACCAAGTTCTCCGAAAAGTAAGGCTGGTCCTAAAGAAACAATCAAAGGTAGATCCTGAGCCGCTATAATTCCTATATTTACAATGAATGGTGCTATAGCTACCAAGACTAATGGTGAGGCAGCTTTTACTTCCTCGCTTTTAAAAAAGCCAATTAAATCAGGTCCCAATAAAACGCCTATAATTATCCCGTAGAAAAGAGGGAACAAAATCAACATTCCAGGCCCGACGTCAATTTCAAATTCTCCAATAAGCTCTGACAAAATAACAATTAAAAAGGCTGATATGTATATCTTGTATTCCTTCTTAACCCTATGAAAAATTGACTTATATTCCATACTGTTCCCTCCAATAGAAATATTGTGAATTCCGATAGATTATTAATTATTCGTACGTATTGTTGGCAGCTCCTCATCTATTTCACCAATGGACAGAATAATCATATAATTTATTTTATTCGCCCCCTTTTGTTTGACATATCATCGTTGAAATTTTACTGTAAAGGTAATATAAAATAATCTTTTGTATTTATCAATCGTTATTTCCAGAAATCCTTGCTATGAAGATGAGTGAAGAATAATGATTAATATAACCAATAAATTCCAAATGTTTAAATGCTAATTAGGGTTATCAACCCCAAACTCTTTTTGGCAGATAAGAAAGTATAACTTTCTTATCATGCATAAGTGCAACTAAGGCTTTCGCCAGGCTTGGCGATAAGCCAAGTTTTCTTTAAATTTCTTACTTTTTCTATAACTTACTGAGAGGTGTTCAATCATGCAAAAGGAATTGAACCTAATCACTATGCAAGATGCAATGGATATGCTACATGTTAGCCGTTCGACCATTGATCGATGGAGAAAATCAAAGGGACTTCCATATATAAAAATCGGTAAAGAGATTTTCTTTAACGAGAAAGATGTGTATACATGGGTCAAACAACACACAAAAATAGAAGAAACTTATGAGGATCAAAGAGATCTTCCCGAAACCATCATCATTGGATATCAAAGTCAAACAGCTCATATGTGGAGTTCACTTATTATGAAAGAACTTCACCTATTCGAAGAAGAAATAGCCTTAACACATCCAAACCGAAGGATAAATATTCAATGGGTAAATGCCACTAATGGACTGGATCTAGTAGAAGGAATGATATCCGGGAAGATCAATATTGCCTCATTAGGGGATTTTCCAATAATCATGAGCCAACAAATTAGTAACCTTTTACCAAAATTTAATCCCGTTTTGCTTGGATTTGATGGAAAAACATCTCATAGCGCAGGAATATCTCTTGTCATCCCGAGGGGGAAAAAATATCGAGATTTGTTCCGTTCAAGAGGCAGTACAATTGCTACTGTTGTTAATTCAAGTGCAAGTCACCGTTTAAATCAATGGCTGCCAAATACTGACTTTAATTTTGAAATCATTAACCAAGATATGAACTCGAATTATACGAATATTATGAATGGATACGTTGAAGCTAGTGTTATGTGGGAACCATACGTGAGCCTCTCCCAATTACAAGGTGCGAGAACCATCGATTGTGAAGGTTTTAACGATGATTATTTGACAGGGGTTATGGCTCAAGATCAATGGGCGCAGAAGAATGATGATTTAGTAATTGCCTATTTAAAAGCACATATTAGAGCACACCAAATCGCCCGTCGATCCCCTTCAAAGGTTGCAAATATAATTAGTAAATCTATTGGAATTCAACATTTAATTTCTACAGAAATCATTTCCAAAGTTAGGTGGGATGCAGCAGTCTACCACCAAGATCTAAAGGCCCTTAAAAACTTATGGAACAATAATAATTCAAATTATGGTTCGGACTACCCGGATAACATGAGTATTAATTATCAAGGTTACTATATAGACGAAGCTTCAAAAAAATTAAACTTAAATAGACCACTTGATCAGCCTTTAGAAGGAGAATGGGATAGGGATATATTATACTAAAATGGAAAAACGAGGGAAAATTGTTCGATGTTCATCACTGGCACTCATATGGTTTCAATGTTTTCAAATCCATATGAAATATATATTAATAAATGATATTTTGAATAGTAGCATTTATTTTCTGAGAAGATTATGTATTAACAAAAATCAAGTTCGAGGTGGTATCTCATAATGGTTTCAAGAACTGAACTAAATCCTGAAATGTTTGATGCGCAGCGCCTTTTGCTTACTCCAGAATATCTTATACAAAGTCATGAATCTGTTTCCAACCATGCTGTGGTTATTGAAGATGGATACTTCTCTGATGTTGGTCCTGCAGAGAATTTACTAGCACGATACCCTGATGCAGTTCACATTGACCTTCCCGGATTTGCTCTAATGCCAGGATTTATAGATGCTCATCATCATCTTACCCAATCATTTGGAAAGGCGTTGGCTTTTGGAGAACCTTCGGAGATTTTTAAAAGAGTCTGGGTACCACTCGAAGGTAATCTTGATTCTGAATTAATGTATCTTTCAGGTAAACTAGCAGCACTTGAATCTCTACGTGGAGGATTTACGACTGTTGTTGACGCTGGAGTCCGTACAGAAGGTAATTTAGAGCCTATCGCAAAAGCTGTAACTGAAGCTGGTATTCGTTGCGTTCTTGGTATGATTTGTACTGATAAAGGTGAAGATCCATCTAGTGCTCAGAATAAGACCCTAAAGCAGGCTGAAAATCACCTTGATGAATGGGCAAATCATAACTTGATTCACCCTTCACTTGCTATATCTATACCAGAGGCAGCTTCCGATGAGATGATTTATGCTGTTTCCAATTTGTGTAGGGAGGCAGATGTGGTCTTCCAAACGCATGTGAATGAACACCTAGCTTCTGTTGAACGTTCTTTAATACAACGTGGCTTAAGGCCACTTGAGCATTTACATTCAATTAAAGCACTAGGTCCTCAAACGTTAGTTGCTCATGCCACCTTAGTAACCCCTAAAGAAATTTCCATATTGCAAGAAAGTGGCACAGCGGTTGCTTATAACCCTGTTGCATCTCAATGGAAGGGAAATGCTACAGCACCTGCATTATATATGCATGAACAGGGTATTCGCTTGGGACTTGGCACCGATGCAACACGTAGCGATGGGTTTAGACTGATAGACGCTGCTGAAGCAACCCAGAGATTGTCATATGGTCATCAAACAGGTGATTTCTCTAGTGGAGGAGGTTGGCCTTGGTTAGACCAAGCAACTGCAAGTGGGGCTGAAGCAATTTCCCTAGGAAAACTAACGGGTGAAATAAAAAAAGGTAAAGTTGCAGATTTCTTACTTGTTGATGTTGATACTCCAGAATTTCAGCCATCAAGAGACCTTGTTTGGGAACTTACACGTTTTGGTAATCGTGATCAAATCGTTGGTGTTTTTATAGCTGGTGATTTACGTCTTTGGGAAGGGTGGCCTGTGGACTGGGATGGAAAAGCTCTAATGCGCGAAGTTTCACAACGTACTAGTGAAGCCATCGAAAAAGCTCCCATTCAAAAAATACACCCTCATTCCAATAAACATCGTATTCTATTTGAAGAACGGAAAAGGGATTAAATCTTTATCATTGATCGATGAATTTGTCTACTCTACTTATAATATGGAAATGAAGTAACTAAGGAGACAGCAATAAAAAATAAGGAGCACCACATTTTACAACTCATCTTCCTAGCTAGCAAGAGCAAAAAATGGAACCCTGAGCCTTAGACACAATTATTCTTTTTCAAGTAAAACCAGTAATAAAAAGAAACTCATAAATAATTTTCAAATAATTTTCGAATAACCATTGCCACTCGACCTCTTTTTTGCTACACTAATAGAAAATATGAATATTTGCGAATGAACATTGTGGGAGAGACTGACATACACGTCGGCACCGAAGGGGCAACATTCACATAAAAACCTTGTGAATGAATCTCTCAGGTAAAATGACTGCAATGGGACGCATCTCTGGAGAGCGCTTAAATCACCAAAGGGGTAAACTCCGTCATGGGGAGTTGAACTCTCAGGTCCAAGGACAGAGAAAAGGTGTATATACCTTTTTCTGTCCTTTTTTATTTTGTCCAAGGGAGGGATTTTCGATGAGTTTAGAACATAATGACCCCTTCGTTTCAGCAGCCATTGAAAAGGAAAGAGAAAGGCAGCGCGAAACACTTGAACTGATTGCATCAGAAAATTTTGTCAGCGATGATGTCTTGGAAGCCATGGGATCAGTGATGACCAACAAATATGCCGAAGGTTATGCAGGGAGGCGCTTTTACGGCTCAATAAAGCCGTCTTCCCGGGACTTCAAGGCGGACCTCTCATACATGATTGCCGCTAAAGCTGTTTCCTTTAAAGAGTCGCTGCAGCCGGATTTTAAAACGTATGCCCAAAACAATGTCGATAACGCATCTGTTCTGGGCGAAACGTTGCTGGAAGAAGGCGCATCGCTCGGTGGGACCGACAACCACTTGCTACTTGTCGATGTTAAGGCCTGGGGCCTCACGGGCAAAGAGACGGAATAACTGCAGGAAAAAGCCGGGATCACGGTTAATAAAAATGATCCCCTTCGATCCGGAAAATCCGTTTGTCACGAGCGGTATTCGCATCGGAACAGCAGCGCTCACGACCGGGGCATGTTGAGGCAGGAAATGATCCAGATCGGGCAAATCATCGCCGAAGTGTTAAGAACTCACGGGGCCTCGGATGTGCTTGAAAAGGCGAAAAAGCAAACGCATGAGATCTGCAAAGCGTTTCCTCTTTTCAACCAAGTCGCAAGCGTTTAAAGATGGGAGGGTTAGAGATGGAATTCCAAAGCTGTTTTGATATTATCGGACCAATCATGGTTGGCCCGTCCAGTTCCCATACCGCGGGAGCGGTTTCGATCGGAACATTCACGCATGAACTCCTCGGTGGATGGCAACCGGAAAAGGTACGAATCACTTTGTACGACTCATTTGCACAAACCTACCAGGGGCATGGAACCGACAAGGCGTTTATCGGTGGTTTGCTCGGTATGAAAACAAATGATACGGGGATTAAAGATGCACTTACGATGGCGGAGGAAAACGAGATTGATTACCGGTTTTCACTTGAACAAGGAGCTTGTCCCTATTATGACCACCCGAACACCTCGATCATCGTTGCAAAAAATGGTCGTCGTGACGTCAAAGTAGGCGGAGCTTCCTTGGGTGGCGGTTTAGCAAAAATTTTTCTCATCAACGATGTTGAAACGAGCATTCGTTTAAGTACCGATGATGATTTGCGATCGATTTGCAATCGTCTACCAATGTATATGTTTACCCACAAAGAGCGGGAGGCGTAAATGATGACCTTTGACTCGATGAAAGAACTACTCACCTATTGTGACACATATCAAAAAAGCATTGCCGAAGCAATGATGGATATGGAAATGGAGAAAACGGGGCAAATTCGTGATGATATTTTTCAAAAAATGAAGGACCGTTTAATCAAAATGCAAGAGGCTGTGGACGCCGGGAAATCTGATGCATCAACGGCTCCGAGCGGCATATCGGGTGGAGATGCCGTTAAAATGGGAGCATATATGGAAAGCGGAGAAGCGCTCTCCGGAAACCTGATCCCCAGAGCGATGCGCTACGCCATGGCTACATCTGAATGTAACGCGCGCATGGGTGTTATTGTGGCAACACCGACCGCGGGTTCTGCCGGTGTTCTCCCTGGCATTTTGTTCGCTCTGCGAGATCGTGATCAATTTTCACTTGATGCTCTCACGCAAGGATTGTTTACAGCCAGCGCGCTCGGCTACATCATCGCCAATCGTTCGTTTATTTCAGGGGCAGCCGGTGGGTGTCAGGCGGAGGTCGGATCCGCGACAGCGATGGCGGCGGGGGTCATTGTTGAATTGAAGGGCGGCACGCCTCAGCAAGCGGTTCACGCGACGGCTATGGCGATGAAATCGTTGCTTGGGCTTGTCTGTGATCCAGTGGGCGGGTTGGTTGAGGTGCCTTGTATTAAACGGAACGTCATAGGCACGTCCATCGCCTTTTCGTCTGCGGACATGGCGCTCGCGGGTATTGAAAGCCGTATTCCATGTGATGAAGTGATTGAAACGATGTATAGAGTCGGGAGCGAAATGCCGCGAACATTACGAGAAACATCCCTTGGAGGGTTGGCGACCACACCGACAGGTGAGGAAATTAAGCGAACTTTGCACAATTGAAAGGAGAAATATATGAGTAAATGGTTTAGCGAAGAGCACGAATGGGTGGAAATGTTAAACGATGACATTGTTCGAATCGGGATAACCGATTATGCGCAGCAAGAACTGGGAGACATTGTTTTTGTCGAGAGTCCAGAGGTAGACGATTCGATCACCTCAAATGAGAGCATGGGGACGATTGAATCGGTGAAAACCGTTTCGGACATTTACGCTCCGCTATCAGGGATCGTGGTTAGAGTGAATGAAAAATTGGAAGATGAGCCGGAATTGGTCAATACAAACTCTGAAGATGAAGGGTGGTTGATCGAAATGAAGATAACAGATCGCGAAGAACTAAATGACCTCTTGGATGAAGAGACGTATAAGAAGCATATTGAAGATGAGGGAGACTGATTTGTAGAGTTAATTACATGGCTCAACATGAAGTTGAGTAAATACTTTCAATACTGAATGAAAAGCAATTCCGCTTCTTAAAGATATAGCTGAGAGCTTTAGATGTGATATTTCCGGAGGTTAGAGTTTAGAGGTTGGAAGTTGGATGAAGACATCGGCCAGCCGATGTCTTCAAAATGAAAGAGGTGATGGTAATGATGGAAATGATGGATCGGCAATCGGCGTCTGAACTGATCGGACAAATGAGCGAGCCACGTTTTGAACTCATACCGGCGAATCGCATCGTTGAGCGGACCACGGCGGCACTCCCGCCTTACGCTACGCTTACGATTACCTGCTCGCCGAAAAAAGGTGTCGACGCAACGATTGAGACGGCTGTTGCTCTGGCCCCTCAGTTCGCCCGGGTCGTTCCCCATATTGGCGCGAGGATGATCCGGAGCGAAGAACATCTTGAGACGATGCTTGATAAGCTCCGGGACCATGGCATTGATGAAATCTTCGTCGTCGGAAGCGATCAGGATCAACCACTGGGCCCGTATCGGGATGGACTCGAACTGTTGCAGTCCCTGGCCGCACGTGATCACGGGCTGCGCCGCATCGGCATTCCGGCGTATCCAGAAGGGCAACCTAAAATCGATAATGACATTCTCACCAAGGATCTCCAGGCAAAAGCGCCCCTCGCGGATTACGCCGTGACGCAAATGTGCTTCGATTCCGGCCAGGTCCTTTCCTGGTTACGGGAACAGCGTGAAGCCGGTCTGCAACTTCCGTTCTACTTGGGTATCCCAGGACCGGTGAAGCCGGACAAACTGCTTCGGATCGCAGCCAGTATTGGTGTGACCGACTCTCTCCGCTTCCTTAGAAAAAATCTGAAGTTGTCAGGAAAACTGTTGCACGGATACGACGCCTCAGACTTGATGAACGCCTACACCCCGCACTTAAATGATCCGGACTATGGGATCGCCGGATTTCATATTTATACTTTTAACGAACTGGTTACGCTAAAAAAATATTATGAGCGCTTAGCTATGTAATTGCAGCGCTTATTTTTTTAGCAGGTAAGAAAGTATAAACCACTTTCTTATCCTGCATAAGTGCAACTAAGGCTTTCGCCATGCTTGGCGATAAGCCAAGTTTTCTTTAGTATTTTACTCCTATCCGATGCTTCCGGTTCATGTAAGCGATTACGTAATGCTCGGGATTTGTTCACACAACTCCAGTCAAAAGAAAACTGTTAGGGAGTGATAATCAAAGATGATTTATGATTAGTTGGAGATATATTCAAAATGATAAGAAGCATTGATATTTATGACATAGCTTCTTATGTTAAAATGAAAAGTATAAACAGATCGCTATCATTCAGCCACCAAGGAAGGAGGCCCCCGATGACAACCCCAGTCGTTAACGATCAATTGGCGCGTCCCCTTCAGGATTTACGGATATCGATCATGGATCGATGCAATTTTCGCTGTACGTATTGCATGCCGAAAGAAATTTTTGGTGATGATCATGTGTTTTTGCCGGAAGAAGAGCTGCTTTCTTTTGAAGAAATTACGCGGGCGGCGGAGCAATTTGCGGCCCTTGGTGTAAAAAAAATAAGACTCACCGGCGGGGAACCGCTGCTTCGCAAAGATGTTCCGACATTGATAGCTTCTTTAACAAACATAGATGGTATTGAAGATATCGCCCTCACGACGAACGCGGTGATGTTGCCGAAGCAGGCCAAGCCTTTATATGAAGCGGGCCTTGAACGCGTGAACGTGAGCCTGGATGCCCTAGACACTGAAGTTTTCCAGGAGATGAGCGGGCGCAAGACAAAGCCCGATGCCGTGCTTAGCGGGATTGATGCGGCTACAGAAGCTGGTCTTGGCGTGAAAGTGAACATGGTCGTTCGCAAAGGGGTCAACGATCAAGAAGTCATCCCGATGGCGCGTTATTGTAAAGAAAAAGGGCTGACGTTGCGTTTTATCGAGTTTATGGACGTCGGGCAGACGAACGGCTGGGATTTTTCCCAGGTCGTTTCGAAAAAAGAACTCCATGAACGCGTGTCGCAGATCGCGCCCCTTGAAGCTCTTGAACCCAATTATTTCGGCGAAGTGGCCTCGCGTTATCGTTACGTCAATTCGGATGTGGAGATCGGCTTTATTTCTTCGGTGACGGAGACGTTTTGCAGCTCGTGTACGCGTGCCAGGCTTTCCGCCGATGGCAAGTTGTTTACCTGCTTATTTTCAGAGACGGGTTCGGATTTGCGAACGATCATGAGAAATGGCGCTACCGACGCTCGTATTCGTGAATGGATCTCCGCGATTTGGGAGAAACGGGAGGATCGCTATTCCGAGCTTAGAACCGAGGAGTCGGCACGCCATCGCAAAAAAATCGAAATGTCTTATATCGGCGGATAAAAGGCGGGAGAGATTTTTATGGATCGTTATTCAAGGCAAATATCGTTTAAGCCGATGGGCACCGAAGGGCAACATCGCTTGGCCGAAGCTCATGCCTTAATCGTCGGGGTAGGTGCGCTGGGGAGCACGAACGCGGAAATGCTTGTGAGAGCAGGGATAGGCACACTCACCGTAATTGACCGCGACTATGTGGAAACCAGCAACCTGCACCGCCAACAACTGTATACGGAAGCCGACGCCGCGGACGAGCTCCCGAAAGCGGTAGCGGCGAAAACCCATTTACAGGCGATTAACCAGGAGACCGATGTGCGGACTCACATCATGGACGCGAACGCCGAAAACCTGGAACCTCTGCTCGTGTCGGTCGATCTCATGATCGATGGCACTGATAATTTTGACATTCGTTTTATCATCAATGACCTGGCCGCCAAGTATGAAATTCCGTGGTTATTCGGCGCTTTTGCCGGCAGTTATGGGATGGCTTACATGGTGAGGCCGTGGGATGGCCCGTGCCTGAACTGTCTGCTCGCCTCGATTCCCTCTTCGGTGATGACGTGTGAAAGTGATGGGGTGATCGCACCCGTTGTGCAGCAAACCGCGCTTTTGCAGCTGGTGGAAGCGATGAAGTGGATGACTGGCAATCGCGCAGAGGTGGAAGAGCGGCTGGTGATTTATGATGTTTGGCGCGGTGAGCAGCAGCGGCTAGACGTTCAACGGGCAAAGGCGAAAGATTGCCCGACATGTGGTGAAGCGCCGGTTTATCCATATTTAACAACGGGAGCAGACACGAAAACGGCCGTGCTTTGCGGACGCGATACGGTGCAGATATCTCCGGAGCACCAGCGGTCTTTTGACTTGACCCATTTGGAGGCAAAACTGCAAGTACATGGTAAAACGAAACGAAATCCGTACTTATTGTCGTGTGTGCTGGACGACCATCGCCTCGCTATTTTTCAGGATGGGCGCGTGCTCATTCACGGAACGAAAAACATTGACCATGCCAGGGATATATATGAAACGTACGTATTGTGAAAGGGGGATACGAAAAAATGGTTGAAAAAAGAAAACCGCTCCCCGTGGCCGAAACGGTGCAAGCGGTCATGGACGTTGATTTTCAGGCAACAAAAGAAACCGTTCCCCTCGCGGAAAGCTACGGCCGTGTTTTGGCCGAAGATCTCGTCGCGGATCATGACGTCCCCTCCTTTGACCGCTCTCCGTACGATGGCTTTGCCATATGCGCTGAAGACAGCTCTGGTGCTGATCGGAATCATCCCGTGCATTTCCGTGTCGTCGGAGAGATCGGCGCAGGTACGGTATTTCCCGGAGAAGTCAACGCCGGTGAGGCGGTGCGTATTATGACCGGGGCGCAGATTCCCGCCGGCTGTGATGCCGTCGTCATGCTGGAACTTGTCCATGAACATGGGGAGGCGGATATCTCTATCAAGCGTTCGTTTTCCCCCGGTGACAATGTTTCGTTTCAAGGCGAAGATACCAAGAAAGGTACACCGCTCGTCCCTGCGGGGACAACGATTGATCCCGGCGTTACGGCATTATTGGCCACGTTTGGATACGCGGAGGTCTCCGTAGCAGTCAAGCCGCGGGTAGGGATTCTCGCCACGGGCAGTGAACTGTTGGATGTTCATGAACCACTGGAGCCGGGAAAAATCCGCAACAGCAATGCGTACATGATGGCCGCACAAGTAGAGCGAGCCGGCGGGGAGCCGGTGCTATTTGGGAAGTTACCCGATGATCTCGAAGCATGCATCGAACTCGTATCGCGCGCGTTGGGAGAAGTGGACATGTTGATCACGACCGGCGGCGCCTCAGTCGGCGATTATGACTATGTCCCCGCCATCATCGAACGGATCGGCGCCCGTACGTTGTTTAATAAAGTAGCGATGCGGCCCGGGAGTGTCACGACGGTCGCGGAAACCAACGGACAGCTGTTTTTCGGCCTTTCCGGGAACCCGAGTGCCTGCTTTGTCGGTTTTGAATTGTTCGTGCGCCCGATCTTGCGGCGGGGGTTGTTTTCACAAAAACCTCATCTCAGAAAAACGAAAGCCGTACTCGGAATGGATTTTCCGAAGCCGAACCCATTCATTCGTTTAGTCAGGGCGAAACTGGAAGATAGCGACGGCACATACGTCGTTGAGCCTGCCGGCCTCGATAAATCGGGGTCTGTCACTTCGATTGCCGGCGCTGATGTACTCATCGCTCTTCCGGGAGGCTCACGCGGTTACGAGAAAGGGATGAACGTCGATATTTTCATGCTGAACGATCACAAAGGAAGCGAGTGGCCATGGGACAACATTGTCGCGTCTTACAAATCGTAGGCTATAAAAATAGCGGGAAGACCGCACTGATGGAACAGTTGATCCAAGCGTTTTCCGCGCGGAATATGCGCGTCGCTGCGTTGAAACATCACGGTCATGGCGGCGCGCCGGATCGTCTTGAAGCATCGGTCGACAGCGAACGCTTTTCGCAGGCAGGAGCCATGTCCTCGGCTATTGAAGGCGACGGCGTTCTCCAACTTACCGCGGAGCAAGATACGTGGTCGCTGGATGAGCTGTTGCGCATGCAAGCTCATCTGGAACCGGATGTCGTGCTCGTCGAAGGCTGGAAACAGGCTGATTATTTAAAAATTGCTTTACTTCGCGGCCGAGAGGATGAAGCATTATTGTCACAACTGAGCAATGTTTGCTGCGCGCTGTACCGAGGTGATATTAATGATGAGGCCTATGTTCAATTTATCGTAAGGCAAGTGGAGGATAGCCATGGATACAGATTTATTTAGTTTGTCGTGGGAGCCCCTCGATGTCCAACCCGTCATTGATAAAGTGGTCGACCGCAATTGCGGGGCGATTGCTACCTTTATTGGCACGGTGCGTGAAATGACTCACGGCAAAAAAACGTTGAAGCTGGAATATGAAGCTTATGAACCAATGGCGGTGAAAACCTTGGCGCAGATCGGCGATGAAGTAGAAGCCAAATGGCCGGACACAACGGTTGCTGTCACACATCGTCTCGGAACGCTTGGCATCTCGGATATTGCGGTCATCGTTGCCGTTTCATCCCCGCATCGAAAAGCCGCGTATGAGGCTAATGAATATACAATGGAAAGAATCAAGGAAATGGTGCCGATCTGGAAAAAAGAATTCTGGGAAGACGGGACGCAGTGGATTGGCGATCAGCTGGAGACAACATCCTATGATAAGGAGGAAAAGCCATGAATGAAGTGCTTCTTTTTGCCCGGATTCAGGACGAGGTCGGACAGAAAAGTCTGGAAGCGGATTTGGCGGGAAAATCGATTAAAGAATCAAAACGCTGGGTCGAAGACAATTACGAAGTGTCATCCCTTACACGTACGATGGTCGCCGTAAATGAAGAATTCGCCAAAGATGATGACGTGATAGACGAAGGGGATACCGTCGCGTTTATTCCGCCAGTAAGCGGAGGATAAAAAAATAAATAAAAGTGAGTTGACAGCTGACATGTTTAAAAAATTATTTAAAGGCAAATCTGATGATGAAGGAAACATCCTCGCGCCCATGAAAGGGAAAGTCATTAAGCTTGAAGACGTTCCCGACCCCACCTTTTCAGAAAAAATGATGGGCGACGGGCTTGCCATCGAACCGTCCGAAGGACGGGTCGTGTCGCCGAGCAAAGGGAAAGTTGTGCAAATGTTTCCAACGAAGCACGCGGTGGGAATCGAAACGGAAAATGGCGTCGAAGTATTGATCCATATTGGCCTGGAAACGGTCTCGATGGACGGTGATGGATTCGAAGCTCACGTTGAAGCCAATGCCAGGGTGAAACCCGGCGATGTACTCGTTACGTTCGATATGAATAAAGTACAGGAAAAAGCCGCTAGCACGATTAGCCCCATTATCGTAACCAACGGCCAGAATGGAGATCAGATGGAGAAAACGAGCGAGGAAGAGGTTGAAGCAGGAGAAACAACGCTATTCACATATCACAAGGGGTCCTGATCAGGGCTCCTTTAGGAGAGATCGCTGATATCCGCCACGAGCCCTACCTCTGCACTCTCCTCGCAAAATCCACAAACCGGAATTTATCGGAGCGGTGTCTGGACTCCGTGTATTGAAATAGTGTCGTATCATCCAGATACGTATAGCTTTTAATAACGACGATGACATGATGATCAGCCAGATCCAAATAGCGACGGTCTTCTTCCGAAGGCTCTTCAATGACAATTTCCTTATGCGCAAAACTAATTGTGAGCCCGAGCTCGTTCTCGATATAGTCATAGATACTTGTTTCGCAAATGGCCTTCGTTAATTGAGGGATAACTTCTGCCGAGAAGACATCTTTATCCAAAATGATGCGTTCCCCGTCAATATGACGGATACGATGAACATGCCAAACCATGCTTTCGACTTCTAGGTGACCGAGATCTTGTTCCAGATAAACGACCTCTGTTTTCGCACGAGAGCCCAGCTTTTGGCTAAGTTCCCGAAAGCTCGTTACACCGGAAAAAGGGAAATTGATTCTCGACATATCGAGTACGATCGAGCCTTTTCCCTGAACTTTTTGGATGTATCCATGTTCCGATAACATTTTGAGCGCTTTCCGAATGGTCTCTCTCGAGGTATCATATGTCTCCGCCAATTGATTCTCGGAAGGCAGCGTATCCCCTGCCCTATAGTATTCTGACTCAATGCTCTCACTTATCTGTCTGTAAATATCCTGGAATTTTTTCTTCATTATCTTCACCGCCTATTCCGTTACATAAAAAACAAGCGATTCATAAGGGGCGAGTTTCATCGTTGACTGTAACTGTCGATGGTGATCATTGGTTAAGAGTAAGCTTGCATTTTTTTCGAGTAAATCCACTGGGCAGGCAAACGTTGTTTCCGTGTCAAAAAAATTATTAATAACGAGAAGCGTGTCTTTTTTCCACGTCCGTCTGTATGCGAAGATTTGCTCGTCCTCCGGGGCGAGGAGCTGATAGTCACCATAAGTGATAATGTCATAGTCTTTGCGTAACTGAATCAATGCTTTGTAGTGATGAAAAATAGAGTTATGATCCTCTATCGCTTGCTCAGCATTCACTTCCTTGTAGTCTGCATTTACATCAATCCATGGTGTCCCCGTTGTAAAACCGGCATTTGGGCTGTCATCCCATTGGACGGGCGTACGCGCGTTGTCACGGGATTTTTCTTTTAAAATCGCCATGACAGTTTTTTCAGCTAGACCATCATTGAGAAGTTGCTCGTACATATTGTGGGATTCTACATCTCTATATTGGTTAATAGCAGCAAACTTAGGATTCGTCATGCCGAATTCTTCACCCTGATAGATGTAAGGGGTGCCTTGCATCAAATGGATCGTGGTCGCCAGCATTTTTGCGGATTTATTATGAAACTCATATTCATCGCCAAACCGACTGACGATGCGCGGTTGATCATGATTGCACCAGAAAAGCGCGTTCCAGCCTCCGCCTTCATACATACGAATTTGCCACTCGGATAGGATGTTTTTCAAGGATTGAAAATCAAAATCTGCAAGAGCCCATTTCTCCCCATCCGGATAATCGACCTTTAAATGATGAAAGTTGAACGTCATGCTCAGTTCCTGGCGATCGGGATTGGAATATTTTATGCAATGATCAATGGATGTCGATGACATCTCACCGACAGTCATACTATCATAATGAGACAAAACTTCCCGGTTCATTTCGTGCAAATATTCGTGTACCCGTGGTCCGTCGGTGTAGAATTTTCGTCCATCTCCAGTGTCATCATTAGGGAAACGCTGATCCTTGGAGATGAGATTAATGACGTCAAGCCGAAACCCATCAATGCCCTTATTAAACCAAAACCTCATCATCTCATAAACGTGGTTACGAAGCTCTTTATTTTCCCAGTTAAGGTCTGCCTGTGTGACGTCGAATAAATGCAGATAGTAATCGCCTGAAGCCTCGTTATATTCCCACGCATTGCCGCCGAATTTTGATTGCCAATTGTTCGGTGTATCTTTCCAGATATAAAAATCCCGATACCGTGTATCTTTGGACGTTTGTGCATCTTGAAACCAGGCGTGCGCTGTGGACGTATGATTGACAACGAGGTCCATGATTAATTTCATCCCGCGGCGGTGGGTTTCACTTAATAGATGTTCAAAATCTTCCATCGTGCCATAATCCGAATGGATGCTGTAATAATCGGCTATATCATAACCGTGATCGTTTTGGGGGGAAGTGTAGATGGGTGTTAGCCATATGACATCAACGCCCAATCCCTTCAAATAATCAAGTTTTTCGATGATTCCCTGCAGGTCGCCGATCCCATTACCGGTGGTATCATTAAAGCTTTTCGGATAAATTTGATAGACGGCAGACCTTCTCCACCATTCTTCCATGTTTGTCACCACATTTCTCTAATGTTTATCATTCGTGTAAGCTTTTCGGGTTTGCAAATCGACCGAAAAGAAGCGTTAATATAAATGGAACTAGAATGACGATAATCATTCCGATGCCGAACGCGCCCCAGCTTCCGATTTGGATCGAAAATATTCCCGGAACACCGCCAATGCCTACGGAAGTTGCCAATACTTCATTAATCGTAATAAACATCCCGGCTAAGGATGCGCTGATAATGGCGCAGATAAATGGAAAACGGAAGCGCAAGTTTACCCCGAATAACGCAGGTTCGGTTATACCTAACCAGGCAGAAAGCCCTGCCGTTCCGGATAAACCTTTCAGATTGTTGTTTTTAAAGACAAAATACATCGCAAAAGCTGCCGAACCCTGGGCGATATTCGATAACGCCAAGATTGGCCATAAGAACGTTCCGTCTGTTGTCGTTGTCAATTGTATATCCACAGCAAGGAACGTATGATGCATTCCGGTGATCACGAGCGGTGCGTAGACAGCACCGTATAATAATCCGGCAAAGGCTGGAAACGTGCCGAAGAGCCAAATGAATCCATCAATAATCCAGTTCCCGATGGCAAATGTGACCGGTCCAATCAGGATGAAAGCAAGAAATCCTGTAATGAGAAGGGCAATAGGTGCAACTAAAAGCAATTGAATCGAATCAGGAATCCGTTGACGCAAAAATACTTCAAGCTTGGCAAGAATAATCCCTGCAACAAAAATCGGCAGTACCTGACCCTGATAACCGATCGCCTGAATGTTCAGCCCAAAAATGTTCCATGTGGGGATGCTTTCACCGGCTGCCACCGCTTCTCCATATGCGTTAGCATCCATTAAATCAGGATGAACTAAAATAAGACCTAAAACAATACCCAAAAGGGGGTTGCCCCCAAACCGTTTCACAGTTGACCAACCAATTAACGCTGGCAAAAACACAAAGGCTGTACTGGCAATCACATTAATGATATCCGCAAAATCAGCCCATTGCGGGTGAACATCAATAACAGATGCTTCATCATAAAAGATGCCCTCACCGGTTAAAAGATTATCAATGCCGAGCAATAACCCGGCGGTTACAATCGCAGGCAGGATCGGGATAAAGACATCGGCCAAAACCTTGATTGCCCGTTGTAGCGGACTCCCTTTGTTTGTAGCATCTTCTGATGTTTCTTGTTTCGATTGTTCTTCTCTACCGGTAATCGCCATTAATTCTTTATAAACTTTATCGACGACGCCGTTTCCAAGAATGATCTGCAACTGTCCATTCGAGTAAAAACATCCCTTTACAGCTTCAATGCTTTCAAGCTCTTCGGTGTTGACATTATCCATGTCGTTAACGACTATTCGAAGGCGTGATACACAATGGGTAGCAGATGATATGTTTTCTTCCCCGCCGATCTTTTCCAGGACTTGTTCCGCTGTCTTGCGGTAGCTGTCGCTCATTTTTATCCCCTCTCTTGTTAACGCTTACAATGATCGAAAATAACTTGTATATACAGGACGGTTCGCACATGTAGTTTAGCTTGTATATACAAATTCGTCAATAAGAAAAACGCTTGCCATTAGGACAAGCGTTTTCCCTTATATCCATAGTTCTCTTCACGATAATCCCATAAAAGCTTCCTTAAAAATGGAGATAACAATACGATGAATATCAGGTTGCCCATTGCATGATAGGTATCAAAAGGTAATCCGGCCAAATAATAAGCCAAAAAATGATTAGCAATGACCAGCATATTTAAAGACACAATAAATCCATAGAGGTACCCTAACAGAGCACCTATAAATGCTAATGATTTTATTTTCATATTAGGAAAAATGACACCTAGCCAACCACTGAATAAACCGATCGTTCCCCAGGCGAGTATCTGAAAAATCGTCCAAATGCCTGAACCTAAAAATAAATTTGTCAAAATAGCACTGCCTACGGCTAGTATCAACCCGAATACGGGGCCCATGAAAAATGAGCAAATAATAATAATGGCACTCACAGGTTGTACATTCGGGATATAGACAAACACTATACGTCCAACCACACAAAGTGCAATCAGTACAGCAAGTAAAGTAATCTTCTTCGTTGTCATTTTTACCACTGGGCATAGTCAAACTGAACATCGTCTTCCGGGTCTAATTCGTAATCTGCCGCCCCTTCAAAAATTTCTTCATCATTGACAGTGTATGTCCAGAAGTATCCCTCGGATTCTTCGGACTCGATGCCATTAATACCAGAGATGAATTCATCGTCATCTTCTGTCGTAATCTCGAAATTTTCCTCCATCACGTCCATCAAACTCTCACCGTCGGTAAATTCGACTGTATTTTCTTCAATCGTTTCTTCTCCACCATTTTCCGTCAGCGTAATGGTTGCTTCATGTAAGTCTTCGTCTGTGCCATTTTCTTGCGGCTCGGTCGTATCCTCGTTTCCGCAACCTCCTAAAGCTGTAGCAAGTACCCCAACGAGAACCCATTTTTTCAACATATGTACGACTCCTTTTTGACCTTTGTCAATGCTATTTTACCAGATGAAGGGCTAATTTTTCCCTTAATGAATGTGCTCAAACACGGATCCGTCAAAGTCCAAATATATTCGCGGATATCCGAGGGAACGGAGATCGCTCCGATCTTTATGACACTTGAATCGCGTTGTTATACCCCAAAAGCAGGGCATCTCACTCCGAGAGGGA
>NZ_FNEN01000005.1:0-101395 GCF_900100185.1 Natribacillus halophilus | reverse complement strand
GTTGTTATACCCCAAAAGCAGGGCATCTCACTCCGAGAGGGAGAAGAAGCGTGTTGTTATACCCCAAAGGCAGGGCATCTCACTCCGAGAGGGACAAGAAGCGCGTTGTTATACCCCAAAGGCAGGGTATCTCGCTCCGAGAGGAACAAGAAGCGCGTTGCCATACCTCAAAAGCAGGGCATCTCACTCCGAGAGGGCGATGTGATCTCCCTCGGGCTCGTCTTAGAAAGGCGATTTTTATTTCCCTTAAAAATCATTTTACTTTGACTTCACCTTGTGTGCTCAAAGGTATCGAATTCCAAATTCTAGCCTTTGGAATGTAAGCTGGCATAATGCTGAGTTCACTGATAAATTTTTAGATATCGCTGATATCTGACTCGGGTTCGGGGGATTCCATTAAAAGCAAAGGTCATGGCGGTGTTGATTCTATGGGTCTCTTTGTTGTTTACAATCTTTTTCCTTATTCTATTGGTGAGCATTCAATGGTTGTTGTTATTCATTGGCTCGTGTGTCACATGGTTTATCCTTAAGCAAAAGACGTTGTATTTAAGCGAATCGCCGCACGACAAACAGCAAGCTGAATGATAAAAGCACAATCGCGATCACCCACGTCCACGCGAGAGCCGTGTTGCCGGCTTCCAACGCGGTGAAGATGGCGATGGGCATCGTTTGCGTACGTCCGGGGATATTGCCGGCAAACATAAAAGTGGCGCCGAACTCACCGATCGCCCGAGCGAAGCTTAATATGAGACCGGTGACGAGTGAACGGGAGATCAATGGCATGGATATGTAAAAAAACACTTGCCATTCACGGGCGCCATTGACACGAGCCGCTTCCTCAATTTCAGGCTCAATCGTGCCGAGCCCCGTTTTTACGGACTGATACATAAAAGGAAATCCGACCACAACGGCAACGAGAACGGTGGCTGCCCAAGTGAACATCAAGGACTGTCCGAAGACAACATCCAGGATTTGCCCTGCCCAACCCTGCGCGCCAAAAATAATGATGAACAGAAAGCCGATAACGGTTGGCGGCAGAACCGTCGGCAACATGAACAATGTTTCCATGAGTGTTTTTCCGAAAAAACGCGCCCGAAACATCCAGCGACCGAGGACGATCCCGAGCACAAAGATGATCACCAGCGCGGTAAAGGCCGTCTGGATTGAAATCAAAACAGGGCTCCAAAACTCATTCATCGATGGTCACCTCGTATCCATACGCCTCGTATACCGCCTTGGCTTCATCGCTGACAAGAAAGTTGTACACTTCCAACGCCGCTTCCGGTTGATCGGTCTCCTCGATGATTCCAAGCGGATATATAATATTCCGGTGCAAGGACGTGTCAATCTTCTCCACTGTTTCGACGTCTTCGGAAGAAGCGGCATCGGTGGCAAACACAAATCCGGCGTCCACATTATTAGTTTCATTGTACGTAAGGATTTGGCGAGCGCTCCTCGCCTGCACTATTTTATCGTCCAATATTCCCCACATCTGTAAATTCTCCAATGTTTCCTGCGCGAACTTTCCGGCCGGAACGCTCTCCGGCGTTCCGATCGCGATTGTTTCAATGTCGCTATGCGCCAATTCCTCTAAGTTAGCGATAGGCGTTTCCGTAGCAGCGGGTTTTATCAAGACGAGCTTATTCCCGAGTAAATCCATCGATTGTTCCGGGTTAATTTTTTCAGCTTCGAGCAAGGCAGCAAAATCAGCTTCCGATGCAGAGAAAAAAATATCGAAAGGTGCGCCCTGTTCAATTTGCCGTTGCAATGCCCCTGACCCGCCGAATTGAAAAACGACATCGATATTATCTATGTGATTTTCGATTTCCTCTTCCAGTTCATGAAAAACAGGTTGCAAACTGCTCGCTGCAGCCACCTGTACCTCGGTAGGTTCCTCTGGTTCCTGGGAAGATGCACAGCCGCTTATAAAGATCATCATCAGAATGAATATGTATGTTTTCATTTCGCAAGGAATGGCTCCCCTAACTCAGCTGCAAAATATCAGCATTCCGTTGTTCCTGCTCCTGCGGCTCGGCGAGGTCGTACTTTTTCAATAAATGAAAGAGTTCATTGAGTGTTTCCTGCGCTTGTTCTTGCTGCAAAAGGTGGACAGATTTGTCGTAAACGTCAGTCGGCAAAAATTCGCGTTGACTTTGCAACTTTTTCTGTACTTCTTCAGGTGTGTGATCGATCGGGCAAGATCCCATGATGATCGACTCTCCTTTCTTATCTTACATAAGTGCAACTAAGGCTTTCGCCAGGCTTGGCGATAAGCCAAGTTTTCTTTACTTTATTCTCCCACAAACGCGTAGGGATGAAAAGTATGATAATATGTATATAGAATGTATGTTTCAAGGGAGAGGTTAGGATGAAACTCAGGACATTTGTCCGGTTAAAAGCTCTTTCTTTCGCAGGGAACTGCTCGCGGCTTGATCCCTTGATTTGTTTTTCCTTTTTATTCCTTTTGGGTCGCTTTTTCCTGTTTGCTCAGGACATTTACCGATCAAATCTTCCCGGTCCTGGATGAGATGGTCATCATCACATAAAAACAAAGGTCATCCTCCTTTTCTGCCTGTTTTTAAGGCTTCATCCTTTGAAAATAATCACTGACCATCACTTTGACACAATTTTTGCCGACCGCATGGATAAAGTCAGTAATGGTCGTATCCATTTGTTCAATGGCTTGATGAGAAAATGAATGTCGTTCTTCATGGTTAAAATCATCGCCATACCGTATAATCAGTTCCAATTCATGCTCCTCGCTGATCGCGGTCGCTTCGATATCGTACGAGTGGACATTATGAGTTGACTCCAATTCAATGGTGACGTGTTGGTATAAGGAAGGGGAAACCACCCGTAACAGTCGTTCCCGTTTCCAATCCCGTCCCTCGGCTTCCATGTTGCACCTCCAATGCCGGGTTAATGCTCCGGCAAAATTTTCTCCTCTTCCTGATTGTGTAAGACATCGACGAGAATCAATGCCTGAAACCGTTGGAGTACTTGGTCATTAATGCCTTCGGTGCCGAGCAGCTCCTTAATCTCTTCGACGAGCAGCCGTAAGAGATCATGGTCACGCGTTAAACCAATGACGGCTTCATTCAATTCCGCCGACTCCTCGGCCAGTTCTTTATAGAGTCCCTCTTCTTCGGAGGCCGCATGCTGTAAAGTCCGCGTTTCCCAATGTTCAACACCGATATAAGCCGTCTCCAAAGCCTTTTCGTATTGTTCCTTTTTGAGTAATTCCTCGAGTATATCAGTGATTTCTCGAGCCTCATTCAAGGCGGCTTCATGGATGGAAGAGTGGCTGTCAACTTTCCGCAACGCCGGTCCTGAAGTCATTTGTCTCAGCTCCTTTTCCATATATTTCAGGATGTAGGCAAAGATCACCATCCCAAAGCAGTAGACTAAATCGATTATAAAAAAACATTAAGGGTAAAAAAGTGATTTTTATCACACATAGGAGAATTTTGTTATGTAAGAATGGAGTATAGTGCATAATGAGGGGGACTTGCATGAGTGAAGAGCAACATGTTCGTTTGATTGTCACAAGACAGAATCATCCGGAGGCCTCGCTTTATACAGAGACCTTTGCTATTCCATATCGTCCGAATATGAATGTGATCAGCGCGTTAATGGAAATTCGACGAAACCCGATCACTGTTGATGGCGTGGAAACGTCGCCGATGGTGTGGGACATGAATCGTCTGGAGGAAGTGTGCGGAGCATGTTCGATGGTCATTAATGGCTGGCCCCAGCAGTCGTGCGCGGCGCTTATCGACGACTTGGAACATCCCATCCATCTGGAGCCAATGAAAACATTTCCGGTCGTCCGCGACCTGATCGTGGATCGCAGCCAAATGTTCGATTCCCTGAAGAAAGTAAAAGCCTGGATTCCCATCGATGGAACGTATGACCTTGGGCCCGGTCCGCGATGGCTGAAAATAAACGGCAATGGGCGTACGAACTTTCCAAATGCATGACTTGCGGGGTCTGCCTGGAAGTCTGTCCGAATGTCAATGACCATTCCAATTTTATGGGGCCCGCTCCCGTCATTCAGCCTCGCCTTTTTAATGCGCATCCATCCGGGAAGATGCATAAAAGCGAGCGTTTGCAGGGGATTATGGGTGAAGGTGGTTTACAGGATTGCGGGAATGCTCAAAATTGTGTGGAATCGTGCCCCGAAAGGCATCCCGATCACGACATCGATCGCCGCTCTCAACCGTGATATGAGCCTGCAATCTTTCCGTAATTTTTTTGGCGATCGTTAATGGTTAGGCTATGGAAGCAAGCAGGCTTGCTGTCACGTTAAGCCTGCTTTATCTTCTTTTAATTCTGATTCTTGATTTCCTCCAACTCATCTTCAGTGATGTTTGTTATTTCAATAATTTCTTGAGCTGAATAGCCTTTTTCTAGCATAACTTCAGCAATTTCTTTTGTATTTTGTCTTTTTATTTCCTCTTCTTCCCTTCTCAGCTTTTCAAATACAGGTTTGAACGTCGGTGGGTCGGGAAACGAAGTATCATGCATAAGGCTCACCTCCTCTTCTACTTTTGAGCTAAACTCACCTTGTAGCTTTTGGTCCATTTCCTCAGGCATAGCCAACAAAAAATCGACAAACAATATCAACGAAGTAGTATTCTCGCGTGAGTAGTTCTTGTGACGGATGATCAAGTCGAACAGCCGGCGTTTGAATTGATAGCGGTCATCGGCGTTTTTTTCACTTTTTAGGGCGTATTTACCGGCTAATACGACGAGGGCAAAAGGGTTGTTTGAATGCAGTAGCGTTTCTTCATCCTCACGCCAAATCTTATAGGTGTTGTAGGCGTAGGTTAGATTCGTTCCGTGGAAATGGTAGTCGTAGGATGTGGGATGGAACGACCGGTCAGCATCGGTGAGGAGAGCAATGGCATAGATCTTTTGGTTGTACTTGTCGAAAATACGGTAGAAATATTGAAACATTCGTTCCGCAAAATCATCTTCTTTGTCGCGTTGGACCTCAACATGAACAAGAATCCACTGTTCTTTACCGTCTTGTAGATGCACTTTCATGAGTTTGTCCGTGTACTTCGTCCCTTTTTTCACCGGAAATGTGCGTTTAAGTTCCTGTTCCAGTGAGTCAGGTTGCTTGCTCCAATCCATTTGTTCGTAAAGATCGGGAGCAAAAAATAGCATGAATGGTTCGAACAGATCGGTGATCACTTTTTTCCAAAGGCCGTCATGGTCCAAATGCCGGGCGGGTTCTTCCCGGACGAGTACTGGCATCGCATTTGTCATTATTTTACCACATCCTTTGTTTGAATATGAACATCCTTATAGGCAGAATACCATAAAGCAGAAATGAAAACAAGTGTTCCTGTATTATTTTTCATAAAAATAACTGCAAATATAAAGGGAAGTACTGGATCGTATAAATAAAGTGACTCCGGCCAAAATTAATGAAGGTAAGGATCATGTCATGTGATCTTTTTAAATAAAAACAGCTGGAGGCGTTCCTATGAGCGAAGTTATTCGTCCTGAAGTTGAAGCCAACGACCACGCAGTGGCTGAAGAGGTCAGTGGACTGAAAGAGCAATTGCAACAAATGCAGCAGCAAAATAATCAACAATCGTCCGGACAAAGTCAACAGTCATCTGGCCAGCAGGGTTCCAACCAGCAGTTGGATTCGTTGGTTCAACAACTGCAACAATTCAGCGACCAAACGACGCAACAGAGCCAACAAGCCGATCAGCAACTTCAGCAGTCGATGCAACAAGCCGTTGATATTTTGAGCCAGGGTTTGCAGACCGTGCAATCCAATCAGGCTTTAAGCCAGGTGAATCAAGCCTTGAAACAAGCCGAGCAACAACTTGACCAAATCAACCAGCAGTCAAAACAACAGCAACAAAGCCAACAAGGCCAGATGGGTCAAATGGGCGGCCAGCAAGGCCAGCAACAAGGTTCACAATCAGCGCAAGGGCAACAACAAAGCTCGCAGGGACAGTCCGCGCAAGGGTCGCAGGGAAGCCAAAGTTTTCAATAACCTTCCCATTGGGTCATATAACGCTGCTTTGGCGTTATATGGCCTTTTAAGTTAGGATGTGTTACAGGGAGGGAGTTGGAGAATGAACCATCTAGAGGGCAAATATGTGGCGCTAACGGCTTCGCGAAAAACGGATGATATGCAGACGCTTTTACGTAAACAAGGGGCGACGAGCGAAGTGCGGTCGATGCAAGGAACCGTCAAGCAAGATCAAGAAGCGGTTACGCGCTTAATGCAGGAAGGGCTGGCGGGCCGTGTTGATTGGTTTATTTTTACCACAGGCATCGGGGTTACCACCCTTATGGCATATGCCGACGAGGCGGGGATGAAAGAGCGGTTTTTGGAAAAAATGCAATCGGCACACGTCGCTGCCCGTGGATACAAGACGGTCGCGGCTTTGAAAAAATTAGGCATTAACGTGGATATACGTTCAGATGATGGCACAACCGCGGGGTTGAAGGAGAAATTAAAAACCGTCAATTTTTCCGGTGAACATGTGATTATTCAGCAATACGGGGTCTCTTCGCCGGTGTTGGAGGAATACCTAGAAGAACAAGGCGCGACACTCACAACGTGGCTACCTTATGTGCATGAGGCGCCAGATGATGCGGCGGTGGATCTTTTTATAGAGGAACTGCTTGCGGAAAAATACGACGCTGTCTGTTTCACCACCGGTTTGCAAGTCAGATCACTGTTTAATCGTGCCAATGAAGTGGATAGGCACCGGCAGTTGCTGAGGGTTTTTGCAGACAAGACGATTGCCACTGCTGTAGGCAAGGTGACCGCCGAAGCACTCGAGGAAGAGAGTGTATCGCGGGTAGTAGTACCAACAACCGAACGCATGGGCGCGATGATGGTGGAACTTGGGCGGTATGTGAGTGGAGAGGAGGTTAATTAAAATGGTCCAACGAATCATGAATGCTTCCAAAACAATGCTTGAAGATACGCTTCATGAGCATGGCTTTACTCATCTTAACGTTCGAACGCATGGATCTCATCTCGTTATCTATTCTGAGGAAGATATGGTAAAGGTCAATCGTGCGAGACTGACTCGTTTTAATCTCCAGACGTATGAACTGAGTATATGCAATCATCGCGGAGAATGGGAAGCCACCCCTTTTAGCGGTACGATGGCTGAAATGCTCACTTTAATAATTGAAAAATTTCCGCACACACTATCGAGAACTTTGCAGGCGATTTTATACGTTGGACACGGAAGCCGAGTAAAGGAAGGCAACGAGCAATTTGAAACGTTTATCGATTATGTCAAAAACAATTATGAAACAGAAATGATTCAAGAGATCGCCTACATTGAATTGGTTTCACCGACGATTACGGAAGGAATAAAAGCTTGCATAGAACAGGGTGCGACGAAGATCGCCGTCGTCCCGGTATTGCTGTTGAGCGCCTCCCACGCAAATGTAGATATTCCCCGTGAGTTGGAACGGGCAAAAGAAACGTATCCACACGTAAAGATATCCTGCGGCAGACCCTTCGGTATCGAAGATGATGTGATCGACGTGGCTGTTAGCCGTTTGCTGCACGCCGGGTTGCCGGCATTGGGAGATGATCGGGAGCGTGAAGACTGCACGGTGTTAGTGGTCGGCAGAGGTTCGAGTGATGGAAAGCAGCCAAGCGACGTCGCAAAAATCGCGCGCCTGATTTATGAAAGAGTCGCCTGCAATAACGTGGAAACGTGTTTTTTGGCCGCTACGACGCCGACGGTCGAGCAGGGGCTCGCGAAAGTGGAAAAACTGGAAGCGCCGCAGGTATATGTGTTGCCGTATTTATTATTTACCGGGGTGTTGATGGAAGAGTTGGATGAAATGCTTCGTGAACGTGAAGGGAAGGCAAACACTCGCTATACGCTTTGTGATTTTCTCGGTTCCGACGATGGGTTGAGCGATGTTTTGGCGAGACGAACAGAAGAAGCCTTGAATGAGGAAGGGCGTGTGTATACATGAGCGCTCTCCCTTTTATGATTGAGATGAGCGAAATGAGTTGTGCCGTCGTCGGCGGGGGCGATGTCGCTTGCCGACGGGTGAAATTATTATTGGAAGCGGAAGCGGCGGAAGTTGCCGTGATCGCGCCTACGCTTAATGAAGAGCTGCTGGGTTTGGAACGGGCAGGCCGGTTCAGATGGGATTGCCGATCGGCGGTGGCATCGGAAGTATTTTTGAGTGACAAGTTATTTTTATGTACGAATCAACCTGAGCTACATGAAGCGATAAAGAAAAATAAAGCGCCGCGGCAGTTAGTGTATTTTGCTGACGATGCCGGGGAGGGGAATTTTTGGGAGATAAAAAGTTTATATTGAGTAAGGAACGAATGTTCCTTACAATAATTTAGTCAGTGACTATTTATCAGCCATTATCAAAATATCAAACACTCACACTCCAGACCGGGGGTGACCGAGCTAAATTCGCCTGAAATATCTTTCATCATATCCCAGTCGTTCGGAGGCTTCTTTTCCGGCTTTGATCACTTTTTTAGATATATCGGGAACCTAATAGTCTTTCATGCGCTGGATGGGGTCTACAACGGTAATCGCGCTGACCACTTTTCCTGTATTATGATCCCTTATAGTGCGGAAGCAAATGCCAAAGGCCGCTCTGACCTTGCTGAAGATCCTGCGTATGTGACCAACCAGGGTAGGGCGGATAATGTAGAATATCTGGATAAGGTTATTGAGGATTGGGCACAACAACGTACACAGAAAGAAGTGCAACAAATACTTGATGAAGCAAGGGTGCCGGTAGGGCCGATCTATAGTATAGAAGATATCGCTAAGGATGAACAATATCAGGATCGGGAAATGCTTCAAACGGTCGAATTGCCGGATGGGGAGAAGGTAAGAGTCCCGGGGATTGTGCTGAAGTTATCTGAAGCACCTGGGGAGGGACTCTACTGATTTTATGATAGATTCATTTAAACCTCTTATGCAAATTATTCTGCTTATAACTTCCCTCGTTCGGAAATTCTTCAATGTTTAATGATAGCGCTAGGTAGCTCGATGAATGGATGTCTGCGAAATCTTCTGTTAGGACTTCAAATAAGGCTTTCCCCACCTCTTCTTTTTCCTCAGTGGAACGGCCTGGACCGATTTTTAAAGTGGCGTGAACAAAAGCATCCTCTTCTGTACCGTCGGCGATTACATAGTTTTCAAGTTTGATCGCACGAACGCGAATGCCACCCGTAGGGAAAATATGGTCTTTTTCACGTAATGTTTCATTTAAACGTTCCAATAAGTTCTGAATGGCAATGCGATCCTCTAAGTTATCTGTATACTCAACGATTAAGTGAGGCATTGTCCTCCTCCTTCAGCTTGGGAATGATCGTGTTCTTGAGGCTTCCCAGCCCTTCGATTTCCGTTTCCACGACATCACCCGCTTCGACTTTAGTAACGCCCTTCGGTGTTCCTGTGAGGATGATATCCCCGGGTTGAAGCGTCATAAAACCACTTAAATATTCAATAAGAAAGGGTATGGAGAACACCATATCTTTTGTCGTGCCTTCTTGAGTCGTGACACCGTTGACTTTCGTACGCAAAGCGAGATTCATAGGTTCAGAGACATCCTCTACACTTGTGAGCCAAGGACCGATTGGCGTACACGTATCCCGATTTTTCACTCTTAGATTCGGGCGGTAATAATTTTCCAAATAATCACGAATCGCATAGTCATTGGCAACTGTGTAGCCCTCGACATAGTCATAAGCATCGGCTTGTTTAATGTTTTTCCCTTGTTTACCGATGACAACAGCAAGCTCGCATTCATAATGCATATGGGTTGCTTCTTCCGGTCGTATCGATTCAGCATTATGGCCGATAAAAGTATTTGGACCTTTCAAAAAAACGAGGGGTTCTTTTGGTGGTTCAAAAGAGAGTTCGCTCGCGTGATCGGCATAATTTAATCCCAAAGCAAATGTCGTTTGCGGGGTGACGGGAGGCAGCCACGTCACCTCTTGTTCTTTATATGTCCGCCCGTCTAATAGTTGGACGCCGTTTTCCGTTTGAATGACATCATGAATATTTCCACTGACTGCAATTCGGCCTTTTTTCATCACTGATCCCCTCCTGACAAAATGCTGTTTTCCAGCATTCCAACATTTTCAATCTTCACTTGAACCTTATCGCCACTTTTGACACTCGGTGTTTCGTACGGTACGCCGGTCAGTAAAACATCGCCTTTCGTCATTGACATAAAGGAAGTGACGTCGCTGATCAGTCGGCGAACATCGCGAACGAGTGAAGATGTATTAGCTTCATGCGCAAGTTCTCTATTAATATATGTTTTGATCTGTAATCGGTCAGGATCCATCACATCGGATGGCTTTATAATCCATGGACCGATTGGGCAAAATTGGTCGCGAGCTTGATGTTTTAATGCCGGGCGATGTAGATTCCCGTGAGGGACGTGCAGGTCGTTGACAATAGTAAATCCAGCTACATTGTCGAGTGATCGATCAGGGCTCGCCTGTGTAGCTGTTTGTTTGAAAACAATGCCAAGAGATGGACCGGTCTGCAATTCATTGATGTCCTCAGGCAGATAAACGGTTGAGCGGTGTGGCGTCCATGTATTTTTTGGTTTAATATACAAGACGGGTGCCTGAGGTGGTTGATTGTATGGTTTTTCATGAAAATCTGATTCGTACGCTTGCAAACTCTCTTTATAATTTAGAGCGACTCCATAAATGGTTCCAGAAACTGGGACATCCCATTCGTTTTCTCCGTTGTCATCAGGTAACTCTGTTGTTTGTACATCCAAATCCTTGCTCAGGGGCGATCCCTGGATAAAAGCTTTTGCATTCATGGGTGAAAGCACCTCTCTTAATCACGATTTGTTTTTAAAGGCATGTAATGTATTCAGTTTATGATCTCGGGCAAAAGCCTCTATTTCATATGGTGGTTTGTTTTCAGCTATCATACTCAATAATGTTTCATGTTCGGTTATCGATTGGGGAGCTCTGGAAGGGTAAAAGGATATCCCTCCATTGCGAACACTATCCAAACGTTCCCAAACCTTAATAATATCTTGAATGAGCAGTTGATTTGGACAGTGTTTGTAAATCGCCATGTGAAACGTTTGATTGAGCTCTCCAAAACGCTGGAGTTCATAGTTTTGAACAACTTCTCTTAATTGTTCATTGATGGAAGTGAGTTCCTGAAGATCATCCTGATTTATATAGGGTGTACTTTTCGCGGTTGCGTAACCCTCGAGAATGGCGAGTAATTCAAGTGATTCTTTGTAAACATTGTCATTAATTGAGCGGACAACAGCACCAACGTTTTGTTCATATTTAATCAATTGGTCTGCTTCAAGTTGTCGCAAGGCCTCACGGACAGGGATGTGGCTGGATCCAACCTCCTTAGCTATTTGGTCAATAACGATGCGTTGTCCTTGGGTGTAAGTGCCATCTAAAATACGCGTTCGGATAACTTCATAGGCGTATTTTGTTTTATTTATCTTGCTTTCTTTTCTCTCCATGCCATCACTATATATGATTTAGTATATGATTTCAATCATAAAAAGCCGTTAACCGCCTCCAAACCCTTTGTTTAATACAGCTCTTCCATATTGGCAATGACCTCGCGCGCCGGCTTTGAAAGAAATCGATCTTTTCCCCACAGCAGGGCTGCCTCTGCCTGGACTTTGAAATCTTTGAGATGGAAAACGCGTAAGTTTTCTTGTGAAAAAGCTTCGAGTGTTGATTTCGGCACAATCGTCCCCCCTGTTCCGGCTGCTGTAAGAGATAACAACATGGCGGCATCTGGGCATTCAACGACTATATTAGGATTGAAGCCGAGTCGTTGGAACTCATCGGTTACGATTTCAAACTGCCCTTTCCCGCTTAAACGGTGAAGGAGAAGGAGAGGAATGCCATCTAAATCCTTCATATATACACTGTCTTTGTCACAAAATCCTTCCCATTGATCAGAAATGACAAACATATATGGCTCGGGCGGGATAAGCACTGAAGAAAACTCTGTGTCATTTGCCGGTAATCGCACAATGGCAAGCTCAATTTCTCTTTCGTATATTTCTTTTGTCAGTGTGTACGTATCTCCTTCTCGAATTTTAAATTGGACACCAGGAAATCGTTCGCGAATGTGTGTGATCTGTTGGAGAAGATAGGCAAAGCAAGATTTGTTTGCTCCGATTTTAAGAACACCTTTGACTCCACTATCGACTGCTTGCACTTCTGCAATGGTATCTTCTATTCCATTTAAAATATCAGATGTCTTGCGATAAAGCGTCTCTCCCGATTCAGTTAATATCAACGATCGACCATTTCTTTCGAATAAAGTGACATTAAGTTCTTCTTCCAGAAGTTTGAGTTGCTGACTTAGAGGGGGTTGTGCGATGTGTAATTTTTTTGCTGCACGAGTGATTTGCCCTTCATCCGCAATGGTTTTAAAATAGCGCAACCGTCTAATTTCCAATTTCGACACCTCCCATATTTAAATCATATGCGAAATCAATATTATAAATATTTATCATATTTGTTAGTCCATGATAATATGAAAGCGTAATCAGTTCAACTGTTAAATTTATTTTGACGATTATTTTAAGTGTACAACAAGGGATAAACAGAAAGGGTGAATTGTTAATGCCAGCGAAAACAGGCGAACAATATAAACAAGGGTTAAGAGAAGCGAATAACAATGTCTATATTCATGGGGAACGCGTGGAGGATCCCACGACTCATCCAGCGTTCAAAAATGTGATTGATTCCATGGCTAACCTTTATGATTTACAGCACGAAAAACCGGAGAAGATGTTGTACACGTCACCAACGAGTGGTGAAAAAGTTGGAATGACATTTCTTCGCCCGGAATCCATTGAGGATCTAGCCAAAAGGCGTGAAGCGATTCAAGAGTGGGCGAGGACATCCGGAGGGATGATGGGACGCTCTCCTGATTATCTAAATGCAGAAGTGATGGCGATGGGCGTTGCCAATGACCTTTTTGCTGAAGATGATCAAATGTTTGCGGACAATGCCCGCAGGTTCTATGAATATGCGCGAGAAAATGACATCAGTTTGACGCATACGCTCATCCACCCCCAAGTCAATCGTGAAAAAGCACAACACGAACAAAAGGATGCAAACGTGGCCCTGCATTTAAAAGAAAAACGTGAAGACGGCATCATCGTAGAAGGGGCGCGCCTGCTTGCGACTCAAGGTGGAATCACTGATGAGATACTCGTTTTCCCTTCAACCGTAAAGCCGGCTGGAGAACTTGATGATCCGTATTCGCTTGCTTTCGTTGTGCCGAATAATACGGATGGCTTGAAATTTATTAGCCGTGAATCGTTTGATTATGGAAGATCGGAATGGGACCATCCATTGGGCAGTCGTTTTGAAGAAGGCGATGCCATCGTATATTTTGATAACGTTTTCGTGCCGTGGGATCGTGTCTTCGTCTGTGGAAACTCTTCAATTTGTAACCGTACTTTCTTAGAGACGAACGCGGTTGTTCATATGTCTCACCAAGTGGTAGCTAAAAACGTCGTAAAAACAGAGTTCGTTTTGGGTACGGTGCTTAAGCTTATGGAATCAATCGGGATCGACGGGTTCCAGCATGTAAAAGATAAAGGCACAGAGATCATGTTGACGTTGGAAACGATGAAATCTCATTTATACCGTGCCGAGCAAAACGCAACGTTAGATAAATGGGGAACGATGACGCCTGACTTTGAAGCTTTAAATGCGGCGAGAAATTGGTATCCAAACGTATATCCACGGTTGGTTGAAATCTTGAGAATTTTGGGTGCGTCCGGTTTGATGGGAATACCGACCGAGGCTGATTTTCAAAATGAAGAGCTTGGGCCGATCGTGAATCGCGCGCTCCAGTCCAAAAATATGGAAGGGTATGAACGTGTGAAACTTTTCCGTTTAGCCTGGGATCTTACGCTTAGTTCATTCGGAAGTCGTCAAATGCACTATGAGTATTACTTCTTTGGAGATCCTATTAAGATGAGGATGAGTTATTTTGATGGATATGATAAGGAACCGTACAAAGCCTATGTTCAAGACTTTTTGGATCAAGTGAAATCATCAAAACCGAGCCATGTCTAAACTTAATAAGGGGGAAGTCGAATGAATTTTGATATTATCCGTGCCGGCCGTGTCAAATTCCATGTCGAAGATTTAGAGCGTTCAAAGACATTTTACGATGCCCTCGGATTCATTGAAACTGAGCGTGATGATTGCCATATCTATTTACGAGGTTTAGAAGAGCACAACCACCACAGTATTTGTTTGAAAAAAAGTAATGAGCCCGTTGCTGAAGTCATCAGTTACAAAGTAGCTGACGATCGTCACTTGGATGAGCTTGCCTCATTTTTTGAAAACAAGGGACAGCTGATTAAATGGAAGGAAGCAGGAGAGGAAAAAGCGCTCGGCCGCACGTTGCGTACTACGGATAACTCCGGGCTAACAATAGAATTTTATGCTGAAATGGAACAGGCAGAGATCATGCTGCAGCGCTATGATCTATACAAAGGTGCAAATGTTCAGCGTATTGACCATTTTAACTGTATGGTTCCCGATGTGGAATCTGCATACAAGTTTTATATTGATGAACTCGGGTTCAGATGCTCAGAGTATACCGCGGCTGCTGACGAAAAAATATGGGCTGCTTGGCTGCACCGGAAACCAAGCGTCCATGATGTTGCATTTATGAATGGGATTGGTCCACGCCTCCATCATGTCGGTTTTTGGTTGAGTGACCCAATGAGCATTATCAATTGCTGCGATGTATTAGCCGCATTGAATTATGGGCCGAACATTGAACGAGGGCCGGGTCGTCACGGATTATCCAACGCCTTTTTCCTCTATTTACGGGATCCAGATGGTCATCGTATAGAATTGTACAATGGCGACTATTTGACCAGTGACCCTGATTTCAAACCAAAACGTTGGGATCTGGATGATCCAAAACGTCAAACCTTTTGGGGGCATGAAGCGCCGGATAGCTGGTTTGAAGAGGCCACACAGTTTTTGGACGTGAATGGAAGAAAAACGGAGACTTCTGAGCCACTTTTAGAGAAGAAAAAACCGACGTTTGTCATCTAAAAAAAGCAATGAGGTGAATATATATGGATGATAAGTTATTTAGGGCCGCGATGGGGAAATTCACAACGGGTGTGACCATCATAACAACAGAAGTTGATGGTGGAGTTCGCGGAATGACGGCGAATGCCTTCATGTCAGTATCAATGGATCCTAAACTTATATTGATCTCTGTTGGCCATAAAGCAAAAATGAAGGAACAAATTGAAGCATCAGGACAGTTCGCAGTCAATGTGCTCTCGAATGACCAAAAGGAAATGTCAATGATTTTCGCCGGACAGAAAACAGATAAGCAAGATGTAGAGTTTAATTATTTTGAAGGACTGCCGGTTATTGATAACTCTTTGGTATCTATCGCTTGCGATGTTCATAACAGTCACGATGAAGGGGATCACACATTATTCATCGGGAAAGTAAAGAATATAGAGATCCAAGACGGGGATCCGTTGGCGTTTCACGAGGGCTCCTACAAACAATTACAAGAAGCGTAAGATAAACGATCTGATACAGGTTCATGGGACTTTATCCGACGGAGGTTAGCCTTCGTCGGATAGTTGTTTACCAATATCTAAGGAGATCGACCAGTCAACTGTGATACATTCCTTCACATAAGGGAAACAGCATGAATCATTTCCCTCCATCAGTCCATAAAGTATGGGTTAATCTGTACGGAGAGGCGGAAGAGTATGAATGAGTTTCCATTAAGCAAGGGATTATTCTTTCCACCCTTTCAACCAAACCTTGAAATAGATACAGAATACTACGTAGAACATAGAACAGGTAGTTCTTTGCATCAAACTAGTTTCCTATTTTATTTTGTTGCCAGTCAAAAAATCCTTATGCCACTATTTATGGAAGTGTTTATCATGAACAGCCAATAACCCTTCATAAAAACTGCGAGTACTTTGATAAAGGAGAGCGATTGGCACTTGAAATTGAGTCTGGAACGACCCACGTAAACGACATGCCGGCAGTGTTAGAGGCAAATGTTCCATTCGGCGGCGTAAAAAACAGTGGTATCGGTCGTTTTGGTCATGAATGGGTAATAGAGGAGCTGACAACAACGAAATGGGTATCCGTGCAAAAAGCAAAGCTTGATTATCCATTCTGATATAGACTCATAAAAATAATGGTGAACGTGTCGTAATGGCCGTTCACCATTATTTTTGACTGGAGAAGTTACATCCACTGCTTAAACGTATCCCAAATAACTTTGCTGGCATCCATTTGTTGGCTCACTTTTCCATTGGAAGCAGGGGATTGAACCTTTGGTCCTCCTGGCCATGTATGCCCCCCTCCTTTTACGTGATAAAATGTAACGAGGGTAGTTTCATCTTGACCCATATACTTTGTTTGTTCAATGCGTGTTGGGTCTTGGAGTTCTAAAGGCGATAGACGCTCTGTTTTTGTATGATTGGATCTATAGGCAACTATCTCTGCGCATTCTCGTGCACCTAGCAAACCGCTAATGACAAAGGATTTTTCACCGGCAGCATCTGCAGCGGAAAAAGGGACAACCGGGTCGGCATCTCCCATAATAAAAATCAAAGGAGGAAAGGCTTCAATATTACTCTGCAAATGTTTTGGAAGAGGCCCGGCGACACCCGCAATCGCTGTAAATGTATTTGGACATTCAATCGCGAGACGAAAGCTAAAGCTGGATCCATTTGAAAAACCGGTCGTGTATATACGTTGCTTGTCGACAGAATAAGAATTTTGCCATTTGCTCATTAAGGCTTGAACAAATGAGACATCATCAATTTTGGCTATATAAGCTGGATTATCTTTTAAGCCTTCGTTCCATCGTTTGGAAAAAGGGTCAGACTCATTTACATGTGTCGCTTCAGGATAGATAACGAAAAAATTTTCTCTCTCTGCCAGTTCATGAAATTTTGTTAAGCGGCTATGATGCTCAGCGCTGCTTCCCGCTCCATGAAAGCTGAGCAGGAGCGGGAGCGCGTGATTACCATCGTAAGATGTTGGAACGTAGTACAAAAAAGATCGTTCTAGCCCCTGGATGTTTATTGTTTCTTTTGTTAATTTTCCTTTTTGCATATCTATCCAACCTCTTGGAAATTACATATTTTTGGTAGAATCTTCGTTTTTATCTACATTCCTATCCTTTTTATCCTCATTTAATTTTGTTAAAGTCCACCCGGTATACGCATAAAAGAGGGCGATAAACGGAGTGACCAGGCTTAAAAATACAAAGAATACGTATTCCATTCCAACGTTCAATGTTGTCATTACGAAAGCCCCGATAACTCCCCATGGGATGAGTGGGTGTAAGATGGTCCCTCCATCTTCGACCGTCCGACTCAAGTTTTTCGGATGCAGGTTGTGATGTCGGTAAGAATCTTCATACATTTGTGCCGGCAGGAGGATAGACAGATATTGCTCTCCTGTAACGACATTGACGCCAAAGGCAGAGGCTAATGTGGATGCAATGGTATTTCCTCTGCTTCTAAGTGCTCGTTTGATTCCTTCGATTAAGGCTGCTGCTATGCCAATCCCTTGGATTAATCCCCCGAACGCGAGCGCGATGATAATTAAAGAAACACCGAATAGCATACCTTCTAAACCGCCCAGGGTTAAGAGCTCATCAATGGCTTCATGCCCGGTTTCGGCTTCATATCCAAAATGCGCAGCATTGATAATGTCCCCGAAGGTGCTGCCGGGTACGGTAAGGAATGTCGTTAAAGCAGCAACTATTAACCCTAATGAAAGCGCAGGGATGGGCTTGATCCTTCTTATGGCTAAAACAATAATTACTAGCGGTGATAAAAGCGTCACAAGGGTGATCGGAAATTCAGATTGAAGCACTTGCAGCATCTCTTCAATCTGACCGGTGGTCGCGGTACCATCATGGGTAAAGGCTCCAATCAGACCGAAAATAATTAGTGAAATGATAAGAGCCGGAATGGTCGTCCATAACATGTGGCGAATGTGTTCAAAGATGTTTGTCTTTGCTACCGCGGCCGCAAGGTTAGTCGTGTCTGAAAGTGGGGAAAGTTTGTCGCCGAAGATGGCACCGCTTACAATGGCACCTGCAGTTATAGCCGGCTCTACCCCCATGCCATACGAGACGCCCATTAATGATACACCGATTGTTCCCATTGCGCCTAATGAGGTTCCAGTCATGATCGCCAGAATAGCGGTGATGATGACAGTAGAAATTAAAAACGTCGCGGGCGAAAGAATTTGCAAACCATAATAGGTAATCGTTTGTACAGTGCCGTTTAAAACCCAGACCCCAATTAACGTTCCAATCAAACTCAGAATGAGTATTGCGGGAATACCATTTGAAATCCCTTTTACGAGATCGCTTTCCATCTCATGCCACTGGTATTTCAGTTTAAAGCCATAGACCGCAGCGACCATAATCCCTATTAATATGGGAATATGTGGTGCTGTTTCATAATAAAGAATACTCACCGCCAGAATCGCGATAATAATTAATAAAACCAGTGCGGACCCTTTTGTAGATGCTTTGTGTTCCATAATAATGCCCCCTCGGAGTTTTTTTGTGGACTTACATTCGATGCACAGCAATCCCAAACACATCTTCAGACGCTTCGAACCAGGCTTCATTTAAGCTTGGATGCGGGTAATAAGGGTAGGACACGTCCTCGATGCGTGCGCCCATCTCCAAAGCTTGTATAGCTTGGCTGATAAGTTCGACGGCGCCACTTCCTAATGAATGAAAGCCTAAGATCACATCTGTTTCTTTTTCACTAATGATTTTAAAGAGCCCTTCATTTTTATTGGTAATGGAAGCGTAAGCATTTGAGCGTAGCGGAAACGTACCAACATTAATGTCATAGCCGACTTTTATCGCCTCTTCTTCCGTGAGCCCGGTGATGGCAATGGGTCTGATGCCATGGGTTACCATTGGACAAGCCCACGGGTCCCATTCACTCCTTTCCCCGGCTATACGTTCAGCTGCTACTTTTCCTTGTTTGATAGCTTCGACGGCAAGCGAGCCGTGTGAGGTAACGTCCCCAACCGCGTAAATGTGAGGTTGATTTGTTTGTGTTGTTGCCGTGATTGGTATAAATCCTCCATCGGTGATTTCAATCCCTCCAGCGTCAAGAGCTAAAGCGTCTGTATTGGCCACCCGGTTACATGATAAAAAGAGATGGGATGCAGTAATGGTTTGCTCTTGATCTCCGGTGAATATGGTAGCTTCAACCTGGTCCTCAAAAGGAGAGACATTTACTAGAGAGTTGTTCTTTAGTACCTTCACCTTATTTTTTTTGAAAAGCCTAGTCAGCTCTTTATTAATTTCCTGATCATATGGCAACGGCTCATCGAGTGCTAGGGTTATTTCAGTCCCGAAAGCGGCATAGGAAGAAGCGACTTCGATCGCATGGTAATCGGAACCGAAAACAATTAAGTGTTCGGGCAGGTCTGTTTGTTTGTAAATGGAGGTAGGGTCGAGAATTCTTTCATGGTTTATATCGAAACCATCCGGCCGGATATATGAAGATCCCGTGGCGATGACTGCCTGTTTAAATTGATATTTCTCAAAAGAATCACCATTCTCTATCCCTATCTGGCCCTCCGATAAAAACTTGGCTTCCCCTTGGATGACTTCAACACGATGTTTTTTTAATAGTGATTCCACGCCACCCGTCAATTGTTTAATGAGTGTGGATTTTTTTTGTTGTAATTCGGCCAGATTAAATGTTGGTAAATGCACATTTATTCCGTATGAAGGCATATCGTTGGCATCGCGCAATCTCTTGGCTGCTTCGGCAAAAAGTTTCGAAGATATGCAGCCATTGTGAATACATACGCCACCAGGCACTTCTTTTTCAATTAAGGCCACTTCTTGACCAAGCTGTGCGGCCCGGATGGCTGCGTGATAACCACCAGGCCCTCCTCCTATGATAATGACGTCTTTTTCGTGAGCAAAATCTCCGACGACCAACTATATCAACTCCAAAGTCAGTAAATTTGGGTTCTCTATAAATTGTTTTAAACGTCGGCAAAACGCGATTGCTGTTAAGCCGGTGACAGCACGAGGATCAAACAGTAAAGTGATATCGGCCATGGATCGAACGGTGATTTCCTGATGATAGACAGCTGTCTTTCCCTGAACAGGGCTAAAAATCAGCATGCCAGATTGAGAGCTTTCTTCAGAAATCGACCCAATATTGCTTTCGTTTTCGAGATGATGGATAGCAAATGTGTAGTTCTGATCATGCTCTCCATTGGATGAAGATTTCTCAATGTTTAAAATGGAGGCTTGATCTACATTTGGAATCACTTTTGGTTCCATGTGAGGTTGGGTCACGCTTATATGGCAATCCAATGCGAAATGAACTTTTGCCTCTGCTTCATCGATAAGTGCATTTAATGAAGGATAATCCTTTAATGCGACTTGAGCAGCTTTTATGATAAATGAATGCAGGGAAATGCCCCATTCTTTTTCTAGCTTAAGAAGTTTCGTGAAATCCATCTCTTCAGTGTGAATGCCGCTAGGTGTCTGTGTAAGTGGCAGAATTTCTCGGACTTGGCGTTCTGCCGTCGGTTCTGGTGTAGGGTTTACAACTTTATCATGAGAAGATGATGTTGTTTGAGCAGTTTCTGTCTGTGGCGTTGTTGCTTGCTTGATATAATTATAGACATCTTCGTCCATGACCCGACCGGCCGGACCGGTCCCCTCTACCTGTGCCATATCAACGTCGTTATCTCTGGCAATTTTACGTGTATAAGGTGAGGCAAGCTTCCAGGGCGGAGCGGGAGATGTTTGTTGCAACGGTTCTCCAACTGAAGGTGTTGCTTCTTTGGATGATGCTGTCGGTTCCGGAGCCTCATTGGCTGCTTGTCCGGGTTCATCAATGTTAAGAATGGTATCCCCAACTTCAATAACATCTCCAATATTTGCTTGGATGTTACTCACTACCCCTTTTGATGGCGCGGTGAGTTCAGCGGTCATTTTATCCGTTTGTACTTCCACGAGCGGCGCGTCGGTTTCTACTGGTTCGCCGTTATCGACCAAAAAACGTAGGACTTCCGCTTCGTGCATACCTTCTCCAATGTCGTGCAACTTTACTTCCACCATGGATACCACCCCTCTTTTTCTTAAAAATTTACTGCATTGACGATTGCTGCTTGGATTTTTGCCGCACTTGGTAAATATTCTTGCTCTAATGAATAAACGGGTACCGGAGTGTCGAAGCCGGTGACTCGCTGGATTGGCGCACGCAAGTAAAGAAACGATGTGTCATTGATGAGTGAGATGACATCATTGCTAACCCCACCGGTGGCCGGTGCTTCATGGATGATAGCGGCACGGCCGGTTTTTTGTACGGAAGCTGAGATTGTTTCTTTATCCAGAGGATAGAGCGTTCGCAAATCAATCACTTCACAAGACATATTTTGTTCTTCTTCCAATGTCTCGATCGCTTTCATCGTATCCATGACCATTGCTCCCCATGTAAAGACAGAGATATCATCGCCTTGTTTAAGCACGGATGCACGGCCGATGTCGATGGTATATTTTCCATCAGGCACTTCGGTACGGTTGGAGCGATAGCAACGCAACGGCTCTAAAAACATGACAGGGTCAGGATCGTCGATACTTGCGATCAAAAGCCCTTTCGCGTCATATGCATTTGATGGAACAACGACTTTTATCCCCGGCATATGCGTGAATAGACTTTCGACGCTATCAGAGTGAATTTCAGGAGCCTTCACACCGGCACCGTATGGTGCACGAACAACCACCGGGACAGTAAATCGTCCTAGCGAGCGTTGCCGTAAGCGTGTTGCATGGGTCATGAGCTGATTGAACCCAGGGTAAATAAATCCTAAAAATTGAATTTCTGCAATGGGTCGAAAACCGTTGGCTGCAAGTCCGATGCTATTTCCGATAATGCCTGATTCGGAAATGGGTGTATCAATGATTCGGTCTTCCCCGTATTTTTCATGCAGGCCTTCTGTGGCACGAAAGACACCGCCGTTCACGCCAATATCTTCGCCAAGAATGATGACGTCTTCATTTTCTTTTAGCATTTCGTCCATCGCGTTGCGGACGCCTTCAATCATGGTCATCTTTTTGGTGTTCACTGCTGGGCTTACCATTGTTATTCCTCCCCTTGTACAGCAAGATGTTGATTGACCTGCTCTTGAATCGTCCAGGTTGGCCGATCATATACATAGTCAAAAAGTTGTCTCAGGTCAGGTTCAGGGTATGCTTCCATTTCAGCGATAGCGGTTTCAATTTCATCTGTAATTTCTTCTTCGATCGTTTTGAGCCAATCCTCGTTCCAGGTGTTTTGCGTTTGTAAATAACGCTGAACGCGGAGAAGGGGGTCGGTCGTTTCCCGCCGTGTTTCCGATTCATTTTGGTCACGGTATTTTGAAGCGTCATCTGCGGTGGTGTGAGCACCATACCGCCATGTGACGGCTTCGATTAATGTCGGTCCTTGGTTTGCTCTTGCTCGATCTACTGATGCTTTCGTTGCCGCAAAAACAGCCAGCACATCATTCCCATCGATGCGTAAACAATCCATGTCATAGGCGAGCCCTTTTTGCGCGATGGTTTTCGTTTTCATCTGCCTTTCCATCGGGACGCTGATGGCATAGCCATTGTTTTGATTGAAAAAGATGGTCGGGATGTTGAATACGCTACCAAAATTCAATGCTTCGTGAAAATCCCCTTCAGAAGTCGCTCCATCTCCAAAGTACACGAGGGAAACACGATCCGAACCGTGTTTTTTTTCTGCCCAAGCCGCGCCTGTCGCGTGTAACAGCTGGGATGCTATCGGAATGCCAGGCGGGAAAATGTTGACCCCTTCCGGCGGAACGTTCCCTTCCGGGCGCCCGCGCCAATTTAGAAGCAAATTTCGCATGGAGTGACCAAATGTCAAAGTGGCCGCATGGTCCCGATAAGTCGGGAATATCCAATCACCTTCTTCTAGAGCCACAGCGCTCCCGATTTGTGCAGCTTCCTGCCCCTCGTAAGGGACGTATGTGCCAATTTTGCCTTGGCGTTGCAAGTTGACACATTTTTTGTCGAGCATTCGAGCACACAACATTTTATAGTAAAAAGATTTTACTTTTTCTGTAGAAATGTCGTTCAGGGCATCCGCATCAACGATCTCTCCATCTTCATTGATGATTTGTTGCATCGGGAAATCTTCAATCATCACGCATCAACCTTTCGACTGTAGTGATTTGCATGTCGCTGTAAAATCTCTTCCAAAGCTTCGATAAATAATCGATTTTCCTCTTCAGTGCCAATGGTGAGGCGAATCATTGTAGGATAACCCATCAAATGTCCCGGTCTAATAATGATTCCATTTTTTAAAAGTTCGTCATTGATGGTTTCAGCCGGTATTTTTGTATCTACCATTATGAAATTCGTGTGTGTAGAAAAATAGGAAAGCCCTAACCTTTGAAAAGCATTCTCCAAATAAAGCCGCCCATTATTGTTTTGTTCTTGTGTCTTTTTCATGAAGGCATCATCATCCAAACAAGCATAAGCGGCTGCTTGTGCAAAACGGTTTACGTTAAATGGTTCTTTGCTTTTTAGCAGTTCTGAAACGATTGCCGGATGCATAATGCCATAGCCTACCCGCAATGATGCCAGCCCATAAATTTTTGAAAACGTACGAAGAATAATCAAGTTCTCGTGTTTATCCAAAAAATTAATGGATTGGAAATAATCATCCGTGCGTATATATTCATAATACGCTTCGTCTATAATGACAAGGATATGTGATGGGATACGTTTGATAAAAGCTTCAAGTTCATGTGCAGAAACCATTGTGCCGGTAGGATTGTTCGGATTGCACACAATGATCATTTTGGTATTCTTGTTGATCGCGTTCTCCATTGCTTGTAAATCATGGACCCCGCCTGTTTTCATCGGAACCTCGACAGGCACGCCACCGTCAATAATGACGTTTGTTTTATACCGTGGGAAGGTAACGCTTGCCATGATTACCTCATCGTTATCTTGTAAATATGACCGGGTCATCATGCGAATGATTTCATCGGAACCATTTCCTAGAACGAGCTGATCCGCACTTACCTCTAAACGTTTGGCGAGTTTATTCGCTAGCACCGGTGCGGTGATTTCGGGATATAGATGCATATTTTCCATTTCATCCGTAATGGCTTGCTTTGCAAGCGAAGAAGATCCAAACGGATTTTCATTGGAAGCCATTTTAATCACATTTGTTATACCCAGTTCTCGCTGTAATTCTTCGATTGGTTTCCCGGGTGAATACATTGAGATGTGTCTCAATTGTTCTCGTGGTTGTATTGGGCACACTTATAGATTCCTCCTTGCGATGGGGTGGTATCAGGCAGCATATATTTATCAGAAAAAATAGGCAAGTCTGCCATTTAAAGCTTTTAAGCTTTTATGGGCTAAAGAAGAAATCGTGACAGATGATCTTCATAAGCTCGTCAAAGTGTTTTGATCATGCGCCATGGTGGTAGATAGAGCTTGTTAGATTTATAAACTGAAGAAATTTCCTATACAAATAAAATATCGATTACAAAAGAAATATGTATAAGTGGAGCGACCATCCATGATTGGTGATTAAGATTAAATAAAAATTGTTGTACATATGTAAAATGATAGACAATGATTGTCGTAGTTTTTAACCAAAATCGTTTGGTAAACTAAGTTTAAGATTTTATACAGGAGGGGAGATATGGAGATCGTTCATATAAATCACGCTAATCAAAGAAGTGACACAAAGCCTCATGTAATGGCGGTTGGTTTTTTTGATGGTGTACATTTGGGACATAAAGAATTATTGAACCATGCGTGGGAAACTGGTAAAAAACATAATATTCTATTTTCAGTTATGACTTTAGCCCGCATCCTGATGAGGTGATCAAAGGGGATAACAACCGCAAATATTTATCTCCCTTGCCGCAAAAGATTGAAAAACTGGAAACGATGGGCGTAGATAGATTATTTGTTACAGAGTTTGACAAAAAGTTTGCTTCAGCCCACCAATTGATTTTATACAAAATTTTATTGTAGAACTGAATGCCATACATGTAGTTGTAGGGTTTGATTTCACATTTGGTCATAAAGCAAAGGGAAATGTCCAGTTTCTACAGGAGGCCACAAGAATATCCGTTTAGTCTTTCCGTTATTCCAAAGAAAACGTACTTGGGTAAGAAAATAAGTTCTACCCTTATTAGAGAAATGATTCAAGAAGGCAAGATGGATTTGATCCCTTATTATTTAGGTTCACATTATAATGTAAGCGTTAACTTAATTCGATCTGAAAAGAATGGGAGGGTAGCTGTCACATCCCGTGGAAGTAACCTTTTACCGAATGATGGGTCGTATTATGTAGAAATCACGCAAGGCAAGAGAAAGATACAAGGGAAATATCATCTATACCCGGGAATGGAACATGCGGAAATAACGAGTCATTTCATTAATCGATTGGATCAACATTGTTCACTGAAATTTTTAAGCAAAATAGAATCTATTTTCAACAGTATCGGTATAAATTAAATTAAGGGGAGGAGATTTTATCATGCAAGATAAAACTTTTCGCAATGCAATGGCTCGGTTTGCCACGGGCGTTACTGTCATTACAACAAAGGTTGGTGAAGATATTCATGGAATGACCGCGAACGCATTTATGTCAATATCATTAGACCCGAAATTGATAACGGTTTCAGTTGACAACAATGCGACCATGCTTGAAAAAATAAAATCTTCTGGCCAGTTTACCGTCAGTTTTCTTTCAGAAGACCAACAGGACATTGCCATGCACTTCGCGGGACAAACGAATGAAGAAAAAGATATTAATTTTGACATTATCAACGATGTCCCGGCGATTAAAGATGCACTGGCTTCAATTGTTTGTGATCTAGAGCGATCATATGAAGTTGGCGATCATACGTTGTTTATAGGAGAAGTAGCAGAAATTAATTTGACAGACGGGAACCCGTTAACCTTTTTCAAAGGAAAATATGGTCAGTATCAGCCGGTTGAATATGCTGATACATTATAAAAATATAGCACCTTCTATCGCGGAAATTCTCACGTGATAGATTTTATTTAGGCGAATCTTGATATCTGAAAAAAGTTTAATGTAACCAGTGATGACTGTGTTGTAATTATATATGATTTAATATATAATTACAACAAATAGTGAAAGCGATTACAGTGGGAAAGGGGGTATTACATATAGATACAAAGTTTCAGAATCCCTTGCTGCACCCATCTCCTTGATGAATGTCAGAGGTCTATAATAATAATTGGAGGGTCATCAGATGAAAAAGGGTTTTGTCAGAAATAGTACCGGACTTATAATGCTGTCACTTTTTGTTTTGTTGCTGACAGCTTGCGGTGCCGCGGAGGAATCCAGTGGTGAGGATGGCGATGCCGACCAAGACGAACAAGAAAGTATGGACTTGGTTTTTTCCCATTTCCAACCAGCGAACCACCCCATTCAAACGGAGGTTTTAGATGGACTTGACGAGGATTTGAATGAACAGACAGATGGAAGAATTAATATGGAATTCTATGCCGACAATACCCTCGGTGATCCGGAATCCCATTATGATATGACAGTATCAGGTGAAGCGGATATTGGGTTAAGTGTATACGGTTATGCACCGGGAAGCTTCGATCTTGTAACAGTCATGGAATTGCCGTTTCTGGCAGAGTCAGCTGAACACGCATCGGAAATTCTAATGACGTTATATGAAGAGTTTCCCGAATTACAGGAGGAACATGATGATACTCATCCCCTATTCCTTTATTCCGCTGAGCCTGCGCAAATTATGAGCAATGATTATAGAATTGAGACACCGGAAGATATAGAAGGCCTTCGCGTACGATCCCCGTCCCCGCTTGCTAACGATATTATAGAATCAATGGGCGCGACAGCGGTTTCGATGCCAATGGGTGATGTTTATGAAGCTCTTGATAGAGGGGTAATCGATGCTGCGATGGTACCGTTAGAAACCCTTTATAATTATAGTTTCCACGAGGTGGTAGAATATATCACAATCGGAAACTTTTCCGCTACGCCTTTCTTTAGCGTAATGAATCAAAATACGTATGATGGTATAGGTGATTCGGATCAGGAAGTATTAGACAGTCTCACTGGCAAAGAATTGGCGACTGAAGCAGGAAGCGTTTATGATGAGGACGGTGAAGCCGGGTTGGATGCTGCAATTGACTCAGGTGCTGAAATTATTGAATTAGAGGGCGACACACTCGAACCATGGGAGGAAGCGTTAGAACCCGTTGTGGGTTCATGGCTTGAGGAAAGAGAAAGTGAAGGGTATGACGCAACGGAATTATATGAGCGTGCGATGGAATTGAGAGATGAATTGAGTGGTGACGGAGAGGAGTAATATCGTGGAGAAGGTCATTATTAAATTAAACAACGGGCTGCAATATGCAGCCCAAGTTGTTTTAATTATCATGGTATTCTTAGTCACATTTGACGTCCTTGGCAGATGGCTCTTCAGCCAGCCGATCTCGGGTGCTGTTGAAGTTACGGAGCTTGGCCTGTCCATGGTTATATTTCTAACCATTGCCTATACCCATTTAAAAGAGGAACATATTTCGATTGATTTTGTTTTTAATAAATTCCCTGCAAAAGTTCAACGGATCATGGAAGGGATTGTCAACCTCATTATTACAGCATTGATGCTTTTGCTGGCATCGAGTTTGTTTTTGTATACAGAACGTTTACTCACTGCAGGGAGAGTAACAGGTGATTTAGGTTTACCTGTATATTTATTTGCTGGACTGGCGGCTATTTGTGCAATCGTTTTTGCTTTAACCAGCCTGTTACTGTCCCTAAAATATTTTGGAAAGGTGGGTAAATGATGAGTTCGGAACTGATTGGCTTAATGGGGATAATCGCCGTTCTTGTTTTATTTTTCCTGAAAGTCCCGGTGGCGATCACCCTGATTATCGTCAGTTTACTTGGAACGGCCCTAATTAATAGCTGGGACGTAGCATTCTCTCAGTTGGGTAGAACCCCATTTGATACATCGAGTGATTATTCATTGAGTGTTATCCCATTATTTATTTTGATGGGTATGATTTTATCTTATACAGGTATCGGTAGCGATTTATATCGTATGGTTGATAGCTGGATTGGTCATTTTCGTGGCGGTTTGGCGATGGCAACCATTGGGACTGCAGCTATTTTTTCATCTATATCCGGTTCTTTAAATGCTACGACCGCTACAGTGGCAAAGATCTCTTTACCTGAAATGGAAAAATATAAGTATAAACCTGGGTTATCAACATCTAGTGTTGCCGCAGGTGGAACACTTGGGATTTTAATTCCGCCAAGCGTTATATTAATTTTATATGGTATCCTGACGATGGAGCCAATTGGTGCATTGTTAATTTCAGGGATCATTCCGGGTATTTTACAAATTTTGATCTTCCTAATTACGGTTGCCATTCTGGTTCGCAAAGATCCTTCCATTGCACCGCCCAGAGAAGGCATAGCTACCTTTTCTGAACGATTTCGTACACTGAAAAATATATGGCCGTTTATAGGTCTGTTTCTTGTCAGTATTGGCGGTATTTATTTAGGGGTCTTTACGCCGACAGAAGCAGCTGGTGTAGGTGCTTTTGGTGCACTTATGTTCGCGCTCATCTCTCGAAAGCTCAATTGGCAAAGGTTAAAGCATTCGCTGGAGGATGCGGTTCGGCTCACTGCTTTCATTTTCCTTATTATAATAGGGGCAAATTTATTTGGACAATTTTTGGCAGTTAGCAGGATTCCGGTAATGCTTACAACATTTGTGGGAAATCTTGATATGAATCCATATCTTGTTCTGATTGCTATATTAGCTGCATTATTAATCCTCGGCTGTTTCATTGAGAGTCTGGCGCTCATTGTTATTACATTGCCGATTTTATACCCGATTATTACCGATTTAGGGTTTGATGGTATTTGGTTTGGTGTTATTATGATCATGGTTATAAATATTGGTGCATTAACGCCGCCGTTAGGAATAAGTGCTTTTGTAATTAAAGGGGTAGCAAAAAATGTTCCGATAGAGACCATCTTCAGGGGTATTATCCCAATGATCATTGCGATGATCATCTGTGTGGGAATACTTATCATTTTCCCTCAACTGGTTACAATTTTACCGGATTTAATGAATTAGTATAAAAATAGTATCCTAAACTGTGAAAAAAATAGACTATACTGATGGGAGACAGTATTGTCTATTTTTACATTTTGACAACTATAGACGGTATCTTTGATATGAAGTAAAGGTAGGGATGAAAAAATGGCATCTTCTCAAAATCTATATGATATTATCACAGATGACGATGGTAAGATATATTTAGATGATGAAAGAATGATATTAACATCAACGTCTGTTTTTGGGACGCTTAGAAAAGATTTGATGGATAATATTTCGGTAGACCGAACAAAAGGATTCCTTATTCGATATGGGTGGAACTTGGGTAAAAATGATGCACAAAAAGTGCTTTCGAAAGATTTTTCTTCACTGGAAGAGGTTTTAAAACAGGGCCCCATCTTACATGCGATGAAAGGCTACACAAAAGTAAAAAGATCCGACCTGCAGATCAGATTTTCTTTAGATGGAGCAATTGAAACTATTCATGTAGAAGGGATTTGGTCTGATTCTTATGAGGCTGAAGAGTATTTAAGACAATTCGGAAACTCTGAATCTTCTGTTTGTCATACCCTAGTTGGTTACGCAAGTGGTTATTATTCGGAAATTTGCCAACAACCTGTGCTTTTTAAAGAAGCTTCCTGTAAAGCATCAGGTTCCAATGATTGCTATTATATTGGGAAAACATTACTTGAATGGGAAGGGGAGATTGACGATGAGCTAAAGTATTTTGAAAATACAACAATTGTCAAAGAGTTAGAGGACACGTATGAAAAACTATTGGAAGAACGTAATAACCTTGCCAAAACGTTTGCCATTCACAAAAGAATAACCGACGAACTCGTAAACGAAAATGATTTACAATCCATTGCCGATGTTATTTTTCAGGAGACACAATTACCTCTTGTAATAGAAGATTCAAAGTTCCATATGTTAGCGAATTCGGGTTTGACATTGTCCTTTTATAATGAAGTGTACGAAAATTCCGCCTCTTTATTTCGTGAAAGCCACTATTTTTTTGATACAAAAGAGATTGATGGGGGATCTTTTAATCGATTAATTACACCAATAAAACTTAAGAAGAAGTGTGTAGGCTACTGCTCTTTTATATTCAATAAAGGCTTTGATATTTCACAAGTTGATCATATGATACTTGAACGGGCAGCATCGGTTTGTTCTCTTTATATGTTGAATGAAAAGAGTGCTTTTGAAGCAACAGAACGAATGAAGGGTAATTTTTTAGAGCAAATAATAAATGAGAATTTAATGTCAGAAAATGAAATCTTAAACCGAGGTACTTATATTAATATGGATCTTAGAAAGCCCTATTATATCGTTGCTTTAAAATACAACAATCATTTCACAGATTCGCAAAATGAGTTGCTTTTTCATGAGCAGGTAACGGAATATATCATGCAATATTTTAAACAGAGATCAAATACGTTAATTGGACAGTACGCAGGTACATTTATATTGCTTATTCAGCTGGAAGCAGGAGATGGTGAAATAAAAAAGTTATGCCATAATTTAATGAAACATTTAAACCGAAATTTTAAAGAGCATACATTCAAAATAGGCGTAAGTACTTTAGCGGAACAAATCCATCAAGCCCCAGATCGCTATAAAGAATCTCGTACAGCATTACAAATGACTGACTTTGTCGATAATGTCACTTTATTTGATGATCTAAGTATGGCAGGTATGTTGATTCATTCCAAACATAAGGGAGCAGTGGAACAAAAAGCTAGGCAGCTCTTAGGTCCATTGTATGAACAGAGAGAAGAGAATGCTGAGCTTATCAGGACGCTTTATGTATTTCTTACACATGGAGGCAACCTGGAAAAATCTAAGAAAGATCTTTCTATATCAATGAGTGGATTGAGGTATAGGATAAAAAGATTAGAGGAAATGCTTGGCCAAAAGGTCCGTGATCCATCTAATGGTTATCAGCTTTTGCTGACCTTGCAAGTATTAGTTGCGCAGAGAGAGCTGACAGTCGAATAAAATGTAAGTTTTCTGCCTTACGGCAGAATTTTTTTGTTCAGCTGATTAAATAAAAATTGCTTAAAACTACTCAATTTAAAGACAATTATTGTCGTATATAATGACGCTTTCATTTGATAACCTAACTGTATAGTTCAGTATTGAGTAATAAGGCGAAATTAATCGTCTTTGTCTTTGGTCTGTTCAGATCACTACTAAGTGAAGATTAAAAAAATGGAGGTTTTTTAAATGATGAACGGCAAAGAGTATCTTGAAAGTCTGAGGGATGGGCGAGAGGTGTTCTTGAACGGTGAAAAAGTGGATGATGTTACGACACATCCGGCATATCGAAATGCTGCTCGTTCGGTTGCCCAGTTATATGATGCACTACATGATCGGGAAACACCCGATATTCTTACAACAGAATCAGAGTTTGGTTTCCGCACGCATAAATTCTTTAAAGCTTCTAAGAGTGCAGAGGAACTACTGGGTGCGAGAGATGCAATGGCAGAGTGGTCAAAATTAAGCTATGGTTTTATGGGGCGAACTCCGGATTATAAGGCAGCATTTACAGCTTCTTTAGGCCCATATGCAGATTTTTACAAAGGCTTCGAAGATAACGCAAGAAGATGGTATAAAAAAGCTCAAAAAGAAGTTCCCTTTTGTAATCATACAATTGTAAACCCGCAACTGGACCGAGATCAACCACTTCATAAAAATAAGGAAGTATTTGTTCGGGCTGTTGAAGAAAGAGATGATGGAGTGATTGTTAGCGGTGCCAAGATGGTGGGTACGTCAGCTGCATTAACGCATTATAACTTTGTAGCAAACTATTCTCCCCAAGACTTAGGAGAAGGAGATATAAGTCACGCGATCATTTTCTTTGTACCTATGAATGCACCAGGGTTGAAGGTTATTAGTCGTCAATCTTATGAAGAAATGGCTACCAAGATGGGGACACCCTATGATTATCCTTTATCTAGCCGTTTTGATGAGAACGACGCAGTTATTGTTTTGGATAATGTCCTTATACCGTGGGAAGACATTTTAACCTACAACAATGTTGAGATAGCAAATGGTTTCAGGCCAAAAACTGGTTGGGTGAATCGTTATACTTTTCAAGGATGTACACGTTTTGCAATTAAACTAGATTTTATGGTTGGTCTGCTTTTGAAAGCAACGGAAATTGCGGGGACGAGTAAATTTAGAGGAGTTCAGGCTAACATTGGTGAAGTGATTTCTTACAGAAATATGTTCTGGGCGATTTCAACAGCCATGGCTACAAACCCCGAACAAGGTCCGGGCGGCATCGTGTTGCCTAATTCAACGTATGCCACAGCTTATCGTACATTTGCACCATCAGTTTGGCCGAAGATAAAACAAATTTTTGAACAGGTTGTAGCAGGTGGTTTGATTCAGATGCCGTCCAGCGCTAATGATTTTCTTAACCCGGAACTCCGTCCATATTTAGATCAGTACTATAAGGGATCTGGTGGTGTAAGTGCTGAAGAAAGGATTAAGGTTCTGAAATTAACTTGGGATGCCATCGGAACAGAGTTTGGTGGCCGTAATGAATTATATGAAATCAACTATGCCGGCAATCACGAAGGCATCCGATTAGATGCACTAAAAATGGCGGATACAGCGGGGCAAACTGATCAATATAAAGCGTTTGTTGATCAAGCTTTAAGTGATTATGATCTTTCTGGGTGGACGTCAAATACTTGGATTAATCCTGAAGAAGAGTTTGAAAAAACTTTTCAATAGTGATTAAGGAGAACCCTCTTTGCATTATGGAAGGCGCCTGAAGCATAAGGGGGTATCTTTTTTCTCAATTATCTTGGTAGAAAAATCAAGCGTCCCAAATGCTGTTAAAGCGTATACCCTCAAGAATTCTTCGAAATATTATAGACAATGTTGAAATGATATACAAAATCATATATAATTTATTTAACATAACAATGAGGAGGGCATTGATGTGGCTTACGAAGAAATTAAAAGAAAACTGAGAGGGTCTATCGCACCTGTAGTGACGCCATTTAAAGCAAATCACGAGGTGGATTATGAAAAGCAATCAGGGTTGATCGAATTTCAGCTCGAAAATGGCTCTCATGCTATCTCTGTTACAGGAACTTCCGGAGAACCAAGCTCGCTCACAACTGAAGAGCGTGTAAAAGTAATGGAGAATGCGATGAAAACGATTAATGGCCGTGTTCCTTTTGCTCCCGGCACTGGTTCCACCAACCACGATGAAACTATCTATTTAACAAAGAAAGCAGAAGAAATGGGTGCTGATGCGGCGATGGTGATTGTGCCGTATTATAATAAACCGAACCAGGAAGCTCTGTATACACATTTTAAAACGGTTGCAGACGCTGTTGAAATTCCCATTATTATTTACAACATCCCGGGGCGGACAGCTCAAAACCTTGAAGTTTCTACGATGGCTCGACTTGTGAACGACTGCCCAAATATTGTTGGGGCAAAAGAATCCAACAAAGACTTTGAACATGTAAATAGAGTTATGCTTTACTGTGGCAGAGATTTCCTTCTTTATTCTGGTATCGAATTGCTTTGCTATCCAATGCTTGCGATCGGTGGAGCAGGATCCATCAGTGCAACAGCGAACGTTGAGCCAAAGAAAGTAGCAGAGTTGCACAATGCTTGGGAAGAAGGCGATGTGAAACACGCACAAGATCTTCACTTTGAACTTATGAAGTTAAATGACGTACTGTTCAAGGATACTAATCCTGCCCCGGTGAAAGCTGCGTTAGGCATGATGGGGAAAATTGAACCCGTTCTTCGTTTGCCAATGGGTCTGCCATCTAAAAGTTTGCAAGAAGAAATTAGTGAAACATTGAAAGAATACGACATTAGTGCACAGCATGCGTAAAACAAAAAAGCTGCTCTATATAGCTGTAAGAGCTTATGGAGCAGTTTTCAGTTTCGAAAAAGACGCAGGCAAATTAAATTGTTGAAATCATATATTATTTTATATATAATAATAGTATAAGGGAAATCTTAAACGAGGAGTGATAACGTGTCTAAACAAGTAGCGAGTGCAACGTTGGATTCTGTGAAGAAAAATGTGAAAGACATTCAACTTTACATTGATGGAAATTTTGTGAATGCTGCGAATCAAGAAGTATTTTCAAATCACAATCCATTCACCAATGACAAAATCAATGATGTTGCTTCCGGAGATAAAGATGATATTGAGCAAGCAGTCTCGGCAGCTCGTAAAGCGTTTAAAGGCGAATGGGGGCAGCTTAAACTCAAAGATCGCCTAGCTTACATTAACAAAATTGCAGATTTAATCGATGAACACATCGATGAAATAGCACCGCTAGAATCGTACGATACAGGTCTTCCGATTAGCCAGACGAAAAAAATGGTCGCCCGTGCGGCGCATAACTTCCGTTTTTATGCCGAGATGGTTAATAGCCGCCTGGTCGGTGAAGTGTATCAAGTTGATGACGAATTTTTAAACTACACTATTCATAAACCGGTTGGCATTGCCGGCCTCATCACACCGTGGAATGCACCATTTATGCTGGAAACATGGAAGATCGCACCAGCTTTAGCTACTGGGAACACCGTTGTGTTAAAACCTGCAGAATGGTCTCCGCTAACCGCGAACCGTTTGGCAGAAATTATTGATAAAGCAGGATTGCCAAATGGCGTATTTAATGTCGTGCATGGTTATGGAGAAACAGCTGGTGCTTCTCTTGTTGCCCATCCGGATGTGGAACTCATTTCATTCACCGGAGAAACAACGACAGGCTCAGAAATCATGAAAAATGGTGCTGATTCACTTAAACAATTTTCAATGGAACTGGGTGGTAAATCTCCGATTATCGTATTTGATGATGCGGATTTCGAACGAGCACTAGACGCTGCCACATGGGGAATTTTCTCATTTAATGGCGAGCGTTGCACAGCAAATTCTCGTATATATTTGCATGAGAGTATCGCTGAAAGTTTTACAGAAAGATTAAAGGAAAGAGTTCAAAATATTGCTGTCGGTGATCCGATGGATGAGAAAACGCAAGTAGGCCCGCTTATCCATACGAATCATTATGAAAACGTAAAGGGATATTTGGAGCTGGCAAAAGAAGAAGGCTGTGAAGTTTTCAGCGGTAACATCCCAGAAGAAGTAAGCCGAGGAAACTTTATTGCGCCTACCATTCTGCTAGGTGCTCAAAACTATATGCGTATCGTGCAAGAGGAAATATTTGGTCCAATCATTGCTGTAATGACATTCAAAGATGAAGAAGAAGTGATTGATCTTGCCAATGATGTACGGTATGGACTTGCCGGATACGTCTGGACAAACGATATCAAACGAGGTCATCGAGTTGCCCAAGCCATTGATTCCGGAATGCTTTGGGTTAATTCCCAAAATGTCAGAGATCTTCGTACGCCATTTGGAGGTTCAAAACATAGTGGGATTGGCAGAGAAGGTGGCCACTATGCCTTTGAATTTTATACAGAGATTCAAATTATCCATGTCGCACTTGGCGATCACCATATCCCGCAGTTTGGCAAATAAAAAGCGTAGGACGTATTTACTGGAGAAGTCTCGAGCGTTTGTATAAAGCGCTCGGCTTCTTCGAAACAGTTGGAAGCGTTTTATTTAAAAGCGGGGCGAGGAGTTGGGAATATGTTGAAAATGGACATAGCTGTAAAACACCCTTTATTTATAGGAGGAAAATGGCAGGAAGCTAATCAATATGATGAACTACGCTCCCCCTATTCTTCTGAAAAGATAACAGAAATACCAAAAGCAACAAGCGAGGAAACGGAGGCGGCCATTCAAGCGGCAGAAAATGCTCAAGAAGAGATGCAACAGCATGCAACAGTTAAGTGCTCATGAAAGCTGCAGGGCTCATTGCCAAGGAAGCTGACAAACCAATAGCCACAGCTAGAGGGGAAGTGGATCGTACAAATTTGCTTCTCAAGAAGCTAATCAATTATATGGGGAAACGCTACCAATGGACGCAGCGCCGGGAGGCGAACGTAGACTTGGATATACCGTTCTTGAACCCCTAGGTAAGATCGGGGCCATTACACCATTTAACTTTCCGATGAATTTAGTCGCTCATAAAGTAGGGCCGGCAATTGCGACCGGTAACACGATTGTTTTAACCGGCTTCCCAAACACCATTATCTTCTTTCTTTTTAGCAGAGCTACTTCAAGAAGCCGGACTGCCCGATGGTGCATAAATGTCATAACTGGCAGTGGGCGTTCCGTAGGAAATCAGATTGTGACAGATGAACGTAAGTATGATTACTTTCAACGGAAGTCCAGAAGTCGGAAAAGAGATTCGGTGTAAAGCAAGTTTACGTTTTGGCTTGCAAGCAGGTATCTACACAGGAGATATTCAAAAAGCCATGAAAGCATCTGATCAACTTGAAGTGGACGGCGTCATGATCAATGATATACCAACCTTTAGGGTCGACCATATGCCATATGGTGGAGTGAAGGAAAGCGGCACTGGCCGAGAGGGTATTCGTTATTCTGTGAAAGAGATGACGGAAATGAAATTTGTGATGGTCAATAATAATTAGGATTTTCTGATCGATCCTCCCTAAGAAATGGGGGGATCGGATCAGTAGACATATATTGCATTGTGTAAGCGATGACAAAGATGGAAGGGGTGTACTTGATGAAGAAACTTTTACCGTTATTCGCCAGTTTGGTCTTGTTAGGTGCTTGTGACATTACTGAAGGAGCGTCAGGTACGACAAACGAAAATAATGAACTCATATTTTCTCATTTTTTCCCTGATAATCATATTCAAGAAACTGAACTTGTCAGTGGCTTCATTGATGAGACAGAAGAAGCAACAGAAGGCAGAGTGACATTTTCATCTTACTCAGGTGGGCAACTGGCAGATCCGGACGGACATTATGAAGCAGCGGCTACAGGTGTAGCTGATGCCGGATTTAGTGTTCACAGTTATACACCAGGGCAATTCCCTTTAACATCGGTTATGGAATTGCCGTTTATGAGTGGGTCGGGAACGACTGGATCAGAAACGTTGTGGCAGCTATATGAAGAATTTCCGGAGATACAGGATGAATACGATGACACCGTTCCCTTATGGTTGTCCACTTCAGAACCCGGATATATTTTCACAAGGGATGAACCTGTGGAGCGTCCTGAAGACCTTGAAGGCATGATTATTCGTTCTCCATCACCTGAGGTAAACAATTGGTTGGAATTGATGGGAGCAACTCCGGTGTCCATGCCTATGGCAGATACTTATCAGGCCCTGCAACAGGGTGTTGTCGACGGAACTGTTGGCCCTCCCCACACCTTAGTTGACTATAGTTTACATGAACTAGTGGACTATGTAACCGTTGGAGATTTTTATTTCACAACATTCTTTGGTGTCATGAATCAAGACAGCTGGAACTCTATTGATGAGGAAGATCAGGAGGCCATGAAAAAAATCATGGGCGAAGAAACCGCGAGCACTGCCGGTGAAATTATCGATGAGCGTTCTGACGAAGCAATGGAGGCAGCGGTAGAATCGGGCGCTGAAATTATTGAGTTAAATGATGACCAACTCGAGAAATGGGAGGAAGAAATGCAGCCCGTTATTGATGATTGGATTAATCGCATGGAGGAAGAAGGTCTCCCCGGTGAAGAAGTTTACAAAAGAGCTGAGGAATTAGGAGATGAACAGGGGTAGATAAGATGTGGCAGTATATTGAAAAAGCTGAAAAGGTAGTAACAGCCCTGAGCAAATTCTTCCTCATATGTGCGAGTATTATCATACTCTTTATCATGGCGTTAATCCCAGTGGATATTCTATTGCGGTATTTTTTTAGCCAATCTATTACGGGCACCTATGAATTGGTGGAGATGGGAACCGCATTAATGATTTTTTTTGCCCTAGCGATGACCCATCATTATCGAGAGCATATTGCTATTGGTTTTTTGGTCGATCGATTGTCCCATCGAGTTAGGAATTTTATTGAGGGATCGGTCGAGGCTGTTGTGTTCATCGTAGTGATTGTAATGGGCTATCAACTATGGGAACATGCAATGCGAATTATGAACCGCTCGATCATTACGACTGACCTTGGCCTCCCGCTGTATCCTTTTATCATTATTGTAGCAGGTGCCACGTTTATATTTGCGGCCAAAGTTTTGTTTAATGGCTTGAGTCATTTCAGGGAGGTGGCGCAGAAATCATGAGTCCGGAATTTATAGGCATAATGGGTGTTGTGGCTCTTCTCTTGCTATTTTTATTTAAATTTCCTGTCAGTATTGCCTTGATCATTGTTGGTGTTACAGGGTTTGGTTTGATCAGGGGATTTGATACGGCAATGGTACAATTAGGAAGTATGCCATTTAACACAGTAAGCGATTACTCATTAAGCGTCATTCCCCTTTTTATTTTAATGGGCATGTTTTTGTCTCATAGTGGGTTCGGGCAAGATTTGTATCAATCCGTTGACAAGTGGATCGGGCATTTAAAGGGAGGAATGGCGGTCACCACCATAGGGACCAGCTCAGTCTTTGCTGCAATTTCCGGCTCCGTCAATGCCACCACCGCTACGGTCGCAAGGATCTCTATCCCTGAAATGAGACGCTATAACTATAGTATGTCTCTTTCTGCGGCTTGTGTAGCGGCAGGTGGAACGTTAGGACCGTTAATCCCTCCTAGTGTCATTCTAATATTATATGGAATTCTGACAATGGAGGATATAGGGTCACTCCTTATTGCCGGGATTATCCCCGGAATTGTCATGATGCTTATTTTTATACTCGTGATATATTTATGGATTGCTAAATATCCCGATGCGGCTCCTCCAACCAGTAAATCTTCCTGGAGTGATCGTTTTCGTTCATTGAAAAATGTTTGGCCGTTTATCTTTTTATTTATCGTCAGCATTGGCGGTATTTATTTGGGGATATTTACACCTACAGAAGCGGGTTCTGTCGGAGCGTTTGGCTCGTTTCTTTTGGCAGTATTAACCCGACGCCTCAACTGGTCAGCATTAGGAAAAGCCTTAAGTGATACATTACGTTTATCGGCGATGATCTTTTTAATTTTGATCGGCGCCGAACTCTTCAGCCAATTTTTATCGATTAGTCGTATCCCTACAGAGCTTACTTCGTTTGTCCAACAGCTTGATTGGTCGCCAATTATGATTTTAGCTGCTATTTTACTTGTTTATTTTCTGTTAGGGCTGTTTTTAGAAGGCATCGCGATCCTTGTGCTCACACTCCCCATTGTTTATCCTTTAATTACATCTCTTGGTTTTGATGGCCTTTGGTTTGGAGTAATAATGGTAATGGTCGTTAACATTGGTTTAATCACACCTCCGCTTGGCATTAGTATTTACATTATCAGCGGTGTCGTAAAGGATATCCCTATTGAGAAAATATTCAAAGCGGTTATGCCTATGGTGGGGGCGTTAATTATCGGTGTGATTTTGTTTACGTTATTCCCGGAAATTATTATGGTTTTACCTGATTTGATGAACTGACATATTCAGGAGGGAGGATAATATGAAAACCATCAAGCTACACCACCCAATATCAAATACGTGTAAAGACAATAGTGAACCGTGTGTGATGGCTTTAGGTTTTTTTGATGGCCTACATTTAGGTCATCGCCAGATCATAAAAACAGCAAAGTCACTGGCTGATGAAAAAAATGTTCAGCTGGCGGTTATGACATTTTTCCCCCATCCAAGTGCTGTTATTAAAAAAGGGGAGCAAATAACAAAGTATTTGACTCCTCTTGCTGTCAAAGAAAAGATGTTTGCAAAACTTGGTGTCGATTTATTGTACGTTGTGGATTTTAATACAGAAGTGGCCAAAATACCCCATGATGCTTTCGTCGATGAATACTTGTATGGTTTGAAATGTCGGCATGCTGTAGCCGGGTTTGATTATAAGTATGGATTTAAGGGGAAAGGCGATATGGCTCAACTGAATGTTGACGCCGCCGGCCGTTTTGGAGTGACCATTGTCGAAAAGCAGGAAAAGCATAATAATAAGATCAGTTCAACGTTATTACGTGACCTTATTTCTTCCGGAAAAGTAGAGGATATCCCTGATTATCTCGGCCAGCGCTATGAATGCCGGGGCATGTTGCATAATAAAGGAAAGCACCGCGTTCTTTATATCGATCCCGACTATTTTCTTCCGTGTCCAGGCGCTTATGAAGTCACTTTGGTCAACGGTAGTCTGGTTACTAAAGGCATTTGTGAGGTGTCCTCCTGCGATCGGCCGGGTGAACTAAATGTTAGATTGTTTCATGATCAATCAATTGCAAATGAAACACCTATTCACTTGCATTGGGAAAGCTTTATTGCCGATTACGAAATGGATGCATTTCATGCGCAGAGTCGGTTTGATGATATGGAAGTGAGTATGTGATTTAAAAGAGCTGAGAGCAAGTAATGGTACACCTGCTAACATTAGTAATAGTTAACCAGTAGTTATTATTTTGCCTCAGCTAGTGCAGAATATCTGAAATAAACGGTCACACCTGTAAAGGACGACCTTTGTACGTCCATCGAAACGGTTTGGCAAGAAAACGATTATAATAATCGCTATAATGAGCTAAGCGATAAGCCAAATTGTCAATGGATGTAAAACTGGCTCTCGGATTGATTAAGTCACGGCTCAGAATGCTAAACCAACATTCAATTTGATTGAGCCATGAGCAGTGCTTCGGTGTATAAACGAACTGGATGCGATGACTTTGGTCTTTGAGAAATTGCTTTCGGGTTTTCTTGGTTTTTAGGACGCCGGAATGGCCTTTCTTGCCGAGTGTATCTTGTGGAATACCGCATTGGTCAGCGACAAAATGGACTAAAGATTCAGATTGATGCGTATTAAGTTGATCAAGCACAAAGACATACAAGGCCTCGGGATCCTGAGCCACAACGTTTCCGATGTGTTCAACAAAGTCCTTTTCCTTTCGGGTGGGTCGAATCATCGGAGCCACAATTTTTCCTGTCTGAACGTCTCGGGAGGCGATCAGACCGGTCGTGCCATGCCGGATGTATTCTTGTTCCCGTTTTTCCGGGGAACCCGGCTTCATCGGTTTCGCAGGACGGGCATGTTCAAGGGCTTGGATACCGGTTTTTTCATCGGTGCACAAGTAAAACCTCACCGTTATGTGCCGACAAGCAAGGGAATCATTTAAAAGATGAGGCTGCAAATAAATAGGTGTCACTGCCTCAGATGCAGTGACACCTTGCTTTAGACTTTCCGTTGTTGTTGAGATTTCTCGGTGTTTCCCTTCACCAATAGGCCTCCGCCGTTATCCAAATATTGCTCAATGCCATCGGCAGCACGATAGGCTAATGCACCCACTGTTTTGGTCGGGTGATAGTTAGGAAAGTGAGGGAATGCGGAAGCACCTACGACAAACAAATTCTCGGCGTCCCACATTTGTAAATAGTTATTGACTGCAGATGTTTCCGGATCATCACCCATTATTACACCACCGGCATAATGGGCGCCGACGTACGCGTTGTTAAATTCTTCCGGAACATCATCAGTGTCGATAATATCTGCTCCCATCTCTTCTGCCACTTCTCTGCATACATCGATACCGTAAAGCTGGAGATTTCGATCCTGCTCCGTATATTCGTTAGTGACTCGCAAGAGAGGATCCCCGTAGGGATCAGTATAGGTAGGATCAAGATCCAAATAATTATGGTACCAGGGTAATGTCGCATGTTGAAAGCGCAAGTACATATTCCGATTAGCATAAAATAAGGACTTCTCTTTAAATTCCCGACCCCAACTTGGCGTTCCGTCCGGTACACTATTGCTTTCAATTGGTCTATCTCCATATTGCCTGTATTCGACATGCCCACCGTGAATAAAATCCAAGTCAGTATGATCAATATTATCTCCACTAAAATCGTCGAAGGTAACGCCTAAACCACCGGCTCCCATGTATAGATTAAACTTTTTCTCATTAAAAAATGCTCTAGCCCCCAAAAAATTATTGCTGAACTGTCCAGTGAAATTTTTACCAATCACACCTTCTTGTGTATCAGGGTTGTAAGGGGTGCCTATGTCCGATAGTAATAACAGGCGCGTATTAGTGAAGGTAAAACCAGCCAGCACGACGACATCTGCCGGCTGTTCATATTCTATCCCAGAAGCTGTATCTACATATACAACACCGGTTGCCTGATCCCCATCATAGGTCACTCGCCGTACATTTGCTTTCGCTCGCAATTCAAAATTCCCAGTTTCACGAGCCGTTGGAAGCACAGTTACGATTGGATCCGCTTTTGCACCATAATCGCAACCATATGAATCACAAAAAGCACAATATTGGCATTGCGCAATCGTCTGGCCATCTGGATTTTCATAAACTTCTGTAATGTTTGCAGACGGCTGTGCATAGGGGTGATAACCGAGATTGGCTGCGGCCTCTTTAAATAAAGCAATATTGGGGGTTTCAACCATTGGTGGATTGGGATAATCAATGGATCGCTCGGGCCCGATTGGATTAGGTTCCCCAGATATCCCCGCCGTTAGTTCAAATTGAGCATAATATTCTTCAAATTCGTCGTAAGTGATCCCCCAATCCTGGATCGTCATCCCTTCCGGGATTTTATCACTGCCATATCGTTCAACCGTTCTGCTGTAGATTTCAAAATCGTATGGGAGAAACGGGAACGTCGCCCCAGCCCAGTGGACACTTCCTCCCCCCTCGTCATTACCGGCGATCATGTCACTTTGCGTTCGCACAGGCAAGGCTGTAATATCTCTTTTGTGCCGTGATGTAATCGTCTCCTTTGACAAATTTTGCATCATTTCATATCGTGTTGAAAAACGCAGTTCATCCTTCACATGGATATAATCATCAATCGTTTTTTCTTCGCCTCGTTCTAAACAGACGACTTCATGCCCTGCTTTTGCCATTTCTGCACAGACAATGCCACCTGCCCAGCCGCTGCCCACGACGAGGACCTCTACTTTATCCAATTGTGTTGGCATCTTATCCCTCCTGAGGTTAAAAAATACTTATTGGTAGGGTTTCACAAATGAATATGAACATGCGTATTTTTTCTTTTTTTTATGGATAAAATTTTTTTCAACCCAGATTTCGCAGGGGCTCCACCCAAGGCAATAATTAATGATGGGTATGGAAAAGCTGCCTTTGGAATGAATGGCCTTGATGGATGGGCAGCTGACAAACCTTGAGCCTCCTCTCCATGATTCGACACCAAATGAACACAGGACTGTCCCGTCCGTGATGTCTTTGGACACCCCTGTATACACGAGAGAGGTTGTATCAAAGTGTAGGCCTTTCCACGTACATTTTCTTGAAGGTTGAATTCCCAAGTGTTGTCATCGAGTTGTTCGTAGTCTTCTGCCAAACCGGGTTGAATTTCCATATTTTCGTCCTGATACACTAACGTTTCATAGATATTCGTGTAGACGATATCGGAAGGCACATCTTTACTGTCACTCACTGAGCGTGTTCAATCCTAAAAGTGACAGAATATCCTTGAAAAGCGCCAGATCATCATTCGAAACCGCCAGAAAAAGTTGCAAAACCGCCAGATTATCGTTCGAAACCGCCAGAATAACCTATAAAAGCGCCAGATCTATCGGAAGTTATTCCTACACCGGCCACCCTTCCTGCTTATAAGCCATATCCCAAAACATATATTCATAGCGGCTCGTGTTCAGAAAGATCGCTTCCAGTCGATCCAACTCCGCTTCCGTTTTGCCTTCCGCGAGTTCATCCAACTTCCCGATCAACCAATCGCCAATGGCCCCAAATTCTTCAGACGCATACATCCGCACCCATTCTCCGTATTGTTCGTGTTCCGTGGCGCCGGGGATTGTTGCGAGTTCGAGGCCGATTTCGTAATAGCTCCAGGCGCAAGGGAGGATAGCCGCTATCAGTTCCGCGAGGGAGCCTTTTTGTGCTTCGGCCATCATGTAGCTGCTGTAAGCGTGCGTGATCGGGCCGGGCTCGGTCGCTTCGAGTTCTTCGCGGGAGATGCCGAGCCGTTCGGCGTAGGAGCGGTGCAGCTCCATTTCCATATTTAAAGTATCATCGAGGGCTTTCGCGAACCCGGACATCGTGTCCAGATCAGGCGCGAGGACGGTTCCCATCGCCATGACACGCGAATATTCGATTAAATATTTATAATCCTGGCGCATGAAAAATTTAAAAGATTCAATGTCCAATGTGCCATGTCCGATACCTTGCACAAACGGATGTTCATGGCTTGCCTTCCAGATCGGATCTGCGGTTTTGCGAATGCGTTCGCTGAATGTCATATTTTATCTCTCCTTTGGTTGGTTACACCACTTAACGATGAAGCGAAGCAGTGTTTTCGTATAGTCCAGTAATTGATCGATATCGATTTGTTCATTGACGGCGTGAGCGTGTTCCAATTTTCCGGGACCGTAGCAAACCGTGGGGATGCCGGCCTCCGCCAGCCAACCGCCGTCATTGACGGATGGGGACATGGACAGTTTTGCAGGTTCTGAAAAAGTTTGCTCGTGCGCTTCCTTCAAATTATCGACAGCTGCATGATTTTCATCGATAGAAAAAGAAGGAAAGACCTCGCCACGATCTTCTATCATTGACGTGCCACCCCATTGAAACGTTGGCGGGTGGTCTTTCATCCAGAGATCAGCATTTGCTGTTGCCAGGAGGTGGTCTTCGATTTCTTTTGCCACGGAATCAGCACTTTCATCTGGATAAAAATGAACGGTGATCCAAAGCCGACATTCGTCCGCTACAAAAGCGGCATGGCGTCCGCCTTCAATGACGGCGGGGTTAATCGTGTTCGTTCCCGGGACGAAACCGGGATAAGACTTCTGAATCGCCCAGTCACGTTCCAGTTCCTGCAGAGCTGTGATCAGCTTATTCATTTTTTCAATGGCACTGGCCGCGCGCAACCCGCCGCCGGCGTGCACCATGCGGTGGCGGGTTCCGTCATGATGAGTCGTTGGGCTTTTCACCGTCACCCAGCCGGTGATCACACCACCTTGACCGTGAAGTTCGCAATTACTCGTGTCGGCGACGAGGGCGAAGTCCGCTTTATAGCCGCGATCGCAACACTGTTTTGTGCCGGCTTCCCCGACTTCTTCACCGATGACGGATTGCAACAAAACGTCCCCGTGAAGCTCGACGTCGTTCTCGTGCAACAACTGAAGCGCGAATAAACAGGCGGCGACACCTCCTTTCATATCGGCGGCTCCGCGACCGAATAACGTTCGGTTTTGCACGATTGCTTCAAACGGCGGCGTTTCCCAGTCTTCATTTTCCTCCACGGAAGCCACATCTACATGGCCGTTTAAGATAAGACTTTGATACTCCCTTGAACGGGAACCTTTTCGTGTCCCTACAACATTCGGATCCCCGGGATAAACGTCCCATTGATCCACACCAAAACCTATCGCCTGCAGTTTGGCAGCTATGTACCGTTGGATCCCATCGGTGTTTCTGGCCGGCGGTGCCGGCGTGCGAAACGCGATTAAATCCGAAAGCAAGCGCACCAATTCAGCTTCACGCTTTTCAACTTGTTGAATGAGCGTATTCATCGTTTCCACCTCCAAAATAAAAACCACTTCCCGAAAGGGAAGTGGCGACGAAAAAATATGCTATACGTCTTCAGCCCACTTCCCTCCGCCAGTGCGAACTGGATCAGGTGGATAAGGGTCGAGGCTACCGCCTCTCTCAGCTAATGAAAGCACCCCTAGTGGTTTCGTAGATTTTTATTGTTTTCTATAAGTTAGCATATATTCCCATAGTAGGCAAGTGTTTTTAATGGTTCTTGTTCCTGGATCTCAATAAAGAAACGAGCACCGCCCCGATTAATACAAATCCGACGTACCCCAACATGGGATAAACGGTGTTCACGAGATCGACAAAGCCGATGAAACCGAGGGCAAACGCAACAATGCCGACGATCACGACTGCTCCCCTAAACTTGGGTGTTTCCGCTTGTACAAAACGGGCCGTAAAACTATAGAACATCGCTGTCGCCGTATTGAAAATCATCCCGAGCAAGGCAATGGCCATGAGAATGCCCACGAGTGGAGAAATTTCAGTTGCCAACGCCAGGGTCGGCATTTCAGCGTCTTGAAGTTGATCGATATTCGCGTAGATACCCAAATTGAGGACTAATACCATCACACCGAGGATGATACCTCCTACAATCGCTCCTCGTCTCGCCGCTTGTTTATTTTTTTCCGTGGAGCCAATCACGGCCATCATCGCGAATCCGACAGAAAAGTTAAAGGAGACATAGAGCAGCGCACTGAGCAGCCAATGCGGAGCCGCTGAAAGTTGGTCGTGAGCCACATTATCCAATTCCTCGAAATTCATCCCGCTTGTAAACAAAGAATAAACCACGACAATGAGCGCAAGCGCAATCATATAGGGGCTGATGTAGCTTATGATTGTGACGATTCTTTCGGTTCGGAGAATCGTTGTCAAAATCACAAGGGCGACTAACAGAAAATAACCGACGGCAGGAGGGATGCCAAACTGCTGCTCGAAAAGAGAACCGCTACCGGCCACCATGATGACCCCGACGCCAAATAAGAAAAAGGTCAGAATAACATCAAGGATAGGGCCAAGATATCTGCCGGCAATGTGGGAAATGACCGTTTATGAGAGGCGACCTGTAATCGTTCGCCCAGCTTTATGACTTGATAGCCGAGCAGCGGAAAGAGGATGATCGTCACGATGGCACCAGCAATGCCCCACATACCAAAGCTCGTAAAAAATTGGATGATTTCCTGGCCGGAGGCAAATCCAGCTCCGACAATGATGCCGACATAGGCACCCGCTACCCGAAGGATGTCTTTCATATGTAATCTCTCCCTTGCTGTTTAAAAGTCGAACGTCTTTGTTGCGGTTGTCCACTTGTCTAAGGCATGGTCGTCGATGTCATAACCGATGCCCGGTTTATCGGGAACTTGAATCATGCCATTTTTCGCCACGACTTCAGGGTTGATAATATCTTCTTCCCAATAAAGGGAAGAACTGGCGGTATCGCCGGGCAGCGTAAATTGGGGCAGCGTAGTTAAGGCAATATTATGCGCCCGGCCCACTCCTGCTTCCAACATGCCTCCGCACCAGACGGGCACCCCTTGTTCGCGACAATAATCATGAATACGTTTTGATTCAGTTAACCCGCCGACACGACCGATTTTTATATTGATGATTTGGCAACTGCCTAGTTGAATGGCCTTTCTCGCGTCGGCGAGAGAATGAATGCTCTCGTCCAGGCAAATCGGCGTGTCCATGCTGGCTTGCAGCTGGGCGTGATCGACGATATCATCGTGGGCTAAAGGTTGTTCGATCATCATTAAGTCCAGGTCGTCCAGCTTTTTCAAATGGTCGACATCGTCTAGCGTATAGGCTGAATTGGCATCCGCCATCATCGGCATATCCGGAAAATGGGCGCGCACTTCCCGCAGAACATCAACGTCCCAGCCGGGCTCTATTTTAATTTTTATGCGCTTGTAGCCTTCCTCGAGTTGCTGTTCAATCGTCGTTAGTAAATCTTTTACGGTCGGTTTGATGCCGAGACTAACGCCCACCTCGATCTCCTGTTGGGTGCCGCCTAGCGCTTGGGCTAACGATTCGTTTCTCCGTTTGGCATACAAATCCCAAATCGCCCCTTCTATGACCGATTTCGCCATGTTGTTTCCCTTTATGTGTGAAAATAATGCGGCTAAATCATCCGGATGGGTGATACCATGATTTTTGATAGGCTCGATTAAAAAGTCTTCCAGAATATGGGCGCTGGTTTGCACGGTTTCTTCACTGTACCAGGGACTGGCGAAGGCGACCGACTCGCCAAATCCACGATTTCCTACCTCATCAATCGCTTCCAGAATCAAAAATTCCTTGTCCCGAAACGTGCCGAAGCTTGTCGTAAAAGGATTTTTGAGTTGCATGCTTAAACGGCGCAGCTTGATTTGTTTAATCGGAATCGTCATTGTATTCACCTTTCCAACATATAGTAGCTCGTTTGTGATTCCTGGCCGCGGATGACGCCTTTTGCCTGATAGCCATCATTAAAAAGTGTTTGAAAGACTTTTCGCGTTTGATAACGCCACTCCCGGGCGCGTTGAAAATCTTCTTGTTTTATCGTCTGAAAATTTTCGGGCACCGCTAAAAACCATGGCCCGGCTTTTTGTTCATACCGGTGAGCAAACATGGTGGGTTGGCCATGTCCGTCCTTGTCCAGGAGAATACTTTCTTTTTCAAAATGAACATTACGATCGTTGTTCTGCTCATGTAAATCCCATTCAATTTGGATGCGATCGGTCGGGAGCCCTTGATTCAGGTCATCGTCCATGGCTCCGTAGTGGTTTTCCTTGTAAGCGACACCTTTTGCTTTTAACTTCTGTATGTTAAAAAAAGCATTTAAACTCTCCAGTGGATCAAACGTCCAGGTGATCAAGTCGTAGCCCGTGTTGCGGGCCACCTCCGCTTGTTTATTTTTCATATCCCGGCCGAGGCCGCTTTTTCTGTATTCCGGTAAAATGCCGAGCATGTGAGAACATAGATAAACTTTACCCTCGGCAAAGCCGGGGAAGCTGTTTAAAAATCCGACCATCTTGTCCCCGTCAAAGGCACCTAAAATCACTCCGCCATGATTTAAGACGGTGAAGGTTTGATGGACAGGGATCGGGGCCATATCCCAAACGGCGGCTTCGACTTCCTGCAATTGCTGCAATTCTTTCATTGTCGTGAGTGGGCGAATTTCGATCATCGTTCAGCCTGCCTCTTTTTGAGTGTGGTTGTCAAAATCTCAATGGTCGTAGGGATCGCGTCACGATCAAAGGTCATCTGTGGATGGTGCAAGCCTGGTTTTAAATCGCATCCGATCGCGAGCATCGTCGCTTTTAAATCGGGACGTTTAATGGTGTAAAAATGAAAATCGTCGCCGCCCGTTGTCGTGATCGTCGGTGCCCGTTTATCGTTGCCGACGTTTTCCGAAATCGCGGCTTGCATGACTGCTTTCGCTTCCGGATCGATGACAGCCGCGGGGACATCTGCCCCGACCTCTAATTCGATGTCGACGTGATGATAAGTGGCCAGGGCATGCGTCAATTTTTTTATTTTATCCATCAATTCTTGCATGACTTCATTCGTTTGCGCCCGTAAGTCGATGGAAAAATCAGCATTGCCGGGGATGATGTTCGGACTTTTGCCACCGGCGTGAAAAGTCGTCATTTTTGCGGAATGCGGAATCATCGGGTTGATATGGATATTGTTTAATTGCTGTGCGATATCCATACCAACCTGAATGGCGTTCGTGTTCAAATGAGGACGCGCGCCATGGGCATCATCGCCTCGGATCGTCCCTTGCAAAAATTTGGCGGCCCCGTGTTGAATCGCGGGTGCAAAATGGCCGTTGGCTAATTCCTCGTTCGGCCGCAAGTGCATGCCATATAAAACATCGACATCGTCAACCACGCCCTGATCAACGAGTGTTGCAGCGCCCGTGCCTTTTTCTTCCGCGGGCTGGAAAATAAAGCGGAAGGTGCCGGTGTGGGGAGGACCTTCTTCCAAAAGATTCCGTATCACGCCGATCGCTATCGTCATGTGCGCATCATGCCCGCAGGAATGATTGGCTTGAAACGTGCCATTGACTTCTTGCCAGACCGCGTCAATATCAGCCCTGAGAGCAACGACCGGACGACCTTCGCCGATATCTGTGACGAGCCCGGGGATTGAATCGAACGTTTTGACTTCACAGCCGTATTCTTCCAATAGATTTTTTATGTACGCCGTAGTGTTGTGCTCTTCCCAGCTTATTTCCGGATGGGCATGCAAGTGCTCGAAAATGTTCGTAAGTTGAGGGTGCATGGAGTCGCCCTTTCTGAATAGATATTCATTGTTATATATTAGTCATTATAATATGGCTGTTTGTGGATTTCAAAGGCGGGGACAAACCTCACTCTTCAACTTGCGGAGGATGTCACTTGCAAGCAAATAATGTTAAACTTATTTTTAAACAGGAAAGTAGCGAGGAGGCCTTTATGCCTGCCACAGTTGAAAATCCAAAGCTGTATGCGCTATCCGAAACAGCGGTCAACATTGCTTTTGGCACCGAAATTCACCCGGACATTCATAAACAGACGAAAAAAATGATGGACTCTTTGGAAAATGATCCATTCGAAGGCTATCTAGAGTGTGTGCCGAGTTATATTGGTCTCACCGTCTTTTATGATCCAGTGAAGATCTATCCTATAATGGATAAAAAGGGGTCGCCGAGTGACTATGTGATGCATCGGCTGCGAGAGAAGGTAACCACTTTAGGTGAAATCACCGAAGACGAAGACGAGGGAAATGTAGTTACGATCCCCGTCTACTACGGGGAAGAGCTTGGACCGGATTTGCCTCATGTAGCGAAAGAAAACGGCCTTTCCGAAGCTGAGGTGATCCGCATACATACAAGCGGAGAGTATCTCGTTTATATGATCGGCTTTGTTCCCGGATTCTCCTTTCTCGGTGGGATGTCAAAAGAGATCGCGACACCGCGGAGAAGCGAACCGCGTACAAAAATCCCTGCCGGTGCCGTCGGCATTGCCGGTATGCAAACAGGCGTGTATCCGTTTGAGACCCCGGGGGGATGGCAATTAATCGGGCAAACGCCCGTTAAAATGTTCGATCCTAACCGCGAGCAACCGAGTTTGCTGAAATCCGGTGACAGGGTTTATTTCAAGGCGGTGACACGCGTGGAATACGAGGCGTATGAGGAGGGGGACGAGTGAGCCTACATATTTTAAAAGCAGGTTTATTTACGACCGTTCAGGATGGCGGGCGTATCGGCTTTTTAAATCAGGGGGTTTTGGCAAGTGGTCCGATGGATCGGATATCGCTGCAAAGCGCGAATGCGATCGTGGGGAATAACAAAAATGAAGCCGGGCTTGAAATGACGATGCTCGGCCCTGAGATCAAGGTCGAGCGAGACAGCCTTATCGCCATCACGGGCAGCGGCATGGAGCCGATGATTGACGGCGAGGCCTATTCGCTCGGTGTCCCACTTTTTGTTCCCGCCGGAAGTACGATCACCTTTAAACCGATGAGCCGCGGCTATCGCGCTTACCTGGCTATCGCAGGTGGCATCGCTGTACCGGTGGTGATGAACAGTAAAAGCACGTTCGTGCGCGCAGGGATCGGGGGATTGGACGGCCGCGCCCTTGAAAAAGAGGATCGTTTACATATCGGAGAAAAAGAAGAAAAAGCGCAAGAACGTTTTGAAAAAATATCCAAAAAGGCAGGCGGACACGTCTTCGCTGAAAATTGGGGAGCAAACGGGCGACTGCTCGACCGTGAACAACAAAAAATCCGTGCTTTTCCGGGCACCCATTTTGAACAGTTTACACGAAAGAGCCAAGAACAATTTTTTCAACATCCATTTACCGTTTCCACGCAATCGGATCGCATGGGTTACCGGTTGCAAACAGAGGATGGGGATCCGCCACTCGAACTTACGGAATCCTTCAGTCTTTTGTCCGAGGCGATCGCGTTTGGAACCGTGCAAGTGCCTCATGATGGCCAGCCCATCGTCTTAATGGCTGATCGCCAGACGATCGGCGGCTACCCACGTCTGGCCCAGGTGGCCGCAGTCGATTTAGCCCGGGTAGCCCAGTTTCGACCGAACGAAACATTCATGTTCGAACAGATTACATTCGCTGAAGCCGAATCGCTTTATCTAAAACAGGCCCAGGCCATGCGCGAACGGGAAATAGGGATTTCCTTAAAATGGAATCAGATAGTTAACCAATAAAAGGAGTGATTGAAAATGAAAACGATCGATCTGAACTGTGACATGGGCGAAAGTTTCGGCGTTTACAAGCTTGGATCCGATGAAGAGATTCTTCCGTATATCTCTTCGGCAAATATCGCCTGCGGGTTTCATGCCGGGGACCCGGCCACAATGCGGAAAACGGTAAGGCTCGCGATTGAAAATGACGTCGCGATCGGTGCACATCCGGGCTTGCCGGACCTGATGGGCTTCGGCCGTCGCCACATGGATCTTTTACCGGAAGAAGCCTATGATCTTATCGCTTATCAAATCGGCGCTTTATGGGGCGTCGTGCAATCGGAAGGGGGGCAGATGCGGCATGTGAAAGCCCATGGCATGCTCTATAACAGGGCGACGGTCGATCCGGAACTGTCGGATGCGCTCGCCCGGGCGGTCTATGATATCGATCCGAACTTGGTGTTATTTGGACTACCCGGCGGCGAGGTTTTGAAAGCCGGCACAAACGTCGGGTTGCAGACCGCGAGTGAAGTCTTTGCCGACCGTACGTACCAGGAGGATGGGACCCTCACCTCGCGGCGTGAAGCCAATGCCTTGATAGACGATACAAATCAGGCGGGAGCGCAGGTGGTTCGCATGATTGAAGACGGTAAAGTGCGTTCCTTACAGGGAACAGATGTGGACATCCTTGCAGAAACCATTTGTATCCATGGCGATGGCCCGCATGCGTTCGAGTTCGCGAAGAATGTGCGGGAAAAAATCGAACACGCGGGCATCAAGGTCCAGTCGTTCGCATAGAGCTATGAAGGCTCCTCTTGCTGCCTGCGAATCTTTTTAATATTAAAATGCATGAGAATCGCCATTAAAAGCGCCAAGGCGAGTAAAAAGATAAAGAGCACAAAAGCAGCCGTGAAATCATCGGTGAGCTCTACAATCGTAGACACAGCTGTCGGTCCGAAAACGCCGGCCATCGCCCAGGCGGTTAACGTATAGCCGTGGATGGCACCGAGTTGTTTTGTGCCGAATAAATCGCCGATATAAGCCGGCAGACAAGCAAACCCGCCTCCGTAGCAAGTCATGATAATATACAACAAAATCGCGAAAATGACGACATTTGTCGTAAGCGGCAAGAGGATGAAGGCGATCAACTGCAAAACGAAGAAAATGATATAGGTATTGGTCCGCCCAATATAATCGGAAGCACCTGCCCAGCCGATTCGACCTAGGCCATTGAAAAAACCCATCACGCCGACGATGGTGGCCGCGGTGGCTGAGCCTACGCCTGTAATGGCCTGGGTCATATTCGACGCGACAGCGAGAAGCATGATTCCCGCGGAAATATTAATAAACATCATGCCCCATAATAAATAGAAGCGGAAAGTTTTTAATGATTCTCGGGCTTCCAGTTGAGCAAGATCGCCTTGCTTGACTTTTGTCTTTTTTTCCTTCTCCTTTCTCTTTTCCCTGACTTTCTGCATGTTGGCAGGTTCCCACCCTTTCGGTGGTGGCGATATATAGCTGGAACCTGCGATCATGAGAATGAGATAAGCGACACCGAGCGTGTAAAAGGTCGCCGGTATACTGATCATTCCCATCAACCATTCAGCGACGGGACTCGTAATGAGCGAACCGGCACCAAAGCCTAAAACAGCCATTCCGGTCGCGAGTCCGCGTCGGTCCGGAAACCAGCGGACAAGGGTGGCGACGGGGGAAATATAACCGATCCCGAGGCCGAAGCCCCCGATCACCCCATAAAATAGGACAAACATCGGGAAGCTTTCCAACTGCACGCCCAGACCTGCCCCTAGCGTCCCCGTTCCAAAAAGAATTGCGGCGATCAACGAGGAACGGCTGGGGCCGTTGCGCTCGACGAATTTCCCCATAAAAGCGGCAGTCATACCAAGGAAGAAGATAGCAGTAGTAAATGCGAATGTTACCAGTCCAATATCCCAACCAAGGCTTTCGTTCAAGGGATTTTGATACACACTGTAGGCATAGACAGAGCCGATCGATAAGTGAATGGCGATCGCCGATACAGCAATCAGCCAGCGATTACGGTGCGCTTGCAATGGCATACCCCTTTCATTTTATTTTGGAATATAATTGAGAATACCACGAATAAATTTAAAGTAAACATTTATTTTACAAATAAACCAACGATTCGACATGCCATTTAATCTTTTACAGTAAAATTTAAAAGCGCTATGTTTACATGGCGGGCAAAAAATGGTATACAATAGGGAAACGTGATAGTTAGGAGGACTGGTCATGTCTGGATATCTTGAAATAAAGCTGAATGGTAAGCGCATACAGGCGCAAGAGCATCAGACAGCGCTTGATGTGATGACAGAGAATGATACGGAAGTCCCGAGCCTATGTTATCACCCGAGTCTGGGCGCGATTGAAACGTGTGATACGTGTATTGTGAATGTCAACGGGGAAATGGTGAGATCTTGTTCGACCAAACTGCAAGACGGGGATGTTATCAGCTCGAAGAGCGAAGATGCCCACGAAGCGCAGTTAATCGCGTTGGATCGTGTCCTCGGCAATCATGAATTATATTGTACCGTCTGTGATTACAACAACGGTGACTGCGAGATACATAACGCGGTCAAGGATATGAAAATAAATCACCAGGAGACACCTTTTACGCATAAGCCTTTTGAGGTGGACCGAAATGCGTTCTATCGCTATGACCCGGACCAATGCATCCTGTGTGGCCGTTGTGTCGAGGCTTGTCAGGATGTACAAGTAACAGAGACATTAACCATTGATTGGGAGAGGGAACGTCCGCGTGTAATTTGGGACAAGGATTCTCCCATCGAGGAATCTTCTTGTGTGAATTGTGGGCATTGTTCGACGGTTTGCCCGTGTAACGCCATGATGGAAGTGGGCATGGAAGGGGAAGCCGGTTTTCTGACTGGAATTAAGGATGACTCCATGCGCCCGATGATCAATATTACAAAAGAAGTAGAAACGGGCTATGGCCAGCTCATGACCATGTCCGACATGGAAGCGTCGATGCGGGAAAATCGCATTGAAAAAACGAAAACGGTATGCACGTATTGCGGGGTCGGCTGTGCCTTTGATGTCTGGACGAAAGATCGTCAAGTTCTCAAAGTCGAGCCGCAGACAGAAGCGCCGGCCAATGGCATTTCCACCTGTGTGAAAGGGAAATTCGGCTGGGATTTCGTCAACAGTGAAGAACGCCTGGAGAAGCCCCTCATCCGCGAAGGCGATGCTTTCCGGGAAGCGGAATGGGATGAAGCGTATGACCTCATTGAACGCAAATTCAATGAAGAAAAAGAAAAAAATGGACCCGATGGGCTCGCGTTTATAACTTCGTCCAAATGTACGAACGAAGACTCGTATGTCATGCAAAAGCTCAGCCGCGCGGTGATCGGCACGAACAATGTTGATAATTGTTCCCGTTACTGCCAGTCTCCGGCGACGATGGGCTTATGGCGAACGGTCGGCTACGGCGGTGATTCCGGAAGTATCACCGACATCGAAAAAGCTGAACTGGTCATTATCGCCGGTTCCAATACAGATGAATCGCATCCGGTGCTGGCAACGAGAGTTAAGCGTGCCCAGAAACTTCATGGCCAAAAAGTGATTGTCTCGGATCTCCGCAAGAATGGTATGGCAGATCGAGCTGACCAATTTGTCCAACCGGCAGGCGGAACGGATCTCGTCTGGGTCTCGGCGGTCACCAAATATATGATTGATCAAGGTTGGCACGATCAATCCTTTGTGGATGAGCATGTGAACTACTTCGAAGAATTTAAAGAGAGTCTGGAGCCGTACACGCTTGAATATGCCGAGAAAGTCAGCGGCCTGACCAAAGAAGAAATGATTGAAATCGCGACTTCGATCTATCACGCCGAGACGACCTGCTTCTTATGGGCGATGGGGATCACCCAGCATGGGGGAGGTTCTGACACGAGCACGGCTATTTCCAACTTGATGCTCGTAACCGGCAATTACATGAAACCAGGAGCAGGCACTTACCCGTTGCGGGGTCACAACAACGTGCAGGGAGCCAGTGACTTTGGCAGCATGCCGGACCGTTTCCCGGGGTATGAATATGTAACGGACGATGACGTTCGTGCCCGTTATGAAAAAGGCTGGGGCGTGGAGCTGCCGACCGAGAAAGGGCTTAACAACCACGAAATGGTCGATGCCATTCATGATGGGAATCTTAACGTCCTGTATCTAAAAGGCGAAGAGATGGGGATCGTGGATTCCAACGCCAATTATGTGCAATCGGCGCTTGAAAAGCTCGATTTCTTTGTCGTCCAGGATATCTTTTTCTCGAAGACAGCCGAACAGGCGGATGTTGTGCTTCCGGCATCGCCAAGCTTTGAAAAAGAAGGGACGTTTGTAAATACCGAGCGTCGTTTTCAGCGTTTGTACCAAGTCTTTGATCCACTGGGAGACTCGAAGCCGGACTGGCAAATCATTATGGAAATCGCCAATCGTTTCGGCGCCGACTGGAATTATGGAAACCCAGGTGAAATCATGGATGAAGTCGCCTCGCTTTGTCCCATGTTCGCCGGCGTCAGCTATGATCGACTGGAAGGATATGACAGCTTGCAATGGCCGGTGGCTGAAGACGGCACCGACACGCCGCTCTTGTTCGAAAAAGAATTTCCATTCCCGGACGGCAAAGCGAGACTGTACCCCGTCGACTGGACCCCGCCCCTTGATATGGGCGAGGAATATGACCTCCATGTCAACAACGGACGTTTGCTTGAACATTTTCATGAAGGAAACTTGACTTATAAGGTTCCGGGGATTACGAAGAAAACCCCTAGTGTTTTTCTTGAGGTCTCCCCCGAACTTGCCGAAGAACGCGGCGTAGAGGACGGGACGCTCGTTCGCCTCACCTCGCCGCATGGCCATGTGAAGGTCCCTTGTGTTGTCACGGATCGCGTGAAGGGTAAGGAATTGTATTTGCCAATGAATGACACGGGCGAAGGCGCGATTAACTATCTGACGAGCAGTCATGCCGATAAGGACACGGATACCCCTGCGTACAAGGAAGTCTCCGCCAAGATGGAAATCCTCGAACAAAAAGGGGAGAGCCCATTGCCGCGTATCAATCATCGAAATGGCAATCCGCAACCGCAAATAGGGGTAGCGGTTGAAAAGAAATGGGCACGCAAGGATTACACCTTCCCTGGCGACGTCGTGAAAGAGAGGAGGTCGCGGCATAATGGCTAAAGCAACCCAAGTCATCCATCGCATGGAACCGAGCGAAGAGGAATTACGCCAGCGTGATTGGGAAGAAATCGAAAGCGTTCTTTTGGAAAATAAAGAAGTGATCGCCGATACGTTTGAACTTATGAAGGGGCTTCAGGATTGGGAAGTGTTCAATACACTCAATGCTCTCGTCAAAGAAGGGGACGCGGTGCTGGAAAGATTCATGACGGCCATTGACGAGTCGGATGCCACACAGTCGCTGAAAAATACGCTCCTAGGGTTTGGCGTCCTTGGAAATCTTAATATGGAGGAAATTGAGCCGCTCATTCTAAAAATGAATACGGCCATTTCCCAGGTGGCGGAATATGAGCACTATGGTAAGGAAGGCGGCGGTTATTCCGCCTTCCTCCAATCCATGAGGGATCCAGAGGTCATCGAAGGGATAAACGTCCTGATGGCTTTTCTCAAAGGTTTCGGGGCGAATCAGGAAGACAGGGAAAAAATGGAGTCGCGTGAAGCGAAAGAACAGCATAAGTCCGAAAGAAAGGTTCCCGGGACTCGGATATCGCGTTACCCGTCTTCCACGAACAGCAAATGGTATCTTGCCGCGGCAGGTGTAACGCTCGTGGCATTGCCTTTTATTTTTAAAAAATGAGGATCGTGAGAGAGATGAACGGAAACATCCAAACTTCTCGATCGATATTGCGTTTTGGAAATGGAACAACAGAATGGAAGGAAGACACCGTCGCCGCTGAATATCCGGTGACAATCAAAATCAACGAAGAAGAATTCGTGACGATGGTATGCACCCCGGAATATATCGAGGACATGGCCATCGGATACCTGGCTTCAGAAGCTGTGATCCGTTCAGTGGATGATATAAAAGAGCTGCGCGTGGACGAAAAAGGAGGATTTGTCCACGTGACGCTCGCGATGAAGATCGATCAGTTGCACCAATACATGCAAACGAAACGCTACATCACCTCTTGTTGCGGCATGAGCCGGCAAAGCTTCGTCTTTGCCGGGGACGCAAAAACGACGAAAACGATGACCACACGAAAAGTGGTCATTTCTCCTGATGATTGCTTTCGCCTCATGGGAGACATGCAGCAATCCGCGGAGACCTTTCAGGAAACGGGCGGCGTGCACAATGCCGCCTTATGCACGCTTGAGGGCATCGTGCTCATGCGAATGGACATCGGCAGACACAATGCCCTTGATAAAATTTACGGATATTGTTTGAAACACGGCATTTCCTTGCAGGACAAGATTATCGTCTTCAGCGGAAGGCTATCATCAGAAATCCTCTTAAAAGTGGCGAAGATCGGCTGTGAAGTCGTTTTGTCGAAATCAGCGCCTACGCAAAGAGCGTTGGAATTGGCCGAGGAACTGGAGATTACAACCATCGGCTTCATTCGCCGTGGCTCGTTGAACGTGTATACCGTGTCGGAGCGGGTGAAATTGACGTGAGCATGTCAACCGCCAGATTAATCTGTAAAACCGCCAGAATATGCATCAAAAGCGCCAGAATATGGACAGGAATCGCCAGATGAGCGCTCATATTATCTAAATGCAGCCGGGAACGTTCTCCGTTTCCGGCTGTTTTACGCTTTCGGCTGATAAATCAGGCTCTCAAAGTATTCTCTAGGGGTAATGAACAATTCATGATAAACTATATATAAGGGAAAAAGTGGACGCGAAATGAGGGGAGTCCTGCCGTAACGACATCGAATGAGAAAAGTTACGATATGATAAAATCGAGAGGATGAGAGCGATGAGTGACAATTTATTAAAATTGATTCTCGAAAAACTGGATTCTCAGCAACTAGAACTAAAGGAACTAAAAGAACAAGTAGGAGTGCTGGATAATAAAGTGGAGAACCTGGATAATAAAGTGGGGAGCCTGGATAATAAGGTGGAGAATCTGGATAATAAAGTGGAAAACCTGGATAAGAACTTGGATTATAACACACAAATGACTAAACAAACGCTGCAATACGCGTTGAGTATTGACAAGCACCAGCAAGAAAATCATCGGTACCTCACTGAAAAAATGGTGGTGCATGATAAAGAAATCTTTCATATCAACGAAAAACTGAACAACTAATTTTTCATATAAAAGAACCGGGAACGTTCTCCGTTCCCGGTTGTTAAATTTAGCAGGTAAGAAAGTATAAACCACTTTCTTATCCTGCATAAGTGCAACTAAGGCTTATCGCCTTAAAGGCTTGGCGATAAGCCAAGTTTTCTTTATTCCCACATTTCAATCAATGCTTCCGCTTCTGCCAGCAAAGTGTCATAGACGTCATCGGAAATCCATTCCTGTGCTTGCTGGTGGTCGAGCAGATCCTTGAATCCGCCCATGTGGTGAACGACTTTCTCCGCTTCTTCCTGATTTTCAAAATGACCTACGGACGTCAGATGCACGTCCAAAGCACGGACGGCGTCATCGTTTTCGAATTCGCCTTCTTCGTCGAAGCTCTCGACTAAGCCTCTGATCTTCTCAGCGCTGACTTCTTCATCATCCATCTCGCTCTCCACGAGGGCGCTTCCTCCCCCGCGGCGTTCAGGCTCGGTGGCCGCGGTGACTTGTCCATCTTCCAAAAATTCAATGCCGACCGCTGCGCTGATGCCTTGCTCGGCTGTATCGGCCGTAAAGCGATGGCCCATCGCCTCTAATTCTTCGATTTGTTGCTCGGTTTCGGCATCCAGATAGTTTTCTTCATATTCAGCTAACGCGTTAAAATTGTTTCGTTGTGACAAGCGAGGCTGTTCGATCGCGTCTGGAAGCGATACACCAAAATCCAGGTTGTTCATCATGATTTGCGACAAGGTCGTTAAAATCGTATCACTTCCCGGAGCACCTACCGTTAGAACCGGTTCCCCTTCTTCCATGACAAGAGTAGGAGCCATGCTGCTCATCGAGCGCATCTCCGGACGCGGATAATTCGGATGCGATGGCGTCTCGGTCGGTGTCCGCCCGTACACGGCATTATTTAACAAAAAGCCATAGCCGGGGACAACCATGCCATTGCCGCCGATCGATACAATCGTTGTCGTGTAGCTGACGACGTTGCCTTCGTCATCGCTCACAGCCAGGTGAATCGTCGATTCATCGACTATGTCCGCTTCGTCTTTCATGCGTTGTTCTTCATCAGCCTGCACGCCTTCGGCTTCCTCTTCGATAGATGTGGTTTCAGCCGGTGGCGTTGCATCGTCAGCCATGACGCTTGTTTCACTCGGTTCCGCGAGTGTCTCGCTATCTTCGATTACGGGTTCTACTTCAATATGATCAAGGAAAAACGTCTGCGTTTGCTCGTAATCGAAGTTAATAACGCTCATCATCAAACGGCCGAGGGGCTCTTCCAGCTGATCGTCATCCGCTAATTCATGGACGGCCAACCATTCCTCGGGCTCCTCGTCATCTGTTCCCCAAGCATTCACTTTCAGCTCGTTATTTTCCACCCGGAAACGCAAGTCGTGCCAATCCGTCTCCACGGGGTAATCGATACGCTCAAGGGTTGCCAAGTTACCATCGATAACGCGCTGGAGAACAAGCTCCCCGGTTTCGGTGTTGATTTCCAGTCCGTAGCCATTGCTCGGAATGCTGCTGCCTGACTGCCACACATCGCCGTTCAGCCATAAACGCAAGCGTTGGTCATATCCTTCTTCATCGGCGCGCACGCGCACATTCACTTCGTTATCTTCTACAGGCTCCATGTTGGCAGCTGCCCGCCCGTACGCGCTTCCTCTCTCTTCCCCTCGTGCGCTCAAGTCAATTTTTCCGGCTTCATCTTCAATTGTAAAGCTGGTATCAAAAGGGTCGCTCGTAGGACCGGTATCGATGCGGTGAAATTTACGGGCATCCCATTCGGCGCCATCTTCTTCGGCAAAATCATAGAAGAAATCCTCATCATCGTCCAACCAGGGATTGCCGGGAGGCACCTGGCCAATCGATGCACGCTCCGAATCAATATTCGTGATCCGCTCTTCGGTATACGCATCGGAAAGCAACTCATCGACGGGGACATCTGTATGCGCGGGGTCACCGATGTATTCCCGGCGATCGGCAATAGCATAGCGGGTCGCTTCCATAAAATAATGCCACGCCTCGGTTCTGGACATATTTTCCATATCATAATGCTCGAGCATATTAAACGTTTGCCCAATCGTGAGGCCGCCGCTGGAAGATGGGGGCATGCCATAGATGTCGTAGCCGCGGTAACCGGTGTGGATCGGCTCGCGCGTTACCGTTTCATAGTTTGCGAAGTCTTCCATCGTGACATCGCCTTCCAGCACCCCGTATTCTGTCAGCCATTCGCCACTGACAGCTGCAAAGTCCGGGTCGTCCACGACTGGCGGGTCGTTAATCGTGTCGACCATCGCCTCGGCGATGTCGCCTTCATAAAAAACCTCGCTTCCTTCTTCAGCTATCAATTGATAAGTATGAGCCATATCAGGGTTTTGGATCACGTCACCGGGTTCCGGCGCAGAACCGTCCTCATTGAGATAAATGTCTCTCGTAGAGGCAAAAAGATCAAAACGCTCCTGATTTTCCGTCGTTTCCCGTACAAAATTCTCATCCGCAATGAATCCTTCTTCGGCCACGTCAATCGCCGGTTGCAGCACTTCGGCAAATGTCATCGTTCCGTATTCTTCCAGGGCGACTTCCCAATTTTTCACCGTCCCGGGAACGGAAAAAGATTTTCCGCTTGAGGTTCTCATCACTGAGGGGAAAATGCCCCCAGATTCCGGATTAATGTACGTTTCGTCATTAAACGAGGCCGGGGTAATGGAGCGACTGTCAATCGCGATGGGCTCGTCCTCTTCGGCTAAATGGATGAGCATCATGCCACCGCCGCCAATGCCGCCGGAATACGGTCTCGTTACCCCTTGAGCTGCCGCTACCGCCACAGCAGCGTCGACGGCATTCCCGCCTTGTTCAAGAATCGTCATCCCGGCATCCGTTGCATGCACATCTTCAGAAGCCACGGCCCCGCCGCTTCCGGTCATATGTGACATAGATTCATCATTCTCCTCGCCATTAACGCCTGGTGCAAATAAAGCCGCCATTAATGTACTACATATAAGCGTCATTCCGAATCGAAACCTACGCTTAACCATTTAATCCCTCCAGTGGATGTTAATTTACATATATTTTACAGATATTACTGAAATTTTGGCATAGTCACATCCTCCTTTTATAGGAAAATCTATGAAACATTGAGTCATCAGTTCAAAAAAATCCTATTCTGACAATATTTTAAAATAATATAAAAAATTAAAATAGTAACATATATACATCCAAAAAATAGGATAATTATGAAATAGGTTGCAAAAATAGATAGAAAAACTATCGTTAAGACCAATAAAAAAATAATATAAACGAACTATTATTAATTCCGGATAATTAATAGTTATATATTTATAACCATAAGTTATTTTTTAATCTATTGTCACAATGGTAATATTTTATATAAATATCTCAAATTATTGAAATACTTGTAAAAACAGGAGGTGGCATTAACAAGCGGTCGGCAAGGCATTCAAAATTTTCAAGGAGGATCATATGAAATGTTTAAACGACCATTCATCGTTTCGTTAGCGGTCATTTTTGTAGGCGGGGCTGCTATAGGACTGAAAAACGACAACCAAAGTGATGCCCAGGAAAATGATTTCGACACGATTATCAAAAACGGCACAGTCATGGATGGGACAGGCCAGTCGAGTTATGAGGCGGACGTAGGTGTCCGGGACGGGTACATTTATCAGATTGGCGATCTTGATGAAGCCAACGCTGCCCAGGAAGTGGATGCAGACGGGCAGATCGTCGCGCCGGGTTTCATTGATATTCACAGCCATGCTGATCTCGAAGCGTTGCAGACCGCGACGAGCTCGCTAACGCAAGGGGTGACGACAGAGATATTAAGCCCGGATGGTTTCGGACCAGTCGATGTAACGGAACGATATGACCTCGAAGACGATGGATTGGCGATCAACATCGGCACCTATATAGGGTTTAACTCTGTTTGGTCAGAAGTTGTCGGTGAAGATGATCGGGATGCCACGGAGGAAGAAATTACCGAAATGCAGGGATTGGTTGAAACAGGACTTGAAGAAGGCGCCTTTGGTGTCTCGGCAGGTCTTTTTTACACACCGGCAACTTATGCCGACACCGAAGAAGTGATCGATGTCGTTGAGGTAGCCGATCAATGGCGGACGAACTTCCCGCACCACATTCGGGACGAAATGGATGATGTCGTAGAGGCGACCGAAGAGACGATCGAAATTGGAGAGGAGGCAGGACTCGTTCCGGTTATCACGCACATGAAAGTGATGGGTGCAGACAACTGGGGAGCTTCCGAAGAAACGATCGGTCTCATTGAAGAAGCTAACGAGCGCGGAACATATGCCGCCGCCGATGTCTATCCGTACCTGGCAAGCCAGACCGGTTTGACGGCGCTCGTCCCGGCATGGGTAGAGGATGGTGGTTTTGACGCGATGCTGGAGCGTTTTGCCGACCCTGAATTACGGCCGCAAATTGAAGAAGAAATTGAAGATGTGATGACGAGCCGGGTGGAAACGGCGGAAGATGTTTATTTTCCGGGAGATAATGAGACATTGGCCGACGTCGCTGAAAGAGAAGATGTGAGTCCCGGAGAAGCGACGATGCGAATCCTCGAGGATCGAGGGAGCTTGACGACGATCTATCATTTTGGCCACGAAGACGATTATGAACGGATCCTCCAAAACCCAACGACGGCCGTCGCTTCAGATGGGGGAGCCACGTACTCGGATAGCATTCACCCTCGCCGTTACGGTTCACAGCCACGAGTGTTGGGAGAGGACGTCCGTGAAAACGGATTGCTGTCTTTTGAAGAAGCCGTGCAGAAAATGACAGGCTTACCGGCTACGATGATTGGAATGACCGATCGCGGTTTTATCGCCGAGGGTATGGTCGCTGACATCACCGTTTTTGATCCGGAGACGGTTACGGACAACGCTGAATTTGAAGATCCTCAGCAGTACGCGGACGGGATCGAGCAAGTGCTCGTAAACGGTGAATTTGCCCTGCAGGACGGGGGAACGACCGACGCTCAGCTCGGGGAAGCATTGCAGCGAACGGGGAATATGCCGAGTCGACCGATGAGTGTTGACAAGGATGTGAGTGTGGAAGGTGCCGGAACGTTGCGTAATGTGGACGGTTCCGGATCCCCGGATGAAGAAGTGGCGATCGCTGTTGAGCAGGCGGCAAGTGATTCAGCGGCCACAGGTTATTTCCAATTCAATCATGAGGACGCAGGTATCGAACTGGAAGCCGATGAAGTGGGCCAACTGCAGGCGAAAGAAGACTGGGCGAGCTTTACCGGACTGGGAACATTGGAGAACGGTGAAGAACGGACATTTGAAGTCATCGTTGAAGAAAATGATCCGATGATCGAAGACGAGCGCGCCTCCGTGACGGTTTATATCGAGGATGAGCTTGAGTATCAGGGAACGCTCTCTCCTGAGCAAATGGATGTGCAAATAGCAGAACCTGATATTGCACCACCGGAAAACGCCGCCGATATTGAAGCCGTCGTTGAGGACTTGGCTGAGGACGGTGAGTTTGCCAACGATGAGGCTACTCGTGCCTTAACCGTCCATTTAACAGCTGTCCATCATTACGAGAATCAAGACGCGGCGGAACAAGTTATCCAGCACATGGGAGGCTTTCAGGATCTTCTTGACCATCAACTGGACGAGGCATTGATCTCCGAGGAAGCGTACGACATTTTAAGCGCGCAGGCCGAAGATCTGCTCGACATCTGGGAGTGAGTATAAAACAAAGCCCTCCTGTGACAGCTCGCGGGAGGGTGGGGAAGGAGAGGGTGAATTGCGCAGGAAGATAGGCATTCCTGTCCGGCTGTTCGCGGTAACGTACTTACTATTTTGCATCGGTGCTTTAGTAACGTCGCCGACATCGGCAACGTTTGAAGATACGGAATCGCTGGAAGGAAATCTTTCCACGGAAGATTCTTTTGGGGAAGCGGATAAAACGGATGAAGCGGATTCGGATGAAGATGAGGATGAGGAGGAGGAAGACTCGGAAGCAGAGGATGATGAAGAACAATAACTCAATATTTTTAATATAACCAATCAAACCAAGGTTCAAAAATCTATTATGAGGGTGATGAATACTATGTGGCGTGTCACTGGCAAAGTCATTAGCGGCTTTACAACAACTTTATTGTTTGCGTTACTCGTCGTCACCTTATTCGCGGTTATTTCCAGCCAGGCGGCTGAGGGCGAACCGAATGTCTTTGGGTATGAATTAAAAACGGTTTTATCAGGATCCATGGAACCGGAGATTCAAACCGGATCGATGATCGCGATCCAGTCGACCGAGCATCCGACCCAGTTTGAGCAAGGCGATGTCATCACTTTTACAAATGCCGATGACAATCTCGTCACCCACAGGGTTCACGAAGTTGAGAATGACGGCCAACAATACATTACCAAAGGGGACAACAACAACTCGACGGATTCGGAACCGGTGCTTGCTGAAAATATTGTCGGCGAATACACAGGGTGGACGGTTCCGTTTCTCGGCTATGCGTTTGTTTTCGCCACTTCGGAACAGGGAGCGGTGCTGTTATTGATTTTGCCCGGCGTGTTGCTGCTGGCTTACTCTGCATTCACCATAGGGCGCGCGCTGCGACAGATCGAACCGTCCGAGAAAAAGGAAGAAACGGTGTCGCCGCCCCGTCAGGAGTAGGCGTAACCCTGATGAGGCGTTCACATAACTAAATTTTTAAAGGGAGGATTTCATAATGGGAATCAAAAAACAGCTTGGCATGGGAGTCACGACGGCGGTTCTCGGCTTGACGTTAGTCGGTGGGGGTACGTTCGCGTATTTTAGCGACAGTATCGAAACGAACAATACGTTCGCGGCCGGAACGCTCGATCTGAATGCGGAGCCGACAGAGATCATTGATGTGGACAACTTGCAGCCCGGGGATACGATGATTCGCGATTTTGAGTTACAGAACAACGGCTCCCTGGACATTGATACGGTGACGTTGGAAACCGAATACACGGTCAATGATGCAGAAAATGATAACACGCACGATTTCGGGGAGTTCATCGAGGTGGAATTTTTGTATAACGCCGACAACTTGGACGAAGTGATTTTTCAAACGACATTGAGTGAACTCGAGGATATGGAACCGGAGGCGATCAGTGAGCATGTGTTCTATCCGGAACTCGGCGATGATGGTCTGCCGGTCGATGAGTCCCACGACCTCGTCGTACAGTTTAACTTTACAAGTGACGAAGACGTAGACATGAACCAGTTCCAGGGCGATGCTTTAGAGCTGGAATGGACGTTTACCGCCACGCAAACGGAAGGTGAGGAACAATAATGGCTAAAAAATGGACGAGCGGTTTGTCGATAGGTCTCATCGTGTCACTTGCTGTATCCAGTGGAGCTTTAGCTAACTCTCAGGTTCCGGAAGAAAACAGTGGTGATTCAAGCATCCTTTATCAAGAAGATGCAGATGTGTCCGCACAAATGCAGCGTTCCATCGAAGAACAGGAAAGCGATGCGGACTCGGCCAAACGGTTTTTGGAGGTCAACAAAGACGTTTTTGATATGGCGGACCCACTCCAGGATATGGAGGTGCTCGAAGAACAAACCGATGACGAGGGGATGACCCATATTCGCCTGCAACAAACGAAAAATGGGATCCCGGTCGAAGGTCATGAAGTGATTGTCCATTTTGACGAAGACGATAACGTCGACTCGGTCAATGGGCATTTCGATTCGCAAGTGGATGGGACGGATGCGATTTTAAGCAGTGCAACACTGGCTGAGGAAGACGTCATTGCAACAGCACGGGAGGCGGTCGATGCACCTAAAGATTTGGCAGAAACCCCTGAAACAGAGCTTGTGTACTATCCCATGGGCAATGACACCCACCTCACTTATAAAGTAAACATAACTTTCATGACGGAGGATCCGGGCAATTGGTTTGTTTTTGTTGACGCCGATACAGGGGAAGCGATTGATCAATACAACACCATTTCCCATATGGCAGAAGCGGCCGGATTGGAAGATGAGGAGTTACAGGAAGAGGAAAATGAACAAGCTGACGCATCTGCCTCTGTATCCGACGCTGATCCGGACCCTGGCGTGTATGAATCAGCGGTTGGCCCTGGCATAGGTGTTCATGGTGAAAATCGCGTGTTAAACATCTCTCATAAGGCAGCAGAAAATGGACCGGGCAGAACCTTTAGCTTATTTGATTTTTCCATCCCTGACCTGGATGGCCTCCTGACATATGACGCAGAAGAAGACTTCGCTCTGCCGGGTGTCCCTTATTCCAATGTCGGTGCGGCTTTTGACTTTCGCGATGAGTCTCACGCGGCCGCGGTAGACGCCCATTACAATTCAACCGAAGTATATGAGTATTTCCTGGAAGAGCATGACCGCAATTCCATCGATGATGAAGGGATGGCCCTGGTATCTTCAGTGCATTACGGTGAGAATTTTGCCAACGCTTTTTGGAACGGAAGCCAAATGACATACGGTGACGGGGACGATGAAATGTTTATTCCTTTGTCCGCCGGTTTGGATGTCGCCGCTCATGAAATCACCCACGGCGTCACCGAATATACTGCGGGGCTCGTGTACCGCTTCCAGTCCGGCGCGGTCAATGAAGCCATGTCCGATATATTCGGGGTCCTGGTTGATGATTCTAGCTGGGATATCGGGGACGATATCATGGCACCGGCTGCGATAGAAGATGGTCGATTTGCTTTGCGTAGCCTTGAAGATCCCGGCCAGTTCGATGTCGATGAAGCGTATTGGGAGTATGGAGATGGATCCGGTGCGTATCCTTCGCACATGGATGAATATTATGACTTGCCGATTGAACTGGATGACGGCGGCGTTCATACCAATTCCTCCATTATTAATCACGCGGCTTATTTAATCGGCCAGGATATCGGTCGTGACGACCTTGGACAAATCGTGTATCGGGCTTTAACGACGTATTTAACGCCGATGTCTGATTTTGACGATACCCGTTTTGCCTTCGTCCAGTCGGCGATCGATCTCTACGGAGAGGATAGTGACCAAACCGAAGCGGCCAGAGATGGATTTGACGGGGTGGGGATTGAGTAAATGATTCTCTGTGAATAAGCTAATCTGGCGGTTTCCGGAGATAATCTGGCGCTTTTGTGTCATATTCTGGCGCTTTTGCAGGATAATCTGTCACTTTTGCCTCTTATTCTGGCGCTTTTGAAACGAGGAGGTATATCTATGAAAAGAAATTTGACGAGACTCCCGGCGGAATCGGCAACGTCCAAAGTATCATGGTCGATCACGATGACGGCGTCTTTGAAGGGGTTGCGGATGATAACCGCGAAGGAGTGGCCATTGGATTTACCCTGGACAGCGCGTCCATGATGAACCTCGTGGAACGTTTTGAAAATGAGGGTGAATTCGAAAATGAGGAAGCGGCCGACGACTTGCATCTTCATTTAACGGCCGTCAATCATTATGAAAATCAAGGAGACTATGAAAAAGTGGTGCAGCACATGGAAGAAGGCTTTAACGATTTACTGAACCATCAGCAAGAAAATGAGCTCATTTCCGAAGAAGCGTATGACATTCTCGCTGCCCAGGCCGATACCTTGGTTGAAAAACAGCCGTAATGTGGAAGGAGTGCTTGTCATGCGGGTGATGCTCAGCATTCTATTTATTTTTTCTACATCGTTGGCTTTTCACGGTACGTCTTACGCTGAAGACGAAGGTACTCATTATCAATCTACCGTGGTAGACAGCCATATCGACACGTTTATGCACACGTTGGATGAGACGACTTGGTTGCCGGAAACCGACATCGGGGAAGAAACACCTTTTGATTTCGATATTCCAAAAGGGCAAGAAGGCGGATTGGATGTTCCTTATCTGGCGGCCTATACGCCGGGATATTATGAAAATACCCCGCGCAGCATCAGTGAGACGTTGGCGAAAATTAACGGGATTTATTGGACAGAAGCCAATAACCCGGACGACCTCAGCATCACCCCGTCTTATGAAGACATCGAGCAAGCGGTGCAGGATGAAAAAATCGCGGCCGTACCGACGATTGAAGGCGGCTATTCCATGGAAGAGGATAACGCGATTGAACTGTTGCACCAATACGACGATTTAGGGGTAAAAGCGCTCGGGTTTACCTGGAATTATTCCAATGCCCTCGGGGAGGGCGCAGACCGAGTATACGGGGACCCCGATGAAACGCCTTCCGAAGGTGGGTTAACGGAACTGGGTACAGAAGTGGCCGAAGAGATGAATGACTTGGGGATGATGATTGATGTCTCGCACATGGCCCGGACAACGTTCTGGGATGTAATCGAAGTTTCCGAAGACCCGGTTATTGCTAGTCATTCAGGTGTCAATGCTTTGCATGACCACCAGCGGAACCTCACCGATGAGCAGTTGGAAGCATTGGCTGACAACGGCGGCGTGGTAGGGATCGTCTTTTACCCTGCATTTTTAACTGATGAATCGGAAGGTTACGTGGAGGACGTCGTCGACCATATCGATCACGCCGTCGATGTTATGGGCATGGAGCACGTCGCGTTAGGCTCAGATTTCGATGGCGCACCCATGCCGGAAGATCTTCAGGATGCATCAGAATTATATAAAATTACCGACGAACTTGAGAATAGAGACTACTCAGAAGAAGATATCGAGAAAATATTGGGCGAAAACCATCTGCGGGTTCTGGAAGAAGTAGAACAAAATGAAGAAGATGCCGATAAAGGCGTGACCGTAACTCCTTCGCTGGAGATGGGCGAAGAATTGGCAGATAACACCCCAATCCTGCAGGCGGATATCGAAGGGGAAGCCCTCAATGAGAGCGATTTTCGCATCATCGTTGATGGTATCGATCATGAACCTGATTTTGATGAAGAAACCGGAACTTTATCGTTGGAGCTGGACGAGCCGTTAAAAGAACGCTTCCACGCCGTTACGTTTGAAGCGGAAACAGGAGATGGTGAAACGGAAAGGGAGACAAAAATCTTTTACGTCGATACGAGTGTCGATAACATGAAAACGCTCGTTGAGCATTTCGAAGCAGAAGGCGCTTTCGAAAATGATGAAGTTGTCCGTTCCCTGAATCTTCACTTGACGGCAGTGGGGCAGTTCGAGGATCAGGAAGAATCGGAAAAAATCGTTCAGCACACGGAAGGTTTACAGGATCTACTGGATTATCAGCATGAAAACGATTTGATTTCCGAGACGGCGTACAGCGTTCTCTCGAATGATGCCGATGTGCTTAAGGATAAGTGGCAGTAAAAAAACGGTGACATCGCCTTAACAGGGCGCTCACATAATAACAATTTTAAGGGGAGGATTTCAACGTGGGAATCAAAAAACAGCTTGGCATGGGAGTCACAACGGCGGTTCTCGGCTTGACGTTAGTCGGCGGAGGCACATTCGCGTACTTTAGCGACAGTGTCGAAACGAACAATACGTTCGCGGCCGGAACGCTCGATCTGAATGCGGAGCCGACAGAGATCATTGACGTGGACAACTTGCAGCCCGGGGATACGATGATTCGCGATTTTGAGTTACAGAACAACGGCTCCCTGGATATTGATACGGTGACGTTGGAAACCGAATACACGGTCAATGATGCAGAAAATGATAACACGCACGATTTCGGGGAGTTCATCGAGGTGGAATTTTTGTATAACGCCGATAATTTGGATGACGTGATTTTCCAGACGACGTTAAGTGAGCTCCAGGACATGGAACCGGAAGCGATCAGTGAGCATGTGTTCTATCCGGAGTTGGGCGATGACGGTCTGCCGGTTGACGAGTCCCACGACCTCGTCGTGCAGTTTAACTTTCTGAGCGACGATGACGTAGACATGAACCAATTCCAGGGCGATGCTTTAGAGCTGGAATGGACGTTTACAGCGACGCAAACCGAAGGTGATGAGCAGTAACCAACATCGAAGAGCTGGCCCATGAACTTACGTTTTAGGTCAGCTCTTTTTTCTAGAGAAATCTATGAAAAAGCTATTTTTAAGGAGGCTATTATGAAAAGTCCAAAATGGAAAATGTCCTCTTCTGCTTTGTTTTTCGCATTCTTGCTCGCCGGAAGTCCGATGGTGGGAGCCGCAGCCCAGGAAAACGAAAACGCGGAGGAACCTCCGACGACGGGATTCGAAGACAGCGACGGTGAAGAATGGACGAGCCATGATGATGAACTGCAATTTTTGGAAGAAGTGGCGGAGCAATCGGAGTGGATGACGTATTACGAGATTGGAACATCCGTTGAGGATCGGCCGCTTCACTTAGTACAAGTGGGAGCTCCCGAACCACCAGCGGATGAAGATATTGCCGACGGAAACAATATGTTGGTGATTGGTTCACAGCATGGTAATGAGCCGGCTGGCCGGGAGATGGCGTTACAGACGCTTCGGGATTTGGCATTTACCGATGACACAGAGTTGGAAGAGCAACTGAATGAGTCGACGGTGATGTTCATTCCATCGGCGAACCCCGATGGACGTGTGGCGGATACACGTACCAACGCCAATGATGTGGACATTAATCGTGATCACCTCAACCTTGAGGAACCTGAGGGGCAAGCGATTGGTGAGGTGTTAGAGGAGTTTTCTCCTGATATTACGATCGATGCGCACGAACGGCCTACGGCCACGGGTGATCCAGACATGGAAATGTTGTGGCCGCGCAACCTGAACGTGGACGAAGATCTTCGTGACTTAAACCAGGAGATGGTGGAAGAATACTTGTTTCCTGATGTGGAAGATGCAGGGTTCTCCACTGGTTTGTATGGAACCCCCGGTGGAGCCGGTGGTGGCGATGAGCGGATCTCTAGAAACGTTTTAGGTCTTCGGCATGGATTGGGTCTGTTGACCGAAACGGCTGGGGAGCAAGATCCACAATACCGGGTGGACGCCCAGGTGGAAACGGTGGAATCCGTGTTGAACTTCTACAGTGAGCGCATGGACGACATTTCCACTGAAGTAAATGAGGCACCGGATCGCAAAGCGGTCGCGGGTGAAGAACAATCCGAGCCGTTCTATCTTGACGGTGCGGACAACTGGGAGCCGACCGAAACGTTGGACCCCCACGCGTGCGGCTACATGCTTCATACGACCCAAGCTGAAGATATCGACCGCCATATCGATGCCTTTTCCCTGGAAACGGAAGAGGTGAGTGAACACGGGGTGTTTGCCACCATGGGTCAGTCGATGATGACCGTTATTCCCTTTTTGATGGATGGTGAAGCGACTTACAACGAAGTAAGCGCCATGCCGCTGGAAGGTTGTGAGGATCCGAGAGTCACGGCTTCCGGCTTGCAAAGCCTCGTGGGGCAATTCGATGAAGACGGGGAGTTCGAGGGGGATGACGCGCCTCATGACTTGGACATTCATTTGGAAGCTGTCAGCCACTATGAAAACCAGGAAGAAACAGAAAAAGTCGTTGAGCATATGGGCGGCTTTCATGACCTTCTGGGTCATCAGTCGGACAATGAACTGATTTCTGATGAAGCTTTTGAAATTCTGAGTGATTTTGCCGATGATTTGATCGCAAACTATGAAACAACGTTTGACGCCGATCGAGTCATGGACCATGTCGAGCATTTAAGTGTAGACATCGGCCCACGCGTTGCCGGTACTGACGAAGAAGCCGAGGCTGCCGATTATATATACGATGAATTTGAAAGCCTTGGTTACGAGACGTCTACCCATGAATTTGAGATTGCGGACGGTGACGAGTCACAAAACGTGATCGCGGTGAGAGAAGCGGAAGGCGTGGAAGATCCGGAGATCGTTTATCTCACCGCGCATTATGATAGCGTACCGGAATCCCCAGGTGCGAATGACAATGCTTCAGGGACGGCGAGCCTGCTGGAACACGCCCGCGTGATGCAGGATATGCCGACGGACAAAGAAATCAGATTTGTAGCGCTTGGCGCTGAAGAGATTGGGCTGGTTGGTTCGGATGAATACGTTGATGAGTTGTCCGAGGACGAGATTGATCGTAGTGAGGCCACCTATAATTTGGATATGGTCGGTACGGATTGGGATCCGGCTTCGCAACTTCACATCAGCACCGTTGACGGAGAATCGAATACGGTCTGGGAAACGGCAGATGCAGCCGCTGAAAACGTAGGATTTGACGAAGATGAGTGGACGTTGCACCAATTGGGCCGATCCGATCACGTTCCGTTTCATGAAGCTGGCATCGACGCAGCGCTCTTCATCTGGATGGAACCGGACACGGAACCGGGGGGTGCCGACCTAGAACCTTGGTATCACACACCGGAAGATACGATTGATAAAGTGAGCCCGGAAAAAATTCAACAGGTCGGTGACCTGATTGATGAGGCGGTTTCCGATCTTGTTAGCGAAGGTGAATTGTCATCAACAGATGAAGCTGCCTAGTGACAGATTATCTCGGTAAAGCGCCAGATTAGTATGAAAAAGCGCCAGATTATCCTTGAAAAGCGCCAGAATAAGATGAAAAAGCGCCAGATTATCTCACGAAAAACGGAAACGGATCCCGGAAATCTGGCGCAAATTTTTTAAAGAGAGGAGGTCATCCCATGCGATGGCGATCATTTTTGACTATCGCCTTATTAGTGCCTCTGATTGTAGGGTTACAATCACCGAATGCTATACAATTAAGTGCACAAGATGCTGAACCTGACGAAATCGAATCCATTATGGACGATATGACTTTGGAAGAAAAAGTCGGGCAACTCTTTATCGTCCATGTCTATGGAGAAACGCCGACCGATCCGAATTATGAAGAGGAAAATCTGGAAAATGACCGCGGCGGGAAGAACTTTCAGGAAGTGATTGAAAATTACCATCCCGGTGGTGTGATTTATTTTAACTGGAGTGACAATATCGGTATGCCCGCGAATTTATCCCAGGTGAATGCCCTCTCCAACGGGATTCAGGACATCGCGATGGATGACGGGTCGTCCATTCCCATGTTCGTATCGACCGATCAGGAAGGGGGCATTGTCGCTCGGGTGACAGAACCTGCCACGACCTTTCCTGGTAACATGGCGATTGGCGCGACCGGCTCTTCGGCCTATGCAGAACAATCCGCGGAAATCCTCGGTGAAGAGCTGAAAAAGTTGGGCATAAACATGAATTTTGCTCCCACTTTGGATGTGAACGTCAATCCGGACAACCCGGTGATCGGTGTCCGCTCCTATTCTGAGGATCCCGCTTTAGTCTCAGATTTGGGACTTTCGCAAATTCAAGGCTTCGAATCGGAAGATGTGATCGCAACGGCGAAGCATTTTCCCGGCCATGGCGATACGGATGTTGATTCCCACTACGGGCTTCCGATTATAGAAAAAGACTTGGATACGTTGCTCCAAGAAGATTTGCCCCCGTTTAAAGATGCCATTGATCACGGGATCGACGCGATCATGCCGGCTCATATAGTCGTTCCCGCGCTGGATGATTCGGAACTGCCTGCCACGTTTTCCGAACCGATCTTAACGGATTATCTCCGGGGAGAATTAGGCTATGATGGGCTAATTGTGACGGATAGCCTCGGCATGTCGGGTGCCGACGTTATGCCGGAAGAAGAAGTGCCGGTGGAAGCTTTTAAAGCCGGTGTCGACGTACTGTTGAATCCACCGGATGTTGATTTGGCGTACAATGCGATGCTGGATGCTGTTCAGAACGGTGAAATCAGCGAAGCGCGACTGGACGAGTCCGTCTACCGCATTTTGGACCAAAAAATGGAACAGGACTTGTTCGATGATCCTTACGCAGACCCTGAAGCCGTCGATGAGATTGGCAACGAGGACAATCTGCAACTGGCCGAGGACATGACCGATGACAGTATCACACTCGTTAAAAACGACGATGATGTTCTGCCATTGGATTATGACACTGAATTGCTGGTGACCGGTCCGGAATCCGGAAAGCCGGAGCTACTGTCGGATCTTTTGTTGGATGCTGAAAGCTATGAAACGAGCGACAGCCCGACGGAAACGGAAATCGAAGAGGCCGTTTCTTTAGCGGAAAATAAAGAGATGGTTGTCGTGCCGACGTCTTCCGCCCATTTGGATGACGAGCAACAAAACTTAGTCACCGCTCTCCAGGATACCGGTACACCGGTGGTGGTCGCAGGTGTGGGAAATCCATATGACATCGCCGAATTTCCCGATGTTGATGCCTATTTAACGACGTATGGCGACCAGGATATTTCCATTGCTTCTTTGGCAAAAGCCTTAACGGGAGAGGTTAATCCGCAAGGAGAACTGCCGGTTACGATCCCCGAGCATTATGATTTTAGCCACGGATTGAGCTATAAAATCGATACGGTTAATATCGCGCAGCTGGTGGATCTATTCGAAGAAACAGGGGGTCTGGAAAACGACGAAGCCGTACATGCTTTGCAACGCCATTTAACCGCTGTCGGTCATTATGAAAATCAAGGGGAAGCGGAAAAAGTGATCAATCATATGGAAGGCTTTACACATCTTCTCGATCAGCAGCTGGCAAATGAATGGATCTCGGAAGAGGCTTATGAAACGCTCATGGATCGTGCGGATGATGTGATTGCAGAGTGGCAATAGCTTTTTGGAGGTATGTAACGTGAAAAAATGGTTTATTTTGCCGGTAGCCACTGTTTTTACCCTGTCAGCACTTTCCGTGGCCGCGACCGGCACGGAGCAAACGGATAACGATGAGACGGAAGGATCTGAAGACTTGAAACTTGGCATTGATGTTTTGCTTGAGGACAGAATCGATGAACTTGAAGACAAAAACGTTGGTTTGATCACAAACCCGACGGGCGTCGATGAAGATTTAAACAGCATCGTTGATTTGTTGCATGAACATGAAGATGTTGATCTCGTCTCCATGTTTGGTCCGGAACATGGCGTAAGAGGGGACGCGCAAGCTGGCGACGACGTTGATAAATACATTGATGAACAGACAGGCCTCCCTGTCTACAGCTTATATGGAGATACGCAAAAACCAACCCCGGAAATGTTGGAGGACGTTGATGTCCTTCTTTTCGATATTCAGGATGTCGGGGCTCGTTTTTACACGTATATCTACACGATGGCTTACGCTATGGAAGCAGCCGGTGAAAACGATGTGGAAATGATGGTTCTTGATCGTCCGAATCCGCTCGGTGGTCAGGATGTTGCAGGGCCGGTGCTTGATCCGGATTATGCTTCGTTTGTCGGATTGTATCCGATTCCTTTGCAACACGGCATGACCGTTGGGGAGTTGGCTCAATTGTTTAATGAAGAATTCGAGCTCGATGCTGACCTGACCGTCATGGAAATGGAAGGTTGGGAACGAGGGATGAAGTATGACGATACCGACCTTGAATGGGTGCTTCCATCTCCGAACATGCCCACCTTTGATACAGCTGTCGTTTATCCCGGAACAACGCTTATTGAAGGAACGAACGTATCGGAAGGAAGGGGTACAACGAAGCCGTTTGAAACTATCGGCGCGCCCTTTATTGACGGAACCGCATTGGCGGAAGAATTAAACGAGCTTGACCTTCCGGGTGTTCAATTCAGAGCCGCCTATTTCACGCCGATGTTTTCAAAACACGAGGGAGAACTTTCCGGCGGAATTGAGATTCACGTGCAGGATGATGAAGTCTATGAATCACTTGAGACAGGCTTGCATATTGTAAAAACGATTCATGACAACTATCCTGAAGACTTCGAATTCGACGCGTTCTTCGATAACTTAATGGGGAACAGCTGGGTGCGTGAAGAAATAGAAAACGGCACATCCGTTGATGAAATCATTGATAACTGGCAAGACGACCTGGAAGATTTCAAGCAAACGAGAAACGACTATCTTCTCTATTTTGATAGCGTCACAGAATTAAGAGAGGTGGTAGAAACGTTTGAGGAACAGGGAGCATTTGCAAGTGAAGAAGCCGCACGGGAATTATTGACCCATTTAACCGCGGTTGAGCAGTTTGAACAGCAAGGAGACATGGCTAAGGTGGTTGAGCACATGGAAGGTTTTTATCATCTACTCGATAACCAGCAAGAAAATGACCAGATAACGGATGAAGCCTATCAGACACTCACCGAAGAAGCTGATGTTTACATGGAGCAATGGCAGTGATCTCTCCGGCTGATATGTTGAATTGAAGGGAGGTGACACCTTATCCGTTTATTACTATCCATCTTTCTACTATCACTTTTCACTTTCCCATCTTCAGCAGTTGCTGAATCTGACCAGGAAAACCAAGAAGTCAAGGTGGCCGCGTACAATATGGCCGCCGGCATTGGGGCAGATGGAGAGTTGGATTTGGAGAGGACCGCTCAGACCCTCCGTGAATCGGAGGCGGAGATTATCGGCCTCCAGGAAGTAGACGTACACTGGGATAGCCGCAGTGACTTCGAAAATCAAATCGAGCATTTGGCTGAAGAACTGGATATGGAAGCGTTTTTTGCCCCGATCTATAGTGAAGAGCCAGAGGACCCGGAACATCCCCAAAGTGAATACGGGCTCGCAATCTTAAGTGAATATCCCATTGAGGCTGCGAACAATTACGAGATTGCAAGACTTTCAACCCAGGATCCAGACCCTGAGCCCCAACCGATGCCGGGATTTCCGGAGGTATTGATTGATGTTAATGGAACGAATGCCTGGTTTTCCACGACCCACCTCGATTATCGGGGTGATCCAACCGTTCGGGAGATGCAAGTGGCAGACATGCAAGAAAAGATGGCTCCTCATTATAATGCCATGCTGGTTGGGGATTTGAACGCAAGGCCGGATGCCGATGAGCTTCAACCACTTTTGACAACCTTTACAGATGCTTGGGAAGAAGCGGGTGAAGGCGACGGGTTTACTTTTCCCGTAGGCGATCCCGACAGACGAATTGACTATATTCTGACTTCACCCGATATCGACGTCCAATCGGCCAACACGGATCATTCACCGGCTTCCGATCATTTGCTCGTCACTTCAACCGTGACGTTAAATCCTGTTAATGCAACCAATATGAAAAAACTTGCAGAAGCATTCGCAGAAAAAGAAGCATTTGCAAACGAAAGTGCTACCCGTTCTCTTTTGATCCACCTGACAACATTGGAACACTATGAAAATGAGAAAGAAGAGGAAAAATTAATGGAGCATATGGAAGGCTTGCGCAATTTGCTTAACTATCAAGAAGAAAATGACTTGATTACCGAAAAAGCCTATAACGTGCTCAAAGCTGATGCGCTGGCGATGCAGGAGGAGAGGTGAAAAAATGGCTAAACGATGGATACCGATGGTGACCGGCAGTGTTTTTCTGTTGCCACTGTTGTTTTTTAACGCAGAGACAAGCCATGCTTTCAGTGACCGATCAGACGGGTTCCAACCGGGATCGCCAGGTAGTGCCGGCATGGTGGAGCAGAAATTAAACAACATTGATGACGTCATTAAGGAAGGGATCGATGATCAAGTGATGCCGGGCGCCGTCGTTTTGACAACCAAGAATGGCGTTATTGCAAAAGAAGATGCCTACGGCGAGGCGGCAAAATATTTGGACGATGACTTCACCGAAATGGATGATCCCGTTGCCATGCAGGCAGACACGATCTTCGATGTAGCTTCCATTACGAAAGTATTCACGGCAATTTCTGCCATGCAGTTGTACGAAGATGGTGAATTCGACCTGGACGATCCGGTAGCGAACTATATACCGGAATTTACTAAAGGTGATAAGTCTGAAATAACGATTCGGCATCTTATCACTCATACTTCCGGCTTTGAAGATTGGGTTCCACTGTATATGGAGGCAGATTCCCGTGAAGAAGCGTATGACATCGTGTTTTCTGCTGAGTTAACCCGTGAACCTGGAAGCGATTATGTGTATAGTGATCTGAACATGATTACATTAGCCGCGGTGATCGAACACATAACAGGAGAACGGCTCGACGAATATATCGAAAAAAATATTACTGAGCCGCTCGGAATGGATGACACGATGTTCAATCCCCCGGAATCAATGAAGGATCGTACGGCTGCCACCGAGTATCAACCCGAAGTAGATCGTGGACTCGTGTGGGGCGAAGTTCATGATGAAAACGCGTGGGTGATGGACGGCGTCTCCGGACATGCCGGTTTATTTTCAACCGCCCGGGATTTGGCCGTTTTCGGACAGATGTTTCTCAATGAAGGCGAGTATGAAGGGGAAAGAATTCTGCAGGCAGACACTGTAAAAAAGATTGGCACGGACCAGCTGCCTGATTCTCTGGATGATTCCCATGGTCTCGGTTGGGAACTGGACCAAGCATGGTATATGGGTGATCTATCCGAGCCTGAAACGATGGGCCATACCGGCTTTACCGGAACCTCAATGGTTATTAATCCGAATGAGCAGACGATGGCGATCGTATTGACCAATCGCGTTCATCCGACACGGGATGGAGCGTCCCCGAATGACATTCGGGAAAGTGTCGCTGATCAGACAGCAGCTGCTATCGATGCCTGGGATGCAAGTTATATGGCATCACTTGTGGAAGATTTGGACGAGGATGGTGAATTTGCAAAAGATGAAGCAGTCCATGCCCTACAGACCCATTTGACCGCTGTGCATCATTATGAGGATCAAGAGGAAGCTGCAAAAGTTATCCGGCACACGGAAGGCTTTCAGGATTTAATGGCTGAGCAAAAAAACAACGCAGAGATTTCTCAAGAAGCGTTTCATATTCTCAATACACAAGCCGAAGATTTGATCGAGAAATGGGAATAGATGGGAGGAGAAGCAGATGAAAACATTCATTTTACTGACAATTATCGTGCTATTAACAGCAAGCCCGGGCTTCATGCAAACTCAAACACTCGATGAGGAGAAAAAAGATAGGGTCACACAAATGATTGATGAGATGGACGATAAAGAAAAGATTGGACAGCTAGTCATGCCGGCGACCCAGGATGGGGATGATGGTATGCCTAATGAATTCACGAGGGAAATGATTCAGGATTACGGCGTCGGGTCTGTTATCGTCTACGGGGAACGGGGCGCAGAGGAACAGGCAGAATACAACAATCAATTGCAAGCATATGCCGAGGATACCCGTATGAACATCCCGTTGTTCACGACGGCTGACCTGGAAAACGGAGCTGCTCAGCGGGTGCCTGAAGATGCGACCACATTCCCCCGCCAAATGGGAGTCGGAGCCACCCAAAGTTCACAAGCCGCTGATACATTCGCGCAGATCGCAGGCAAAGAAGTTAATGCGCTCGGTTTTAACTGGAGCTATTCTCCGGTGGCCGATGTAAATTCCAACCCCTTAAACCCGGTCATTGGTGTGCGTGCTTTCAGTGAACAGACGAAATTGGTCTCTGAAATGACGGGGGCGCAAGTAACCGGTTATCAAAAAGAAGGCGTCCTCGCTACCGCGAAACATTTTCCCGGCCATGGCGATACGGAGACGGACTCTCATTACGAACTGGACAGTGTCACCTATGATCGGGAGGTCCTTGAAGAAACCCATCTGCCTCCTTTTCAGGAAGCCATTGATAACGGGATCGATTCGATCATGACCGCGCATGTCATAATCGAGGCCATTGATCCTGATCTTCCAGCTACATTATCTAAAGACGTGTTAACGGGGTTGTTACGTGAAGACATGGACTTTGACGGTTTAATCGTGACAGATGCCATGAGCATGGAAGCGATTGAGGACAACTGGGGAACCGGGGAGGCAGCCGTGATGTCGATCCAGGCAGGCGCGGATATCATTATGGCAACCGGCACGCCTGACGAGCAGCTGGAAACCTATGATGCGCTTTATGACGCCTACCAATCTGGCGAATTAACCGAGGAACGCGTGCAGGAGTCCCTGGAACGTATTCTCATGAAAAAATTCGACTATGATCTGTTCGATGACCGTTATGTCGATGCATCCGAAGCGGAAGCCTTTGTCGGAAATGATGAGCATCAAGACAAAGCAGAACAAATGGGACGAGATTCTATCACGCTAGTAAAAAATGAAAATGTGCTGCCTTTTGACGAACATAGTGAGGAAACAACGTTTGTGGCAGGCGTTACGCACGTGGATGACATTGCAGATCGAATACAACAACAAAGCAGCGGGGACGTGCTTTCCTGGGAAGCTGATAGTCATGATCCCACAAGTGAAGACATACAAGCAGCAGTTGAACAAGCGGAGGAGGCCGACCGCATCCTCGTGCCAACGTTCTCTTTCGATGAGTTACCGGACGGACAAAGTGAATTAGTACAGGCTTTAAAAGAGACCGGAAAACCTGTCGCGGCTGTTTCACTTGGGCTTCCGTACGATGTGCAAAACTATCCGGAGGTTGACGCGTATCTTGCTTCCTATGCCCTTGATAATTGGGAGTTGGCGAACCCCACATCCATCAATGCCGCTGTTGATGTAGTGTTCGGCGCACAGCCCGGAGGACAGCTCCCGGTTACGATTGCAGATCATTATGATTTCGGCCATGGATTGAGTTATGAGCCAAGCGATGCCTCCGATATCGAGAACCTCGTCGAGCAATACGAAAGAAAAGATGCATTTGCAAATGAGGAAGCCGTTCGCCACTTACAGACCCATCTAACAGCCGTCCATCATTATGAAAACGAAGAAGCAGCGGAAAAAGTCATTACCCACATGGAAGGGTTTAAGGATTTGTTGGACGAGCAAGAAGATAACGAGTTGATTAGCGAGGTAGCTTATAACGATCTCCAGGAGCAAGCCGAAGTTTTGCTTGAGCAATGGCAGTGACCTCTTCTCGCTGATAAATGTCCTTAAACGGCTGATAAAAACAAAAAACCCGCCGGGGATACAAACATCCCCGGCAGGCTTCTTTTTTTACGCCGTGACTTCCGTTCCGGCTCCGCTCCTTCGGTCTATCGACCGCTTGCGCAGCAAATGAATGCTTAAGAGCAGTGCAAAGAGTGCGAGGCCGATGATGTCGGAAATGAACGCGGGATAAATGAATACGAGCGCGGAACTTAGGGCCAATATCCATTCAAACCAGCGGTATTTCACGAACATATAGTTTTGAATAACGGTCACGAATGCCAGTATGCCGACGAGGGCAGTAAACATGGCCCAAATGATTTCATACCAGGCGAACATTCCTTGATTTTCAGGCAAAAACAAGATGATCGTATTCATGACGAACACAAACGGCAGCAATAATGCGCCTGCGTCATATTTAAAGCCTTGCACACCCGTGATGATAGGATCTGCCCGCGCGATCCCGGACACGGCGTAAGCAGGCAGGTTCACCGGCGGTGTATCATCGGCAAGTACGCCGTAGTAAAGCACGAATAAGTGTGCAGCCATGATCGGTACGCCCATCTCAATAAGTGCGGGCGCGATCATGGAAGCCAAAATAACGTAAGTCGCCGTTGTCGGCAGCCCCAGCCCGACGATGAGGCAGGCTATAAGGGTAAAGAAGAGCACAATGATCAATTGATCGCCTGCAAAGCCTATAATGATGGTAGGGAGTGAACCGGATAGCCCCGTCAGGTTAATGATGCCGATGAGAATACCGGCAGTAGCACAGGCGGCAATGACGGTGAGCGCTTTTCGTGAAGCCATTTCGAGACTGATCGTTAACTCGCGCACGCCGAATTTAACAGGGGCAGAGTTAATCTTGAATTTATTTTGAAAGAGCACGAAGAACACACAAATAAAGGTACCGATCGCGATCATGATGGAAATTTCCAGGTGCCACCCGAAGAAGTGGTGCATGCCGTACGATACCGCTGCCAGCACGCCTGCGATCAGTAACCCTGCGCCAAAGCGCGCCCGTAGGCGATGGGCGAGAATCGCCACCGTCAAAAGCATAACAATAGCATAAAAGGCAGCATTGAAGACGGTGTTACCGGCCATCACAAAATAGACAAGCGCGATAATCGGAATGATCAAGTAACCTTGTTGCAGTAAACTTTTTCGCCCGGAAACGAGTGATTCCTTCGGCAAACCATGGATGTTGTGTTTCACCGCTTCGATGTGTACCATCCAGATGATGGCGATATACGTTAATATCGCGGGAACGATAGCGGAAATCATAATTTGTGCATAGCTGTAAGGCGTGTACTCGATCATCAGAAAGGCGGCAGCTCCCATGACCGGCGGCAATAACTGTCCGCTTGAGGATGAGGCCACTTCGATGCCGCCTGATGTTTGCGGCCGGAACCCTACTTTTTTCATGAGCGGGATTGTGAATGTTCCGGTGGTGACGGCATTGGCGACCGAGCTTCCGGAAATGGAACCCATAAATCCGGAGCCAACGACGGAGGCTTTGGCCGGTCCGCCTCGAAAATGACCGACAGCACGAAGAGCCAGGTCGATAAACATTTTTCCCGCACCGGTCGCTTCCAGGATTGCTCCAAACAAGATAAAAATGAAAACGTAATTGGCCGAAACAGATAAAGGGGTTCCTAAAATGCCCGTCGATGTGTACATCATCTCATAAATGAACTGCTCAAAATTTGCCCGACTGTGACCAAAGGGCGGCGGCAAATAATCACCCAGGAAATAATAAGCGATGAATACTAAAGCAATAATCAATAAAGGTTTTCCCACCACCCGCCGGGCCGATTCGAGGAGCAACAGGATCATAATGACCCCGGCGATCATATGGCTTGTCTCCATATTTCCCTGTAAGATCGTTTGGTGGGTTTGGTTCAGCATGACAAATGAGCCTACAACGAGGACCAAACCCGCGAGGACCATATCGTACCAGACGATCGTCTTTTGACCCAGCCCTTTTTTTCTCGGGAAAATAAGAAAAATAAGGATAAGCCCTGCGAGCAGGTGGATAAATAAATGTTGATTCGTCGATACGATCAAACCGAAACCGGCTGTATATAAATGATAAAGAGAAAGCGCAATAGAGATGATGAGAATCAGTATCGCTTTCCAACCAAAGACGCTCCGGTCGCTGCCTTCGGCTTCCTGCGCTTGCTCAGACGATTCTTGCGGAGCTTCAATGGTTTCTTTATTTTCCTCGTGCTGCTTTGATGTTTCTGCCATCGCGCTATCCTCCTTGCACGTGGATCATGATGCGGCGGTCATCTTCCTCCATGTCCGATAAATCGAGGGTTTCATTTTTAAATTGAAAGGTGTGTGTGTAAAGATTGGATGGGATAAGTCGTAACTCTTCAACGACTCTCCCGTCATCAGGAATAACGTAAAAGCCATTTTCTTGACGGATCGGCTCGTTGGCTTCATAGGGAATACCGGCACCGAAGGCCTGGGTCCACGTTTCTTTCGGGACGACTTCGAAATCATCATTGATCTCAAAAACCTCCCGGATCGGCGTTTTCATCACCGAATGAATATATTCATGAAAAAACGTATCTCCCGGCTCAATTTCTTCTTCGAATAAAACGTCATCGGACTCGGTAGCTACCACTTGTAACTTCGGCGTTTGTTCCCAAAAGACGGCCAACAAAAGAAGGATGGCAAGGAAGAGGAGAAAAACTCCCCATCTCCCTTGCAAAAATCCCGGGATGTTCCTCATGATCTCACCTATTGATCGTCAAAGAATTGTTCCGCGCCGGGATGCAGATCAATCGGCATGCCTTCCTGGGCGGTTTCGAGTTCAATATAGCTGCCAGACTCATGGGCGTTCTCGAAGCTATCCGTGTTATCAAAGATTGTTTCCATGACCTCGTAAACGATCTCATCATCCAATTCGTCATGGGCGACGAGCATAGCTTGCACAGCCAGTGTATTCACAGCTTCGTGTTCCTCCTCATACAAACCTTCTTCAATCTCATGCTCGGTATAGTACGGATATTCGTCAATCAGGTCGTTGGCTACCTCTTCGTCGACGTCAACCATCGTAATATCCTGTTGGGCCGACAACGCTTCAATCGCGCCCGTCGGTGTTCCTGCAACGATCAACGCGGCGTCGATGTTCTCATCTTGCAAGCCATCGGCAGCGTTTTCAAAGTCCTGGTATTCAACGGTAATGTCGTCATACGTAATGCCGTGCGCTTCGAGAATTTGATTGGTAACCACTTCCGTACCTGAACCTGCATCCCCAACGGCGACGCTCATGCCTTCCAGATCATCCACGGTTTCAATGCCGGATGCTTCAGTGGCTACAATCTGGATGACTTCCGGGTAGAGGGTAGCCATGCCGCCGAAACCTTCCAACGGTTCTTCGAAATCAACTTCCCCGTTAACCGCGTAGTAAGCGGTATCATTTTGCGTTAAAGCCAGATCACCCGCATCATCAGCAATATCGTTGAGGTTTACGACCGAAGCGCTCGTGGCAAAATGGGACGCGTCATATTCCTCGATGTCTTCATTAATAAGTGTAGCGAGTTGACCGCCCAATGGATAATAAGCGCCTTGTTCGCCGCCCGTTAAAATCTCAAGCTCCTCTTCAAAATCTCCGCAAGCTGTCAGCAGCACGGCGGCTGAACCGACGGCCAGCGTCTTTGCTAACATTTTTTTCATGAATAAGACCTCCATAAAAATAATAATCGTTTCTCTATGATTATACAATACAACCTGTCAAAAAAGTCCTATTGATTAATGAAAGATGAAAATTCTTCTTTTGCCAGTTGTATTAACTCTTTGGTAATAAAAGGTGTGTACGGCGTTTCCTCCCAGATCAGCGATATGGAACTCATGTAATCCTCACCGGCGATGGGCAGGGCAGTGACGAGCTCTCCGTGCAATACGCCGGCCATATCGGCAGGCATTAAGGAGACACCGATTTCATGCCCAATTAAATTTTCGATGGTCATCAACTCTGGTCCCACGCACAGAGTGTTGGGAACAAAGCCGGCTTCAAGACAGGCCCTCTCCAACAGATAGTAAAGGGAGGGGGAATTTTTGGGATGATAATGAATAAAAGGTTCGTCTTTCAGCTCTTCCAGATGAATGGCACTTTCGTTGGCCAACGAATGATTCTTGGACAAAACGACCAGTAAGGGATGTTGGCTGAATTCCAGGGTGGCGATGTCCAAGTCCCGCAGCTCACTCATATCCGCAGGTGTACGAATAAAAGCGAGATGACTTTGTTGCTGTTTCACCGCGTGGATTGCCTGTTTTGACGTCGTTTCTTCAATGTACAGTTCAACCGGATTAAGCTTGGCTTGCATCTTTTCCAGTAGTTCCGGTAGCCAAATGCTCGCGGCTGACGGTACGGAAGAGATACGCATGCTCTTTTGTGGGATTTGCTTGTTTTGAACGACATCTTCGATGATCGTTTCGATTCTGTGAAAAGAAGCATGTAAATGCTCGTAAAGATAAGCGCCCTCTTCGGTGAGAGAGACTTGTCGCGTCGTTCTTTTCAGCAACTTAAAGCCGATTTCTTTTTCCAACGCGGAGATCTGTTGGCTCAGCCCGGGTTGACTCACATGCAAGCGTTTAGAGGCTTCGCTGAAATTAAGCGTCTCGGCCACTTCCAGAAAATATCGGTACGACAGAAGGTTCATGTTTTATACCTGCTCTTTATGTGTTTGCAGCGGCTGTACGCTGTGAAAAGGCAGCCCGGCTTCAAGCATCGTTAATAATCCGGGTTTTTGTTGGGTGACGATGCGTTTGCCGGTATTGATAATCATGGAAGCGGTCGCGGTATCGCCGAAAATACCGTTGGGAATGATGAGATGGACCGGGTCCGTGCCCCGTACCATAATTTCATCTTTCGATTCTACCCCTAAAGCCATCGTCAGCTTCATCTCAATCGTGACATTTTCCGAAGTGGTCGCTTTTGCTTGCTGGGATTGTCCGCTCACTTCACCACTTTTAAGAGTGAGCCAGGATAGTTCATAATCTCGGTCGGCAAACGTTGGTTCCAGCGACGTTTGCAACTGTTCAATGTGGACATTCAACCCGGCCGCAACGAGGCGAACCGTTTCCTCCAAGCCTACATGCCCGATCTTGCCCTCTTTCGCGAGTTGTCTGAACTCATCCTCGCTTTTTCCGATCCCGACTTTTTTCTGTAACGGCACGCGGCGTTCGCCGACATTGGCTTGGCGAATGGCATTTACAGACTGAATTTGATCGGTCACAGCCGTGGCCATTAACGGGAGACTGTCCATGACAAACCCGGGATTAATGCCGGTTCCGATGACCGAAAGCCCTTTGCTCTTCGCGTAGTGGTCGATTTCACCACTTAATTCCGGGTAACGGACCCACGGATAGAGCATTTCTTCACACGTCGTCACGACATGATAGCCATAATCGAGGAGTTGCCTGATTTGTGGCCAAACCGAAGGAAGTTTGGAACCGGTTGCATGAAAGGCAATTTTTTGAGCGTAAGGCTTCGCCTTGCCGGAAAGCTCGGAGACATCGGAAACAACAAACGCATCGTTTCCCAGTGATTCGCCGACTAACTCCGGATCAATATCCACCCCGCCGATGACATTAAATGCTTCATCTTTGCCTCCTTTCTTTAAAATTTCCTTACCTATGGGACCTAGACCATAGGGAATAAGCGCAATGGTTTCACTAGCCATGAATCATCCCACCTGCCTTGTCGTTGTTATGAATACGGTATCATATATTAGTAATGTTTATAAATAATAAATGTTTATTTTTTTATAGGTTGTGGTTATAAATTTATAATAATAGCAGGACAAGGTATTGACATTACTGTTCATTTGAAACAAAATAAAGAAAATAAATGTTTGAAATAAACATTATATGGAGCATATTTTCATATGAATGATCGAAAAGAACATATTGTTCAATGGGTTCAGAAACACGATAAAGTTGATATTACGGATTTATCCGCTCGCTTCCAGGTTTCGACGATGACTGTTCGCAGAGACTTGAACTCGTTAGAAGAAGAGGGAAAAATTATTCGTACTCATGGAGGTGCGGTCGCTGCTCCGCAATGGAGGCCGGAAACCGCCTATCAATTGAAGGAAAGTGCCAATAAAGCTGAAAAAAAAGCGATTGCCAGGGCTGCGGCTTCGTCTGTTACAGACCACTCGAGCCTTATTTTGGATTCCGGAACGACGACACTGGAGCTCGCCCGTTTCTTAAAGGAACGGAAAGGGTTAAGGATCGTCACGAATGATGTTCTGATCGCGGCCGAACTTATCCATGCCCCGATTGAAGTGATTGTGACCGGAGGCGAGCTGCAGCATGAAGTAGGAACCATGTTTGGTACTCACACGCAAAATCTTCTTCAATCCATTCATGTAGATCAGTGCTTTCTTGGTGCCCATTCGGTGGATTCCGAAGGCGAGGTAAGAGCCCCGTCCATTGAAAAAGCAAAAATAAAGCAGCTGATGATGGGCGTCTCCAATGAAACGTGGCTGCTTGCCGATCACAGCAAATTTGGCTATAAAACGTTTGCCCACGTATGTCATCTTGAGGAATTAAAAGGCTTGATCACTGATGAACAAATGCAGCTCAGACATCTACACGACAATGTAGTCGTCGCCAAGGTGGAGGGAGATACATGAAAGTAGGCGTGATTGCGGATGACCTGACCGGTTCGAACGCGACGGGGGTAAAACTAACAAAGCAGGGGCGACGCACGCTCACGGTCCTCAATCAGGGGATTTTTCCTGATGACAGATATAATACGCTCATCCTCAATACGGACAGTCGCTATTTGCACCCCGCTGAAGCTGCAACAAAAGTAAAGGATTCCTTCTCTTATTTTAGCGGGTGGGGAGCAGAGCTCATTACTAAACGTATCGACAGCACATTTCGTGGAAATGTCGGTGCCGAGGTGGATACGATTCTTGCGGCTATCAAGGATTCCGTAGCGATCATCGTTCCCGCTTTTCCTGATTCAAAACGAACGGTGTCTGGCGGCAACCTGTTTGTGGATGATATTCCCCTGGAAAAAACAGAGGTAGCAAAGGACCCGGTGAAGCCCATTCGACACTCCAACGTATGCAATCTGTTGGAAATGCAAAGTCAACATGCAACGACCTCGATGTCACTAAATGAAATAAACGGTGATTTGCAAACGCTTTTACAGCAAAAAATCGACGACGGTGCGCGTATGATTTGTTGCGATGCCATCAGCAATCACGATATTGAGACGATTGCGAACGCAATGGCTTCTATTCAAAGTCATTCTTTGATCCCGGTAGATCCCGGGCCACTCACTTCACATTATGTACAAGCGAAAAGTCAAAAAGAGAGTCAAAACAACCCGGTTCTCTTGATTGTGGGTAGCACGACAAATCATACGAACAATCAGCTCGACTACCTAACAACGATGACGGATGTCCGTAAGGTCTTTACGGATACGGAGAAGTTGGCAAGCTTCAGTGACCACTGGGAAGAGGAAATCGAACGAGTGTCAAGGGAGGCACTCGACCAATTTCGGCATACGAATATCGTCATCATAACCACTTCTCATCCGGAACAATTATCGATCGATTTGAGTGATCTATCACAAAAAGAAGGGAGGAAAATAAGTGAACTGGGTAATCGCATTACGGATGGATTGGGAGAAATTTTCATAAATATGATGGACAGAGATCTATGCAGTAAGAATGTGGGTTTATTTTCAAGTGGAGGTGAAGTGCTTGCAGCTATTTGTGCCTCAGCTAAAGCTCAAGGGATTGAGCTGATCGAAGAAATTCAACCGCTGCTGGCTTACGGTCAGTTGAGTGGTGGTCAATTCGACCGTTTGCCGATGGTGACCAAAGGAGGGTTGGCCGGTGATGAGCGGGCCCTCTACGATTCTGTACGTTATTTACAAAAAGAATTAAAGAAGAAAGAAGGAGACGGCTATGCGCGATAATAAAGCAATCATTGCAACAACAATGGGGGATCCGGCAGGGATCGGCCCCGAAATTGTTGTAAAGGCAATGGCCAATCGAGACATTCAAGCGTTGGGGAATATCTTTGTGATTGGTGAGAGCGATATTCTTGAGAAAGCGATTGAAATGACAGAATCTGATCTAAAACTCCGTCCTATCCATCACCCAAATGAAGCTCAATTTGAATATGGGCAAATCGATGTATTGAATCTGGAAAACGTAGACACTTCCGCGCTACGGTATGGCGAAGTGCAAGCGCAATGTGGTCAAGCCGCTTACGCGTATATTCAGAAGGCGGTGGAATTGGCAAATGAAGGCCAAGTCAATGTCATCGCCACCGCCCCGATTAATAAGGAATCATTGCAGGCAGCAGCCGTTCCGCATATCGGTCACACGGAAATGCTTGCTGATATGACGGACACGAATGATCCATTAACGATGTTTGAGGTTCATTCCTCAAGAATCTTTTTCCTGACCAGACATCTCTCGCTAAAGGAAGCCATTGCACAGATGACAGCAGATCGGGTCCACGATTATCTTCTTCGCTGTGACCAGGCTTTACAGCAACTCGGTGTTGACTCACGCAAGATAGCTGTTGCCGGTTTGAATCCTCACAGCGGGGAGAATGGACTTTTCGGCATGGAAGAAGTCAATGAAATTACGCCGGGGATTGAACGAGCACGAGCAGACGGACTTGAAGCGGTAGGACCTGTTCCGGCAGATTCGGTCTTTCATCAAGCGTTACAGGGAAAATATGATGCCGTGCTTTCCTTATACCATGATCAAGGCCACATTGCGGCGAAGATGACCGACTTTGAGCGTACGATTTCGATTACAAATGGATTGCCTTTTCTTCGCACATCTGTCGATCACGGGACCGCCTTTGATATTGCAGGTACCGGTGAGGCCAGCGCTGTCAGTATGGAAGAATGCTTAAAAGTATCGGCCAAGTACGCTAAGTATTTCACAAACATTTAAGGAGGAAAGTATATGGAAGCTCAGGGAGCGCAGATGATTTTTGCATTAATACTCGCCGTTTTTCTACTCATCGTTTTAGTGTTGAAAACGAAAATTCATGCCTTTGTAGCGTTGCTCATTGCAGCATCGGTAACCGGAATTGTTGGAGGGATGGCTCCCTCCACAGTCATCGAAACGATTTCAGAAGGTTTTGGCAGCACTTTAGGGACCATTGGTATTGTCATCGGCCTCGGTGTGATGATGGGACGTGTGCTTGAAGTGTCGGGTGCAGCAGAGCGAATCGCCTACACGTTCATCAAGTGGTTGGGCAAAAAGAAAGAAGAATGGGCGATGGCTGTAGCGGGATATTTCGTCTCGATTCCCATTTTCGTCGATTCTGCCTATGTGATCTTAATGCCAATTGTGAAAGCGTTGTCAACAAGGACCGGTAAATCCGTTGTATCTCTCGGTATTGCCCTTGGGATTGGGTTAACCGCCACCCACCATATGGTGCCTCCAACACCCGGGCCGCTAGGTGTAGCCGGAATCTATGGAATTGACGTTGGAATGATGATGCTCTGGGGATTAATCCTCGGGATTCCTGTCGTTGTTGCTGGTGTCTTTTACGGAAAATGGCTGGGCAAGAAAATCTATCAATTGCCGACTGAAGATGGGCTGGATTATGTTCGGCCGGAAAAACCAATTGAAAGTCTTGACGATTACTACGAAATGCAAGAACAAAAGAACCTACCCGGATTGTTCATTTCCACTGCGCCTATTCTCATTCCGATAATCTTAATTTTTATGAACACGTCGATAGCAGCAACCGGCGCTGAAGGATTAGCGGTTGAATATATCACATTTTTTGGAGATCCGGTCATTGCTGTTGCGATTGGTTTAATTATTGCCATCTATGGACTTTTTCACAATGTTCGTCAAGCGGAGGCTATTGAGCGGATGGAAGAGGGAATCAAAAACGCGGGTATTATTTTACTCGTGACCGGTGCAGGTGGCGCGCTCGGTTCTGTATTGGAAGAAAGCGGCACAGGGGAAATGATCGGGGAACAAATTGCCCAAACCGGCCTCCCTGTTATTATGATCCCGTTCCTCATTGCTACCGCGGTACGACTGATCCAGGGTAGTGGGACCGTTGCTATGATTACCGGTGCATCGATTTCAGCACCCATTGTCGCAACAATGGATGTCAGCATGGTCTTTGCAGCGTTGGCAGCCACTGTGGGCTCAATGGTCTTTTCCTACTTTAATGACAGCATGTTCTGGGTCGTTAACCGTATGCTTGGCATCAAGAATGTCAAGGAACAGCTGCTCGTATGGTCGATCCCGACGACGATTGCATGGGGTGTCGCGTTGCCGTTGTTACTGCTCCTAAACGCGTTATTTGGATAAGGCCAGCGATTTTATCAGCCATGGGGAAAATTTATATTGAGCTCTAGTAGCGTTTGCCAGTTCGGACACTGGACGCTTTTTCGGACAATTTTTACCGCTTGCGCACTCGTTTTGTCCATATGAACGCCTCTTTCGGACAATGCTTGGTCGATTGATCCCGGTTTTGTCCGTATGAGGCTCCCATATGGACAATTTTTGCAGTTCAGCCCTCTATTTTGTCCGAATGAATGCTCTATACACAAATTTCACGATCATCGTTGAATCTATCTATTTTCTGAATTAAACTAATAGTATCAAATGATGGAGAGGTGAGGACGTGAGAACGGAAACAAGCAACCAACTAAACAAGACGTTACAACGGGCAAGACGGCAAACGCTCGGGGATTTGTTGGCGAGAACGAGGGAGCGTTTCCCGAATAAATTTGCAATCGCTTACAATGAACAACAACTAACCTATGCCGAACTGGATGATTTCGTCAATCAAACCGCCCGTGCCTTTGTGGCAGACGGTATGCAAAAAAGTGATATGATCGGACTCATGTCCAGAAACAGCCTTGATTTTGTCGTGGCTGAGTTTGCCTTAGCCCGCATCGGTGCGGTGATGATCCCCATCAATTATATGCTCTCCGGCGAGGATGTGCAGTATATTTTGGAGCACGCCGAAGTGAGTGGCTTCATTGCATCTGAAGAATTTGCCCCCGTGCTGGATCAGTCGGCAGACAGCCTGGACATCAAGCATCGTTATTTGATGGATACTTCCGCGACTTCAGATGAACGCCTGCAACCCTGGGCAACGCTGCAAGAAGCGCGCAGCACCCAGTCCAAAGCATTCATCGATGCAGAGATTGACAACGATGACCTTGCCCAAGTGCTTTATACGAGTGGCACCGAGTCAAAACCAAAAGGGGTCATGCTCTCCCATAAAAGTATTATTAGTGAGTATGTGAGCTGCATCATTGACGGGAACATGGAAAGTCGAGATATCGCGATTCACGCGATGCCCTTCTACCATAGCGCCCAGCTTCATGTTTTTCTCGGTCCCGCCATATATGTCGGCTCCGGCGGGATTATCCTCGGTGCGGCCAGTCCTGAACTTATTTTGGAAACGATTGAGAAAAACAAGGCTACACAGCTGTTTTGCCCGCCAACAGTCTGGATTTCAATGCTCCGCCATCCTGATTTCGACAAACGTGATTTGTCCACATTGGAAAAATGCTATTACGGAGCGGCCATTATGCCTCGGGAAGTTTTAAAAGAACTTGCGGAACGATTGCCTAATGCCCAGTTCTGGAATTTTTATGGTCAAACGGAAGTGGCTCCCCTCGCTACGGCTCTACAGCCCGAAGATCAATTACGCAAGCTTGGTTCAGCCGGTGTTCCCGCTCTCAATGTACAGACGAAAATCGTCGATGACCATGATGTAGAAGTATCCCCTGGGGAAGTCGGTGAAATCGTCCATCGCTCCCCACATGCGATGACAGGGTATCTTCATGATCCCGGCCAAACGGCTGAAGTGTTTCGAAATGGCTGGTTCCACAGTGGCGACCTGGGCGTCATGGACGAGGAAGGGTATATGACGATCATTGACCGTAAAAAAGATATGATCAACACCGGTGGCGTGAACGTTTCAAGTAGAGAAGTAGAGGAGACGATCTATCAATTGGATGGCGTGTCAGAGGTAGCCGTGATCAGCACCCCCGATCCGTATTGGATCGAAGCGGTGACGGCGATCGTCGTGCCAAAAGCAGGTGAAACGCTAACAAATGAGCACATCCTGGAATTTTGCAGAGGCCATCTATCCAAATTCAAGGTGCCCAAGTACGTTGATTTAATAGAAGAGCTTCCAAAAAATCCAAGTGGAAAAATACTCAAACGCACGCTCCGCGATCGGTATGAAAACAAATGAATAGGCAACCGCTGTGAGCGGTTGCCTATTCTTCATCCATTTTCCTAAGCGTCCACCCGGTATACGCATAAAAGAGCGCGATAAACGGCGTCACTAAGCTAAGAAACACGAAGAATACATAGTCCATCCCCACGTTCAATGTTGTCATGACGAAGGCGCCGATAACGCCCCACGGGATCAGGGGGTGCAATATAGTGCCGCCGTCTTCGATCGTCCGGCTTAAGTTTTTCGGATGAAGGTTATGGTTTTTGTACGCGTCTTCATACATCTGGCCGGGCAGAATAATCGACAGATATTGTTCCCCGGTAACGACGTTGACGCCAAAACAAGAGGCCAACGTGGAAGCAATCGTATTGCCGCGGCTCCTGAGTAATGCCTGCAATCCATTAATCAAGGCTGCGGTCATGCCGATCCCCTGGATGATCCCGCCGAAAGCGAGGGCGATAATAATGAGGGATATACCGAAAAACATGTCTTCCAGACCGCCTAAGGACAGAAGATCGTCAATGGCTTCAAAGCCGGTTTGGGCGGTGTAACCGGTGTAGGCTGCTCCCATAATATCGCCGGGTGTAGCCCCAGGGGCTGTCACAAAGGTCGTTAAGGCAGCGACGACAAGTCCCAGAGCCAAGGAAGGGATCGGTCTAAACCTCCTCACGGCCAAAATAATAATGAGCAGGGGCGATAAAAGCGTAATGATGCTGATGGCAAATTCGGATTGCAACACTTGCATCATGTCATTGATCTGTCCCGTGTCAGCAGTCCCCTGCGTGGTCACAAGCCCGATAATGCCAAAAATGACTAAAGAGATGATGAGCGCCGGAATGGTCGTCCATAGCATATGGCGAATATGCTCAAAAATATCGGTTTTTGCCGTAGCCGCAGCGAGGTTCGTCGTATCCGAGAGGGGCGAGAGTTTGTCGCCGAAGATCGCCCCGCTTACAATCGCCCCCGCGGCCATCGCCGGTGCCACATCCATACCGTAAGCGACTCCCATGAGCGAGACCCCGATCGTCCCCATCGCGCTTAATGAACTCCCGGTCATGATCGCCACGATCGCTGTGATGACGACAGAAGAGACGAGAAAAGTGGAAGGGGAGAGAAGTTGCAGACCGTAATAGGTTATCGTCTGCACGGTGCCGTTCAATACCCAGACGCCGATGAGCATTCCGATTAAACTGAGAATAAGAATAGGCGCGATTCCCTTCGCGACCCCGCTTACAATGCCTTTTTCCATATCGTCCCAGCGATATCCAAGAATAAAGCCGTAAACGGTAACGACGACTGCGCTGATGAGAATCGGGATATGGGGAGGGGCTTCATAATACAGAATACTTATAGCGAGAATTGCGATCACGATCAATAAAACGAACAGCGAGCCTTTCAAGGTTGCCTTATTTTCCAACGTATGCTCCTCCTCAATTACTTTAAACCATTAAAGGGGCGATTGTAAGCGACATGAAGCTAAGAATCAACCCCTTATCATTGATTCCTGTCCCGAGAACCTTCCCGTTGTTTCATATCCTTTTCACTGTTTTTGATCGTCTCTTCCTGCTCTTTCGTCCGGGCGGCGGGGTGCTCTGGGTCGTCATACCTACGTTCTGATGTATGCCAATGGTTATGGCGGATCACATCATAAATCGCCCGCCCGTTCGTCGGTTCTCCATTGGGTTGATAGACCGGCAAGGCGTCAAAAAGAACGAAATAAAAGGTATAAAATAAAAACGTATTCCAAAAGATTTCTCCGCCTAAAACCTCGGCACCGAGCAATGAATTGACAATCAAAGCAACAATAATATTGCTAATCATGGGAGAAGCATAGATCAAAATGTGCCAAAACTTGTGATCCGGCCGGATTTCATCATAACTGATCCAGCTGGTCATGAAAAAATACCAACGAACTTCTATGGAAGGAAGATAAAATAGAACAGGCCCGGCACCGATTGTGATATGTTTATTCGTTGCGCCCAAAAGGGTGGCCACAAAAAAGTACCCCGTTTCGCGGATCACGGAAACGATGGGTAAAATAAAAAAGGCCGATACCAACAATCGCAGGAGGTCAAATAAGTCGAACATCCGGCATACCCCCAATGTCGTGCAAATGTCTGGTTTATTTTTCCCTTGAGGGCATCCGAGTAAACATAAAAAGCATGTATTCAATAGAATACATGCCCGGGACTTAACCTTCTAATGTGTTTACCAGTTGCCGCGCGACACTCACGGAAGATTGCGGGTTTTGGCCGGTGACGAGCTTGCCGTCGGCCTGGGTGTTTTCCGCCCAGTCGTCTGCGGCCACGAAAGAAGCGCCCAGTTCACGCAATTTACTTTCCAACATGAAAGGGACTTCGTTTTCCAGTTGGACGCCCCGTTCTTCAGAATCAGTAAAGGCTGTGATCGTTTTATCCTTCACGATTGGCGTGCCGTCATTGAGGGTGGCGCCGACAAAACCGGCGGGTCCGTGGCAAACGGCGCCGATCGATTTGCCGTCTTCCGCAAAATTACCCAGCAGGGAACGAAGTTTGGCATTCTCGGGAAAATCAAACATCGTGCCATGTCCGCCAGGCAAGAATATCCCGTCATAATCCTCGGCATTGACGGTGTCGATCGCTTCCGTGTTTCGCAATAGGTCGGCAATTTCTCTCCAGCCGGCAGGAATTTCGCCATCTTCCAGGCTGTTGTTATCGATGCGGGATTCGCCGCCCTCCGGGCTGACGACGCTGACTTCATAACCGTTGGCCCGCAATTCTTCATATGGCTCGGCGAATTCCGATAACCAAATACCGGCATAATGTCCGTTGCTCATTTCCTGGCCGTTCGTCACGACCATAAGGATTCTTTTATTATCAGTCAAAATGGATCGCTCCTTGCGTATGGTTTCGTGAGAAGATATTCCCCGGAGAAGTGAATGTTAAACGTCAGTATGCCAACAATCCGGCGTCAGCCGTAATGATATCGCCATTCACGAAACTGGCATCTTCGGAAGCAAGGAAAAGCGCGATGCTTGCGACTTCCTCGGGCTTGCCGGTACGCGGATTGTTATCTGTAGCCGACATCGCCCGCTCAAGGCCGAATGCATTCGGTTCGCTCATCGTCGTACCGATGTTCGTCTCCACCCCGCCGGGAGCGATGGCGTTACAACGGATACCTTCCTCTGCATATTGGAAACCTACGTTCTTCGTCATGCCCGCGACGGCGTGTTTCGAGGCGGTGTATGCCAAACCGGCGCGGGAGCCCCGAAGGCTGGCGGAAGATGCCGTGTTGATGATCACACCTGCTTTCTTTTCCAGAAAAATCGGCAGGGCTTTTCGGGTCGTACGCATCATACCGGTTACATTGACATCGAGAACCTTATTCCAAAGGTCATCGGTTATTTCACCGGCGGGCATCATGTTGTCCATCATGCCCGCGTTGTTGACGAGAATATCGAGAGAACCGTAATGTTCGATCGCTGCAATGATCATTCTTTCCACGTCTGATTCCTCGGTAATATCCGCTTTGACGGGGATGGCTATGCCATCTGCGGAAACGATACTTGTAACCGTTTCTTCAGCTGTTTCCATATTCATGTCCGAGACGACGACTTTTGCCCCTTCGCTGGCAAATCTCTCCGCAATGGCTCGTCCCATTCCCGATCCTGCACCGGTAACGACGGCAACTTTGTTATTTAATTTCATATAAACGCCTCCTTAAAATATAGCATAACATGAAACCGTTGGCAGATGAGTGCTATAATTAAAAATAGAAATGTCATGGGAGGGAGATTATTGGCGAAAATTTATGTGACCCGGAAGCTCCCGGAAGAAGTGGAGAGCCGATTGTCCGAGCACTTCGATGTGCGCTCGTGGGAATACGAGGACGAACCGGTCCCCCGGGAGACGTTGCTGGAAGAAATCAAGGATGTCGACGGTGTTTTTTGCATGATTACGGAACAGATGGATGAAGAAGTGTTAGAGGCAGGGGAAAAATTGCAGGTTGTTGCAAACATGGCTGTCGGACATAACAATATCGATGTCGAAGCCGCGACCGCCAGAGGCATCACCGTCACGAATACGCCTGATGTACTTACGGAAACGACCGCTGACCTTGCGTTCGCGTTACTCATGGCTTCGGCGCGGCGCTTACCGGAAACGTCGGATATTCTTCGCAAAGGGGAATGGGGAGCTTGGTCGCCGCTGCAGTTTACGGGGCAGGACGTGTTCGGCGCCACACTCGGTATTATTGGCCTCGGTAGAATAGGGGAAGCCGTCGTGCAGCGAACTCACGGTTTTAAAATGAATGTGTTGTACCACAGCCGGACGAGAAAACCGGAGAAAGAGTCAGCGTTGGGTATTCATTACGAAGAACAGGATACGTTATTGCAGAAATCCGACTTCGTCATGCTGCTTTTGCCCTATAGTTCAGAAAGTCATCACTTGATCGGACAACGGGAACTTGCTTTAATGAAGAAGCGTGCCATTTTGATTAATGCTTCCCGGGGAGGGATCGTCGATGAGGATGCTCTCTACCACGCGCTCGCCAATAATGAGATTTGGGGCGCCGGGCTCGATGTATACGAACAGGAGCCTCTCCCAGCCGATCATCCGCTTTTAACGCTATCGAATGTAACGGCATTGCCGCACATTGGCAGCGCGACGGTAAAGACGAGACTTGCCATGGCCCATTTGGCCGTCGATAATCTTATCGCGGTCCTTGACGGAAAAGAAGCCGTGACCGCGGTTAATCATTGATAATGAAAGTTGGCGAGAATACGATGAGCTATCATTTAAACGATGCATTTCGGATTTTTACATTAGATGCCAATCCTGCCCTCACTAACGAGGTGGTCCGACACCTTGGCTGCGAACTCGGAAAAAGCTCCGTGAAAAGGTTCAGCGACGGGGAAATTCAAGTGGACATCGAAGAAAGCGTCCGCGGCTGTGAAGTGTATGTCATCCAATCCACGTCGCAACCCGGCTCTGAGCATATCATGGAGTTATTGATCATGCTTGACGCTTTAAAACGCGCGTCAGCGAAAAAAATCAATGTTGTGATCCCGTACTACGGCTACGCACGCCAAGACCGCAAGGCACGCTCGCGGGAACCGATTACCGCAAAGTTGATCGCCAATCTGTTGGAAACCGCTGGGGCGACGCGCGTGATCGCGATGGACTTGCACGCCTCGCAAGTCCAGGGTTTCTTCGATATTCCCGTGGACCAGCTACAAGGCGTGCCCATCGTTGCCGGGTATTTTAAGGAAAAACAACTGGAAGATGTTGTCGTCGTCGCCCCCGATAACGGCGGGGTCGTTCGCGCCCGCAAAATGGCCGACGAAATGAACGCTCCCATTGCCTTCATCGATAAACGCCGCCCCCGCCCGAACGTCGCCGAAGTCATGAACATCGTCGGCGAATTCGAAGGCAAAAACGCGATTATCATCGACGACCTTATCGATACCGCGGGCACGATCACATCCGCCGCCAACGCCTTGATCGAAAATGGCGCCAACGCCGTCTACGCCTGCTGCACGCACCCGGTCCTCTCCGGCCCTGCGATCAGCCGCATCGACGGCTCGCCGATCCGGGAGCTCGTCGTGACCAACACGATCGAGCTTCCGGAGGAGAAAATGATCGATAAGATCACGACGCTGTCAGTCGCGCCATTAGTAGCAGAAGCGATTCACCGGGTGCATAACGAGGTGTCAGTGAGTTCGTTGTTTGAGTAAAAAACCGAGGGCATACACAGTGCCCTCGGTTTTTCCGCGTACTGTCAACAAATACCCCCTATTTGGGTTCGCGCGTGGGGGTCCAGAAAATGAAGAAAGCCGTGTATAATAATGTGGTTCTATAAGCTTTTGTTTCTAGCCGTAGCTTTGCTTATCGGGGCGTCCTTTTCGTCTATAGGCGTTCCGGCCGGTTGGTTGCTTGGCGGTTTACTGGCAGGTATATTTTATGGATTGTTTATACGTGCCTTTGATTTTTCGGGGTGGCCTTTTCAGCTGGCCTTGGCGCTGGTAGGTATCAATATCGGGCTTATGATGGAGCCGGAACTATTTCAACAGTTAATCCAATATTTGCTGCCGTTATTCATAACGCTGGTGTTAACGTTACTTACCGGGCTTTTCCTGGGCATTCTGCTTGATCGTTGGACCAATTTGGATCGGCGCACAGCCTTTTTTTGCACGATACCGGGAGGCGCTTCGGAAGTCATTGCCATTTCCAGTGATTACGGCGCGGATCAACGTATCGTTGCTTCTTTTCATACCGCACGAATTACGATGTTTGTGCTTATTATTCCGTTTGGAATAGGGATGATATATGGAGAAGGAAATATGGATGTGCAAACGACAGCCCAACTGCTTCCAACAGGTTTACAGATCTCTTTTTTTGCCGTCATTATTGTAGGTTCCTACGTTTTGAATCGCCTGATTTCTTTTCCGGGCGGTATTTTGATCTTCTCTATTGCACTTGGATTTCTGGGTAGTGAATTTGTCGTCAATATCGGCGAGGTGCCGGCATATATCTCCGGAATAGGGCAAGGGTTCATAGGCGCCATGGTCGGCGTCCGTTTTGAGCGCAGTACTGTCGTGAGGTTAAAATCGATTGGGGCAGCAAGTTTGAAAGTGCTGGGTCTATACCTACTAAGCAGTCTCGGGATTGCCGTCTTGTTTTTTTGGTTAACGCCCCTATCCTATTTGACAAGCCTTTTAAGTACGGTCCCGGCCGGTGCGGCCGAAATGGCTTCAACAGCCGTGGCGCTGCAACTTGAACCGACGCTTGTCGCAAGCTTACATATCATCCGCGTCGTGTCCATATTTATCGTCTTGCCATTTTTGTTTAAGTTGTTGATGAGAGATTAAGAAAGCATTCCTGTTAGGTGAAATTTTGGGCTTTGAACACAAAAGAGCCTCCTTGGTATAGTGCGGAGTAGACGATGAATGATCATCGAATCTCGAATTTAGGGAACCAAGGAGGACTCATCATGAATTATACACAAAATGAAAAGCTCGCTCAAATCACCCCGGAAACACTTATCATTGGCGTCGACATTGCTAAGAACAAACATGTTGCTCGTGCCATTGATGATCGCGGTTTCGAGTTTGGGAAACGCATCAATTTCACCAACGACCTTGAAGGTTTTGAGACGTTTCTAAGATGGGCTGAAGACCATCAGGCTAACAATCAAAAAACGCACATGGTGG
>NZ_FNEN01000029.1 GCF_900100185.1 Natribacillus halophilus | reverse complement strand
TACCAAAAGCCCTGTGTTCATGCGGGTTTTTTATGGATTTTATGCGGATTCAAAGGCCATTTTTTCTTGGTTTATCAAGGTGCGAAACTCGAGTTGCACTTATAAAGGATAAGAAAGTGGTTTATACTTTCTTACCTGCCACGAAAAAAACCCGGGGGAATTTCTCCCCGGGTCCTTCTATCCTTCGAGATCTTCAATGGAATCAATATCCATGTATTCCGGTACAACCAATCCCAGTGCGGCTTCCGCTTCCATATTCGCACCTAAATTCTCCACTTCATCTTCGATTGGTTCATAGTACTCACCGTGTGTGTCAGGTAACCATGCACCAAGCATGGCATCTGCATCATCGTCTGCAACAGCTTGATACATATAATTTGCTTCCACATTGGTCGTTTCTACATCATATCCCATGTCTTCCAACACGTGCGTCATCATGCCCACTGTGGAGTAGTCCGTTTCCCACGGCCCGTGAACAATCTCAAACGATTCTCCGTCTACTTCGTCTACGCCTTCTGTCCAACTATTCACGACATCTTCATTTTCATCATACCAAGTTTGACCGGCATCTAATGGGTCTTCATCTTCAACGACTATATCATACATGATTTCTGCCATATCGTCAGCGGTCCATTCAAAATTATCGAGGATTTCATAGGCTTCCGGATGGTCATCCTGCAGTCCTTCACGGACGAGCGTATCGATGTCCTCCGGCTCCCCGAAAGACCCTTCCGGATCGTCAAGGTATTTAAGATCATGATCGACAAATTTCCAGTGCGGATCCCATCCGGTGATCACGATCGGCTCTTCATTTTCGATGGCTTCTTCCATCTCAGCGATCATTGCGGTTTCCGAACTTGATTGCAGCGTCCAGTCATCAAGGTTATCATAATCCTCGAGCGCTTGTTCAGCGGCTCCCATTATCCCGGCACCCGGATCTATGCCGGTAATCGTATAATCCAATTCTTCGGCGTAATCTCCGGCTGCTTCACCATCGGCGTCATCTCCATCATCGCCATCCTCTTCTGTTTCTTCGGTGTCACCATTGTCGTCTTGGGCGCCTGTGTCCTCGTCATCATCTGCGCCGCAACCGGCAGCTACAAGGATGAGGGAAAGGCTCGTCAATAAGCTTAAACGTGTCCAATACTTAGTCATGGTGTCAAGAAACCCCTTTTCGCTAATGTTATGTAGTCAGCCCAAAGATATTCACCTTTGGGCTGCAATACCGGCTTATTCTATTCTTGTAGATCTTCAATCGATTCAAGATCCATATAGGCCGGAACAGTTAGACCGAGTTGGGCACCTTCATCCATATTGGCTCCCAAATAATCGTAATCATCTTCGTAGTCTTCAATGTAGTCAGCGTGTGTGTGTGGCTCCCATACGGCCACAGATGCATCTGCATCACCGTCGGCAATAGCGGCAAACATGTAGTTGGCTTCCACTTGGTTTAAATCTACCTCATAACCGACACTTTCAAGTACTTGCGCTATGACATTGGTGGAGGCAATTTCGGTGTCCCAGGCAACGAGAGTAAGGGTGAGGCTTTCACCTTCGCCTGCATTTTCATCAACACCGTCCGTCCATTCGGAAACCATATCTTCGTTTTCATCGATCCAATTTTGGGCAGCTTCAGCTTCGTCTACATCATCCTGAATTTCAAGCATGACGTCTTCCATGTCTGCAGGTCCCCACTCGAAGCTCTCCAGAATCTGATACGCTTCCGGATGGTCATCTTCTAGTCCTTCGCGAGCCATTGTGCCTAAGCTTTCAGCTTCGCCATAGGAAAGTTCGGGATCGTCAAGAATCTCCAGGTCATACTCCTGGAATTTCCAGTGCGGGGTCCAACCTGTTAAGAAAATCGGCTCTTCATCCTCATAGGCATTGTCCAATTCCTGGATCATTGCTGCGTCAGAGCTTGTCTGCACGTCCCATTCGTCAAGACCGTAATCCTCAATGGCAGCCTCAGTCGATTGAACAACGCCGGAGCCGCCATCGATACCGGTGATGGTATAATCGACTTCTTCGCCGTAATCTCCGGCAGCTTCAGCCTCTCCATCATCCTCGTCCTCAGCTTCATCGTCTGTTTCTTCTTCCGGCTCGCCGTTATCGTCCGGTTCATCTCCCGGTTCTTCACCGTCATCTTCTGCGCCGCACCCGGCGGCCACCAATGTAAGTGAAAGTCCGGCAACGATGCCGACACGTTTCCAATGCTTCAGCATGGTAAACACTCCTTTTCTAAGTTAAAATGACCCCCCTGCGCGCTGCCAGCGGCAGGGAAGTATGATACCGATGACTACTTTTTGCCTAGTTTTTCTTTTTAAGCTGGAATCCTGCCGTCAAGCGGTCCAGAATAATCGCTACGATCACGATCGCGATACCGGCTTCGAAGCCGCCGCCGACATCATTTCTGCCGACTGCGGTATAGACAATATCCCCGAGGCCGTCAGCACCGATCATCGAAGCGATGACGACCATCGACAACGACAGCATGATCGTTTGGTTCACACCGGCCATAATGGTCGTCCTGGCCATTGGCAACTGCACCTTGTACAATTTCTGGGACGAGGTGGAGCCAAAAGCATCCGCCGCTTCAATGACCTCGGATGACACTTCCCGTATCCCCAAATTCGTCAACCGTATGGTTGGAGGCATTCCGAAGATCACCGATGCAATAACCCCGGGCTCCATTCCGATTCCGAAAAAGGCCACCGCCGGAATCAAATAGACAAATTGCGGCAACGTCTGCATGAAGTCCAGGATCGGTTTGACGATGGTCTCTACCACGTTGCTTTTCGACATCCAGATACCAATAGGGATACCGACGGCAACCGAAATGATGGTAGCCGCTAACACAATGGAGAGCATCAGGATCATGTCATTCCAAAACCCGAGGTTATCGATGAGGAACAACCCTACAAAGACGAACAGCGTGAGGCCGATTTTCCGTCCGGCAAAGAAATAGGTCACCAACGGTAAACCGATGATAAAAACGGGGATGGGAATGATATCCATGACCGTTTGCAATGCCGTTAATATCCAGGCTATTAAAGCATCGATGCTGTCAAATATGAGGTCCGCGTTTGTTAACCAGTCAACGAGATCTTCGATCCAATCAGCGAGAGGTAGGCTCGGAAACAGATCCATTGATATTCACCTCTCCTCCTGATAATGCACCGAGAACGGAGCTTCGTACGATAATCCCGCGCAGTTTCCCATCCTGAACAACGGCAGCAGGCACTTTGCTGTTTTTGATCAGATCGATGACTTCGGTAACGGGGGTCTCCATTTCTACTCTCAGGACATCATTGTGGATGACTCCCCTGAAGTCATCTATCCCTTCATCCACGAGTTGGGATAATTCGTCCGCGTGCACAATGCCCAACAATTCCCGGTCGCGTTTAATGGCATAAATGCTCGAGATGCCCGAGTTGCGCATACGTTGCAGGGCTACACGCGGACCTTCCCGCTCCGGCTGAACGGTTTCCGGTCTCGTCATGACATTTTGTGCCGTGTAAACTTTTGAACGGTCCACATCTTCCACGAATTTCTCAACGTAGTCATTCGCCGGATTCGTAAGGATTTCTTCCGGGGTGCCGATTTGCACGATCGCCCCGTCTTTCATGATCGTAATTCGATCTCCGATCCGCAGCGCTTCATCCAAATCGTGGGTGATAAATATAATCGTTTTCTTCATGTTTTCCTGCAGATCCATAAGTTCATCCTGCATTTCTTTTCGGATCAACGGATCCAGCGCCGAAAAGGCTTCATCCATGAGCAGAATTTCCGGATCATTGGCAAGTGCCCGGGCCAGTCCCACCCGTTGCTGCATCCCACCTGACAGTTCCTCCGGAAGCATTTTCTCATAACCGTCCAATCCGACGAGACTCAGAGCATCCGTCGCTTTTTTTCCTCTGTCTTCGCGGCCCATGCCCTGGACTTCCAAACCATATTCCACATTGCTTTGAATGGTTCGAAAGGGAAACAGTCCGAACTTCTGAAAAACCATGCTCATGTCGCGACGGCGAACGGATCGCAGTGTTTTCTCTTCCATTTCCGCCAAATTTTGCTCGTTTAAGTAGACTGCGCCTGATGTCGGTTCAATTAACCGGTTCAGGAGTCGAACGAGGGTTGATTTTCCGCTCCCCGACAAGCCCATGATGACGAACACTTCTCCGTCGTTCACCTCAAAAGATGCTTTGTTCACACCGACGGTAAGTCCCGTCTCTTCCAGAATATCCGCTTTGGATTTGTTATCCCTTAACATCGGGATGGCTCGTTCGGGCCTTTTCCCGAACACTTTGGTCAAATCCTCGACCTTGATCTTCGCCAATGCTTTTCACCCCTTAGGCGATTAGTTTTGTTCTTGTAAAAAGGTTGTCCAAAAAGTCCGGCATGTATTTGAAGCAGGTTAGCGGATATCCGACGGGGGCTGATCCGCCCATTCTTTTTGTCACTCTTAAAGAACAAGATATGTAGTTCGCTGCGATCACAAGCATCATACTTTTCATACTATACGCTTTTATCGATAATATAACAAACGGACTACTAACAATATATCCTCCATTTTTGCGACATATATTTGTATATTTCATATTTACACGTTATTTTTTGTTTTTTCTCATGATATCTTTTAATACCTCCGTTTAACATGATTATCACATGTAAATTTTATGTAAGCCAGTTAATTATTTATAGGAAATTGAAACACATTCCAACTAAAAAGAGCTCGCTAATTTAGCGAGCTCCTTTTAGCAGATAAGAAAGTATAACTTTCTTATTATGCATAAGTGCAACTAAGGCTTTCGCCAGGCTTGGCGATAAGCCAAGTTTTCATTATTCTTATACGTGTATTTCAATCGATGCTTCTTCTTCCAGTTCATTCGTTAATTCTTCACGGTTTTCCTGCATTTCCATCTGTTCAGCTTCAGCGCGGAGCTGATCTTCAATTTCGGAGAGTTCCGGCGGGTCTTCTTCCATTTCATCGCCCATTTGTTCTTCCATCATCGCGATTTGCTCTTCATACATCTCTTCAACATCTTCGTCGCTCACTTCAACTTCACCGAACTCATCTTCCAGCAGCTGCTCTACCCTGAGGTCCTCGACGAGAATATCTTGGATATACTCTTCGGAAAATCCTTGTTGCTCTTCCATGTTTTCATAAAATTCTTCTGTCGATTCAGCCATTGGGTCTTGCTCGACCAATTCCTCAATCGTTTCTTCCACTTCGTCCTCGCTCACTTCAATGTCCCGCTCCTCGGCGGCCTGAACGAGTAATTCCTGTCTTGCCATTTCATTGGCAATCTCTTCGCGAATTTGCTGATCCTGTTCTTCATCTTCGGTAATGTCCATCATCTGTGCCGCCATTTGTTCCACTTGCATCGTGTACATTTCTTCAAATTCATCTCTATCGATATTCTCCCCGTTGACTTCAGCCACAGGGTCAGGAACATCGCTTAAATCGATATCCGGCTCAGGCATTTCCATCTCGTCCTCGGGAAGAGCTTCGCTCGCTTCTTCTTCACCTGCTTCTTCACCTTCTTCTTCGTCCGTCGGGTCCCCGTTATCCGGGTGTTTTTCTTCTCCATCACCGCCATCGTTACATGCGGCTAGTCCGATGGATAAAAGAAAAGCCAGACCGCTCATTACTATTGCACGCTTCACATAAAAGCTCCTTCCAACATAGACTGCCGGCATTATATCACATCAACAGGGTTAATGATCAAACCTGCTGTAATTTTTATAAATTGTTTCACAAATGTGACGAAGTAATGATCGTTTTAAGTGCGCCCCCTTTGCATGATATCCTTATTGTTTTGTACATGCTGGTTATAAAATTGTTTAAAATTTTCACCTGCCCATCGTTTCACATCTGCTTCCTGATACCGTTGCAACAGCCAATCGATTAATGCCGGCAACCGTTGTGGCCCTTCCAATCCTGTAACCGGAGAAGGGATGCCGTCAAAATCGGACCCTAACCCGATATACTCCGGGCCGATAAGGCCTGCCACATAATCGATATGGCGCGCCAAATCCGCGAAGCCGGCCTCGGATGTGCCGTTGATGAATGATGTAAAAAACGTCATGCCGAGCAGCCCTTCTTTTTTCTTAATCAGCTTGAGCTGTTCATCCGTTAAATTGCGAACATGATCATGGACTCCGCGAACGTTCGCATGACTGACAAAAAAGGTTCCGCAGCGTTCAATGCTTTCGTAAAAGGAGGCTTCATTAAGATGGGCACCGTCCAGGATCATCCCTTCTCCTTTTAACCATTCCACTACCGCGCGTCCTTTGTTGGTGAGACCGTTTCCATTTTGCTCAAAACACCCTGCGGCCAGACTGTTTCCCTCATTCCAGGTTAGCCCCACGCTTTCGACGCCCAAACGTTTCAACAATCGCCATTTCATCCAGTCATCACCTATGGCATCAGCGCCTTCGAGAGCCAGGATCGCTCTCGTCTTTGTCCCATCCGTAAGCTCCTCGGCGGGTTTATGCTCGATTTGCGCATTCGTTTTCACCTTTTCATGAAAAGCATCCACCTGCCGTAAAATAATCGAAAAATCATCATCACGCCGCTCATATACGGGAGCGAAGATGGCAAATACCTGTGCGTTAACCTCTCCGTTCTGTAACGAATCAGCACTTACCGTCGGTCCCTCTGCAAATGTTTTCTCATCATCACTCCATAATTGCAATAAAGCGTCACAATGCCCGTCAGCGATATACATTTTTCTCCCCCTCACTTTTTGCTTAAAACAAGAGATGTGCCCAAACAATCTCCTTCCCTTTATCATAGGCTATCTTATTAGAAAACTTGGCTTATCGCCATTGAAGATAAACGAGAGGTAAACGATACTATGGATAACTCCATGTTTCCACTGAAAGTGTTCAGCCGTTGGTTCACAAATGACACAGGTGTCCTCTCCTCGACCCTTAAACCCGTGACAATACGAGAGAAACACCATTGGATTATTCGTTTTCCCGTCAAAAATATGACCGTGGAGAACGTTAACATCCATACCGATAAGGACGATTTATTTATCCGCTTTCAACAAACAATAGAAGAAAAACATGAAAACGAGACGACGGGGGCGATATCGGCTTACCAGGCGATAACGGAGTGTACCTCCCGTACAGCGATTCCTCCCGACGCGGATGAGAAAAATTATACGATCGTTTGTTGTGAAGATCATGTCGATATTTATTTCAATATGAGAAAAGGAGATGACTATTGATGATCAACCATCGACCGCCCTATTATGAAGAGCCTTACATGTACCCCCCTCGTCCCTATCCGCCGTCGTTGCCTCCCATATCCAGTCAACCGTACGGCGCTCCACCGCCACCTTTCCCTCCCGGGGCTAAGAGGCCTAGCACACGGGGAATGTCGGGATTTATGAGCGGTTTTACGAATGAAGACGGCCAGATTGATGTGCAAAAAACGATGGCGACGATTGATACAGCCGTGAAAACGTATCAACAAGTGTCCCCGATGATTAAACAAATCACTTCCGTTCTGCAGGAAAGAACATGAACCGGTCCTGGGCTGGACCGGTTTCATTTACCGCAATTCATAGGGTGTTTCCTGATAAACATAGTAGTTCAACCAATTGGAGAAAAGCAGATGGGAATGGGCTCTCCAAAGTAACGGTGGTTGCTGGTCCGGGTCGCCGCTCGGAAAATATCCCGTCGGCGCCTGGGTATCCATGCCCCGTTCCCGATCCCGTTTATATTCATCGCGGAGGGTCGTCGCATCATATTCTGCGTGCCCGGTGACGAATACTTTGCTTCCTTTCGTATCTGCAATCAGATACACGCCTGCCTCATCTGACTCGGCAAGCACGACAAGATCTTCTTCCCCATCGATATCTTCCTTCGTCGTCGTCGTATAACGCGAATGGGGCACATGAAAATGATCGTCGAATCCGCGCAGAAGCGGGCTGTTCATCACCTTGATCGCATGTTTATAAACGCCAAACTGCTTCTCCGGCAGTTCCACTTTCGGGATCTCGTAATGATAGTAGAGAGCAGCCTGTGCCCCCCAACAAATGTGCATCGTCGAGGTTACATGGCTTTTACTCCATTCGAACATTTCCGCGAGTTCTTCCCAATAATCCACCTCTTCAAACGACAATCGTTCGATCGGGGCACCAGTAATGATCATACCATCAAAATACTCGTCTTTCACTTCCGAGAAACTTTTATAGAAAGCTTCCAGGTGTTCCGCGGGCGTATTCCGCGAACGGTGGCTGCTCGGATGCACAAACGTAATCTCCACCTGGAGAGGAGAATTCCCCAGTAATCGTAACAATTGCGTTTCCGTTATTTCCTTGAGAGGCATTAGATTCAATATGACAATATGCAACGGACGAATGTCCTGTGTGTACGCCCGTTGCTCATTCATGATAAAAATATTCTCCTGCTGTAATACATCCTTTGCCGGTAATTCGTTTGGAATTTTTATTGGCATATTTAACACCCCGTCCTTTCCTTAAACGGTTTTCCACCAATTATCGTTAGGGCTTACCGGTGTCCGGCGTTTATGTTCGGTAGCCCGATAGTAGTTGATGAGCTTAGTCTCAACGTCGCTGCTTACGTTTTTTCCTTCCAGAAAATCATCAATTTCATCATATGTCAACCCTAACGCTTCTTCGTCGGAAAGACCCGGCCGGTCATCTTCCAAATCAGCCGTCGGGGTTTTCGTATAGATCGATGAAGGTGCCTGTAACTGGCGCAGAATCTCTTCTCCCTGGCGCTTATTCAACCCATATAAAGGGACGATATCACAGGCGCCGTCTCCGTGTTTCGTGAAATAACCGGTGATGGCTTCGGCGGCATGGTCCGTTCCGATCACGAGCAAGCCGTAGGTGGCGGCGACATCATATTGCACTTTCATGCGCTCCCGGGCCTTCGTGTTCCCTTTATGGAAGTCGGCCAGTTCCCTCTCAAAAGCCCTCGCGAAACTTTGCTCAGCTACATCTACCGCCGGTTGAATGTCCACCGTTTCCACACGGTCGGGTTGAATAAAGGCAATGGCTTTTTGGGCATCATCTTCATCGTGTTGCTCACCGTAAGGCAGGCGCAGCGCGATAAATTGAAAGGACGCATTTCCTTCCTCGCGAAGTTCTTCCACAGCTTCCTGGGCCATTTTCCCGAGTAAGGTTGAGTCTTGCCCTCCTGATAAACCGAGCACGAAGCCGTATGCCCGGGCATGTTGAACATAAGTTTTTATAAATGCTTTACGATTACGGTATTCCTGCCCGGGATCAATGGTCGCCTGCACCTCTAAAGCGTCGATTATCTCTTCTTGTTGCATCGTCTTCCCCTCCCCGATTGATTCATCACTTTTGAATCTATGCCACTGCTCTTCCAGTCTTTCCGTTAATAAAACACGCTCCTGGATATGGCCAAATAGATCAAAATGCGATAAAGACCCGCGCTCATGGATCCATCTTGCTTTCAGGCCGTATTGTTCTCCCCATTGTATCAGTTTTTTCTTATCCGCACAGGCCACTTTTGTCACTGAATCACAATCCGGAAAACGCTCGTCCAACCAATAGTGGGTAATGATAGCGATCTCCCCTGCCAATGCTCGCCGTTTCCAGTTTTCCAGTTCCTTTTTGTCGATCCCGAAAGCCATGGCGGGGACTATCCTCTTTTTTCTCGTTCATATACGTCATGCCACTCCGGCAGCAGCTTCTTCATGGAGCGAGGACGGAATGTTTCGCTATCAACGAGAACGTGTGTCGTCGTCCCACTCACACATAATTGATCGTCCTCGTTATATATAGCATAGCCGTAAGTGGCCCGAATGCCGTTATAATCATCAATCCACGTCTCAACACGAACCGTATCGCCATAACGAATCGCTCTCACGTAGGAAAGATTGGCTTCTGTGACCGGTGCTAACACACCACTTTCTTCCAATTTTGCATAGGAAAAACCTAAAGCATTGATAAGATCTGTCCGGCCAATCTCACACCACACCAAATATTGGGAATGGTGCACCACCCCCATTTGATCCGTCTCCGCGTAACGAACTTGTATATCGGTGGAAGCTACTTTCATAAGTATACGCCTGCCTTCTTATGTTCATCGTCTTAAAAACCTGTATGTATAAGCATAATAAACAAATCTATTTCCATCAAGTTCGAAATAAAGAAAACTTGGCTTATCGCCAAGCCTGGCGAAAGCCTTTGTTGCTTAAAAAAGGCCGTCACTTCCTTATGAAAGGTAAGACAGCCCCGTACACGCCTATTTTCTTTTGGCATCCAGGCGTTCTTCGATACGATTCATCGCTTCGCGATCATTAAGAATCGCTTCACGATTGTCACGTAACAAGTCTATAAAGCGAACGTTCCTGATTCTTCTCACAAAAAGCGCCTCCTTTTTTCTATCTATTATGGAAGAAATATATTAACTTTATACACGGAGACGCGGACTGAGATACCACTCACCCTTGTCGTTGACCGTCATCAGGAACACATCCTCGATTCGGTTATAGCCATGATCGATCAATCCATTTTCCAACTGTTTTCGGTTCATAATCTTTTCCATGTTCGCAGATATTAACTTGCCGTCAGCGATAATCACGTGCGGGTACCCCTCGTTTTGCGGGTTTAAGCCGATATCATAGCCAGTAGCGGCGTTAAACGGGCTCTTTTTAATCACACTAACCTGACCATTGGGTTCCAATATGGCATAATCAATTTCATTTAAATTGGACGCGTCATTTTGCCGCAGTTCCATTAACAATTGTTCAATCGTCATGTTGGTCTTTTTCAGCATATCATTAAGAATTTGCCCATTTTCAATAATAATAAACGGTTCATCCTCAATCACTCTTCTAAAACGCGGCAGTTTCAGGCTGGCAAACGAAAGGAGCCAGTGTAAAAAAGCGATCATTGCGGCCCCTGCGAAGGGGCCGGTAAGTTCTTCATCACCGCTTGAGACGGTTTCACCTACGACATCCCCGATCACGACACCAAATATAAAATCGAGCGGGTCGATATTGGCCATAGAGCGTTGGCCGATCACTTTCACCATCAAGAATATGTATAAGTAAACGAATAACGCGCGCACGATAAAGCCATAGAAAGGCAACTGCTCTGAACCTGTCCATATGTCTGTGATATTTTGCACGATTACCCCATCCTAAGTGAGCAAGTCCCCCTTAATCATGTACAGTTCTTGTAAAAATATACATAATACAGTACGTGAAATTTAAGAAGGGATGGAAAAAAACCTAGCCATTATGGCTAGGTTTTTTTCTCTTTACGCTTTCGCCTCTGCCGCCAGTTTATCGCGCAGTACCATCGGCAAGATACCGCCGTGACGGTAGTAATCGACTTCGATGTCACTGTCAAAACGAACGATCGCTTCAAATGTTTTCGTCTGTCCGTCGGTGTCTTCAGCCATAACGGTGACGAGCTGCCGCGGTGTGACATTTTCATCGATATCCACATGGAACGTTTCCTCGCCGCTTAAGCCTAGTTCGTCGGCGCCTTCTCCTTCTTTAAATTGCAGAGGGAGAACGCCCATGAGCGCGAGATTGCTGCGGTGAATACGTTCAAAGCTCTGGGCAATGACCATTTTGATCCCGAGGAGGGTCGTGCCCTTGGCGGCCCAGTCCCGTGAGCTCCCCATGCCGTAATCTTCTCCGGCCATGACGACGAGGCCGGTATTGTCTTTTTTATATTCCATGGCCGCGTCGTAGATCGGCATCACTTCACCGCTCGGCCAGTGGGTTGTAAAGCCGCCCTCGGTGCCGGGGGCCAATTGATTGCGGATACGAATGTTGGCAAACGTTCCCCGCATCATCACTTCGTGATTGCCGCGACGTGAACCGTAAGAATTAAACTGCGCCGGTTTTAACCCTTTTGAGATTAAATATTGACCTGCCGGGCTGTCCTTGGCGATGGAGCCGGCCGGAGAAATATGGTCGGTCGTCACTGAATCGCCGAATTTACCGATCGCCCGCAATCCGTTGAGGCTTTCTATCGCTTGCGGCTCCTTGGACATATTTTCAAAGAACGGCGGGTTTTGAATATAGGTGGATGCTTCGTCCCAGTCATAGAGGGTCGCATCATCACTCGATTGCAGGTCATTCCACCGTTCATTATTATCGAATACACTGCTGTATTCTTCTTTAAAGAGGTCCGGTGAGACGTTTTCCTGGATGAACCCTTGGATTTCCGCCGGGCTCGGCCAGAGATCGCTGAAGTAAACGTCATTTCCGTCTTGATCTTTGCCGAAGGAATCGTTGCGAAGATCAACATTGACCGTTCCCGCCAGGGCATAAGCGACCACCAAGGGTGGCGAAGCCAGATAATTGGCGCGTACAAGCGGATGAATACGGCCTTCAAAGTTTCGGTTTCCGCTTAATACGGAGGAGACGAGCAAATCATTGTCGACGATTGTCTGCTCCACTTCTTCCGGTAGCGGCCCGCTATTACCGATACAGGTCGTACAGCCATACCCGACGAGGTTAAAGCCCAGTTCATTCAGATAAGGCATGAGACCGGAATCTTCAAGATAACGGGTAACCACTTTCGACCCGGGCGCCAGCGATGTCTTCACGTATTCGGGGACATCCAGCCCTTTATCCACCGCTTTTTTGGCGACAAGACCGGCCCCGATCATCACCGAAGGATTGGATGTGTTCGTACAGCTCGTAATCGCGGCGATCGTGAGCGCACCGGTGGTCAGTGTGGACGTTTTACCGTTCGGATGCTCAACACTCACCTCTTTGTCCAATTCCTTGGCGTCAAGGCCGAAACCGTGATTGCCTTCCGGTCCTGTCACCGCTTTTTTGAATGATTGTTTCATATCATTAAGTTCGATCAAATCTTGTGGACGCTTCGGTCCGGATAGGGCCGGCTCAATTTTATCCAGGTTTAAGGGGACGACTTCCGAATAGGTCGGTTCGGTGGCATCGTCGCTATAAAAGAGCCCGTTCGCCTGGCAGTAGGCTTTGACAAGCGCGATTTGTTCTTCGCTACGGCCGGTGAGGCGCAGGTAATTCAAAGACTCCTCATCCACCGGGAAAAATCCGCACGTCGCACCGTATTCAGGAGCCATATTTGAAATCGTGGCCCGATCGGCAAGGGACATGTTTTTTAGTCCCGGACCGTAAAATTCCACGAATTTGCCGACGACATTTTTGGAGCGCAATAGCTGGGTCACTTTCAGGGCCAAATCCGTTGCAGTCGCCCCATGGGGAAGACTCCCCTCCAGCTTTACGCCCACGACTTCAGGGGCGGGAAAATAAGACGGTTGTTCCAGCATGCCGGCTTCTGCTTCAATACCGCCAACGCCCCAGCCGAGCACTCCGAGACCGTTGATCATCGTCGTATGTGAATCCGTGCCGACAAGGGTGTCCGGATAAGCGATTTTTTCCCCTTGGTCATTTTCCTTGACATGGACAACATTCGCCAGGTACTCCAGGTTCACCTGGTGCACGATACCTGTAGCCGGCGGCACGGCACTATAATTGTCAAACGCCTGCGTCGCCCAGCTCAAGAGCTTATAGCGTTCTTCATTCCGTTCAAACTCGAGATTCATATTCTGCGTCAACGAATCGCTCGTCCCAAACTGATCAACCTGAACCGAGTGGTCCACGACAAGATCAGCCGGAATCGCGGGATCGATGCTCGCGGGGTCGCCCCCGACATCGGCCATCGCTTTTCTGAGCGAAGCCAGATCCACGACAGCGGGCACCCCTGTGAAATCCTGGAGGATGACACGCGAGGGCTTAAAGGGTACATCTTCGTTCCCGCCCTCATCGCTGCCCCAATGGGCAAGGCTTTCCACGTGCTCCGCTGTAATCACTTTGCCATCCTGCTGTCGCAATAAAGATTCCAATAATACACGCACAGAATAAGGCAAGTTGGCAATATGACCGACACCTGCCCTCTCCAAGGCAGTGAGGTCATAATAATGGTAGGTTTCATTCCCCACGTTCAACGTTTTCTTAGCTTGATACATATCGTTGGTTTCTCCCATGTGTATCCCCCTCCTCGTCTCTATCATATAATATTTCCGGCAAAATGTCGAAAATACGAGATGACTATAGCAAGCCTCTATCTGTTAAAGCAAGGTGCACCTGTGCTAAACTGGTAACAGAATCAAGAACGTGGTGGTGAGCAACGTGAGTACAGATGTCTTCATGTGGTTGATCGTCCTTTGGTCTGTGTTCATGATTGTGTTTATGTTCATCGGCGGTTTTTTTATGTTCAGAAAGTTCCTGAAGCGCCTGCCGAAAGAAGACGGCCATTCAATCCTCGATTGGCAGGACTATTATATTGAGAAAACCCGTCACCTTTGGAGTCGGCAACAAAGCGACTTGCTCGAGGAGCTCGTCTCCCCCGTGCCTGAATTGTTCAGGGATGTCGCAAGAGAAAAGATCGCCGGCAAAATCGGCGAACTTGCCTTGAACGAGCGGGCGAGCCAGATGAACGAAGATTTAATTATTCGCGGCTATATTCTCGCAACCCCGAAACGCGATCATAAGTTTTTGCGCAGGAAACTGGATGAAAAACAGATGGATTACAGTCAATATGAGCAGCTGTTTTAACGGCTTTTTATGTTCTTTCTTTCAAGGGCGAGCTCCAGGCTGGCCTTTCGATTTGTTGCTCGGCTTTCTTGAACATGAGCAACATCGCGATACGCCAGGGGATGATCATCCCGTATGCAAGCAGAAAAAACATCCCGGCCAGTTGCGGGAGTTGAATTTGCTCCCCGATGATTAACTTTATAATCACCCGGGCCGCGATTAATCCGAACAATAAAAAGATAAATAATTTGGATCTTTTCATATAGATGTCGCCGTTATGTATTTCAAAACGTGACGTGCGAATCAATAAATAAGAAGCAGCGGCACCGACAATCAGCGGCGCTACAATCCGTTCAGGCGGAAGATGGGTCGGTTCATACAAAAACATCAAAAAACCGGTGCTCATCATCAGTGGCGGAATGATAATCTTTTTGACTGAAGCCGGTTTTTTGATTGCTTTCATCCTTACAATCACCGCGAGCGTCCCCATCATGGCCGCGCCCACCGTTGTAAGCAAAAAGAGCACCGTCGTCTCCGACATGACCTTCACCTCCGCATCCTTTTGTCCTATCATACCCTTTTGGCTTCCCTCCATGCAAGATCACCTTAATGAAGGAGGATACCCGGCGCAAAAGTGGCGCGGGTGCTGCCTTTCTGGGTATAGTCTAGTGCACAATGGTTGAATTAACCACTCACACCAATGTTATCCTGCTGATAGAATCATAGATACGAGGTGAGTTGTCATCATGGTCGCTCAACAAGCGGCAACCATAGAACTTAGTGATAAACAACGAAAAATCCTTGAAAAACTGGACAAAGGGACGCATACGCCTCTGCATTTGAAAACACGTGCGCACATTATCTTAAATGCAGCCGACGGTATGAACAATAAACAAATCGCAAGACACAATAACTTGAATCGAAACCAGGTCAAGAAATGGCGCAATCGGTGGGATCACTTAGCCGAAGCCGTGGCTCA
>NZ_FNEN01000007.1:91938-161642 GCF_900100185.1 Natribacillus halophilus | reverse complement strand
CATATCCTAATCAATTGGTTAGCACTCTTATTGATTCGAGTCGCGGAAGTCGAAACCAAACAAACGTGGCGAACCATCCGGAAAACGATGGAGCAGATGCATCTCGGCCATTATTCTTCTAAAAAAGGAGACTTTCAGCAGCGCACAGAACTCACTCATGAACAACGTCAAACCCTACGCACACTAGGGGTTGAGACCCCTCCCAAAGTTTTCGACATTCGGGCTAAAACATAGTTACACGCCACCTATGTCCAAAAATCCTGCAAACCGGCATTCCTATGCCCATCTGCGGGATTTTGTTTGCCTAGCGACTGTTGAACTCGAGCGGAATGTTCCTTCTTCAACCATCTTTTCTAAATTTTTATTCGTAGCGGCAATGATTTGTACATCGATGGCGATTGGTTTTGCGCTTCCCACAGGCGTTACTTGCCCTTCTTGTAGAACTCTTAACAATTTCACTTGCAGATCGGTAGACATTTCACCAATTTCGTCTAATAATAGCACACCTTGATCGGCTTGCTGAAAATAGCCCAGTTTTCCTTTGGTATGCGCTCCAGTAAATGCGCCTTTGGCATAACCGAACAATTCACTTTCCAGCAATTCTGCCGGAATGGCACCGCAGTTAATCGATAAGAAAGGTTGCTGCGCGCGAAGCCCATTTCGGTGAATGGATTGGGCAATTAATTCTTTCCCTACCCCCGATTCCCCCATGATTAAAACGGAGGAGTGAAACTCGCCCAATTTATATACTTTGGTCATGACTTGTTCCATTTCCGAGCTACAATAAATGATTTTCTCTCTTCTTTTTAAAATTTTCAGTTCCTCTTGAAACCGCTTATTCAATGCTTTCGTTTCTTGTAATTCCGATTTTAACTGGGTGGTTTCTGTTATATCTCTAAAAGCAATGACGATACGGTGAATATGCCCTTCTTTATCGAATACAGGGTTCCCGGTCGCCAATATATTTTTACCAGCGTTGCTTTCTTGAATAATTGAAACCTTTTCTTTCTTTTCCAGAACCAAACGTGCAACCGTGGGACTGAAATAATCCTGGTTTTCTATTTCAAAAAGGTTATCTCCTACCTTTAGGACGCTTCCCCATGGGTCTGTGATGAAATGTTCATTGTAACGAAGAACATCTCCTTTGGCGTTTACGACAACGATTTCATCATACATAGAAGCGAGGATGGCATTCAAATCAGCGTTTAAATTTTTCACATATTCAATTTCCATCGCCATTTCTTCGACCATTGGGAGGTCCTGCACGATGATCATGATTCCAGCTGTTTCTCCCCACTGATTGCTATTTGGGCTATAGTCTACTAAAACACCTGCCTAAAAAATACATTTGTCTGCTCAAACAGGCGCGAAATATGGATTGTATAGAACCTGATTAGTGAAAGAAGTTTATTTATAAGCTAACTTACATCGGGTGAGCAGATTCCGACTTACTTTTATTTTTTGTAAAAAAGCTTATTACGAGTATTCCAAGTAAGGAAGTAACTAACCCAAATATAGCATAAGGGATATTAGTTCCAATAATATGGGCAGTTCCTGTACCCAATATACCCATGATTATACTTCCAATAACGCCCTGTTGTGTTAAAAAACGTGTATTTTTTAAGGCAAAACCAAGAAAAATAGGAACCAATAAACCAGAAGCAGAGTATGCATAGGTTGCCACAAGCCAATCTAATGCCCCTGGGAACATTATAGATAAAACAATGCCTAAAATAAGTATGAGGATCGAGAACCTTCTGGATAATTTCAATAAGCTTTTCTCACTTACTGAAGGATTGATATAGGATTTATATATATCTCGGGTGATATTTGCGACAACTGATTGGACTGCACTACTAATGGTAGACATAATGGACGCTATAATAAATGCTGAATATAATGCCAAAAACCAAATTGGGAGTTGTGTCAAAAACCAACCAGCTGCCATTTCTTCGTCTGCTAAATTGGGATTCACAGAGCGGATAGACATTCCCATAATGGATGCCCAAACAACAGAAAGCACGATGACGATAGCTGTAATTCCTAATGACCACCTCGCAGTACTAACGTTTTTAGATGAAAATATTCTCAGATAATACATTTGATTGGTTAACGTGCCAGGCAAAGTAGATAGTGCCCACAAGGCAATAGTGGTCAACCCAGCTGCCCCCAACCCTTCCGGAAAACTTACGATTTCTTGGGGAACATTGTTTGTCATGGTGTCCCACCCACCAGCCAAATTAATAGCAAAAACTACACTTGCTACAGCCATAATTACCATCATGCACCCAAAGATAAAATCGGTCCATGCTACTGATGCTAATCCGGCTGGTAAGATAAAAATTAAACTAATACCTGCAAAAATGACTATAAGCAATGAAGAGGATAGCCCTGTTATCTCAGAAAATAAGCTTCCAAAAGCGACAAGCTGTGTACAAACCCACCCAAATGGAACTATTATAGTCATTATAGTAGCAGTTGTAACTAAGACCTTGTGATTCCCATACAGCTTAATAAAGATTTCAGGTATTGTAGCGAACCTTTGGATTCTAAGCCATTTTGCAAGAATTACTAATAAAAAAAGTCCAATCCCTACAAATGATCCATACATAATTGCAGACCATCCAGCATCGTAACCAATTCCGATTTGAGCTACTAACATCCCACCGCCTTGAGCACTTGCGAACTGTGTACCTACAATGACATACAAAGGTAACGATCTTCCAGCAACCGTCCAATTCTCTTCACCCTTTTTCTTTTTTCCAACATACAAAGATACTGAACCTACAACCGTTAACACTATAAACGTGGTAGCTATAATTGCCACTATTGCGTTCATTTATTTTACCCCCTATTCATCCTCGTAAATTCTTCCAAATGAGTTTTTGTAAATTATTCAACTTAAGAGCTAAAAATCACAGATAAACCCTTATAACGATTGGTTAGCCAATATCCCTGTATAAAATTAAGCGATCTCAGCTTTGTAAAAAAGCGCTTAATGACGCACCTGGATAAAACTGAAAAATATGTTGATCGCTTTTATGAGAAACATTGGCTATTGAATACTTTTCAAAGTGGCACAAATATCACTTAATATTGTTATATTATTCCAATCTAACAATTATGATGTGCTGACTTTATACTCATCAATCAGTTTCCTCCACTACATGATGCTCTCTGTGAACTCCTGAGAGGAAGAAGATTCTCGAAAGATAAACTGTTTCACAAGTGTGGCAATGACGTGTAATATCTTCCATTTTCCGAACCCTTGAATGTTAGGCTCTATGCTACTTTCAACAAGTCTAAAAGGATTCATAGAAAAACTTTGTGTATGACTGACAATGTTCATCACTAAAAGCTTTTTGCAAGAGTCAAGTATACGGGTTAAACCTTCGTGGTGTAAGATGGTGTATATCACTATCTGTTTTACCATCAGTACATATATCCGAAATAATTTTCCCAATTACTGGAGAAAGTTTAAACCCATGTCCTGAAAAACCAGTAGCAATCATAACATTACTCATGTTGGGAAGCTCTCCTACTATGGCATGATTATCCGGTGTATAAGCATCCATATATGCACTTGCACGTACTGGATCAGGATGCAAGCCAGGTAGTAAGGCTTCTACAGACTCGCTGATTTGTTTTAATTCTTCCGGATAAACATCTCTGTATAAATTAAATGGTTCTTCTACGAATTGTGGATCTTTGGTATAAGAAGCTTTTACCATTGATCCGTCAAGGGTAGGGGCACCCGTAAGACGGAAGTTATCACGCATCCTAGCGAATATTGGTAACTTATCAGGCGTAACTTTTGAAATATCTTTAGGTGTAAACCAAGTTAACAACAGTCTTCTTGCAATGACTTGCTCTTTCAAAAAGGGTAAAAGCTTCCATGTCCAAGCACCTGTAGTAACAATAAGTTTTCTAACCTTGTATGAACTATCTTCTGCTATAATATTCACCCCCTTTTCATCTGAAGATATACTGTCTACCTTTGTATATCTTTTTATTTTAGCACCGTTCTCTATAGCTTGTTGAGTTGCTGATACTACAGCCAACTCTGGCCTTATAAATCCTGCATTCTTATCTAGAATAACTAAATCATCATTAAATATATTAAACTGGGGATATATTTTTCTGGCCTGGTCTCCTGTTAGACGTTCATGAGCTAGATCAAAATCATTTATGCTTTTTAAAATTGCACTCATAACTTTAGATTCTGCTTCTCCTATCATTAATCCACCGTTTAAAGTTAAAAGTGAACTTCCACTCTCTTTCTCTAGTTGTTCCCATAAGATCTTAGATTCCTGTAATAACGGGACATATTCAGACCCTTCCATATAAGCTGTTCGAAAAAGACGTGATTCACCTCCTGCAGCTGATCGATCATGCCCAATTCCATATTGCTCAAACCCTAATACAGATATTCCTTTTTTTGAAAGCTGCCAAGCAGCCATACTTCCTACACTACCAACACCAACAATAGCAACATCTGCATCCATAGTTTATCACCCTCCATCATAAATAAATGGTCTCTCAATACTTTGCGCTTTATTCCTCTAATGTGCATTTTAGCTACATGAGAATCTTATAATATGTTTAGCTTGCTTCATCTTTTTTTGCTTTCATTTCAGTTTTGTAAAAAATCATATTGAATACCAAGAAACCTGCTAAAGAACCCAATACACCGAAAACTGCATACGGAATAGTAGTATTTAATATTTGCGCAATAGCTGTACTAGTAATTCCAACAAATATACTTCCTATTACACCTTTAGCAGAAAGAAAATTTGAATGACGCAATGCAAAACCCAAAAAGATAGGAACTAATAAGGTTGCTGCAGAATAGGAATAAGTTGCTTCAAGCCACCCTAAAGCTTGTGGAAACAATAAGGATAAAAGAACTGCAAGAATAACAACTACCACTGATAATATTCTCGATGCATTTTTTAACATTTGATCACCTATATTTGGATTGATATAGGTTTTATAAATATCTCTCGTTATATTTACAACAACTGATTGTATGGCACTACTAACTGTAGACATCAGTGTAGCGATAATAAAAGCAGAAAATATAGCTAAAAACCAAATGGGTATTTGATTTAAAAACCAACCTGTAGCTAATTCAGAATTATCTATCCCAGGATTTTGTGATAATACTGACATCCCCATAATAGATGCCCAAATTCCACAAGTGGCTGCCACGATAGCTGCAATAATAAAACCTTGTCTCGCTGTCTTTACACTTTTTGCGGCATAAATTCGCTGGTAGGACATTTGGTTTGTGAGAGCACCTGGAAGAATTGCAAAGACCCAAAGAACTACAGTCCCCATCCCTATAGCTCCAAGACCTTCAGGAAATGAAACCATATTCTCTGGAACATTTGCTGTTACTTCGGACCATCCTCCAGCTACACTATTAACTGCATAAAATCCAGTAGCTATCATTAAAATGACCATGATACATCCATATAAAAAGTCAGCCCATGCAACAGATTTTAACCCTGCTGGTAAAACAAATAATACACTTATTGTTGCAAAAATTACGATTAAAAGAGTAAATGAAAAACCAGTGATTTCTGAGAATAAGTTTCCAAAAGCTACCATATTAGTACATAACCAGCCAAAAGGAACAACAATAGCCATAAAAGTTACGATGCTCATCATAGTTTTATTTTCACCATACAGTTTTTGAAATATATTTGGAAGCGTAGTAAAGTTATGCTTTTTAAGCCAGCTGGCAAGTAATACGAGGAGCACAACGCCAATGGAGTATAACACATTATAGGTAATTGCTGACCAACCACCTCCATACCCAATCCCTACATGAGCTACTAAGACACCTCCACCCATACCAGTTGCAAACTGAGTGCCTGCTATTACATACATTGGCAGGGATCTTCCTCCCACGCTCCATGTTTCACTATCTGCTCTTCTTGCTACCCAAAATGAAACCGCTATTCCCATACCCAACATTACCATCGAACTTAAAATTATTGCAGTTACAGCATCCAATTTAATTCCCCCTTACATATTATTAGTTTTTGGAATTGACTAAAGCTGGTGCTACAAGGGTATTTTCACCCACCTAATGGGATTTACTCCTGCAGGCGTTTTTAATTTCGTTCGATCTTATACTGGGAATTACGATTGATTTGAATTTTTTTATGTTTTACATATTAGATAAAATATCGCGGTATAGGATAATTCATTAGAACTTTTGGCACTTCTTCAAATTCTGAGAGGAGATTATTTTAGATTTACTCTTCTAAAATAATCTCATAATTTATGAAGTTCTTTTATAATCATGGCTTTATTTTATTAAACCTGCGAATATCATAACCGTCGATATCGATGCTTGCTTCTCCGTCAAAGATCAATTCTGACATCACTTTACCAACTAGCGGTGATAACGTGACACCACTATGCATAGCCGCAATGTATACATTTTTCATGCAAGGCATTGTCCCTAGAATCGGCAAACCATCATAGGGAACAAGTCTCGTTCCTGCAAATGATCGTAAAATATGTGCCTTCTTGAGCTCGGGAACGAAATCAATCCCCATTTTTGCTGTATGCTGAATCACATCCAGCGTTGTTCTGCGATCCAAACCAATATGCTTCTCGCTTGAATTTCCAATTAACACCACTCCATTATCCATTTGTCGCATACCACCAAGTGTATGTGTAATAATTGGCTGCAGTGGCTCTGTGACGAGGATCTGTCCTCTCACTAGGTTTACCGGAACTTGCACATCAAGCATATTTCCTAAATGTTCTGTCCATGGCCCTCCAGCAAAGACAATCTTTTCTCCACTGAATATACCTTTTTCCGTTGTCACGGTTACTTGTTCATCGCTATGATCAATGGCCGTTACTGCATTGTAAAAAGAAACATCAACATCATTTCTTTGGAACGCCCGCACATATTTTTCTACAAGCAAAAAAGGGTTTACGTTTCCGTCAATTGGGCTGTACGTTGATCCTTTAATCTTTGCCGAAAGCTTAGGTTCTTTTTCCAGTGTCTGCGTCCGGTTCAGCACTTGTACGTCCAATCCTGCTTTTGATTGTTCTTTAACAAGGTGTTCGGCTTTCACCCAATCATCCTCGTCAAAGAAGGGAACAATTCCACCTGTTCGCTTATATTCAATATCACCGATTTCCGCTTGCAATGATGGATACAGTTGCGCGCTTAACATACTCAGTTTCCCATATGATCCCGGCGTTTTATTATGGGCAAACACCCATGCTTGTGTAGCACCTGATGTGCCTGTGAGCGGAAAACCTTTATCAATGACCAGAATATTTTGTCGAGGACGCTTCGAGAGATAATAAGCAATACTTGCGCCGATCACCCCAGAGCCGATAATGATGATATCATAATCATTGGTCATCTTCTTCACCTACTTTTGCTGTGGCTTCCTTTAATATCGATTGTATGGTAGATGCTGACGATGAAGTAGCTAACACGTCCATTCTCATCATCCGTAAAGGCATCCTCATTCGCGGAAGGGGGATATCATGGAGCGACACGTTTTTTTCTTGTGCAATCAACCTGCGAACGGGATTCATGCATATCTTCCCCTGACAATAACCCATTCCACAACGAGTAATGCGCTTTACATCATCGAAAGTTTCCGCTCCCATATGAATGGCTGTTTGTATCTCATATGCAGTAATCTCTTCACAACGACACACGATTGTAGACCCTTTCATAATTTCACCTCCCTAAGTATAAGCCTCTGCAATGATATCCTTACGTGAATGAAAGGAAGGCAAAAATGAAGAATCTTCGATATTGATCAGCTCTTCCCACAATGACTCAACCTGCTCTTGGATTTGTTCATTCATTAACTCATGCACTACATTTAAGCTAGCAATTTCAGCTGTTAGAAGAATACCTGACATAGATGTAATTCCAGCGCAATTACCAGCTGCAAAAACATGATTTACACTTGTTTTTAAAGTGTGATCATATTGGGGTAGCCAACCACCCAATTTCTCTGCATAAGTGAATTTGCAATCAAGTATTTCGAAGCTTTCTAATATCGGAGAATATTCACCGCCAATACAAACGACATCGGTTTCGAGTTTCTTCTCGTTTCCAGATGACTGTTGAAAAACAAGTTTCTCAACTTCATCTGTTCCGAGCGCCTCAAGATTGAAAGCTTCAAAGTAAATCGGGATATTTTTTGTTACGATTTCATCAAGCAACTGCTGGTTTCCGCAGCTTATCTCACTCCCCCCATCAACGATAGCAACATCACTCCCCTTATCAAATAAGTCCATAGACAGGGATAGAGCCGGTTCACTCGAACCAAGAATTACTGCCTTCTTTCCTGGGAGAACCCCCTCTCGATGGTGGAGGATCTGTCCAGCACCGACACTAATCACTCCCGGTAATGTCCACCCTGGGAAAATCATCGTTTCTTCTGCTGCACCAGTTGCTATTAAGACCCGTTTAGCACGAATAGGTATAACGGTTTCCTGATTAGCAATGCCGAGCCGACCATCTTTATAAACTCCTGTAAATATATGGTTTAGTAACACTGTACACTGGTCAGATAAATTACCGATGAAATATTCGGATAGATTTTGACCTGTCTGTGCCTTAAATTCGCGAGGCAAATCGTTGATATAGTGAACTTGTTGGCGTAATAAGCCACCCAAAGCATTGGATTCTTCTACAATGACCGTTCGTATTCCATACTGCCCCACTGTATTTGCCGCATGTAACCCAGCAGGGCCACCGCCTATAATTAATAGATCAGTATCCATCTTCTCCTCCTTACGATTGATTCGATTTCACACTCATTCCCTCTTCAACAAGCGTCATACACGAAAGAACATTATTCTGATCGTTCACCGTCAACAAACAACTGTAACATCGCCCCGTTGCACAAAATAGACCTCGAGGTCTTTGGTACTTGCGTGTTGTTCCTAGCTTTTTATAATCATTTTCATATAATGCAGCTGCTACTGTCTGTCCTTCCTTGGCCTCTAACCGAACATCATTGAACGAAAAATTAACCTTCTCTTTGTACGCAGACAATACAGGACACCTCCATAACATTTCTAATAATGAATATTCCGTTAATTGACCACAATTATAGCCGACTATATATCACGCGTCAATATATTATTATAAAATTATAACTTTTATTTAGTGAAGGAAAAGGTCGCACATTTTACAACTTTACTTCTAGATAATATCGCGAATGGTCTTGGCGGATACAACATTTTGAGTATTCCACAACTTCTCCTTGAACCGTCATAGTGAAACGTTCGAGTATGAATAAATAAAAATTAGTATCAATATCGAGCCATTCAGCCTCTTCGACATCAGCTTTTCTCATGCTAAAATAGGTTCTTGCTTTATCGAGTGGCACTCCATATTGATCTAACACATTATAGAGGAGCTCATCCACTACCGACTCTTCATTTAATTCAGGTACATAGGTAGTTGGTATATAACTATATTCGATGCCGATTGGCATTCCATCTTCAATCTTTAGACGATGTATATGATACACGAAACTATCCGGAGCCAGATTCATTTTAGCAGCTATGACGGAACTCGGTTCCTCTATTGTAAAACGAAGCACTTTATGTGGATGCGAACGTTCAACTCCACTACGAAGCCCCACTAATTGATACAAGTTCTTTTCCTTAACAAAGGTGCCTTTCCCACGCTGGCGATACAGCTTACCTGTACTTACTAGTTCCTGAATTGCTCGCTTCACCGTAATCTGGCTTACTCCAAAAATTTCAGCCAGCTCTCGCTCTGTAGGCAACTGCTGACCAGATGTCCATATTCCATTCGTAATCTTCTCCCTCAGTTTTTCCTTCACCTGATAATACAAAGGAACTGGCAAATTCTTGTCAACTTTCATACACGTCATCTCCATATTAGTAGTAATTTAATCACATAACATAATATACCACAAATGAAGAAAAAACAATGGTAAGATACACTTTGAACAACGCGGGTATTTCGATTTTTCCGCCTAAAGTCTAAAGATAAAAAACATTTCTCCTTGATATCTCTTCTTCTTCAAGTATTAAGTTTTTAGTGACTCTTTCATTATAATATTGCCCAACTGTAGCGATGATAGCATTAATTAGTGCCATACTGGAAACATGGGAATATAATGGAGATAAAGATTTTGCCGAGGTTAAGAAAAAATAATCACTAATAGTCACCAAAGGACTCTTTATACTATCGGTAATGGATATTACTTTCACTTTATTTTGCTCCTTTAAATATCTTACGCTCTCGATCGTCTGCATTGTATAACGCGGGAAGGAAAAAGCAATAACGACACTATTCTCATTCGCATTTTGGAAACAATGATCCAAAATGACACCGGTCGATGTAATAGGAAAGGTATTACCTAACATCTTTTTTAATGTTATACCTAAATAATAGGCGTCTGCTATTGATGATCGAAATCCTATCGTATAGATGCCTTTAGATCCCCCTATCAATTTAATAGCCTCTTCAAATTCATTCATGTTAATGTTATCAACGGTAGCTTGGATATTTGCAATGTCCTTATTTATACTCTTTATCATGGCATTATCATTATCGATATTCTCACTCACATCTTGCATACGTTCATTCAATTGATGTTTAATAAATTCTTCTTGTAAAGATGATTGCATATGAGAGAAATTTTCATAACCTAAAGAGCTTGCTAATCGAACAACAGTAGTTTTTCCTACACCAACCTCTTTGCTTATTTTTGAAGCAGTCATATAGGTAACTTCTTTTTTATTTTCTAGTATATAATCAATGACCAGTTTTTCAGCTTTAGTAACTATCCGATTGTTCTCATGTACAAGATCCACAAATAATTTCAGTACTCTCACCCTTTATATTGAGCGTGGGAGCAACCAGAAAGATGAAAATCCCCTGGCTGCTTCTGCCCAAAATTTTAGTTTTTCCGCAACTTTTGATTGACCGGGGTGTATAGCATCTAATACAGCTTCTCCTTTTTTGTTGGTTTTCTAACATTATCATATCTTAGATTTATTGGTATAACCCCAAATTTTACTAAATTGAACGTCTATCTTTCGATACAGACAATGAATGATTAAAATAATTGTTGCTATGCCGTCCATAAAGACCTGAAACTTTTGCTATAATAAAAATCACAATCATCAGTCCAATACAAACTAAACCTACAGGCAACGCCCCAAAAGAGATCGTTAAGATTGGTATAGAAGCTGTTGCTAATCCTCCTCCAGCAAATGGACTTACTAAAGGAGCTCTTAACCCATATGCTATGAACGCATCGGATTGTAATTTTGGGTCTACCATTCGAAGGAGCATATACCCTACAGCAGCTACACCAAAACCTGCTCCAAGATTTATAATCGAATGTTCAAACCAATCTTTCTCAAATAGACGAGGACCAATGTAGAAAAAGAAAAATACCATCAAAAATAGAATGACTATGGACATAACAATCAACGGTACCAAATGATCAAAAACCACTGGAAGACTGATGGAGGCTACTGCCGATACAATAAGAAAATCTATCGCTAACCCTTGAATCCGTCGAAATGTTTCCAAGTCTACTGCTTCATATAAACTTGTTCTTTTTAAAATGCTGCCAACAATTAATCCTCCTATCATTGTCAATGGGAAGAGTGGTACACCGGGTACATAAGGTTCAATTACATTTTGTAAAATCCACCCTATAAAAATAGCTACCGATATTATCGCAAGGTGGAATCCATAACCTTCGACGATCTCCCCTTGAATGGTTTTTACTGATGAGGATTGCTGTTCTGAACGAGGAATTATATCAGGTTTGCTTGATTCAACAACAGTATCATCTTTTCCCATATAATTCGTATAACCTTTTCTAACCCCATAATTAATAATTATAGTGCCACCAATTACACCAAATACTAAACCAATGGTAGCTACTGTTAAACCTAAAGAAACTCCCTCTGACCAGTTAAAGTTTTCATATACTTCAGACATTCCACCAGCAGTACCGTGACCACCATGCCACCCTACTTCAGTTAGTGTTCCAAATAAAGGATTCACACCAAAAAAAGGAGTTAAGAATAAAGCCATTATGATAAGAGGGATTCCCCACTGCATGAAGCTCATATTCCATGAATATATAAATTGAGGAATCGCTTGAGTTTCTTTAATTCTCTTAAAGTTTATATTAATTCCAATTAGCATCGGTGCAAAAACGATAGCGATAAGAATACTAGCATAAGCTGACCAAGTATCCATCATTTCAACGGGCAAAAAGCCAAGCACATGGGGACCAATTAATAAGCCAATTACACCCGCAATTAAAGATGCAGGTATAATGAATTTCTTAAATATTTTAAGTTTAATACGTATAACTATTCCAATAAGCAATAGTATTCCAAGACAGGCTGAATAAAAAAGAAGGGATTCTAGGCTTTCAGATTCGATGGTTTCTAATGGAAACATAAAATCACTCCTTTAGATCAAACAATATATTCTTATACTGGTAGTAACAGCATACCTGCTCATGATAACCAACTACACCTAGAATCACGTTTTTATAAAACTTATCCTTTACTTATTTCCTTGGATTCTATAACACTCCACATATCTCTATACGCACGAGCTTTGGATTCAATATTCGAAGTTTTTTACAAGTTAGTGTCCCCACCATACATTTAAACTTCTATCCCGAGTTTGCCGACATATTTTTCTAAATACCGTAATGGCAGGATTCAGAGCATTTGTCTTCAAAATATGTAGTCACAAATTTTGAAATCACACTTCAGAAGTAGCATTGTAATAGGGTTATTAAAATCTTTTTTCATTTGTGACTACAAAGGTTATCCACAAACCCTAAAACCTTGCCTTTTATTGTAAAAAATTAGCTCCAAAATTGGCGATCATTTGTTTATATTCAGGTAGTTTAACTACTTTAGGTAGTTTAACTATTGATTTACATGAATATTTTGGTATTCCCCCATAGTTCAATCTTTTGACCCAACCCCTTTGCTTTTGCCTCTTCATAGATTATCTTTGCTACAGCTATGTCCTGTATACCTAGTCCAACACTATGAAATACTATAGTTTCATCATCACTCTCCCTTGCTTTTTTATTTCCATTCACAAGCTCACCTAAATTAGCAGAAATATCACTTTCCTGAAGATCCCCTTCCTGATGCATTATAGCGGAAGTTGCTTCACCTCTACTTTTAATTTTTTTCCAATCATCAACTATGAACTTGTCTGCTAATTGAACAACCTTAAATTCACATTCATGCGCCCCAACATGAAGATAAAGAGACCCTGGGTTTATCCACTCCTGTTTAACAATAGGCTCTGTTGTTACAGTTGCTGTTACAAACACGTCTGATCCTTCAACAGCATCCTTAGCTGATTCACTAATACTCATTTTTACTGACGGTACATAAGGCAACATCTCATCAATAAATTTCTGAGACCTTTCTGAGTTTAAATCAAAAAGCTTAACTTTCTCTAATTTTGGAAGCGCTTCATATAAAGCTAATAATATAGTGCGATTTAGAACTCCTGCCCCAATTAGTCCAATAACCTTAGTATCGTTTTTTGCAAGATACTTAGCAGCAAGTCCGTTGTTAGCAGCCGTTCTCATAGAGCTAATGAGAGTTCCATCCATAATTGCTTCAGGAAGATAAGTAGCTGAATTGTTTAAGATGATCATCCCCGCTGCACGAGGAATATTAAACTTAAAAGGGTTGCTAGGGTTACTTGAAATCCATTTTATCCCTGAAGCATTAAATTTCCCTCCAATATACCCTGGCATGCCATTTATACGCCCTTTCGTTGCTTCAGTACCTTCTCCCCACCTTAATACAGTTTTATCAGGCATGACATAATCACCTTTTTGATGTAAAGAAAAAACGTCCTCGACAACGTCCATTGTTTTTTTCATATTAGAGCCACCGCTTTGTTTCACTTCTTCTTGATTTAGAAAAACTACTGGTGCGTCCATTCCAGAATTCTCCTCTCTATAATTATAATCCAAATAAAAGTAAATGTTATATTTTCATTTATCATTATATTGGATTCAACAATCTTTAATTAATATATATAGGATTGTTAAATCCAATTATAATAATATAATGAAATTTGTCAATAGGTTTAATGTGGTTATTCAATCATAATTTATAAGTAGTAATATTATTTTACATTGTTTTCGTTATTGTAAGCGTTTTTTGATAACCTTAATAGCACCAAATTTTAATTTATAATGGCACCAGCGCAAGGAATTCGAGTTAGAAGAAATTCAGAGAATTCGAACCTTCCAGATTGAAAATACCGACTACAAGTATTGAGATTCTGAATGTATGCAGCCATCATTCGCAGGTCATTTTCTGTTTTGAACACATCCTCATCATTAACCCGTCATGCTGTCGCTGTAACTACGACACCCGCTTTTTACATTTAAAAGCCACCTTAGTGGTGGCTCTTATACTATAGCGTTGTGTTGTTAAAGGGAAGAACGAGCAGAATGTTCTTCCCTTACATTAGAGTTAGCTTTTTGCTATGAACGTTAAGTTCTGTTTGCATCCCTTTTTTTCTATACATTGAAATAGTTCTTATTTTGTTTTTTGTGCAGCCTAATCTTGCTCCCGCCTTTTTTTCATAGCAATTAAAGAAATCATTTCAAACATGACTGAAGATGCAGCAATGGCAGTAATTTCACCGCTGTCATAAGCAGGAAGCACTTCTACAAGGTCAAACCCAACCAAGTTGATACCGTCCAATCCTCTGACAAACTCCAAACCTTCATAACTGGTAGGGCCACCTGCTTCCGGCGTTCCCGTCCCGGGTGCGTAAGCTGGGTCAAGGAAATCGATATCATAAGTAACAAATACCGGTCGATCTCCTACCCTTTGATGAATTTGTTTTATCACTTCGTCATAACCTAACTGCCGCGCTTCCCTCATTGGAATTACCTGAAAACCGAGATCCCTGGCACCTTGAATATCCTCAGGACCGTACAGAGGACCACGCATTCCAATTTGTATGGAGTGATCAACATCTAGCAAGCCTTCTTCAACAGCTCTGCGAAAAGGTGTCCCGTGCATATATTTTTCTCCGAAGTAGTCATCCCAAGCATCACCGTGGGAATCAAAGTGCACGAGAGCAACGGGGCCATAATGTTTAGCAAACGCTCGCAAATGCCCGAGCGTAATAGAATGATCCCCGCCCATCAATACTGGGGTAATTGATTTTTCAAGAATTTCATCGAGTTGTTCAACGATATTGTCATACGTTCTGTGAATGTTCCCTGGAATGATATCGATATCGCCATAATCCACTCCGGAACAATAGTTAAAAATATTGATGTCCTGATCCGGATTGTAAGGTCGAAGCAATACTGAAAAATCCCGTATATGCTGAGGACCATAACGTTGACCTGTCCTATTTGAAGCAGCCGTGTCAAATGGAACCCCTGCAACTATAAAATCAACATCATCTGTCGTTCGGATATTCTCCAGTCTCATAAAAGTTCTTGGTCCGACATAACGCGGTGACCTGGATGAATCTTTTGGTTGGTACATCAATATTCCTCCCTCGTAAGAAGATACAGGCATTTAAACCTGCACCTCCTTGTGCTTCATTTTCATAAACAACTCATTTTTCTTTTTTATAGCTCAAACCTACATACTCTTCTCGCAAGGATTTAAAGAAGGAAACACACATACCTATTACAATTAAAGAAAAAGGTAAACCAGCCGCAGCTGATATGGATTGTAAAGCAGTTAGCGTGCCACTTAATAATAAAGCGATTGCCAACCCAGCAATGACCATCCCCCATAATATTTTACTCCTATTGGTGGGTGTTGTCGTCCCCTCACTATACATCCCAAGTACGTAAACAGTTGAATCTGCAGATGTAACAAAGAAAATAACCAATGAAACAAGTACCAGCACAATAATTATTGACCCTAACGGAAAAAGATCCAAGAAGTAAAACAAAGCAGTGTCCATATCTGCTAATATTTGATTAGCCAATTCATTATTACCCAAGTTAACAATGTTGTAGAGGGCACTTCCGCCAAAAGTAGAGTACCAAACCATTGTAGCTATTGATGGCACTACCATGGCTCCGAGAATAAATTCTTTGATAGTTCTCCCTTTTGAAATTCTAGCCATGAAAAGTCCGACAAAAACGCCAAAGCTGATAGCCCAGCCCCAGTAAAAGAAATCCCAACCTGCTTGCCAATCATAACCTTCAATAAATGGTTCCATATGAAAACTCATGTTTATGAAGTTTTGTAGATAATTACCTGTAGTGCTCACAAATGTTTCCAAAATATTTGTAGTCGGGCCTAATATGAAAATTAAAACCAAAACCGTCAAAGCTATTACAATGTTGATATTAGACAACCATTTAATACCTCTTTGTATACCCGAGCTTGCAGAAATGATAAACAAGACCGTTAGGATTAGAATCATAAATATTTGCGTAGTAGGTGTATTGTCAATCCCCCAAGCATAATCAAAACCGGCCCCCATTTGCATAACACCTAGACCAAGCGAAGTTGTAATCCCGCCAATCACTGCAAATATCGCTATTATATTAATGATCTGGCCTATTGGACCATGAATTCGGTCCCCTAATAAAGGCTGAAAAGCATAATTGATCAAGGGCGGGGCATTTTTCCTATATTGGAAATAAGCCATAAACAGTCCGGTTATCGTATAAGCTCCAAAGCTGTGCAACGCCCAATGAAAAAAGGAATACTGCATCGCTAAATCTGCTGCTTCTTTTGTCTCACCTTCCCCGACAGCAGGCTCCATGTACATTAATACAGGTTCCGCTACTCCCCAAAAATAAAGGCTTATCGCGAGTCCTGCACTATACAACATCGCAATCCAAGTAAACTTATTGAACTCTGGTCGATCCGAATCTTTACCAAGTTTGATGGATCCATATTTCGAAAAAGCTGTATATAAACAAATCACTACAATGAAAAAAGCAACCAGCATATAGTACCAACCAAAATATCCACCAATCAAATCGTTTAGAAGATATTCAGAGAAAACACTTAATCCTTCAGAATTTATAACGCCGATAATTACCAATAGAAAAGTGATCATAAGAGCACCAACTAAGACAATATATCTTTTCAATGTGATCCTCCTTTCCATATGAATGTATCACTAATTAATGTCATTACACTATAAGTCAAAATGTTGCGGATCATTGATCGCCCTTTGCCGGAATTACCCAATGGTCCTCTCCACGAGGGGTAGTGACATATTCAGGCCAACGGTAATCAATAGGAGGATCATAATCGCAAAGCGGGGGTATCCACTGGGTGCCTTTAATACCACCACCGGTACGCTCATTAAACTCTTGTTTTGCTTCTTCAAGTAGGTGATCATCAGTTAGCAGATCAATGATCGTCAAACCTACTGTTTTAGAAGCACTAAATATCATTGGGTTGATACATTCAGGGATTCCCCCCATTGCATTCATTACCCAATCAGGATAAACATAACCTGACTTCGGTGATTTTAGTGCCGGTCTACCTATATAGAGTCTAACCGTGGGAGCATGCCAGCAATACTCTGTGTAGTCGTCAGAGGTAAAATGTTGTTGCCAAGCAGGTAACATTTCACGCATTTTCTCCTCTGCTTCTTGTGGAGGGATTAGGGTTTCAATCTCATCCAAGTAAGGATCCTCCAACGGTTGCAGTCCAAGATTTTCTTGAATTTCTTGTGCCTTTTTAATGGCGTTCCCTTCAAATTTAGGGGCGCCCACAAGTTCAAGATTTTGATAAGTTGCTTCTGCCAACGTGTGATTCGCAAGGCCTGCCCGTGATTTTGTAATCCATTCTCGTTTCCAATTACAATGAGCAGCTGAAGCAGCGCTTTCTGCATTTTGATCGAGTACTTGAATCACCTGTTCAGCTTTTTCAATATCCGGAACCCGAATAAAATAGTAAATTTGCGACATTTGCGCTGGGATATTATCAGCAGTCGCCTGTCCAGTATTTAAAATTGTTTCATTGACAGACCATCCCATATTGTTTGATAGCATGTGTTCCTTATACATTTTGGACAACGAATACATAGTAACAACAGCATCCGTTGCGCCTGGGGCGCGTGCAGCCGCATGTGCAGCAGGAATAGGAGAGTCTTTTCCTGAGGATAGCCATGTTTCCGGTTCATCACAAGTGAACGTATACATGACAGAATATGCGACCGCACAATGCGTATCCCATCTGGTCGTATTACATAGAGGCAGCATATAAAAAGGGTGAAAGCTTATTGCAGCATCGAGGTCATCATAATAACCTTTCGCTGCATGAATAGGCTTTGAGCCTCGTAATTTTTCTGCAGGTTCGCCAAAAAACTTTAATGTCCCCTTAATGTCATGCTTTTCCATCATTGCTTTCGCCGCTAAAAACCCTCCAAGGGAACCTATGCCTAGTGCAGAATGAGGGTCCGTATGCCCACCGGCATATGGACTTAATCCCTCCCTGGGTCTTTTGACAGTATCAGCTGCCTGGTTATTCCCGGGGACAGCATCATACTCCGCATAGCCGCCAATGACAGGCCCTGTGCCGTTTTTCCAAGTTGCGCAAAAAGCGGTAGGCATGTCGCCACTTTGCTCTTCAACCTCAAACCCCTCTTCCCTTAAGCGATGGACATACCAAGCTGATGATTTGTATTCTCGCCAAGCTGGTTCTGCATAGTTCCAGATCGTCTGATTCCAATCAGATAATGTTTTTTTATTTCCGTTAACCCATTCTATGATGTCCTTCTTTTCATTTGTCAGCATAAAATGAATAACCTCGTTTCTTTAATAAACTTGCTCTCCCGAAATCCATGTCTCACTTACTTCAATATTAGGGATCTCTTCTACTGATGTGTCATACGGGTTTTTATCCAATACGACAAAATCAGCTAGTTTGCCTTTTTCGATGGATCCAATAGAATCTTCACGATGTATGGCTTTAGCCGCTTCAATCGTATAGCCTTTTAAAGCTTCAGTAAGAGAGATTCGATGTTCAGCACCTACAACGTTTCCTTGTAATGTGGACCGCGTGACGGCTGCATAAATAGCCTGCAATGGGTTTGGAGGAGCGACCGGCGCATCTGAGGACAATACGAGAGGTATATTTTGATCTTTAAACCACCCATACGGTGAATAGTTTTCACCATGGTCACCGACTGCTCGTACAACCCCTTCACCAAACTGATACACGTGTTGTGGTTGGGGAACAGGCCACATTTTTAATTCAGAAATATCCTGGATCTGAGCCGGATCCGGTAATCCACAATGTTCAATTCGATGTCGCACATCACTCCGTGGTGATTGCTCTTGTGACGCTTTCACACCATCAATGACTAATTGAATTGCCCCATCGCCCTGAGCATGTGTAATGGTCTGAAAACCTTGTCTATGCGCTTTCACAAGTATTTCTTTAAAACGTTCCGGTTCATGATATAGATATCCTTGTTTACGGCTGCTGTCTAGATAACCAGAAGACAAGTATGCGGTACCGGAATTTAGGGAGCCATCTGCGTACAATTTAATGGAACCAATCGAAAGTTGGTCATCACCAAAGCCGGATCTAAATCCAAGTTGAGTCAATTCATCCAAGTACGTAGATAGAAAAGACATCACAATACGCATTTTTAGCAGGTCATTATTTCGAGCTTCCTGAAAAGATTCCATCTCCTGTTTTGTAACCTGAGGATCATTGATTGTTGTCACACCCGCTAAAAAGCATTGTTCTTGACCAACAGCAACAAGGTTTTGTAAATTTTCAGGTGTATCCGGCATATGAATGTTAGGACCGTTGCTTCCAATCACGACACCAGATTTTTTAGCAAAATGATCATTGGCACTATCGAACAGCTGACCATTTGGAAGTCCGTTCTCATATCTTCCTATGGCTCCACCTACAGGATCCTCTACATTCTTATTAACTCCTAGTTCTTGAAGTAAATAATTATTAACCACATTATTGTGCCCGCTTACATGCATAATTTGAACAGGGCAATCTTCAGCAACTTCATCCAGCTCATCAGCTGTCGGATATCGTTTTTCCTCAAGGTTTCTCTGATCGAGTCCAAATCCACGAATAATACTACCCGCAGGTGTTTTCTCCTTTTGTTCCCTTAAAACAGCAATGATATCAGCGATACTTTTAACTTTAGGGTAACTAATATCTGCCCAACTATAAGCCATACCCAACATCATTAAGTGCGCGTGAGGATCAACAAATCCAGGGAGCAGAGATTTACCCTTTAAATTTATTTCTTTTATTTCTCCTTGTAAAGAAGCTTTACACTCTTGGTATGAGCCTACAAAAAAAATTTCATTTCCTTTCACAGCTACTGCTTCCGCACTTTCTGTTCCATCGCTCATTGTTAGTATTTTTCCGCCATAAAATAATAGTGACTGTTTACTCATGGTTACTCCTCCATTAATCTATAACCTGCCATATCTTTTAGGCACTTATACTCCCAAAGAAATATATTTCACTTCCAAATACTCCTCAATCCCATGGTGTCCGCCTTCTCGTCCTATACCGCTTTCTTTCATTCCTCCGAATGGCGCCTGTGGTACAGAAGGAAGCCCGTCATTAACACCTACAATGCCGTATTCCAAAGCTTCGCTTACACGGACAGCTCTCCCGATGTTTTCCGAGAAAACATATGCCGCTAAGCCATAAGGGGAATTGTTCGCGCGTTGGATAACTTCTTCTTCTGTTTCGAAAGAAGCAATGGGTGCGACGGGGCCGAAGGTTTCTTCATTCATGCAGAGCATATCGTCGGTAGCGCCGGTTATAATGGTCGGTTCAAAATATTGGCCTCCGTTTTTCACGAAGCTATTTCCGCCGATTGATACCTCTCCGCCTTTTGCTGTCGCGTCATCGAGATGGCTCTGGACTTTTTCAATGGCTTGGTCGTTAATCAATGGTCCCAGATCAACATTTTCTTCTAATCCATTTCCGGTCTTTAACTCCGCAACAGCCGCTTTGAATTTTTCGCTGAAGGCTTCCAGAATCGTTGCTTGTACGTACACGCGGTTCGTACAGATGCATGTTTGTCCGGAATTACGGAATTTAGAGCCGATTAACTGTTCCACGGCTTTGTCTAAATCCGCATCTTCCATGACGATAAACGGGGCGTGTCCGCCGAGTTCAAGCGACACCTTTTTAACCGTTTCAGCAGCCCCTTTCATCAACTGTTTTCCTACTTCAGTGGAGCCTGTAAAAGTAATTTTTCGTACGCGGTCGTCCTGAAGCCATGCATCTCCAATTTCTTTAGGTTTCCCGGTAATGACATTGACGACCCCTGCCGGAATGCCTGCTTCCTCTGCAAGCTCCGCCAATTTCAGAGCCGTCAGCGGTGTTTCCTCAGCCGATTTAATGACGGCTGTACACCCCGCTGCGAGGGCCGGCGCGACTTTACGGGTAATCATCGCGGCCGGGAAGTTCCAAGGGGTAATGGCTGATACCACACCGACCGGTTGTTTTTGGACGAATATTCGTTTATTCGTTTGAGAAGCGGGGATGGTATCGCCGTAAATTCGTTTGGCTTCTTCGGCATACCAAGAGATAAAACCGTTGGCGTAACCGACTTCCCCGATCGCCTCTTTTAAAGGTTTCCCTTGTTCCATCGTCATGATTTTTCCAATTTCTTCCTTGTTTTCTTCGATTAATTGATGCCATTTAGCCAAAAACCCGCTGCGTTCTTGAGCCGTAAATCCGGACCACATTTCAAATGCGGTATGAGCAGCCTCTACGGCTTGTTCGGCTTCGTTCTTGCCGCCGTTAGACACCGCCGCGATCACCTGCTTCGTTGCCGGATTTACAACGTCGAACTGATCATGTTCTTCCCCTTGCCATTTACCATTTATATACAATTTTTTTCTCATGGAATCTCCCCTCACTGCTGTTTCAATACGTCTTCAAGGATTTGAAACCCTTTCTCCAATTCTTCATAGGTGATCACGAGCGGCGTGAGAAAGCGAATCACGTTGCCATACACACCGGACGACAACAACAATAATCCCGATGCATTAGCCGCCTTCAAGATAGAAGCTGTTTTTTCCGGAGCCGGTGTCTTCCCGTCTTCTTTAACTACTTCAAAAGCGACCATGGCTCCCAATCGGCGAAATCCTTGAATAAAGCCAAGTTCTTGTTGCCACTCGTGTACTTGATTTTCCAATTGCTGGCCTATAACTTCCGCTCGCTCATTCAAGTTCTCTTCCTCAATAACATCCAGGACGGCAAGGGCTGCTTTGCAGGCAACGGCGTTTCCGGCAAAAGTACCCCCTATTTCACCAGGATTAGCTGCGTCCATCACGTCAGCTGTTCCTACCACAGCGCTTAAAGGGAATCCGGCCGCTAGCGATTTCGACAACGTCATTAAATCAGGCGTGATGCCGAAATGTTCGCTGGCAAACCAAGCACCGGTGCGTGCGAATCCGGTTTGAATTTCATCGGCAACGAAAAGAATGCCGTGTTCTTTGCAACGCTCGGCAACGTGTTCAACGAACGCCTTCGGCGGTACAACGAAACCACCCTCACCTTGAACCGGCTCCATGACCACACACGCAATTTGTTCCGGTGCGACTTCGGTTTTAAAAAACAGATCAAATTCATCAATAACAGACTGTACATAAGCCTCGTCACTTTGTTCTTCCGGCTTACGAAACACATACGGATATGGGGCGTGATAGACTTCCGGAGCAAAAGGACCAAACTCATACTTATAAGGTTTCACTTTCCCTGTCATCGCCATCGTCATATTCGTCCGGCCGTGAAATCCGCGGGTAAATGTAACGACCGCTTGTCTGCCTGTCGCCTTCCTCGCGATTTTCACCGCGTTCTCGATGGCTTCGGCGCCGCTATTTAACAAAAGTGTTTTCTTGTCAAAATCACCCGGGGTAAGCTTACTAAGACGCTCAGCCAGTTCAATATAACTATCATACATGACGACGTTAAAGCCCGGGTGCGTCACTTTATCCATTTGCTCTTTGGCAGCTTCCACGACTTTTGGATGCGAATGCCCCACGTTCATGACGCCGATCGCACCGGCGAAATCAATATAGGCATTGTCATTTTCATCATATATGGTGGCCCCTTCACCACGATCGGCAATTGCCCGATTGCCGTTCCCCAATCCTCTCGGAACATAGCGATCCCTTTTTTCTTGCCAATTGGTTATTGCCAACATAAAAACCTCCCTTTGTTTTAGTCATTGTAAGCGTTTTATGATATGCTTAATAGGCCCAATATAAAAATAATAATGGTACCAGTTGGAGGTTCACATGCTTCATATTCCCATTGATCGAGGAGGTTCACTCCCTGTCTATAAGCAAATCTATCAGTGGATTAAAAATGAAATTTTGCAAGGAAAGTTGGAGGCGGAAACGAAGATTCCTTCAAAAAGAACACTGTCTACGTATCTTAATGTCAGTCAGAATAGTGTTTTATCCGCTTATAACCAACTCATCGCAGAAGGATATATATACACAAAAGAACGTAGCGGTTATTTTGTAGAAACGATTCATCCGATCAAGCCACGAAAAGTACAGAAAAAGCTTGACGCTCATTTAGAGGAAGGCACTCCCAAAAAATATCGCTACTCCTTCTCGCATATGAGTGTGGATGCTTCGCTTTTCCCCTTTCAAATTTGGCGACATTGTGAGCAAAGAGCCATCCTTGAAGAAGGAGAATTACTTTCAGATATTAACCATTCCCAGGGGATATACAAGTTGCGAGAGATACTTGCTAATAAAATTCGACATACTCGCGGAGTCATCTGTGAACCCGAGCAGATTGTGATCGGCGCGAGTACCCAATGGCTCTTGCAGCTATTCTTGCTGGCAATCTCGAATAATAAACATTTTGCCATGGAAGAACCAGGTTATTATCGTCTGAGTTTAATGTTAGAAGCGATGAATCATACTGTTTATCATGTTCCTGTGGATCACCTTGGAATGCAAGTTGAATCTTTACGGGAAACACCAGCAACCATCGCCATCGTCACCCCTTCCCATCAAATGCCGACAGGGTCAATTATGCCCGTCTCTCGCCGCACCGAGTTGTTGCATTGGAGCTATGAAAATAAAAAAAGATATATCATCGAAGACGACTACGACTCCGAATTCAAGTATGAAGGAGGAATTATCCCATCCTTGCAAAGCTTGGATGAACAGGAAAAAGTCATTTATATCGGGACTTTTTCCAAATCGCTGCTGCCCGATCTTAGAGTGAGCTACATGATCTTGCCGTTGACATTATTACAGCAATATAAAGACACAGGGATGCGATTTTTACAGACGTCTTCGACGCTTATACAACTGACGCTGAGCCGGTTTCTGGAGAGCGGCGAATATGATAAACATATTAAACGTATGAGCAAGCACTATAAAGATATCAGGGAAAAATTGATGGCCGCTTTACAGGATCGTTTTGGGGATCGGATCCAAGTCGAAGGGGAGAAGGCAGGTCTCCATTTTCTGTTGCATCTTGATACAGAGGAATCTGTCGACGCTATATTGGCACGGGCAGAACAGATGGATATCGAATTATATTCGATCCAACGTTTTTTACAGGATTCATACACGAGGGTGCCTCCCACGTTAATTATCGGTTTTGCGAAATTAAAAGCGGAAGAGATTACCCAAGCCGTAGATGAGCTGTATAAGTGTTGTTTTCCCAATCAATAGAACAGGTAAGATCGGACACCTCCTGCCCGGTCTTGCCAATGTCTAATCGTCATGGGTCAATTTCTTGATCGTATCAATGGGTAATCCCGTTGCTTCCGCAATATCTTCCAAGGAAATTCCTTTTGCGAGCAGCTTTTTGGCTACTTCTTCTTTTCCTTCTTCCTTCCCTTTTTCAAATCCTTCTTGTAACCCTTTTTGTCCCATTCAAACTCTTTGACGACCTCGTCGATCTTTTTTTGGGCCTCCGGGTCAAGATCCAGTTTTTGCATCGTTTGGATCACCTCCGTAAATAATTCGGGATTGGCATGAAAAACCGCATGAAACATAAGCAAGTACAGATCCTTCTTACTGTCTTGAAAATAGTCCATCAGGGCACGTTGAAGTTGTTCTTTTTCCTGTAACTCATTCGTCAATAACGTCAGGTACTCGTTTTCCTCGGTGGGGAGATCATCTTGAATGAGAAGCTGGATAGGTACATCCATCCCTTCGATGTAGTATACCCCTTCATGCTCTGAATAGACATGTTTTTCCCGCTTCTGTAGATGATCCAGAAGTTTCACCGGCTTATACAAACTGACCAAAGTTAGCGTCATATCACGGATATCTATCGTATCTGTGCCTTTGTCGCCGGTGTTTTTATACAGATACACGTACGCTATGGTTTTGTCCCGGTGATAAGCGCCCGTAAATCTCCCGCTGCAACCCCGTAAGCGGGAGATAACGGGCGACTAACACCCCGATTGGTTCAACTAACCATCAGAGGAAAACCACCTCTGATGGAAGTTTCACTGTATAGAAGTCATCGATCGAGACATAATCTCTGGGTGATTTATACTCGACAATGTTATAATGACGAAAGATTCTGCCAATATTTTTATGGATGATCGTTTGCCTGTCTTTTAAAATAAGGACATCGACTTTCAGAGGCTCACTCGTGAGCTCATATTCGGTTTCAAGCTCCAGTTCGTCAGAATAAGCTTGCAATCCCAATTGCAAGGCCGCCGCAAATGACGGATGCCAGGCAATCGCTTCATTTTCTTTCACCGCTTCACCTCTTTTTTAACGAACCAGGGTATTTACAGCCATTATAGCAAACGGCGGATAGAGTGTACATTTTTTCTTCCTCTTAGGGCACTGTTTCGTCAAATTTCAAATATTAATTACAGGTGTCCGGTCATGGGGATTTCTCCAGAACGCTTCGCTTTTCTTATCCCTCTCGAGGCGGATCCACTGGCGTTTGAGGGATTACTTCGCTCTTCTTGTTCCTCTCGCAGTCTCTCGATCTCCGGATGAGGGATTACTTTGCTTCTCTTGTTCCTCTCGTAGTAGCTCAACCTCCGGCTGAGGGATTACTTCACTTTCCTGATCCCTCCGGAGTGCTTTAGGGCACATGGAAAGACCGGGCACCTCCTGCCCGGCCCTTTTTCCACACCTATTCCAACAAATCATTCTCCTCAAAATAACGTTCCGCTCCCGGATGAAGGGGCAGGCCTTCCGATCCGGTTGTGATCGCCTCCAGGTCTTGCATGTGGGTGGCCTGTTCATGCGTCATCTCATCTACATTTTCATATAGCCCTTCGACAATGTCATAGCCAAGCTCTTCATCGATATCTTCGGTGGAGCCGATCAAAATCGCGTAGGCGCCAATCGCATCAACATCTTCATCCAAAAAATCATAGACGTCCTCTTCAATGACGATATGTTCGTACATCGTTTCCTCTTCGATTTCATCCAACATATCCGGTTCGATCGATAACAAATCAATATTCATCTGCGCATCAAGTTCCATAATACTTCCTGTCGGCAAACCCAATAATCCGGAAACGGCGTCCACATTACCATCTTGCAAAAAGCTCGCGGCATCGCCAAATCCTTCTTCATAAGCCTCGTAATCATCGATTTCCAACCCATACGCTTCCAGAACCGTCTCTGAAGCCTCCTGAGAGGTAGAATTCGGCAAACCGGTGTTAATTCTCATGCCTTCCAAGTCTTCAATGGATTCGATGCCGGCATCGGCATCAACAGCGACTTGATTGGTTTCCGGATAGATATACCCCATGAAGCCAAAATCATCGAACACTTCCCCCTGGAATGGTCCTTCCCCTTCCAATGCCTGTAATGCCGGAATGTGTACAGCCATTCCCAATTCCAGATCCTGGTCGGATACGCGGGAGATATTTTCGACCGAAGCGTCTGTGGCAACGGAACTGACGTCCAGTCCATCCACGTGCTCATTCATAACATTTGCCATCTCTTGCCCAAGTGTATAATAATCACCGCCTGTAGAGCCTGAGCCTAACTGAATCGAATCACCATTTTCGTCACCGCTCTCCATCTCACCGCCTTCGCCTCCAGGCACATCCTCGTCCTCCACTTCAGGTGCATCTGCATCTCCATTACAACCAACGACAAACACCAAAAGTGCCGAACTCAAAATCACTCGTAATTTCAAGTGTATCCCCCTCCCCTTTTTCAACGCTGCCCTCCCGAACTCACATGGCCATTGGTATAGCTTTTGACCATTCTCTGCAATTCCTTGTGGGATTCCCTTACTTCCAATGTTTGCTCGAGGATTTCCTGCAAACCTTCAATGTCCTTATCCGATGCATTTAACAATGACTTCGGGATGCTTTCGGCAATTTCCTGGAGTGTTAAGTCATGGCTCATAAACAACCGACACCCTTTCTTTGATTTCTTCCTTAACTAAATTGGCGAAAGGAGCTTTATTTTCCTGCTAAAATATAAAATTTACATATTTTCTTTGTTAAAGAAAACTTGGCTTTTCGCCAAGTATGGCGAAAGCCTTAGTTGCACTTATGCAGGATAAGAAAGTGGTTTTATACTTTCTTACCTGTGGACATAAGACCTATGGGCATAGGTCTAAGCTGTCGATTTGTCTCGACAAGCAGGAATTTCCATACCTTTTATGGAAGATTAAACCAAAAGAATGGAGGGGATGTTTGTGGCCGGCATTGAGACAATTATTCTGGAAGCTATGGACCGGTTTCCCGATTGGATCTATGCCATCGCCGGTGTGATCTTTATTGCTGGTGGCGTCATTCTTATTTTTCAAGTGACAAGGATCTCCAACAAATTTGCTAAAGCTGTCGGGCGGGAAGATCGCATTGGGACGCTGGCGGAAAAGAATGCGCAATTACAAACAGAACTTAAATCGCTGGAAAATATACAAAGTCAATACGACTCATCACTTAACGAATGGAGCATTTACCTTCAGGAACTTAAAAATATCAAGGAGACAGATGACGACAAATTCCACCTATCGGTCCATTTGATTAAGAAGCTTGTCAACGCGGTCCCTAATAATATGATATCAAACTCGGGTTCGAATCATCGCTGTGCATTATGGATGTATAATTCGACGACGGAAACATTGGAATTTTTCACGGGGAGTGCACAGTTTCCCAATGATTACAAGGACGGCGGGCGCGCGTTGGATATAAACAACACAGCCGGAGGGAGGTGTTTTCGAAAATCGGAGAGTTTGTTTATCGACGATGTCACCGAAGATGACGACTGGATCCCCAATGAAGATTCAAAGAGTCATTACAATAGTTTAATTTGCATACCCATATTGAACTGGGGAATCATGACGGTAGACTCCGTCTCTCCCTTTACATCTGAATCACGTGACATTATAAATGTCTATACAGATTTGCTTACACTTGTTATTATTGAGATGTATGATGGAGCTGTTCAATCTACATCTACTCATCGACTAAGGTGGCAAATATGAATATCGAAGAGGTAAACATGCGCATCAGTATTTTGCAGGATGCATACCAGCGAAAGATGGTTGATCGATCTGTCTACCGGATAAAAATGGATGATTTAATTACCCAACGAAAAGCGCTAACACAGAAAAAACTGGACAGAGACCAACGGATGGAACAGTCCATTAGATGGATGAGCCAGATGTTGACCAACAAAAGCCAGGAACACGTATAGGTGTCCTGGCTTTTGTCGTCTTACGCCATGGCCGGAAAACGAACATAATTAATCGCGTCAACCGACAGGAAGACTTGATTTCCATTTCCGTATCCGTCATTGACATCAACCGTTACCACGAGATCTCCGGAAACGTTCACGAGGATACCTTCAAACAGATTGTTGTCGGTCGCGATCTCCACTGTCGTCCCCACCCGATTCGCCAACTCGTCACGAAACAGATTTTCAAACAAAATAAACCCTCCTTTACAGTTCGCTGACTGCTTCAATAACGTCGATACGCACCAGGACTTGTGTGCCGGTGTCATCGACCATCACAATATAATCATCTCTCACCGCGATCAGCGTTCCGGCAACTTCCCCGAACGGAGTCGTCACTTGTACTTGATTGCCTACCAACGTACACAACAGATCTCGCAGTGTATTCGGTTGATCGGGTGGACAAGTCTCCCTGGTTGGCCCACTCATATTGGCATTCCCTCCTCTGGAAAGTCTCAGGTCGAGAAGACTTGTATTTAAATTGGAAAGCTGGTTGAACAAACGCATGGATAACTCATTTTGATTACTGTTCGCCATCATAACCCTCCTTTCCTAATCTCAACCATCATATTGCAGTCATTTTTTTCATGTATGGGATCATTCCTATCTTTTAGCCCTATTTCTTAAAAAATCCTCAGTTGTCCACTAGATTAATATTTATTTTCCCCGCCAGCGAGCAACTTCCGGAAGACGTTGAATACGTTACGGATATAACTCAATTTAGGGGACATTCACATTGAAGCCACCATGTTTAAAAACAGCAAGCCAAAATAACGCACCACTAGCTGCTCTGCCCTCCCCCACCGTCTCCGTTATGACTTCCTGTTATAATATGGCCTCTTACGTGGGAGCAGCGGTCGCTTCCTGCGTTTTTCAGCATACGTCACCGGAGCAGATTCTCATCATCGATGATGGTTCGGAAGATGACGCCTGGCAGCACATCAAAAAATGGCAAGACCAGCCGCATGTGGAAATTTTTCATAAAGAAAATGAAGGGAAAGCGCGGGCGCTCAATGATTTACTGCCCCATGTGAGCAGTGACTTTGTTATGGAAGTAGACGCCGATGACTGGTTGGATCCCGACGCCCTTTCCACTATTAAACGAAAACTGAACCATCTCCCAGAAGACGTTTCCTTATTGTACGGAAATTTTCGCAAGTGGAAACAATTGGCGGATGGAGATGTGTTGTATAAATCCATCGCGAAAGGCAAACCCGTGCAAACGCAACGTGACTTGCTCTCCTACCGCTTTCCTTTAGGTCCTAGGGTTTATCGTACGTCTTCGTTACGCCAAGCGGGAGGATTTCCGATCGTGCCTTTTGAAAATGGCCGTCTCTATGAAGACGTGAGTGTATTACTCACATTAATCAAGAATACACGCTTTTCCTATCAAAATTTCACCGTCTATAACGTGCGTGAGCATGAGGCAAGTATCACTCGAAAAAACCGGAACAAGTGGCCTGCATTCAAAAACCAACTATTTTCAGACTAGCTAAATGCCGTTTCCTATCCCCATGTCAATTAATAAGATAATCAAGCTTAACAGTAGATTTAGAAAGGGGCTAACCATTGAATCATTCAAATAGAAGGATCGGTGTGATCGGTTTGGGTTACGTAGGTTTGCCACTCGCCTTGCTATTCGCACGCAAAGGTTACGAAGTGACAGGTATCGATACTGATCAAGGCAAAATCACCGATCTGGAAAATCACAATAGTTATATTCCTGATATCAGCGATTCGGTAATAAAATCAGCCTTGTCCTCGGGAAAACTTACGCTTACGACGAATGACGAAGCAGTAACATTTTTGGATATTATTGTCATTTGTGTGCCTACCCCTTTAACGAACGACGGGGATCCTGATTTACGCTTCCTGTCAACGGTAAGCGAAGACCTTTTCCCGAGATTGCAAAACGGGCAACTCGTTATCCTGGAGAGTTCAACTTATCCCGGAACGACTCGTGACGTTATCCAACCCATTTTGGAAAAAAGCGATTTACGCGTTGGAGAAAATCTTTATTTGGGTTATTCTCCGGAACGCCTCGACCCGGGCAATCAAAGGCTGAGTGTTGAAGAAATTCCGAAGGTCGTGAGCGGCATCAGTGATCACTGTCTCACATACACCGCTGACTTTTATCACACGATTTTCGAGGAAATTGTTCCGGCTTCATCCGTGGAAGTTGCCGAGCTTTCCAAGCTTCTGGAGAATAGTTACCGGTTTATCAATATCTCGTTTATCAATGAAATCGCGATGTTATGTGACAGATTGGACATTAATGCCTGGGAAGCGATCGATTCTGCCGCCACAAAACCGTACGGATTTACACCTTTTTTTCCCGGTCCCGGGATCGGCGGCCACTGTATCCCCGTCGATCCATTATATTTGTATTGGGTCGGGCAAAAGCACGGATTTCAAAACCACTTTCTCGCTTTGTCAGAACAAACGAACCAGCACATCCTCACCTATGTCACGGAGCAAGTGAAACAGGAAATCGAAAAAAAGAAAAACATCAAGGACGCGAACATTTTACTATGCGGGATATCCTATAAAAAAGATTCCAATGATGTCAGACATTCGCCGTCGCTACAAATGATGCGCAATTTCCGGCAAATGGGTGCGGAAGTTGGCTATCATGACCCTTATGTACCGGAAGTCGTGTTGGGCGGGCAAACCTTTAAAAGTCTCCCCCTTACAAACGAACGACTGGCACAAACGGATGGCGTCGTGATTGGCACCGACCACTCCACATGGCCGCTGCAAAAAATGCTGGATCACGCCATGTTCATCTACGACACGAGGAATCAAACGAAAGATCTCACAGGCAAAGCCAAGGTCATCGTGCTTGGCGGAGGTGACACCGAAAAATAATCTTCACCGTTTATGACTTGCAGCGCACCCCATTTTGGTCATTTTTCCATTTTGGGGGGTGCGGTGGGTCACCAGCGCACCCCACTTTGATTATTTTTTTATTTTGAGGGGCACGGCAACCACCAGCGCACCCCATTTTACTCAATCTCTCATTTTAGGGTGTGTTGGAGCGCTATCCCCCATCTTGAAAGGATGAAAATCAATGATTTCCGTGCTCACGTGCACCAACCGCCCCCACATGATGAACAATATTTTTGCCAATTATGCTCAACAAGAGCTTGAACAAAAAGAACTCATCCTGATCCTTAATCAAGATGAGATGGATATTAACATCTGGAAACGGGAAGCGAAAAAATATCCCAATGTTTCTGTTTACCAATTGCCCGCGCGTATGTCCGTGAGCGCGTGCAAAAATTTTGGGGTACAAAAAGCCACGTACGATTATATGGCCAAATTTGATGATGATGACTACTACGCCCCTCGCTACTTAACGACGGTTCGGGACGCTTTCACCGAAAAACAGGCGGATATCGTTGGCAAAAGCAGCATTTACTATTATTTTACAAACCGAAACGCCTTAGGTTTATTTCCGTCAAACAGCGAAAATTCATATACCACGCGCGTCGCGGATTCAACCTTGGCGTTTAAAAAAGACGTGTGCAAACACGTCCGTTTTACGCCTATGAAAATGGGCTCAGACAGCAAATTCCAGAAAGATTGCCGGATGAAGGGATTTACAATTTATTCCACTGCTCGCTATGATCATGTCGCGATCAGAGGGGGCGCTTCCCATACGTGGAACATAACCGACGAACAACTTATGAAGCAGTGTACGGCGTTGGTGTATACGAAAGACTACCACATAGATAAGAAAAAATTTTCCCAATCGCTCTGACACGCTTCCAACGTCCAGCGATCCACAATCGTTTGGCGAATATTCTTGGAAACCTCCCTTCTCTTTTCAGGATGATTCATCAAGGTTTGCACTGTATCCCGAAAGGCGTCGCTCTTTCTCGGAACGATAAAACCTTTCGATGAGTCGCTGATTAATTCCGGGACAATGCCGACGTTTGTGGTAATGAGCGGCACCCCACAGGCGGCCGCTTCCAACACCGGCAGTGGAATGTGCTCGGAGGCACTCGAGCAAATAAAACAATCGAGTCCCTGATAAAAGCTCACCATATCCTCTCGCGGGACTTTCTCCTGAAACGTGCGGATATCCAATTTTACATTTATATTCTTGAGCGCGGAAGTGACGAGGTCATACCCTTTCAGCTTTCGATAGCCTTGTTGATCTATTCTTCCCACCCAGCCAACAACGAAGGGGCCCGTTTCTTTTTTCCCGGTCGCAGGTTTGAACAACTGTTCATTGATGCCGACCCTCGTTTTATAAATGGGAAGACGCGATTGCAACATTCGAGTGATCTCATCCGAGGCTGTGTTGAGCCCTCGAAATGATTTAAGAAAGCTCACGCTATATTTATCAATCACCCGTAGTGATGTAATACCGACCGCCATTTTCTCGCGGGGGATCCCCGTTTCTTCATTTAATTTTTTTGCGATGTTTACGGACATGGGATAAATGAGGTCATAATGATGCTGGTCGCTCGTCTTTACTTTATTTACATATTTCAGGTGCAGGCGAATGTGCTTAAAGGAAAGGGTGCAAAGATCGCGCGCCCGATGATCAAAAGCCCACCCCCGGCTCCCCGGAACTAAAAGAATTTTCATAACCATCAGCCTCCCGCTATCCGTTTGAAATATTCGATGTGCCTCGCGATTAAGCGATCGATGTTTTCATAATACGCTTCGTTTTTGTTGATCTCGGTTGGCATGGGAATTTTTTTGATCCAGTTCGCCTCTCTTTTAATCGCCATCACCGGCATGCCTGCTTTTGCCGCCTTACAAGCGACGACAGCATCGCGCATATTTTTATGGGGATAAAAATCGGTGGGGCTTAAACTAAATTTTTTTGTGGACATGGCACTCGTGCCAACACCGGGGATCATAACACGAGCGTGGTCGTCCAGGCCTTGGTAGGATACATGGGCATTCGTTTTATTTTTGAAAACGTTTTTGCTTGGCTTGTAAGGGTCAAAATCGGATCCGTGAACACACGCGATGATTTCATCATCATAATCAATCATTAACGCGACCATTTTCTCCACGTAATCATCCGGGTACATGAGATCGTCGTCAACACAAAAATAATAGCCGCTCGTTTTGGGAAAACCCTTGAAAGCCATTTGTCCTCCTTTATTTTTATGGGAAAAAGTAAGTTTTATCTTGCTTTCTTTTTTTAAAAATGAGGGCGCATCCGTGGCTCCGTTCACATGCACATACATGCGGTCGCACTGGTTTAAGAGTGTCGGGATGGTGATTGCTAGGTTCTTGAAGCGACTGGGCATCGTCGCCATACCGATGCTGATCATCTCTGCTTCCTCCTTTAGTACGGCCTCAACCATTGCTGTAATCTGCGAATCTCCTTAACATCGACGATGTTTTTCATATCCGTGAACAGGGGATCCGCAAAGTATTGCAGCAATTGTTTTTTCAACGTTGCATAGTCCGGAAGTTGATGAAAAGCATTTTGGGGGCCATTTTTAACATAGTCTTTAAATCGCGCCGACCCGCTTCTCAAAATCCCCAAGTGAAAGCCGTGATGAGGGCGATAGTGGTGAACGTCCATGCGCCCGAAACCGATCGTTTCTTCCATCAGTCTATATAAAAATTCTTCATCCCTTTTGATGGTTTGAAAGGCTGCTGCCAAGTCGCCGTGATGATGTAAATAGTGTTTGATCCGGTGCTCCACCTGCTCATAATACGGCTGCACCTTGAAAAAATGTAATCCCGTCAACCGTTTGGAGTTGGGCCGAATTTGATTGCTATATGGCAAACCGATGTTTTCACAGTGCTGCAAATGGGATGCCAAAAGCGACGGACTTTCTCTAACGAGCAGAAAATCAACATCGCCCACGTAAACATTTTCAAAATGTCTAAATTCATGCCGGGGGATTAAAAATCTTCTCGCTTTCCCTTCCGCGATGCTTCTTACTTTAAAATCCGCGAAATCATTTTCCTTGACCTCAAAGCGCTTGGATAGCCGTTGTTTTATCATGCGCAGACATGACTGCTCGCGAGCCGAGAGCGGGGTATCCGTAAAGATTTTCACATAGTAATCAGGGTAGCTTTTTAAAATGCTATAGATATAAAAGGGAATGTATTTCGTGTAAATGCCATAGACAAACCCCGTGATGCATATCGGTGCAAGGCTCATTTTTTCACCTTCTTGTTCGTTGGACTGACTCTATATGATATGGCCGGGGTGAATAGTTTGCCCTAGGTCCGTTTCATTCCTTTGGGAAAAATGGGCTAACATTAAATAATGTTTTCAGCCAAACGCCAATAGCCTTCTCTACGGTAAAATGATTGACAATATGATCTCTCGCTTCTTTTTTCAACGACGCGTGTAAATCCTGATCTTTGCTTAGTTCCTCGATTTTTTTTACAAAAGGCTTGGGATTTTTACTGTTTAGGATGAGGGATTTATTGCGGGGGCCGGCCACGGCTTGCACATACCCGACATTCGTGGACAGGACAGGCACGCCACAGGCATAAGCTTCCAGGGCAGGCGCCGGTCCCCCTTCATTCGAGGACGTAATTAACAGCAGGTCGAGGTTTCTGTAAAAGCCCGGCATCTCGTGTGTCTGGACGGGCGAGGAACGGGTGGCTTCCACAAATGTGACGTGGGGATGATTGCGAAAAGCTTTGACGATCGCGCGGTATAATGTGTGGTAATTTTTTACTTTTCGATGTTCGTTCCCGACCCAACCGATGACCATTTCTTTTGGCTGTTGCCGGGTCGCGGCGGGATGAAAACGGTCGCTGTCGACGAAGGGACGAAGATAGGTGACATTTTTATGGGGCAGTTGTTTCTTTACTTCAAGGGCTAAGTTTGGATTAATCGCTCCCAACTGGTCAGGTTTCGTCATGACTTGTTTGCTGAAGGAATGATTGGGCTTGGCGACATCTTGCCATTCCCGAAACGTTTGATGGTTTTTCGTTATGTAATTGTAAGATCCAATCTGGGAGGCATCGACGCGAATGTGCAGCCGTATAAGGATTTGCGCAATCCCTAAACCGAGCGTTGCGATTTGCTCGTAACGCGTATTGATATAGTTGGCGCCTCTTTTGTTTGTTAACGCCGTGATTTCTTTTATCGACATAATATCAAGGTCCGGATGAAAGCGTTGGATGATCTTCGCTTTTTGCCCAAGAACCCACCAATCGTAATCATACACGAGCAAGTGGCTACCCATGATCAACGCCTCCTCCACTGCTAATGATATGAACTTTTCCCCAAATCGTGCGATTTTCCATCCTTGTCTATTTCACCAGGGGCATAGCGACATACGATACCCGGAAAGGAGGTTTGTTCAGGGTGGTACGTTATCTCGTCACCGGCGGGGCCGGGTTTATTGGCTCCAATCTCGTTCAAGCGTTGGTTTCGCAAGGGGCAAACGTCAAAGTTCTTGACAATTTCAACACAGGTAATGGGGATAATCTACGCGTCTGCCATGATGACATCGAACTCATCGATGGCGATTTCACCGATCCTCATGTCGTTAAAAAAGCAGTTAAAGATGTCGACATCATCTTTCATCAAGGGGCGATCCCTTCGGTTCCAAAGTCCATCGAACATCCCATCCAAACGAACCATGCCAATGTAACGGGAACGCTGCAGCTTTTACAGGCAGCCGTTGCGGAAAACGTTGATCGCTTTATTTATGCTGCTTCGTCCTCCGCATACGGGGATGGCGAAGAACTTCCGAAAAAAGAGAAGCAGGCGGGTAAACCTATGTCTCCTTATGCGGTTAGCAAATACGCGGGCGAGCATTATTGCAAAGCCTTTTATGAAAGCTTCGGACTGGAAACGGTGTCTCTACGGTACTTCAATGTTTTCGGCCCCGGACAGGATCCGCAATCCGAGTATGCAGCGGTTATCCCCGCGTTTATCAGCGCGATATTACAGGATCAACCGCCTACGATTTATGGTGATGGCAAGCAATCACGGGACTTCACCTATGTTGATAATGTCGTGGCAGCGAACATGTTGGCCGCAAAAGCACCGAAATTGCAAGGGGAAGTCATCAACATTGGCAGTGGTAAGCGTTGGACTTTAAATCAGCTCGTCAAAAAAATCAATGAAAAACTGGGAAAGGATGTTCAACCCATCTATACATCTGAACGTACGGGAGATGTGAAACACTCGTTAGCCGATCTTCAACGCGCCGAGGCGTTAATCGGTTATCGCCCCACCGTCTCTTTTGACGAAGGGCTTGCGCGGACAATAAACTGGTTTTCATAAAAAAATGAGTGATACGCTGTCCGTCAGGAGCCGCCCCTTTTTGTCCACCCCTTTCATATATAGAGATTGAAAGGGGTTGTCTTTTTTGCAAAGAATCTATATTGACCCGGGACATGGCGGTAATGACACGGGAGCGACCGGGAATGGATTGGCCGAGAAAGATATCGTGCTCGATATTGGCTACCAGATGAGCGTTTATCTGCGTCAAAATTACGAGGGCATGTATCGGCGAATGTCCCGGACCGATGATACGTCTGTTTCCCTACAAGCGCGGACAGATAACGCGAACAACTGGGGGGCTGACGTGTTTATATCGATCCATGCCAATGCCTTTAATGGGAACGCGCGAGGATTTGAGACGTACATTCATAATAGCATCCCGACGGGAGCGAATAATCTCCAGGCTGATATGCATCCGCAGATTTTAAATGAGATGCTGGGATACGATGCTTCTATCCCCGACCGCGGCCAGCAATCGGCCAACTTCCATGTCTTAAGGGAGACGCAAATGACCGCGATTTTGACGGAAAATTTGTTTATCGATCATGCCGCAGACGCCGAGTTGTTGCAAGATCCGGCTTTTATTTCAGCCGTAGCCGCGGCACATGCTGAAGCCGTTGCCGACTATTTAGGTTTAACGCCGATTGATAATGGTGACGGTGATGGCGATGATGAGAACGGAAACGACGATAACGGTGATGATGGCTTTACGTTCCAACACTGGAACGGAGCGATCATCGGCGATGGCGATCAAGGTGATCACGTCGAAGAAGTACAGGAACGCTTGGTTAACCTCGGTTACAGTCTGCCGCAGTTCGGAATTGACGGTATTTTTGGTTCCGAAACGTCCGGAGCGGTGCGAAGGTTTCAGCAAGACGCCGGCATCGGCGTGGATGGCATTCCGGGGCCGGAGACGCATGGCGCATTAGAAGGCGATGTTGACATGGCTTTTCGCTTTCAACACTGGGATGGAGCGATCATCAGCGCTGGCGATCAAGGCGATCACGTCGAAGAGTTGCAACAACGCTTGGTTGATCTCGGATACAGCTTGCCGCAATTCGGGGTTGACGGTATTTTTGGTTCCGAAACGTCCGGAGCGGTGCGCAGGTTCCAGCAAGACGCCGGCATCGGCGTGGATGGGATTCCAGGCCCGGAGACGCATGGCGCATTGGGCGGATAAAGCGGGTACGTGAATGCTTCCAACCACTGGTTGGAAGTTTTTTATGGCCGAAAACAATTGAGCGGGCTGGCTGCAATTTCCAAACCTGCTTTTAACTTTCTTTAATTCTGATGCTGAATTTCATCTAGCTCATCTTCATTAAGACCTGTCACTTTAATAACTGTTGCAATCGGAAGTCCTTCCTGTAACATTGCTTCAGCAATTTCTTTTGTATTTTGTCTTTTTATTTCCTCTTCTTCCCTTCTCAGCTTTTCAAATACAGGTTTGAACGTCGGTGGGTCGGGAAATGAAGTATTATACATGAGGCTCACCTCCTCTTCGGCTATGGGTTTTCAGGAGTGAAAAGAAGCAGGCTGGCTGCAATTTCCAAACCTGCTTTTAACTTTCCTTAATTCTGATTCTGAATTTCATCTAGCTCATCTTCATTAAGACCTGTCACTTTAATAACTGTTGCAATCGGAAGTCCCTCCTGTAACATTGCTTCAGCAATTTCTTTTGTATTTTGTCTTTTTACTTCCTCTTCTTCCCGTCTCAACTTATCAAATATGGGCTTTAATGTCGGGGGCTCGGGAAATGAAGTATTATGCATGAGGATCACCTCCTCTTCGGCTCTGGATTCGAACTCTTCTTGCAGCTTTTGGTTCATTTCCTCCGGCACGGTCAATAAATAATCAACAAACGAAAACAACGAATAGGTATACGCTTCTGAGTAGTTCTTGTGACGGATGATCAAATCGAACAGCCGGCGTTTGAATTGATAGCGGTCATCGGCGTTTTTTTCGCTTTTTAGCGCGTATTTACCGGCTAATACGACGAGGGCAAAAGGGTTGCTTGAATGCAGTAGCGTTTCTTCATCCTCATGCCAAATCTTATAGGTGTTGTAGGCGTAGGTTAGATTCGTTCCGTGGAAATGGTAGTCGTAGGATGTGGGATGGAACGACCGGTCAGCATCGGTGAGGAGAGCAATGGCATAGATCTTTTGGTTGTACTTGTCGAAAATACGGTAAAAATATTGAAACATTCGTTCCGCAAAATCATCTTCTTTGTCGCGTTGGACCTCAACATGAACAAGAATCCACTGTTCTTTACCGTCTTGCAGTTCCTGTTCCAGTGAGTCCGGTTGCTTGCTCCAATCCAGTTGTTCGTAAAGATCGGGAGCAAAAAATAGCATGAATGGTTCGAACAGATCGGTGATCACTTTTTTCCAAAGGCCGTCATGGTCCAAATGCTGGGCGGGTTCTTCCCGTACGAGCACTGGCATCGTATTTGTCATTATTTTACCACATCCTTCTTTAATTATGAATATCCACGATGTGGTCGCCATGGAGTGAACAACTGCGGGATATCTTAATCCATAGTATACCACGCTTCGCATAATAAAACAAGTGTTCTCATATTAAAGTTCGGACAATTTTTGCGAGAAAGCATGATGATTAATTATCCCGTAATCAGGGAATACACACATGCAGACAAAAACAATGGGGGAATGATGATGACAAAACGTGCCGTTGAGATTGAGGACTTATTTTCATTAGTACAGTATTCCGATCCACAAATTTCGCACACGGGAAACATGTATGTGTTTACCGGACGAATCATAAACGAGAATCAAGACTACAATGAACACATTTATACGCAAGGTCTGCATGAGGGAGATCCTCGGCAATGGACATTCGGGAATGTCAACGACCGCTTCCCGCGGTTTTCCCCGGACGATCAATCGATCATCTTTTTATCCAATCGCAGCGGCACCGATCAGCTTTGGAGCATGTCCACAAACGGAGGCGCTCCCAAGCAGTTGACTTACTTAGAGCACGGAGCCGGCAAACCCCACTGGTCGCCGGATGGTCGTTACATTTTGTTCGCGGCCAATGTCGATCCGGATGTTGCCTTCTCGGAGCAAGTGGAAAAAACAAAGCATGAGCGACAAAAAGAAAAAAACCCGCTGAAAATTGAACGTCTTAAATACAAATCAGACGCCGCGGGACTCCATGATCATAAAAGTAAGCAACTGATCCTTTTTGATGTCGAGAACAAAACGAGTACACCACTCACGGAGGACGCGGTGGATCACACGGTGGGCGGCTGGTCCCCTGACAGCCGCGCGATTGTCTTCACAGCGAACTTTCAGGGCGATAGCCACATCGGACAGGATATCTTTATCCAGCCGCTGCAAAACGGTGAAAAACCACGCCAGCTCACGGCCTCTGAAGGCACCTATCATGGGATTTCCTGGTCCCCGGACGGCACGCAAATCGCCTGTTTCGGCCATACGTATACCCATGACGGTGCGACGCAAAATCAATTATGGACTTTTGATGTCTCCAGCGGTGAAAAAAAGCTGCTCACCCCGGCGTTTGACCGTGAAATCGGAGATGTCATGATCAGCGATTTTCAGTCGGGACAGCATAATCCGGGACCTGTGTGGATCGACGATCATTCGATCGTATTCACGTCAAGCCGTCTCGGTCGTACGGGTATTTTTAAAACGACGGGCGACGGGGAGATACAAACCATTTATGAACACGATGACCATGTCTACACCTTTTCGTTACATGCAAAATCGTCCATTCTTATCGTGGGGATCAGTCATCCCGCCGATCCAGGAAACTTTTATACCCTCTCGCTCGAGGATGGTTCGATAACTCAGCGAACGTTCGCAAATGACGCCTATCTTTCTGAGCTCTCGCTTCAGACACCCGAAACCATCCACGTGACAGCCAGTGACGGCTGGACGCTTGAAGGATGGCTCCTTTATCCTTACGATTTCGATCCGAAGAAAAAATACCCGCTCATTCTGGAAATCCATGGCGGCCCGCATGCCATGTATGGTTATTCTTTCTTTCATGAATTACAAGTGCTGGCGGGGAAAGGGTATGCTGTCCTGTATACGAATCCGCGCGGCAGCCACGGTTACGGTCAACCGTTTGTCGATGCCGTACGCGGGGATTACGGCGGCAAAGACTATTCCGATCTCATGGCATTCCTCGATAACACACTGGACCGGTATTCTTTTATAGATGACACGCGTTTAGGGGTGACAGGCGGAAGTTACGGCGGGTTTATGACGAATTGGATCGTCACGCACACCAATCGCTTCAAAGCTGCTGTGACACAGCGCTCAATAGCCAATTGGCTCAGCTTCTACGGCGTAAGTGATATCGGCTATTATTTTACGAAATGGGAAATCGGCGCGCATTTACTTGATGATCCGGAAAAATTATGGGATCATTCACCGTTAAAATATGCGCGGGACGTAGAGACACCGCTGCTCATTTTGCACGGGGAAAATGACCTGCGCTGTCCGATTGAACAGGCGGAACAGTGGTTCACGGTACTCAAGTATTACGATAAAGAAGCCGTTTTCGTTCGTTTCCCCGAAGCGAATCATGAACTGAGCCGCAATGGCCCTCCGCGCTTGCGACGAGCGCGTCTCGAGGAAATCGTTCAGTGGTTCGACCACTATTTATAAAAAAATAAAGCGTTGTGTACGGCACATTATTCGCACACAACGCTTCCTCCTATTCCGAGATAGAATCATCTTTTGACTTTCGCTTATCTTTTTCCTCGCGTTCGTTCTTTTTCACTTCTTCATCGGGAACCGGATCGTTACGGGCATCCTCCTCGAGGTCGTTATCCGCTGGCTTGAATTTCACTTTCGCTTCCCCCTGAACGCGCAAACGGTCCTTTTCTTTGCGGCTGCGTCTCATTGCCATCACCTCTGTGGATCATAATTCCACAAATCGACGGATTTTAAACGCTTAAAAATGCTAAACTATAATTAAAGGGGTGAACGTGATCATGTCTGAACAAATCAATCAAGTATTTTCGTTTTTAAAGCGACGGGAACCGGGCATCATTGGTGAAAGCGAAGCGCAGCAATCCGCAGTGGCGGTGCCGATTGTGCACGAAGATGAACAGCCATCCATCCTTTTGCAAATTCGCAGTCAAGCGTTGAAAGACCAGCCCGGGGACATTAGTTTTCCGGGCGGGAAAATGGAAGACGATGATTTAACCTCGGTGGAAACAGCCGCGCGGGAATTGTGCGAGGAAACCGGTATCAAGCGCTTCAACGCCGCTCATATCTCGGCGCTGGATAAATGGATGACGCCATACGGGATGATTATTTATCCCCATGTTTTCTCGGTTACGGAAACGTCATTTACGCCCAATGAAGAGGTTGAAGAGTTGTTCACAGTCCCGCTTAATACCCTCATGAAGCAAACGCCGGAAACGTATCATATTTCCTCCTCGGCCGATATACCGGAAGATTTTCCATTTGAAAAAATCGAGGGAGGGAAAAACTATCAGTTTCGACGGACCGTCTTCCCGGAGGTTTTTTACGAATATGAAGGCAAGCACATTTGGGGACTCACCGCTCGTATCCTCCAGCATTTTCTGCGCATGGTCGAGAGGTCAAGTTTAGAAGTGAAAGGTGGGAAATAAAGAAAACTTGGCTTATCGCCAAGCCTTTAAGGCGATAAGCCTTAGTTGCACTGATGCAGGATAAGAAAGTGGTTTATACTTTCTTACCTGCAGAAAAAAGCCCAAGCCCTCTCGGGATAACATCCCACTTTTCCCTTGGCTTTAACCTATGATTAGGAATTTTCCCATTCCCGCCTCCACTTGAGACTGAGCGATAAACAGAAGACCGACGCACCAACCAATCCAAACCAAAGGAAGAGGGCAGGCATCGACCTCATCCGGTCGGCTTGTTCGGGGATCAGCCAGCCGATGGACATAAAAGCGGCTAACAATAAAAAGATATGGGCAAACGAGCGGTAGTCGTTGATTTTCGTTAAAAACTTCTGCTCTTGCTTCGTTTGTTCCATCTCAGGGGCCCCTCCTTTACCGCCATTCTATCATGAGGACGAGATTGATAAGGAAGGTAAATGTTTCATCCCTGGGCAGTTGTTTCATGGAGAAAAGCGAGCGCGAGACGCGCCGACTGCTCGGCGACCTGTTCCATAAATGTCTCGTAGGATTCATGGGTATCTCTGCCGACAATATCGCTGAGAGCCCGCACGATCACAAATCGCGCCCCAAAACGATGACAAACCTGGGCGATCGCGCCGGCTTCCATTTCCGAACACTTCGCATCGGGAAAGGTCCGGCGAAGGTCCGCAAGCAGGGATTCGCCACTCATAAAAGAATCCCCTGACAAAACGGGGCCTATCGTCGCCTTCAGCTCTGAATGGTGGGCAGCTGCCTGGGCATGTTGGATTAAGCGCTGATCGGCCGGATACACCCTTGGCATTCCGGGAACCTGGCCAAACGAATATCCGAATACGGTCGCGTCCACATCGTTGTAGCCAACCTCCGAGGAAATCACGACATCGCCTACCTCCATTTCCGGATCCAGACCACCTGCCACTCCGGTATTCAAGACGATATCCGGACGATATGTATCCAGCAGTAAGGTGGTGCCGATCGCAGCGTTAACTTTCCCGATCCCCGCCTGCATGAGCACGACGTCATGGCCGTGGAGGGTGCCTTCATAAAACACGCAACCCCCATTCTCGGTCACCGCCCGCCTGTCCATTTGGTTAGCGAGCCAGTTCACTTCTTCGGCCATCGCGCCGATAATTCCGTATTTCATTGTCTTATATCCCCTTAAATGCGTACGCCAAGCCCGAGGCCATCCGATCCCGGGCTTAAAGCTGGCACTTTCTAGTTTTCCTCAACATTCGTCGGCATCCAGCCTTCATCATCGACCCATTCCATCGTCACCACATATTCGGTGCCATCGTGCTCAATCGTTCCTTCTGCCTCATCGGGACCGTCACCGCTGCCTAACCAGTGAAGCGTTGACCATTCGTCTTCCGAAATGCCGGTGGCATACTCAATCGCCGCTATCATTTCGCTCCAGTTTTGACTATCAGAATCAAAGTTAGGTTCGAAATCTTCCTGCTCGGTACCGATCGGTTCAAAGTCTCCATCTTCCGGCGGAGACAACTCGTCGCCGTTATCTCCTTCTTCGTCAGTTTCTGTGTCATTGCCCCCATCTTCGTCTTCGCCGTCTTCACCGTCTTCGTCATCCAGGCCATTGTCCGGGGATTCTTCCGGTTCCGTCGCTTCTTCATCGGGCGCTTCCTCTTCGTCAACGTCTTCTTCGACGTCTTCTTCCACATCGGGTTCATCTTCCTCAAATTCATCATCGGCCACCGGTTCATCGTCGTCCTGAAACACGAGCGCGAACAGGAAAAATCCAATCAGAACCACGACGACGCCAATAGCTGTATTCATTAGTCGGTTCATCGTTTTACGTTTGCGTAATTCTCTGCGACTTTCCCCTCGAAATTGATTTGGATCGTCCATTACAATCACCTTTTTGCGCTATGCCGCCAACCCTAGACATAGCTATTATTGAATATTCACGATTTCAACATCCATATCTCCGCCGGGTGTCGTGACGGTCACCTGTTCCCCGATACGTCGGCCTAACAGGCTCTTCGCCATCGGGGAATCGTTGGAAATTCTCCCTTCCAATGGGTCGGATTCGGCACTGCCCACGATCGTATAGATCTCTTCATCTCCGTCCGGCAATTCTTTAAAGGTTACAGAATTGCCGAGGTTGACTTCATTCGTATCGCCATTGTCTTCAATAATCAGGGCATTGCGGATCATGTTCTCGATTTGGACGATACGTCCTTCGACAAAAGCCTGATCGTCCTTGGCGGCATCGTACTCCGAGTTCTCCGACAGATCACCAAAATCCCTGGCAATTTTTATGCGTTCAACGACTTCCTGGCGTCTCGTTGTTTTGAGATATTCCAATTCTTCTTCCAGCTTTGCCAGTCCATCCTGGGTCATGTAATATTTTTTTGTTTCCGCCATTTTCTTCACTCCTCGAAACCTCCATCCGACGCTTATCGCCGAGATGGGTTATCGTAAGAAGAAAGCAAGGGTTAACCGCCTCGCTTTCTTTGCTCTATCATACGCACGTCATTTAAAAAATACAATTCTTTTTTCAGTAAAACTTAAAACTAACCGCCAGTCCATCGCCCACCGGGTGAAACCACGTATCTAAGTGCGGATGATCCCGCAGCCATTGATTAAAGTCATGCACTTTCTTCGCGATATTTTGTAATCGCTCCGGCGCATTGTCCGGCTCGGCCGCCCAGCCCCGCAGGAAAACATTATCGACAATGATCACGCCCCCTGTTTTCACAAAAGGAGTGAATGTTTCGATGAACGCTTTGTTATGGCCTTTGGCGGCATCGATAAACAAAGCATCATAGGGCTGCTTCTCGGCGAGCGTATCCACATGGTTAAACGCATCCCCGTAGAGCAATGTGATCGACCTATTATAACACGAATCGGCCAAAAATAAATGGGCCTGTTCGTAACGATGCCGGTCACGCTCAATCGTGGTCACGTTCCGTCCTTTGTCGCTTGCAGCCATTCGCAGGGCGGAATAGCCGATCGCACTCCCGATTTCCAGCACATGCCTGGCAGCGGTCAACGTCAAGACTTGCAATAACAGCTGCATACTGTCTTCTTCCAGAATCGGGATGTTTGCTTTTTCTGCATACGCACGCATACGTTCCAATTCACTAAGGTCCGGTTTATTTTGCAATGTGTCCAGGTAAGCCTTCATTCTTCTGATTCCTCTTCTTCCTCGGCTTCAATCCATTCATCACGGTACGTTTCATGAATCTCTTCGTGCTCTTCGAACGTTTCGGAATAGATGACTTCTCCGGTTACACGGGCATAGAAAAAGAGATATTCAGTCTCTTCCGGCTCGAAAATGGCTCTTATCGCGTCTTCACCGGGACTCGCGATCGGGCCGGGGGGAAGCCCGCTGTTTTGGTACGTATTAAACGGATGATCGATGTCGATATCTTCAAGGGATGTCATATATAAATGTTCGCCCTGCGCGTAGGCAACCGTGGGATCCACTTCCAATTGCATGTCGTCTTCAAGTCGGTTGAAGAGCACACCCGCGATCAGCCTGCGATCTTCTGCGGTTTGCGCTTCCCGTTCCACAATGGAAGCCAACGTCAGGACGTCGTGGGGATCCAGATCGTTTTCACTGCCCGTTTCTTCCACGACCTGATCATAGACTTCCGACGTCCGTTGCAGCATCGAATCCACGATGACTTCAAGGGATGTGTCTTCTTCAACAAATTCATACATGGCCGGGAAGAGATATCCTTCCAACGGATAGCGTATATCATCATGTAAAATATCTTCCGTTAAAAAGTCGTACTCGTCCACCAAGTCTTCAGCATAGTCTTCGCTTTCGAGGAGATTCATCACATCATCCTCATCATGATCCGTCTCCTGCGCGATCGTCTCGGCAATATCTTCGATCCACAAGCCTTCCGGAATCGTAAACGATACGGAATAAGCTTCTCGATCAGGGCCTTCTTGCAGCGTTTCCAGGATTTCATCAAGATTCATCGTTTGGTCCAGTTCATAGATGCCGGCCTGGAATTGTGTCGCATTTTGAAAACGAGCATAATAGCGGAAAAATGTGCCATTAACAATCAGATGTTCTTCTTCCAAAATCTCCCCAATGCCTCCGACCGTTGCACCGGATGGGATTTCGACCTCAACAGGTGTATCATCAGTCTCATCCATTGGCGCCATAGCCGCGCGCACGTAAAAATAACCGGTGAGCAGACCGATGAGTACAAGCACGATGAATGCAAGCACGATCCATAAGACAATCCGACGTACTTTCCGCGCATCCCGGGCCTGATTTTTCTTTGGTTGATTCATTTCCTGTTTCTCGCTCAATCAAACCCTCCCTCTCCCAGAAGGTCTTTTCAGATATCATAAGAAGACCCGGGCCGCGGGAGGCCACGGTCCAGGTTGCTGCCCGTCAGAGAATTAACCTTCGCGGTTATCTTCGTCAACGTAGAGCGTTTCGTCATCATCCAACATCGTAGCGATCATTTCCTCGACCATTTCCCATTCTTCATCGGATTCGATCGGATACAGGGAAAATCCGGAAGGGTCTTCATTTGTCTCTTCATACTGGAAAGCAAAAATTTCAACCTCTTCGTCCTCGCGGTCCTCATCCTCATTGACGACCGGCGTCACGACCATATAGGAGCGCTCGGTTTCATCAATGTTAAATGTGAACAGGACCTCGAAGACATGGTCATTTCCATCTTCATCAGGAATAATCACACGTTCGTTTTCTTCTTCTTCCGCCATTTTTTCACCTCATTTTGTCGAGTGAGCATGATCAAGATACCCTTGCAAAATCAACACCGCTGCGAGCTTATCGACGACTTGTTTGCGCTTTTTTCGACTCACATCTCCGGAAATTAACGTTCTCTCTGCAGCTTTGGTCGTTAATCGTTCATCCCAAAACTGTACAGGAACATCGGTACCTTCTTCAAGGGCTGCCGCAAACGTTTGGGTGATTTCGGCACGCGGCCCGAGGGTTCCGTTCATATTTTTCGGCAAACCTACGACGATTTTTTCGACGTCTTGATCATGAACGATTTGTAAAATCATGGCCACCGTGGCTTCCTGCCCTTTTACCATGACGGTTTCAAGGCCTTGCGCCGTCAGTCCCAAGGCGTCGCTGATCGCGACTCCGATGCGTTTGTCTCCTACATCAAGCCCGAGTATCTTCATGTCAGCTCCTCGTTTTCTGTAAATACGTGCGCACAAGTTCCTCGATAAGCTCGTCTCTTTCAAGGCGACGAATCAAGGTGCGCGCATCATTATGCCGCGGAATGTAAGCCGGATCTCCCGACAATAAATAGCCGACGATTTGGTTAATGGGGTTGTACCCTTTCTCTTCAAGGGCGTGATGAACGTTAATCAGTACCTCTTTGACGTCTCCTTCAGGTGGTTCTTCCGGTACATTAAATTTCACCGTGTTGTCTTTAGAGCTCATAGCTTGTTCACCTCGCTAAGCACATTCGTACCTGATTTGCTCCTATTGTACACGATATGGGGAAATTATGAAATGGAGGCGACAATTTCATCAACCGTTGCCAGCGCTTCCGGGAGTTTTTCCGGGCTTTTGCCTCCCGCCTGGGCCATGTCGGGGCGACCGCCCCCGCCGCCATCGCAAATGGCAGCGACTTCTTTCACAATGTCACCGGCCTTGTAGCCGTCGGAAACCAAATCTTTGCTCACCGTGGCCACGAGGTTGACTTTGCCGTCTTTGGCGGTGCCGAGGACGATGATTCCGGTGGGAAGCTTTTGCTTTAATTGGTCCGCGGTCGTCCTGAGCTTATCCATATCACTGTTATCCAGCTGCCCGGCCAAAACGGGAACGCCATTTATATGACGGACGTCATCGAGCAACTGCATAGCTTCCATATTTCCCAATTTAGCGGAGAGTGATTCATTTTCCCTTTCTGTTTCCCGAAGCGTTTGCTGCAGCTGCTCGACTCTGCGCGGAACATCTTCGGTCGATTTGGCTTTTACCTGCGCTTGCACTTGTTCCAGCAATTGCAGTTTTTCATTCAAAAACTGATACGCACCCTGGCCGGTCACGGCTTCGATTCTGCGGATGCCTGCGCCGATGCCTGCTTCGGAGACGATTTTACAGACGCCGACTTCGGAACTGTTGTTCACATGCGTCCCTCCGCATAGCTCAATGCTGAAATCACCGATATGGACGACACGCACACGGGCGCCATATTTTTCTCCGAACAGCGCCATCGCTCCCTTTGCTTTGGCGTCTTCAAGGGTGGTTTCTTCCGCGTACACGTTTGTGGCTGCGGCTACTTTTTCATTGATGATCGCCTCAATCTCGCGCATTTCTTCGCTCGTGACTTGTCCAAAATGGGAAAAGTCAAAGCGCAGGCGATCGGGGCCGACATATGAGCCTGCCTGGTTGACATGATCGCCGAGCACGTCTTTCAACGCTTGATGGAGCAAATGCGTTGCCGTGTGATTTTTGGCGATCGCGGCGCGGTCTTGCTCGTTAATGCTCGCTGTGAGCGTTTGGCCGTTCGTTAACGTCCCGTCGAGAACGACTACCTTGTGTAAGGGCTGGCCGTTGGGTGCCTGTTGGACGTCGGTGACTTCCGCTTTGAGGGCGTCGGCGTAAAGTAAACCTCGATCCGCGATTTGCCCTCCACTTTCTGCGTAAAACGGGGTTTCTTTTAGAATCACAAGCGCTTCTTCGCCGGCGCGCGCTTCTTCCGCGCTCGTATCCTCTTGCACCATCGACTGCACGGTCGTCTCCGTTTCCGTCTGCTCATAGCCGACGAACGTGCTCGCGGCGTGCAACGAGCGAAGGGTCTCATTTTGGGTTTGCATGGAATCGCCTTCTTTGCGCGCGGCGCGTGCCCGTTCCCGCTGCTTTTCCATCGCCTGCTCAAAGCCGGCGAGATCAACGGACATGCCGGCATCCACGACATATTCTTCCGTCAAATCGACAGGAAAGCCGTACGTATCGTAGAGGCGAAACACGTCGTCCCCGTCGATTTGTGTTTTTCCGGATTGGTCCGCCGTTTTGATCAGGTCATTTAAAATCGCGAGGCCATCGCTTAACGTTTCGTGAAAACGCTCTTCTTCATTGCGGATCACCTTTTGTACGAACGCTTCTTTTTCCTTCACATTCGGGTAGTATGGTTCCATAATGTCGGCAATCGTCGGCACGAGGCGATACATAAACGCGCCCTCAATGTCGAGGGAATGGGCGTAGCGAACCGCGCGCCGCAACAAGCGCCGCTGCACGTAGCCTCGCCCTTCATTCGAGGGTAGTGCGCCGTCAGCGATGGTGAAAGCAACCGTGCGGGCATGGTCGGCGATGACTTTAAATGCCGTGTCGTATAGATCAGCTTCCCCGTACGCGGCTGATGTTAAGTTTTCCGTCTCCTTAATGATCGGCAAAAACAAGTCCGTTTCGAAGTTTGTCGGTGTGTCCTGAATGACCGATACCAAACGCTCTAGCCCCAGGCCGGTATCGATGTTTTGTGTCGGCAGTGGGGTGTAGGTGCCATCGGGGTTATGATTAAACTGGGAAAATACGAGATTCCAAATCTCCAGATAGCGATCGTTCTCCCCGCCCGGATAGAGCTCGGGATCATTCGGATCATCCCCGTATTTTGGCCCGCGATCATAAAAAATTTCCGCGTTCGGTCCGCTCGGTCCTTCGCCGATGTCCCAGAAATTTTCTTCCAGGCGAATAATCCGCTCCGTCGGCAAACCGATATGATCTTTCCAAAGCGAATACGCTTCATCATCCTCGGGGTGGACGGTAGCGGACAAGCGCTCCGGCTCGAAGCCGAGCCAGCGTTCATCCGTGAGAAATTCCCACGCCAGCTCGATCGCGCCTTCTTTAAAATAATCCCCGATCGAGAAGTTGCCGAGCATTTCAAAAAACGTATGGTGCCGGGCGGTTTTGCCGACATTTTCAATATCATTGGTGCGAATCGCCTTTTGCGCGTTAACGATGCGCGGATTTTCCGGCACGACGCGTCCATCAAAATATTTTTTGAGCGTCGCCACCCCGCTGTTGATCCATAGCAGTGAAGGATCCTCATGGGGGACGAGGGACGCGCTCGGCTCAATGTCATGGCCTTTTTCCTGAAAAAAATCGAGAAAAAGCTGGCGCACGTCAGCTGATGTTAATCGATTCATCACTGGTCCTCCTTTATTAGCATGAAAGCATGAAAAACCCCGCCCCCGGAAAGGGACGAGGTTGCTTGCTCGCGGTACCACCCTTGTTAACCATTAGCCTGGCCAATGGCTCGCTTCATAGCCTTAACGCGGCGGTACGGCAGGGTTTAGCTGCACTCCGGAATAGCGTTCAATCCATCCATGTTCGGACCCTCTCAGCCGCGGGATCCTTTTCTGTAAAACTGGGCCGGATCTACTCGTTCCATCATCGTATGATCGTCTCTTTGATTTCTTCTTTTATATCGAATTTGGGCTGTGATGTCAAGGGTGAGGTTAAAACCGCAGTTTCGTTTTCGTCAAAGTCCGAATAATTAGTCATGGATACCCTTACTATAGATGCTATTTCCTTTGGTGATGTCATTGGATGCTAGAATTAGACGGATTATGGCTTCACTTTCCGCGGATGACGCCATCGCCTAACCAGTATCAGCGAACGCGTCAATTTATCAGCGATCTCCCGAATTTATCAGCTAAGTCTCACATATATCCCTTACCGCTCCCGACGCGATATAATGGATCCAGGCGTGCATCGTTAGGAGTGACCGAAAAATGAAAAAGAAAATATTCCTTTTTGCCGGTATTTTTACCGTGATTATGATCATTGCCCTAATATGGGCGAGCAACTATTTTTATCGGGAAAGTGTGCAGCGGGGTGTCGCTGTTGACCTACATAGTGAAGATACAGACGCGGAGGCGCTGGCTGATCCGGAAGATGAGCGCTTAATGGAAGAGGCACAAGACTGGTATGACGAGCAGGAACAAATCGAGGTAGAGCTCACCAGCTACGATGATCTGCAGCTGGCCGCAAGTTACATGCCTAACGGAGATTCCGATGGCAATGCCGTCATCCTCGCCCATGGTTACCGCAGTCAAAAAGAAAATATGGATGAATACGTGGAATTTTATCACGACCAGGGGTTTGATGTCTTAAAACCGGATGCACGCGGTCACGGAGAAAGTGAAGGGGATTATATCGGTTTTGGGTGGCATGACCGCTTCGACTATCTGGATTGGATCGATATGCTCATCGACGAGCATGATGCCGAAAATATACTCCTGCACGGAGAATCGATGGGAGCCGCCACTGTATTGATGGCGAGCGGGGAAGATCTCCCCCACGAAGTCCGGGGCATCGTGGCTGACAGTGCCTACACGACTGTGGAAGAGGAACTGACGCATCAACTACAGCATTTATACGGCCTGCCTGCTTTTCCGCTTCTGAATATCACCAGTCTCGTCACCAATATTCGGGCCGGATATACGTTTACGGAAGCTTCGACGATTGAGCAAATAAAAGATAACACGCTCCCTTTATTTCTCATCCATGGCAGTGAAGATGAGCTCGTTCCCACGGACATGGCCTATGAACTTTACGAGGCCGCCGGGGGCAAACCGGAATTATGGATTGTTCCGGACGCCGGGCATACCGAGGCGCATACGGTAACGACGGTGGCATTTCAGGAACGGCTGCAGGCTTTTATTGCAGATATCGGCCTGTAAATCTGCAAAATTTTTTGCTATCCTGAGCTTAGAAGGGAGGCGAATACGTTGGCTAAGTCCATTTATGAGCAATTGTTCGACAAACTCGACCTCGGCATACGAGTCATCGACCAGGAAAGGAAGCCGCTCATTTATAACGAAAAAATGCGCGCGATCGAATCGATGACTTTTTCCGATTTTACCGATCGTCCATTTATGGACGTCTTTCAGTTTCAAAATGAAAAAGAAAGCCGGCTCATACAGGCCTTAAAATACGCGCGTGTCGTTGAAAACAAGAGACAGACGTATTTTAATGCCAAAGGTGAGGTCATCACGACGATCAACCACGTTTATCCATTAATGGACAATGACAAAGTGATTGCCGCCGTTGAAATCGCCAAGGATGTCAGTCAAATGGAACAAATTCTGCGCGACAAACGCACGAACGAAGAAGGGACGCGTTTTCAATTCGCGGATTTACTCGGGGAATCCCCCAACTTTATGGAGGTGGTCGAGCAGGCGCGACGTTCCTCTCGCACGGCCTCTCCTGTCCTGATTATCGGTGAAACCGGTACCGGCAAGGAACTGTTCGCGCAAAGTATTCATAATCGGGGAGAACGCGAAGGAAAAGCATTCGTCACCCAAAACTGCGCCGCCCTCCCGGAAAGTCTTGTGGAAGGGATTCTGTTCGGAACGGCCAAAGGCGCGTTTACAGGTGCGATTGATCGCCCCGGCTTATTTGAACAAGCCGACGGAGGTACATTGCTTCTGGACGAGGTGAACGCTCTGCCGCTCCATTTGCAGCCTAAGCTTTTGCGCGTCCTGCAGGAAAAGAAAGTGACACGCATCGGTGAGGCGAAAGAACGCCCCTTTGACGTTCGTCTGCTGGCGACGTTAAACGAAGACCCGCTGGAGGCGATTGCTGCCGAACGCTTGCGAAAAGACCTTTATTACCGCTTAAGCGTCGTCAGCCTGTTTATTCCCCCGCTGCGGGAACGCGGCGATGATGCAACAAAGCTCGCACGCTTTTTTTTACGAAAATACAATAACCGCTTTCATTTAAAAGTACAGAAATTTTCCGATGAGACCCTTACTGTGCTGCAAGCCTATCATTGGCCGGGCAACGTGCGTGAGCTGGAACACATCATCGAGGGGGCGATGAATTTTTTAAGCGATGAAACCGTTTTCGATATTCAGCATTTGCCGCGCCACATCCGCGAGCAGCCACACCGCCCTCATGCTGAAGGCTCTAAACCATTGCAACAGAAAGAATCCTTACCCGAGCGTCTTGCCCACATCGAACAAAACCTGGTCGCTGAAGCGATGGACGCGAGTAGGGGCAATGTGACTCAAGCGGCGCAGTTGCTCGGCATTAGTCGGCAAAACTTACAGTACAAACTGGACAAATATAATCGCAAATAATTTTGCGGAAATGAAAATTATTTTGCAGTTTTCGCCTACTCACCCCGATCACAAACGCCTTTTTATTTTGGCACATAAATTGCATGATTTTAGTGTGCACATTATTTTAAGGAGTGATCGCAATGGTCGTTTCATACACCCACGAACCATTTACGGATTTAAAAGAAACCAGCAATCATGCCGAGTATGAAGCTGCGCTCAAACTTGTCAAAAGCGAACTCGGCAAGGAATATCCGCTCATCATCGGCGGCGAACGGGTAACGACGGAGAAAAAAATAACGTCCGTGAACCCTGCCCATAAGTCGCAAGTGGTCGGGACGATTTCCAAAGCCTCGCAAAGCCACGCCGAAGAAGCGATGGAAAAAGCACAAGCCGCCTTCCAGGATTGGAGCAATTGGGATCCGGAAGCACGGGCGAATGTCCTGTTCCGGGCGGCCGCGATTGCCCGCCGCCGCAAGCACGAATTCTCCGCCTGGATGACTTATGAAATCGGCAAAACCAGAAAAGAAGCAGACGCCGACTCCGCCGAAGCGATTGACTTCCTGGAATACTACGCGCGGCAAATGGTGGAACTCAAAGACGGCGAACCGGTGAACAGCCGCTGGTTTGAACACAACCAGTATACGTATCAGCCCCTCGGCGTCGGGCTCACCGTTTCCCCATGGAATCTGCCGTTCGCGATTATGGCGGGGACAACCGTTGGCCCGATGGTAGCCGGCAATACGATCTTGCTCAAACCTGCCAGCCTCACCCCGGTGATCGCGTATAAATTCATGGAAGTGCTCGAAGAGGCCGGCATGCCCGCAGGTGTCGTCAACTATATCCCGGGAAGCGGCGGTGAAATCGGCGATTATCTCGTCGAACATCCGAAAACGCGCTTCATCAATTTCACCGGCTCCAAAGACGTCGGCATCGGCATTTACGAGAAAGCGGCCAAAGTGCAGCCGGGGCAAAACTTCCTGAAAAAGACAGCGATTGAAATGGGCGGCAAAGATACGATTATCGTCGACGATGATGCCGATCTCGACCTCGCTGCCGATGCGATCGTGCAATCGGCGTACGGTTTCAGCGGTCAAAAATGCTCCGCCTGCTCGCGTGTCGTCGTTCACGAAGACGTCTACGATGACGTTCTCGACAGAGTGACGAAAATAACCGAAGAACTGACCGTCGGCGACCCGGAAAGCGCAGAAACGTACATGGGTCCCGTGAGCGAACAAGCCGCTTATGAAAAAATACTCGATTACATTGACATCGGCAAACAGGAAGCACGCCTCGTCACCGGCGGAACGGGAAATAACGACGAAGGCTACTTCATCCAGCCGACGATTTTTGCAGACGCGGATCCACACGCGCGCATCATGCAGGAAGAAATCTTCGGACCAGTCTTGGCTTTCGCGAAAGCGAAAGACTTTCAGGAACTTATCGATATTGCCAACAACACCGATTATGGGTTGACCGGTTCGGTCATTTCCAACAACCGCGCGAACCTCGAGAAAGCCCGGCGCGAGTTCCATGTCGGCAATCTCTACTTCAACCGCGGCTGTACGGCAGCAATCGTTGGCTATCAACCCTTCGGCGGTTTTAAATTGTCCGGCACCGACTCGAAAGCCGGAGGACCCGGCTATATCCTGCACTTCATGGATCCGAAAACGGTTTGCGACCAGTTTTAATTTTATATGGCTCTGTCCCAGTGACGGGGCCCTTATTTGAAAAATATAGTGAGGGATCACCATGATTCAAAAAATTTCCCGCAACTTCTTTAGTTCGTTATCAAACAATAAAGTCCTGAATAAAGGGGCGAGGCGATGGGGATTGAAACTCGGAGCGTCGAAAGTCGTGGCCGGTTTGACCGTCGAGAGCGCGATTGAGAAAATCAAGGATTTAAATGACAGTGGCCGCATGGTCACCCTTGATCATCTTGGCGAGTTTGTCAGTGACGAACAGGAAGCGCGCGAGGCCCTGCAGGAAAGCCTGCACACGCTTGATGTTCTCCATGAGCATGGCGTCCATTGCACCCTGTCCGTTAAACTCACCAAACTCGGGCTCGATGTAGACGAAGCGCTTTGCTGGCAACAGATCTCTACACTTTGCGAGCACGCCGCCAACTATGGCAATACGATTAACATCGATATGGAAAATTACGCCCGTTATGACCAGACATTGGAATTTTTACGCGCGTTGCGGAAAACATACGACAACGTCGGCACCGTTTTACAATCCTATCTCCACCGGGGCATCGCGGATACCGAACAGTTGGCGGGCATCCCGCTGCGCATCGTCAAAGGGGCGTATAAAGAATCGCCAACCGTCGCTTATCAAGACAAAACAGACATTGACGAAAACTTTGTAAAAATGGTACAAACACATTTACGCAATGAAAGCTACACAGCCATCGGCACTCATGACCACAAAATCATCGCTGAAATTAAAGCGTTTACAGAAAAAAATCATATCCCGAGAGAGATGTTTGAATTTCAAATGCTTTACGGTTTCCGCGATGATTTACAGCAGACGCTCGTCGATGAGGGGTATCGCTTTCGCACGTACGTCCCATTTGGCCACGATTGGTACGGGTATTTCATGCGCCGATTGGCGGAACGGCCGCAAAACGTCACGTTTGCTTTGCGAGGAATGTTTTCAAAATAATTCAGGAGGGATATGATGACCGCACCAAAAGCCATCACTTTCGACTGTTACGGCACGATCATTGACTGGGATCGGGCCGTGCAAAATTATTTTAGGAATATTTTGGCTCAATATGACATAAATAATGCTGATGTCGTCGCTCTCCAGAGACATTGGGAAAACATTCAGTTTACCTATATCCAGGATCACTATCGTCCTTACAAGGAAGTTCTGAAGCATACGATGGCGATGGCGTTCCGCGAATTTGGCTATCCTTTTAGCACGGATGACTGCATCGCTTTCTCTGAATCCATGGGGAGCTGGGAACCTTTCCCGGATGCCAAAGAAGCTTTGCTGGAACTAAAAAAACTCACCAAAATCGCTCTGATCACGAATACGGACGATGCCATCATTAATGAAACCGTCACACATCTGGGGGTTGATTTTGATGAGATCATTACGGCTGAACAAGCCGGTGTTTATAAGGCCAATCATCAAGGGTTTCACTTGGCGCTTGAGCGCTTGGGTATCGAACGATCAGAGCTTCTCCACGTCGGGTTCGGTTTCAAATACGATGTCGTTCCGGCCACTGAATTAAACATTAAATCCTGCTGGGTGAACCGTTACGGAGAAACTCGGCCGGCCAATGTAAAAGAAACGTTTTTAGTCGGAGATATGTCGACACTGGCTTTATTAATCAAGGGAATGGCTCATTCCACATAGGGAGGGATATAATGTCGTTTGCCACCTGGTTCTGGTTACTCGTTCCGATGTTAGCTACGGTCGTTCTGTCTTTGATTAGTTTGTTGAGAGCAAGGAGGGGCATAAATGGATCTTGATATTCCTACGTTAATAACCTTTATCATCTACATCGTCGGTATGCTCATCATCGGGATTATCTTTTACCGTACGACCACGAATTTGTCTGACTATGTCCTGGGGGGCAGAAGATTAAGCAGTGGCGTAGCCGCTTTAAGTGCGGGCGCCTCCGACATGAGTGCTTTCATGATCCTCGGACTTCCCGGTGCCGTCTACTTGTCGGGGATGAGTGAAATGTGGCTGCCGATAGGGCTCACGATCGGTGCTTACCTAAACTGGCAGTTTCTTGCCAAACGGCTGCGCCGCTACACAGAAATCGCCCGTAATGCGATTACACTGCCCGACTTTCTGGATAAACGTTTTCGTGATGAAACAAAGATCGTGCAAACGAAGACGTTGCGTATTGTGTCTGCTTTTTTTATTCTGTTGTTCTTTACATTTTATACCTCTTCGGGGCTGGTCGGCGGAGCGACGCTTTTCGCCAGTACCTTTGGCTGGGAGTATCAAACCGCCTTGTGGGTCGGTGCGATCGTCGTTATCTCCTACACGTTTTTAGGCGGTTTTCTCGCGGTCAGTTTCACCGACTTTATACAGGGTATTCTGATGTTTCTGGGTCTTATCATTGTTCCGATTGTTGCCGTGATCGAAATGGGCGGTTGGGACAGTACGGTTTCCGGTATTGCCGACGTTGATCCTGTTTATCTGGATGCTTTCGCGGGGACATCGGCGATCGCGATCATTTCCCTGCTCGCCTGGGGGCTTGGTTACTTTGGCCAACCGCACATCATTACCCGCTTTATGGCCATACGTTCCGAAAATGACATCCCCGCGGCCCGTTTTATCGGTATGACATGGATGACGTTTGGCCTCCTTGGTGCCGTTTTTGTAGGATTCATTGGCATCGCTTACTTTGAAGGGGTTGGCGCGGGCTCGCCGTTGGCGGATGAAGAAACGGTGTATATCCTGTTCACACAAGTGCTTTTTAACCCCTGGGTCGCCGGGATTTTACTCGCTGCCATATTGGCGGCGATTATGAGCACGATCGATTCACAGCTGCTCGTGTCATCAAGCGCGCTTACCGAGGATTTTTATAGAGGGTTCCTTAAACCGAACGCTACTGCCAATGAACTCGTCTGGGTCGGCCGTGTCGGTGTCATCGTGATTGCGCTCATTGCCACCTTTTTGGCGTACGATCCGGAGAGCACGGTGCTGGAGTTGGTGGAATATGCCTGGGCAGGCTTTGGCGCCGCCTTTGGGCCGGTGATGTTATTCAGCGTCTTCTGGCGCCGCATGACCGCTTGGGGAGCTGTTGCCGGCATTGCCACCGGAGGGCTCACTGTTATCATATGGAATTTCTTTGAAGGCGGCTTGTTCGATCTTTATGAAATCCTCCCCGGATTTGTGCTCGGCAGCCTGGCGATTATCATCGTGAGCTTGCTCAATCAACGACCGGCCGATCATATTCTGGAAGAATTCGATTTCGTCGATAACGCGACTTATGATGAGGAACAGCAAAAATATGTTCGTGAAGACTAATCAAGCGGGAAAATGAGGAGGTTAATACGCTTCCTCATTTTCTTCTTTTTTACGGAAAACCCGTACGACTTCCCCGATAATGACAAACAGCGGCACGGCGATGAGTAAGCCGATAAAACCCGCGAATTCATAGCCGATCAGTAACGCCAGTAAAATCAACAGTGGGTGAAGGTGGGCGCTTTTTCCCATGATATAGGGCGAGAGAACATTGCTTTCCAATTGTTGGACAATGGTAATCGCGATGATCGTAAATAAAACCGTTTGCCAGGAAACCCCGAGCGCGACGATGACAGCGGGAACCGCGCCGATATAGGGCCCGACATAAGGGATCAAGTCCGTCATTCCCATGAAGATCCCGAGGATCAAAGGATAAGGCAGCTGAACGATCCACAACGCGACAATCGAAAGCGCCCCTACACAAAGGGAGACGACAATCTGTCCCCGAATGTAAAAACCGAGCGCGTGATCGACGGCCTGTACAAATTTTTTTCCATTTTCCTGCCATCGCTCCGGGATGATATAGGTGGCCGCTTTTTCAAAGGCATACAAGTCCTTCAACAAATAAAAGATTAAAAAGGGGAGCAAAAAAAGCATGACAACCCCTTCTACGATCGCGGGCCATTGTTCCATCACCCTTTCCACCATATCTTCCCCGTTGGCCTCCAATTGTACGACGCCCTCTTCCACCTGATCGTGAATGATGGGAGGCAATGTATCGATCTGGCGGTGAATGGACGACCATCCGGATTCGAAGGCTTGAATCCATCCCGGCAACTCGTTGACAAACTCGCTATATTGACGTACCAACACGGGAGCCATTTCGATCAATAACCAGATGCCTCCGCCAAAAACGACGAGATAAATAAGCAGGACAGAGGCCCAGCGTGGAAAGCCATATCGCTGCAAAAATTTGATGACCGGGTGCAACAAGTACGCAAATAAACCGGCAAGCAAAAAAGGAAGGATGATTTTTCCCATGCTGATTAACACCGGTTTCCAGACAGGTGTAAGTAAATAAAGAAAGTATACGCAGGCCAATAGAATGAGTACAAACAGAGACCGAAGCAACCATTTCCGTGAATCCATGCTTACCTCCAGGTGCATATTTCTATTAGCATTTACGAATCAGGTGGAGTTATCCAAACCCGGGGTATGATTTCGGGATTTTTATACCTCTCGGGGTGCCCTATATAACTCCTGAGGTATGATTTCCGGCTTTCCATACCTCTCGGGGCACCCGTTCTAACTTTTGGGGGATGATTTCAGACTTCCCGTACCTCTCGGGGCACCCGATCTAACTTTTGGGGGATGATTTCGGACTTCCCGTACCTTTCGGGGCGCCCGATCTAGCTTTTGGGGGATGATTTCAGACTTCCCGTACCTTTCGGGGCACCTGATCTAGCCTTTGGGGTATGATTTCCGGCTTTCCATACCTTTCGAGGTCCCCTATCTAACCCCCGGGGGATGATTTCGGACTTCCCGTACCTTTCGGGGCACCTGATCTAGCCTTTGGGGGATGATTACGCCCATCCCTGAAACACAAAAATCGCCCGTCTCATGACAACGGGCGATTTTTGCTCTAGAAGGCACGCCGGTAAGCTTTTCGAAAAGACTTGTAGTACTTGTTTTTCTTAAGTCTGGACATCAAGTTGGCATTTGAGCGTTGAGTGGTCATCATATAAATGGCTGTGCCGACAGAGCCAATCCCTGCGATCAGCAGTGAAGAGGCGGCTTTATTATTCATGAGCGACCCTCCGTTCATACGTATTTACCGTCCTGACGCTTTTTGCATGAGCTGAGGATCCGTATGCAACTGACGTTCCTCGCTGCTAAAGAGATCATCCAGAGAGCTCAGCGATCCGTCTTCTTCAACCTGAAAAACAGACAGCTCTTCACCCTGTACGATCACTTCGATATAGCAACGCCAACAGTAATATTGGTTACTGCCAATTTTCCCTAAATCCTTAAATTGACAGTTTGGACAGTGAACCATATCATCCCTCCTGTGAAAAACTTCTTTTTCACAAGAATGGCCGAATCATCCCCATGCTATACGTAAAAGAGTCAGGATTGTTAGTATTGTCCTTCTGCGGGGCTTTCATGATTGGAACTTACTTCCTCTCCTGCTAAACGCAGATGCAAATGAGAATAACGGCTATTCTGGTCGTTATTTTGGGCAGCCATTTCAAAGGCGCGGCGTTCGCCGACCATGATTAAAGAATCACGAGCCCTTGTAATCGCTGTGTAAAGCAAATTTCTTTTTAACATGCGGCGGTAAGACATCGACAACGGGACGATAACGATGGGAAATTCACTGCCCTGGGCTTTATGTATGGAGGAACAGTAAGCGAGGGTGATTTGTTTTAACGCCTGTTTTTCATATTCGACTTCCTTACCGTCAAAACTGACGACGAGCTTTTCTTTGCCATCTTCCGTTTCTTTCTGCCTCTGAATCGCGACGATTTCTCCCCTGTCGCCGTTAAAAACGTTGTCTTCGGGATTATTGACGAGTTGTAAAACGATATCGCCATGACGGAATTCAACGTCACCATATTTCACGGAACGTTTTCCTTGCTGCGGAGGGTTGAAAAGTGCCTGTAACCGTTCGTTTAAGCGATGAATGCCGGCGCTGCCTTTATACATCGGGACGAGGACCTGAAGCTCGCGGGCAGAATAATTCTTTTCCAACGCTTTTTCGCACACCCGGAGGACGACATCTGGCATATCCGCTCCTTGGCAAGGTATAAAAGACCGATCCGGTTGTGCTTCGGTAAAGTCGGCAGACAGCCGTCCTTCCTTGAGCTCATGGGCCAGGTCAATAATGGAAGAGCCCTCCGCCTGCCGGTAAACGAGCGATAATGAGATGGCCGGAATCGTCTCTGACCGCAGCACATCCCCCAGCACCTGGCCGGGGCCTACCGATGGCAGTTGGTCTTCATCGCCGACGATGACGACTTGCATCCCGTCGGGAATGGCTTTAAACAATTGATTTGCCAGCCAGATGTCAACCATCGACGCTTCATCGATAATCAAGAGTTCCCCTTCCAGAGGATTGTCTTCATCGTGTTCGAGAAATTCTTCGCCTTCCCCGCGCCAGCCGAGCCATTTATGAATCGTATACGCGCGTAGCCCGGTCGTCTCGGCCATCCGTTTCGCCGCCCTGCCCGTTGGCGCGGCGAGCAGGACCGGGAGCTTTTTTTCTTTGCGCTGATCCCAGCCGCGCGTCCGTTTGAACATCTCCACGATTGCGCGAATAACCGTCGTTTTCCCTGTGCCCGGGCCCCCGGTTAAAATCATGAGCGGCGATTTAAGCGCAAGCTCGACGGCTTCTTTCTGACGCTCGGCGTAGGTGATTTTGAAATCGTCTTCCAATTCGCCCAATGTTTTCAAAAAAAGATCCTGGGAAAACGTTTCCTGGTCTTCCCTGCCTAGAAGACGCTTCATGTTCGTCGCCAGCCCTTTTTCCGCGAAATACAGCGACAACATGTAGCCCCGATCGTCGTGAACGACGACCGTGCCTTCTTCGGCAAGTTCTACGATACTGTCCAACAACATATCAGTATTGACCGTCCGGTCACGATAATTCAGGACGCCCAATGTCTCCTCGACCCATATGTTTTCCGGCAAATACACATGCCCGACCGTCTGCGAGATCTGGGTCAGTGTAAAAAGTAACCCTGCCTTCACGCGCTTGCGAGATGTCGAAGCAATGCCTAGCTGCTCACCGAGGGTATCGGCCTTTTGAAAGCCAATGCCTTCGATATCCTGAACGAGTTGATAGGGGTCATCCTCCACGACTGTCAACGTCTCCCCTTCGTATTTCTGAATAATTTTGGTGGCCAATTCAGTACCGAATCCATAGCCGATCAAGCGGCTCATGACACCGGCAAGCTCTTGCTCTTCCATAAGGCGTGTGGTGAGGATGTCTGCTTGTTCGCGTTTAAGTTCGGAGAGGTCGTATAGACAGGTGGGATCGTTGATGATTTTTTCAATAGCCGCTTCCCCGAGGGCTTCGACGACACGAGTGGCTGTTTTCTCGCCGATGCCGGGGAACCGTTGGCTCGATAAGTATTGAATCAATGCCGGGCTGCCTTGCGGCACGTACGGTTCGTAAAGTTCCATGTTGAACTGCTGCCCGTAACGCGGGTGCTCGTGGTAATGACCGAAAAACGTCAGCATCTCCCCTTCAGGCGGCGCGGGGAAATGACCGACGATAGCGATCGAGGAGACAGCAATGGCCGGCTTGGCTTCATCGATGTGAATGTTCAGGACCGTATAACCATTATTGTCGTTACGAAAAATGATATGACTCACCGTCCCGGAGATCCAGGACAGCGACGCCTTCCATTCGTCATTCATGCTTTGCCTCCTCTTCGGTCACTCCAGGGCTTTAAGGACACGCTTCTTCCCGTGTGCCGCCAGATAATGATCGGGCTGCGCCGCGAGCGCCCGTTCAAAATGAGCCAGCGCCTTGTCGTTTTCTTCCCTGGCGTGATAGGCAATACCGAGGTTATAATGCGCATCCGCATGCTGTTCATCGTTTTGAACGATCACCTCAAACGCATCGATCGCCTCATCCACGAGCTCCAGCTTCGCCAATGTTAAGGCAAAATAAAAACGGGCTTCATCATCGTCCGTGTCCAACTCGACCGCTCGTTGCAAGCGTGCGAGCGCGTACGGATGGTTGCCGAGTTGATATTCGCACATCCCCATCATCAGGTGCAGGCTTTGATCGTCCATGCCGAGCGCTTCGGCTTGCCGGTAAAACTGCAGGGCTTCCTGGAATTTTTCAATATTGTAGGAGATATTTCCGGCCCCGTAGTAGGCAGCTGCCTGCCCTTCATCGAGTTGGATCGCTCGTCTGTAACTCTCCAGCGCTTGCTCATATTCCCCCGAACGGGCAAGCAGACTGCCAATATTCGTGTATACCAACGGGTTGTCCGGATCGGAGGTCAGCGCTTCGCGAAAATACGCGATCGCTTCTTCGTATCTACCTTCTCGCATTGCGTCCGTGCCTTTTTCGTACGCACTCACCTTAACCACTTCCCGAAACCAGTTCTTCACGGGCCACGGTTGCTTCAATCGTTCCCCCACCCAGGCAGACATCGCCGTCATAAAAGACGACGGCCTGGCCTGGGGTTACCGCTCGCTGCGGCTTGGCAAAGGCCACGTAGAAATGGTCTTTATCGTCAACATGGAGGGTAACCTTCTGATCCGCTTGCCGGTATCTGAATTTCGCCGTGCAGGTGACCGGGCGCTCAGGGAGGGAAGAACGGAGCCAATTCAAGCCGGAACCGTAAAGCCCGGCCGACATCAGGGCGGGATGGTCGCTCCCCTGGGCGACGATCAGTGTATTCTCATCGAGGTCTTTATCAACGACGAACCACGGCTCGCCGGCACCGCCGATGCCCAGCCCCTGGCGCTGGCCGAGCGTATAATACATCAACCCTTCGTGGCGGCCTTTATAGACGCCTTCGGGCGTGCGCATCTCTCCGGGCTGGGCGGGCAAATACTGCTTGAGGAAGGATTTAAAATCGCGCTCACCGATGAAGCAGATGCCCGTACTGTCTTTTTTCCGAGCGGTGGCGAGTTCGCGTTCTTCGGCCATCGTCCTGACGTCCTTCTTGTCATAACCACCGAGCGGGAACATGACGCGCGCGAGCTGGTCCTGGCTCAGCTGATTCAAAAAGTACGTCTGGTCTTTATTGTTGTCAACCCCCCGCACAAGATCGACCGAGCCGTCTTCGTGCCGGTGAATACGCGCGTAATGGCCCGTCGCCAAATAATCAGCGCCGAGGAGCAGTGCGTAATCGAGGAAGGCCCTGAATTTAATTTCCTTGTTGCACACGATATCCGGGTTGGGGGTACGCCCGTTTTCGTATTCATCCAAAAAATACGTGAAGACACGGTCCCAGTATTGCTGTTCAAAGTTGACGGAGTAATAAGGGATGCCGATTTGATCACAGACGCGGGCGACATCCTGATAATCGCTCGTCGCCGTGCAGACGCCCCATTCATCGGTATCATCCCAGTTTTTCATAAAAACGCCGACGACGTCATAGCCTTCTTCCTTGAGCAAGACGGCGGCCACGGAGGAATCAACCCCGCCGGACATGCCAACGACGACACGAAGGTCGCTGTTGTTCGTTGTCATTTTTTCACCTCAATTCTCTGTCAATATCTTCCGTTGCCGTTTTGCGATATTGGCGATCGCCTGCGCGGCTGTCTCCATTTGGTCTTCATCATTGCCGAAGCCGACACTGATGCGGATCGAGGCGCGAACCCGAGGATCCTCCTCGCCGTACATCGCCTTTAACACATGGGAAGGCTGGAAACTACCGGCCGTGCAGGCCGATCCACTGGCCACCGCTACGCCCTCCAAGTCCAGCTGTGCGAGGAGCGGTTCTGTCGATGTGCCGGGGAAATGAAGATTAATGATGGAGGGAAGTCTTTTTTCCTCGATTCCATTTATTTCATACGGAACATCCTCAGACGCAAGTGTCGTTAAGAGATGCGCCACGAGCTGCCCATACGTTTTCGCCCGCGTTTCCCTCTCCTTTTGCAAGGATTGCACGGCTGCACCGAAACCGACGATCGCGGGCACATTTTCCGTTCCCGGCCGCAGACGCCTCTCCTGTTCCCCGCCAAAAATGAGGGGGTGAAGGGTTGTTTCTTTTTTGACATACAGAAAACCGGCGCCCTTGGGGCCGTTGATTTTGTGGGCCGAAGCGGTGAGCATATCGACTTGAAGCGACGCCACATCGATGGGGAGCATGCCGTAAGCCTGTACAGCGTCCGTGTGGAAAAGGGCCTCGTGCCCCCGCAAACATTCACCGATTTCGGCTATCGGGTTAATGATGCCCGTTTCATTATTGGCATACATCATCGTGACGAGAATCGTGTCTTCCCGCAAAGCTTGCTGCACGGTTTCAACACGAACGGTTCCGTCTGCGGTCACAGGCAGATAGGTAACGTCAAATCCTTCTCGCTCCAATTGCTCGCAGGCGTGGAGAACAGCGTGGTGTTCGACTTCTGTCGTGATCACGTGCCTGCCTTCATGTTCACGGGCACGGGCGGCACCTGTGACCGCGAGGTTATCCGCTTCCGTCCCCCCGCTCGTAAAAATGATCTCTTCGGTGCCTGCTCCTACGCTCTCAGCGATGGTCATTCTTGCAGCATCCACCGCTGCGCGCGCCTCGCGGCCAAAACGATGAATACTCGATGGATTGCCTTGATACGTGCCATCAAGAAAAGGCTTCATCTCTTGCCAGACCTCCGGACGCACAGGGGTAGTCGCGGCATGATCCAAATAAATATCCGTCAAGAAAATCACACCCACCTCAAATGTAAAACATATAGTCTTCCAGCTCACCCGTATCTTCATAATTCGCCAAATCATGAAGCGTCGTGGAGTCGAGAACATTTTTTACAGCATCCCTGATCTTAATCCAAAGATCACGCTTAGCCGGTTCTTCATCCTCGACGATTTCCACCGGAGAAATCGGGCCTTCCAGCACGCGGATAATGTCTCCGGCCGTGATCTCTTTGGGATCTGTCGCCAACATATAACCGCCATAAGCGCCGCGTACACTTTTCACGTACATGGCGTTTCTAAGCGGGGCAATCAATTGCTCGAGATAGTGCTCGGAAAGTCGATAGTCTTTCGCGATCGATTTTAATGAAATCGGGCCATCCCCGTGTTTTTTAGCTAACGCGATCATGATGGTGAGCCCGTACCGACCCTTTGTAGAAATCTTCATATCTGTCCCTTCTTTCTAGCCAATCATTAAACAGCCGTTGACAGTAAGGCAATGCATAGCCAACGACAGGACCAATCGTTAATGAAAAAATAATCGTTCCGATAAATACAGGACCGCCGAGGATCCATCCCATCGCGAGGACGCTCAGCTCCATAAACAACCGGGCACGGCCGACCTGCATGCCTGTTCGGTTCGCAATCGATAACATGAGCGTATCACGCGGACCGGCACCGCACTTCGGTGCGATATAAATGCCAATACCTAAGCCCATGATGAGAATGCCGCCGATGAGCATCGCAAACCGCAGCCATAAGCTATCCGGTGTCGCCATGATAAGCAGAAAAAGATCAAGAAAAACACCGACAAATATCATGTTAAGAACGCTGCCCACCTGCGGGCGCTTTTTATCCAGGATCGCCGCTACACCGATAATGACGATGCCGACGATAATACTCCAGCTTCCCACCGTTAAACCGGCGTTCATCGTCAATCCAATGTGAAACACGTCCCAGGGAGCAGCGCCAAGATCGGCCCGGATCATAAGAGCAATCCCCACGGCTACGATCATGAGCCCGATCGTAAAAATGCTCCAGCGTACAACGTCTCGCTTTACTCTCCCATATTGGTGTTGCACATATATTCCTTCTCTCTTTTCAGTCGCGCAGATGACCTGCGCAAATCCGCTGCTATTATAGCACATTTTGCATTCCCTTGCATTCGAAGCGCTTTTCTTGTAGATGGCTCGTATCTGTGTTATTTTTATAAAAAAGAACGTATATTCCCAGGAGCTGAAAAAAAATGAGTCCCACACCACTCGCCTATCGCATGCGACCCGAAACGATCGATGAAGTATATGGCCAGGACCATCTGTTGGCTGAAGGCGCCCTCATTCGCCGCATGGTTGAGGCGAACAGGCTCCATCCGCTGATTTTGCACGGCCCGCCCGGAACAGGGAAAACCTCCCTGGCGATTGCGCTCGCAGGCAGTACAAACATTCATTACAAATGGCTGAATGCCGTTCAGCATCAGAAAAAAGATTTACAGATCGCCGCTGATGAAGCACGGATGTACGGAAGCATGATCCTGATTCTCGATGAGTTCCATCGTCTCGATAAAGGCAAACAGGATTTCCTGCTCCCTCATCTGGAAAGCGGCGAATTGCTCGTGATCGGCGCCACGACCGCCAATCCCTACCATTCGATTAACCCGCCGATCCGCAGCCGTTGCCACGTCTTTGAACTTTATAAACCGGAAAAAGAAGACATCAAAAAAATGCTCGTCGCTGCACTTGCCGACGAGGAAAAAGGCTTGGGCACGTACCGGACCAACGTGAATGAAGAGGCCATGGAGCACATGGCCGCTGCTTCCGGCGGGGATATGCGCACAGCCCTGAACGCGCTCGAGCTCGCGGTTTTGTCCACCCCGGCAGCTGAAGACGATACGATTTACATCGATTTGGCGATCGCAGAAACATGTACGCAAAAGAAAAATTTTGACCATGACAAAGACGGCGATCACCATTACGACGTGCTATCTGCTTTCCAGAAATCGATACGGGGAAGCGATGTGGATGCCGCGCTGCATTATTTGGGCCGCTTGATCACGGTGGGCGATCTTACGAGTATCGGACGCCGCTTACTCGTCATGGCGTATGAAGATATCAGTCTTGCCAACCCGCAAGCCGGGACGCGCACGCTCGCCGCCATCGAAAGCGCCGAGCGCTTGGGCTTTCCGGAAGCGCGCATCCCGCTCGCCAACGCGGTCGTCGAATTGGCACTGTCCCCGAAATCAAACAGCGCTTATCGCGCGCTGGATAATGCCCTCGCGGATATTGACAAACACGGCTCGCCGCCGATTCCCGCCCATATCCGCGACAGCCATTATCAGGGCGCAACGGCGCTAAACCGCGGGGTCGGTTATTTATACCCGCACGACTATAAAGACGCTCTCGTCGCGCAACAATACCTGCCCGATGCGTTAAAACAACACCGTTATTTACGCTTTAACGGCAACAGCAAATTTGAGCAGGCGTTTCAGGATGCACAAACGAAAATCAACCACGTCCTCAAACCGACCAACAAACGGTAATTTTGTGGTTATTTTACTTCTTCCTGCTTTCTGGAAGTATAGAGATTATGAATATCGTCCATATTAATACCAGAAAGATATACTATGAACCTCAGGGAAGAAGGGATAGCGATGACAAAAGTACGCCAGGACGCCTGGTCGCATGAAGACGATGTCTTACTCGCGGATACCGTATTAAAACACATTAAGGAAGGCAGTACACAGTTGAAAGCGTTCGAGGAAGTCGGTGACATTTTAAACCGCACAGCCGCGGCCTGCGGCTTTCGCTGGAATGCCGTCGTTCGCGATCGCTACGAAGGAAACGTCAGTGATGCGAAAAGAGAACGAAAGACCTTCCAGCGTCGCGATGCTGCCAATGCCGTCCAACGCACGTTCGGGATGAACACGACCACCACGATGTCAACAACGACAGACAACCAACCCATGTCCTCCGGTAACGAAGACTTGCCATTGGAGCAGGTCATTGCCTTTTTGGAAACATTGAAAAGGCGCGAAGGCGAATCCGGCATGAACGATCAGAAGATAGCTACACTGGAAGAAGAGAAACAAGAGCTGCAGGAAAGCGTTGATGCCTGGCGCCATAAACACGAGGAACTGGAAAAAGAATATCAGTCTCTGTTGAGCGTCATTAACCGCGCCCGCAAAATGATGTTCATGGATGAGACGAACCCTGAAACATTTATGGCGTCCAACAATTTTCGTCTGGACAACGACGGCAATCTCGAAAATATCGCGAAAGATTCAGTGTAAGATTTCTCTTACGCTGAATCTTAATGTTAGAAAGAACGACAAAAAGACTGACCGGTTCGGTCAGCCTTTCTTTGCGTGTGTTCTCATGAAGAAGCCCCGTTGTGCCGTAGTGATCACCAGGTTTTCAAGCCTGCAATGGCAGGTGGGTGCCCTGCTCAAACTTCCGTAAGTCCCTGTGAGGGCTTTTACTTCCGGTTGAAACGTCAGGCTCCCTATCAAAAAGTGTTGGCTTTAAAACAAATAGTGTCATACGTACACTACAGGACCTCTTTGCATATGATTATAGCACGATTTGCCTGCCCTCGCAAGCAGCGCTTGCAGATTGCGCGCGGTACGCGCGGTATCGGTAAAGACCAAGTATCATCACAGCTCCCCGGAGGACGGAACAGCATCTGTATTACCTTGATCATACCTCACGGAGCGTTTCGTTTGCCATTTGGGGGATGACTTCGGCTAAATCATACCCCGCGGAGCGTTTC
>NZ_FNEN01000007.1:58000-91583 GCF_900100185.1 Natribacillus halophilus | reverse complement strand
ATTTGGGGTATGACTTCGGGCATATCATACCCCGCGGAGCGTTTCGTCTGCCATTTGGGGTATGACTTCGGGCATATCTTACCCCGCGGAGCGTTTCGCCTGCCATTTGGGGTATGAAATCGGTTATATCGTTCCTCTTAAGCGCGGTGCAACCCCGGAGCCTCTATTCGAAAAGCGCCAATCGCAAGAGGGTTGTTTTTATTTCAGTAAACGGCGGGTATAATGGGGGCAGGAGGGATGACCGATGGACGAACAACCGATCGCCGTACACCCGATTGCTCATATGGAGCAAAAAATCGGAGCCATTGAAAAACATACGGAACATTATCATACCGAGATGAAATTGTATCGGGACCGCATTGACATCGATGATGACAGGTACCCGATCGATAAAGTCTTTGACATTTCTTACCGTTATAAAGAAAATGAAGTCGGTTTTCTTTATTTGCACACTTCCCAGGGTGTTCGCTCCTATTTTATCACTGCAGACCCCGAACCTTTTATTGCCGCTTTTCGTGAAGTCGAACAAAAATAAAAAACGAACCCCTCACGGGTTCGCTTTTTTTTTCCTCGGACTCAAATGCAGTTCCTTCCACTGTTCCTCGCTGACAGTGCCGGGTGCCTCCGTTAATAAACAGCTGGCACTGGCTGTTTTTGGAAAAGCGATCACTTCACGCAAGTTGTCAGCCCCGGTGAGGATCATGACGATGCGGTCAAAGCCAAGGGCAATGCCTCCGTGAGGGGGCGCACCGTAAGAAAGGGCATCAATGAGAAAGCCGAATTTTTCTTTTGCTTCCTCTTCGCTAAATCCGAGTGACCGAAACATTTGCATTTGCAGTTCCGGTTCGTGAATACGCCGCGAGCCTCCGCCGAGCTCATAGCCGTTTAAAACGAGATCATAAGCATTCGCGGTCACATCTTCAGGCGCTGTTTCCACCTTATCGACGTCTTCCTCGATCGGACGTGTGAACGGATGGTGAAGCGGGACATAACGGCCGCTATCCTTGTCATATTCAACGAGCGGAAAGTCGGTCACCCACAGAAAATGGAAAGCGTCTTCGTCGATCAGGTTCAGTTCCTTGCCGAATTTCAAGCGCAAGGCGCCTAAAACATCGAACACCACTTCCTGTACATCTGCCGCAAACAGCAACAAGTCCCCGCTTTCTCCGGCCATGGCATTCAATATATTTGCTTGTTCATCCTCGCTTAAGAACTTCGTGATCGGCCCTTTTAGTGTTTTCTCCTCATCGACCTTGAGCCACGCGAGCCCTTTCGCGCCGTAAATAGCGGCAAAATCGGCGAGATCGTCGATTTCTTTTCTCGACATGACGTCGCCCTGTCCTTTGGCGTTTAACCCTTTCACGATGCCATTGTTCGCAAGCGCCTTTTTAAAAACCTGAAACTCGCTGCCGGCGACAATATCGGAAAGCTCGACGAGTTCCATGCCGAAGCGTGTATCGGGTTTATCCGAGCCATAGCGATGCATCGCTTCATGATACGTCATGCGCGGGAAAGGTGTGGTGACGTCGAGATGGTGGCTCACTTTTAACAACCTTGCCATCATCTTTTCGGTCATGGCGAATAATTCCTCGGTGTTCATAAACGAGGCTTCGATATCGATTTGCGTAAACTCCGGTTGGCGGTCCGCACGCAGATCTTCATCGCGAAAACAACGGGCGATCTGGTAATAACGTTCAAAGCCCGCGACCATAAATAACTGTTTAAAAAGTTGCGGGGACTGCGGAAGGGCAAAAAATTCATGCTCGTGGACGCGACTCGGGACGAGATAGTCCCTCGCGCCTTCCGGCGTGCTTTTCGTGAGCATCGGTGTTTCGATTTCCATGAACAAATGCTCGTTTAAAAAGGTCCGCACTTCCTGGGTCAATTGATGCCGCAACTGAAAGATGGCTTGCATTTGCGGTCGGCGTAAGTCGAGAAAACGGTTCGAGAGCCGGACATCTTCGGATACGTTGATCTCTTCATCCATGGGAAAAGGCAAAGGCTTCGCCTTGTTCAAAATCGTGACTTCCTCCACTCGCACCTCTACCGTCCCGGTCGCAATCTTTTCGTTTACCGTTTCTTCATCCCGGCGGACGACTTTTCCGGTCACATCAAGCACATACTCGCCGCGGATGTTATCGGCAATATTCAGGGCTTTTTCGCTGATGTCCGGGTTAAACACAGTCTGGACGATGCCACTCTGGTCACCCAGGTCGATAAAAATCACCTGGCCCAAATCTCTCCGTGTTCTTGCCCACCCTTTTAAGCGAACGTTTTCGCCTATCATGTTTTCGGTGATTTCGCCGCAAAAATGGCTTCTTCCTAAATCTGTCATCGCTCATACTCCTTTTTTATTTTTGCAATTGCCTCACGTGAGCAGCGAGTCTTTTCATCGGGATATCTTCCTGTTCACCTGAAGACATATCGCGAAGTTTAACCATGCCGCTCGCCAGCTCTTCTTCGCCGAGAATTGCGGTATACGCGGCGCGTAAACGATCCGCTGCCTTAAACTGGGCTTTTACTTTTTTTCCGAGATAATCTTTATCGGCACTCAAGCCCTCGGCCCGTAACTCTCTTAATATGCCTGCCCCCTTCTCGGCGGCGACATCTCCAACGGTAACGAGATACACATCGAGGCCGCGATTGACGTCCGGTAAAGCACCCCGCGCTTCCAGCGCCATTAACAAGCGCTCGATGCTCAGGCCAAAGCCAATGCCGGAAATAGACGGGCCGCCCAAATCTTCGATCAAACCTTCATAACGCCCCCCGCCGGTGAGGGTTGTGATCGCGCCGAACTCGGGCTCTTCCAGCATGATCTCAAACGATGTGTTCGTGTAGTAATCGAGGCCGCGGACGAGATTGGCATCGATGACAAACGGGATCTCCATCTGCGTGAGCAACCGTTGCACCTTTTCAAAATAACGCTGCGAATCCTCGTTCAAGTAATCGAGAATCGCCGGAGCTGTTTCCTGTAACGGGTGATCACGATCCACCTTGCAATCCAGGATCCGCAACGGGTTTTGTTCAAGCCGTGCCTGACAATCCTCGCAAAACTCAGCAATGCGCGGGGAAAAATGGCTGATCAACGCGTTCTTGTGGGCGGTCCGGCTTTCTTTATCGCCTAGGCTATTAATCACCAATTTTAAACGATCCAATCCGCACGCCTCGTAAATATCCATCGCCATCGCGATGACTTCTGCGTCAATGGCCGGGTCATCGCTTCCGATCGCTTCGATGCCGAACTGATAAAATTGCCGCATACGGCCCGATTCCGGACGTTCGTAACGAAACATCGGCCCGAAATAATAAAGCTTCAATGGTTGTTGCGGATGACCGTGCAGTTTATTTTCCACGTAAGAACGAACGACAGGGGCCGTTCCTTCCGGTCGCAACGTGATCAAGCGCCCGCTGCGGTCCTGAAACGTATACATCTCTTTTTGCACGATGTCTGTCGTGTCTCCGACACCGCGCTGAAACAGTTCCGTCGCTTCAAATATCGGTGTGCGAATTTCCGTGTAATTATACTTGTGGCTGATCTCCCGGGCGATGTCCTCGACGTATTGCCAATGCGCCGCTTGCTCAGGGAGGACATCCTGGGTACCTCTTGGGATATTAATGTTCATGTTCAAACCCCTCTCATTCTATACTTTTCTGTCACACATAAAAAATCCCCCTGACATGAATCAGAGGGACGAGCTTAAGCCCGCGGTGCCACCCACATTGAAGTGATGCTTGTAGCAGCGATCACTTCCGCTTACCGCGGTTAACGCCCACGCGACGTTTCGATCTATTAATAGCCTCACGTTCGATCAAAAACCTCCGAAGTGTCTTTCCCCGACATTGTACAGAAGGGCTCACAGCCACGGCTCCTTCCTCTCTGCCTACAAGCGGTCGCGTACTTTTCTTCATCCTCGGTTTAATATGTTGTTGACCATTATCATACGGTTTCACGGGTGAAATGTCAACGGCTCCGCGGATAGTGAAGCCATAATCCGGTCGATACTTGCAGACAATGGCGTCACCAAACCATGGTAAAAGATCTGCCACCCCTAAGGCGATTCCAACATCAGCGTCACCGGGCCGTCGTTAATAAAATCCACATCCATCATCGCGCCGAATTGGCCGGTTTCTACAGTCACTCCGATCTCTCGCAGCCGTTCATTGAAAGTTTCGCAGAGCATCTCCGCATAATCCGGCTTGGCTGCATGTACAAAACTGGGTCGCCGCCCTTTTCTCGCGTCGCCATACAGAGTAAATTGGGACACCGATAAAACGGCCCCGGAAACGTCCAGTAAAGACAGGTTCATCTTCCCATCATGATCTTCGAACAGCCGCAGGTTGGCCACTTTATCCGCGAGCCAGCGGGCATCCTGTTCGCTGTCTTCGTGGCTCACCCCGACAAAAACGACGTAGCCGTGCTCGATCGAACCAACAACCGCGTCCTCCACGCGCACTTCTGCTCGTTTGCTTCGTTGTAGTAATGCTTTCATTTCTGTATCTCCTTACCAAAAGTTAATGCAGTACGCGGCGCACGGAATAAATATCAGGCAGGCGCTTGATTTTTTCAACCACTTTCCGTAAGTGGTCAAGGTTATTGATGGCAATCGTTATATCGATCACGGCCATCTTGTTTTTACCCGCGCGGCCGTTGACCGCATTGATGTTGGTTTTCGATTCAGCGACGACATGCAACACTTCATTTAAGAGTCCCCGACGGTCATAGCCGGTGACTTCGATATCAACGTTGTAGCTTTTCGCCTTTTCCTGTTCCGGTTCCCATTCAACCTCGATGAGACGATGATTATTTTCTTCGGTATTGGCGATATTCGGGCAGTCGGCGCGATGAACCGATACGCCGCGTCCTTTCGTGATAAAGCCGCGAATCTCATCACCGGGCACCGGGTTGCAGCATTTGGAGAGACGAATGAGCAGGTTGTCCGCACCTTTTACACGCACCCCCGTGTTGGAGCGGCGTGTTTGGGCCGGGCTGGGGATATCCTTGATCGCTTCGGTGACCGTTTTTTTCTCAAGCTCCTTGGTTTCGTTGCGTTTCTTTTCGGTCAGCCTTGTGACGACTTGCTTGGCGGATATGCCGTTATAACCGACAGCCGCGAACATATCGTCCTGGCCCGAAAAGCTGAATTTCGCCATGACCTCCTGCAGGTTACCCTCCGTCAGAATCTCCTTCGGGCTGAAGTGCTGGGCGCGCAATTCTTTTTCAATCGCTTCCCGTCCCTTTTGCACGTTTTCTTCCCGGCGTTCTTTTTTGAAAAACTGTTTGATTTTATTTTTGGCATGGGAACTTTGTGTCAGCTTCAACCAATCCTGGGAAGGGCCATACGAATGCTTGGACGTCATCATATCGACGATATCCCCGGTTTGCAGTTTATAATCAAGGGGGACCATCTTTCCGTTCACTTTCGCGCCGATCGTACGATTGCCGATTTCGGTGTGGATCCGGTAGGCAAAATCAATCGGCACCGACCCGCGCGGCAATTCAATGACATCGCCTCTCGGCGTAAACACGAACACCATATCGGAAAATAAATCGATTTTCAGCGATTCCATAAATTCTTCCGCGTTGGAAGTGTCATTTTGCCACTCGAGAATCTCCCGGAACCAGTCGAGTTTTCCGAGCGACTGCTGATTGAGGGCTTTGCCTTCTTTGTAGGCCCAATGGGCAGCCACCCCGTATTCGGCGACGCGATGCATCTCCTCGGATCGGATTTGCACCTCCAACGGTTCACCCTTGGGTCCTATAACCGTGGTATGCAGCGATTGATACATATTGGCTTTCGGCATGGCGATATAATCCTTAAACCGGCCCGGCATCGGTTTCCAGCGGGTATGAATCACACCGAGCACGCCATAACAATCCTTGATGTTTCTCACGATAATGCGCACCGCAAGTAAATCATAGATTTCATTGAATTGTTTTTTCTGGATCGTCATTTTGCGATAGATGCTGTAAATATGCTTCGGTCGCCCTGATATATCCGCTTCGACATTTAAATCTTTCACACTTTCGCGAATATCATCCATGACTTCTTCAATATATTGCTCGCGTTCATTGCGTTTTTGTTTCATAAGATTGACGATGCGGTAAAACTGCTGGGGATCGAGGTAACGCAAAGCGATATCCTCCAGTTCCCACTTAATCGTAGAAATCCCGAGGCGGTGAGCCAGGGGTGCAAATATCTCCAAAGTCTCATTGGCAATGCGCTTTTGCTTATGTGGAGCCAGATACTTGAGCGTGCGCATATTGTGCAGGCGGTCAGCCAGTTTAATCATAATGACGCGAATGTCCCGCGCCATGGCCACGATCATCTTCCGGTGGTTTTCGGCTTGTTGTTCCGCTTTCGATTTATATTTGATTTTCTTTAATTTCGTCACGCCATCGACGAGCATGGACACTTCCTCGCCGAACAACTCCCTGAGTTCTTCCACGGTGGCTTCTGTATCTTCGACGACGTCATGCAAAAAGGCACTGGCAATCGTTGCCGGCTCCAGTTGCAACTCGACGAGTATATCCGCGACTTGAACAGGATGATGAATATACGGTTCCCCTGATTTGCGATATTGCCCTTCATGAACATCTTCGGCATAAAGATAGGCACGTTCAATAAAAGCAACCTGCTCTTCAGTAAGATATTCACCTATTTTCTCCATCACTTGTTCTTTCGTCATGGGATCACCCTTTATCCTATTCACAGTCTTTATTTAATCTATTATCCAGAAAAAGTCGAATCCTGTAAAGACAAAAGAAAGGACGCCTATGAAAGGCCCCCCCCTCCGGCAACGCTTACTCATAAGTCATGAGCGAGTAAACATCATACGCTTTCAGTTTCTCTCCCCGTTCGAGATAGGCAAGTTCAATTAAAAACGCGCAGCCGACAACTTCACCGCCGAGCTCTTCCACAAGCTGAATCGTCGCTTCGATCGTGCCGCCTGTCGCGAGCAGGTCGTCGGTAATAAGTACGCGGTTCCCCGCCTTGATCGCATCTTTATGAATCGCTAAACTCGCTTTTCCGTATTCAAGGCCATAATCCGTTTCGACCACTTCCCGTGGCAGTTTGCCGGCTTTGCGTACGGGCACAAAGCTCTTCTGCAATACATAAGCCATCGGACAACCGACGACAAATCCGCGGGCCTCCGGCGCCGCGATCACGTCGACATCCTTGGCTTTCGCATATTCTGCCATGTCTTCGATCGCTTTTTTGTATACTTCCCCATTTTGCATGAGAGGGGTAATATCCTTGAAGCGGACACCTTTGGTCGGGTAGTCTTCGATAATTTCGATATATGGTTTATAATCCATCGGTTAGCACCTCGACTCGTTTCTTTTCAAGTGGCATACAGGCAAACAAAAATTGCTTTAACGCTTGATAGTTGGAAAACTTCAACGTCTGTTCAATGTCTTGTTTTTCTTCATAATTGTAAAAGGTCGGCGACGCGTTTAAGTCCTGTTTCAGCGGCTTATCGTTGACGGTCAACTGCCCGTCGCGGACACTCACGAATTCCAGTTCCGTAAACACCTGGACCATGAATTGAATCGTGTCTCGCGACCAGCCCTGATAGCGGGTGATGGTCGGTTCATGATCGTGGAGGTGGAGAGGAGCGTATTTTTTTAAATAAATATAAAACCATTTAAAAGCTTCCCGCGTGGGCTTCGTCATAAAAAACGTACTGCTTTTCTCCATAAAACCGGTATAGATCGAGCGAATAAACCGTTCGTTGCTCGTCAGAAAGTGCTCAAGATCGGCCAAATGGTTCGGTAAATCAAAGAAAAATATATCGGTGGCCGTCGTTAAGCTTTCCTCGCCGGCCCATACAACGTCTGATGACGAAAAACCCTGGGCGATCGCTTCTTTTTCGTGTTCCGGTTGAAAAATGACAACGGCCATGGGGCGATCGCCGGATACGAGCGACGGTAAGCGTTCGCGTCCGCGCACATCGAACAATTGCCGTTCTTTTACAGCCACATCCTTGACGACGAGTTGCGGCTTTTCCTGCCCCTTCCATTCATTGATGTCCAATGTGCCGACGAGGTGAATGTTCGCGTCACCGTTAATCTCATCATCGAGATAGCCAAAGCGGAAGCCGATACAATCCAGGGTTCGTTGGGGTTCTCCAACGGCCATTTTAACATGGTTTTTGTCGCTTCCGATTTTGCGCTTTTGCTGAATCGGCACATTCGCGATGGTTACGAGCGGCTTCGGATTTCCGACGCCAAACGGCGCCAACTGTTCGATTTCACGAAGCAGATCAACATTGATATCGTCAACGTCCAGCTCCAGCTCAATGTTTGTCGTCGGTACCAAATCTTCGGGTGAGAGCGACTTTTGCGCTTCTTCGTTTAAGGCATCCCGGAGCGCCGAAATATCGTCTTCATGGATGGATAACCCCGCGGCCATTCGGTGTCCGCCAAATTTCTGAAAGAGCTGGCGGTGGCGGGAAAGCGCGTCATAGAGGTCAAGCCCTTCAATGCTACGGGCAGAACCCTTGCCATTGCCTTCCTCATCGAGGGCAATGACGATCGTCGGCCGGTAATACTTTTCGACAAGCCGGGAAGCCACGATGCCGGTCACACCCGAGTTCCACCCTCTCCCGGCCACAACAATCGCCCAGTGATCCCCTGCGCCTTCCAGGTGGACAAGCGCCTCTTTGGTCATGTTATCGACGGTTTGCTGGCGTTCGCGATTGTAGCCATCAATCGTCTCGGCGAGCGCCTGCGCTTTTTCCATATCCGCCGTTAACAGCAATTGCACGGCGGGGCCGGCCGCGTCCATGCGACCGGCGGCATTGAGACGCGGGCCAAACCCAAATCCGACCGTTTCCGCGGAAAAAGGCGGTCCTGAGATGCCGGATAATTCTTTTAACGCCTGCAGACCCGGGCGTTCGAGATGACCTAACGTTTGTAAGCCCGATTGAGCGAAGAACCGGTTTTCATCGACGAGGGGAACGAGGTCGCTGATCGTCCCCAGCGCCAATAGATCCAAACCATCCAGCGGAAATTCTCCGAGCAAGGCGTGCGCCAGTTTGCTCACAACCCCTACCCCGGCCAATTCCTTAAAAGGATACGGGCAATCTTGTCTTTTCGGATTGATGATGGCATTGGCAGCGGGCAGTTCCGGCGGTGCCTCATGGTGATCGGTGACGATCACGTCAAGACCCATCTCGTTGCCATCATCGACGGGGCTCTGGGAGGAGATGCCTGTATCGACTGTGATCACAAGCCTGGCACCATCTTCGTGCAGCCGTTGTAAAGCCATACTGTTCAGGCCATACCCTTCTGTAAATCGATTGGGAATATAGTAGTCATAGTCCGCACCCAGTTTTGCCAGTGTTTCACACATGAGTGCTGTGCTGGAAACACCATCGACATCATAGTCGCCGAAGACGACGATCTTTTCATTTTCGGAGATGGCACGGGACATGCGGTTAACCGCCGCTTCCATGCCTGCCAGTAAGAAAGGGTCGTGCATCACCGCTGGATTGGTATGTAAAAAAGCGCGTGCCTCGTCTTCTTGTCTAAGTCCACGGCGACAAAGGAGATGAGCGGTTCGTTCCGTCACCTGAAGCGCGGCGGCCAATGCGCTGGCGTCTTCGTCCCTTTCGTGTACATGCCATCTCGTTTTTGCATCGAGCATTTCTGTTTTACACCCCTCACCTAACCTTCTTCATTATACAAAAAGGCCGGTTGCACAACAATTACTCAGTTCGATCCCGTGTCTTTTGCGTCTTGTCATCTTGCTGGGGCTCAGGATGGTCGTTCGTCTGGCGGCCCTCGGCGTTGTTCTTTTTCAGGTGCCGCACTTCTTGCTGCAGGCGATACACTTTCAACAGCCCTGCGCCCCCAACGATTAAACCGCCCATGAGAACCGAGCCGAGGATGATAAGAATCAGGGGAATTTGCGTTGTTCCGAAAAGAAAGTTTACCGTTACGCTCTCGACATTGATGACCGCGAATATCGATATCAGCAACGCGGCAATCAGTACCAGAATGAGCGTCCATTGCCCTTTCATACATACAACACCACCTTTTTTACCGTCCCACTATTCACCTTGATAGGGATTGACGTGTACGAGCACATTCCGGACTTTTTCTTCTTCCAGCAACAATTGTTTCACGTCCGTCGCGATATCATGGCCGGCGCGCACACTTATTTCTGGATCTACAACTATTTTAATATCAATGATCACATAATGTCCATGTTGACGCGCGTGAAACTCATCGATACCAAGCACACCCCTAACGCCGAGGACATTGTTTTTCATCTCTATCGTGTCTTCTTCATGCATGACATGGTCCAAAGCGTTGTGAACCGCCTCTTTTCCCAGCCGCCAGGCCATGAGCATGACGAGACCGGCGACAAACACACCCGCGACGAGGTCGCCATAAAGGAGCCACTCGATGTTGTAATTGGACCCGAGAATAGAAGCGGCCACACCGAGAAGCGCCGCCAGGGAGGAAATGGCATCGGAGCGATGATGCCAGGCATCCGTGACGATCGCCTCGCTGTGATATTTTTTTCCGAGACGCACTTTGAAACGAAACAATACTTCCTTGATAATAATCGAGGCGATGATGATATAAAGAGCGATCGTGCCCGGGGCCTCGCTTTCTCCCCACATTTCCCCAAACGTACTCAAGGCAATGTCAAAGCCGACGAGAAACAGGAGCACGCTGACGATAATGGCCGTAATCGTTTCCGCTTTGCCGTGACCGTACGGATGATCTTCGTCGGGGGGAAGCTCGGCCGCCCGGACGCCGACGAGAACGGCGAAGGAAGTGATGACATCGGCTGCGGAGTGGGCAGCATCAGCGATCAACGCCCGACTGTTCGCGATCATGCCGGTAATACCCTTGACGATGGCAAGCGCGATGTTGATGATAATGCCCAACCATGCGGCATGTCTTACTTTCCTGTAACGTATCTCGTCAGCGTCTGTCATCATTATCACCGTTCTGGATGTTAGAAGTGAGAGGTTGGAGGTTGGAAAAAACCACCCCATCCTCTTTTATGGCTGTTCAGCCTCGGGAGCCGGTTTGTTCTGTTGTCTTTTTATCGCCTTATTTTTCCATACGAGCCATAGCTGGGCGGCGAAAAAGAGCGAGGAATACGTGCCGGCGATCAGCCCAAGCACGATCGCGAAGGCAAAGGACGTGATCGCTTCGCTTCCGAGCAGCCAGATGGCCACCGCGGCGAACAAGACGGTCAAGACCGTATTAAGCGAGCGTGTGAGGGTTTGCAACAAGCTTTTGTTGACAATCCCGGCTAACTGCTCGAAATTCTCTATGTCTCGCTCTTCCTCTTCCTTGCTGACATTTTCCCGAATCCGGTCAAACGTTACGATCGTATCGTTAATCGAATACCCGATAACGGTGAGTACCGCGGCAATAAAAGGAATGTTGATTTCCAGCTGTAATAAACTGAATACCGAAATGACGAAAAAGGCATCATAAAGAAGCGCGGTGATGGCCGCGAGTCCGTATAAAAATTCAAATCGAATCGCGACATAGATCACGATGCCGAGCGACGCCAAGCCGGTGGCGATGAGCGAATTAATGGCGAGTTCCCGCCCGATTTGCGGGGAAACGGTGCTCACATTCGGTTCGAAGCCGAACACTTCGTCAAAATGCACCTGTAAATCCGTGACTTCTTCCTGTTCGAGCGCCCCAATAAATTGTGCCGACGCCTGTTCATTATCATCCCCGGCGAGGGTAATGTCATCGGGCGCCAGCCCAATTTCGGCAAATTCGTTTTCGATTTCCTCTTCGGTCAGAGGTTCATCGGCCATAAAGTCGACGCGCGTGCCGCTGGAAAAATCAATGCCCAGATTAAGTCCGAACGTCGACAGCAAGATTGCGCCGGCAAGCACGACGAGGATCGTAAAGGCAAAAAAGGACTTACGAGGCTTGATGAGATCGATATTTTTATCGGCAAATTTAAAGTCCACGGCGAACATCACGCTCCTTTACGCCGAACAGCCAATATTTCCGGTTTAAACTCCGGCTGTTAATCCATAGTCCGAGCAAGAGGCGCGAGCCGTATACCGCGGTAATAAAGCTCGTCAAAATGCTGACGATGAGCATGACGGCAAATCCCTGCACCGCGCTCGTTCCAAAATAGAACAGGACTGCGGCAGCGATGATAGTCGTAATATTGGCGTCGATAATCGTACCCAGGGCCCTTCGGCTCCCCAGTCGATAAGCGGACCGCATCGATCTGCCCTGTTTTATCTCTTCTTTTATACGCTCGTAGGTTAGGATGTTGGCGTCCACCGCCATCCCTACCCCGAGGATTAAGGCGGCAATCCCGGGTAAAGTGAGTACACCCTGAATGGAATTAAAGAGAATCATAACGAGATAGATGTAAACGGAAAGCGTGATGGCGGCGATCACACCCATAAATCGGTAATAGGCCACCATGTAAGCCAGGATAAGTGCTACGCCGATCATCCCGGCAAATAACGTCTGTTCCAAAGCCTGCTCCCCTAAGGATGCCCCGACAGCGTTGGAGTATACCTCTTCGATTTGCACGGGTAAGGAACCGGCATTGAGCATCTCCGCCAAAAATTCGGCTTCTTCAAGGGACTCCATGCCTTCGATGGAAACATCTTCGGTATATAAGGGCTGGGGCACGCTTGGTGCCGACAGGAATGCCGGATCTGCTTCACCGATTTCATCATAGAACGAATGCTCGTCCTCATCATAATCGAGCCAAATGACAAGCGAATCCTCCGGTGGGGTATTTTCGTATAGTTCACTTGTAATATCTCCGAATGCCTCTCCGTCCTGGAGCGTCACTTGTACGATCGGTTGATTGGCATCGTTAAATCCGGCCGACGCGCCTCCTTGCTCAAGGTCTTCGCCGGACAGCAACAATTCGTCATCGACCGTCCGAAACGAGAGATTCGCTTCCGTGGACAAGAGTTCACGGGCTTCTTCCTGGTCCTCAACACCGGGAAGCTGCACGCGAATACGGTCTTCCCCTTCCACGGTAATCGACGGTTCCGAAACGCCGAGGACGTCCACCCGTTCATTCAGGGCTGAAGCCGTCGCCTCAATATCATCTTCGGTCAGCTCACCTTCGTCATCGGGTTCAAGTTCGTAAAGAACTTCAAACCCGCCCTGCAAATCAAGGCCCAGATTCGTACTTCGCGCGACATCAAAGGCCGTTTGTGATATCAGTACACCCAGTGCGATCACAATGGCGAAAAATGCGCCGATTCTCCCCCATTTTGTTCCCATACATTTGCCTCCTTCAACGATCCCGCCAACTCGGCTTGCCTATGATCATGCTCGCGTCTAGTCATGATCTAGTCATGATCAAGGACATCCCCGAGAATGCCTTCCAGTTCATCATCGGTATCCTTCGTCCATCCGCCCATGCCCTTGTAGGCATTGATCGTCTGTTCATTCATGAAATCCGTCACCGATAAACGCATCAATACGTTCACGAATCGATAGAACGGGGTGAATTCTGTTTCCTTGTTAAGCTTCTGCACGCCGAGCCGCCAAACATCTTCTTTTGCGACTTCTTCATGGCCGAGGAGATGCCATTCATCTCTTTTTAATTCGAGTATCGGTTCAACATCCGTTTTCCATACTTCAAATTGCTGCGGATTTCCCATATTCATCCCTCACTTTCAGCATTGCTTGTCATGCTTGGCCCTTCTTTCTGCATAGATATGTAATGGCGGATGAAACCCGAATCTGCCAACGCTTAGGAAGGAGCACGGGTATGACGAAACAAACGTTTTTCGCGGGCGCTTTTATTCTGATTATCGCGGGCTTAATTACCCGTATCCTCGGATTCATCAATAGAATCGTCATGGCAAGGATCCTGGGTTCTGAAGGTGTGGGGCTCTACATGATGGCCGTTCCTTCATTACTGCTCATCATCACACTCACCCAGCTCGGTCTCCCCGTCGCGATTTCCAAACTGATCGCCGAAGCCGATGCGAATGAAGAACATGAACGAAAAAAAAGAATCCTCGTCGTCTCCCTTGTCGTTACCGGTTCGTTAAGTGCAGTTTTGACCATCGGGATGCTTGCCTTCGCACCGCTTCTCGCCAGCTTCCTGTTAACCGATATTCGCGCGCTTTACCCGTTGCTCGCCATTATTCCGATCGTGCCGATCGTGGCCTTGTCTGCCGTCTTAAGAGGCTACTTCCAGGGAATGCAAAATATGCGCCCGATCGCGTACTCGCAAGTGATCGAGCAAGTCGTCCGCATCGCCCTCGTCGCCTTTTGTACGAGCATCTTTTTGCCGTTCGGCATCCAATTTGCCGCGGCCGGTGCGATGATTTCCGTCGTCGCCGGCGAACTCGCTTCATTGCTGTACGTCATTTATGTGTTTAAAAACAATAAAACGATGAGCATCCGCAAAAATTTCTTTGCTGCCCTCGAAGGGGGAAAAAACACATTAAAAAATTTGATGGAGATCGCGTTGCCGACCACCGGGAGCAGACTCGTCGGCTCCGTTTCGCAATTTCTCGAACCGATCATCGTCGCCCAAAGTCTGGCGATCGCCGGGGTGGCCACCGCTACGGCCACGAGCCAATACGGCGAACTGGTCGGATTCGTCGTCCCGCTTCTGTTTTTACCTTCATTTATTACGCAAAGTTTGTCGGTATCGCTCGTACCGGCCATTAGCGAAGCCCATAGTCAAGGCGACTATGCCACGATTCAAAAGCGTTTGCAACAAACGACGAAAACCGCCCTGTTGTCCGGAGGGATTTCCGTTATTATCCTGTACGTATTTGCGGTTCCCATCCTCGACCTCATGTATGATGCGCCCCAGGCAGCCGTGTATTTGAAATTGATCGCGCCCTTTTGTATCTTTCTTTACTTTCAAATGCCTCTGCAATCGGTATTACAGGCGCTTAACCTGGCGAAAGCGGCTATGTATAACAGCCTGATCGGCGCAGGCATAAAGATGTTCGCAATCGCCTTTCTGGCCTCCCGTCCGGAACTCGGCATCATGGGCGCGGCCCTCGCGATTTGCGCGAGCCTTATGGTCGTAACCCTGCTCCATTTTATCAGTGTTTCCCGTGCGATCGGATTCACATTAAAAGTGAAGGACTGGACCGGTACGCTGCTCGTTTCCATATTGACTGCGGGGGTCGCTGTTCATGCCTTCCGCACCTTTATTACATCCGAGCAAATGCTCCTTGGAACGATTATCAGCTTAACGCTTACCGTCGTCTGCTACCTGATCGGACTGGTTTTGTTCCAGCTTCTCCCTATTAAGAATATCAGTCGAATCCCAATCCTTCAATCTTTCTTTCGCTAGCTCCCTTCAATTTTTTTCATCGATAATGAGCGTGCCGTTTTTCTTCGCGACACACAGCGTAATGGCACGCAAATCATGATACCCGCGTGCGCGAAGATTGGCCTTGAGCCAATCTTCTTCTTTGCCGATGTGGTGCAGGTGCTCGTGTTGGATATCGCCATCGATGACGATCGGAAACGGGTAAACGACTTCACCGGCACGCGTCTCTTTTTTAATCACCGACAGGTCCCCGGATGGTTCCAGAACGGCGAATTCAACTTCGGAAAAGTTACTGATGCTTTGTTTGCGCAGTTGCTGCAACAAGTCATCGAAATTGTACCGTTGCTTGCGCATCGCCTCCTCATCGACTTTACCGTTTTCAATGATCAGCGTCGGCTCCCCGTCCAACACATCGCGGAGGCGGGGGCTTTTCAGGGATACAAACGCAAGGCCTACCTGGGTACACGCCAACAGCAGAATCGGCACGATCCCTCTTACAATCGATTGTTCCTGGATCGCCATCACCGCAAATTCAGCGATCATAATCGAAACGACAAAATCAAGAAGCGTAAGTTCGCCCACTTCCCGCTTCCCCATCACCCGCAGGGAACCCAAAAGAAAAAAGTAAAAAAATAACGTCCGCCATGCAAGCTCAAATAACTCGGTCACTGCTCACATCACCTCATTTTAACTATGATTCCCAGGTGAGTGCACAGCATTCCGAACGGATTTGGTTTTGTCTTTTCCCACTTCCCACCTCCCACTTCTAGTAATACATGCTTGTTTCTATCATAAGCTGTAGCAAATGACCATAAGGGGGACTACCTATGCAAACGTCTTTTGTGCGCGTGCTCAGCGTTTCGGGCCTGACGATGCTCACGCTCGTATTATGTTCAGGCCTCATCATGGCGACGCTATTACGTTTCGGATCCATAAGTGAGTCAACGATGACCGGAGCGACGATTGGGATTACCATCGCAATCACATTTATCGGCGGGTTCGCCGCCGGATTACGGTCGCGTTCGAAAGGATGGCTCGTCGGGTTACTCGCAGGCGTGACTTTTGTGTTTGTTGCGGTATTGTTGCAGTACCTCGGATACGGGATGCAACTGAGCCTGAACCAGGCCCTCGTTTTTACCGGAAGCATCATCAGCGCTGCCTTCGGAGGTATGCTCAGCGTATCTCTGTTCAGTGCCATCCGTTAAACCGGTGCGTTTATAAAAATCGTTCATGGCGACCTAACACATGGGTATGCTTCGAGTTAGGTCTTTAAAAGCGATCCATGACGACCTAACGAACGGGTTTGACTTGAGTTAGGTCTTCAAAAGCGGTTCATGGCGACCTAACGTCGGTATACGCTTCTAGTTAGGTCTTTAAAAGCGGTTTATTGTATCCATCCCCGGGGTAGTGTTCCGTATTTATTTTTGATAGCGCAAAAAAGACCGGAGCAAAAGGGGTGTTGCCCTTTACCCGGTCTTGTTTCTTCACGCTCGTATGCCTAGTTCTGATTAATCACTTCGCGAACGGCCGAACGGTCATACGTGAGCTTGCGGCCATCGTTGACGTCCAAAACGATTTTGTCTTCATCGAGCGCGTCAATGGTGGCATGCAATCCGCCGATGGTAATAATGTCATCACCTTTTTGCAAGTTCGAATGCATTTCCCGAATCTTTTTTTGCCGCTTTTGCTGCGGTCGAATGAGCAGGAAATAAACAATCGCAAACATCAATACCAACATAATAATCGCTTCCATGTACAATGCACTCCTTTCTCATTTACACCCGGAAATATCTGATATCATGCTAAAAATTTTTCGCATCCGGACGGTTGAATCCATATTGTTCGAAAAAAGAAGCACGGAAATCAAGGAGCCGGTCTTCTTTTATCGCCAGGCGAATCTTTCCCATTAATTCTATCAGGAAATAAAGGTTATGATAAGAGGTAAGCCTAAAGCCGAACGATTCCTTACTTTTAATCAAATGGCGGATGTAGGCGCGCGTGTAATTGCGACAAGTATAACAGTCGCACGCCTCATCTATCGGACGAAAGTCACGGGTAAACGCCGCATTGCGAATGACTTTACGCCCCTCCGACGTCATACACGTTCCGTTGCGGCCGATGCGCGTCGGCAGCACGCAATCGAACATATCGACCCCGCGGATTGCGCCATCGATCAAGGCATCAGCCGAACCTACCCCCATCAAATACCGCGGTTTATCCGTCGGCAAATGTTGCACCGTTTGCTCCAGCACGTCGTTCATGACCGCTTTGGGCTCGCCGACGGATAATCCTCCGATGGCGTAGCCGGGAAAATCCAGGGACACCAGGTCTTCAGCGCTCCTGCGGCGTAAATCCTCGTACTCACCGCCCTGGACGATTCCAAACAGCGCTTGCCGATCGTCGTTGCCTGCCTGGGCCTCCAGACAACGTTCAGCCCAGCGGCTCGTGCGCGCGACAGAATCACGCAGATAATCATAGGAGGCGGGATAGGGCGGACATTCATCAAAAGCCATGATCATGTCGGCACCGAGACTTTGCTGGATGCGGGTGGCCTTTTCCGGCGTTAAAAAGAGACGCTCTCCGCTAATATGATTGCGAAAACGGACCCCTTCTTCATCAATATCGCGCAAGTCGCTCAGGCTAAACACCTGAAATCCTCCGGAATCCGTAAGTACAGGCCGATCCCAGTTCATGAATGTATGCAGGCCGCCGGCCTCTGCAACGAGGTCTTCACCCGGACGCAGCCAGAGATGATACGTGTTGGAGAGGATGATTTGCGCGCCCATCTCTTTCAACTCTTCCGGGCTCATCATTTTAACCGTGGCCAACGTGCCCACCGGCATAAAGATCGGCGTATCGATCACCCCGTGGGGCGTATGGATACGGCCGAGTCTCGCCCCTGACTGCCGGCACGTTTTGATATGTTCATAGCTAATAGCTGCTGTCAAACCGACGTGACCCCTTTCCTGATGTACATGACGTCGCCGAAACTAAAGAAGCGGTAACGCTCACCTATAGCTTCCTGATAGGCGCGCATGATCGCGCCCTTTCCGGCAAATGCGCTCACAAGCATGATGAGCGTTGATTTCGGCAGATGAAAATTGGTGATCAATCCATCTACAGCGCGGAAAACATAACCCGGATAGATAAAAATATCTGTCCACCCTGACGTTGGTTTAAATGCCCCGTATGTATTCATGACCGTCTCCAGCGTCCGCGCCGACGTCGTCCCGCAAGCGACGATGTCCCGGCCGTTTTCTTTCGTCTCCTGCAACGCCTCGGCCGTCTCTCGGTCGACCTCATAATACTCGGCGTGCATCTCATGATCCTCGACCCTGTCAGCGGATACCGGCCGAAAGGTCCCTAACCCCACATGTAAAGTAATATAGCAAATTTTAACGCCTTTTGCACGTAACTCGTCCAAACGCGCTGTTGTAAAATGCAAACCGGCTGTCGGTGCCGCTGCCGATCCTGCATTTCTGGCGTAAACCGTCTGATAGCGTTCCGACTCTTCCAGCTGCTCGGTGATATACGGAGGAAGCGGCATCTCGCCCAGCGCCTCAAGCACTTCCAGAAAAATCCCTTCGTAGGCAAAGCGGAGCACGCGCTCGCCCTGGTCACCGATGGCGATACACGTCGCTGTCAGCGAGCCATCCCCGAAGACGATTTCCGTCCCCGCTTTCACCCGTTTGGCCGGTTTGACGAGCGTCGTCCATTCATCGGCTTCCCCTTCATTTAAGAGCAGCACTTCCACTTTGCCGCCGGTTTCTTTTTTTTCGCCAAACAGCCGGGCCGGCAGCACCCGCGTGTCGTTGAGCACCAAACAGTCACCGGCTTGCAGAAAAGAGGCGATCTCCGAAAACTGCCGATGGTCAATGTCTCCGGTTGCTCGATCGAGGACGAGCAACCGGGAGGCATCACGATTGGGAAGGGGCTGTTGCGCGATCAATTCTTCAGGCAAATCGAAATCGAAATCGTTAACATCCATAATTTACCGAAACCTTCCGATGACAAAAAAGATAAGAGACAGCACAATGCTGATGAGGAGACCTGTCATAAGCGGGATATAGACGGTCGTACCTCCGCTTTTGAAAAGAATATCTCCCGGTAGGCGACCGAGAGGCAAAAACCGGCCGCCGAATTGCCATATGAGCCCAATCGCGACGAGCACCACACCTGCAATGATCAGCCAGCGAGGGATGTCAGCCATTGGAATGCTCCGCCCGCGTCCAGCCGAAATGATCATACGCCGAGGGCGCGACGACGCGCCCCCGCGGGGTTCGTTGCAAAAAACCGATCTGGAGAAGATACGGTTCATAGACGTCCTCGATCGTTTCCGCTTCTTCACCGACGACCGCGGCCATCGTATCGATGCCTACGGGACCACCGGTAAACTTTTCTACGAGCGTTTGCAACAGCCGATGATCAATATGATCAAGCCCGAGACGATCCACTTGCAGGTGCTCCAGCGCCTTTTCTGCTTCATTCAGGGTGATTGATGCCGCCCGATTCACCTGCGCAAAATCCCGGACGCGCCGCAATAAACGATTGGCAATACGGGGCGTCCCCCGTGCCCGGCGCGCGATTTCGTCGGCGGCTTCGTCTTCGATATCGACCCCGAGCAGCTCGCTCGTTCGCAGCACGATCGCCGCCAGCTCTTCAAGCTTGTAAAAATCGAGACGGCTCATCACGCCGAAACGATCACGCAACGGCGCGCTCAAAAGCCCTGCCCGCGTGGTCGCGCCAACGAGCGTGAACGGCGGCAAATCAAGACGAACCGATTTGGCCCCTGAGCCTTGTCCGATGACAATATCGATACTGAAATCCTCCATGGCCGGATACAAAACTTCTTCAACCGAACGTTGCAGCCGGTGGACTTCGTCGATAAACAATACGTCACCGGGTTCCAGGGTGGTGAGAATCGTCGCCAAATCTCCGGGACGTTCGATGGCCGGGCCGGACGTCGTGCGCAAATTGACATTCATCTCATGGGCGACAATCATCGCGAGGGTCGTTTTCCCAAGTCCGGGAGGGCCATATAGCAAGACATGGTCCAGACTTTCCTCCCGCATTTTCGCCGCTTCGATGAAAACGTGCAGATTGCGTTTCACTTGCTCCTGGCCGATGTATCGCTGTAACGAGAGGGGGCGAATACTCTCATCCTCGCCACCTTCGTCTTCGAGCAAACGTTCCTGGGATATGAGTCGTTCTTCGTCCACACGATCCCTCCTTTACCGCTCCACGAGTAAACGTAGGGAGCGTCTGACATATTCATCCGCCTCGAGTTCTTCGTGTTGCAGTGCTTTCCGGCATTTTTTGATTTCCTTTTCCCCGTATCCGAGCGAGCGCAGGGCTTCCATCGCTTCATCCAATGTACCCTGGGCTTGTGTCGGGATGGGGGTGGTTGCGGTTTGCGTGGCTTCAACGTTCTGCCACGCCGTTCCCGCGAACTTCCCTTTTAAATCGAGAATCATTTGCCGGGCTGTCTTTTTTCCGATACCCGGAAACTTGACGAGCAGTGTTTCGTCTTCTTCTTCAATCGCCTGCACGACGATCGCCGCATTTCCCTCGGCCAGGATGGCCAATCCGCCTTTCGGTCCGATGCCCGACACTTGCAAAAGGCGGCTGAACAGCTCCCGCTCTTCGCGCGTGGAAAAGCCGTAGAGATGGATGGCATCTTCACGAACGTGCTGATACGTATAAATAAGTGTTTCTTTGTCCTCGTTTATGTCGTAGACAAATGGATTGGCACACTGGATTAAATAACCAACGCCGTGGACGTCGAGTGTGATGGACGCGTGATCCCGAAAAACAACTTGTCCCCTTAACCGTTCAATCAAACGTTTCCCCTCTTTCCTGAAAAAACCTTACAGCAATGATAACATTTTTTTTACCTATCCGGTTTGAAAGTCACCATTGTGGTAGACATCCTGCACATCATCATTGTCTTCAAGCATGTCGATGAGTTTTTCCATTTTGGGGATGTCTTCGCCTGCGACCGTTGACGTCGTACTCGGCACCATCGTTTGCTCGGCGGTATCGATCGTATACCCCTGTTTCGCGAGCGCTTCCCTGACCTGCTCGAGTTCTTTCTCATCGGTCCAGACGAGAAAATGAGCCTCATCCGCTTCCACATCTTCAGCGCCGGCTTCAATCGCCTCCAGCATCACCGTCTCTTCATCGAGTTCGTCACTTTCCAGCACGATTAAACCCGTATCTGCAAACAGGAAAGACACACAGCCATCTTCGCCAAGATTGCCGTCGTTTTTGGAAAAAGCATGGCGAATATCCGCCACGGTACGGTTACGGTTATCCGTGAGGACTTTCACAAAAACGGCGACACCACCGGGCCCATAACCTTCATAGCTCATCTCTTCATAGTTCACATCGCCGCTGTCGCCCCGCGCCCGTTTAATCGTTCTGTCGATATTATTGGAGGGAATATTCGCGTTTTTCGCTTTTTCAATCGCAGCGCGCAGTCGCAGGTTAGTCGCCGGATCATCACCTTGCGCCCGGACCGCCGCAAATATTTCCTTTGACATTTTGGTAAAAATCTTTGCCCGCTTAGCATCCTGCGCTTCTTTCCGACGTTTGATATTGTTCCATTTGGAATGACCAGCCAAAAAAATCACATCCTCCACGTGCAACTATATCATGCGTGGCGCTCATACTCCAGGGATGCGGTCGTTTTCCGCAAGGTAAAGTCAAAGTAAAACGATTTTTAAGGGAAATAAAAATCGCCTTTCTAAGACGAGCCCGAGGGAGATCACATCGCCCTCTCGGATTGGTTTGATCCCCGTCGTTCGAGGGATGACAACGTGATTGTTGGTCCCTCTCGGAGCGAGGTACCCTGCTTTTGAGGTATGGCAACGCGCTTCTTGTCCCTCTCGGAGCGAGATACCCTGCTTTTGAGGTATGGCAACGTGCTTCTTGTCCCTCTCGGAGTGAGATGCCCTGCCTTTGGGGTATGACAACACGCTTCTTGTCCCTCTCGGAGTGAGATGCCCTGCTTTTGGGGTATGACAACACGCTTCTTGTCCCTCTCGGAGTGAGATGCCCTGCCTTTGGGGTATAACAACGCGATTCTGGTCCCTCTCGGAGTGAGATGCCCTCCCTTTGGGGTATAACAACGCGATTCTTGGCCCTCTCGGAGCGGGATACCCTGCTTTTGGGGTATGGCAACGTGCTTCTTGTCCCTCTCGGAGCGAGATACCCTGCCTTTGGGGTATAACAACACGCTTCTGGTCCCTCTCGGAGTGAGATACCCTGCCTTTGGGGTATAACAACACGCTTCTTGGCCCTCTCGGAGTGAGATGCCCTCCCTTTGGGGTATAACAACGCGATTCTTGGCCCTCTCGGAGCGAGATACCCTGCCTTTGGGGTATAACAACACGCTTCTTGTCCCTCTCGGAGCGGGATACCCTGCTTTTGGGGTATGGCAACGCGATTCAAGTGTCATAAAGATCGGAGCGATCTCCGTTCCCTCGGATATCCGCGAATATATTTGGACTTTGACGGAATCGTGTCGTTTTCCGATATACCAAAAAGGGGCCTCTCGGCCCCTTTTTTATCGGCTTTGTTCAAATGGTCGTTGTGCGGCATCGCTCAAGTCTTCGATGATCCCATCAATAGTTGAGCCGGCTTCATCCACGGCTTGGCCGGTTCCTTCAGCCAAATCGTCGGCTGCTCCCCCGATTTCATCGAACATGTCAGGGTCGTCGGTGACATAAACTTCTTTATCTGTTTCGTCTTCCAATTCTTCACGAATATCGTCAGTCGTTTCGTCACCATCGTCCCCGGTAGTCCGTACACCGACAAGAACGTTATCGTCATCGACAACGACGTGCGTGCTCTCTACATTGTCCATGTCTGAGACCGTTTGCTCAATGTCTTGTTGCTCGCCATCGTCGCCGCCCCATCCATTGCCTGTCTGGTTCTGGTTTTGACCGGTAAACATGTCATCCATATTTTGGTTACCGGCACCGCCCTGGCCTTGGTTGGTCCGCGGGTTCTGGTTTTGTTGCCCATCGCCGCGATCATCTACCGTAAACATGTCGGTAATCGGGCCTTCGCCCCGGTCACCCCGGTCCGTTCGGTCCCATCCAGCCTGACCTGCATCTTGCTGTTGTTGACCTACCTGGTTTCCGGCATTTCTCCCAGGATCACCAGCTTGATTGTCTACATCTCCACAGCCGGCTAATCCTGCTGTAATTATTGAAAAAGCGGTCAGCGAAAGTGCCATCTTCTTCATAATATAAGCCCCCCTTCACTCATTAAGTTGTGAAGAAAGGGGGGCGCTTACTCCTGTCAGTTGGAGGAAAGGAGGGCAAAAATTATTCGTCGCTGTGATTGGCACCCGCATACGGATAATACGTTTGTTCATGCGGTTGTTGTTCATAATAAGGGGCGACTGGCAAATATCCATACATCAAAGCGGGATCATAAACCGGAACATAGGGCGGTATTCCGTACGCTGTAAAGCCATATCCCGGCTCTTCACCGCCGGTTGCTCTGTAGTCGCCGCCATACCCCTGGCCATGATAATATTGATCATACCCTTCCTGATACGGTTGCTGCTGGTATCCGCCGTGGTATGGGTGCTGAACCGGCATCATATAGCAGTACATAGGCTGTTGCGGTGGCCCGTAGTGCACTTGATGAGCAGACGGCATATCCGTCGGCTGGCCGCATGTTTTGCAGGGCTGCATGTTTGTTTTAGGTTTTTCCATGGCTGGCTGCTTATACGGCTGTTTTTCTTTTTTCTCCTCCTCTTTTGGAAGGTATGGTTTTTGAATTTTCGGCGGCAACTTCATTTTGTCTTTATCCGGTTTGGGCGGTGGTTTTTGCGGCATTTCCTTTTTCACTTCAGACGGTTCCGGTTTGTCTTTTTTCGGCGCTTCCATCACGGGCATTTTCTTGGGCGGCGGTTTCATAATGGGTGCTTCCTTTTTGGGAGGTTCCGGTTTTTTTGGCTCCGCTTCCTTTTTCGGAGGTTCCGGTTTCTTTGGCATTTCCGGCATGTCCTTAACCGGAGGTTTTTCCACGGGCTCCTTTTTCTTCGCCTCCTCCGCTTCTTTCTTGGCGGGAACGGTTTGGCCCGGGATTTTGATTTTCATGCCGGGCATAATCTTCTCCGGATCGGCCAACTGGGTATTCGCCGCTTTTAATTCCTCGAAATCAACATCGTACTGTTTCGCAAGATTCCATAATGTATCGCCTTTTTGCACAATATGGATTTTCACGCTTCCCATCCCTCCTGTACACGTGGTTTCCCGTTTTCCATAACCGTACGGCATCCAATATAAGGTATGCGGGGATGATAGCGAGTATTCGAGAAAAATGGTGCTGCTTAAAACGTGAATTCCATTTCTTTATTTGCCTCGATCACGGCTGAAGGGTAAGACCCGAGTAAACGGATTTCACAGCCGAGCGCCTTGATTTCTTCAAGAGCTCCCGGCACTAACACATCATCATACGCGTGGTCGATATCGATAATAAAAAAATAATGGCCAATGCCGGTTTTCATCGGGCGCGATTCGATCTTGGAAAGATTGATTTTGCGCCAGGCGAACGCGGACAAAACCTGATGCAGGGCACCGGAATAATCTGATGGCAAGGTGACGACGATCGTCGTCTTTTTACGGGAAGTCTCCAGTGACGGTTCCATGTGCGCCCCCTTTGTAGACAGAAGCACAAACCGGGTATGGTTATTGGCGAAATCGTGAATATTTTCCGCCGCTATCGTGAGGCCATATTTTTTGGCCGCCAGCCGATTGGCGACTACGGCCTGCTTCAACCCCGGGTCTGCAGCAATCTCCTGGGCCGCTTTCGCGGTCGAGGATGCATGCAGCCACTCAGAATCGGCAAACTGCTCCGTAAGATAATCATGGCATTGCGCGAGCGCATGGGGGTGCGAATATACAGCTTCCGGGCGCTCATCAACATTGTCGGGATGGACGAGCAAATGCTGCGCAATCGGGATGGCCACCTCGCCGACGATCGGCAGATTGTGTCTGTGCACGAGCTGATCAAGGGTGATGTTCACCGATCCCTCGATCGTGTTTTCCAACGGTACGGCCGCTGCGTCCACTTCCTCGTTCGCGAGCGCGCGTAAGCAACTTGCGATGTCTCTATACGGGAATCGTGCCGCCGTCGTTGAAAATGCAGCGGCCGCTAATTCACTGAAGGTTCCTTCGGGACCTAAATAGGCAACTTTGTTCATGATGGTTTCACTCTTTCTCCATGGCTATTCTGTATTCGTCGTACCGGTACCGGAGCCGACAAGTTCCACTTTTTCCACCGCTTCCATTTCTTTTATTCTCCGCATGAGGTTCTGGATCTCGACGGTCACCATCGTCGTGTCAACGGTAAGGGTCACGTTGGCACGCCCCTGCAGGGGAATGGTTTGATTGATGGTGAGCACGTTTGATTGCGTCTCAGCCACAACCCCCAGCAATTTCGATAAAGATCCCGACCTGTCTGCCAAAAGAATCGAGAGGGTGATGATTTGCGCCTGAATCATCGTGTGAAAAGGGAGGATGGCGTCACGATATTTATAAAAAGCGCTACGGCTGAGACCGGCTTTTTGAACCGCATCTCCGACGGTGAGCGACTGATCATTGTCAAGCATCCGTTTCGCTTCCAGCGTCTTCTGCATGGCTTCGGTCAACATGTCTTCGCGGACGAGATAAAAATGATTGATATGCTCGGTCATCTAAGGCCACCACCTACTCATCCATAAATTCAAACTCAATATCCAGCAAGCGGACGGTGTCTCCATCTTGTGCGCCACGCTCCCGCAAGGCTGCGTCTACCCCCATTTTACGAAGGGTACGGGAAAAACGGCGCGCGGATTCCGGACGATTAAGATCAAGCATGCGCACGCGCCTTTCCAGGGGTTCGCCGGATAAAACGAACGCGCCATCGTCGGCACGCGTAATCTCAAACGTTTTCTCCTCTTGATATCGATACACGACGCGCGCTTCATCCTCGCTCTCTTCCTGCGCGGGCTCAGGTGCTTCATCCAACAGATCGGCGATTTTCCTGAGCAGGGATGTCAGCCCTTCCTTGGTGAGCGTGGAGACGCGTTCAATCGGTTGATCGATTTGCTCTTCCAATGCCTGTATGATGTCTTCACTTTCCGGCATATCGGTTTTATTGGCGACGATCAATTGCGGACGTTCTGTGAGGGCTTCGTTATATTGGTTGAGTTCATGGTTCAGTGTAACATAGTCTTCATAAGGGTCACGACCGCTCATCCCGGATACATCAAGCATATGAACGAGGACACGCGTACGTTCCGTATGGCGAAGAAAGCGTTGACCGAGGCCCACGCCTTCATGCGCGCCTTCGATGATGCCGGGAAGATCGGCCATCACGAAACTGCGACCCTCCACAGCGACGACACCAAGGTTGGGCGCGAGGGTTGTAAACGGATAATCGGCAATTTTCGGCTTCGCCGCGCTTGCCACCGACAACAACGTCGATTTTCCGACGCTCGGAAAACCGATCACCCCGACGTCCGCAATCAGTTTCAGCTCCAGGGTCATTTCCAGTTCGATGCCGGGCTCTCCATTTTCGGCATGCTCAGGCGCCGGATTCGCAGGCGTGGCAAAGCGTTTATTGCCACGTCCGCCTCGTCCTCCCCTGGCAACGAGCTTTTCTTCGCGATGGGTGACTAAATCGGCGAGCACTTGCCCGGTCGTTTTATCTTTAAGGATGGTTCCGGGCGGAACATTAACGACCAAGGGATCGGCACCTTTGCCGTGTTGGCTTTTGGAGCGGCCGTTCTCTCCACGCTGGGCCTTAAAATGATGTTGATAACGAAAATCCATCAGCGTCCGTAAGCCTTCGTCGACGCGGAAGATCACATCGCCGCCTTTGCCGCCGTCACCGCCGGCCGGTCCGCCGTCGGGCACATATTTTTCCCGGCGGTAGGCAACCATGCCCTTGCCGCCATCTCCGGATTTTACGAATATATTGACCTCATCGATAAACATTGAGACAACCCTTTCCGGAGGTCAGATGTCAGATGCCGGAAGTCAGAAGATGAATATCTTTTCCGGCCTCTGAAGTCTGATCTCCCTTTTATCATGCATCTGACCTCTGGTCTCTGAATTCTGTCGTCTGGATAGCCGCTTCCTGGCCCTGGCGCACGCAATCCGGCAGCCCGATGCCCCGGTAAAAGGCACCGGCCAGTTGAACACCGGGATACTCGCGGGCGAGGGCTGCTGTCCATTTCTCTATCCTTGCCTGATGGCCCACGGTATATTTTGGCATCGCCTCCGGCCAGCGTGTCACACTTGTAAACAGCGGCTCTTCCTGAATGTCCAGAAAGGTACGCAATTCCCGCAACGTTTGCGCCACGATCGCTTCGTCCGTTTCGGCTACGATCGCATCATGCCCCGGTCTTCCGACGAAGCAACGCAAGAGGGCATACCCTTCCGGCACCATTTGCGGCCATTTTTTATGGACGAGCGTCACCGCTTTCAAAGCGACGTCGTTCCCATTCGGGATGAGAAAGCCGGTCCCTTCCACCGTACTTTCAAGCGCTGATTCTTTAAGCGCTATCGCGACAGTGGCGGTCGATGCCCCGGCGGCCGTGGATATCATCTCTTCCTGTACAGACAAAGACGGGAGCGTGGCAGCGGCCGCTTCCTGCGGAATTGTGAGTATCACCTGATCGGCCTCCGCTTCGGTTCCATCGGCAAAAAACAGCCGATAGCCGTTTTCGGCAGCAGAGACAATTTCTTGCAAGTGTTTTTCTCTATGAATCGTCCCTTCCGGCACCGCTTTTTCCAACTCGTCCACAACGACGGACAATCCGCCTTTGACCGTACGAAACACTCCCCCCTGTTGGCCCGTTCCCGATTTTGCCTGCCGCTTTTTGGCCGTGGCCCGGGAAGCGAGAATCAAGCTGCGCTTCTCGTCTCGAAAGTGCGGAAACGTGGACGCCAGGCTCAGCTCATCAATATCACCGGCGTATATCCCCGATAGCAACGGTTCCAATATGCGATCGACGAGTTCATCTCCAAACCGTTGCCTAAAAAAAAGCCCGAGAGACTCATCGTCATGTTCATTTTGTTTGGCCGGCAGCCATAAATCAGCGGTCGCTCGCATTTTTCCTTTACTGGAAAGCAGCGAGGACGCCAGAAAAGGTTTGGCTTTTGTCGGGATGCCCATGACCGACCCCGGGGGGATGGGGTGAAATTGGCCCTCGCTTACGATAAACGCCTGACCGGTGTTATTCGTGACAAGTTGATCGCTTAAGCCCAGGTCCTCGACGAGCGAAAGCAGTTCCGGTTTACGGGCAAGAAAAGAATCGGGACCGCGCTCAATCGTAAACCCGTCACGATGCATCGTTTCGATTTTGCCGCCAAGTGCGGAGCTCTTTTCATACAGTTGGACGTCGATATCGCTTCCGCTCTCGGAGCGGTGTTTTTCGAGTTCATACAAAGCGCTCAGACCAGTGATGCCTCCCCCGATGATCGCTATGTTCATGCCCGATCAATCTTCAGGCGTTTCGTAATGGCATCGGCAAGGCTCTGAATGAATAAAGGATGAGCATTCGGCATATCCGGGCGTTCGTAGTTTACCCCCAGGTCATCAGTCACGATTTTGCATTCGATATCGTTGTCATACAACACTTCAAGATGATCCGCCACAAAGCCGACCGGGCAGTAAATAAACGTTTCATAGCCGTTTTTTTCATAGAGCGTACGCGTTAAGTCCTGAACGTCGGGCCCGAGCCACTTATCCGCCGTGTTACCTTCGCTTTGCCAACCGATCTCATAATTTTGCACTTTGGCCGCTTCCGCGATGAGCCTGGCCGTTTCCTTAAGTTGATCGACGTAAGGATCATTATCCGTCAGTATTTTTTCGGGGAGGCTGTGGGCAGAAAAAATTACAACGGAATGCTCCCGGCTCACCCGTTGATAGACATCTTCAAGTTGTTCTTTCCAAAACTGTAAAAATTTTGGTTCCTTGTACCAGTTTTCAACGGTGTAAATCGTCGGACCGTCAATCTCTTTTGCTTTCTCAAGCGCCCGGCCGTTGTATGACTTTACGCTGAACGTTGAGTAATGGGGCGCCAGCACGATGGAGACGGCTTCTTCAATGCCGTCCTCTTTCATTTGCGCAACCGCGTCTTCAATGAACGGATCGATATGCTTCAAGCCCAGATAAGCCTTAAATTCCTTATCTACGGATTGTTCATTTAACCTCGTTTCCAATGCATGCATTTGTTCATCCGTAATGCGCGCGAGCGGGGAAATGCCCCCGATCGCCTTGTAACGGTCGATTAAATCATCCAAAGCTTCCTGCTCGGGCGGACGCCCGTGCCGGATATGCGTGTAATAGGCCTCCACGTCATCGAGGCTGCGCGGCGTCCCATAAGCCATCACCAATAAACCGATTTTTTTCTTCGCCATTGCTTTTGTCCTCCTTAACGTTCTCGTGTGTATTCGTGCACGAAGGCCGTCAACCTTTTTAACGTTTCCGGTTGAACGCTCGGGGTCACCCCGTGCCCAAGATTAAAAATAAAAGCCGGGTCATCCTTCGTTTCATCAAGGATCTGTTTGGTCCGGGCTTCAATCACATCCCAGGGCGCGTGCAGAATCGCCGGGTCAAGATTCCCCTGGAGGGCTTTCGTTATCCCCATTTTCCGCACTTCCGTAACGGATATGCGCCAGTCAAGCCCGATGACGTCAAGCGCCAGTTCATCCCACTCCCGCAAAAGATGGCTCGCTCCAACGCCGAACATAATGAGCGGCACCTCATTGGAGGCGAGCGCGTTGAAGATTTTTTCCATCGCCGGTTTCACGAAGGTACGATAATCGGGAGCACTCAAGGCCCCGACCCAGGAATCAAAGATTTGGATCGCTTGCGCGCCGGCATCGATTTGGGCCTGTGCGTATGAAATGGTCATATTCGCCAGTTTATCCATAAGCAATGTCCACGTCCCGGGCTCTCCATACATCATCGCTTTCGTATGCTCGTAATTTTTCGAAGGTCCGCCTTCCACCATGTAACTCGCCAGCGTAAAAGGGGCACCTGCAAAAGAAATGAGGGGGACGCTTAACTGCGTGCGCAATAAACGTATCGTATCGAGCACATGTGGCACCTGATCTTTCGGCTGCAACTCACCGAGTCGCTCCACGTCCTGCAGCGTACGGACCGGCTCGTCGATGACCGGACCGACGCCGGCCTTGATCTCAACATCAAGGCCCAGCGCCGGGATCGGCGTCATAATATCCTTATAAAGAATCGCGGCATCATTGTCATATTGCTCAACGGGCAAGCGGGTGACGTAGGCGCATAATTCGGGGTCCCGGGTGATCTCGAATAAAGAATACTTTTCTTTCAGCGCCCGGTATTCCGGCTGCGAACGTCCGGCTTGCCTCATATACCAGACAGGCTTCCGGCGCGCCCCTTCACCCTTCGCCGCGCGAATAAAACGGTCATTAAATACAGCCACGCATGAACATCCTTTCAGCTGCTCTTTATAATTAAAGGAATCTTGCCGATATAAGGAACAAGATCTTTACATATAGAATGATTCCTATTCCTTTGTATCATATTGGATTGAAGATGTCTCGCAACAACCTTTGCCATAGGCCAAAGTTCATAAAATCGTAGAACCTCGGAGGCGTGTTATGAAAATATTTCAACCTGCTCGTTTACGGACAAAGCTTTTACTTACTTTAGTGGCGATCACGTTATGTTTTTTGGGTGGCTTTATGTTTATTTTCATACAGATCACGAATATCAACGAGCGTGTGGAAGACATGGAGGAATGGCACTCGTATGTACTGGAAGCCCAAGATGCTTCCCACACGTTTCAGGAGAAGTACATATTCATCTCTGATTTGCAATTTCTGGATGACCCGGATTTTGCTTACTACGAAACGTTACACGCACGTATGGAGGAACACCTCGCTAATCTGGAGGACGGTGTCCATACCGAATCCGCCCGCGATCACCTGCAGCAGCTCGAGCGTCAAAATGAGATGTTTGATTCCAGCGTCGGTCATTATATTGAACTGGAAGTACCTCCGGATGTCACGGGAATGAATAACCTGGAATTTTTAACTGAAAATATCAATCAGCACGCGGAAAGCCTTCAGGACTATTTCGCCCAGCAGGTGGAAGAAGCCAATCAATCCGCGCAAGACAGTATGTTCTATGCGATCGTATCAAGTATTATGGCCGCTGTCAGCGCGGTCGTCATCGGTATCGCCATCTTCGTTATTTTCGCAGGACGATGGCAACGAAGCATCGAGCGGATCGCAAGTGTAACCAAGCAGATAAGCGCCGGGCGCTTACAGGTTGATCCGCTCCCTGTCGAGGGGCGTGATGAACTCGCTTCCCTGGCAGCCGAAATCAACACGATGACGAGTAATCTACGCCATATGGTCAAAGGTGTATCGTCGGTTTCGCAAACGGTGGCGGCCTCGAGCGAAGAATTGGTCGCCTCCGCCGAAGAAGTCAACGCCGGCTCCCAGGAAGTTTCCGGCTCCGTGCAAGAAATGGCCGGCATACAGGCGACGCTGGATGACTCGATCCGTCATTCCCGGGGAACGTTTCAATCCATGGAAACAGAATTGCACCATGTATATGAGGCTGTCCAGGATATCGTGGATGAAAGTAACCGTTCGAACGAACAGGCTTCCGCCGGTCACGACCGGTTGCAGACCTCCTTACAAACGATGCAGAACATCCGTACCCAGAATGAAACGAATGCATCGTCCGTCGAATCCCTCGGCGAAGCTTCCCGCGACATTCAGAATGTGATCACCCTTATCAAAGACATTTCCGGGCAGACGAACCTGCTCGCCTTAAACGCGAATATTGAAGCCGCCCGTGCCGGGGAAGCGGGTAAAGGGTTTGCAGTCGTCGCGAACGAAGTGCGCAAATTAGCGACGGAAAGTGAAGCGGCGACCGAAGACATCTCAAAAACGATCGAAATGATGACGAGCAATATCGATGATACCGTTGCGCAATCACGGCAAAGCACGTCACTCATCGCCCGCGGCGAAGAAGCGATCGCGGAAATGGCAAACACTTATCAAGCCATCCTCACCTCATTTAACGCGGTCGTCCACAAAGCCCGCGACATTCATGCGCTCGTACAAGGATTGACCGAGAACAGCCAATCCATCCTTCATTATACCGAGGAAGTCGAGAACACTTCCAACCAGGCTTCCGATAGCAGTGCCGTCATTGCTGCGACGATGGAGGAACAGGCAGCGACGATGGAGTCGATCAATCAGGCTGCCCAGGAACTTGCCCACGTGGCCGGTGAACTGGATGAACAAGTGTCGCGTTTTTCCTTTTAATGAAGGAATTTCCCTTTGTCGGGCACGGCTTTTTGTTCAAAATCCCGGACAAGCGTCTCGAATTGAGTGTGCAACTCGCGCCCGAACATTGGAACGCCGTGGCCGGGAACGATGATCTCCGGCTGCAAATGGTACAGCTTTTCCGCTGATGTTTTCGCCGCTTGCCAATCGGTTGTGAGATACCTGGGCGGACCCTGCAGTTCCTGTGTCTGGTTGTATACTTTGTTGAGTTCGTCCTGTTTGACGGTAATGACAGCATCTGCCGAGAGCAGGATGCGGTCGCTCTCCCTGAAAAGGGCTACTTGTCCGGGGGAATGACCAGGCACATGCAGCCATTGCCACTCGCTTAAAAAGGGCACTTCCCCATTGGCGGGAAGCTCCTGCACGGCACTCCCTAACTGAATCGCTTCATTGGGGAACGCACGCGATGACTTGGCGACCATTCCGCCTTCAACGCTCGTATCAGGTTCAGGGTAGTCCTGTTGCCCTGTTAAAAAGGGCATTTCCCGGGGATGGGCATAAACCGGCACTTGCCATTCAGCGGCTAATTCGGCGACGGCTCCGACATGATCGAAATGACCGTGCGTAAGAATGATCGCCTGTGGCGGTTGATAATTGTTAAACTCCTTCTCCAATGCGCCGGTCAGCTCATTTTTGCTGTTCGGCATCCCGGCATCAATCAGAACCCATTCGCTCGTCACATCTCCGATAAAACAGACGTTCACGATCTTGATCGTCAAGCAATGCACATCCGTCGTCACTTGTTCGAGCACACCATTATTTTTGGACGTCATCGGAAGCTTGACCCCACCGGGACCGTAATACGTTTCTTGTTCTTGTTCCATACAGCTGCCCCCTTTTTTCAATATCAGCTGTTATTGTTTCTTATTGTTTGGGATTTAATGCGAATTCTTCTCTCCTGAGGCATGCGCTCCGATCCCGCGGCAGCAAAAATAGGGAGGTGGA
>NZ_FNEN01000007.1:2412-57645 GCF_900100185.1 Natribacillus halophilus | reverse complement strand
CAAATCGGGTGAATGGATTATTTGGGGGGCGAGGGACGCTCCAGCACACCCCAAATCGGATGAATGGATTATTTGGGGGGGCGCTGGCTACTCCCATCGAGCTTGCCCTGGGTTCCCGCTCAAAATTGTCCGACCCCGCCCTGTAAACACGCCGCTAAAGCCAGGACGCGAGGTGAACATCAGCGACGTTTGACGGTTCGCCTTCCTGGCCGGTCTGGGGGTTGTAGGGGACGACCATATACTCGTTGAGCGAGAACATATTGGCCCCGTTGATCGTATAAGAGCCTTCGCCCTCGACCTCTCCGACTTTATTGGCTTCGTCCCCGTCCACTTCATAAACGTTGTAGACGAGACGCTCATCTTCATCGGTGGACCATTGCAGCTCCACATTCAGAAACCCTTCGCCCTGCAAGGTGAGACCCGCTGACAGGTCATCCACGGATGCCAATTGCACGGGGGCTTCCAAATCTTCAACCCCCTCGGGCTTCTGAAAGGCAATCGCTTCCTGATCAACCGTGGCGTTATTCATAATCGACTTGAACATATTGGTCGGATAGGCACTGCCTGCTTCCAGATACGCATCTTCGGTCGTCTCGTCATACCCCATCCAGAGCGCACCGGTATACTGCGGCGTATAGCCGACAAACCAGGCATCACGATTACCGCCGGCAACCTCTTCAAAACCGGTTGTCCCCGTTTTGCCGGCAAGCGCGTGATCGGTATCCCCGGCCTGGCCCGTGCCTTCGTCCACAACATCTTCGAGCATCCGCGTCATATACCAGGCATCCTGCTCTGATAACAGCCTTTCCTGTTGTTGTTCATGAACAAATAGTTCTTCTCCGTCTGCCCCTGCAATTCTGGAGATAAAATAAGGTTCCGATTTCACCCCATCGTTGGCAAACGTCGTGTAAGCGGTAGCCATATCCAATGGCGAAACCCCTTCGGAAAGCCCGCCGAGAGCAAAGGATAGACCTTCATCTTCAAAAGGCTCGATGGCGCTTTCTGCCCATTCTTTGCTTTGCTCCACGCCCATTTGGTCGAGCAACCAGACGGCAGGCGCGTTGGCAGACTGCACGATGGCATCCCGCATCGTCATCGACCCGCTGTACTCGCCGCTGATATTTTGCGGAGCATAATCATCATAATCTTCATAGACGAGCGCTTCGTCTCGTAAGTTGGAGTAAGGTTTGTACTCGCCGGAAGCAAGCGCAGGTGCGAACACCGAGATCGGTTTGAAGGCCGAGCCCGGCTGCCGGGAGACGAGGGCGCGGTTCAACCCTTTTCGTACATAGTCCCTGCCTCCGTGAATCGCCTCCACAGCCCCGGTGTTATGATCGAGCAAAACAAAGGACGCCTGCACACTTTCATTATCCCCGGGGAAATGATCCTGATTTTGCATCGCTGCAAATGACGCTCGCTGCATCTGTTGATTAATCGGAAGCTGGATCGTGTAGCCGCCGGTCATCATTTCGTTTTCACTCATATCGAAGCGGTCGCGCCCTTCTTCGATCACCATATCTATATACGTATACAGTGATTCATCCATGGCAGGCTTTTCATGGAGCTCGGAAGAAATCGATTCTCCTTCCGCGACTTGTTGCTCGTTTTCATCGATAAAGCCATGCTGCTCCATAAGCGCGAGAACGGTGTTGCGCCTCGTCTCCGCATTATCCTCGTCAGACGCCGGAGAATAAATATAGGGGCCCTTTGGAATAGCGGCCAGCAAAGCCCCTTCGGCAACGTTCAATTCTTCGACGTCTTTATCGAAATACGTTTCGGCTGCACGGGAGATCCCATATGTTCCGTGTCCGAAATATGTTTGATTTAAATACATTTCCAGAATGTGATCTTTGCTGTACTTTCGTTCCAGATGCATGCTGATCAATACTTCTTTTGTTTTGCGCATCAATGTCTGGTCCTGATCGAGGAAAACATTTTTCGCCAGTTGCTGGGTGAGTGTGCTGCCCCCTTCAACAGCTTCGCCGGCGAGAATATCCCGATAAAGGGCGCGGCCAATCGCCCAGATATCAATACCCTGATGTTCATAAAAGCGATGATCTTCGACAGCCAGAAAGGCTTCCTGGACGGGTTCAGGCACTTCATTGATGGAGGCATTTTCACGATCTTCGGTGAATAAGCGGCCCAACTCTTCCCCTTCTTCATCCACGATAGTGGTTGTTTCGGCAAAGTCGAGTTGTGATTCATCTGCCAGCAAACTGCCGGAAATGAGCGCCAGCGCGTAGCCGCCAACGGCGATAACAAGCATGGAAAGAATAATAACGATCGTTATAAAAAAGCTCTTTTTGAACCGTTTCATAATTTCCTCCAATGGTTCGACTCTCACCTATTATAATATAGAAGTTTCCACAAAAACATGTACGTGTACGGCATATGTGTGAAAAATGATGGAAAAACCGCGATCTGCCCCTATTTTTGTTTTGGCTGGTGAATCTTCACATCCCCGAGAACCGTCGTGATTTTGAGGTTGAAGTGACCAAACGCGTGGTCGGGATGACCCACTTGCATCGTTTCGCGCTGGATGAACCCATCTTCCTGATGGCCAAGCGCTTTGACGCTCCCTAAAAGCGTGTTGATCTCAACCGTTGCCGACCATTCTTGCGGCAGTTTGATTTTGGCATCGCCGAGAACGTTCATGACGGCGATATCCATCGAATCCGCTTCAATGATCGCCCGGCTCAAATCGATCGTCGCGCTGCCGAGAACGATGTTCAATTCCAACTCATCACTGATAGAGAAGGCCTGTTTCTTGAGTTTATAATCCCCGAGAATCACCCATTTCTGCTTCGGGACAACGACATGGCTTTGGGAAGCCGGCACTCGTTCCCCTTCATCGGCCGTAAAATCTTTATCCACATCAATCTCCCTGACCGGCTTTTTGAACATGGAGAGGAGTAAAAATAAAACAGGGACACCGGCGAGAATAAGCCAGGAGTTCATGGTCGTCCAGTAGCCGACCATAAGAGCAGCGGACAGTACCATGAAAAAATAAGCCGCACTCTCGTGGCGATTCAACACCGAAAACAAAGTGATAACAGCAAAAATCAAGGGAAGAATAAAAGCGAATGGGCTCCATGCCCCTGCAAATATAAAATTAAAAATAAGTCCGAAGCCGAGCACGGTCATGCCGAGCATTAATATACGTTGTTGATTCATGTAAATCCTCCCCCGGTTTCCCCGTCTTTTGTTTTTTGCCTCTTTCATTGTAAAATAGTGCTATGAGGTCCCTTTTGACAATTTTACTACAATCCCCTGGAATGTGCATGTTTGAGACAAACGGTTGATATAATGGATATAGAATAAAGACTGCTAGACGCCACCAGTCATAGAGTCTTGGAGGTCATATTATGGACGATATTTCACTCTGGCTTGCCCTCGTTGCCGGTGTGGTCTCGTTTTTTTCCCCATGTATATTCCCACTTGTGCCGGCGTACCTGGCGCAATTGACCGGGACGAACATCTCCGACGGGGCCGTTAATGCAGAGCGGCGGATTATTATGTCCAGAAGTGTCGGCTTTATCGTAGGCTTTACCACTATTTTTTTACTTATGGGCGCTTCCGCGACGCTGATTGGCGAATGGTTCCAGATGTACAGCGGAGCCCTTGAACAAATCGGCGGCATTATCATCATCCTCTTCGGCTTGCAAATGACCGGTGTCATATCGCTGCGCTCGCTGATGACCGAAAAAAGGTTCGGCAACAAATCGCCGAAAAAATCGACGAGTTTCCTCGGATCCGTGGCCTTTGGCCTCGTATTCGCGGCAGGATGGACCCCCTGCATCGGCATCGTCCTCGGTTCCATTCTTGCCCTTGCCAGCACCGAAGGATCCATGCTTGCCGGGTCGGGCATGCTCTTCGTATACTCGATGGGACTCGGGCTGCCGTTTATGGCCGTATCATTGATCTATGCACGCTCGCTGAATAAACTCAGCCGCCTGAACCGATTTTTGCCGATCGTGCAACAGAGCGGCGGGGTAATCATGATCATTTTCGGCATCCTGCTATTTTCCGGTTATTTCCAGGTTATTTCCAGTTATCTTGCGCGAATCTCTCCCGGTTGGCTCTGATATGCTACAATATATTTAGCCTATTGTTGACGGGGAGAGTGAGCACATGGAAAAAGAACTCTATCAAACATTGGATGATTCTTATCAGGAAATGGTTGATATCCGCCGATATCTGCATCAATACCCGGAAATTTCGTTCCAGGAAGTGGAAACGCCCGCTTATATTGCCCGTTATCACGAAGCGCTCGGCCTTGATGTGAAAACAGGCGTAGGAGGACGCGGGGTGGTTTCGACGTTAAAAGGCAGGAAACCGGGGCCAACCGTTGCCTTAAGGGCGGATTTCGACGCGCTTCCGATTCAGGACGAAAAAGACGTTCCCTATAAATCCAAGGTCGACGGCGCGCTGCACGGATGCGGCCATGACGGCCATACGGCGACACTCCTCGTGCTTGCCAAAGCCTTAAGCGAACAGGCGGAGAATATTGCCGGCACGATCGTTTTCATCCATCAACATGCTGAAGAACACGCGCCGGGCGGAGCCCAGCAGATGATTGACGACGGTTGCCTTGATAACGTGGATGTAATCTTTGGTAATCATCTCTGGGCGCCTGATCCGCTCGGAACGATTCAACAACGCAGCGGTCCATTTATGGCCGCCACGGACCATTTTTACATCGATATTAAAGGCCAGGGCGGTCACGGAGCGGCACCGCACACGACGAGAGATTCGATTGTGATTGGTTCGCAAATGGTGAATACCATTCAAACCCTTGTTTCCCGGCGTGTAGATCCTTTGGAGTCCGCGGTCGTTTCCATCGGCAGTTTCGTCGCCGAAAATGCGTACAATGTGATCGCCGGTACAGCCTCTCTCGTTGGGACGGTGCGCACGTTCAAAGAGGACATTCGTACCCAGATCGAGCAAGAGCTGAATGACATTGTCACCGGCACCGCGAAAACGATGGGCGCGGAAGCCGCGTTTAACTACGAGCGCGGCTACGCACCCGTCGTTAACGATGATGAGAGCAACCGCTATCTCGCCAGCATCGCGGAAACCGTGCCGGGCGTCGAGCGTGTAGAAACGCGTGAGCCCATTATGGCGGGCGAAGACTTCAGTGCTTATCTCAAACAGAAAAAAGGAACCTTTTTCTTTACCGGGGCCGCGTTTCCCGACCGGGAAGTCAACTATCCCCATCACCATCCCAAATTTGATTTCGATGAACGGGCGATGCTGATCGCGGCGAAAACGCTTGGCAAAGCCGCGCTGCAATATAAGGAAAAAGCATAAAGAGCCTTTTTGAGGGACGACAAGCTTGTCGTCCCTCAAATGTCGTGTATGGCACCACGAATTAATCAGTAGCCCCATGATTTATCAGCGACCTCGCGATTTTATCAGCGATCTCACTACCCCTCGGCCTTCGCGTCACTGAACCAACGAATCCGGTAACAATTCTTCGCTGCTTCGCCCAACAAATCAAGAAAATGATAATTCACCGTTGCCCCTACAAAGGCTCCGAAGCCGGGGATCAGCTGTAACGTTTTCGGCACATCGATATAATCGCGATACTCCAGTTGAAACGTGACCCAATCGATCGCTTCCTCGGCTGTCAACTCACCGGAAAAAGAAGCGACAAATCCATCCCAGTCATCGATGCGCGCAAGCGTCTCCTGTTTATTTTTTACTCCGGTAAAAGCCATTTGAAAGACTTGCAGCAAAAAGAGACGTTCTTCAACTCTCACCGGATCGAAACCGTAAAGATGAGCCGCCGTGAACAGAAAGCGCATTTTTATCCCCAGGAGCAGCGGAAAATCGGACATGCCCAAAAAAATGCCTCCGGCGCCCGTTCCCGCCCCTTCCACGCTCGCGGTTCGCTTATAAAATTTAATCGCTTCATCTACCTCATCTTCCCGTTCTTTTAATGTCCCCTCCGTAAGCGGTTCTGTCTTCGTCACATATTGAGAGCCGGAAAGGGTCGTCACGATCATATTCCGAACCGCGGAAGCCACCGTTTCGTGGACGCGCGCGGGAATCCGCTGATTGATTTTATTCTGAAACCCTTTCGTCCACGTCTTCGTCATCGACGGATTTCTGGAAATCTTCCTGCGCCAGTCATTCAGTTCCACCTGCACTTCTTTTTCATACTGACTTGCGATAACGTTCCCCTCCCCTTAAGTTGCTGCAAAATACTTATCCAGTGAAAATCTCGTGTAATAGAAGCTTACCGCCACACCCGTAACGAACGCGAGGGCTGCCACCACGATGGGCACAGGTGTCAACGCCGTGATCAGCGTAAACCAGAGTGTTTGTACAAGCAAAACGCCCCGTACCAGGGATTTCACCGCATGTCGACGGGCACTGTCAGGGACGGGATAGATCGACGGCCACAGCAATACCTTATGGTGAAAATAGATGGTGGCCATCTGTGCGCCCGTCATATAAATAAACAAGCCGACGATGGCGATAATCATCCAGGCCCATGCCTCAGGAGAGGCGTAAATCAAGAGAGCCCCTACGAGACCTAAACGAAGGCAAAGCCCGAAATAGTTCCCGGAACGGGCAAAGGTTTTCCCATATAAATATATATACGTATTCGCTTTTCGATGACTCACCCGCTCAAATCTTTCAGCCAGCCAGGATCGCTTGCGGACCGTTTGCCCAATATGACGCACGTCTGTAAACGCATTGGCGAATCTGTAAAAGGCATTGAGACGCCGGTGTTCTTGCTGAAGCAATGTTTCCCACTTAAGAAAGTGGTTGAAATACAATTGCCGATAATACGTGCCCAGCACGGCTAGCATGATGGCGGCGGTGATGCCTGTGAATACCCACGCGGTTTGTAGCAGGAAGAAAACAAACACGAGATTGACGACGAACCGCAGCCAACGATGACGCCAATGGGAGACGGAAAACTGTTGGCGAATTTCCACCCACTCGGCCACGACGTTCCATAACTTCGCCAGCACCAAAACGGCGATCGTCACGAATAAACCCGTTTCAGCCCCCGGCAGACGGTCCATATAAAGAGGCGCCAGCAAAAAGAAAAGAAGAAAGATGACCGCCCCTTGCATCAGCCAGCTATAGATGAGAGACCGGCGCATATATGGCCCTAAGCGCGCTTCAAAAGGAAGGAGAAAAACGAGATCTCCCTCCTTGACAAACGTACGGGTGGGACTGCGCGTGAGTAAAAACGCAAACACAACCGTAAGCACCTGCAACACCGGAAAATCAGCAGGCAGCCAGTCCAGAAAAGACTGATAATAGACCCCTATGATCAATAGAATGCCCAATGTAGCCACTGCCAAGCCACTGTTCGCCATCAAACGTATGTAACGTATGGCTTCATTCCAGTAATTCCGAAAACGTTCACGCCAAAGATCTACTGGGTTCATACGGAAGCTTCCTTCGTCATTTCAATGTAGAGCGTGTCCAGGTCCGCTCCCGGCATATTGGCTTGCTGGCGCAATGCCTCTATCGTTCCCTGCATATAAACGTAGCCGTTATGCAACAAGATGAATCGATCGCAATGCTTTTCCGCCGTTGATAAAATGTGTGTACTCATTAAAATCCCGGCGCCCTGTTCTTTCATCATGATCATTCGTTCCAGGAGCGACTTGATCCCGACCGGGTCCAGGCCGACAAAAGGTTCATCGACGACATATAACTCCGGTTCGACGAGAAAGGCGCACATGACCATCACCTTTTGGCGCATTCCCTTGGAAAAATGGCTCGGAAACCAATGGGTCATTTTTTTCATCTGAAAGGTTTCAATAAGCTGTTCCGCCCGTTTTTGCCACGCCTTATCATCGATCCCATAAGCCATCGCTGTTAAACGAAGATGCTCCCAGAGGGTCAATTCTTCATAAAGAATCGGCGTTTCCGGAATGTAACCGAGCGCTTGCCGATAGCTTTCCATATCCTCTCCCATCGTTTTCCCGCGTACTTGAATGACGCCGTCGATCGGTTCCATGAGCCCGAGGATATGCTTGATCGTCGTGCTTTTCCCGGCCCCGTTCAATCCGATGAGGCCGACGATTTCACCGGCTTCGACATGAAAAGAAACCCCTTTAATGACGGGCTTGTTCGGGCTATACCCGCCGGCCAAATCTTCGATATTGAGCAATGATGCCATTGACATGTTTCCCCCTTGCAACGTCTCTTTTCTTCTATTGTACCTGTTGAATGGGAAAAATGGAAATGCTTACGAGCGTAGATTCTGATATGATAGAGCATATCACCATGTTAAGGAAAAGGAGAGAATTTTTATGGCTGACTGTATTTTTTGTAAGATCGTCGCAGGAGAGATTCCCGCGAGCAAAATCTATGAAGATGACGACATGCTCGCGTTTTTGGATTTAAGCCAGGTCACAAAAGGACATGCCCTATTAATCCCGAAAGAGCACCAACAGGATATTTTTTCCCTGAAAGAGGACACGGCCGCAAAGCTGTTTACGAAAGCACCGACGATTGCCACTGCCTTGCAGAAAACGTTCGACTGCGAAGGCCTGAACATCGTCAACAACAACGGCGAACAAGCCGATCAGTCCATCTTTCACTATCACTTGCATTTCATTCCGCGTTACGGCAATGATCCCCTTTTCCGGTGGGCTGACAACAGCAACGACTATACACAGGAAGATCTACAGGCTTACGCGCGGGACGTCCGCGAGAATTTCTCATAGGAAAACCTGGCATCAGGGCGCACGGCGAATGATTGAACCCTGATGCCAAAACATGGGAGGTAACATATGACAACGAGAAAAAGCAGCCATAATTTTAACGCGGGCCCTGCCGCTTTGCCACCGGAAGTTTTACAACAAGTAGCCGCCGAGCTGGAAAATTTCGATGACACCGGCATGTCCATTATGGAACATAGCCATCGCGCGGAGCCTTATGAACGCGTGCATCATGAAGCGATTGCGACGGCCAAACGTCTGCTTGGTATCAGCGATGACTACGAAGTCCTCCTTTTACAAGGGGGCGCGAGCCACCAGTTCGCAATGGTGCCTTATAATCTGCTCGACGCCGATCAGCGCGCGAATTACATATTGACCGGCGCCTGGTCCGAAAAGGCGAAAAATGAAGCTGATATCCTCGGCGATACGTATAGCGGAGGGAGCGGCAAAGACCAAGCGTATAGGCGTGTGCCTGATTTTGACACGATCGACGCCGCGGCCGAAGACGCTTACATTCACGTCACCTCAAACAACACCATCTACGGAACGGCCTGGCAAGATTTTGCCCGCATGTCGGAATGGGAAGCCCCTGTCGTCGCCGATATGTCCAGTGATATTTTCAGCCGCACGTTTCCGGTGGAGAACTTTGATTTGATCTACGCAGGCGCGCAAAAAAATATCGGCCCTGCCGGGGTCACCGTCGTGATTATTTCCAGGGCTCTACTCGAACGGATTAAAAACGTCAACCCCCGTGTGCCAGCGATCTTGCGTTATGACACCCACGCGGACAAGCATTCGCTTTATCATACACCGCCTACGTTCGCCGTTTATATGCTCAAAAATACCCTGCACTGGATTGAAGAAAACGGCGGCCTGTCGGCGATGGAAGCCCGTAATCGGCAAAAAGCGCAACTGTTGTACGATACGATTGATAACAGCGCCGGTTTTTATCGAGGCCATGCCCATCGTGATAGCCGTTCTGATATGAACGTCACCTTTACGCTTCCAACCGAAACTATCACGAACCGTTTTCTGGACGAAGCCAAAGACATGGGCTTCAGTGGCTTAAACGGGCACCGCTCCGTGGGCGGCTGCCGCGCTTCGCTTTACAACGCGGTCCCCTATGAATCCGTTGAAGCTCTGAGGGATTTCATGGTCTCTTTTCAGAGAAAAAATCAGTGATCGTCACCCGTCTTGGGGACACCTGCCTGACGTCACAGAGGGCCTCGACGGTCATTTGGGGTATGATTTCGCGAGTATTGTACCTCTCGGGGGGCCTCGCCTGTCATTCGGGGTATGATTTCGCGGGTATTGTACCTCTCGGGGGGCCTCATCGGTCATTTGGGGTACGATTTCGCCGGTATCGTACCTCTCGGCAGACCTCACCCGTCGTTTGGGGTATGATTTTGCGATTATCATACCTCTCGGCAGACCTCGCCCGTCATTTGGGGTATGATTTCGCCGGTATCGTACCTCTCGGCGGGCCTCGCCCGTCATTTGGGGTATGATTTCGCCGGTATCATACCTCTCGGCGGGCCTCACCTGTCATTTAGGGTATGATTTTGCGGGTATCATACCTCTCGGCAGGCCACGCTGGTCATTATGGATGAGATTGCGCGTAAATGATTAACCGTCCGGTAGCACACCCTCCAACTGAATCGTCCCATCCTCGAAGTCAGAGGAGGCGATTCGCAAATACATTTGCTCGCCGATGTCGATGTCATTGATATGTACGTCAATGATCTGTTCTTCGGGATAAACCTGCACGTATTCGGGCAGGTCGGCTTGTTGGCGGATCGCTTCCAGCGCGGTCGAGGACGGTAAATTGAACGGACCGAGTGACAGCCCATTTTCCTCAAGGCGCAGATTGCCGCTGTCGGTCACGGTCGGGAGTAAATACAGGCTAAGCTCAGCCCCGACCCCGAAAAACTCATACGTGCCGGTGAATACGATTTCTTCCCCCTCCATATTAATATCGAGAACATCATCGGTTTCCATCTGCATATATGTACTAATCTGCTCCAGGGACGTCTCGGCGGAAAAAAACACTTCGCCTTCCGGGAGAGACCCCTCCGGTCTTTCCTCCGGAGAAGGCGTATCAGAGCCGATCGGCGAGAATAACAACCAAATACTGCCAAGCACCAATACATTTACTCCGAGGAGAATGAAAAATCCCCATTTCCAGTTCAACTGCGTTCACCTCTCACAACATCATGACTACTGTCATGATATCATACGAACGCCTCGACCATATGGGATTTCACTATCATTTTTTAGCGATGTTTGTTACAGTACAATCAAGAGACTTATGGGAGGTTCCGGGATGTCAATTTTCATATTTGTGGTTCTCGCAGGCTTTTATCTGGCTGTTATCAATACAATGACGAATTCACTCGTCGTACAAAAAGAGATGGAAGAAGAAAAAATTCCTAACGTATTCACAACCATCAATGTTTTGATTATGATTCTGCTCGCTTCTACATATGTAAGACTTCTGGTCATTCATGACTTTTAGTCATTGAAGAAGGGCTGGCGTATATGAGCCAACCCTTTCGCCCATCACGGATCCCTAGTAGTGACCGTATCCACCCCAGGATGCTCCGATGATGATGAGCAGGATAAACAATACGACAACAAGCGCGAAACCTCCGCCGTAACCGTAACTCATGAGTATTTCCTCCCTTTTAAATGTTTAGTACCAAGAGGCACCTACGATAATGAGCAGAATGAACAGGACGACGATGAGCGCGAAGCCACCGCCATATCCATAACCGGCTGACATGATGCCACCTCCTCCCATTCTGAATTATCTTATGTAACGTGACGGCAAGTCGGGTGGGCATCTTTCCCAAAAATCTTTTTTTCTTACCGATGTTTTTATGATATAGTTATAATGATCTTGCGAAACGTTTGAGTGAAATAAGGAGTGTACGAGATTGAAAAAAACAAAGATTGCCCTCGCGTTAAGCTTGACAGGGGCTATCATGATAACTGCCTGTAATGATGATGGGGACGCGGAGAACAACGCGGATGAGGAAATTGTGAATATCAACGGCACCTCGTTGACTGAAGGGGACCTCACCGACGAATTAAAAAATGAATTCGGCGAGCAAACCTTTAATCAAATGGTTCAAGATACCATTTTAAGGCAACAGGCAGAGGAGCTTGATATCGGAGAGGAAGAAGTGGAGGACGAGCTCGACGATATGCGTGAACAAATGGGCGTCGAGGATGATGAGCAACTATTGGAAATGCTGCAAATGCAGATGCAAATCCCGGTGGACTCCATCGAAGAACTTGAAGAAGACTTTTTGCTTCCCCAGGTCGTCATTCAGGAACTTTCCACGGCAGAGGTGGATATAAGCGAAGAAGATAAAGAAGCTTATTATGAAGAGAATGAAGAAGAACTTACGGAAGTCGAAGCGAGACATATTCTCGTTGAGGATGAGGAATCAGCCGAAGAAGTCATAAGCGAGCTTGAAGAGGGCATGGCGTTTGAGGACGCTGTCGAAGAATACTCAGAGGATACCCAAAGCGTTCAGGAAGGCGGTAATGTAGGGACGTTCCCCCAGGAAGGCCATCAGATGGATGAAAATTTCGCGGAAGCTGCATTTGACCTGGATGTAGGCGAGATTAGCGAACCCGTGGAATCAGATTTTGGTTACCACATTATCGAAGTGCTTGAGCGCAACGAAACGTATGAAGAACTCGAAGAGGAAATCGAATCCCGATTGACCCAGGAGCAGTCGCAAATGCCGGAAGAAGTCATCCAGGAGCTCATGGAAGAGGCGGATATAGATATCACCGACAGTGAATATGAAGACTGGCTGCAAGATCCCGAGTCAATGATGATGCAATGATCCAGAAGTCGGAAAATCGATGAAAAGAAGAACACAACCAAAAGCCCCCTCCTTGTCGATTGGGAGGGGGCTTTTTTTAATGTCATTGTTCACCTTCCGAGCGTTGTTGCCGTTCATGTTCCATCCTGCGGATGTAGACGCTCCCTTCCTGCTCGATCCATTCGGCTTCTGCCCTTTTCTCTTCCAGACTTGTCCGAATCCACATATATCCCGATATAACCGCTGCGACAATAACGGCAGTGACCCACCACGGAATCGTCGTGATGGCGGTATCCGACACGAACCTTTGTAAAACGGCGAGCCCAAGAAAAATAAGCACAAGTGTGAAGAGCATTCGTTTGGATCTCTCCTGCACATCGACCACCCCTTGTATACGATTCCACCTATGGCTAATCTATGTGGCAGAGAGGGCTTGTATGACAACCGTCACTCGTTTTTCGGCTTGTAAAATGTACGGTTTTCCAGAGCGGGGATGCGCTCGCTGAACTGGCCGGCAGCCGTTTTATCCAAAGCTTGTTCCATCATATTCATTTTCGCATCGAGATTATCGATATAATGCAGGATTTCCGCTTCTGGTAAAAGCGGCGGCTTCGGGCTCCCCCACTCTCCCTTGCCGTGATGGCTTAAAGCGATATGCTCGAGCAACACCGGCTCTTCGCCTTCGATGTTCAGTTCCTCGGCGGCCCGACGAATGTCCGAGGCCACGATTGAGATATGGCCGATGAGTTTGCCTTCCGGCGTGTACTCCGTATCGATCGGCCCTGACAATTCCCGTACCTTCCCGAGGTCATGCAAAATTACCCCTGCATAGAGTAAATCCTTGTTCAGGCTCGGATACAAGGGGACGAGCGCCTTTGCTATTTGCAGCATGCTTACGACATGATAGGCAAGACCGGACATAAATTCATGATGATTCCGCGTCGCTGCCGGCATCTCCAGGAAGGCGCCCTGATATTTTTTGAGTAAATAGCGGGTAATGCGCTGGACTTTGGCATTTTCGATATCAAAGACGAACTGATTTACCTGCTCAAGCATGTCATGTTTCTCGAGTGGGGCACTTGGGACGAGATCGGTGATCGTTACCTGCTCCTGCTCGTCCGCCGGACGAATACGGGCGATTTTTAACTGCAGACGTCCGCGGTAGTCAAACACTTCTCCTTTGACATGAACGATCGTTTTCCCCCGGTAGGTCTGTTCATCTTCCGGCTTGATGGCCCATAACTTCGCTTCTATATCACCGCTGTCATCCGATAGACGCAGTGTTAAAAACGGTTTCCCGTTGCTTGCTATACCGCGTGTTGCCTGGCGAATAAGCAGATGACGCTCAATTTTATCTCCGACTTTAACGTAATGAATTCCTTTTTGCATAAATCATACAGGCTCTCTGTTGCTGCCCGCTTCCCCTCCCTTTCGTTTATGGTTGACGTGGCAACGTCATCTGGAAAGAGATGCGCCCCTGTTCGTTGAACACGCCGTGCCTGCCGCGGTGAAGTTCCGTAATTTGCCTGACGATCGCGAGCCCAAGGCCGAATTGACCTTTATCGCCTTTCCGAAAGGGGTCAAACATCGTCTGCATGTCTTCCTCCGCAATAGGCTCACCGTCATTCTCAACGATAAGGCTAACCTCGTTTTTCGTTTGTTCGGCACGGATCCAAATGGTGCTCTCGGCATATCGCATCGCGTTTTCGATAAGGTTTTCCATGAGGATCTGAATATGCTCCTTATCCCCCTGAAAAACAATATCAGCCCCTTCGACGATGAAATGAAGATCATCTCTTTGCAGGCGGTAACGTTCTTCCAATGGATAAGCGAGCGCTCCAAACGACAAGTCTTCCAGATTGATTTTTTCTTTTTGTAAATTTCCCAGTTTTGTAAAATACAACATATCCTTGACCCGTTTATCCATACGGTCGGATTCCTGAAGAATCACATCCATCGTCTCTTCCACCGATTTTTTCGGAAGCACGCCGTCCTTTACCGATTGCGCGTATGTTTTCACGACCATAATCGGCGTTTTCAGTTCATGGGATGCATGTTGGATGAACGTCTTCTGCGCATCGTCATACCGGATCAGGTTTTGGCGCATGAGCTCAAACTGATCGGAGAGTTTCTGGAAATCATCATCGCCTTCCCAGTGAAAAGGCTCTTTCCAGTTTCTTTTCGCAATTTGTTCGAAATGATTCCCGAGCAGGCGCAAAGGTTTCCGCAGGTAACGCGTTAACCACAAGACCGGGAGTAAACTTAACGCTGACGTGATGATCATGAGATAGACGAGGTTTTCCCACAATTGGTTGACCATCGTATCACGATAGGCGTCCCACATAAAAGAAACATAGAAGGCCTCCTCGGCCTCTTCTGTCTCTACCCGGGTGACGACGTAGAAAACGGTAGAGTCATCGTAGGTATACTCATAACGCGCGCTCTCTTCTTCCTGCGTCATGCCTTGCTCTATCATCGCCTGGTACGCTTCCATAAGCTCATCAGACAAATCCTCAGGATCTGTAGCACTCCCCCCGACTTGATCGGCATAGTATAAATGGCCGACTTCCCTGGACTGGGGATCAATCAGGGCATCGTCCGGGCTCGGCGGAGAAAATTCCTCGCTTAACGGGCTGACGAGACCCCGTTGTTCCTGTTCGATGATGCGATAGGTTTCTTCCGTGAGCGTCCCCTGAATGGAGATCGGATAAATAATGATCATCGACAAGCCGACCAATACGAGTAAAGAAAGAAACGATAACCAAATTCTCCGCGTGAGATTCATCCGCATCATGATGAAAGAATCCTATACCCATACCCATATAAAGTTTCCAGATGAATGCGGGGCATTTTTTTGCGCACGCGCCGCACGACATCGTCTACAGCTCTCTCCGACCCGAAATAGTTCTCTCCCCATACCTCTTCGATGATATCTTCACGCGACAGGGCGGTGCCGACCTGCACCGTCAACAGCAAAATCAAGTCCATCTCCTTGGTCGTCAAATCCACGATCTGCCGCTCATTTTGCTCGTCGACGACGGTTCGTGATTGCGGATCAATCGTATAATCGTTAAGGTCGATTTTCTTATTTTCCTCCTGCTCGGTTCCGTACACGCGGGTGAGTAATTTCTTGACCCGAATGATCAGTTCCTGCGGCAAGAACGGCTTGGATATGTAATCATCGCTTCCCATTTCCAGGCCGAGCACTCGATCCAGATCCTGGTCCCGCGCTGATATGAATATAACCGGAATATCGCCCTGGATTTCCCGAATGCTTTTTAGAATTTGATAACCGTCAATGCCCGGTAACATAATATCGAGCACCCATAAATGCGGTTCTTCCTCTACGGCTCCCTGGGCGCTGTCGCCATCCTGAAACAGTTTCACCGTCCAGCCTTCTTTTTCCATATATGCCTGCAGTGCCTCTGATAAGTTTTCTTCATCCTCAACAAGATAAATCGTATAACTCATCAACATTCCCTCATTTCTTCGTATAGAGGTCGTTTCACTTTATATTATCAATCATTGGCTTTCATGCCAACCATTTAGAGGTGGGAGGTGAGAAGTGGGAGGCGGGAAGATGAAGACCTCATCCGCCATGGATGAGGTCTGTGATGACTTAAAACAAGAGTGAGAGGGCGGCCAATCCTGCGAGCGGCAGGGCCACTCTTCGCCAGCGGAAACGGGGCGGGCCGAATCCCGGTCCGTATCCGTAACCATAACCGGGGCCATATCCATAGCCGCCGAATACGCGGTGATCCATTTGCATTTGTGGTTGATAATGGCCCCAGTGACTGTTTTGGTGGCCATATTTCTGGTCATGCTTTTTATCGTGACCGTTCCCATAATAGTGCTCATTCCCGGGATGGTAGCCGTGATGATGTTGCCCATGGTCAGGACCCCCATCATCACTTTCCAGGACGATCAAGTATACGTTCTCCACATCCACTTGTTCAACAAATCCGTAAAAGTTCTGCCCATCCTGCATATCCGCCTTCACGTGTCTTCCCATATGTTGAAGACATTGATGATACATCTGCTCGTTACGTTGCATGATAAACGCCTACCTCCTTTTACAACACCCTATTCAACTTGGAGGTGAGAAGTGAGAGGTGAGAGGTTGGATAACTAAAAAAAAGACCCTAATCAGGGTCATTTTTTAGTCAGCTTCACTTACGGTTTGGTCGGAACGCTCCGTTTTGCGTTCATTGCGATGGATCAGCCACGTCTGGGCCATCATGAAGAGGCTGCCCGTAAACCAGTAGAGCGACAAGGCGGCAGGCAAGGCAAATCCTGCCCCGACGATCATGATCGGCATGACGTAATACATGAGCTTCATTTGCGCGGCCATTTCCGTCGACATATGGCGCGTGCTTAATTGCATCTGCAGAAACATGCCGAGCCCGGCCAGCAACGGCATGATCATGTAGGGATCCGGACTGCCGAGATCCATCCATAAAAAACTATGGGTCGCGATTTCTTCCGTGCGGATAATCGCGAAATAAAAAGCCATTAAAATCGGCATTTGCACGAGTAACGGCAAGCAACCGGCCACCGGATTAATCCCGCTATTTTGGTAGAGGCTCATCATCTCCTGTTGCATCTTTTTTTGCTCTTCAGGGTTTTTCTGATCATATTTTTCCCGTAACTTCTCGATTTCGGGACGCAATGTTTGCATCGCCTTACTGCTTTTATGCTGTTTTAAAAATAACGGAAACAGGAAGAGTCTGATCACGACGGTCATGGCCATGATCGCGAGTCCGTAGCTTCCCTGCAAAATGTGGGCGGTCTGAATGATCAACCACGATAATGGAAACACAAAAAAATGATCCCAGACCCCTTCGCTTTCCGAAGTAATCGGCGCCCGATCCATGCCGCAACCGGCGAGACCAACGCCTAACAGAATGACGAGTAACAATCCCAAGAGGTGCTTTCTTTTTTTCACCACTGATCCTCCTTATGAATAAAATCCGCTACGTAAAATAAGGAGGAAAGGATGTTTCGTCATCGTCATCATCGTGACTCCGGTCCTGTAAAGCCGGTATTTTTTGTTGGATCCGCGGAGCGAGGCACATCGGTTCCGGCTGCAAAACGAGCTCACTGTTTGTCGGCTGTTGTTCCCCGTCACCGGCCATCCAGTGGACCGGCCATGTGTGCAGGAGGTGGCAATGAAAACTTATGACCACCAGGCCGGAGAGGATAAACATGACATAAATCCATTCCATATCTGCGAGCATCTCAAGCATCAGCATTCGTGCCACCTCCCTTTCGCGGATGTTTTTCTTACAATCAGCTTATCCAAGTGTTGCCATCTTCATCCATTTTTTCTGGCTAAGAGCAAGGCCTGTTTTAAACTCTTCCATGTGCGTGCATGATTATACAGCAACACGCCGCCCCGGTAAACTCTCGCGGCGATCAACGTAAGCAGGACTATCGTAACGACCATCACCCCGACCGCGAGAAGGACTTCCCAAACGGTTGCTTCTCCCATTCCCACACGCAAAAACATAATCATAGGCGTAAAAAACGGAATGTAGGACGTAATGGTTACAATCGGTGAAGCCGGATTGCCCATACTAAAAATCGAAATCATAAACGCGAGGATGACGAGCATATTCATCGGCCCCACGGCCTGGCCCACGTCTTCGATACGAGTCACAATCGAGCCGAGCATCGCCGCCAGGGTCGCGTATAACAAATAGCCGAGAATGAAAAACAAAAACGCATACAGGAATAGTTCCAGTGAAAATACCGGTTCGCCCAAGGCAAACATGTCCTGCTGCTCTCCGAGCATTTCATCCGCCTCAGCCTCTACATCAACGAACTGGGCAAAGGAGACCAGGGCGATCAGAAAAATGAGCGAGTATTGCGTAAGGCCGATGAGACCGACCCCGAATATCTTCCCGAACATTTGCTGGACGGGAGAGGCGCTGGAAATGAGGAGTTCCATCACGCGCGAAGATTTCTCCGTCGCGACTTCCGAAGCGATCATATTCCCGAGAAAAAGGACGGAAAAATAAATGATAAACAGCAAAATATTCACGAACAAACGCGCCTGGTTGAGTTCCGCTTCCGAACGCGCGGTGTCATCCAAGGCTGATTGTTGAAAAGCCACGGATTCGTCGAGCGCAGCCAGGTCCTCTTCATCAATATCCAGATCATCTGCCACGCGCGTTTCCCTTACATTTTGCAGGCCGGACTCGAGTTGGGACGGCAGGAAGGTTTCATTCACCGTCGGCGCGTAGAAGTGACCTTCTATATCCTCATCTTCTCCCGCCACTTGCAAATAGGCATCATACGGCCCTTCCATAACGGCTGCCTCGGCATCTTCCTCATCCGCCTGCGAAGCCTCATTCGTCATAATCTGGGCATCCCCGCCCTCAATCTCGGCGGCCAATGGCTCGTAAAGATCACCGCTTTCATCGAGGATAAGGACATCATAGACCTGCTCGGAGGCATCTCCATCGAAAAACTCGATGATGTTGTCCAAATTCAGAAACAGGACCATAAAAAAAGCCATCATGAGCGTCGTAAACATAAACGTTTTCGACTTTACTTTCGTCCAGTATGTATGGGCAAGGACGATCAACATCTTATACATAGGAGCGGCCAACCTTCTCAACGAAAATGTCATGCAATGTAGGCTCTTCCACAGAAAAATGCCGGACGTATCCGCCTTGGTCCTGCAAAGAGGCAAAAATGGCTTCGGCTACCCCTTCATCACGAATATCGATCGTCGTCTCCTGTGCGCCGACCGTCATGTCTAGCACGCCATCGATATGTTCCAGGAAATCAATCGGAAAGTCCGCTCGAACATGAAGCTTGCGCTTTTCATATGTACGTTTGATGTCTTTTAATTTGCCGTGAACCACCGGTGTGCCTTCATCCATGATGCAGAGATTTTCGCACAGGGATTCGACATGTTCCATATCGTGACTGGAGAAAACGATGGTCGTCCCCCCGTCTCTGAGTTCCTTGACCGCCGTTTTAAGCAGATCAACGTTAATGGGGTCCAGGCCGCTAAATGGCTCGTCCAGAATCAACAAATCGGGGCGGTGCAAAACCGCGGCGATAAACTGCACTTTTTGTTGATTGCCTTTCGATAAGTTTTCGACTTTGGCTTTCCGGTAGTGGGGAATGTTAAAACGTTCCAGCCACATGTTCACTTCGGCCATGACCTCTTTTTTGGAAAGGCCGCGCAGACGTCCCAAATAAATCATCTGCTCCATCACTTTAAGTTTCGGATACAACCCTCGCTCCTCCGGCAAATACCCAATCGTCCGCGCGGACAAGGATTGTGGAGCCTGTCCATCCCAGGTGACTTCTCCATCATTGGGCTCAAAAAGACCGATCATCATGCGAAAGGTCGTCGTTTTACCGGCACCGTTCGCTCCCAGCATCCCGAACATTTCCCCGGGTTCAACGAGCATTGACAACTGATCGACAGCTATCTTTTTGCCAAATCTTTTCGTCACATTTTCGATTCGCAAAGCCATACGGCTCACCTCTTTGCCATACTAGCAGGACAGGCCGCTGTGAACAAGGGAAGCGGCGTTCGATTCTGGAGGCGGGAGGTGGGCGCGGCGTGTTCGCTTGTGAATCTTTTCAAAAACGCGAGCTTTTGCTACTATAAAGGCATAACGAGAAGCGGAGAGGAGCCCATCATTATGAACTATGCGTTAACGGTATTTGCTCAAACGGGGGAAATGTTACTCAATGAATCCTTCACATTCGACTCTGATCAGGAAGCCATCGACCATGGCCGCGAGCGGCTGCAGGAAGAATCCTATATGAAAACGACCCACCGCCTCGTACGCTCCGGGGAGTTGTTGTTGTTTTATCGTTAAACGGGGGCGGGAGCGAGACGGCAATTGCGTTTTTGTCTTACAACCATCGTGCGGTTGGACAGCCCAAAACGGGCGATAGATCATCCGCGAGGTTTCACCCATACCACCGGCTCATACCTCAAACCGGACAAATTAAATCTGCCCCTCCGTGGGACAGATTTTTTGTTTAAAGATGGTGTTGCGAGACGTTCATCTGCTTTCTGAACACTTCTTTAATCATATATGCGAGCCCATCCTGATCATTGGATCGTGTGACCCAGTCGGCCGCTTTTCGCAAAGAGACTGGCGACTGCCCCATAGCTACGCCCAATCCTGCTGCTTTCAGCATTTCTTCGTCTTCTGCTTTGGCTGCTGTCGCGACCATTTCTTCGGGGCGAATGCCCAGTTCATGGCCGAGATAACGGAGAGCCTCTGTTTTATTCGCTTCTTGCAGCCTAAGATGAAGCGACGGCAGCTCCTTCCCTTGATCCATCACACTTAAACCCGGAATTTTTTCCTGAACGTGGGCGGCGGCTGCTTCTTTTTCCTCGTTGGAATCAAAATCGGCTTTCATTCTTAACGGTGATATTCGATGTAGATCGATATGTTCGCTCATATTTTCAACAACCGTCTGCGGATAAAATAAAGACTCGCTCACGCTCACGGTCATTTTTCCCAACAGATTCTGCGGTTGGTTGAGCCGGTTGGTCAGTTCAAAATTTTCATGTTCGACGATGATCTGGCAGCCGAACCGCTCCAGTTCAAACGCGACATCCCGGGCCATTTCCAGGGGCATACGCTGAACGTACAGAGGTTTGTCGGCGCGTCCGGCGATAAGTCCTCCCCCGTAGCAAATGATCTCGTGATCCATGCGCAGGACCTTCGCGATTTTATTCGCTTGCTGATAGGAGCGATGGGTAACGAGCGTTACGTAGACCCCCTTGTTGCGGACAAACTCAATCGCTTCTTTCGTTGATCTTGATAACCGACTGTTGTCTTTTAAAATGGCGCCATCAACAGCCAACGCTAAAAGCCGGTAGTTCAAGGTCATCCCTCCTGTTCGTACTCCTTGCCTTATTAATAAACAATATGTCCGACAGCAGGGATTTAGAACTCCGGGGCCGTTTGCCATTCCTATACAAAAAAATTGAGAGCAGCTGCCCTCAATTATTGATCTTCGTCTTCAGGTGTCCCATAGAGTGATTCCAGCGGCTCTGTAATGATTTTGTTCATGTCGCCGATCACAGTGCTCATCTTCTGTTCCTGATCCATTAACTTGGAAATGACTTCATGCTGTTGGACCATTTCAAATTGCTTTTGCGCTTGACTGATTTCTTCTTCTGATGGTTGCTGGCCCTGCATCTGCTTTTCCTGCAAATCCAACTGCACCTTCCGGAAATTGGAAAGCATCCGGCTCGCGACATCATCCTCTTCCACTTCTTCATGAAGCGCCTGTAAAGTCTGGAACTCATCACTTTCCCTTAATGCTTGCGCCAGTTCATGCGCTTTATCATGTAAATTCTCAGCCATGATTGTCCTCCTTTTTCTTCTTCCATCTTTGCCGTTTATCGCTTGATTTACACCTTTTCGAGGATAACATGCCTGTCCGCAAAAAGATAGCCCTAGAAAAACAACAGGATCATGATGCCTTGAACGATACCGATCACACCGCCTAAAAGACCTCCCAAATATTTAATCATGCGCAGCTCCCGATTGGAAATCTGCACGACAATGGCTTCCAGACGATCTAACGGGAAGGCTCTCACTTGTTCAGTCACGATATGATCCAATCGCAGCGAGGGCAGAATGTCAGCGATCCTCGTTTCCAGAAAGCGCCCGGATTGATGAACAGCCGTATCGACAAGCTCATCAACGAGGTTTACATTAAACGTCTCCGCCCATTCTTTCACGGGCGTGTGAAAGATACGATCGACGGGGACCTGATCACTCAGAAGCCGAATGACTTCCTGGCGGTAACGGGCTATCGTCTCTTCAGAGAAAATGTCTGTACCATCTTTCCGGAGCGCTTTTTGATACTCTTCATGCAGTTTTTTCTCCAGCCACTGTTCAATCTCCCTGGATGTGAGAACATCAATCACTTCCGGATAGACTCTCTCGACGACTTTATCAGTTCGTACAAACGAGTCCAGGAATTGAACAAGAGACCCGCGGCTACGGACGAAGGTTTGCACGATCGATTGTATTTGTTCCTTCCCTTCCCTGGAATGCAAATAAACACTTAAACGCTGTATGATCCAGTGGGATACGCTCGGGATCATATCAGACCCCTTTCGAACGACATCAGCCGGGAGCATTTGCTCCAGGGTTTCGTTTTGCATTTGCTCCCAGTAGGCGTCGACCCGACGGGCAACGTCGGCGGCCACCCGCTCTTTTACTTTGCGATCAGGTGAAGACCAGGGGCCATATTCCCCGATGATATCCTGTACGGAGCGCTCTTCGCGCCCCATCCATTTTTTTACCCCTTCTTTCACCCATTCTTTCACTTCATTTTGAAACCTTTGTTCGGTTAAGCGCCCTTGCACCCCTTCCACGGTTAGTAAATGTTCCATGACGATGCGACCGAGGTGTTGGGCGATCTCCTCGTGGCGTTTGGGGATTAATCCCGGGGTCAGCGGCAATTTCCATGCACCCACATAAATCGGTTTCCGGGGACGAAAAAGCATGGAAACAGCAATGACATTCGTAATAAATCCGATAATGGCCGCCAATATGACGGTAAATAATAAAAGCAACCAGCCGTTCATCGCAAGACTCCTTTAAGACATGCCTTCCCCAAACATGATATCATAATGACAAGATTAATGAAGACGGGGAGGTCCCGGTTATGCTTACACATTTTCAGTTTAAAACCCTCAAGGATAATTGGATAAGTAAAAAATGGAAGATCTCTTTTTTTCATCGGGGCAAATATTGTGCCGCCATCTATACCCAGGACGGAACGATCGACTGGCAAAATGAGCCCGTCGAAGACGATGTGGAACAGGTGGAAATGCAAGTGCATGATTTAATGCTTTATCATATTTATGAAGACCATAATCCAACACAGATGTAAAAAAGGCAGCCGCAGCTGCCTTTTTAGTCATCTGTATGCGATTGTTATCGCTGGTAGCCGTTCATTTGCTGCTCGGCCATCTGCACGAGACGCTTAGTGATTTCCCCTCCAACAGACCCATTAGAGCGTGATGTGGATTCACCACCAAGCTGCACACCAAACTCTTGCGCAATTTCAGTTTTCATTTGATCCAGTGCCTGGTCAACGCCAGGTACTACAAGCTGGTTAGAGTTGTTGCTTGCCATTTGATCTCACCTCCCTTGCTTGGTAACCATTAGTTTGTAACGAAAACCAAACTCTATCCTTTATTTCGATTAGTAAGTTCATCCAATCAGCGCCTAAAGAAAACTTGGCTTATCGCCAAGCCTTTACGGCGATAAGCCTTAGTTGCACTTATGCATGATAAGAAAGTGGTTTATACTTTCTTACCTGCCGACGCGAAAGGAAGCGAAATCGACGATTTCGCTTCCTTTCTTTCCGGCTTTCCAAGGCATTGAGATCCGCTACACCGGATCCACGTTATGCTTTTTAGCGGGTGGGCGAACGTTTTTCTGCGCATACATGTCGAAACGCGAAACGAGTGTCTCCCTTAAATCGGTCGGTTCCACGATATCATCAACGACGAGTTCCGAACCCAGACGGTGAATGTCAATGTTCTCTTGATATTCTTTTCGTTTTTCTGCGATATATGCTTCTCTTTCTTCCTCGGGCAGCTCGGCAATTTTATTGGCATACACAGCATTCACCGCCGCTTCCGGGCCCATGACAGCGATTTGTGCGCTCGGCAAGGCGACACAATAATCCGGTTCGAACGCAGGCCCGGCCATGGCGTACAGACCCGCGCCATAAGCTTTGCGTACGATGACGGAAATTTTCGGTACCGTCGCGCTCGCCATCGCTGAAATCATTTTTGCCCCGTGGCGAATAATGCCGGCCCGTTCCACCTTCGTACCAATCATAAAGCCAGGCACATCCGCAAGAAACAGTAACGGAATATTAAAGGCGTCACAGAGATTAATGAAGCGCGCCGCCTTGTCCGCGGAATCATAGAAAAGAACCCCGCCCTTTGCTTTTGGCTGATTGGCGATGATCCCGACCACCCCGCCGTCCATACGTGCCAAACCTGTGATCAGCTCCGGCGCAAACAAACGCTTGATTTCAAAAAAACTCTCGGCATCAATGAGCTGATCGATCAGCTTATACATATCAAACGGGGCATTTTGATTGTCCGGAATCAAATCAGCGATATCCTTGCCTCCCGGACTCGGCGCTTGCGGCGTAACAGCCACCGCTCTTTCCCGGTGATTTGCCGGAAAATAGGTCATGTATTGCCGCGCCTTGCTGATCGCTTCAGTTTCATCGCTCGCGAGAACATCCCCACACCCGGAGACACTGCAATGCATCCGGGCGCCGCCCATTTCCTCGAGCGTCACGTTCTCACCGATGACCTTTTCCGCCATACGCGGTGACCCTAGATACATGGAAGCATTTTCTTCCACCATAATGACGAGGTCACAAAACGCCGGAATATATGCGCCTCCTGCCGCTGACGGCCCGAATAACAGGCACACTTGCGGCACCTGGCCGGAAAGTTGCACTTGATTGTGAAAAATCCGCCCTGCCCCGCGCCTTCCCGGGAACATCTCCACTTGATCGGTAATGCGCGCACCGGCTGAATCGACGAGATAAAAGATGGGACATTGCAGATTTTCGGCCTGTTCCTGAATACGGATGATTTTTTCAACCGTACGCGCTCCCCATGAACCGGCTTTTACCGTGGAGTCATTGGCCATAAAACAGACTTGCCGGCCCTGGACATGGCCCATGCCCGTAATGACGCCATCCGCCGGCAAATCACCGGCCATGACGTTGGCGAATTTCCCGTCTTCCTGCATGTCAGCCCCTTCATCCAATAACTTGCGCAAACGTTCGCGCACGAACATTTTTCCCTTGTCGGCATTGCTCTTGTGATAACGTTCCGGGCCGCCCTGTTCAATGTCTGCGACCACCTCTTCATGCTTAACCATAACTTCCCTCCATCATTCGCCGTGATAATCCGGGGCTCGTTTTTCCTGAAAAGCGCGGATCCCTTCCAGGCGATCAGCGGTCGGAACCGTTCGCTTATAAGCACCGGTTTCAATATCCAAACCTGTGGACAAGCTCGTATCCAAACCTTCGTCAATCGCCTTTTTCGCCTGTTGCAAGGCAATGGGGCCGTTAGAAGCGATTTTTTCCGCTAAAGCCATCGCCTCCTGTTCAACCGCTTCCAAAGACGTGCTATATTCCAATATGCCATCATTCAATGCTTCCTGCCCGCTGAGCAACTGTCCGCTATAAATAAGTGCTTTCGCTTTCCCGGGCCCAATCAAACGCGCTAAACGCTGGGTTCCGCCGGCGCCGGGAATAATGGCCAGCGTCGTCTCCGGCAGGCCGTATTTTCTATCATTCGCTCCTATGCGCAAGTCGCAGGCGAGGGCGAGTTCAAGGCCTCCGCCAAGCGCGCTGCCATTCATGGCCGCTATGACGGGTTGAGGCAGCTCGGCAATCCTGTTCACCGTCTCCTTAATCCCGTTCACGGCCACGATCACTTCTTCTTCGCTCATCCCGGCCCGTTCTTTCAAATCCGCCCCCGCGCTGAACACTTTTCCTCCCGCAGCTGCGATGACGAGGACGTAAGTGTCCGCGTCTCGTTTTACGTTCATAAGTTCATCTCTGAGGGCGGCCAGGAGCTCTTTTGACAAAGCGTTCGCGGCCTGCGGACGATTCAGCCTAAGCAGCGCGATGCCTCGGCCGGGTTTTTCCAATTGCACGAGGTCCTCCATCGGTAAACCCTCCTATTCCAGTTCGAATAACGCTTCGCCCTCGTCGACAAACTCACCTTCCGCTTTCAGAACCGCCTTGATTGCTCCGCCGGATTCAGCCTCCACCGGAATCTCCATTTTCATGGATTCCAGAATCGCGACTTCTTCCCCCGCTTGAACCTCGTCTCCTTCCTGCTTTAACAACTTCCATAGATTTCCTGCCATGCTTACTTCAATCTTTGCCATGATGGATGTCCTCCTAAAAATGGTCTTTCACAAAATTAATCGTCACATTTGAGCTGACAAAATCGGGATGTTCCAGCACTTCACGTAAAAACGGGAGATTCGTTTTCAGTCCCTGGATCTCACTTTCGTTCAACGTTTTTTGCATGTTTCTGACGGCATCTTCCCGGTCTTTCCCACTGACAATCACTTTCGCGAGCAACGGGTCATAGTGCGGGGTGACTTCCGTGCCGGCGCGCACGCCTGTATCGAGACGGATTTGCTCGCCTTCGGGCACGTGAAACACTTCAATCGTTCCGGGTGAGGGGAAAAACGTCTTGGGATCTTCAGCATAGACACGCGTTTCGATGGCATGCCCATGCCGCTTGACCTGGGCTTGGTCAACGCTTAACTTTTTCCCGGCCGCGACGCGAATTTGCTCCTTTACGATATCGACCCCTGTCACCTCTTCGGTCACCGGGTGTTCCACCTGCAGACGCGTGTTCATTTCCAGAAAGTAAAACGCGTCATCTTCCACGAGAAATTCCAGTGTTCCGGCATTTTCATAATTCAGCGACTCCGCAGCCTGAATCGCCGCCTGTCGCAGGCGTTGTAAAAGGTCTTCCGAGAGACCGAGCGCTGGTGCTTCTTCGATAACTTTTTGGTGCCGGCGCTGAATCGAGCAATCCCTTTCCCCGAGGTGGATAACATTTCCAATTTGATCACCGATGACTTGCACCTCAATGTGTCGCGGCGCTTCTAACGCTTTTTCCAGATAAAGCGATCCGGAGCCAAAATAGCTCGTCGCTCTTCTTTGGTTGCTATGAAACGCTTTTTCCAATGCTTCGGCGTCAGCTGCTTTTTCCATGCCGATGCCGCCACCACCGGCCGCCGCTTTAAGCATGACCGGATAGCCGATCTCTTCGGCAAAAGAAACCGCTGCCTCCGCACTTGCGACAGGATCATCCGTACCGGGCATGACGGGCACCCCTGCCGCTTTCATATGTTTGCGCGCGGACACCTTGTCGCCCATAATCGTCATCGTTTCCGGAGAAGGTCCGATAAAAACGATATTCTCTTTAAGGCAGCGATTTACAAAATCGGCGTTTTCGGACAGAAACCCGTACCCCGGGTGAATGGCATCCACGTTTGCCTCTTTGGCGACCGCAAAAATTTTATCGACATTCAGATAGCTCTCGAAAACTCTGGGCGGCCCTACGTCGTACGCTTCATCGGCAAGGCTCGTGTGCAACGCGTCCCGGTCGGCTTCCGAATAAATGGCGACAGTCTTAATGCCGAGAGCCCGGCAACTTTGAATCACGCGACAAGCGATTTCCCCACGGTTAACGATCAATATTTTCGTAAACATGTCTATGCCTCCCGCGAATCAGGGACAACCGATTTCTCTTGATATCACCATACGCTGGATCTCTGAAGTCCCTTCTCCGATTTCCATTAATTTAGTGTCCCGTAGCATTCGTTCGATTCCATATTCGCGCATATAGCCGGAACCGCCATGAATTTGCAACGCCTGATTGCAAACTCTCGTCGACATTTCCGAGGCATACAACTTGGCAAAGGCGGCTTCTTTTTTAAACCGTTTTTTCTGATCCTTCAACCAGGCGGCTTTATGAACCATCGTTCTCGCCAAGTCGATTTCCATGGCCATATCCGCGAGCTTAAACTGAATAGCCTGGAACTTACCGATCGGGGCGCCGAACTGTTTGCGTTCATGCGCATAAGCAAGCGCTTTTTGATACGCCCCTTCGGCTATCCCCAGAGCTAAGGCGCCAATCGATATACGCCCGCCATCCAATGTATGAAGGAACTGTCCAAAACCTTTGTCCGGATCGCCCAAAATATTCTCCTCGGGAACTTCAACGTCGGTCAGGACAAGTTCCGTCGTATCAGAGGCACGTACACCCATCTTGTCATATGGACGCGTGATCTTGAACCCTTCCGCATCCGTCGGGACGATAAAAGCGGAAATTTTGTTGTCGCCGTTTGCTTTTTTTCCGCTTACCGCAGTAATAATCACCGCTTTTGCATAGGTGGCATTTGTAATCCAGCATTTCTCCCCGTTAATGACATAACGGTCACCCTGTAACGTGGCAGTCGTTTTCGTCCCTCCTGCATCCGAGCCGGCATTGGGTTCGGTGAGTCCGAACGAACCTAGAGCCTCCCCCTTCACGATCGGTACTAAATATTCTTCCTTTTGGGCTTTGGTTCCGAAGGAGTCCAACGGACCTGCCCCGAGCGAAACCGATGCCGCATAACTAAGCCCTGTGCCTCCGCAAGCTTTGCCGATTTCTTCGACGGCCAGCGCGTACGAAATCGTATCGGCCCCCGCGCCGCCATATTCTTCCGAAATCGGAAGCCCCAGGATGCCTAAAGGTCCCATCTGTGCAAACGTTTCTTCCGGAAAACGGCCGCTCTGATCCACTTCTTCCGCTTTCGGGGCGATTTCGGCCTCCGCAAAATCCCGAACCATATCCCGGATCATCCGCTGTTCTTCCGTGTATTGAAAATCCATATTCCCCTCCCTTTATAACAGTAGTTATAAGCTGATCAAGCGCTCAATCAGTGCACGCAAAAAGCACCGGATTGTATTCGCTTACATTCAGCGTACTATAAGCAATGGTATCCGTCCAGCTTAAAAATGGTAAAGAAAACTTGGCTTATCGCCAAGCCTTTAAGGCGATAAGCCTTAGTTGCACTTATGCATGATAAGAAAGTGGTTTATACTTTCTTACCTGCCAAAAAACAACGTCGTTACCTATAATAATATTGGTAGTTCTAGAGCAAAAAGGGCAATCATAAAATGAGAAAATCAACCGCTGAGATCAAGGCATTTATATGATATACTTGCTGTGAACATTGTTTTAGCAAATAAGAAATATACAAAATCCGAACATTGAAGAGAAGGGAGGATCCCTTGTCTTGGGGTTTGCAATTATCCTTGGCATACTGATCACCATAACTTTACTGGCATGGTTGATCGGTTACTCCGTGCTTTTAAAATTCGTCACCTACATGGAAACACGGTGGCAGAGAATCACGCATCTCCTCTCCCGTGTAGAACGTTCGACGACCGATTTTCTGGCGATCCTTGACCAGCACGGCCTTTTACCGGCCGGTACGACCGAATCACTGGAAAAAGTGATGGAGGATATGCAGGATCCGGCCAATGAACGCAGCGATCAATTACACGCTTTTGCGATTCTTAACGATCGCTTACAATTTCTTTTCGAACAAGCTGAAGCCGACGACGATATCACCGATGCAGAACTCAGGGAGGTCACAGAAGACCTGAAAACGACGTTGACACTACTGGAGACCGCCAATCAATCCTATAATGACGCAGTTAAAAGATACAATAAGAGTCTCACGGTCATCCCGACGAAATACGTCGCCAATGTCCATCAGTTTAAACCGCAACTTATGCTTGAAGAAACCTCGAACCGGTTATCGTCAAGCCATCACGCGATATAACCGGGAGCGACGGTCGATATAACTAAAAGAATATTCACCAGCAATTTAGAAGAATAAAGCTACGAAAAGCATAGATAAACGGCTTATTTTCTTCCGGAACGCGATTGGAAGGGACCTGAAGGGGTATGCTATATTACTTTATAGACAGGGATTGGTTCCCTGCTACTTTTTAAGTACCTTCTTGATGCGTGTATGTTTGATCTTGGGCGACCGGTAAGGTCGCCCCCTTTTTTTCGTCATTTCGTTTTCCGTTGCACACGCTGACCGTCAAAGGTGAAAATCGTCTGTTTCGCCTGTACGACCGTCTCCAAATGGACCGGGCGGCCCCAGAGTTGAAAAATATAGGGAAGCGTTTTTTCCAAATAATCGACGTCCAGTTCCGTGCCCTCATAATTATGCGTTAAAAACAGCTCGCCTGCTTTTAAGTAGTCGCCATCGGTGACGGTTATATATGGAAATCCTCCGTTCACACGCGAGGCCACCAATTCGTCGCGAATGTTCGTCCAGTCTTTATCCACGACCTCATAATTGGACCCCTTTTTCGCAAATACGTACAAGTCTTCCCGTTCGACTAAATCTTTCGTCAAATAATTACGAATAAAAGACGGATCGTTTTCGAGCTCCCTGACTTCAAAGATCTTTTCCCGGCCGCCGCCGGGCTGAACACCTCTTGCTTTCATATCCTCATCCGGATGATCATAGCGTTCTTCAATATCTTCAAAAATTTTCAGGCCCAGGTAGTAAGGATTGATGAACGTTTTCGATGGGGTAATGACATTCGCATTCAGATTGGCAAATTCAATCGTTTCGGCAAAAGTTAAATCCATCTCCCGCAGAATCCTTGCGTGCCAGTAAGACGCCCACCCTTCATTGAGAATTTTCGTCTCCATTTGCGGCCAGAAATAAAGCATTTCTTCCCGCATCACCGTCATCACATCACGTTGCCACTCTTCCAGTTCCAGGCTGTTTTCTTCGATAAACCACATGACATCTTTTTCCGGTTCCGCCGGTATCTTCTGTTTTTTCTTCCTCTCTTTCGGCTTTCGGAGCTCATCCGCCTCCCATAAATCCGCATATGGCGATGGGGCCGACGCCTCAACCTCTTCTTCCTGGCTGTCATCGTGGGTGCGTGCCATCATCGTCGGATCGACGTGTTCCTGAATGGCGAGCACGGCATCGATGAACGATTCGACTTCCTGTTTGCCGTGGGTTTGTTCATACGTGGCAATGCGCTCGGCGGTCGCACTCATGCTTTCCACCATATCGCGCCTCGTATTTTGAAAGCGCCAGTTGTTCTTGAAAAAATCACTGTGCGCAAGCACATGGGCAACGATCAACTGATTTTGAATGAGGCTGTTGTTATTGAGTAAAAACGCATAGCAAGGGTTTGAATTGATCACCAACTCGTAAATCTTGCTCAACCCTAAATCATACTGCACCTTCATCTTGTAAAACTGCTTTCCAAAACTCCAATGGGAAAAACGCGTCGGCATGCCATAAGCGCCAAATGTATAAATGATATCCGCCGGGCAAACTTCATAGCGCATCGGAAAAAAGTTTAACCCGAATCCTTCGGCGATTTCGGTAATTTCCTCGATCTTTTTTTCCAGCTGCCGCCGTTCATTTGCAGGCATTTCCATCCCCCCTGTTTCTATCTCTATCTATATGAGAACGCTGCGCCATGAATGCATGGCATGTTTGATGAACGCGAAATACAGGGAATATACTTAAGATATCCCGTAAAAAAGGAGGAGAGAGCATTGGCTAACATACACGCTGTCGTCCACGGAGCTGTGCAAGGCGTCGGCTTTAGAAGTTTTGTCCATCAGGAAGCGCAAAAAAACCATCTTCACGGCTGGGTGAGAAACCGTGAAGATGGTGCGGTCGAGATCGCTGCCGAAGGGGACTCGGCTACGTTGGAGAACTTTATCGAAACGGTGAAAAAAGGGAATACTTTTTCACGTGTTGAGCAGGTGAACATCGAAGATGATGTCACCGTTCACCACAATCAGCAATTTTCCATTCGTTACTGAAACCCTCCGGATAGAGAACGTGCTTCTTTCCATGGCAAATGGCCGTTTTCTTCGAGCTTATCCAGGGCGGTTTCCGCCGGCAATTTCGGGAGCGAGAACGTGCTTACGAGCGCCTCCAGCAATTCTGCACGCGTTTTGAGTTCTCTTTTTATTTTGCCCCCGGTGTGGGTGCGGATAGTGAGTTCTTTATTTTTCAGCGACAACATCCGCCGTTTACGCGCACACCATTTTTCACAGCGCAGTTGCTGCATATAAGGCGCGCTCGGTTCGTAAGAACGGTGGATAAGGTCCTGAAAATCATGAAGCTGGTAGCGATGATCGATGGAAAAGCCCCATTTCCGGTCAACAATGCGGTCAGCGATCGTACGGATGTACGTATACTCGCCCTCTTTTTCCCCCGCCATCAAGATGACTTTTTCACCTGCAAAGAGAGGCACACGCGTCTGTTTATGCTTGCTTAACGGCAAGGGCGTCAGCAGCGGAACAGGCGTCCCTACATCGACATAGAAGGGTTGCCCTGATTCCGGTGCGCGCACGAGCAGCGCCATATGATCCCCGCCGGGTTTGAGAAAAAACACCTGAAAGCCGAGCGCATCCAACAGGCGCGAAAATTGCAGATTGAGAGTGATGCACGTGCCTCCGGTGTGATAGCGACGGTGCCGCCACAGAAAGCTCTCAACATCCGCTGTCACAAACGCCTCACCATTAAAGGTGAGTTTGCCCACATTTTCGAATGGGAAGACGTGGCGATGTGCGTTCATCAAGTTTTTTAAATAAGGGGTAGAGGCCTTTTTGTGGGGGGTTCCCAGCACTTGTAAATAATCTTGCACCCAATCCATACCCTTCACCTTCAATCATGTGTGGCTTTTAGTTAAGCGGCGATTGATGTCTGCCATGACGGCTTCCTGAAGATGCGTAAGACTCTGGGTGGCCGTCGATTGATCACGCTTTTTTACGCCAAAATAACATTTGACTTTCGGCTCGGTGCCCGAGGGTCTGACACATACCCACGAGTCATCGGCACACTTATACTTGATCACATTCGAAGCGGGTAAGTTCAAGGGGCTTCGCTGGCCGCTTTCAACATCGATTGCTTCACCGCGGTGATAATCCTCGATCATGGTGACTCTGTATTCGTCTCCGAATGCATGGGGCGGTTCTTCACGAAGGGAGGCAAGCAAGGAGCTGATCTCTTCTTCCCCTTCTTTCCCTTTCAACGTCAACGATTCAATATCCTCCCGAAAATAACCGAAAGTCTGATATAAACGCTCCAGTCGATCGGTAAGACTGCGGCCTGCACGCTTTTCGGCGAGGGCAATCTCGGCTACGACGAGGGCTGCCTGCAAGGCATCTTTATCGCGCACGAAGGAGCCGAGCAAGTAACCGTACGATTCTTCATAACCAAACAGGAATGTTCCATCCTCCACCCCGTCTTCAAAATGCTGCATCTTCTCGGCGATGTATTTGAATCCTGTCAATGTATCCTCGCAATCGACGCCGTAGTGCCTGGCGAGCTGGCGGCCGCTCTCTGACGTGACGATCGTTTTGAGCACCTTTCCGTTGGCGGGGAGCTCATTTTTGTCAGAGCGTTGGGCAAGCAGATAATCAAGAAGCAGAAAGCCGGTTTCATTGCCGGTCAATAAACGATAGCCATCGTCCGCACGCTCATCGGGAACGGCCACCCCCAGGCGATCGGCATCGGGGTCGGTGGCAATGAGTACGTCGGCTTGTTTTTCCCGCCCCCAACGTTTCGCCCACGCAAAGGCTTCTGCTTCTTCAGGGTTCGGTTTCGTCACCGTTGAAAAATCAGGATCAGGTCTCGCTTGTTCAGCGACGATATGTACATTGGTGTATCCGTTGCGGTTAAACGCTTTTTTTAACGGTTCCAGCGCCGTTCCATGAAGCGGGCTGAACACGAGCTGCAACTCATCGCCATAGTCTTCTCCCAGCCGGGGCTGCTCGAGAACGGAGGCGAGGGCCTCTTCGTAGCGGTCATCGATGGAAGCTGGCAGCGTTTGTACGAGTTCGTTTTCTGCCGCCACCGGAATCGTCAGTTCATCCTCGATCGCCTCTACGTACTCGATGAGCACGCCTGCCGGTTCAGGTGTCAGTTGTCCCCCGTTTTCATCATAGACTTTCAGTCCGTTATACTCCGCCGGATTATGACTTGCGGTAATCATGATACCGGCGTTCGCCTCGCGTGCACGAACGGCAAACGATAACAGCGGCGTCGGTCGCAAGGAGGGAAACAGATCGACAGCAATACCTTCGTGAGCAAGCGTCAGAGCCGCTTCCTGCGCGAACAAGTCGGAATGTCTCCGGGAATCAAACGCGATAACGACTCGGCCTTCCCCCGCGGTTGCTTTTAAGTAGCGCGCTAAACCGAGCGCCGCTTTTCGGACCGTATACCGATTCATGCGATTAGGCCCCGGCCCAAGTTGTCCGCGCATGCCCCCGGTCCCGAAGGTAAGGCTGCGATAAAAACAATCCTCCAGTTGCGTTTCATCCTGATTTTGAATCATCTCTTCCAATTGGGCGCTTAAGCGCGGGTCAGCACGCAACCCTTCGCGCCAACGTTCAACTACTCTATCCATGTTCCATCCTCTCCCTCATGCATGTAAATTCTAGAAAGATGAAAGCCCGCTGGATTCCTGGATCCGATACAACCAATACTTCCAGAATGCGCCATCACCATGTTCATTGAAATCATCGGTGTAATGGCTCTCCTCATTGTTCCAGAGCGCATGAAAATAGTGATCGACCTCCTCCATGAGTGTGTGGTCTTGCGGAGCTCTAAGCACCACATTCGTCTCCAGGTTAAGATCATCAAGATTTCTGCGCGTTAAATTCGTCGAGCCTGCATTAACGAGCGCTGTTTCACCATCCGTCATGTAGAACATTTTCGTATGGTATTGCTCAATGTCCGTATTATACCAACGCACCTCGATGTTCTCACTATAATGTTCAAGCTCATCGGCCACAGGTCGGTTGGGAACCCCGATCCTTTCCTGTCCAAAAGATTCTTCATTGGGGTCAAGGATCAGACGGACATTCGCCCCGCGGTCGGCGGCCGCTTGCAACGCCTCGATAACATCACGTTCCGACAGATAAAACATGCCCAGCCACAGGTCATCCCCGGCTTCTGCATCCGAAATCGAGCGCAGCAACTGTTCCTTAATTTTTCCTTCCGTGACCAGTTTGGCATCGACACCGCTGGATGTATCTGCCTGTTCTCCATTATACTGCATGTGATCAAAGGCTGTCGTGTCTGCCCCGGACATTTCCGCGACCGCACGTTCACTTGCAATAACATCGTTGACGATTTCCCCACGGACGGATATAGCGGCATTCGAATGGTGCGCGCTGGCATCATGGGGATTCGCTGACGTGACGAGCGCCTCCTGTTCATTGACAACCAGTTTACGATGATTCGCCTTAAAGTTTAACAGATCCAAATAGGAACGGACCGTCACCGGCTCTGCTTCCGGATCAAAGACACTCGGAAGCCAGCCTCCTTTGGGCGTGCCAAACCATTGCAGGGCGAAGCGCCATAGCCCGGAATAAATAACGTTGGAATCACGGAGGTCGTCTAGATCGGCCCATATCACCTGAATACCCGCCTCTTCCAGCCTTTGAATATGTTCCGGGGTACGCGAGCCATAAAAGCTGTTCATACGGTCAGTGGTAACCACAATCGTCAAGTCAGGGTTGGCCTCCTGTTTTTCAACCAGTAAGTCGCTGAACCAGGACGACAACTCCGGAAAGGACATATCCGGCGGATAGTCATCATTGTACAAAAACATATCGACCAATATAAAATCTTCCGCTTCCGCAATCATCTGCTCGATATGTTCGAAGATCTCGTGATCTTCCTGAACCTCACCATCTCGTTCATGGGTGATATCAAAAAGGATGTCAGCTTCTGTATCCGTATGCCAATCGCTTTCATAAGAAATATTCTCCGGCAACGGCTTAAACATTCCATAGAGCATAGTCGCCGCGTAGCCAACGAGGAATATACCGGCGACCTTCGCAGCTTGGTAGCGTTTCAGAGGTTTTTGTTCAAGCCTGCGATTGAACGACATATATGACACCCTTTCCGCTTGGATTATTATCTCTGTTGTACCTATGTACGTATAGTATTATTCTAACACGAACCGAAATCGTTTCCAGCGCATGTTTTCTGTTTATTATGTTATGATTTTGATACTAGCAGTCATACGATTGGAAAATGATTCGGGATACTTAAGCAGCCAGGATGGTACTATTAAATGGTCTCGAGTGACGCCATTGCAGGCGAGCATACAGGATTTTATGGCTCCAAAAAGGAGGGACCCTTAATGACATATGCAAAAGCGACGTTTGCCGGCGGCTGTTTCTGGTGCATGGTACAGCCATTCGAAGAGATGCCGGGCATCATCAGCGTGCGTTCCGGGTATACGGGCGGCCACCTCGACAACCCGACGTATGAAAAGGTAAAGAACGGAGACACCGGCCATTACGAGGCGGTTGAAATTATTTATGACCCGGAACGGTTTCCCTACGAGCAGTTGTTGGATCTTTTCTGGACGCAAATTGATCCCACCGACGATGGCGGCCAATTTCACGACCGCGGCCCGCAATATCGAACCGCGATTTTTTATGACAATGACTTCCAGCGGGAGCAGGCGCAAGCGTCAAAGGAACGACTCGCGTACAGCGGAAGATTCGGTGACGCTCCGATCGTCACCGAAATTTTACCAACTGTGACTTTTTATGAAGCAGAAGAAAACCATCAACAGTTTTACAGGAAACAACCTGAGGCTTATAAACAAGACCGTCAGCAATCCGGCCGCGATTCGTTCATTCAAAAATATTGGCACCGCTGAGTCGGTGCCACGATCCTCGTTACCGCGCCTTTTGTAGTTTCGTATCTCGTTTGGAGCGCCATATATCGATGTTGGCGACCTAACGGCTTATGCGTTCTCGCGTTAGGGCCTCATCAAACCGTGTTGGCGACTTAACGCCTTGCGCATTCTTTCGTTAGGGCTTCATCATTGCTTTTTGATACCTCTCAGCCCTTTCTCCTCCCCCCGATTGGGCTTCATAAACGGATAGCCATCCGTCTCCTCACGAAAATTTTAACTTTAACTTGCCCAACGAGCCAGTTCGTACTATAATATTCGTTGTGACGGGATGTAGCTCAGCTTGGTAGAGCACAAGCATGGGGTGCTTGGGGTCGCAGGTTCAAATCCTGTCATCCCGACCATGATAAATACTGTTAAGACAAGGGTTCCAGCGTTTGCTGGAGCTCTTTTTTATTTGCACTTGCGGTCAACTGGTCACGGATTGGTCACGTTTCGCGCGGTAAAGCAATAAAGCATATGTTTATGTTCCCCTTGCACAGAAATGTATGTTCGTATATAATAAACAGGAACGCATATTCTTTAGGGGTTATTTTATGTACTTCATTTACCGTGGAAGTGGACTAAGAATACATTAATGATGGGGATGGTCGAAAAGCTCACACTAAACATATGCAGGGAGAGAAGTAATTCGCTCATATATTTTGAGAGCGATTTTCCTCCCCTTCTACATATTTCGTCGAAAAATCAATCATCGAGCAACAACTACACGCCACAACAAAAAGTTATGATGACCCATATTGAACTTACAAAATATTGATGGAAATAGTTTCTGCATATCGCTACAAAAGTTTGAAATTCTATAGTATCATGTCAATTGTAACTATATTTAGGGGGTTAAATTTATGAGAAAATACTTAGTGGCTATTGGCACCATATCGTTACTCTCTCTATCTGCTTGCGGCAGCGGTGAAGAAACAGAAGAAAACACCGAGGCCGAAGCATCCGGAAATGACGAAAAAGAGATAGAAGCAGAAGGTTCGGAAGATGAAGAACCAGAAACACATGATATAGATTTAGAATCTGAATGGGCGATGGATGGAAATTCCATTGAAATAGATGGTGAAACAAACTTCAAAGACGGGACGAAGCTTACGTATCATGTGTCTAACTTAGATGACGAAGATGAAGAAGATGTAAAAGTAGGAACCGTTGATGTTGAAGACGGATCGTTCAATGCTGATATTGACATTGGCAATTTTAGCGACGGGGAAATTGAATTGCTTTTCGGATACCTGCCCGGACCTCAATCAGATGACGTGCTAGGTACATACGGTCAACAAAGTGAATATATTGAAAGCGATGACATCATTAATGGCGAGTTGATGTATGAAGATTTTTTCATGAACACGACACCGACAGAAGTAAATGGTGAAGGTGATGACGTATCCGAAAATTTTAATTTACAAAGTGGATTCGCTATCATCGACGCTGAACATAGTGGCGAGCGTAATTTTATAGTGGAATTAAATAATGAAAGCGGCGGGCAAGAATTAATCGTCAATACAATAGGTATTTATGAAGGTGAGTCATTGGCTGTGATACCGCAAGAAGGCGAATATCACCTTGACGTTGATGCTGACGGGTCATGGGAGGCCGAAGTCAGTCAGGAGTTACCTGATACTGAGGACATTTATAGCGAGGATGACCATATCGAAGGTTCCGGAGACTCCGTCGTCTTTGTGGATATGCAAAGCGGGAATAAACGGATCGATTTGACCCATACAGGCGAGAGAAACTTTATTGTCACGCTGAACGGTCAGGATTTGCTTGTCAACGACATCGGGCCATATGAAGGCGCTCAGTCACAATCGTTTGACAGTGGTGAACATATATTTCAAATTGAAGCCGATGGCGATTGGACGTTGGAAATCGAATAATAGGAGGATGTAACCATCGAGTAAATCGAGCCTCGAAACCGGGGCTTTTCTTTCATCTAATAATAGAACATAAGTTTTAAAAAGGGGCGCGTTTTGATGCTTACATCACTATCGAGGGAAATGTTACCAGCAGTTATAAAAGATTGGGGATCGTCCATATTCACGAATTAACATTAGAAACTATGTGCAATAGACTAGAAAGTTAGACACTCCTGCTTGCTCATTGTAAACCAGAAGGGCTTTTTTCATGGTTATAGCCATTCCTTTCGCTGTGCTCAATAAGGGAGGAATACGCCCTCCCTTACCGAATCTGATCGTTGTATACTTCGTTGAGAATTTCATGGCTTGGCTTGGATCCCAGGTTCTTCGGAACCGTTCCAATTACATGCGTTTCATCCAAATGTTGACCGAGATCGCGGGTGGATACTTTACTGCCGACAAGGTATACACCGTTTAAATTTCTATTTTTTATTTCTTTGGTTAATATAGAAGCTAGGCTCTTATACCAGCGATGTTTGTTTTCCTCAAAGCGTCGTTGAAAATGATCTTCGCTGGTGTCCGTTGCCGAAGGCGGTGAAGGATCCTGATAATCCACCCAGTCTTCTTTCTTCAAGTCCCAGTGGAACTTTTTCTCCTCCCGTATTTCGCCGAGTGCTGCCTGAATAAAGGTCACGTCTCTCTGCTGTGTCACGATAATACCCGTCTCCGGATACTCATGCAATAATTGTTCCAGTTGTCCCGTTTCTGCTTGTCTTTCCCAATGAAATGATGTTTCGACAGGAGCCTGGAGAATTTTCACTTTCCATAACTGCCCATCGGCCGAAGCCATAAGGACGAAGCTTTTCTGCATATCCTTTTGCTTGTCATAAATTTTGGTCTCAGCTTTATCCAAAAGATTTTTTAAGGCATTCTTTTCCTCCTGGCTCTCGCTTTTTTTGGCATAGTCCTCAAGATCATTCATGCCGTTTTTAAGACGGATTTGCCATTCCCCGCGCGTTTGGCTTTGGTCGCTGATGTCGGTGTTCAAATAAATCGTAAGGATACCAATGTCATCTTCTTTCTCTTTTATCCTTTTAAGCTCTTTTGCCATCGTGACCATAGAGGTTCCCTCCTTTGCTACGTTTGTTCTGAGACTTCGACGGAGACGACATCCTTTTTATCGAAAAAAACGCCGTTTTTATGATAATTTCCGGTTTCTCCCAGAATCTCATTTTTAATTTCGTGTTCATTCTCAGCATCTTCCGTCATGTGTATGGTGTGACCATTCCGTAAAGATACTGTGACGTTGTGTGGTTTCACCTTTCTCTTCCTTTCATACATAGCTTCGGGCTTAAGTCTCGTGCCCGAAGCTTGTGGTTGTGGTTAGTGGAGATTACGCTTTACGCTTTTTCAACCACATAGGCTTTTTTCTTTCGGAAATATTTCTCCCCATCTTCGGATGAATGTTCAAAAAAGCCTTCGAATTCATGCGTCACTTTATATTCCCGTTCGGGTTCTGTAAAGAGCTGGTTTTCATTAGTCGACATCAGCACAACGTCTGTCGTACTTACAAAACTGTCAAGTTCATAGGCTTTATAGTTCTGACCTGTTACTAACCTGTTTGGTCCTTGTTTCCCCCTTATCCTAATCATCCAGGACCCATAAATATTAACCTTTTTGCGTCAAATTACCGGCACTTTCCAACGTGACAATGTTTTCCTGTTTCGAACTGTCAATATCCGCGACAATCGCCCGTCCTTCGTAGGATCCTTTCTCGGTCTCAAACGTAAAGTACATCGGCGTTTTGGAACTGACCGCTTCGAACAAGAGATTTTGTTCGCCGACATTATGGAAGGTGGCGGTCCATTGGTCATTTTCGGTGATCGCAAGGTTACCGACACGGAAGTTTATCACTTTGCCATCATTGGTATATAATGCGTCGACTTTCATCGATTTAGCCTCCCTCGCAAGATTTTAATGTTTCTCTGCCTGAACGGTTAGTACATCACACGGCACCCGTCGGCTAAGGCGACGATCATTTTGGCCTTTTAACCATTGACGGATTCCTTTTTTCCGTCTCGTCCCGACAATGATCAGCTGAGGATCGTATTTTTCCATGATGTCAGTGGCCAGAATTTTCTCCGGTTGACCGAAAGCCAATTCAGCTTTCGGGTAAAATCCACCCTCTTGATAGCACATATGCTGATAATCCACCAGCATTTGCCGCCGCTTTGCCGCAAGGTTGGATCGAAATGTGATGTTCGTTCTGTCGATATAGTGATGGAGATTGAGATTGATCACGTGGACCAAAATAAGCTGAGCGTTGTGTTGAACGGCCATATCCATCGCCTTTTGGCGAGCGAGCTGCCCTTCCGGCCGATCATCGACGGCGACAACAATAGTGTTCGGGGCATGGCTCATCCTGAAAACACCTCCGTTTTGTTAGACATGGTTCTTCATTCCCGCACGGTCAAAACGTCACATTTCGCCTCGCGGATAATCCCTTCAGCGTCGCTTCCCAAGAGGATATTTTCCAGTTTGTTGCCCTGTGTAGCCCCCACAACAACCAGATCAATATCATACTCCGGAACTAAGTGCCGGGTGATCCTTGCTTTTGGGGAGCCGGTATCTAAAATCATCTTAACGTGGGAAACGCCTTTTTCCTTCGCCTGTTGCTGATAGTCCTCAAGAATTTCATAAGCCTGGCGTTTCAGTTCTTTTAATTTTGGATCCATACGTTCCTGTGTACTGGCGCCCTTTGTATTCAACACCGTCGCGATATGCAGGGTGGCATCATGATCCCTCGCATAGGCGCACGCTTGCTGAAAAGGCTTGTTCCCTTCCGGACCATGAACATCAACGCCGAGTAAAATATTTTTATACGCGCCCATAAGATATCCCTCCCTTCGACTATTGTTGATTTTATGCCCCTTTTTAACTCCTTCTTTTCAGCTCACGATACAACGAAGCTCTGGAAATTTGTGTGATTTCACAGATGTGCTTCACGGTATGACGGCCTTCGCGATAAAGCTCAATGGCATGATTCATGCCCGGATGATGGCTGTCATACGTTTTTTTGCGCCCTTGGTATTTGCCTTCGTGTTTCGCGGCTTCCACACCTTCTTGTCTGCGCATCTGCCGAATATCGCTGGTCAATTGTTGAAGCTTCTCAATAATGCTTAGGAAATAGTCGTTGTACGGATTGTGCTCGGAGAAATCCAGCCACGATTCGGCCAAGGAGTACAACAAAGCGTCTTTGTCTCGCAGGTGAAGAATCACATCAAACAAGTCTTCGGTACTTCGAACAAGTTTGGCTAAGTCTGTCACATGGATTTCATCGCCGGCTTCAACGTTTTGTAGTAACTGCTCTCGTTCGGGATACGATTGGCTCACCCCGGCGGCGTGCTCATGATAAAAATCGTCGATCCCCATCGCTTCCATTTGCTGCACCTGATCCCGTGCTTCCGCGTTCTCCGATACGACACGTGTATAAGCCAGCTTAACCAAGCGAAATCACCTCTAAATGATACAATTCAACTGATATAGTTGCACTTTCATCATAACGAATGTTCATAACAGAAGCAATAGGGTGATGCTATGTTATTCCCCCGTATGAACCCCCTTTAAACAATGTTTTTTTAACAGAATTTTTGGTTTGACATAAATTGATGAAGGGAATAGAATGAACTGCCCGTTATTTTGAAACAATCTTATTGAATCATATATAATGAAAAAATTCAGCATACTGCCCACACAAAGGAGGAAGCAACGTGAGCGCGCAACGAGCAACGAATCACCGATCGGTCCCCATCCTGAAAGTCACGAAAAATATCGGTCTTCTACCACTTCTGGTCAGTATAAACGACACGATCACCCAGGACGTTTTACAGCAAAGTTCCGAGAAGACATACGCCCATCTCATCATTGATCTATCGGGGATCCCTTCCAACTCTCCCGATAAGCTTTCCAGAATGATCCTCGCCCTGGAGCACATCGGCGTGAATGTAATCGTCAGTGGCCTCCGTCCTGACACAGCCCAGAAAATAGGTCATGATGGTATGATCCCACTTGATACCAAGCGCTGTTTTCCTGACATCTACCACGCCTTAACATCCCTCGATGTGCCCATGGAGCCAAGAGAGGCCGAAAAATGAAGCCTTATTTAAACATTGGCTATGGCAACACCGTAATGACAGATCGTATTTTGCGCATGGAGGAAACAACCGATGCATCTGTTCGTCGGATTATGCGAAAAGAACAGGATGAAAATAGGCTCGTCGATGGAACCGCAGGAAACAAAACACACACGTTGATTTTTATGGATAGCGGCCACGTGGTCGCCTCTGCTATGCGAAAAAACCGTTTAATTCGAAGGTTAAACGGAAAAAGACCGGATCCGGCCGGTGAAGCGAAAAAGAACCAGGATTAACGGCTTTAACGTCCATGAGGCCTCGTCCTCATGGACCGCTTAATGCACAAAGAGGCTTATAAAAACGGCATTGACAACAATACCGCTGTTTCTTACAATGATTTTCGGCATTTTGATACAATGTTAATGAAATATACATGGGGATGACCTCATGTACAGTAGCTAGAAACGAAAAGAAGGAGGAATGGATATGTTCGAACTCACAGATATACCCCGCTTACTGATGTCAGCCTTAATTATTTTACCTATCGTCATGCTCATCAGGGAAAGCGGTTATTATCTGATAGCTACATTGTTAGGTTCGACGTACAAAAAACTTACCATCGGATGTGGGCCGGTGTTATTGCAAAGACCTACGTTGGAAGTCCGGAAATATTTCTTTATTATAGCGTTCCCATACCCCAAAGACAAGGTATCTCGCTCCGAGAGGTACAAGAAGCGCATTGCCATACCCCAAAGGCAAGGTATCTTGCTCCGAGAGGTACAAGAAGCGCGTTGTTATACCCCAAAGGCAGGGTATCTCGCTCCGAGAGGTACAAGAAGCGCGTTGTTATACCCCAAAGGAAGGGTAGCTCACTCCGAAAGGTACAAAAAGCGCGTTCCCATACCCCAAAAGCAGGGTAGCTCACACCGAAAGGTACAAAAAGAGCGTTCCCATACCCCAAAAGCAAGGTATCTCGCTCCGAGAGGTACAAAAAGCGCGTTCCCATACCCCAAAAGCAGGGTAGTGAATGAGCAAAGCCTCCCCACACACAATCAGTCAGACTTCACCGAACATCTTAAAAAAGCACGGGCCAAATCCCGTGCTTTTTTCATTGCCTTTATACAAATGCCTTTGCCTTTTCCTCCTCCTTGCGGAAAAACCATTGCAGTGCGTCGAAGACGTGCTTTTTCTCCTTTAGAATATAGTGGCGAAACCGGGGGTCTTCAATCGACTGAAACACGTTCATTAACGTCGAGTGACGGCTGTAAGCGTTGACTTCCCCGTAACCGAACATGTTCGCTTTCTCCATAATACCTTTGAGCAAATGCAGGCAATACTTATTGTCGGAGGTTAAATTGTCGCCATCGGAAAAATGGAACGGATAAATATTGTAAAGCTGGGGGTCGTATTGCTGTTCGATGCGTTCCAACGCGAGTTCGTAGGCTGACGAACAAATGGTGCCGCCGCTCTCCCCTTTCGTGAAAAACTGTTCTTCATCCACGACTTTCGCCTCGGTGTGATGGGCGATAAACTCGATCTCCACCGATTCATACTTCGTCCGTAAGAAACGGGTCATCCAGAAAAAGAAGCTGCGCGCCATATACTTTTCCCATTTCCCCATCGACCCGGACGTATCGAGCATCGCCAGGATAATCGCTTTGGATTCAGGCTTTTCCTTATCGTTCCACGTCTTAAACCGCAAGTCGTCGCGATAGATAGGATTGATTCCCGTCCTTCCTTCCATAGCATTCCGTTTCAGCGCCGACAGAATCGTCCTTCTTTTATCGATATTGCCCTGCAGCCCTTTCTTGCGGACATCGTTGAACTCAATGTCCTCGACGATCAAATTGTCATCTTCCTTGCTCTGTAAATTCGGCAGTTCCAAATGCTGAAATAGCGCTTCCTCAAGATCGGCAATCGATACTTCTGCCTCATAATAATCTTCACCGGCCTGATCCCCCGGTTTGCTCCCATTTTGACCGTCCTGGCCTTTTTGCCTGCCCGAACGGGCCACGATATCACCGACTTCGCTATCCCCGTCTCCCTGACCGACATGTTTATTCTTGTCGTCGCTGTAGCGGATTTTATATTCATCAAGGGAGCGGATCGGAATACGAACGACATCTCTGCCGTTGGACATCACAATGCTTTCATCCGTGACGAGGTCCGGTAAATTTTTAGTAATGGCATCCTGTACTTTTTCTTCATGTCTGCGTTGATCTTGATAGCCTTTTCTGTGGAGGGACCAGTTTTCTTCAGAAATGACAAAGGATGGTTGTCGATTTTTGCTCATCATAAACCCCTCCTTTGGGTTTTTGTACTTCACACCGACGCCTCTCTCGGACACGTCGTGTTATATCATCGTATGCAGTAAAATCGTAGAATTGTTATGTATTTTAAGTCCATATGAAAAAAGACCCGGCACAGGTCTTCATTCTAATTGATAAACGTGAATTCGCTTAACGGCCAGTAGCGAAGATTGGCTTTGCCGACGACGTTTTCATAGGACACGTATCCGATCTCACGACTATCCAGGCTATTATTGCGATTATCCCCGAGCACGAATAAATGATCTTCCGGAACTTCCGGTTCCAGGTTCAACCCCTCGAGGGTAAAATCTTCGGTGATTTCCCCGTTAAAATCGTCATCCAGGTAAAGTTCTTCCTGGGGTTCCCCGTTCACATAAAGGGTATTGTCTTCGTAACGAACGTCATCTCCGGGCGTTCCGATCACCCGTTTAATATAGTCATTTTCTTCGTCAGCGTGAAAAACAACCAGGTCATCACGGTCCGGTTCCGAGATTTCGTAGCCGATCTGATTAATAATGAGCCGTTCCCCGCTCTCAATGGTCGGCATCATCGATTCGCCCTGAACCATATAATTGGCAAAGAAAAAGGCTCGCACGATGACGACGATAATGATGACAACCGCAAATGTAGTCACCCAATCCCATAATTCTTTTGCTATCTTGTTCACATCTATTCCCCCATTTTCGCTTCCACCTATTAATGTATCACTCATTCATGTGAACGACAATCGAAAGGTTGCCGCTCACCTTACATACTTTTTGACTTTTCGCTTGCATTTTTCCTTCTTTTTGTAAAGAATATGGATAGGCATGTAACGGATTCTTTTACATTTACGTCTCAGGCTGTGAGGTGAAATTATGAAGCGCTGGCTCGCATCTTTTGTGCTCGTCCCATTTATGTTGATCCCCGCAATCGCTCATGCCAATGGACCCATCGGAGACATCGATCAACAGATGGACAGTGACACGCCTCCGGCCGTCGAAATGGACCGGGAAGGCGATGAGGTGACGCTTGACTGGGGGCCGCACCCGAATACCGGTTACCAACTTTCCATCGTTGACAGCTATGAAGGGGACAATGGCTGGAATATTGTCTATGAGCTTTCTTATCCTCCCGAGGATGATCAATCGGGCATCCTGCATACACAAGTGCATCCTCGGGCAACGACAACGGTTCCCGAAGAGGTGCAGAATGTGAATTTATTTGAACAAAACAACGGGGACACCTTTGCCCAGTTGCCGAACACAGCCATCGATGAACGCCATTCATGGACACTGGAGTTCGACGAGGAGCTGGCCGGTGACGATATAAGCAATGATTTAATCTATGTCATGGATGAAAACAATGAAAGGCAGGAGAATGTCATCCTTATCTCTTCGCCTTCGCAAATTACCGTCTTTCCCCCTCCTGATGGTTATGATACAGGAGAATTATATCGTTTGTATATCGACCCTTCCCTGGAAAATGAAATGGGCCAATCGTTGGAACAGGGGTATAAGCAATCTTTCTACATTAGCGAAGATACGGATTATCACGAATGGCAACCGCCTAACATGATTGAAAGTCAGACCTTTAGTTTCGAATCCCCCTCACAAGAGGACGGAGACGACAATGAAGCGGATATAACGGAAGGGGAGCGCATTTACAGCATCTTTCCGATGGCACTCGAAGGGGAAGGCGGGGAGGCTTATGTGATCCGCCATCTTGAACCCGATCATGAGGAGGAGGTCGTCATCCCTCCTGTGACCACCCCCTCTTTCTTCTTGCCCGTTCACCCTTTCCTGCCGTATCCTCACCATTACGGGTTCAACCAGGAATCGTAAATGTGAAAAGGGGGGGCTTGAAAAAGCCCCCCTGAGCTGGTTATGCCCGCCATTTTTAACGGTTCAACAAACTTCCCACATATTTGAGCAGCTCATTGGCCGAATGGGTATTGTAGCCATGTTCATCCACAAGCCGCGCGATCACTTCGTTAATTTTTTTCAATTGATCTTCATCCGGTGTTTGTACGGACGTAGTTATTTTTACGACATCTTTCAAGTCTGCAAACAGTTTCTTCTGAATCGCTTCGCGGAGACGTTCATGGGAGTTGTAATCAAATTTCTGGCCTTTACGCGCGTAAGCGGAAATACGGATCAGAATTTCTTCGCGAAACGCTTTTTTCGCATTCTCGGAAATGCCAATCTGCTCTTCGATGGAACGCATCAATTTTTCATCGGCATTTAACTCATCACCTGTGATCGGGTCATGGATTTTATGGTTGTTGCAATACGCTTCCACATTATCGAGGTAATTGTTCACGAGCGTTTTCGCCTGTTCTTCATACGAATAGACGAATGCTTTCTGGACTTCCGTTTTCGCGATTTCATCATATTCACGACGGGCGACAGAAATAAAGTCTTTATAGCGTTCGCGGTCTTCCTTGCTGATGGAGGCGTGCTGGTCCAGGCCTTCTTTGAGTGACCGTAACACATCAAGGGCGTTGATCGATGCGGCATCTTTGCGGATAATCGCCGAAGAGATGCGGTTGATCACGTAACGCGGGTCGATGCCGGTCATGCCTTCATCCTGATATTCATTCCTTAAGTCCTTCACATCCTGGTCCTTAAAGCCTTCGACGATTTCCCCGTCGTACAGATGAAGTTTCTGCATTAAGTCCACACCTTGATTTTGCGATTCCTTGAGCCTCGTCAGGACGGTGAAAATCGCGGCTGTCCGTAAAGCGTGTGGGGCAATATGCACATGGGCCATATCGCTTTCTGCGATCATTTTTTCATAGATACGTTCTTCTTCGGTCACCTTGAGGTTATACGGCACGTTCATGACGATCATTCGCGACTGCAGCGCTTCGTTCTTTTTATTATTGATAAAAGAGCGATATTCCGCTTCATTCGTATGAGCGACGATCATTTCATCAGCGCTGATCAAGGCAAATCGGCCCGCCTTGAAGTTTCCTTCCTGGCTCAGGGAAAGCAAATGCCAGAGAAATTTCTCATCACTCTTCAGCATTTCCTGAAATTCCATCAACCCGCGATTCGCTTTATTCAGCTCCCCGTCGAAACGATACGCTCTCGGATCGGATTCCGAACCATACTCGGCAATCGTGGAAAAATCAATGCTGCCGGTGAGATCGGCAATGTCCTGGGATTTCGGATCCGATGGACTGAACGTGCCAATACCGGTCCTGTGATCCTCGGAGAAGAAGATCCGTTCAACCATCACATCTTCGACCCGACCCCCGTATTCTTGTTCCAGTCGCATCGTGTTTAATGGCGAGAGGTTCCCTTCTATGCGAATGCCGTACTCCTCATGGAACTCCTCCCGTAAGTGAAAAGGAATTAAATGCAGGGGATCTTCCTGCATCGGACAACCCTTAATCGCGTAAACGGCCCCCTCATCCGTATAGGAGTATGCCTCCAAGCCGCGCTTTAGGAGGTTAACGATCGTGGATTTCCCGCCACTGACCGGGCCCATAAGTAAAAGAATACGTTTTCGTACGTCGAGACGTCTGGCCGCGGAATGAAAATATTCCTCCACAAGTTGCTCAATCGCATCTTCAAGTCCGAACAGATGATCACTGAAAAAGGGATATTTTTTGACCTCCCCGTCTTCACTTTCCTCAATCCCCTGGTTTCTGATCATATTGTAAACACGGGAATGGGCTGTCTGGGCAATTTCCGGGCGTTCTTTCAACAATTCCAAATACTCTTTAAAGGTACCTTCCCACTTTAACCTCTCGTGATCATCACGGTGTTTTTGCATTTTACCTAAAATATCCACCGAATGGCCTCCCTTTTCATTTTTAATTCCTTGTAAAAGAAGCCTGAGCATTCTGCTCTCTGGGGCCCCCGGGCTTTTTGTATTTGCATTTGTTAAGTATTTGCATTCTATGCAGCCAAGCAGGCCTTGATAACCTTATGAGAAAAAAGGTCGTCCGGATGGATGTATGAACGAGATTGGATGAAAAAAACCGAGAAATTCGCCACATTATCCTTCCGGTGCAAATCCGGTAAACATTGGCTGTACCAGCGCACCCCAAAATGGAAGATAGGATATTTTAAGGTGCGCTGACTGCTCACCGCACACCCCAAATCAGAAGCAGGGCTTTTTTGAGAGGCGCTGGGGGATCACCGCGCACCCCAAATTGAAAGATAAGCTTGTTTGGGGTGCGAAAGCTGCTCCATTGTTCCTCAAAATAGAAGTTTTTCCCATTCCGGGGGACGATGAAATCATCGAAAAAATCCCGGCCATCAGCGTTATATCGCGCAAATGGATTTGCGCAAACACAGGTCGTCCAGTCATATGTATTTATCGAAGAACAGGATTTTCATCGCAAAGAAATCATCAATGACGATGTGTTATTCCGCATCGATCGCCTCGTTGAAGATACAGTTGTATTATCCGAAACCTATACGAAAATCCGCGAAGCAAAAGAAGAAAAAAACTCGGCCACGGCCGAGTTTCTCTTTTTATGTGTGCAACGCCACCTCAAAAGCGCGGAGCTGGTTCGTCGTCGTTGACGACTGTTCTTTTCCCGACTTCCCGCCATGCGCCTTTTTAAACGCATCGCTTTCCAGCCAGTTTTCATAACTTTCCTTCGTGTCCCATTTCGTATAAGCGACTAAAATATCCGTTTCCGTTTCACTTTCCAGAAACAGAAACTCCAGGCAACCCGGAACCTCTTTCATACGTTCCAGGCTTTTTTCAAATCGGCTTTTCAGGTCGTCTTTATGTTCCGGGTCCACTTTTAATTCATTCATGACGACATACATCTCGATAACGCCTCCTTTTCCCCTTTAGTATAGCAGCTTTGATAATGAAACCAAAAATCACGCGTATACAATTCGCTTTTTTTTCGTTATAATAAGGGTAAAGACGCTTGTTCAATACATAAGGAGGCCTTCTTTATGAATATACTGCTTGTCCTCGGTGTCTGTCTTGCCTTCCTCGTATCGATGTGGACAGCCGGACGTAATTCAAAATCCCATGAACATTGATTGCTGCAAAGACCCTTGCCGTCGAAACATGACGACAAGGGTCTTTTCGTTCACGTAAGCCCTGGAAACGACTGCTGCCGTAAAGCCTCATACACGACAATCGCGGCGGCATTCGACAAATTGTGCGACCGCACATGATTATTTTGCGGCAAGCGCAGACAGCGATCCGGATACTCATCTGCGATCGACGCCGGCAATCCAACTGTTTCTTTTCCGAACACAAAAAAATAATCCCGCTCCGGATCGCGATAATCAAACGTCGTATAAGGCGCGGACCCTGTCGTCTCCACAAAAAATAAATCCTCGCGATTTTTTCCCACTAAAAAGGCATCCAGTGAATCATGATGGGTAATCAGGACATTCGGCCAGTAATCGCACCCCGCGCGTTTCAACATCCGGTCTTCCGTTGAAAAGCCGAGAGGATGAATCAAGTGAAGGTACGTGCCCGTACCCGCGCATGTTCGGGCGATGTTGCCAGTATTACCGGGAATCTCAGGTTCATGTAAAACAATATGCACGCTCATGATGATAGCCACCTCAATCATTGATTTGAAAAAACTTATATGCGATATTCGGCGTCCAGGCCGTGGAATCTTCATAGCGCCAATAGCGATTACGGCTATTTTCGGTTTGGGCATTGACGAGGGGTTCACGGTTGCCGTCTTTGCTCACGACGATCGTAGTGTGGTCCCAATTGCCGTCTCCTTCAAAATCATAACAAATAATGTCCCCGGGTTGTAAGTCAGACGCCCGTTCGACCTCCGTAGCGGTCAACCCTGTCCGCGACCCGCTTAAATACCAGCGCATGGAGTGCGCCACCGCCCAGCTGTAACTCCAGTCATCTTGCCGGTACCACCAGCCCTTCTCCCGATCAGGCGCACCATGCATAAGGGCACCGCCCGCCTTTAAACATTGCGAGATAAAGTTCGTGCAATTATCCGTAAACTGATGGTATTCGGGATGATAATCATTCCACCACCGTTCGGCATATTTCACCGCTTCCAGACGATCATAAGCGGATCGCTGCAATGGCGCACGCTCTCCCGGATCCGCTTCCAGCGGTTCCTTTTCCCATGGCCCGACCTTCGGTGTGTGCAGGCGTTCGTCCCGGACGATCTTCTTACCCTTAACAACCGCACGGCGATGCTCGCGGCATTCTTCAAGATAATATTGCTGCTTGGATTGGATGAAACGGGCATAATCATACGTATAATAAACGGTGCGCCGACCGTCAATGGATACCTTTCGATAAGGCCTTAACCGTCCATTCGCCTTTAACACACGGGCATTCCGCTCTGTCATCTGCTTTTGCTCCCGTGCAAAACATTGGCGCTCCTCAGCAGGCATCGGCTTTACTTTCGTCCCATCCAGATGACAGCGGTTTAATTGAGTGAGGTGCTTTTCAAAGGCTTTTTTCATCTCATTGTCCATATCGATCCTCTCCTCCATGTTTCAAACCTGCGCTACTAACGTATGTATGGACAAATGAAAAAAAGACGGATTTTTCAACCCGTCTTCTAGGCTCCTTCCAATGCCAATAACTTTTTCTTTTTTTCAATGCCGCCGCCATAGCCGACGAACGCCCCGTTGCTGCCGATCACGCGATGGCACGGGATGATGATCGGGAGGGGGTTTTGATTGTTGGCATTTCCGACCGCACGAACAGCTTTCGGTGCACGGAGAGTGGTCGCCACTTGTTTGTACGATTGGGTTTCCCCGTAAGGGATGTGCCGTAAAGCTTCCCAGACATGTTTCTGAAAAGACGTTCCGTGTATATCGATGGGTAGGTTGAATGCTTGCCGTTCACCTTGAAAATATTCCTGCAGCTGCTCACGCACGTCGAAAAAATAGTCATCATCATGCTGGAGCTCCCCGCGAATGTTTCGCTTCGCCATCCATGCACGGATTTTCACATTCGTTTCCCTGTAATCGCCGAACAACAACTGGCACAATCCGTTTTCGGTAGCGACGAGCGTGATGATACCCACCGGGCTTTCCATTTCCGTAAATTTAATCGTTTGCACTTGTGGAACCCCCTTATCCCATCGTCAGGGCATGTTGGATCTCTTCTCGTACGGTTGGATCCTCTTCGCTTTCATTCACCTCTTGTAATGTCTCCCGGGCGTCGTCGGTTCCTATTTTTCCTAATGACCAGGCAGCTGTGCCGCGAATGACGGGACGGGAGTCATTCATAAGCATGGTTTGCAGCTGGGGCACCGCGCCTTCCTCGCGAAAATGTCCGAGGGCCATAATGGCGTTTCGTTGGATCGGTTTTTTGCCCCGCCACGACCCGGCCATATTTCCATATGTTTCCTTAAACTCCCGGTTGGAAATCGAAAGTAACGGCAAAAGCTCAGGTTTGACTTTTTCCGGTTCGGGCGTGAATTCCGGCTGGTATTCTTCCCCTTTGCCTTTATTCTCGGGGCAAACGACTTGACATGTATCACAGCCGTACAGACGATTGCCGATCTTTTTGCGATAGCGTTCCGGAATCATCTCTTTCGTTTGCGTGAGAAAAGCAATGCATTTATTCGCATCCAGTTGACCCCCTTGAATAAGGGCGTCGGTCGGGCAGGCGTCGACGCATTTATTGCAGCTGCCGCACTGGTCGTCAATCGGGATGTCCGGCTCCAAGGCAATCGTCGTGATCATCTCGCCAAGATAAACGTAGGAGCCAAACTCGGGCGTGATGATCGCGCAATTTTTACCGCTCCAGCCGATGCCTGCCCGCTCTGCGACGGCCCGGTCCGACAAAGCGCCCGTATCCACCATGGAAGCCATCTTTGCATTCGGCACTCTTTTTTGAATGAAGGTTTCCAGCTTTTGCAGACGGTCATTGAGCACGCGGTGATAATCTTCTCCCCACGAAGCTCGACAAAAAATGCCTCGTCGCTTACCTTTTACCCCTTTAGGCGGGTTCTCAAGCTTTGCCGGGTAAGCAAGGGCGATGCTGATGATCGTTTTCGCATAGGGCAGTAAGCGTTCAGGCTCCGTACGCAGATCAATATCTTCTTCTTCAAAGCCGGATTGATACCCTAATTGTTGCTGCGTTCTGAGTCGTTCTTTTAGCGTTAAAAAGGGATCGGCACTGGCAAATCCAATCTTGTCGATGCCGATGGTTTTACTGTATGCGATCAGCTCTTCCTTCAACTGGGCGTTTGTCACGGTTTCACCTACTTTCTCACATCTGATAAACTAAGGATCAGTATAACGAAGGAGTTGAACGGCTGTTATGATCCCAATAAGCTTGCATCCATCATTATTCCAAACCGTTCCGACATTTAAAATCGGTTGTATTTCCTATACATCGGTTACCATTGACACGCCACCCCAGGAATTGCAGGGGCGTATCGATTTATTCCAGAAAACGGTCGAACTCGACCTAGAAGAGCATCCTCTCACTTATTATGAAGGTGTAAAAGAGTGGAGGCAAGTCTTTAAGCAACTCGGTATGGACCCGGGACGTTACCGCCCCTCTCATGAAGCCTTATTTCGCCGTCTGAAACAGGGCAAGGGCTTTCCTTCGTCTGATTCGTCCGCGATCATGCTGAACAACTTTTTTTCCGCGTATTACCAAATACCTATAGGCTTATATGACTCGGATAAACTTAAGGAAAGTGTAGAAGTCAGGCTGGGAAAAGAAACCGATGAATACGAAGGGTTGAATGGAAGAATCAATCATATGAAGGGAAAATTAACAAACGTGGACCACCAAGGCGCGTTCGGAAGCCCGATCGTCGACAGCAAACGGAGTGCAGTCACGCCGGAGACAGAAAATATTCTGCAGCTCCTGTATTTGCCACCTTCATTATCTACCGACGATGCCAACGATCTCACCGAGAGCATCGGAGAGATGTTCCGGCAAATTCACAGCGGTTATGTGAAAACGGCCGTGCTCACAGAGCAGCAGCCGCAGACGCATTAATGATCTTTTGCCATCAGTTCACGGACAGCCGCATAGACCCCATAGGCAACGCCGACAACACCTAAAAACATCAACGTTAGCAGCACGAAATTAGACAATGACACAGGCCTCCTTTTGGCTTTATTTTCACGCATATGGGGACGATTTATGCAGCGGACTCGTCTAATCAGCGAGCAACCAGCCCGGCACATCCTCACTTGCAGCCGCAAGTTCCAGAAATTCCTCATAAATCATCTGATCGAAAATGCGCATACACGCACCATAAAAGTAACCCGCCAACGCTCCCCGCAGCCTGCCTGTCTTTTCCATGAAAATGGCACCCTTAAGCGCCTGGGCAAGCGTGTGGGCGAGGTCCTGATCATGGAGGTCGACGTCCATCTTCGCTCGTTTGTAAGCTTTTATGACAAGCCTCCAAAGTTCATAGATGCCGTTGACATCATAAAATGGCTTCGCGGCGATCACGAATGGGTTCGGTACATGAGCAGGAACATAAGTGCTGTCAAGGGAACCATTGACGTCCTTGCGTATATTACATTTTTTATCTGAAAGAGAGCCTGCTTCAAAAGACAAAGCTTCGGCAGCTTTTTTCACCGGTTGAGGCCTTGCCACAGAAGGCTTTTGCGGCTTTTCCCGATGGTTCATTTCCGCTCGCTCATCCGATGGCTCATGGATGACATAAACGTTGTGACCGTAGCCGCCGCGAGCGTTTCCGCGCAAGCGGGTCGTCCGGTGTACGTCGATCATGGACCGCTCCTTAAGCGCTTGAATGGAGCGTTTGACCGTCGACATCGACACGCCTGCCTGCCCGGCGATCGTGTCGTGCTTTAAAAAGGCTACCCCTACCGTCTTTATGGTGTGACGGGCGATCACCTTGAATACAGCCACAGCACCCCGGGACAATTCGTGCTTGTGGTCGTATAAATGACTTCTGATGGCATGGTTCAATGCGTCTACATCGGTAAAAGGCGAAAGCGATTGATATGTACTTACATCAGCATTGCTGAGTGTTGCGGTCATTTTTATCTCCCCCCTATGTTCCATATCGTATTTTGCTCAGAAAAAGGGGGGAGCGGGAGCGATAAAATAAATGAGTCGGACGATGTGATACCTCAAATGGAGAACGG
>NZ_FNEN01000007.1:0-1957 GCF_900100185.1 Natribacillus halophilus | reverse complement strand
CAAGATCGGCTCGCTCTCAGAGGGACGATTAACGCGATTTCATACCCCTTACGGTGATCCCGCCTGATCGTGGGGGACGATAGTGTGGAGTGATCCCACAAAAGCAGCGTTTTTTCTTTTCCCAAATTATTTTTGTCAGCAAACAGGATAAATCGTTGGCGATGTCGATAGTATCCGGTTCGAGTCTCGCCTATAACGTTACTCCTTCGTTTTGACATACAAAAAAAGCACCCCTCAATCCTTTGGATTGACGCAGTGCTTATCATCAAATGTAACTTAATTGGTAGCGGTGGTGGGACTCGAACCCACACTTCCGTAGAAACGCGATTTTGAGTCGCGCGCGTCTGCCAATTCCGCCACACCGCCAAGTTCTCGTTCACGACAAGTAATAATATAGCATGTACCAGGCCCTTTTTGCAAGGAAATACAGCAATTTATTCTAACGGATTCCGGTTGAACCGAATCCGCCCAGGCCACGTCTCGTTTCTTCCAGCGATTCAACTTCTGAAAACACCGCTCTCGGCACCTCTTTTAAAATACCCTGAGCGATGCGGTCATGCTTATGGATGATGTAGGTGCCTTCAGGATGAAAGGTTACACAATTTTCTTTTTCTCCCTGAATGGTGAGAACGGTGTTTACCTTATCTTCGCTAAGGTGCGATATATTATCAAGAGGTATACCGACTTCCCCCCGATAATCGGCATCGATCGTTCCCGGTGCATTTGGTATCCGTAATTTTGACTTTCTGGAGATTCCGCTCCGTGGCCGTATTTGTATTTCGTACCCTTTAGGGATAGCAAAGGCAAGTCCGAGCTTCACGATTATTGCCTCACCCGGCTCAATCGTCACTTCTTCTGCCGCGTATAAGTCAAATCCTGCCGCGTCCTCACTGCCGTAAGTAGGCATTCTTGCGTCTGTCGTTAACTTTTTTACCGGAACGTTTATGTCCACAAAAATACCTCCGCTACCCGCAATGAAAAAGATCACCCAGCATTCCGAGGTGATCGCCTGGTTGTTTTATGGTGCCGAGGGCCGGACTCGAACCGGCACGGTCGTATTACCGACCGCAGGATTTTAAGTCCTGTGTGTCTGCCACTTCCACCACCCCGGCATGTCCTACACTTTAAATGGAGGCGGCACCCGGATTTGAACCGGGGCGTAGAGGATTTGCAGTCCCCTGCCTTACCACTTGGCTATGCCGCCATAAAAAAATGGAGCGGAAGACGAGATTCGAACTCGCGACCCCCACCTTGGCAAGGTGGTGTTCTACCGCTGAACTACTCCCGCTTATATGGCTGGGCCAGCTGGATTCGAACCAGCGCATCTCAGGACCAAAACCTGATGCCTTACCACTTGGCTATGGCCCAATCATGGGGCGGTTGATGGGGATCGAACCCACGAATGCCGGAACCACAATCCGGTGCGTTAACCACTTCGCCACAACCGCCATTCGTCATATACAAATGGCAGGGGTAGTAGGAATCGAACCCACATCGGAGGTTTTGGAGACCCCTGTTTTGCCATTAAACTATACCCCTGAATGGTGGAGGAGGACGGATTCGAACCGCCGAACTCAGAGAGAGCGGATTTACAGTCCGCCGCGTTTGGCCAGACTTCGCTACTCCTCCGGCTTGGATGTTAGATGTTGGTGGTTAGAGGTTAGAGATTTTGAAATCCAACTTCCAACCTCTCACTTCTAATTTCCAGAATGGTGCCGGCCAGAGGACTTGAACCCCCAACCTACTGATTACAAGTCAGTTGCTCTGCCAATTGAGCTAGACCGGCCGGGAAAGATGGTGGCTCGAGACGGAATCGAACCGCCGACACGTAGATTTTCAGTCTACTGCTCTACCGACTGAGCTATCGAGCCAATATGTAAATGGCGGGCCTGACGGGAATCGAACCCGCGATCTCCTGCGTGACAGGCAGGCATGTTAACCGCTACACCACAGGCCC
>NZ_FNEN01000043.1 GCF_900100185.1 Natribacillus halophilus | reverse complement strand
CTCGAGTTTCGCACCCCAAATAGCAAGGGATTCAGCGTAACTATGTGAATCTATAACCCTTATATGGCAGTGCTTTCCCCGAAATTCCATTTTCGGCCTTTAAGCGACATTATCGCCGTCAAATAGTTGATTGACCAAAAACGAGTCTTCAAAAAGGGTTTTAATATACTGGTATTCCTCGGACATCTTAAAGGCATGAATATCTACTACTCCTGACTCTGAGATGGCCGTGATAACCACGTCCAGAAGCTCATCAAACATTTCCCATAGCTGTTGCGCCATATTTTTCTCTACCAAGTCGTCTTTAATCTCTTCAAATAACCCTCCCAAAGTCTCGTAGTCGTTGACCCGTCGGAAATAAGACAAAAAGGCATACAGGATGTAGGTCGTCGTTACATGGGCAATTTGCGCGTCAAAATCCCGAGATTGGCACTTACCCAGGCTAAGCTGTTGTTTCGTCTCTCTGAAAAAAACTTCGATGGTCCAACGCACCGAATAGACCTCCATTGTTTCAATAAATGATAAGCCAGAATCTGTGGAGAGATACAGTCGCCAGTCTTTTTGATACGGAAAGCGACAAAAGAACAATTTGACGGTTTCATCAATCCCCGGGTAATAAACGGTGACTTCATAATACCGGGTATTACGTTTGCGGCAACGCTTTTCTTTACCCTCGTTTTTCAGGGTTTTCAGTAGTTCCTTCGCATGCATGTCCTTCCCTCGGTAATGGTACTTTCTCCAGTCCTTACGGACAGCACAAATGACGTGCATCGCCCCATTTTTAACCTCTCTGCACGTACGGATAAAGTCCTTGCTGGCAAACCAACTGTCTACGAGGACATACTTGGCCTTGAATCCGTGCTTCACCGCTCGTTTGAGCATACGTATCGCATTCGTAATTTTGTCGACCTCGCATTCCTTTTTGCGCTTGGCACCGTTTGAGCGAGAGTCACGCTTCTTCTGATATTGCTCTTTCCGCTGTTTCTTGTATAGCTTCTTTTCAGAATGAAGACTGAAATCAAGAGGATTAAAGCTTTTCCCATCAAAGAGGCCCATGGTGAGGTTTTTGAACCCGAGCGTTGCTTTGGATTTTTTGCGTCCGGCCACATGGTCGTGGACGTAAGAAACCTTTTCAATCCGGCGGCCAACACGCTCGTCGATGGTATCATCAAAGATAAAAGCCGACTTATCGTCCACGTCCTGATCAGGGTTAACCAAACACTGAAATTGCTTAGACACATGAAGAAGCAGGTTGCGCCAAGGCATCTGGGCATTGTTTTTCAAACGATAAATCGTATCCTTTTGCATTTTGGTTACCTGTTTGTATCCACTTTTGTAGAAGGCATTGATGCTGTTTAAAAGCATTAGCGGAAACACCAACATTAACGTGATGATGTCGGTGACGGGATATCCTTGCTGTTTCTTGAATCCAACCTTATGACAAAGGGAGCGGAAGTTGAACGATTTCATAACATCCCTTACAATAGAATCAATTGAAAATCCATGAGTTTGAATTACTTTTTCAATCTCTTTGGTTTTTCCCCGCATGTGATAACACGTCCTTTTGGCATGATTTGGATTGGTACCTTAATTATACCAAAAGCCCTGTGTTCATGCGGGTTTTTTATGGATTTTATGCGGATTCAAAGGCCATTTTTTCTTGGTTTATCAAGGTGCGAAACTCGAG
>NZ_FNEN01000004.1 GCF_900100185.1 Natribacillus halophilus | reverse complement strand
TGTTTAAAAGCATTAGCGGAAACACCAACATTAACGTGATGATGTCGGTGACGGGATATCCTTGCTGTTTCTTGAATCCAACCTTATGACAAAGGGAGCGGAAGTTGAACGATTTCATAACATCCCTTACAATAGAATCAATTGAAAATCCATGAGTTTGAATTACTTTTTCAATCTCTTTGGTTTTTCCCCGCATGTGATAACACGTCCTTTTGGCATGATTTGGATTGGTACCTTAATTATACCAAAAGCCCTGTGTTCATGCGGGTTTTTTATGGATTTTATGCGGATTCAAAGGCCATTTTTTCTTGGTTTATCAAGGTGCGAAACTCGAGGAGCGAAAATGGGTATGTCCCTCGTGCGGGAACGAAGAATACAACGAATCTGCGATCATGCGCAATGTCGAAGCATTTACATTTCTTTTTCCAAACGAAAAGATTACAACCAACACGATTTACGACTGGTGCGGGGTTAAAAGTTCAGCAAGTAAAGTGAAAAGGGTTCTGGCGAAAAATTTTACGCGCTATAGCCATGGGAAAGGTTCGTATTATGGCTAGAAGGATTCGGTTGGAGCACTTTTTCGGGCTGATCACCATGCTTCACACTACAACGGATGTGGTTGGAACACTTTTTCCGGCTATACACCGCGATTCACGTTCCAACGCACTCGGTTGAAGCACTTTTTTCCGCAACATACCACGATTCACGCCCCAACGGACTCGGTTGGGTGCCCATTGACCGAGCTCGCACTCCAAGCGACCCCCTCACCCATCCAGCGCCTGGAACTGGCTCACGACGAGGTCATAGTATTTCCCCCTCTCCCGCATCAATTCCGTATGCGTCCCTTGCTCCAAAATCTGCCCCTGCTCCAACACAATAATATTATCCGCGTCCCGGATCGTCGACAGGCGGTGAGCGATCATCACGGAGGTGCGACCTTTTAATAGCCTCCCCAACGCCCTTTGTATTTTCAGCTCCGTTTCCGTGTCGATGCTGGCGGTGGCCTCGTCGAGAATAATGATTTTCGGGTCAGCCAGGAGCGCCCGGGCAAAAGAAAGCAGTTGGCGCTCTCCGACGGACAAGACGTTGCCCCGTTCTTCCACCTCGGTTTCAAAACCGTCCTGCAATTTTAAAATAAACTCGTCGGCACCGATGGCTTCCGCGGCTTGCATCACTTCTTCATCGCTCGCGTCCGGCCGTCCGAAGCGGATATTTTCCATAATCGTACCGGAAAAAATAAACGTATCCTGCAAAACAGTACTGACCTGTTCGCGCAATTCTTTTAAACGATAATCGCGTATGTCTTTGCCATCCAACCACACAACCCCGCCCGTGGGATCATAATAACGGGCAATCAGATTAGCGATCGTCGATTTCCCCGATCCTGTGTGGCCGACGAGCGCCACCGTCTGACCGGCAGGCATGCGAAGCGACACCTCATCCAGCGCTTTCCGTGAGTCATCGTAGCTAAACGTCACGCCCTCAAAAGCAATTTCTCCACGCAAATCACGTGCCCGGTCGCCGTCTTTTTTATCTACTACATTCGGCTCTTCATCCAAAAATTCAAAGATCCGCTCCGAGGACGCCATCGCCACGAGCAATTGATTGTACACTTGCCCGAGCCGGGAAATCGGCTCCCAGAACATGCCGAGATAAAAGGCAAACGAGACGAGCACCCCGAACTCAATCGTCCCTTGCGAAATCAAGTACGCCCCGTACCAAATGAGCACCGCCGACCCTAACGCGTTCGACATTTCCACAAACGGGCGAAAAAACGCGCTCTTGCGTGATGCTTCATCCCAGGCATCATAATTTTCGCGGTTAATCCCGTCGAAATAGCCCATGTTCGCTTTTTCCTGGCTGAAAGACTGCGTCACGCGCACGCCCTGAATGCTTTCGTTCAAATGGGAATTGAGCTTCGCCTGGCGAATGCGCACGACTTGCCAGGAACGCCGAATCCGCCGGCGCAATTTCGTGGAAATCACGAACATGATCGGCACGACAATCAACACGGCAATAGCCAGAGGCGGACTCAACACAAAAAGAATCACGATAATGCTTGCGAGCATGACAACATCCATAAGCAAATTGATGATCCCGTTCGTGAACAGCTCCTGCAAAGCATTGATGTCATTGACGACGCGCACTAAAATCGACCCGGCCGACCGCGAGTCAAAAAAACGATTGGAGAGCGTTTGAATATGGTTGAACAATTGTTTTCTCAATGCATGAATCGCATCCTGCCCGATTTCATTCGTCCATTTGATCCGAAAACGATTGGCGATTAAGGAAAAAATATATAATAATAACGCGAACACGGCGAGCTGCAGCATCAAGCCATAATCTTCGTTGGCAAGGGCGCTGTCCAACGCCCACTGACCGATGATGAGCGGAACGACAAGCCGAACCGCCGTCGTAATCATCATCGCGATAATCGCTTTCGGAATCAGCCCTTTACTCGTTTTCATATAGGCAAACAGCCGCACTAATTTTCCCCAGTTAAACGGCTTCTCGATCGCCGTATCCTGACTGTAGCGAAATCGCCCCATGACCCGCGGGCTCGTTTCTTGCGCCATAACTGTCCTCCCTCCTCTCAACTGGTCGTGTGCACGGCTTCCATATCCTGGTATTGAATATCGTAAATGCGACGATACAAACCGTTATTCGCCAGCAATTGCTCGTGACTGCCACGTTCTGAGATCTTTCCTTCATCCAGAACGAAAATATGATCCGCGTGCTGAACGCTGGAAATCCGATGGGCAATAATGAACGTCGTTCGCCCTCGCATCAGTTCCCGGAACGCGGCCTGAATTTTGAATTCCGTCTGCATATCAACGGCACTTGTCGCGTCATCAAGGATGAGGATACTCGGATTGATCAACAAAGCACGTGCGATGGAGATCCGCTGTTTCTGGCCGCCGGATAAACCCATGCCCCGGTCACCGAGCACCGTCTCATACCCATCCGGAAGCGCCTCTATAAATTCATGGGCATCGGCGCGCCGGGCGGCATCGATGATCTTCTCCATCGACACATCCGGCTCTCCGTAAGCGATATTGTCGCGAATCGTGGAGCTGAATAAAAACGGCTCCTGCAAAACGAACCCGATGTGCTCACGTAGCGACCGAACCGTGTAATCGCGATTGTCAACGCCATCAATAAGCACCTCGCCTTCACTCGGCTCATAAAAGCGGGCAACCAATTGCGTGATGCTTGATTTCCCGGCGCCGGTCGCGCCCATTAACCCGATGACTTCGCCGGCCCGGACTTGAAAGTCAATATCCTGAAGGGCTGCCTTTTCCTCTCCGGGATATTTAAACGTCACCCCTCGAAAAGCAACGTCGCCTTGAATATCTTTCGCCGGCCGTGCGTGTTCACGGTCATAAATATCTTCTTTTTCATTTAAAACTTCAAGCAATCGTTCTCCGGAGGCTTTTGATTGGCTAAACGTATTAATGATAAAGCCCAGATTCATGAGCGGACCCATGATGTACCAGACGAGACTAAAAAAAGCGACGAGTTCTCCGGGCCTGAGTGTGCCGTAAATCGCCAAATAACCGCCATAAGCAAGCAAGAAAACGACCGTCAAATTACCGATAAATTCCATGACCGGAAAGTAACGGGCCCATATGCCGGACGTATATAAATAGGTATCGCGATAATGCGTATTTTTTTCATCAAAACGATTCATTTCAAAATCTTCCCGCGATAACGATTTCACCGTACTGATCCCGCTCACATTTTCCTGCACGCGCGTGTTCAGGCTCGCCATGGAGATGCGTATATTTTTAAACGCCGGGTGCACGAACTTGTCAAACCGTTGCACGGTAAAAAAGAGCAGCGGCATCATCAACAAGGTAACAACAGCAAGCTGCGGCGAATAATAAAACATGACCACGAGACTGAACGTGACGATCAGGACGAAATTGAAAATTTGCGCGAAGCCAAAAGAAAGAAAAAAGCGAAACGCCTCCACATCAGCGGTGAGACGTGACATTAAATCGCCGGTCCTGGCGTTGTCATAATATCGGAAAGGCATAAACTGCAATTTTTCATAGAGCCCTTCCCGTAACTTGTAAACGGTGCGAATGCCGAAGACATCGCCCCAATATTGATTAAAATAAGCCGCGATCCCCTTGAGCAACATGATCAGGATGAAGCCGATGGATAGGAGCGGTATGATCGAGAAATTTTGATTGACGATCCCCTCATCGATGGCAAGCTGTAAAAAGATGGGATAAACTACGGTGAAACCGGTCACAAACAGTAAGGCAAAAATCGACCCAAAAAAATAACGCCGATACGGCCAGTAAAATCGGCTTAATTGTTTGAAAATATCCACAGCCTCACCCCGTACAATGATTTTTCACATAGCGGATTCCAATATATCGTGTTTCGAAATGAATTTCCATAATTATGTATGTTGATTTACTGGCCACATATGCCATAGACTTTAACATTCGCTGATTTTCAAACGATTGCTCCCTTTTTCATTAAACCCCGAGCTCCTTGGCATGTTATGACTGAAACATATGGGCACATTATAATAGAAAACGAATAGACTGGAGGTTGGATAAATGTATCATGTCTTAGCTTTAATCATTAAATTTCTTATGATCACTGCTGTACTAGAGCTGATTATATGTCCATTTTTCGGCATCACATTTGGGAATACCCTTTGGATCAGCCTTACTATAACAGGGGCAGCCTATCTCATCGGCGACTTGTGGATCTTACCACGATTCGGAAACGTTAATTGTACGTTTTTAACAAAAACTTCCAGCATTGCGGATAAAAAGGGCAGGTTGTGAAATATTGCATTTTGCGGCAATTTCCCTGGTCGTCACACCTCGATAGCCTTTTTCCATAAACAACTTTTCAGCTGTCGATAATATGCGGGCTCTTGTATGCGATTGATCTTCTTCATTTGTCGTTTACTCAATTCAATTTATTCCTTGTTAACGTTGTTATATAGCTTAGTATATATACTGGGGTTTCTCATGCCAAATAACAAGGGGTAAATGATTTTTTCCCACCATCATTTCGTGTATAATCTTAAGCCACTACATATGAAGGGGTTGACGACGTTGCAACCAGTGCTGCGAATATTCATCGTGAACATGGGGTTTTTCATTTTAATGTTATTCATCAATTATTCCGTAGGTTCAAGTGTCGGCGATGTCGCAAATGAGCAGCCCGCATTGATTCAACCGGCAGGTTATGCTTTTTCAATTTGGGGGCTGATTTATGCCCTGCTTTTCGTCTGGATCATCAGAGGTTTATTTGTACGTGATGAGAAAACGAATGTATATAGAGACACTCAGGCGCTTATCCCGATCAACTTTCTGCTGAACAGTGCTTGGATTATCACATTTACCCAAGAATATATCTTCCTTTCAACCGTTGTTATCTTTCTCTTGCTATTCTCCCTTATCCCTCTTTATCGTATCATTAAACGAAATCGAAACAGTGGTTTGATGGATCGTCTTCCGTTTTCCATCTATTTGGGCTGGGTATCTGTAGCCAGTATTGTGAACGTATTCACCGGCTTTTCCCGAAGTAATTTAACAACATTTTTAGGAACGGGGGAATTGGGATGGAGCGTTGTAATACTCATGATTCTGACTGTCGTTGCTATTTTGTTGACACGGCTAAACCGGGATATTTGGTATCCACTTGTGTTTATCTGGTCTTACCTGGCTATCTTTATCAGAAGTGATGAAGAGACCATCAGGTGGGTTGCTCTCATTAGCACCGTCCTTCTAGTTATCATCGTTTTGCTGCAGGTGATATATAACTTGAGAAGACGATGAACAATCAGTTAAGCAAGTAAGTGTAAAATCGCAAACAACAAGGGCAGTGTAAATGCAGCCGCAAGGCTTGGAATGAATACCGCGACCGAAGCGAGCGCAGCATCCCCGCCATAATTTTCCGCATACATACTCACAGTTGGCGCACAGGGAGTAGCAGATATAAGTACTGCGATCGCAAGCCAATGAAGGTACGCTTTCATCGTATGTAAGCAAAAGGAAATGGGCGCATCATTGAGTAAATCGAGTAGGAGGCGGTGACTAACCGCCGACCTCTCACACCACCGTACGTACGGTTCCGTATACGGCGGTTTCATTTAAATCCAACGCATGGTTTGATATCGTTTGAAAAGACTCTTGAGCCCTTGTTTGACCTAGTACCGGTCACCGAGGACTCTATGCAAGATAGGGCTGTGGGCCATTCGCCAATAAGCCTTTCTTGTTCATCTAGAACAATGTTGGAAAGGAGCGGACTTAACGGGCCGCCTTATGCAAAGCTTCGCATAACCCACCTTGCGGTGCGCCCAAGGGCGTATCTTCGTACAGCGCTCCTTCCATAACCCCTGCTTTCAAAAATTGATTGATGAGTTGAATAACAGAGCCATCCGTGACTCGTCTACGGAATTGGGTTTCCAAGCGGTCATGCGGGATCGTGTCAAAGTAACTTTGCAGATCCGCATCAATGACATACTCATAGCCCTCTCAGAGGTGTTTGCTTACCTGAGCAAGCGCCATATGAGCGCTGATATTTGGGCGAAATCCGTAACTGCACGACAGGAAGTCTTCCTCAAAGATCGGTTCGAGAATGTTTCGGATCGCCGCTTGAACCACTCGATCCTCCACGGTAGGAATCCCTAGCGGACGCTTCTTTCCATTCTCTTTCTCAATGGTTTTCCGGCGGACAGGTTTTGGATGATAGTCCTTCGTTTTCAGCTTTTGGTGGAGCACTTCTAGATTGTCCTCCAGCTCTGCCTCATAGTCTCCAATCGTTACCTTGTCTACGCCGGGCGCCATCCCGCTCGCGTGCCAACATGGGCCCCAATATGGGTTTCAGCTCTGTTCAGGGATTTGCTTTCAGATCCTCCGCACAATACCTCGCGGTCATCGCACTATCTGTTAGCTAATGCTTACCGGCTGTTCGGTTGCATTCGGGACTCGCACCCTATAATAGCGTATGTGCTGCCACTCGCGAAAAAGAACAAGCGAGTCACCTTCGCTTATTCTTTAGAAAAACTGCCATTAATACGTTTCTGCAGATATCGATATTTCCATTAATTTCCTTATATCAAAAGTTATCGACGTCATATTGTCCCTTTTCTGCAGTTTTGATAATGTCTTTTTTCGACACATTTGCATGAAAACATTGGAATTTTAAACTGGACACTATTTCAGCCATTCTATACCAATAGTGCCTGTTCCACCTCTCGGATAAGGTTCTTCCCTTCCTGAACGTATTGATCTTCAACATAGGCGTCTTTCTCTTCGGGGGAGGCAAATTGATTCCATAATGCGCTGAAAACCGGATTCGCTTCTTCGGCTATTCCGGCCTCATATCTGTGAGATAAAAGGAACGGTGTCCCTAAAACAACCTTAGTCTTGTCACTCCCGACTTCACCTTCGGTTGCGAAAAAAGGTATACGCAGAAATTGGTAGCCGTGATCGTCATCCTCGTCCATTTTATAATCCATATAGCCGTGATCGTACTCCCAGTTGCCTCCCATATCAAAGCCAAGCGGCTTTAGCCTTTGTTCCAATTCTTTTTCCGTCATTTCCAATCCGTTGATTCGTGATTCCAGCTCATACATCAAACACAACCCCCTACATTTGGCGTCTTATCCTTAATAAAATAGCATTCCTCACGGTCATCCAGTTATGCAGAAGACGTCGACTTGAAGGATTTTCCAAACTTTTATCTAAGAATACAGACATAAAAATGAGGAACGTTAATGATGAACTTAAAAGTAAGGGGATGAAAAATAGTGGCCACAGTCGCAATGAGTCAAGGTGCAACACTTGTACAGGAATGCATACAAACGTTCAAGGTACATTGAAAAACGAACGAAAGCCGTTCTTTCTTCGGGAAGATTGGCTTTTTTTACGGGCGAAATTGTGTCACAATGATAGAAATACCTCTGGAGGATTACATGAGATGCGCTTATGGCATGATGATTTAATTCCGTTTTTACCACGCCAGCAATTGCTGGGCCAGCATCGGGAATGTTGTGCATTACGGGGAAAAGGTTGGGACAAGCCCCATTCAACCGTGAATTATGTTTTCCAATACAGTCCTTACCGCCTTTATCTATATCACCAGCGCGTGATGGACGAAATGCAGGAGAGAGGATATCGCGTCGATGAATTATGGATAAATCCGCTGTATCGGGGAAAACACTGTGATCGCCATCACTCTTTGGAGCGCATTTCAATAAAGGAAACCCCTATATATCCTGAGCACAACGATACCTACCTGAACGAATGTCTTGAAAACCTGGAAGAGAAAGGGGTTATCATTACTCATGCTGCTTTAAATGATCCCCATACCACTTCCACGTATAAGGCGCATAACGACTCCCACCGATCTTCATCGCTACGGGAACTTCATTAAAACCGATTTGTCTCCGCCATAAACGGCAAGGCATTAAATACGGTTTCTCATGTTCAAAGGTGAGCTTTTCCAGATCTTGCAGTGCTGTCTCCGGTTTATTTGTAATCAATTGATTCATTTGTTGCCGTTCATCACGGCAAAGCTCTTTTTTGAAATAACCGAGCATATGATAGAGGGCATTGGTAAGCTCGGGGAGATTTGCACTGGCAACTGTTTGATGAGCACGTTCTATTTCAGATAACTGCTCATAAGCATGCAGCAGATCACGCTGATCGGGGCGAAAAGCCGTGCTAATTTGACGATATTGTGCTTGTGAACAAGCCATCACAAAATACTTATTCGCTGCCCATACTGCCTCTGCAGCTTTGCCGACGTTTTTCCGAGATGTGATCACTAACTTGAGGCTCCTTTTCAAATATATATGAGGTGATGCGAGGATGAAAATACTGCTTTTAGGTGCAACCGGAAGGGTTGGGAACATCATTGCCGGATTGGCAGTGAATGATCAACATCACATAAATGCGCTGGTTCGCAGCCCCGAAAAGTTGGATATTGCCAATGATCGTTTAACCATCCACCAAGGAAATGTCCTGGATCAGCAGAAGCTGTCAGAGGCGATGGTTGATGCGGATATTATCATCAATGCACTAAATACGGACAAAAATGACACCCTGTCCCGAAGCATGCCCTTGATCATTCAGGAAATGAAACACCATGGTATCAAAAGAATCATAACGATCGGTACCGCAGGTATTCTAAACAGCCGCACCGAAGAGGGACGATACCGATTTCAGTCCAGTGAATCAAAACGAAGATCAACCACTGCCGCCGAAGACCACTTGGCTGCTTACCACTATTTAAAAGAATCAAATCTGCAATGGCTGATCGTCTGTCCAACCGCTTTGATCAACGGCTCGGCCGAAGGGAATTACCGGGTGGAGGAAAATTATCTACCGGAAAACGGCAAACGAATCTCGGTCGGCGATACGGCGGATTTTGCTTACAGACAAATGAGCCAGCAGGAGGCGTTCATTCACACGCGCGTCGGAATCGCTTATTAATCCATTTTCCCAAAGTATGCTTCCAATTGCTTCTTGCGAAATGAAAAAATCTCCTCAAGACGTTTGTGAACGGCAAGTCGGTGAACGAGACGGCCGAATATGGAAAACGGCATCACATAATGCACCGTATCCCGCATCTCAACGCCACCTTCTATTTCATGAAATCGGTGTTGGTGATGCCAAAACCGAAACGGACCAAACCGCTGCTCATCCACGAAATATTCCCCTTCGCGAACGTGCGTGATTTCAGTGACCCAATGTACGTGAAAACCGGCGAAAGGCTGAATACGATAGCGAATGATCATACCTGCATACATCGGGTCGGAAAGTTCATCAAGAATTTGAAAAGACATATTATCAGGCGTGATGTTTCCCAACTGATTGGGATCAGAGAAGAATCCCCACGCATCGTCACGAGTAATGGGCAGCTGCAGCGTACTGTTTAATGTGTACATTTTCATCCCACGAATCCTCTTTCATCAATCATCTGTTAAAACTACGAACCACGCGTTTGATGCCTAATTAACACTGATTTCCAGCAGTTTTAAGTTTAACCTTTTCTGATGGCATTCATCAAACCTGGATGATGTCTGCGAAGCTTTAGATTGCGATAGCTCTGCTCCGATCCTCATGAAGCCTCATATGGTTTTTACTAATACTTCATCGTTCTTTACATCACGTCTCCACTCAAGATTTTTGTTTCATAAACACTACCATATAAGTCAGAATAACGGATCATCGCCTGAGCTCCCTTCCCCTACTTCAGAAACTTCTTCACGAGACCCAATTTATTTTTATAAGGTGGATCACTAGCATTGCATTAATTGAGACAGAATCATCATAAGACATCGAATGTTCAAAAATAAGAGGATTGGTGCATAAAAAAATCCTTTATAATGGAACGACGGGTGGTATCCTGTCCAAATCTAATATAAAGGACCATAATATGGACAAGCATACCCTATTTTCTTCATTTGGTAAATGGATCTCACCGATTAATTTTCAACAATTGCAAGAACAAGTGACGAGCCTACGTCAAGATGCCTATACGAAAAAGCTGACAACCGAAGCTTATATCAAATTGTTTCTCCTTGCACACCTACAAGAGACCGATAGCCTCGCGGCGATTTCGGACGGTTTGTTAGATGAAGACCTTCAACAGGCGGTTGGTTTCCGAGCCATTAGCCCTTCCCAACTGTCGCGGAAACATCGAGAGATCGATCCTTCCCTGTTGTCGACGATCTTTGTGGATCTCGTGCAACACATTCGGCACTTTCACCAACGATCATCCCCTCGTATGCCGTTAAAGACCATCGATTCAAGCACGATCCCTCTTGATCTCACGCGGTACAGATGGGCGGCGTTCAGGAAAACGAAAGCAGGTGTTAAGCTTCACTTGCGCCTGGTTTATATGGATCGCCACACCACCTATCCGGACAAGGCAATTATGACACCGGCGAAGGAGCACGACCGCGGACAACTCGAAGTGCTGGTCGATGACAAGGAAGCCATGTATGTCTTTGATCGTGGCTACATTGATTACGAACGCTTTGATCGAATGACCGATGATGGGTACTTTTTTGTTTCCCGGCTTCGGAAAAATGCCTTTGTACGTGTCCTTGAATCATTTTCTCTGGCTGAGGACAGTCCTGTGCTATCCGATCAAATGGTGGTGATCGGAACCTATCAAAACCGCACGGAGAATGGGTTTCGCCTTCTAAAAGTGGATGACACCAAAGGCAACCAACTTCTTCTGATTACGAATCGTTTTGATATAAGTGCGGAAGAAATCGCAGATTTGTATCGTGATCGTTGGGCGATTGAGTTATTTTTCAAATGGCTGAAACAGCATGTAAAGATCAAGTCGTTTTATGGATTCGACGAAACCGCTGTCCACAATCAAATCTTTCTTGCGCTTATTGTGTATTGTCTTCATGTACTTATACAGCTGGAGACAAACAGCGAAAAGAGAATTTTACAGATCTCCCGGTGGCTCAAAGCTGCCCTGTGGAAATCATCAAGGGTGTGGATACGCAAGTTTGACAACCGTTCCGTTCCATAAAAAACATCACTTGTTGTCGGCACTAAAGGTCTTAAATGTATAATTTTTCCAATTGGAAGCGACCCTTTGTTCAGGGCTATCTTTTTTTTACTCGATGACTGTAAACAATATTACTGAAATTTCTAACTATATTTATGCAACGCTAGTGTTGTTATATATATAATGCAGTACGTGAAATTTAAAAAATGTCATTTCTTCTTATTTCAGGTTTGAAAGGGCACAAATCGTACCACTTTGATGAATCTCTTCATCTAATTCTAGGCTTGAGTTCCCGATCCGCTTCACCCATGTGTACACGTCAACATTTGTTCCAAAATAAATCTGGCTTACATAATCAATCGATGTATGGAGGATAATCATTCGCCAGTTGTCAAATGAATCATCCGGTGTGAACAATTTAAAAATTGGATTCCGTGCTGCTTCCAACCAGACGGGTAAGGTGGTGTTATTGATATGGCCAACACCGTCTGTTTCAGAAACCCTCGGTTCTATTATTTTTTTGTACATATTTATAACCATGCCTTTCGGTGGACTCTTATGGCACAAAAAAGGGCGAGAAAACTGTCACTTTTAACAATGAGCCAACATCCCATCGGTGTTGGCTCATTGAGTAGTTATTCACCGAATTTTAATTCACCCTCAAAGGCAGCTCTATATCGATCCCGGATATCATCCTGAGTAAATGGCATAGGGCTTCTATCTAGTAATCTTTTCTGTTTGATACCTTCTTCCGCGAGCAAGTCCAAATCATTTTCTTTAACACCAAATGACTGCAAATTGCTCGGAATACCGACCTCTTTCACAATATTACTCAATTCACGAACTGCGGCAATAGCTGCTTCCCGTTTGCTCATATACTCTGTATTGATCCCTAATTTTTCTGCCATGACAGTCATTTTATCAATGCAAGACGGCCAAATAAAATCGTATATATATGGGAGGAGCACAGCATTCGCTTCACCATGAGGAATTTTATAAACGCCTCCTAATGGGTAGGCAAGCGCATGGACACCAGCCACCCCGGCGTTGTAAAAACTTAAACCGGCAATCATGCTTCCCCACGCCATATTTCTGCGTGCTTTTATATTGCCGCCATTCCATACAGCAGTTCGGATGTTGGAAGAGATACGTTCAATAGCATCTAATGCCAACGCATCGGTTAAAGGTGTCGCATTAACAGAAGTTAAGGATTCAACCGCGTGCGTGAGTGCATCAACGCCGGTTGCAGCTGTAATTTTCGGCGGTACCGTATAAGTCAATTCGGGATCCACCACTGCTACATCAGCAATTAAATGTTCATGTGTGAGGACATCCTTCGTATTTTCCAAAGAAAAAACAGCAATATCGGTTACTTCTGCGCCAGTACCGGATGTTGTAGGAATGATTATTTTAGGTAAGCCTTTATCTTTGATTGATTTTGTGCCGGATAGGTTTAAATAATCTTCCACATTACCTTCATGGTCCTTTAATACTGCGGCAGCTTTTGCAATATCAAGAGAACTGCCTCCTCCAATTCCGATGACAAGATCGGCATCAAATTTCTTTACCGCCTGTAAAGCTTTATTGCCTATATCTAACGGAGGTTCCGGTATAAGCTCTGAATAAATTTGATACTCTATCCCCTGCCCTTGTAAGTGCGTTTCAAGTTTTTGAACAACACCTGCATCAATAACCCCTGGATCAGCGTATACCATCACTTTTTGGGCATTAAAAGAATGAATGAGCGACGGAACCTGTTGCATTCCCCCTTCTCCTGTTACAAGTTTTTGCGGTGATACAAAAGATCGAGACATAATAACAGCTCCTTTTTATTTCGATTTATTATGGGGAGGAGATGTGAACATAGTAACAACGTACATCACGATCATACTGACCAAGACCGCTATACCTGCTGCTCCGAATGGATTGGAAAAATCGAAACCGAATGGCAAATACACAATCCAATATACAACATTGCCCGCCAATAGTGAAGATACGGCGGCTTGTTTCGTTGCTCTTTTCCATAGAGCTCCGACGATGATTGGACCGGCTGTAGCTGACATGATACCACCAATACCAATCCACATAAATATGGACAAATACTCTGGTGGTGTCCAACCAACTATAACTGCAGCAATAATAACAACAAAGGTACTGTATCTGCTAATTAAAAGTTCATTGCGTTCTGCCTTTTCTTTCGTGATTTGAATCCTCGGTACGATCGTTTTACGATATAAATCATTGGCAAACAGTTGAGTAATCGAAACGACTAGACCATCCGAAGTCGACATTACAGCAGACAACACCGCTATAGCAAAGAAAGCTGCTATGGCTGGCGGAAAAATTTCACTAAACAAAACTGGTATAATTTGATCCGGATTAATACCAGCATCACTGCCTATAACCGCGATTCCATGCATGCCGCCAAGCGCCATTAATGGAAGGGTGGTCGCAATGACCGTACAATACATGATAAGTTTTTTTAGATCGCGGCCAGATTTTACCGCCATAAATTTATTCCCTAAATGTGGTTGTATAGCAAAAGGAAGATGGGCAATAAACAACAGGGCTACTAGCCAAAAGGAACCGTAGGTGTCATCTCCGGGCAAGAATAATTGATTGAATCCACCTTGCGGTTTTTCTTCATCAATGGTTGAGAGCATATCGCCAAAGCCACCATCGACACCGACACTGCCAACGAAGGAAAAAAATACGACAACAGCGACAACAAGCATTAAAAACCCTTGAATAGCATCCGTCATAATGTCCGAATGCGAGCCGCCCATAAACACATAGATGGAAAGAACAACCCCTGTGATAATAAGGCCCGTTTCATATTCGACACCCATCATCGTTTGGAACATGGTGGCAGCCGCTACAAATTGGGAAACGACATAAAAGATTAATAAAATGGAAATGATCGTTAAGGCTATGCGCAAGAAGTCACTTTGATAACGTTCACCGATAAATTCCGGGATTGTTCTCGTCCCGTATTTATCACCGTATTTTTTGATAACTTTAGCGACAAATACCATCCCGATAACTGTTGCGATTGGGTAAAGTAATGGATACCACAAACTAGGTGTTCCTATATCATAGGCAAGGCCAGGCATCCCCATAAAAGTGGAACCACTCGAAATCCCCGCAGCGATCACAAGCGCGATCGTAAAAGGGCCGTAACTTGAACGGGCAGTGGCGAAATCGTCAGCTGTATTTGTTTTTTTCATTCCAACCCAACCCAGAACAAGCATCATCGCTATGAAAAGGGCCATAAATATCCAAGAATAGATAGTAATAGAATCAGTCATTGCTCAACGCCCCCTAATCATCATTTAATAAATTTGTTTTCCATAGAACAATTGCCATTCCTATCCAGGTTCCGACAATCATAACGGCTCCAATAACAAGAAAATTCATATTTTTCCTACCTTCCCTTCTATGAACTTATAAATCTCCGGAAACTTATCAATTTTATCTAAGGAATTGGACATTGGTTCGAATAAATAGGTTTTTGTTTTCTTGCTGAACCTTCCGGTTTTTTCGATTAATTGATAAGGTATATACACCCATTGACTTGCCAAAAGCTCTATCGTTGGCACACTCCAAGATTTTGCTCTATAAAGATAATGTCGGCGCAGTGTTTCAAATGCTTCCTCTATTGAGGCCTGTTCAGTTATCTTTTCTTCCATTACGTCGGACTCAATAATATCTTCTTTGCGAAGATAAGGAAGTTCATTGGCTATACCGCTGCCTCCCCTCACGCTATCTGTCATTGTAGTTACTTTCTCCTTCCGATGACCGTAAATGGAACGATAGGTAACCATCCACTCTGTATAGTAATGAGGATAATAAAAAGAGGAATAACCCTCTTGTTTTTTACAATCAAATACAGTGGCTTCCATCATGTGTTCACCTCAATTTTTTGAATGCGCATTCACAAAGTTTTATAATTTACGAGTCGTGTTTCTTTGATACAAAACAGGATCTAAAGTAATTTGCACAGGTTTTTGAGACGATTGGTCGCCCTCAATTGCATCGATTAGATACTCAATCCCTAACCTTCCTAAATTTGTGTTTATCTGCAGGCCTATTGTTGTCAGTTTAAAGGAATGATGACTTGAAATTCGTATGTTATCCATGCCGCAAATACTAATGTCTTCTGGAATGCTGTACTCTAATTCGATTAAGATGTCGATCACAAATAAAGCAATTGAATCTGTGCTGGCAAATATAGCCGTTGGTTTATTTTTTCTACTCAACATCATTAGAACGGCTTCCTTAACCCTTTTTTCGCTTGTATCCGTTTCCCTGACTAAGTGCTCGTCAATAGTCATTTGGTTCCTTTGCATTTCTCTCACAAATCCGGCATGCCTTCCATAAAAGGTAGATGTATGCAATGGGCCTCCAATAAAACCAATTCTCTGGTGACCCAATTCCAATAAATGTTGAGCGGCCATTTCCCCTGCTTTTTCGTTATCTATTTCTACAAAGTTCCCTCCTTTGTTATGTTTCCGGTTAAACATAATATAGGGCGTCTTTAAAGACATCAGGTCCTTGTAAACCGGATCATCCATAAATATGGAGGATATGATCATACCATCCACTTGCGCTGACAGTACCGATTCATAAATAGACAAGTTGTCTTCATCGTTTGCAAAAAAGACGTTGGTTTGGTAGCCATTTTCATTGGCGTAATTAACGATTGAGGTTGTTGTATCCACGAAAAAAGGATTGTGTAAGGGCCCGGAAATTAATGCAATCGTTTTCGTTCGTTTGTTAACAAGAGATCTCGCTATGGTGTTAGGACGATAATTCAATTCCTTCATAGCATTCCTGACTTTTTCCAGATTGGCTTTAGTTACTCTGTCAGGTTCATTTAACACGCGGGATACGGTTGATTGAGAAACACCGGCTCTGTTTGCTACATCCTTTGATGAAACCATAATGACTCCTTTTGTATGAATGCGCATTCAAAGATTTATAGCTATAATATTAAAACGAAGTCACTTTTTTGTCAATATGTAAGAGCTTACTTGCGTTAATTATTGACATATTTACTTTTTGACCTTGTATGTTTATAATGAAATTAGTTATGAATACGCATTCAAAGTTAAAGAGTGAGGGTACTTTATAATTCTTTAAAGAAAAGGCGGGTATAAGCATGAATCAAAAAATTTATATTAACAACCACTGGCAGGGAGAAGAACTGGAGCATTTCGACGTCGTTAATCCTGCAACGAAGGAAGTGATCGCAACGGTGCCGAACGGCGGCAGGAACGAAGCAGAGCAAGCCGTAGAAGCTGCTCATGCTGCATTTGAAACCTGGTCCGTATTAACGGCTCAAGAACGCAGCCAATTTTTAGCTAAATGGCATCAATTAATCGAAGAAAACAAAGAAAAAATTGGAAAAATCATGACCATGGAGCAAGGAAAACCTCTAAATGAAGCGATCGGTGAAGTCGGGTATGCCAACGGTTTTATCTCGTGGTATGCCGAAGAGGCCAAGCGAATTTACGGCGAGACTATTCCCGCTTCTCACACGAATAAACGAATATTTGTCCAAAAACAACCGGTCGGTGTGGTGGCAGCTATCACCCCATGGAACTTCCCGGCAGCGATGATCACCCGTAAAGTGGCTCCGGCCCTCGCCGCAGGTTGTACAGCAGTAATTAAACCGGCAGAGGAAACACCTCTGACTGCTTTGAAATTGGCAGAACTCGCTGAAGAAGCCGGAATCCCTGCAGGAGTAGTCAATTTTATCACCGGCAATCCACAAGAGATCGGGGATACATGGATTGAGGCCGAACGTGTCCGAAAGATCACTTTTACAGGCTCCACTGAAGTTGGAAAACAATTAATGAAAGGAGCCGCTGAAACGGTTAAAAAGGTGTCGCTTGAACTTGGCGGACACGCACCGTTTATCGTCATGGAAGATGCGGATTTAGACAAAGCCGTGGAACAGCTAATCGGCTCTAAATTCCGAAATTCAGGACAAACGTGCATTTGTACGAACCGGGTGTATGTACAAGCATCGGTCCTTGAAACTTTCAGCGAAAAATTCAAAGCTGCCGTTGCAAATATAAAGACAGGAAACGGATTAGAAGAAAACGTTGACCTCGGCCCATTGATTAATAAACAAGCGATTGAAAAAGTCCAGAATCATCTAGATGATGCGGCTGCAAAAGGTGGAGAGGTATTAATCGGCGGAAATAGCTTCGTGGAAAACGAGGGCCAATATTTTGAACCAACCATTATATCTGGGGCCACCGACAACATGCTTTGCATGAATGAAGAAACCTTTGGTCCCGTCGCACCCATTGCTTCTTTTCAAACTGAAGAAGAAGTCATTCAGCGAGCAAACAACTCCCCCTACGGCTTAGCAGCTTATGTTTTTTCGGAAAACATCGGTAAAGCCGTACGTGTGAGTGAAGGATTGGAGTACGGCATCGTAGGCGTCAATGACGGGCTTCCTTCTGTGCCGCAGGCGCCATTCGGGGGAATGAAAGAAAGTGGTCTAGGACGAGAGGGTGGTCACCATGGAATTGAAGAGTATTTGGAAGTGAAGTATATTTCTATAGGCGTTTAGATTTATGTAAAAGCGACATACAACTTACGGGGGAGTACTAGCGAGCAGTTTAACACCAATGCTTCTAGCTCCCCCGAGTGTTTTATCTTGATGATACACCAAAAATCCCCATATTATCTCCACTTTACAGAATCCCTTTGAGATTTATTGTGAATAGCTGCTCGATAAGGAGTATATTTAAGAAAATTAACAATGCATCACTGAGTCACTGCATCACTTTTAGCTATAGATAGATAAATAACTCAACTTTCGCAGCCCAAATAAGGCATGTACACCTTGATATAATTGGGTAGACCCGCGATCCATTGTTAGAGTTGACTTTTGATGAATGTTTTCATTTTCTTGTTGCTGTTGTTGAAGACATCTTCAAGAAGCTCGATAAGCTGCTGGAGAGCTACGGCCCAATCGAGCTCACTCACTTCATCACAGACGTCATAAAACATACCGCCAAGCGTTCTTTGGTCGGTGCTGCATCGGTTTTGCCATGCCAGTACGATATATCGAGCGAAAACAATGGTCGTATGGCTGATCAGGGAATCATACGAGCGCCCTTGGAACTCTTTTTGCAACTTTAAAAGGGACTTGCTCGTTTTGAAAAACACCTCAATATCCCACCGCATGCCGTAAATGCGGATGATCTCCTGATCGCTTAATGTACAATCTGTACTCAGAATCGCCAGCCAGTCACTCTTTTTATTTCGATTGCGGACAAAAACAACTTTGACAGGAACCCCGTTGGCCATCGTTGTATGAATGGAGCGAAGCAACGCCTTTTTCCCGGTTCTTGGGACAGCGAGGCGGTAGAGTTGTTCTAAATCAACCTGCTTGCCGTCCACGATATAACGCTGTTTCATTTTCTTGACCATGCCGATGACGTCGAGGCCCTGTTCCGTGATGGCTTGGATCAATGGCGGCTGTGTAAACCAACTGTCCATCAGTACGTAGGAGGCATCAATGCCTGCTTTCGTCGCTCTTTGAAGCATGCTCGGAATTTGTTCTGGAGCTGATTGCAGGGCTTCCAGTCGTCTTTTATAACCAGAGGTCCGTTTATCAATGTGACCAGAAATGCCGTTGATACACGATTTTTTAGAACTGAGCAACGAGAAGTCGACAGGCAGAAAGGTTGCTCCATCTGTCCATCCTAACGTGAGCATTCGAAACCCTTTGTAATAGCGCATCTTTTGAGAAGCATGATCAAAACAACGGGCTAATAATTTCACCTTTTTACTTCGGTTGCGATCGTAAGCGGAATCGTCTAGCACAAACACTTTTGGCCGATCATGACGGGTTAACCTTGTCACTTTTCCAATCGTGTGGGCACTCAGAAAGAGAAGAAATCGACGCCATGCAAAGGTGGGTTCGTCCAAAAATCGATAAACCGTGTCCTTAGCTGGAGACTCATCCGATTTCTTGCTTTCAAGAAATTGAAACCAGTTTTGATGTTCAAAAATTAAACAGAAGACCAACTGAAAAAGATATCCGCAAGAAAAGCCGAATGACTTCGTAATGCCAGCGTTTCGCAGGTGTTTGAGCATTTTTAACTCTTGAAACGTTGATCGCAGTTCGACTATCGAGACGTTCATTTTGCTGAAATCGATGAACGCATTACGAATATCGCTGCTAATCGGCACGGGTTTTTCATCGATGTTTACAATATTCATATTATGTTACCTCAGCTAACTGTTGGATGATTTCATCAGTCACTTCCGTCGTCGTCGCTTTACCGCCGATATCTTGTGTGACGATACCTTTTCGAATCACGCTTTCGATCGCCGTCAGTAGTTGATCGGCTATTTCGGTTTCCCCGAAGTGATCGAGCATCATCTTTGCCGTCCAAATTTGGCCGATCGGATTGGCCATCCCTTTTCCCTCAATATCAGGCGCCGAACCATGGACAGGTTCAAACATGGATGGATATTTTCCATTCATATTGATATTGGCCGCAGGCGCAATCCCAACGCTTCCCATGATGGCAGCACCTATGTCTGTTAATATATCACCAAACAAGTTGCTCGCAACAATTACATCAAACCTTTCCGGACGGGTGACAAAAGAGGCAGCGAGGGCATCGATGTGTTCCTTTTCTGTTTGGACCTCAGGAAAATTATCGGAGACATCTTTAAAGACTTCATCCCAAAAGGGCATAGTGTGGTAGATCCCGTTGGATTTCGTCGCGCTCGTCACTTTATTCCTGCGCTGTTCGGCTAATTCAAAGGCAAACTTCATGGCTCGTTCTGTACCTTTTCTGGAAAAAATCGCATTTTGAATCGCGACTTTGTCTCCCCCCTGGTGAATCGTGCCTCCTGCCTCGCTATATTCCCCTTCGCTATTTTCGCGGACAACGATGAAGTCGAAATCTTCGGAATTAGCCAATTTAGAGCTCAAACCTGCAAATGTTCGCGCCGGTCGGATATTAATGACTTGTTCAAAAGAACGTCTAATATTGATGAGTAATTCCCATAAAGAAATATGATCCGGCACGATGTCCGGGTTACCGACCGCGCCTAGAAAGATAGCGTCAAAATGTTTTAAAGTACCCAAACCATCCTCCGGCATCATCTGTTGATGTTCCAGGTAATATTCACTTCCCCACGGATATTCGCTAACTTCAAATTTTAGTCCGCCATGTATGTTTTCCACCTCACGTAATACCCTTATGGCAGCGGGAACAACTTCTTTTCCGATCCCGTCACCGGGTATTGATGCTATTTTATATGTTTTCATTGTGTACGCCTCCGTTTTTATAAAAATATTAAGAATTCTACTATAAAAACTAATAAATGGTAGAGGGGCGAGCAACAAACGATCACCCATCCTTTTGGCTTTTCCTCTTTTCCATATATAATTGCAAAAAAGGATAGAGCAGCCCGACGAGCGCAAATAATATAATCGCCAACACGATCCCTTCCATATTATCGGTTAAGGTCCAATTCACCACGATTAATATTATCGCTCCAAAAAACACGCCAAAAAGCCATTTGAAATAGGCCTGTACATAATATTGAACACTCAAGGTAAACCCTCCGTTTGTGATCTTCTTTCATCATATCACTTGGTGAGAGGGTATTGCCAGAGAGCGGGAAACGTCGTTTCATTACCTCACATCTACAACCAACTTTCCATACGTCTTCCGATCCCCAATAAGGCATGTGGAACTTCATCAAAAGAGAACTGCTCATAAATCAACGGATTAATTTGGCCTTCATCGTACATGTCACAAAGGGTATGATGTATGCGCACCATCTCTTCTTCATAGAGTCTAGCAATATACCCCCAGTGAACGCCGACGATCGAATAGTTTCTCACCTACGCGTGATTGGTGGGTGCTTCCGGAATCCGTCCGCCGGCGAAGCCGACCACCAGGATGCGCCCGGCGAAAGCGATACATTTACGGGAACGATCGAACGTATCGCTTCCGACAGGATCAAAGATGATATCAGCGTCCCGACCGTCTGTTCTTTTTTGACAATATCGACGAAATCGGCGGCTTTGTAATCAATGGCGATGTCGGCGCCTAAATCTTTACATACTTGGACTTTTTCAGGCACTGCCGCGGTAGCATTACACGGGTGCCGACGGCTTTGCCTAGTTGTATGGCGGCGGAACCCACGCCCGCCGGAACCGGTGTGGACGAGCAGCACTTCACCAGGCTTGATATTCGCTCGATCGTTCAGCGCATAATAGACGATTTGATTTGTGATATATATCGCTGCCGCTTCTTAAAAAGACAACACGAGAAGGACAGTTAAAAACCTAATAAAATGTCAAAAAGTTAGCTAAAGAAAATCAATTGTAAAGCGCTGTTAAAACACTGATCTACTTTTCATAACGGCGAACACGTAAAGAAGCTTGTTTTCTGTGCCCTATAAACCCTTCCAAATCACATAGCCTTTCAGCATACCTACCAATTTCCACGCTAGCTTCTGGGGTAACCCTCTGATACGTGCAGTTTTTTAAAAATTTACCAACCCAAAGCCCACCGGTATATCTAGCTGCTTGTTTTGTAGGAAGGGTATGATTTGTGCCTATAACCTTATCACCGTAAGCAACATTTGTTTCAGGACCAAGGAATAGTGCTCCATAGTTCGTGAGGTTATTCAAGAAATACTCTGGATCTTCTGTGATTACTTCGACATGCTCAAAGGCGAGCTTATCAGCTTCATAAACAGCTTCTTCCTTGTCTTCAACTATTATAATTGAACCATTATCTCTCCATGCGATCCTTGCAATATCTGCCGTAGGTAATGTATTTAATTGTCGAGAAATCTCATCTTCCAGTGATTCAGCCAAGGATTGAGACGTTGTGATTAATGCGCCTGGAGACGTGGGACCATGCTCTGCTTGTCCCAAAATATCAGTTGCTACCATTTCCACATCGGCTGTATCGTCAGCAATCACTAGGACTTCTGTAGGGCCTGCTAATAAGTCAATGCCAACACGTCCAAAAAGTTGACGCTTCGCTTCTGCTACAAAGGGGTTACCGGGGCCTACTATCATATCTACCGAATCTATTGTTTCTGTTCCTACCCCCATGGCTGTCATCGCCTGTACGCCACCTAACAAATAAATATCATCAGCCCCTGCCATATACATGGCAGCGACAGTAGCAGATGGAACTCTTCCGTTTGCCGGAGGGGTGCATGCAATCACACGTTCTACACCAGCCACTTTTGCTGTGATAATACTCATATGAGCAGACGCAACCATTGGATAACGTCCACCAGGTATATAACAGCCGACACTGTTAATCGGTATGTTTTTATGCCCAAGGAATACACCTGAATGGGTTTCTACTTCGATATCTTTAATCGATTCACGTTGATGATTGGCAAAATTTTCTATCTGCTCTTGTGCGAATTTGATGTCATGGATAACATCATCCGGTAATTCAGCAATCGCGGTATCAATATCTTCTTTAGAAAGACGAAAGTTTTTCGGAGACCACTGATCAAATTTTTCCGAGAGTTCTCTGACAGCTGTATCACCACGTTCTTCAATTTCTTGAATGATTTCGCTTACTGCTTCCTGAACTTTCGTGTCAGCTGCTCGTTTTTCCGAATTTGTTTTTCCTTGTTTTAGAAAAATTGTCATTGATCTATACGCTCCCTTTTTTTAATTGAGATTTCAAAACTTTTCCCCCAGGATTTTTTGGAAGTTCATCCACAATTTCAATGAATTCCGGAACTTTGTATTTTGCTAATGATTTAGAAGAAAATTCTTGGATATCTTCAAGATTAAGATTGTCAGATTTTGGCACTATATATGCTTTTACTGCTTCCCCGTACAAAGAATGAGGAATCCCTATGACTGCAACTTCATCTACTTCGTCATATCTACTTAAAACATTCTCTATTTCTATTGAATAGATATTTTCTCCACCACGATTAATCATATCTTTTTTTCTATCCTTAATATAAACATATCCATCTTTATCAATAGAAGCATAATCACCAGAATACCAGAATCCTTCAATAAAATTTTTTTGGTTAGCCTCTTCAAAATTCCAGTATTTTTTTATAATCATCGGACCCTTTATTAATAGCTCGCCAGTTTCTCCTGGCTCACACTCTTTTCCGTCGTTATTTATAACTTTCAACTTAGCTTGAGAAACTGGCAATCCTACTGATTCTACTTTAGACTCTAAAAAATTACGTGGCATTATGGTAGCTGGTGAACAGGTTTCTGTTGCTCCATAACAATTGTGTAAATAGGCATTTGGAAAAATTGCTTTAATTTTATTAAAAAGAGAAGTTTGCATAGGCGCACCTCCAAAAGCCACGGTTTGCACGTGCGCTACGCTTGATATTTTTTCCTTTTCCATGGTCGAAATCAACATAGTGTAAATAGTTGGCACATTAAATAAAAAATCAGCTTGTTCTTTTATCATTTTTTCAATAAAAGGCTTTGTTTGGTACCTTTTTAAAATTATAGAGGTTCCCCCTGCAAAGAATACATGAATTAGCTGACCGATTAAACCAGTTACATGAAATAGCGGTACTGCTATAATTGTTTTAGTGCTAGCATGTGTTTGAAAACAATGGTAGTAGTTCAATACACTGTGAATGACGCCTCCATGATGTAGAAGCGCACCTTTTGGTCTCCCTGTGGTCCCTGATGTATAAATTAAGAAAGCTGGATCTTCTTTATCTATAATTATATCTGGAGCTTTTATAGTTTTTTGCTTTTTTAATAATAATAAATCTCTGCTATAGAGTATCTCCCAATCATTATTCCTTGGAAGATTATCAGCCAAATCAATATCTACAATACATACTTTTGGTTGCGCATCACTTAAGATGTATTGCAATTCATTTTTTTTGAGATTAACATTTAATGGAAGTAAAACAGCACCTATTTTAATGCAACTAAAAACGAGACAAGCATATTCGATGGAATTAGACATCATCGCTGCCACTCTGTCTCCCTTTTTAACTTTTAAAGTTCCCAGTAGATAACTAGCTATATTCCCGCAATGATAATTGGTTTGATTATACGTTAATGTTCGATCATCTTGTTTAAACGCTAGACCATCTTTATTATTTTCCGCAGACATAGAAAATAAGTGATTTAAATTAGAGATCGATTTTTTTTGATTAAACATTTCCCAGACAATTTCTTCATCATATAATTTTTTCACTTTCTTATGCCCTCCCTAAAAAACCTATCTATCCTTTTTTAGAAAACGAACTAATTCTTTTTCTCTTTTCGCATTCATTTCATCATTAAAATCTTGGGACCATTTATAATAACCGTTGCCACTTTTTTGTCCATAATTACCCTTGGCAACATGGTTGTGTAGGTTTGGTAATGGGGATCTATCAATCGCTAGATCTGGAAAGATATATTCTGAAATCGATTTAAATACGTCCAACCCTCCCATATCTGCAGTTTTAAAAGGGCCAGTTTCTCCTAGCCTTCGGCCTATACTTGTTTCGACTGCAGTATCAATATCTTCAACAGAAGCGACTTTATTTTCTAGTAAATACTGGGCTTCACGAAACAACGCATACTGAAGTCGATTACCGACAAACCCTGTAATTTCCCTTTCCACTTTTATCGCTTGCTTTCCTATCTGCTTCATCAATTTCATCGACCGTTCTACAACTTCTTCTGATGTATGTTCTCCTTTAACAATCTCTACTAAAGGAATTAAGTGTGCAGGATTCCAAAAATGAGTAACCATTATACGGTCTTGAAATTCTAGTTTTTTACTTATTTCCGTTGGCTTTAGACTCGAGGTATTACTAGCAATTATCGCATCCCTACTGCATAGCATCTCTATGTTATGAAATAGGCTTTGCTTTAACTCTAAATTTTCTGGTACTGCTTCAATGATAAAAGATGAATTTTTTAGAGCATATGAAAGAGAGGTAGTAGAGATAATATTTTTGGGTATGCTTTCAACATCTGCCTTCGAAATTAGTTCTGATTGATACAAAAACATGACTTTTTCTTTTATTAATCTCACAGCCTTGTGAATTTCTTCATTATTTATTCCATACATTTTTACTTGAATGTTTGAAGACGCGAAGTTCAGGGCAATAGATGATCCCATAGTTCCCGTACCAATGACTACCACATTTTCTTCCACTTCATTACTAACTACCAAGCGGTCCACCCACCATCTACTTTTAATGACGTTCCAGTTACTAAATTAGACATATCCGAAGCCAAATATAGAACAGCTCCTACCACATCTTTCGGTTTGCCTATCTTCTTCAATGGAATATTGTTTATTACTTTTTCTTTAAAATAATCGTCTTTAAAGTACTCTTCAGTAAGTGAGGTTTCAATAAACGTTGGTGCAACCGTGTTTATCTGAATATTGTATTCAGCTAATTCGACCGCCATTGCCTTTGTCATTAGTTCCAAACCACCTTTGCTAGCGCAATAAGCTGTTCTTCCGTAATAACCTACGTGTCCCATTTGTGAAGATATATTAATTATTTTTCCACTCTTTTGTTGAACCATTTGATTACATACTTCTTGTGATAAAAAGAAGGCTCCTTTTAAATTTATATCTAAAATTTGATCCCAATCTTCTTCTGTTATTTCTAGGGTACTTTTAGGTCTATTTATTCCAGCGCTATTAACCAACACGTCAACACTACCAAATGCTGTTACTACTTTTTGAAGTATCTGCTTATTCTCTTCCTGATTAGAAATATCCCCCTGAATTCCAACTATATTTTCATTACCTGTTTTTCTCAGTAATCGTACAGCTTCTTGGATATCCTTACCATCTCTAGCTAAAACAGCTACTTTAGAACCGTTTTCAGCAAATGCTAGAGCAGAATGATAACCAATCCCTTTTGATCCACCCGTTACAAGAACACTACAATCTTTCAATGATTCTTTAAAGTTCCAATTACTGTACAAATTATATCATCCTCTCTTTGAATCATATTTATTTCTTGTGTCATCTTACCCTAATCTTTCATCTCAAGGAAGGAAGCCAAGTTGACAAAAATGGCATGAAACTAATAATCAACACATTAATTAGTAGAATAGCCACAAAAGGAATCACTGCTGTTGTTAATCTCCCAATACTTACATTCGAAATTTGTGAAGCCACAAATAAATTTAATCCTACTGGAGGTGTGAATAGCCCCATAGCTAAATTAACCACCATAATGATTCCAAAATGCACAGGGTCAACACCAAATTCGACAGCAATTGGTAGAAGAATAGGGACAAATATGAGAATGGCTGCTGCTGCTTCTATAAACATACCGACAATAAGGAGAAGAACAGCAGACAACAAAAGAAAAATTATCGGACTTGCAACTGTTCCAACTACTGCATCTGACATCATATTAGGCACACGAAGATTTTGCATAATATAACCGTATAAACCCGCTGTTCCTATAACGCTTAGTATAATTGCCGTCATACTAGCGGATTTTCGAAATATTTCTATGATATCTCTAAGCTTGATTTCACGATAAATAATAACTCCTACAATAAAAGCGTAGATTACTGCAACGACTGCAGCTTCTGTCGGTGTAAAAATACCTCCATAAATACCTCCTAATACTAGGAATGGCATAAACAGTGCCAAAATTGCCTTTCGACCTGCTATAAAGATTTCTTTAAATGAGGTTTTTTTTACACCTACGTACCCTTTTACTTTAGAATATAAATAAGCAAATATAATTAACGACATTGTTACTAGGATTCCTGGTAATATCCCTGCTATAAACATATCTCCTACTGAAACATTAGCTGATACTGCGTAGAGAATTAATGGAATACTCGGTGGAATAATTACTCCTAATGCACCTGCAGAAGCTTGGTTTGCAGCAGCGAATTTTTCGTCATATCCTTTTGTAACCATAGCTGGAATTAAAATAGACCCGATTGCTGCTGTTGTTGCCGCTCCTGAACCGGAAATAGCTGCAAAAAACATAGATGTAATTATTGCTACAATTGCTAGCCCTCCAGATATATTGCCTACTAAGGTATTAGAAAAGCCTATAAGCCGCTCTGATATTCCTCCACTTTGCATTAAGTATCCAGCTAAAATAAAAAACGGGATAGCCATTAAGGGGAAAGAATTGATTGAGTTAAATATTTGCTGGACTACGACCACCATTTGAGTAAAGTCACCCTGCCAAACTGTTATTACGGATGCTAACCCTAAAGCAAAAGCTATAGGTACTCCTAAAAGCAAAAACACTCCCAATAATATAAAAAGTAAACTCGCCATTTAACTATCTCCTTTCTCTATGAATTCATCAATGATCAAAGCAATGGAGTTAAATAATATTAAGATGCCTGAGATAGGTATGGCTAGATTTGGCCAAAACATAGATATTCTAGTACTTGGCGCTGTTTGCGAAGATACTCTGTCAAGTAGATCGAAACCGTAAATAATCAGCGCTAACGCGAAAATAATGCTTATAAATGGCACAAGTATGTTTAGTGACTTGGTAATCTTTCGACCAGTAAATTCAATCAGCACATCTACAGATATTAGGGTTCCTTTTCTATATGCATAAGCAGCACCAATCATAGTCAGCCATATCATTATAAATCTTGCAATTTCCTCAGAAAATTCCAACGGTGAGCCCATAACGAAACGTGCAAATACTTGCCAAGAAATCAAAATTGTCATAACTACTAGCAAGATAGCTATAAACCATCCAGCAATTCTATTTACCCTATCGATTATGGAGTTGTAAGTTGAAAAGACGGTTTTCAATTTTGATTCCTCCCTCAATATAATAAGATTTTCTCCAACATGCTCGTTAGTTCTCAATAATTCACGGGTGTCTGATGGAAGCTACCTCGTAGGACACTTGAGAGCACACACTTTCGGAATATTCCGAAGGGGTGAGATACGGCCTCCCAAAACTCCCCTGCAGGGTAGTTTTCAGCAATTTCTATGATCTCGCTTCTATATCACTCCTCGATCCTCTCTACTTATTTGTTTTTCATGAACCACTCTATAGACTACACTCGACTACACTCTAGATGTCATTGATATAGCCTAAATCCCCTTAGAGCATAGTTCGGGGAATTTTGCATCAATATTTCAGAGTGACAGAAATAAACTTTTGATTCATAGATCTTTATCTTCTCGTTTTACATTTTCTTCCTAATCGGACTGCTTACCAACTTTCAACTTTTGTCTCATGGACTTGATAAAGACATTGAAATTTCTTCGACTACGCCATAGAATTCATTATAACCTCATAATTTCTTATTATCATTTTCTAAGTAATTCACCTCGTATTGCTTTTACTGTTCCTAAGCACTTGCTCGTGTAGCGCAGGACTTAATACTTGGAGGTAGTATCATTCAGTAAAACTCTACCAGCAGACCATTGGGTTTTCCTCGCTCTATTTGTCTGTCCAGTCCACCATACAAAGGCCTGCTGGATTCCCTTGTTCTTCACAACACTGCCACTAAACTACACGATCTTTTCTTGTACAGCCTTACACATAATCTCCTGTCATGATCTGTTCGGGTATTTTCCTCAGATTCTCTACAGACTCTCTACGGTCATCACACTATCACTATCTGACAGCGAACTCTTATGACTACATGGATATATTTAGGATTTCTATTGTACTGCCACTAGTGAGATAAGAGAATAGTCTCCTCTCGTATTTAGTAATCCATGTTAAGAGCAGCTTCTACAAGATCTTCACCGACCGTTGGAGCCCACTCTTCAATTACAGGCTCTGCGGCCTCTTCAAAAGGCTCCAAGTCTGGTTCCGTTACTTCCATACCTTCCTCCTCTAACTCAGCTACAAACTCTTCTTCTTGTCTCATACTTTCCTCTCTTTGTATTGGCAATGCATGTTGTGCCGCTTCTATAATAGCTTCTTGATCTTCTTCAGAGAAGGATTCAAATAAATCTAATCCCATCATTAGAGGAGCTGGTGAATACACATGTTGAGTTAAGTTCAAATAATCCTGTACTTCCCAAAAGTTCATGTCATAAATCGTAGGTAGTGGATTCTCCTGACTATCCATAACCCCTTGCTGGAGGGCAGTATATACCTCATCCCAAGCCATTGGTGTAGCATTTGCTCCAAATGCTTCCCATGTATCTACCTGGACTTGGCTTTCCTGGGTTCTATGATCTATACCCTGCAAGTCATCAGGGTGTTCTATAGGTCTTACATCGTTTGTGTTATATCGAAATCCATTTTCCATCCAAGCCAAGACCTTTACATTCGCATCTTCTTCCAACCTCTGCGCGAGTTCATCACCATGTTCACTGTCTAAAAAGGCATACACATGCTCATTATTATCGAAGATGTAAGGAAGATCAAAGAGTAAAAACTCATCCACAAAACCACCAATGGGTCCAGTTGACGAAATCCCTGCGTCTACTGTCCCTACACCCATTCCTTCTACTACTTCTCTCTCAGCTCCGAGGGCATTGTCGTAGTGAGGTTCAATTGACAGCCTGCCATCTGTTAGATTTTCAAGTTCTTCTCCAAATTCTAGAACCCCTATTCCTTGTTGCGAATCTGGTCCTAGTGGCAAACTCACATCGATAACTTGCTCTTCTTCGTCCCCGTTTTCTTCCCCATCTCCCTCGTCACCTTCTACTTCCTCGCTATCTCCACAAGCGGAAATTATCAAAAGTAATGTAATTGCCACGATTACGTCTCGTGAATTTTTGAAATGCTTCATAATATTTATCCTCCTTAATATTTTTGTGCATATTTGCGAACAAAACCCTTGCAATCAAGTAATTCAATGTGCCAATTTTTCTCACATTACCCTTGCCTTCAATTTTTTCACCTCCCATAAACAACTCCGTTCATTGTTATAATCATGCGTATATTGGTGTTCAATAATCGCTTGATAGTTTTAGCTATCCAAATTCACACCCACCCTAGCCACCACTCCCATTGCCCACGATTCCTGTCTCTAGCAAAACGTTTAGCTATATTATAAAAGCGGATTTTTTTGCCTACACTTTTTTGCTGAAAGATATTAGATGTAATGGCTTAGTCGTTTCCGAATTCTGTTCAAGGATCTTCACGCATTAATTTACCTACCCAAAATCAACTTCCCCTTCGCCACAAGCGGTTATCATAAACACTATTGGAAGTACAATAGTAATTATAGACCATTTCCTGTTTTTCATTTCTTACCCTCCTCGTACAATATCGATCCCAGGTGATGTGCTAGTCATCTCCCCTAAAATACAAATCAGAACAGTATATTTTATAGTTGCTGTATAGTAAGCCTATCATTAAACGTTTCTTCTAGTTTCTTCTAGTTTCTTCATAGTAATATACTTACGCTTCCCATCTTGATAGAGTTAGAAGTATCATACTGTAATCATTTTAGGTTAAACCATATGTTCAAAGATAAACGTCGAGAGATGAATAGAACAGACCCTTGATTGAATGCTTTCAATGATTATATCCTTTCTAGTTGTTCACTTTTTTTCATAAATTCTTTTTTAAATCCCATGGAAGACTTTTGAAATAGACTTTTATCCATCTTCTTCACTTGGGGGTGTATCAATGGTCGAAATTTCATTTGCTTTAATATATCTTCTTCAAGGGATATTCCCGGTGCAATTTCTGTAAGCATGATTCCATCCGTTGTCAGCTTAAATACAGCCCGTTCCGTTACATAAAGTACCTCTTGCTTTTGGTCTCTTGCATAATCTCCACTGAAAGTTACTTGATTTAAGGTGTCGACAAATTTTATAAATTTGCCTTCTTGAGTAATCCGAAGTTCCCCACCCTCCATGGCAACTTGTAAACCGCTTGCCGTAAAGGTTGAACAGAAAATGACTTTCTTGGCATTTTGGGTAATATCTATAAATCCACCACAACCTGTTGTTACCTTTCCGAATTTACTGACGTTGACACTTCCGATACGGTCAAATTCAGCGCCCCCCATAAAGGTGATATCAACTCCTCTGCCATTATAATAATCAAATTGATTGGCATGCTCAATAATCGCTTCCGGACTTCTTGATATTCCGAAATCCGTACCCCCGAGGGGGATGCCGCCGATAGCTCCAGATTCAACTGTTAGATTAATATACTGAAGAATGCCCTCTTCACTAGATACGGGACCGACCATATCTCCAGGAATACCAGTACCAAGATTTACAATAGCCTCGGGAAACAATTCTTGAACAGCCCTGCGTCCAATGACTTTTCTTACATTTAACGGTTTGGGCTCCATTTCCTGATCCGGAGCTTTTTTTGCTCCAGTATATATTGGTGTATAAAAAGACCCGGACGTTTGGCGGTGATTGTTTTCCTCATCTTTCGTTTCAACAATATAATCAACGCATGTTCCCGGAATAATCACATCTTTCGCAGCAAGCGTGCCTCTTTTTACATAGTTCTTTACTTGAACGATGACCAAACCACCATACCTTTTTGTCGATTGCGCAACAGAAAGTGTTTCCAATTTGAGCGCTTCATCTTCCATTGTAATGTTCCCAAATTCATCAGAAGTTGTTCCACGGATGATACAAGCATCTATGGGAACTTGATTATAGAAAAGATACTCTTCATTCTTGATTTTAAGGACATCAACTAAGCTTTCTTTTTGCAACGCTTTTTCATTGACTCTGCCGCCTTCTAAACGTGGGTCAATAAAAGTTCCAAGACCAACTTTTGAATATGTGCCCGGTTTTCCACCAGATGTGTCTCTAAATAAATGAGTCAGTTGCCCTTGTGGTAAACAATGTGCCTCGACTTTGTTCGCAGATATTAGGTCCCCCCATTTTGGTGCCAATCCCCAGTGTGAGCCGATAATTCTTTCTACAAGACCTTCATGGGCTAAATGCTCTATCCCGTTTTCCCGATCACTATGGCCTGCCGCATGAAGAAGGGTTAAGTGATTTGGAGAACCCTCCCGTAGAAAGTTTGATTCAATCTCCCGCAAAATATCCTCGCATGCACCCATAAGGGTAAAGCCGCAGACGGCCAAAGTATCTCTATCTTTTATATTCTTAATAACATCATAAGGCTCAATTTTCTTTCCTTTCATACTTATACCTCCATACCAACGATTCAAGAAGTCATATAAAGCTACATGGAAGGGAAAAGCAGTAAATCAAGGAGATATTTCCATTAAGACCTTCCTGTTACGTGTTACCCAGACTCCTTAATTGTGAACAGGCTCTACTTTTTGTCCATTTTTATCGTATTGATAGAATCCTCTACCACTTTTAACACCATAGTTCCCCGCTTCTACCATTTTCTTTAGAAGTGGGCATGGCCTGTATTTAGAATCACTGAAACCTTCGCATAACCCTTCCATCGTTGCTAGCAAGACATCCAGTCCCACGAAGTCTGCCAACGTGATAGGACCCATACGATGATTAGCTCCAAGTTTCATCGCTTCATCTACATCCTCGGGCTTCGCTCCTTCCATGACGCAGAAAATGGCTTCATTGACCATAGGAATCAACAAGCGATTGACGAGAAATCCGGGATAATCATTACACTTTACTGGTTGTTTCCCAATTTCTAAAGCAAATTGCATCATATCCTTAACTGTTTTACTTGATGTCATGATTGAAGGGGTGACTTCAACAAGCTTCATGATTGGAACAGGATAGAAATAATGAAATCCGATCACCTGTTCTGGTCGTTGGGTGGCTGCTCCGATGGAAGCGATTGAAAGCCCGGAAGTATTGGATGCCATTAAGGCATCTTTAGGTGCCTTGTCGTCTATTTCTTTAAACACATTTTTTTTCACGTCCATGATTTCCGGTACGGCTTCAATGACAAGTTGAACATTACGAATGGAATCAAGATCCACTTCTAGGTTGACTTTCCCGAATACTTCATCTGCTTCTGCTTGCGTTATTCTTTCTTTTGTTACTTTTTTGTTTAGCTGTTTCTTTATCGTTTGGAGGCGTTGCTCGCCTCGTTGTTCATCAATCTCAACCAGGGTTACCTTCTTACCGGCTTCAGCTGCACTTTGTGTGATACCAGCACCCATAAGCCCACCACCAACAACGGCAATTCGATTAATCAACTGTAATCACCTTTCTTCGTTGTTTTAAAGAACCATTCCTCCGCCTACGTTGATTACTTCTCCCGTAATGTATCCCGCTTGGTTCGATGACAAAAATGCGATACAATTGGCAACGTCTTCTGGATCCCCCGGTTTCCCCATAGGGACTTTTTCTACCATCGTTTCCCATGCCTTTTCTGGCATCGACCGTGTCATGTCCGTATCAATGAATCCGGGGCAAATGGCATTTACCGTAATATTCTTTTTCGCAAGTTCTCTAGAGGCAGTTTTAGTGAGTCCAACAACACCTGCTTTCGCTGCAGAATAGTTTGCTTGGCCAATGTTACCGAGCCAGCTTGCGGAGGATATATTTATGATTCGACCTCGTTCTCTTTCTCTCATGTGCTGTGATGCCGGTTTCATAGTATTAAATACCCCGGTTAAATTCACATCTAAAACTTGCTGCCACTGCTCATCATCCATTTTATGGAGCATACCGTCTCGATTAATACCAGCATTATTCACCAGAATATCAATCTGATTATGAGTAGAAATGGTATATTCGATCAGACCCACAGCTTGCTCCGCGTTTGCAACATTACATAAGTAACTGTTTGCTTCCCCCCCGTTCTGGCGAATGATCTCTACCGTATTTTCTGCCTCGTCCTTCTGCAAATCACTCACAACGACATGAGCGTTTAGATCGGCAAGTTTTAACGCAATACCCTTACCGAGTCCTCGGGCGGCACCAGTTACCACAGCAGTCTTACCCTCTAAATTGACCATCATTATCCCACCCTTAACCTTATTGATTTATTTCAAACAAAGTCGCAATTCCTTGCCCTCCCCCAATACACATAGCGGAAATCCCACGACTTTGGTTCCTTCGTTTTAGTTCATGAAGAAGTTTTACAGTAATAATAGCTCCAGAAGCCCCAATAGGATGACCCAGTGCAATTGCTCCTCCGTTAACATTGACCTTTTCCTCAGCAATATCTAAGTCATTTAAAACAGCTACTGATTGGGCTGCAAAAGCCTCATTCAATTCCATTAAATCAATATCATTTAATAAAATGTCACTTTTTTCCACAATTTTATTGACTGCCGGGGTTGGTGCATACCCCATCACTTCCGGATCTACCCCAGCTACGCTTTGCTCACAAATATAAGCCATTGGAGTTAAACCAAGCTCTTCCGCTTTCTCCTCGGCCATTACTACCAGAGCGGCAGCTCCATTGTTCACTCCGGAGGAGTTTCCAGGAGTTACCGTTCCTCCTTCTTGGAAAACAGGGCGCATTTTACCCAATTTTTCTACACTTACTCCTCTGCGCGGGTGTTCATCTGTATTGATAGTTTTTATGTTTCCTTTTCTATCAGTGATTTCTACCGGAACTATCTGGTTGTTAAAGTATCCTTCATCAATGGCGTTTATCGCATTTTGCTGGCTTCTCATCGAAAAGTTATCCTGGTCATCACGACTAATACCATAACGTTCGGCAACCTTTTCCGCGGTTACACCCATATGATATTGACCAAAAGGGTCTGTAAGAGCCGTCAGTAAACCATCCTCAAGTTCGCCGTGGCCCATCTGATAGCCATACCTTCCTTTTCGTACATAATATGGAAGCTGATCCATATTTTCAGTGCCACCCGCCACAACCACATCAGCTTGATTAGTTTGGATTTGTTGAGCTGCATTATTAATCGCCTGTAATCCAGACCCACATAAGCGGTTTACGGTGAAGGCATTTGATGAAGTGGGCAAACCTGCACGCAATGCACTCATTCTGGAAATAAAGGCATTTTCAGCTACCTGCCCAACACATCCCAAGATTACTTCATCGACCTGGTTATGATCGACCCCTCCTCTTTCTAAAGCTGAACTAATGGCTATTGCACCAAGGTCAGCAGCGTGAACATCTTTTAATTCACCACCCATAGTTCCTATTGGTGTTCTGGCAGCGCTTACAATTACGACGTTCCTCATTTTAAAAAAACCTCCCATTTATAGTATTGATAAAGTGCTTGATCTCTCTATCAATTTTGGATCTAATAATATTTGTTGATGTGAATAATTCCCTTTATTCTTGATCAGCTCATTTAATAATTCAAACCCTCTCCTTCCAATATTCCTAGATTGGACGTCAACAGTTGTCAATGGTATTCGGAAGTCTTTCGAAAATGGAATATTATCAGCTCCTATAATTGATATTTCTTCTGGAATTTTCGCTCCATTATCTAAATAGCCTCTTGCGACAGCAAAAGCCATCATATCACTAGCAGCGAAAATTGCTGTGGGTCTTATATCTTTAGGCAATTCATACAATTTTTTTGCTATTTTATAAGTTTTATTACTATCATAATCCCCGTCTATAATTAGGCTTTCGTCAATTTTCAAACCATGGTGATTCATTGCTTTACGAAATCCTTTTTCCCTATCAAAACTGTTTTGTCTTTTGCCACCCACAAAAGAAATTCGTTCATGGCCAAGTTGTATTAGCTTCTCAGTTGCAGTTTCTCCCACCTTTATGGAATCGACACATACCATACTATGATTGTAGTGAGCTGGTGCACGATTTATTAAAATATACGGAATGTTTTCATCCTCAACAAGTTTAAGTGTATTAGATTCATGATTATCAACTGTGCTTAAAATAATGCCATCAACACCTTGGTTTAGCATCGATTCTAGCAATCGATATTCTTTGTCCTCATCATCCCCTGTTGTGCTTAAAATCAAATTATAATTCTGCTGATAAGCTAAATTTTCTATTCCTTTAAGCATATTAGGATAGAATGGATTCGTCAGTTCAGTCACAGTCACACCTATAAGGTTCGTTTTTTTTCCTTTCAACCTCCTTGCAACACGATTGGGACGGTAATTTAACTCTTCAATTGAATCTTCTATACGCAACCTTAACTCTTCACTCACATACTTATTCTGATTAATAACTGCTGATACTGTGGCTGTAGATACACCTGCTTTTTTGGCTACTTCTTTAATACTAGTCATGTGATCCTCAACTTTCAATACAGTCGTTGCTAATATTACCCACTTCGCATTATTATAAGCAATCATAAATACTTTTCTAAAAAAACGTTTAGCTAAACGTTTAACTATAAATTAAACTACATAGACCATACTGTCAAGAGATATTTAAAAATTTTTTTCAGAAGTCAAATGTAAAAAGCATTAAATACATATCATGAGCTAAAACTTCAGTTTTATGGAGTAGGCGCTAACGGAAAGACAATGTTAAGTAAAAACCCCGTATCCCTTTTCATGTCATAGGCTTCCGGATCAAGTTGGCCGAAAGGTGGACAGCTCAATTTCTCTTGCCATTCCCCGAAAGACAATAGAGTAAGTAAGGTTAAACGCCTTTTTGCTTTGGTGGCGTCATAAATTTCTTAAATTCCAATTTTTATGGCGTCATAGACTTGGGGTGACACAAATAACTGATCGGATTCTAATATTATGGCCACATTAGGCTCCACGGTGACGCTATTATCTACCCTAATCCCAATTATTATGGTTTCTTGGATCGCGTCGATGGGATGCGTTCAAAGGCCGTTAATTGCTCGGATAAACCGAGTTTCCGAACCCTATCTCACCCCCGCTCATAATCCACCCGCCCAAACCACCGATACCGCCGTCTCGAAAAATAACGATAAGCGGGCGAGCCAAGCACGCGTGTGAACGGCATATACATCAGTATGGCGACGGGAAATGTGGCCGGCAGCAACGATAGGAGCTTACGCACGGTGTTGTAGCCGGTCAAAAGCTGTTTATCCGTCGTGAGCATATAAATTTCATCATACATATTTTTGTAGGCGTTGGCTTTTTCCCGCGTCGCTTCGCTCACTTCCTGCACGGGGAACCAGTCGACGGCGTCCAGCCAGTCGAGCTTTTGTAAAATAAACTTCACCCAGCGACAGAGCGGGCACTCGGCATCATAAAAAACGACATGTTTGTCCATCGAACGACCACCTCTTTTTGCTACCGTACCACGAAAAAGCAGATGCGCCAACGCGCACCTGCTTTGCTCAAAAACTAACACCCCTGGTCGTCGCTTTCATCCTCGTCTTTTTGTTTCCTTACTTTTTTCGTCATATCCTTGGCCATCGCGTCGGTCTGCTGGACCGAGTGAAAAACGCCGAATTCCCCTGCCAGTTCTTCTTTGTAGCTGTCTACGAAATCCTGGCTAGCTTCTACATCCAATAAATTTTTATTCTTAGCCACACATAAAACCTCCTTTTGGTTTTAGTGTGTACGGATTCAGGGATTTTACGCTTCTCTTGCCGAGACCGGCTGGAACGAGCGACGGTGTACGGGACATGGCCCAAGGCTATCGAGGGCTTCCAGATGTTCTTTCGTTCCGTAACCGGCGTTGCGGTCAAACCGATAAGCGGGGTATTGGTCATGTAATGTTTTCATATATGTATCCCGGGTCACTTTCGCGACGACGGAGGCAGCGGCAATGCTCACGCTTTTGGCATCCCCTTTGATTAGCGGCGTTTGCGGAACATCAAGCGGTAAGTCCATGGCGTCGATCAGAAGGTGGTCAGGTGGATGCACTAAATCTTTTACAGCGCGCACCATCGCCTTACGGGAAGCTTGATAAATGTTGATCTCATCGATTTCCTCAGGCGAAGCCATCCCGATGCCAACATCACCGGCAGTAACGATTTCATTATAAAAAAGTTCCCGCTGCTCGGCTTTTAACATTTTCGAATCCGTTAGTCCCGGCAATTCAAATGCGACAGGCAAAATAACCGCTGCTGCCGTCACCGGCCCGGCTAGCGGTCCTCTCCCCACTTCATCAACGCCCGCCAGTTGGGCGCCCGGAAAACTGAACCCACTTTCGTACACGCGCATGTCTCTAAACTGTTGCAGCTGCTGGGCTTCCCGTTCACGAATGCGTTCGTAACGAACGAGCAATTCCTGAACCCCTTTTCGCTCATCCACGCGCAGTTCTTCCAGCCAAGTTTCCGCTGGCGCAGTTTCCGCGAATAGACGCTCCTTGATTTGCCTGATGGATAATTTTTTCGCCAAGCGGCATTCACCTCTTTCTTTTATTCAGGTTTCTCTAGTGAAATGGGACCCAGTTTTTCGGAGCGGAAATCACGAAGGATCACTTCCGCCGCCTGGTCAAAATCGACATCGCCGCCGGCGATGAGGCAGCCCCGCTTGCGCCCGATCGTTTCAAAGATGTCCACCCCTTCGCTTGGCAGTTCGGACAAGTTGTAGCGCTCCTCCAGTGCTTGCGGATACCACTTTTGCAGCTGTTGAATTAAATAAAGAACGACGTCCTGAAAGTCGAGGCGTTCATCTTTAATCGCGCCCGTGATCGCAAGTTTATAGCCAACCTCCTGGTCTTCGAATTTCGGCCACAAGATTCCGGGCGTGTCGAGGAGTTCCATTTCGTTGCTCACTTTCAGCCAATGATTGCCGCGTGTCATCGCGGGCCTGTCTCCTGTCTTGGCTTGATTTTTACCGACGAGGCGATTGATGACGGTCGATTTGCCCACGTTTGGCACGCCCACGATCATAGCGCGCACCGCGCGTTTTTTTATCCCTTTTTTTTGCAGGGCTTGCATTTTCGGTTGCGCCAGTCTTTTCACTTCCTGAATGAGTTTGCCTGACCCTTTGTTATGCTTCGCGTTCATGAGGACGACGTTTTCCCCGTTTTGTTCAAAATGTTGTTGCCATTGTTTTGTGACAGTTTCATCGGCCATGTCTGTTTTGACCATGGCGAGCACTTTGGGGCGATCGGACAGGACATCATTGAGGACCGGATTACGCGATGCCTGGGGAATACGGGCATCGGCCAGTTCAACGACCACATCCACGCGCTTGATCCATTCCTGGAGCTCGCGCGTCGCTTTGGCCATATGACCCGGATACCATTGGATCGTCATGTGTGTCACCTCCCTAAAGTTTTATCAGCTAAATAAAAAAGAGCCTGGGCCGCCCAAGCTCTTCTTGCGATCATTAACGAAGTTCCTTGACTTTCGCGGCTTTTCCTTGCAGTTTCCGCAAGTAATATAGTCTCGATTGACGAACGCGGCCGCGACGCTTCACTTCGATTTTGTCAATGATAGGGGAGTGGACAGGGAATGTCCGTTCAATGCCAATGCCGGAAGTGGCTTTACGTACGGTGAACGTTTCGCTCACGGAACTTCCGCGGCGTTTTAAAACAACGCCCTGAAACACCTGAACACGCTGGCGTGAACCTTCCACAACTTTCACGTGTACGGCTACCGTATCTCCCGGACGAAAGTTAGGAACGTCATCTTTTAGTTGTGATTTATTCACTTCCTGTATCAAATGGCTCATTTTAGTTTTCCTCCTTTCTTCTCGGATGCTCTTACGGGGTTTTTCTCCTTCCGAAGCGGAACATCGGATTCAAAAGCGTGTTGCCAAGATAAATCATAGCATAGGGAACGCCGTTCAGCAAGAAATGATTTCACGAATCGTTCGGGAGTCATTGCCAGCAGCTGCGGTTGGAATACTTTTTCAGGACACGTTGTCCGTTTCACGCTCCAACGCCTCCGATTAAAACACTACTATCGATCCTACGCCATCATTGCTCTTCAAATTCCCGGAGCCACCTTGTTTCTTCCGCATCCAGCTCGCGCCCTGCAAGCAAGTCGGGACGCCGCTCCCATGTCCGCCGCAATGTCTCCTTCTTCCTCCACTCTTCAATATGGGCATGGTTGCCGGATAACAATACCTCCGGGACTTCCATGCCCCGAAAATCGGCGGGCCGTGTATAGTGGGGGTGCTCCAACAGGCCTGTCGTGAATGATTCTTCGTGCGCTGATGTCTCATTACCCAGCACACCCGGCAGTAGACGAATGACACTGTCGGCTACGACCATGGCCGGCAATTCCCCTCCCGTGAGGACATAATCACCGATGGATATTTCTTCGTTCACGACCGAACGGATGCGTTCGTCATAGCCTTCATAATGCCCACAGATAAAAATCAACTGCTCCTCTTTTGCCAGGGCTTCTGCCTTTTGTTGGGAAAACGGAGCCCCTTGCGGAGTGAGCATAATGACGCGCCCACTGCTCGCCACATCATCGATGGCATCGACCAACGGCTGGGCGCGCAGCACCATCCCCGCACCGCCGCCGTAAGGGTAATCATCCACCTTGTTGTGCTTGTTATCCGAATACGCGCGAAAATCAGTAACCTCGTACTCGGCAGCGCCTTTATCGCTCGCCTGCTTCCAGATCGAGGATGCCGTGATCCCCTGAAACATCTCCGGAAAAAGGGTGAGAAAATGAAGCTTCATTCCTCCAACAGCCCTTCCAACAAGTGCACCGTTACACGCCGATTTTCGATGTCTATCGCTTGCACCACCTCTGACGTGTACGGGAGCAGCAAGTCCTTCCCGGCTCGCTCGACCACCCAGACGTCATTGGCGCCGGGAGATAGAATTTCGCGCACCGTGCCAAGATGATCACCGTCATCCGCGTAAACGTCCGCTCCGATGATTTCATTATAGTAAAATTCATCTTCCGGCAAGGGTTCACGCCGTGATTCATGGACTTCCAGATCTCCGCCTTTTAACGTCTCCGCGTCCGCTTGTGTTTCATAGCCTGTAAAAAGAAGCAGATAAAATTGTTTATGTTCGCGTTTAGCCTGAATTTCGAGCATAACCGTGTCCCCATTTTCTGCTACGAATCGCAGTTCGGAGCAGACGGCAAAACGATCCTCGGGAAAGTCTGTTGTAGCAATGACGCGTACTTCCCCGTTCACGCCGTGTGTATTTACAATTTTCCCAACGTGAAAATAATCAGTGTTGGACGCTGTCATCCCCGTCTTCTCCTTTGGAACGAATCTCGCGGACGATATCATCCTCGATAATAATCTCATCTTCCAGCCGGTGTGTGGCCCAGCGGTCTCCGACCTGGACATCCGTGAACCTTTTCACGGTTTCACCGGTGACAAGTGAACCTGTCGGCAAGGTTTTGACTTTGCTTTCCCTAAAGTTCAAGCTTTCAATCCGTTGCCTGCGCTTGTTCAGTTCGGACGTAAATCTTGATTCAATCGCCGATTTATTGCGGGAATTCGATTCTTTTAACTGCTTTTGATACTGGAACTGCAATTGTTCGTTTTCGGTATTCAGGCGCTCTTTCTCGGAAGCGATTTTTTTTAATAGTTTCTCGCGGTAATCTTCGGTAAGGACGTGGCGAACGAGTACATTTTTTTCAATTCTCATTGCTTCACCTCGTTTGGATTCAGGGAGTGAAAAAAGGAAGGCAGAGCCTCCCCCGTCTAATCAGCAATATTGAGTCGGACTTTGCCCTGGTTTCGGCTCGCAGCTGTTAGCACATTCCGGATCGCGCTCGCGACCCTCCCTTTCTTGCCGATGACTTTCCCGATATCTTCCTCGTGTACGTACAGGGTAAGGACGATGATTCCATCGATTTCCTCTTCTTTCACATCCACGTCATCAGGGTAGTCCACAAGTGCACGGGCAATCGTTAAGACGAGTTCTTTTAGCATAAAACGGCCTACTTGCCGTTTTTGGCGTGATGAACTTTTTCCATCAGGCCTTGCTTGGAAAAGAGATTGCGCACGGTGTCTGATGGTTGCGCCCCTTCGAGCATCCATGTAAGCGCCCGTTCTTCATCCACTTTGAAATCCGAGGGTTGGGTAAGCGGATTGTACGTGCCGATTTCTTCAATGAAACGACCGTCCCTTGGCGCACTGGATTCCGCGACGACGACGCGGTAAAACGGCCGTTTCTTCGAGCCCATTCTTTTTAAACGAATTTTTGTAGCCATTGTATATTCCTCCATTTTTCTAGTAGTCACATATTCACATTTGCATATTATAAATAAGTTTCCCTGGCTTGTAAAGGGTTTTTCCTTTCCATCCTTCTCAACGCATAAAGGGCATTTGCATGCCGCCTTTGCCTTTGCCTTTCTTTTTGCCGCCGCCGGAAGACATTTGTTTCATCATTTTTTTCATGTCCTCGAATTGTTTGAGCAATTTGTTTACATCCTGGACCGATGTGCCGCTTCCTTTGGCGATGCGGCGCTTGCGGCTCGCGTTCATCAGCTTGGGATCCTGCTTTTCTGCCCGAGTCATCGAGCGGACGATCGCCTCGACGCGGTCGATCTGGCCTTCATCCATTTGCATGTTTTTTAGGCCTTTCATTTTGCTGGCACCCGGGAGCATCCCGAGTAAATCTTCGAGCGACCCCATGCCTTTCACTTGTTCCAGTTGTTCCAGGAAATCATCGAAGGTGAGGTCGGCATTGCGCATTTTCTTTTCCAGCTCTTTGGCACGCTCTTCATCCACGTTCGTCTGCGCCTTCTCGATCAGGGACAGCATGTCTCCCATGCCGAGAATACGCGAGGCCATGCGTTCGGGATGAAACGTTTCCAGCTGGTCGATTTTCTCGCCCATCCCCGCGAACTTGATCGGCTGGTCGGTGACCGCGCGAATGGAAAGAGCCGCACCGCCGCGGGTGTCTCCGTCCAGTTTTGTAAGGACGACGCCGGAGACGGGGAGTTGCGCGTTGAACTGTTCCGCAACGTTGACCGCATCCTGACCGGTCATGGCGTCGACGACGAGAAGGACCTCATGGGGCTCTACCGCGTCGCTCATTTTCTGCAGCTCTTCCATGAGCGCTTCATCCACATGCAGACGCCCGGCCGTATCGAGGAGCACATAATCATGGTTTTCCGCTTTGGCCTGCTCGACGCCTTCCCGGACGATATCTACCGGGTTTGCGTCTGTGCCTTTGGAAAAAACAGGCATGTCCAATTGCTTCCCGAGCGTATTCAACTGGTCGATGGCCGCCGGGCGGTAGACGTCAGCGGCGACGAGCATGGGATTGCGGTTCTTTTCCTTGCGTAAGTGATTGGCGAGCTTCGCGGCGGTCGTCGTTTTCCCCGACCCTTGCAGACCGACCATCATGACGACCGTTGGGGCTTTGTCCGCCTGGGCCAGTTTGCTTTCTTCTTTTCCCATCAAGTCGGTCAATTCTTCATTGACGACTTTGATGACTTGCTGGCCGGGGGTTAAACTTTTCATCACCTCTTGCCCGACGGCCCGCTCCCTGATGCGATTGACAAATTGCTTGACGACTTTGAAATTGACATCGGCTTCGAGGAGCGCCAGGCGGACTTCCCGGGCCATCTCCTTGACATCCGCTTCACTGACCTTCCCCTTGCCTTTAATCTTCGACATCGTCGCCTGCAATCGTTCAGCTAAACCTTCAAAGGCCATTGTGTCCCCCCCTATTCTTCAGATCGTTCCAATGCGTCGATGATGGAAAAAAAAGCAGGTGATGTTGACGCGTCAGCTTCTTCCCGAAGTTTTTGATAGAGCTGTTGGCGTTGGCGATAACGCTCGTCCAACCGCAATTTCGCTTCGTATTCTTCGAGTACCTGTTCACTGCGCCGGATGTTGTCATACACCGCCTGGCGACTCACGTTAAAGTTCTCGGAAATCTCACCGAGGGAGTAATCATCGTAGTAGTAAAGGTGTAAATAATTGCGCTGTTTCTCGGTTAATAGAGGGTGATAAAAATCGAACAGCGCGTTCATTCGCATCGTTTTTTCCAGCAATGGCTTCACCTTGTTCATCTGTTAAGTGTAATGCCTTTACAAGGATACAGGGGAAACCTTGAAATGTCAAGGTTTCCGATCACATCTTTGGCTGAAACGTTGACGACCTAATGGCATTCGTCATAACACGTTAGATCGCCATATGCCCTGGATGACGACCTAACGGCTTCCGTCTTGACGCGTTAGGTCTTCATGAGCCTTGGTTGACGACCTAACGGTCTCCACTATAACTCGTTAAGTCGCCAATGACCTAACTCTAGCCGCGATCGTCATCCTCCGCGAGTTCCCGGAACAGCCCATACGTAAACTGTTCGGCATCAAACGGCTGCAGGTCATCAAGCCCTTCGCCGAGGCCGACGAATTTCACCGGAATATCGAGTTCATTGCGAATCGCCAGCACGATGCCCCCTTTCGCTGTTCCGTCCAGCTTCGCAAGCGCGATGCCGGAGACATCTGTGGCTTCTTTAAACGTTTTCGCCTGGGTCATCGCGTTCTGGCCCGTCGTTGCATCGAGAACGAGAAGGACCTCGTGGGGGGCCGACGGTATTTCGCGACTGATGACTCGTTTCACCTTTTCCAGCTCTTTCATCAAGTTCACTTTGTTTTGCAAGCGTCCGGCCGTGTCGCAAAGCAGGACGTCGGCTTTTTTGGAACGGGCGGACTGGATGGCATCGTACATGACGGCCGCGGGATCCGAGCCTGCTTCCTGCTTAATGACGTTCACGCCAACCTCTTCGCCCCAGACAGCCAGCTGTTCAATGGCGCCGGCCCGGAACGTGTCTCCTGCCGCCAGGACGACGTTTTTGCCTTCGGATTTAAAGCGGTGGGCGACCTTGCCGATCGTCGTCGTTTTTCCGACCCCATTGACTCCGACAAACAGAATGACCGTCATGCCTTCGTCATTCATATTCAGGGTGTAATCTTCGCCGCTATAGTCGAGTTTGGCGGTTAATTTTTCACTAATGATCGGCAATACGTCCCGGGGTGACTTGACATTTTGCCGTTTCACTTCCGTACGGAGCTCTTCGGTCACTTCCATGACGGTGTGGACCCCGACATCGGCAGATATGAGCAGTTCTTCCAGTTCTTCAAAAAAATCTTCATCCACTGTCCGATATCTCGCCGCCAGCTCGTTCATCTTCTCCGCGAAAGAATGGCGCGTTTTCTCCAGGCCATCCTTGAATTTCGTAGTGACGGTATCGGTTTGTGATGACACGCGTTCTTTTAGTTTCTTGAAAAAGTTCATGCAGTGTCGCGTCCTCCATTTAAAATTTTTTTACCGGCGATCTTGGGTCGGTTAGCGGCGAACTCTCCTCATCCGCCTGTCTGCAACACGCCTTCGGCTTCATCATAGGCGTAATCTTCCAGCTTCACGGATACGAGGCGGGAGACGCCTGATTCTTCCATGGTTACGCCGTATAAAATGTCGCTGGCGATCATCGTTCCTTTGCGGTGGGTGATGACGATAAACTGGGTTTGGCTGCTAAAGGTGCGTAAATAATTGGCAAAGCGGTCCACGTTTGCCTCATCAAGGGAGGCTTCGACTTCATCAAGGACGCAGAACGGCACCGGGCGCACGTGCAGGATCGCAAACAGGAGGGCGATGGCGGTCAGGGATTTTTCTCCGCCCGAAAGCAGACTTAACGATTGCCGTTTTTTCCCGGGCGGGCGCGCGTAAATGTTGATCCCCGTCTCCAATAGATCGTCGGGGTCTTCCAACAGGAGATCCGCTTCCCCTCCTCCAAACATAGCCGTAAATGTCTCCTGAAAATACGTGCGAATCAAGGCGAAGGTTTCATTAAATTTGCGGGTCATCTCTTCATCCATTTCCCGGATGACCGTTATGAGCGTATCCCTCCCCTCTGTTAAGTCTGCCTGCTGCTCCGTTAAAAACTGATAGCGTTCATTCACGCGCTCGTATTCATCGATAGCTCCTATGTTTACGCTGCCGAGCTCGTCAATACTTTTTTGCACGAGTTTTAAACGTTTTCGCGCGTCCTCCACCGTTTCTTCCTCGAAAGAAGGCCGTTGCCGGGCGGCTTCATAGGAAATCTCATAATCGGCCTGCAAACGTTCGAGCCGCTGGTCCAGTTCCATATCGAGGTGTTGATATGAGACCTGTAATTGGTAACGATTCTCTTCCGCAGCAGCCACACGGTTTTCCAGCGTTGAAAGCTGGTGCTCCTTCTTTTCAATCGCGCGTTGCTGTTCTTCCCGCTGTTGCTTCAAAGCATCGATTTGTTGTTCCAGTTCGCTTTTGCGTTGCTTTAACTGTTCGATCTCCTGATCGAGAGAGTCGGAGCCCCCCTCGACTTCCTGCAGGCGTTGCTCGAGGTTCTCCCGTTCTTTTGTGGCGGCTTGCAAATCTTTCTGCTCAGCGGCAACATCACTTTTCAGACGGTCTACCGTTTGTCTCTGACTGTCCATTTGTTCTTTTCTCGCCGCAGCCTGTATGCGCAACTGGGTAAACTCTTCCTGCAAAGCCTGTTCGGATTCTTCCTGCTCTTCCTTTTCTTTTTCCTTCGCATCTATGTCTGCCTGCAGCCGTTCATTTTCTTCCGTTTCCCTGGCTACTTTCGCCTCCAGGTCTCTCATTTGCTCAGCCCATTGGGCTTGTTCCGCTTCCAGTGATTCCTTTTCCTTCCTGTACAGGGAAAGCTCCGAGTTCATTTTACCCGATTCGGCCTGCAAGTGAACGTGGGCTTCTTTCGCCTCCGCCAGGCGTGTGCGCAGATCGTCGACGGTTTGACGGTGATCGCTCACCGCTTTGTCGGCAGTTTCTACTTTCTTCTTTACAGCGGCTACATTTTTCTCGAGTTTTTCGGTTTCCGCGTCCAGTTGTTTTAACTTTTCTTCCAGTTCTTCTTGTTCCCGTTGCCGACTTAACAGTTCCATTCCCTTGCGCTTGTCGCTGCCACCGGTCATGGAACCGCCGGGATTAATAACCTCACCATCGAGCGTTACGATGCGGTTGCGGTATTGCACCATGTTTGCCAGGCGGTTCCCGCTTTCCAGGTCAACAGCGAGCACCACATGGCCGAGGAGATTTTCGATGACATTCGCAAACCGTTCATCAACCGTAAGCACGTGTGCGGCCACACCGCAAAATCCTTCATCTCCGCGTAATCGGTCCAGCACGGCGCCCGGGATATACCGCGGTTTCATAACGGTGCGCGGTAAAAATGTAGCCCGTCCTTGCCGATTCATTTTTAAAAATTGAATCGCCTGGCGCGCGTCTTTCTCCTGTTCCACGATCACGTGTTGCATCGTCGCGCCCAATGCGGTTTCCACCGCTTTTTCAAAACGTTGTTCCGTTGCAATCAACGCCCCTACCGCACCGTGAATCCCTGCCAGCTTCTGTGCTTCCCCGGCTTGCAGAACCGCCTTTACGCCTTGATAGAATCCGGCATGTTCTTCGTCCATGCGTTGCAAAAGCTGTAAGCGGGAGCGGGCATCTTCACCTTTACGGTAGTTTGCATATAACTTTTGTTCAGCATCATTCTTATCTTCCTGCACTGCCGTCAAATGGGTTTGAGCTTGTTCATACGATTGATTTTCAGTTTGCAGGCGCTCTTCGATCTCCTCGCATTCCCGCTTAGCCTTTTCTTCTTCCCGGACCTGGTCTTCCAGGCGCTCTTGCTCTCCTTCGTTTTGCGAAAGTAACCGTTCCAGCCGCCCCTGGATTCTCTCCTGTTGCTCTTTCGTATAGCGCAGTTCATTTTTGCTCGCTGCCTGTGTATTAAGGGCATCGATATACTTTCCCTTAAGGTCCTCGAGTTCTTTTTCCACATCTGCCTTTGATTTGTTCAATCTTTGCTCGATGGCTTGCAGCTGCTCATTATTTTGTTGTTCCGCGCTTATTTTTTCGTTCAGCGTTTCGGTTTCCTCATCCAGTTGCTTACGTTTTTCTTCCCAGGCTTGCTGAAGCTCGCGGATTCTGCGGTCCAACTCGTCCAGACGCTCGTGGGCATTGCTGCCTCGTTCGACCATGAGGTTGCGATGGCCTTCCTGTTGCTGCAGCGCTTCACTCGTCTCCAGCCATTCGTTCTGCCGCGTATCCAGTTCGCTTTCCAGGTGAGCAAGCGTTTCTTTTTGGCGGGACAGGGCGCCTTTCTCTTCATCGAGGTTCTGTTTTTCGGTTTGCCATTCTTTTTCGATATCGGCCAGCGACTCTTTATATTCTTGCCAGGAGGCGTGCTTCTCCTCGATGTCATGGACGAGAATCCCGATGTCCAACCGTTCTTTTTCTTCCTGGTGCTGTAAGTATTCCTTCGCTGTCGAGGCTTGCTGTTCCAGCGGCGTCAATTGCTCTTCAAGTTCATATAAAATGTCTTGCACCCGATTCAGATTGTCCAGCGTCTCCTGCAGTTTTTTCTCAGACTCATATTTACGGGACTTATATTTTAAAACCCCGGCGGCATCCTCGAAGATCGTTCTGCGGTCTTCCGGCTTCGAGGAAAGGATTTGGTCTACTTCCCCTTGCCCGATCATGGAATAGGCATCTTTTCCCAAACCGGAATCGACGAGCAGGTCGACGATATCCTTTCGGCGACAAGGTTTACGATTTAAAAAATATTCGCTTTCACCGGTGCGGTAAAGGCGGCGGGTTAAGCTGATCTCACTGAAATCGCTCATCATATATTCATCTTCATTGTCAAGTATCAGGGAAACCTCGGCGATGTTGACTCTTTTTCGAGAGTCGCTTCCGGCAAAAATGACATCTTCCATCTTCGCCCCGCGCAGTTGTTTGGCGGATTGTTCACCGAGGACCCAGCGAATGCCGTCGGCCACATTGCTTTTGCCGCTTCCGTTCGGCCCGACAATCGACGTGATCCCTTCGTTAAAATCTATATCCAGGGGAGCGGCGAACGATTTGAAACCGGTCACTTCCAGTCGTTTTAAATGCAAAGGCGCTCCCTCACAATCTTTTTGCCATGAAACCTTTTCAAACAGGCTCATCCCTTCTACAATAGAACTAGAAAAGGAGGCTCGCCATGAACCTTGATGAAGCAACAGAAGAGAATCTGAACTACATTTTTGAAAAACTGCAGGAAAACCTGCAAGTCGTTAACGCGGTTGTTCTCGACCCGGCGTCCTACGACCTCTACTACTACGATGATATTAAGGAGATTTATGACTACGTCACCGGCCAGTCAAACATTAGTGTCAATGAAATGGAGGCCCTCGTTTCCGAGTTGGGAAGGATAAAAGTCGCAAGCGATAAATAACCCCCCGCCCACCTCTCACTTCTCACTTCTATCCCCGGGTGTGCACCCGGGGGTTATGATTCGTTTTCTGTGCTAAAATGCATCAGTGCTTTTTGGGCGGCATGTTGCTCTGCGGACTTTTTCGTTTTCCCTGACCCTTCCCCATGATGATCGCCATCGATGAATACACGGGAGACAAATTCCCGACTGTGCGCCGGTCCTTGTTCAGCAACGATCTCATACGTCACCTTTCCCGCGGCTGCTCGTTGGACAAACTCTTGTAACTGGCTTTTAAAATCCATCACATCCGTGTAGCTGCCGGTTTCGATTTTTTTGTAAACCGTACGCTCAAGAAACGTATCGACGGCCTCCAGCCCCTGATCGAGGTAAAGAGCGCCTACGAAAGCTTCGAAAACATCCGCGAGCAAAGCGGAACGTTCCCGCCCCCCGGTCATGCCCTCTCCTTTGCCGAGAAAGACGAGGCTGCCAAAATCATACTCCCGGGCGAGTTCAGCTAATGATGGTTCGCGCACGACAGCCGCGCGCAATTTCGTCATTTCCCCTTCCTGCATCGTACGAAATCGGCGATAGAGATATTGGGACACGCATAGTTCCAGGACGGCGTCCCCCAAAAATTCCAACCGTTCGTTATCGCTGTCTCCGCCAATCTTCTTTTCGTTCACATAGGATGAATGGGTAAAAGCCTGATACAACAATTGATCATCAGAAAATGTCAATTCCAGCCGGTTTAATAAATCCTGAAATTTTTGTTTATGCTTGCTATCTACGTGTACGTTTTTTCTTTGCCCCTGCCGACGGTTTGAAGTTGATTTCATTCCCTCTTTTTTGCCTCCTTTTATGCAGGAATGGGAAAGCAAGCTTCACCCAACGGTGAAACTTGCTTGCAATCAGATTACTGGGACTGGGCCTCTATGTAGTTGACAACATCAGCGACAGTCGCGATTTTTTCAGCTTCTTCATCGGAGATTTCCATATCGAATTCATCTTCGAGTTCCATCACAAGCTCAACGACGTCCAAAGAATCAGCGCCCAGATCATCTTTAAACGTTGCCTCTCCGATCACTTCCGATTCATCGACCCCCAAACGGTCAACCACAATCTTTTTCACTCTTTCCATCGTCTCTGCTTCTGCCATTTTTCTTCCTCCTTTATGAACGATTATATGATATTTGCCTGGAAAAAACCAGCCTGACTTATGGCATATACATGCCGCCATCAACATGCAGGGTTTGGCCTGTCATGTAGCGGCTCTTGTCGTCGGCGAGAAAACCGACCGCCTCTGCGACATCTTCCGGGCGCCCGAGTTCGCCAAGGGGGATTTGCGAAAGCAAGGCCTCGGTCTGCTCTCCTTCCAGCACATCCGTCATTTCTGTCTCGATAAATCCCGGTGCGACGACATTTACGCGGATGTTCCGGGAAGAAAATTCCCGTGCCAATGTTTTCGTCAATCCAATGACGCCCGCTTTAGCCGCGGTATAGTTGGCTTGTCCGGGATTTCCGAGGGAGCCGGTCACGGAGCCGATATTGATAATCGAGCCCGCGCGTTGCTTCATCATCGGGCGGACAGCGGCTTTCGAGCAGAGAAATACCCCTTTTAAATTCGTGTCCATCACCTCGTCCCACTCGTCGGCTTTCATGCGCATCATTAAATTGTCCCGCGTTATGCCGGCATTGTTCACGAGCACATCCAAACCGCCGAATGAATCGACGACCGTTTTAAAGAGCGCCTTCACTTCCTCTTCATCCGCGACATCAGCCTGGATGGGAAAGGCATTTACCCCGTAGCTTTCGCATTCTTTCGCGGTTTCAGAGGCCTTTTGTTCACTTCCCGCGTAATTCACGGCTACATCCGCGCCGTTTTTCGCAAGGTGTAAGGCAATCGCCCGGCCAATGCCGCGCGAGGCACCGGTGACGAGCGCTTTTTTTCCTTCTTGCATTTACGAACCCCCTTTAATCGCTTCCGCACATGCTTCAACATCGGCCCGGCTTTCCACCGAAAACACATGCACATCACGCCGTTGTATTTTTTTCACCAAACCGGAGAGCACTTGGCCGCTGCCGATTTCTATAAAGGTATCGACCCCATCGGCGAGCAGGAAACGAATGGTATCTTCCCATAAGACAGGGGCAGTGACCTGGGTGATTAAGGCTTGCTTTAATGTTTCAGCATCGGTGGCCGATTCCGCGTACGCGTTCATCACGACGGGAACGTCGCTGTTCTGGAAGGAGATCGGTTCCAGCACATCCTGCAACTGCTCACGGGCAGGGGCCATGAGCTGGGAATGAAACGGACCGCTCACATTTAAGGGAACGACACGACGGGCGCCGCGGCTTTTCGCCCGTTCGCCCGCTTCCTTGACCCCTGCAGCCGAACCGGAAATCGCGATTTGGCCGGGGGCATTCAAATTCGCCAGCTGCACGGCCTCACCTTCCGCGCTCACCTCGGTGACCACTGCTTCCAGGTCGTCCCTGTCCATACCCATCACGGCCGCCATGGCTCCCTGACCGGCAGGGACGGCTTCCTCCATAAATTCGCCTCTTTTGCGCACACACATGACAGCATCCCGAAACGCCATAGCGCCAGCGGCAACGAGGGCGCTGTATTCGCCGAGGCTGTGGCCGGCCACGTAGTCCGGCCGGATACCGACAGCGGAGAACAGTTGCAGGGATGCTGTACTGGCGGTTAACAACGCCGGCTGTGCATTCATCGTTTTTTTCAGTTCGTCCTCGGGTCCGTTTTCCATGATCCCGGTAAGGTCAAAGCCAAGGGTTTCGTCGGCCTGTGTCATAATCGCCTGCGCTGCTTCGCTATCATCAGCAGCTGCCGATCCCATGCCCAGCGCTTGTGAACCTTGGCCCGGAAACAAAAAGGCAATTTTTCCCATATCGAATCATTCCCCCCTCTGTTTCTGCAAATCCGCAGCGATAATATGAGCCACCTCTTCGGATACCATCTGTCTCGCCTGGCGAATCGCATGGAAGAAGGCGGTGTGATCGGATGATCCGTGAGCTTTGACGACCGGTGCCTTTAAGCCGAACAATCCCGCTCCCCCGTAATGGGAATAGCTTAATTTCTGCTGGACATTTTTAAAAGATGGCTTTAACACGGCGGCGGCCATTTTATTTTTCATCGTCGAGGCCAGTTCCGACTTTAAGATGGAAAAAAGGGATTCCGCCGTGCCTTCGATCGATTTTAATACAATGTTTCCGGAAAATCCATCGCAAACGACGACATCACAACCTCCGTTTAATACATCGCGAGCTTCCACATTGCCGACGAATTCAAAGTCAGCATCCTGCATCTGTTCATAGGCCTGCTTTGTCAACTCGTTGCCTTTGCCTTCTTCGGCTCCGATATTAAGCAAGCCCACCCTGGGTCGTTTGCGGTTCTTTACTTTCCGCATATAAACGTCACCCATAATGCCGTACTGGAGTAGGTGAGCCGCACGGGCTTCAATATTCGCACCCACATCCAGCAGAAGAAAACCTTCACCGTCAAGCGTTGGCAGCATCGGTGCCAGCGCCGGGCGTTCCAGGCCTTCAATACGCCCGATTTGCAGTAATCCGCTTGACATTAGCGCGCCCGTGTTTCCCGCGGATATACAAGCGTCGGCCCGGTTTTCGCGCACTTCCCTGACGGCGAGGACCATCGATGAATCCTTTTTGCGTCGCACAGCCTGGGTGGGCATTTCATCGTTTTCGATGACACTCGTCGTATGTAACAGTTTAATGCGGTCATGGCCGGACAGGTGGGGTTGGATCTTTTCCTCATCACCGACGAGCGTCACCTCAAGATCTTCAAACGCACGTACGGCCGCCAATGTTCCGGCTACTTGTGCTTTCGGCGCATGGTCTCCTCCCATCGCGTCAATGGCAATTTTCATGGTCGATTTGACTCCTTTAATAGCAAATTCACATTTCTTTTCCCGTGGACATTACAAATTCCCCTTTAAAAACAAGGGTTTGGTCGACGTAGCTATCGACGGTAATGACCGGCCACTCATCCCGTTTTTTTGTCACCCTTGCTTTGGCCACGACACGTTCGCCCGCGTAGACTTGTCGCGAAAAGCGGACATTCGCCCGACCGGTTACCGCGAACTTATCATCGATGATCGCAACCGCCAGCGAATTCGCCTGGGCAAAGAGATGGTGGCCTCTGGCAATGCCATTGCGAACGAATACATGATCCTCCGTAATATCGAGGATGGAAATCGCCGTTTCATTCAGTTGCAAATCCACGACCTCTCCGATAATCTCCTCATTCTTCAATGCTCTGACATCATCATGATTCGTTTCGGCCAGCTGTTTAATGCGTCTCCTGACTTCCGGAATACCCAATTCGGAACGATCGAGGCGAATGGTTTGTACACTGACGCCAAAATGCTCAGCAAGAGCGTCATCGGTAATGAAGGGGTTGTGTGCGATCATCTCTTCCAAATGTTGTTGTCGTTTTGCTTTCCCTCGTTTCATGCTGCTGGCACCTATTTCTATCACTTGGTCCTAACTGTAGTTTGAATCATCGCCAGGTTAAATTCAAGTTTCTCTCTTTAATCCAATTTTTTTCCGGAGATCGCCCCGGTCTCCTCTAAATCATTGCGGAGCGGCTCGTAGTCGGCATGATGCCAGAATGAGTCCGAATCCAGGAGCGCACTGGCATCTTGGCGTGCCGTCTCCAGGGCTCTGTAATCATGAACAGGGTCGGCAAGGCGAAAGTCAGGCATGCCGCTTTGCTTCTGGCCGAGCAGATCTCCCGGGCCACGCAGCTGCAGGTCTTTTTCCGCCAAAATAAACCCATCCGTCGTCTCGGTCATGATCCGCATGCGTTCTTTTCCCGTTTCCGAAGAGGGGTCACTTAGCAAAATGCAATACGATTGCTCGGCTCCCCGCCCGACCCGGCCGCGAAGTTGATGGAGCTGCGAAAGGCCAAACCGGTCCGCATCATAGATAATCATAACCGTGGCGTTCGCGACATTGACACCCACCTCGACGACGGTTGTGGCGACGAGGACATCCATGTCGCCCTTGGTGAAGCTATCCATGGCCCCTTCCTTATCTTCAGTGGGTAAGCGACCATGCAGGAGGCCGACATGATGAGCGGGCAATAGCGTTTGCAGGTGAGCATGGAGATCCACCGCATTTTGCACGTCCAGTTGCTCGCTCTCCTCAATCAGGGGGCAAATGAGATACGCCTGCCTTCCCGTGTCCGTTTCTTTACGGACAAAATCAACGACCCGCTCGAGCATATCCGGCTTTACCCAGTACGTTTTCACGTCTTTACGGCCGCACGGCTGTTCATCAATACGCGAGACATCCATATCCCCGTAAGCGGTAATCGCGAGCGTTCGCGGAATGGGCGTGGCGGTCATAAACAGGGCGTCCGGATTGCCCTTTTCCCTTAAGGCTCGTCTTTGTTCCACTCCGAAGCGATGTTGTTCGTCGGTGATGACAAGGCCAAGATCCTGAAAAGGCACGCTCGCCTGGATCAAGGCATGGGTACCGACGATCACCGAAATCGTGCCATTCGCCAACCCCGCATGGATTTCCCTGCGCCGGGCTGTTTTTGTCGAACCGGTGAGAAGCGCGAGTTCAATGCCATAGGGGTGAAAAAAATCGGCAAGGCTCTCCGCATGCTGGGCGGCGAGGATCTCGGTCGGAACCATTAATGCGGTTTGCTTACCTGCACTGACAACCGCGTACATCGCGCAGGCTGCGACGACGGTTTTCCCGGAACCGACATCCCCTTGCAACAGTCGGTTCATTTTAAAGTCAGCGCGCAGGTCATTCATGATTTCCTGCAGCGACCGTCTCTGGGCATGGGTAAGCGAAAACGGCAGACTTTCTGTGAAGGGTTGGGTGGCTTCGGCACTGATGTTTAGCGGCACCGCCCGCTCGCTTTCCCTGCGTGTGCGTTTATAGGCCTGAATGCGCAATTGGAAACGCAGAAATTCTTCGTATACGATGCGACGTCTCGCATTTTTCAAGGCTTGGGCGCTTTCCGGTTGATGGAGCGCGACAAGGGCCTCGGCCATCGCGGGCAGTTTGTACCTGTCTCTTATCGACAAAGGAAGCACCTCCGGCGGAAACACTTCTTGCTGGAGCACTTGCTTGATCCATTGTTCCAGTTGCCGGACGTTAAGTTTTCCGGAGATGGGATAGACAGGGGAATAGGCACGCGTTTCGTCAGGTTCCCCGACCTCCAGGCGTTGAGCCGTGAGCACCGCGCGATATCGATCCCATTTTCCGGTAGCGGTCACGGTCGTATCCGGTTGCAGTTTATTCTTGAGAAACGCGCGGTTAAAAGCAACGATCTGCACGAGATGACCACCCGTAAAGAGGCGAAGAGACAGGCGGTTTTTCTTGGCACCATAGTGCCTGACCGCAGGCGGCCCCTGAACGGTACCGACGAGGGTAGCCTGTTCGTCATGTTCCAATTCCTCTACAGGTCGGATTTCCACATTTTCATACCGATGGGGCAAGTGCCAAAGCAAATCTTCACATGTAAAGATGCCGAGGCGTTCCAGATCTTTTTTCATTTCTGCCCCTACGCCTTTCAATGCCTCTACACCTGTTTGCAACTGTAAAGTAGTCATGATTGTTCCAGGAACCCCTCGCTTGAAAAATTATTGATCATCGTTTTTTGCTGGAGCTACTGTAACGGCTATCGTTCCCGGACCGACATGGGCACCGACAACGGCCCCGATTTCCGCTGTCACTTCCGTCTCGACATTAAGTTTCTCCCGCACTTGTGCGGTAATCGTTTCGGCCGTATCGCCGGCGACCGCGTGCATAACGCCGAGTTGCACAGGCTGATTTCCGTAGGTTTGTTCAAGATGGGACACGATGCTGTCAAAGGCTTTTTTCCGACCGCGTACTTTTTCATAGGGATAGATTTCGCCTTCATCCGTAAGCGAAAGGATCGGTTTCATTTTAAGAAGGGACCCTACGAGTGCCGATGCTTTGCCGATTCGGCCGTTCTTTTGCAAATAGTCGAGGGTGTCGACCATGAAAAAAACACTCGTATCCTGCATGAGCTGCTGCAGTCGCTCCCGACATTCATCGCTGTTTGCTCCGTTTTGAGCCAGGCGGGCGATATCGGTCACGATGATTCCGAACGCGTAGCTTGCCCCTTTGGAATCGATAACTTCAACGCTTGTGTCCACTTCTTCCGCGGCGATCGTGGCCGCCTGGTAAGTACCGCTTAATTGCGCGGATAAATGAATGGAAAAGATGACCGTATCCTCAGATGCCAGCTCACGGTACAACGTTTCAAAATCATGCGGTGTCGGTTGGGAGGTCGTAGGTATCTCATCACTGTTTTGCAGCTTCTCGTAAAAACCTGACGGCGTTAACGTTTCCCCATCCGTATACGTTTCCGTTTCCCCGAAATTCACTTTTAACGGAACGACAGCAATGTCCAATGCTTCCACCAAATCTTTCGGTATATCAGCAGTACTGTCGGTGACCACTTTTACGCTTGCCATATATATCCCCTCTCCCCTCGCTTTTACTCGGCAGCGATAATATAATGATAGAGCGGTTGTTTGCCGTCATGCACTTCCGTTTCCACTTCATCATATTGGTCCTCAATATGATCGACGAGCGCTTGTGTACAGTCTTCGTCCGCATCTTCGCCGACGATAATGGTGACCATTTCAATCTCATCATCGATCAAGGATGCGGCGACTTTTTGCAGCGTTTGCTCCAGGGATTCTCCGGAACTGACGATGTTATCTTCGACAATGCCCATGTAGTCGTTTTCTTTTATTTCAATACCCTCAATGGTGGTGTCACGGATCGCCGTCGTCACCTGCCCGCTTTTCACCTCGGAAAGGCCCTCGTTCATCGCCTGTTCGTTCGTTTCTGCATCCTGCTCTTCATTAAAAGCGAACATGGCCCCCAAACCCTGGGGAACGGATTTCGTCGGAATCACCCGAACGTCAACCTCTTCACACTCGTCAGCTGCCTGTTGCGCCGTCATAACGATATTCCCGTTATTGGGAATGATAAAAACATGGTCGGCATGCAAACGGTTAATGGTTTCAAAAATTTGCTCGGTACTGGGGTTCATCGTCTGGCCGCCTTCAATGATCACGTCGACCCCGATACTTTTAAATAACTCTTCAACCCCACCGCCCATCGTGACAGCAACGAAGGCATACGTTTGCTTCTCCTGCTGTTCGTCGCCGGGCGGCTCCTGCTCCGCAGCCTCTTGCTTGTTTTTTTGCGCTTCCGCGTGCATCGAAGAGAGCTCCGCGTGTTGTTCCCGCATATTTTCAATTTTAACGTTAGTGAGTTCCCCGTATTTTTGTGCTTCGTTCATCACATACCCAGGATGTTCGGCATGAATATGTATTTTGAGTAAATCTTCATCGCTCACGACGAGCAAAGAATCTCCATACGCACTTAACGCTTCGCGGAAATCTTCGTCATTGTATGGGTTCTCTTTTGTTTTCTCCTCGTCAAAGCGGATCATAAGTTCCGTACAATAGCCGAACTCGATATCCTCTGCCGACATTTCGCCCTGAACATAATGATGTTCATCTCGCACGAGCTCATCCATCGAAGGCTGTTGCTCGGGCAATGGTTCGGCTGTCGCCTCGCCTCTTAAGGCCGCCTGCATGCCTTCATAGATATGCACCAGGCCCTGGCCGCCCGAATCAACCACGTCAGCCTCCTTTAAGGCCGGGAGTAAATCGGGAGTTCGTTCTACAGAACGCTTCGATTCAGCAATCACTTCCGTGAGTACGGCATCGACATCGTTATGCTTGCGCGCTTCTCTTTTCGCTGCTTTTGCAACGTCTTTGGCTACCGTTAGCATCGTCCCTTCCACCGGTTTCATGACCGCGCGATAAGCGGTATCGACGCCATGTTCAAAAGCGGCTGCGAACGCATGCCCATCCACTTCATTTTTTTCAATTCCTTTTGTAAAACCGCGAAACAATTGGGAAAGGATAACGCCCGAGTTGCCGCGTGCGCCCATCAGCAAGCCCTTGGAAAAGCGTTTCGCCACTTCCGGAGCCCGAAAATCCTCTCCTTCCCGCATCTCCTTTACACCGGAACGGATCGTCAAGCTCATATTGGTTCCCGTATCGCCGTCCGGTACCGGAAAAACGTTTAACGCATCAACGCGTTCAGCATGCCGGTCAAGGGCTTGTGCGCCACCGGCAAACATATCGATTAGCGTTTCACCGTCAATATTCGTCGTCACTGTTCATCCACCCCGTTTTACTAAGGGCTGCTTACGCGCACGCCCTGCACAAAAATATTCACAGATTCTACTGTAAGTCCCAGCATTTGTTCCAGTTGATACTTCACTTTCGTCTGCACATTATAAGCCACTTCCGATATCTTCGTCCCATAACTGACAATAATGTACATATCGATATGAAGGTCATCGTCGATCTCACGGATGACGACACCACGAGAAAAATTTTCCCTTCTTAAGAGTTCGGATATTCCGTCCTTGATTTGTTTTTGTGAGGCCATCCCCACAATGCCGTAACAATCGGTGGCGGCCCCTCCGGCAACGGTGGACACCACTTCCCTGGATATATCGATGGATCCCAATTGAGAATTCATTTCAAGAGCCATAACCATCCTCCTATTCATTCCTCAACATGGTGAACTACTGTTATCATACTATATTTTTGTTTTTCCAACAATGAGCATTGATATAAAGCCCCGCGATGTGCTAATATATTGGGGTGTAATGACTGAAGCGAGATAAAGGGGGTTATATTAATGTCAAGAAAATGTGTCGTAACCGGACGCGGTCCTTCATCCGGAAATAAACGTTCACACGCAAATAATGCAACGAAACGCCGCTGGGGCGCCAACGTACAAAAAGTTCGCATTATGGTAAACGGAAAGCCAAAACGTGAATATGTCTCCACGAAAGCATTGAAAGCCGGCAAAGTCACGCGCGTTTAAAGCGCTGACCGCCGGCTTTTTTTGCTGGGGGACGGGAATTAAAGAAAACTTGGCTCATCGCCATGCCTTTAAGGCGATAAGCCTTAGTTGCGCTTATGCAAGATAAGAAAGTGGTTTATACTTTCTTACCTGCCGAAAAAAGCACCGGCGCAACGGTGCTTTTTCCTTCTCTCTGTCATTCTTTTTTAAAAGAACTGAGAACCGCGCGCACAACTCCTCCCAGAAATTTCGGCAGCTTGATCGTATAAAATTTCATTACTATTCCTCCTTGAAGGCCAGCTTTAAGAAAGGACAATCAGTGACGGCACATACGGATTCTTCTATATGTATATTCACCATAGCCGAAATAGTACATTATTTTTTTCAGGAATTTTAAGGGGATTTACTGTGGCGTGGTGAAGGGAGGGCGAAAATAACGCGGCCAGGGGCATGAAGGAGCTAGGGTGGCGCCATTCGCCGGACGCTATCCACGGTTTTTGGCTTCACTCGGACGGGGTGATCCCACGCTCACTGTTGTTGGCCGGAACGCCCTTCACCCCCGCAATCGCTCGATGGCTTCCCGACGATCGTCGTGTTTAAATACATAGGAGCCGGCGACGAGAAGATTCGCGCCCGCTTGTTTGCATAACGCGGCCGTCTCCTGATCAATCCCGCCGTCCACCTCGATCCAAAGGTTTTTATTCACGTCGGCGGCCATTTTTTCGACAGAGGATATTTTTTCCAAGACGCCGTGGATAAATGATTGGCCTCCGAAGCCGGGATTAACCGTCATCAGCAAAACCAAATCAATATCTTCCAGCACATGCTTAAGCCCCTCGATAGGGGTATGGGGGTTAATCGCCACCCCCGCCTGGGCGCCCTGCTCCTTGATCAAATGGATCGTTCTATGTAAGTGGGGGCACGTTTCCGCGTGAACGGTCACCATATCTGCGCCGGCCTGCACAAACGCCGGGATGAATGCTTCCGGCTGTTCGATCATGAGATGAACGTCCAGCGGCAACGAGGTAGAACGTCGCGACGCTTCCACGATCAGCGGGCCGATCGTAATGTTGGGCACGAAATGACCATCCATCACATCGACATGAATCATATCGGCTCCCGCGTTTTCTACCGATACAATGTCTTCTTTCAATGACGTAAAATCGGCTGCTAATATTGAAGGGGCTATTTTCACCATCGCTTAATACCTCCTGCTCTCTTCAACTTCATTAAAAAATTGCCGGTAATGCTCGTAACGGCTGCGCGCAATGTCCGCTCTTTCAACGGCCGCTTTCACCCCACAGCCGTCCTCTTTTCGATGGGTACAGCCCCGATACTTGCATTCTGTTCTGGCTTCGCTAATTTCCGGAAAACAATCCTGGACCAACGCCGGCTCGATGCCGGTGAAATCGAGAGAGCTAAAGCCCGGGGTATCGGCCACGCGTCCGCCGCCGACACTTAACAATTCCACTTGTCTCGTCGTATGCTTTCCACGGGCCAGCCCCTCGGATATCTCTCCGGTTTCCAGTTGCAACTCGGGCGCGAGTCGATTTAAAAGGGCGGATTTTCCTACCCCGGACTGTCCGGCCAAAACGCTCACGCGCTCGTACATATAAGGCAATAACGTGCGCCGGTCTTCATCATCATCCCTGCTGACGACGGTCACCGGATAGCCGAGATCTTCATATATTTTCCGATAAGCGTTAAATGTGTCCATGTCTTCCGCTGTCGCTATATCCTGTTTCGTGACCACAATGACAGCCGCGACATTCAAAGCCTCGACGTGGACGAGGATGCGGTCAAGCAAGTACGCCGAAAAGGCAGGCTTCGTAATGGAGGAGACAAGAAAAACCTGATCGATATTGGCGATCGGCGGCCGGTGCAGCTCGTTCGTGCGCGGCTCTACTGTTTGAACGTAGTTATCTGCAAACGCGACGTAATCGCCGACCAATGGCTTGATATTTTGTTTTCTGAATAAACCGCGCGCTCGGCACCTAAAAATCCCCTCGTCATTTTTCACATCGTAAAAACCGCCGACTGCTTTCACAATTTGCCCTTCCTGCATGGAACCTCCTTTTATGACTCAGTCTTCATATGAAAATGAATTGGATTGCACTTCATCCCCATTCACATACAACGTATACGACCCGTCGGTATCCGGGGTGACCTCAAGGGGGACGCGATACGTCGTCGATGAGGTGATTTCCTCTTCTTCGTAGACCTCGGTTCCGTCAGTCGTAGAATCTTCATATTCAATTTCAATCTCAAAAACGTCCTGATCATCATTCATTTCCGATACTTCCACGGGAATGACCGCTTCCACCGTTTGCACCGGCTCCTCTTCTTCCTCTTCCGGAGGCGGACCATCAGAGACGATAAAGTTTATTTCATCGCCTTCTTCAACGGTATCATACGGACCGGGATCGTGAGAGATGACACTCCCTTCCGGTACAGAATCGGAATGGTTCGTTTGGAAAGAACCGTTTAGGTTGTTCGACTCCAAATAATTATCGACGCCTTCCTGAGTCGTGCCGGTTAAATCTTCAAGCGTTATCTCCGGGGTTTCACTGTAGACGAGCTGCACCGTCGTTTCATTGGGGACGACCTCTTGATCGGCACTCGGATTTTGTTCCATCACTAAATCGGCAGCGACATTCTCCGCTGGTTCGGAGGTGACATCCACATCCTCGAAGTCTTCCAACTCTTCAACCGCTTGCTCAATCTGTAAGCCTTCAACGTCAGGCATCTCCACCGTTTCCTGGCCTTCGCTCACAAACAGTGTCACGGCTTGCCCTTCAAGCACCGTCCGACCTGCGTCCGGATCCTGATTGAAAACAACCCCTTCTTCTGCCACATCATGAAATTCATACTCGGTATCAGCTTCCAGCCCCAACGACTCCAGCTGCGTGGTCGCCTCTTCTTCCTGGGAGCCGACGAGCTCGGGAACGTCAGCCTCATCAGGGCTTAATAAGGCAGGAACGACCGTAAACGCGGCGATAATAGCCAGAAGCAGCAAGAGAGCAAGCCCTGCGATCTTCCAAAACCTTCGTTTCTTTTTTTCCTTTCCATCATCCCCGGGCTCTTCTTCAGAAGCTCCTTCGTCCCCTTCACCATTCGCCACTTTCGTATCTTCGACATCTTGATGGGGGCCAACGGCGGGGATCGGCCGCGTGCTCTCTTCATCACTATCATCTACAGTTATCGGCGGTTCATGAAACCGCTCCGGCAATAAAGCCGTTTCTGCATCCTGCCGCATCTCTTCAACATTCTCATAGCGTCGCAAAGGGTCTTTGGCTGTCGCCTTCCGAATCATATTGTTAATGCTCCCGGGCAAGTCAGCGCGCAAGTCGCCCGGATTCGGAAAGGGCTCCTGCAAGTGCTTGAGCGCGATGGAAACGGCCGAATCCGCATTAAAAGGAAGCAGACCCGTGACCATTTCAAAAAGAATAACCCCGAGGGCGTATATATCCGTTTTAGCTGTCAGCGTCCCCGCGCGTGCCTGTTCCGGAGATAAGTAATGAACCGATCCGAGCACTGAATTCGTATGGGTGATCGTCGCTGCCGAAGACGCGCGCGCAATCCCGAAATCAGTCACTTTCACGCTTCCATCTTCATCAAGCAATATGTTTTGCGGCTTCAGGTCCCGATGAATAATACCCTGGTCATGAGCGTAAGCAATCGCCACTGCCAATTCGGAAAAAATGCGCATCGTTTCCGGAAAAGACAGCGCCCCCTCGTTTACGATCTTTTCCTTTAGCGTGTTCCCTCCTACATATTCCATGACAATATAAAAAAGACCGTCTTTTTCGCCCAAATCATAAATATCAACGACATTGGCATGCACAAGGCTCGTGGCTGCCCGCGCCTCCCGCTGAAAGCGCCGCACAAACTCGTCATCCTCGGCGTGCTGGGGCTGCAGCACCTTGACAGCGACGTCCCGTTCAAGAATGATGTCGCGGGCACGATACACATGGGCCATCCCGCCGCCGATATAGGCTTTCACCTCATAACGTCCATCGATACGCTCGCCAATCATGAATCGGTCCCCTCCTCGTTCATATCACGGTGAGCGAGGATGAGACTGATGTTGTCTTCGCCGCCACGATCAAGCGCTGCCTGTATGAGGGCATCGGCAGCTTCAGCAACCGTGTTTTTGCTGCGCAAGGTTTCTTCTATATCTTTTTGTCCAAGTCGATCGCTCAGTCCATCCGAACAAAGCAATAACGTCGCAGTGTCCGGAAAATCAAATTCGCTGATGTCCACGTCGATCTCTTCTACAGTCCCAAGGGCACGGGTGAGCACATTTTTTCGGGGGTGATTTTCTGCTTCCTCGGACGGCAGTTGCCCCGTTTTTACCATTTCATTCACGAGGGAATGGTCACTCGTTAATTGTTCCGACGTTGAAGAGTGAAAACGATAGGCTCGGCTGTCCCCCACATGAGCGATGATCATGGCGTTGTCGTAGATGACTGAAGCCACCAGCGTCGTCCCCATGCCTTTAAAAGCGTCGTCTGCCAGCGATTTTTGAAAAACGGCATAGTTCGCTTTTTTAATTTCGGCCTTTAGCCACGCGTCGATCTCGCCTCGCTGCGGCGGACGCTGCTTCCAGGCTTCCCGCAACGCCTCCATAACCATTTGACTCGCAACATCCCCGGCTTTGTGCCCACCCATACCGTCGGCCACGAGCGCCAGGGTCATATCTTCATCGTCGAATATTCCCCCCGCATCTTCATTATGGGCGCGCATTTTACCCACGTCGGTTCTGAACACCGCTTCCATCTGCTTCACCCCGTTTCCTTCTGCCGTTCCTTCGCGCGCAATTGCCCGCAGGCAGCATCGATGTCATGCCCTTGTTCCCGACGGATCGTGACATTAATGCCGCGCGCTTTTAACGTGCGTTCAAAGGCAAAAATATCTTCCCGTGTCGAGCGGACATAGTCTTGTTCAGGTACGTCATTCACCGGGATTAAATTGACGTGCCCTTTCGTATGGCCGATTAAATCCGCGAGTTCTTCGGCGTGTTCGACTTGATCGTTCACCCCGCCGAACAACCCGTATTCATACGTGACGCGGCGATTCGTTGTCTGTTGGTAGTAATCGATCGCCTCCATTAATTTATGGACCGGGAAAGCCCGGTTAATCGGCATTAAACGTCCCCGGATCTCCGAGTTTGGCGCGTGAAGGGAAACGGCAAAATTAATCTGCATGCCTTCATCGGCGAATCGGTAGATTTTCGGCACCATCCCGCTCGTGGAAACGGTAATATGACGGGCGCCAATATTCAAACCTTCGTTATGATTGATTGTTCTTAAGAAAGCCATCAAGGCATCATAATTATCAAAAGGCTCCCCGATGCCCATCACAACGATGGAATCGACCCGTTCCGTCGTCTCATCAAGCGCGCGTTGGACATCGAGCACTTGCGCGACAATTTCTCCGGCTTCCAGGTTCCGTTGCAAACCTCCCAGCCCGGAGGCACAGAACGTACAGCCTAAACGACAGCCCACCTGTGTCGTCACACACAGGCTATTGCCGTAATCGTGACGCATGAGCACCGTCTCGATGGAATAGCCATCCTCCAGGCCAAATAAAAATTTGACCGTGCCGTCGCTGGATGTTTGTCGCATTTTTTCTTTCAATCTCGTTAGTGTAAACGCTTCTTGAAGTTTCTCTCGCAAGGATTTCGGCACATTCGTCATCTCGTCGAAGCTCTCCACCCGTTTTTGATACAACCATTCGAACAGTTGCCTGGCCCGAAAGGACGGTTCACCCTGTTCGATCATCCATTCCTGGATCTCTGCAAATGTGAGCGATAGCAAGGAAGGTTTTAGGGCCGGGCTCGTTTCGGTTTTCATCTCTTGTCACCTCTTTTCGTCATGGCAGCTATGAAAAATCCATCGCTATCATATTGCTGCGGAAAAATAGATCTTACTTCATCCTTGGCAAACGATGTATAGTGCTTTTGTAAAAAAGCGTCCACCACCTCTTCATTTTCCTCCGGCATCAGGGTACATGTGCTATAGACAAGCGTCCCGCCCGGTTTCAATACATAAGCAGCCGCCTCCAGAATGCGAAGCTGCAACGCCGATAGTTCTTTTATCTGCTCCGGATTCATTTGCCATTTAATGTCCGGCTTTGCGCGCACGACACCGAGCCCGCTGCAGGGAGCGTCAACGAGCACGCGATCAAACGTTTCAGCTTCAAAGGTGTCGTCAAGGTCGGTGGCATCCTCTGTTCGCGTCGTTACGCTCTCTAGACCGAGCCGCTGTACTTGTTGCTCAATCAGCATGCTTTTATGAGGGTGGATATCATTGGCGAGCACCTGCCCTTCGTCGTACATCCGTTCAGCGATATATGTCGTTTTTCCGCCCGGAGCGGCACAGGCATCGAGGACATTCAGCCCCGCTTCGACATCGAGCGCCTGCGTCACGAGCATAGAGCTTTCATCCTGAAAAGAAAAGGCGCCTTTGGCAAACGAGGCACTGTGCATCGCCTGTCCTTCCGTCACGATTAAACTGTCCGGACTGAGGTTTCCCGCAGACGTCTCGATACCCTCGGCTTGCAAGTCTCTCTGCAGGGTATCCCGGTCCGTTTGCAAGCGGTTGACCCGCAATGTCGTGTACGCGCGTTTCAAGTTCGTTTCACACATCGCGCGGCAGACGTCCTCGCCATACGCCTGTACCCATTTGCGGACGAGCCATTCCGGGTGCGAAGTCTCAAGAGCGATGCGTTGCACCGGATCGGAGATGCGCTTAAAATCAGGCAGACCTTGACGGGCAACGGTTCGCAACACCCCGTTGACAAATCCTTTCAGTCCGCCTCTTCCCCAGCGTTTCGCCAGTTCAACGCCTTCATTAATGGCGGCGCGCTCGGGGATCCGATCCATATACAGCAATTGATAAGCGCTCATTCTGAGAATCGTTTTGACTCTGCGATCGGTTTTTCGAAACGGTTGTTTCATCGTCTGCTCTAAAACATAATCGAGCGTATTCAGGCGTTTAATCGTTCCGTAGACGACTTCGGTTACAAAACGATTATCAACTTCCGAGAGAGAGCTGTCCTGCAGCGCCTCATTCAAGGCGAGATGGCTATAAGCCTCTTCGAAAAATACGCGATCGAGGATGTGGGCCGCGTTCATGCGCGGCGTATGATTAGTCGTTTTCGCCATGACCGAATATCTCTCCTGTCGCCAGGGATTCTCCCTGCCCTCGCAAGAAATCGCCGACCGTCATCTTTTTTTTGCCGGCGGGTTGCAGATCCTGAATCATCAAACCATATTGATCCCCGCAAACAACGATGATGGCCGTACCCGTGATAAGGGCAACTTCGCCCGGGCTTTTCTGCTCGTACCGCTCATCGGTAAGGGCTGCGCTCCAGATTTTTAACCGGTCATTCCCCCAATAGGTATAGGCGATGGGCCATGGGTTCATCCCGCGAATGTGGTTATACACAGCTTCGGCAGATTGCTTCCAGTCAATACGTTCGCTCCCGCGCGAAAGGTTCGGCGCATACGTCACCTGCGCTTCATCCTGGGGCTCGGACACGACCGTGTTCGCCGGTATCTTCGGCAGCGTGTTTCGGAGCAGCTCGGCACCGACGGTGCTTAACTTGTCATGCAGCGTGCCGACGGTGTCCGTGTCAGCAATGGGGACCGCTTCTTGCGCGAGCATATCACCGGCATCGAGTTTCTTCACCATATACATAAGGGTCACGCCTGATTCTTTTTCCCCGTCGATGACAGCCTGGTGAATGGGGGCGCCGCCCCGGTATTTCGGCAACAGGGAAGCATGGACATTCACACAGCCGTAAGGGGGGGCTGTTAAGATCGCTTCCGGAAGCAACTGTCCGTAAGCGGCGGTGATAATTACATCCGGCTTCGGCTGCAGTGTTTCCGCCACCGCATCTTTAAGCTTCTCGGGTTGTAAAATCTCCAGCCCCTGCCTTTCCGCTTCTTCCTTCACCGGGGATTTGGCAAGTGTTCGCTTCCGACCTTTCGGGCGATCCGGCTGCGTAACGACTTTCAGAATCGTATGCTCTTCTTCTGCTAGCATCCGCAAAATCGGAACGGCAAAGTCAGGCGTTCCCATAAAAACAATATTCACGTCCGTGCTTCCCTCCTACATAAACATGCTCGGATTCCGATCTATGGTCATAAACCTTTGGTCCTGCTGTAATTCTTTTTGATAGTAGGTAAATAAATCATGCAAAAGGTCTGTTAACGCTGGTTCATCCTTGTATTTTATCATGCATTGGCAGCGATATCTATCCTTGATGCGCGCGATCGGCGACGGCGTCGGCCCAAGCACAATCGCATCGTCACCGAGACGGGTACGAAGGACAGCGGCCGCATGCTTCCCGGCTTTCATGGCAGTCTCGAAAGTCGGATGGGCAAACGTAATCAGCGTGAGATAGAAATAGGGCGGATAACCCGCTTGTTTCCGCTGCCCCAGTTCCTTTTTAAAAAAAGACAGGTAATCGTGGGCACGTGCGAGTTCAATCGCGTAGTGTTCAGGCGTGTACGATTGAATGATGACTTCCCCCGCTTTTTCATCCCGGCCCGCCCGGCCGCTCACTTGCGTGAGCAATTGAAACGTTCGCTCCTGGGCGCGAAAATCGGGGAGATGCAAAAGCGTGTCTGCCGCTAGCACGCCTGCGAGGGTGATGTTCGGAAAATCCAGCCCCTTCGCAATCATTTGCGTGCCGAGCAAAATCTCGGCCTCACCTCTGCCGAACTGTTTCAACAGCCGCTCGTGCGCACCTTTTTGTCTGGTCGTATCGTTGTCCATGCGGATGATACGTGCTTCGGGAAGCAGCTGCTGCAATTCTTCTTCCACCCGTTGCGTGCCCGTGCCAAAATAACGAATATGCTCGCTTTCACAAGCGGGACAACGCTCATATACCCCTTCCTCGTGGCCACAGTAATGACATTTCAACTGCCGGTCGCGGCGGTGATATGTAAGGGAAATCTCGCAATGGGGGCACATCCCCACGTATCCGCAATTTCGGCACATGACAAACGTGGAAAAGCCCCGCCGGTTTAAAAAGAGGACGGCCTGCTCCTCCTTTTCAATGCGATCGCGCAATTTATCCAGGAGCGAGGTGGAAAAAACGGAACGATTCCCTTCCCGCATTTCCTTACGCATATCGGCGACCTCAATGGCGGGCAGCGGCTTTTCGTTGATCCGTTCGGGCAAGGAGAGGAGCCGGTAGACCCCCTTGGCGGCGCGCGCATAACTTTCCATTGACGGTGTCGCGCTGCCCATGAGCACCGGGCAGCTATGGTATTCGCTGCGCCAGAGCGCGACCTCGCGGGCGTGATAGCGCGGATGCTCCTCTTGTTTGTACGTGCTCTCGTGTTCTTCATCGATAACGATCAGCCCCAGGTTCGTAAACGGGGCAAAAACTGCTGAGCGGGCGCCGACGGCGACTTGTACGTTTTGTTCCTGAATTTTTTTCCATTCGTCGAAACGTTCCCCGACGGAGAGCGCGCTGTGCAGCACGGCCACGTTCGCGCCGAAACGCCTTTTAAAGCGTCCGACCATTTGTGGGGTCAGGGAAATTTCCGGGACGAGAACGATCGCTTCTTGTCCTTCACGAATCACCTGGTCAATAGCCTGTAAATAGATTTCCGTTTTCCCGCTTCCCGTTACGCCGTGTAAAAGCATGGGCGTCGCCTGCGAATGCGCCATTTTTTCCTCCACCTGTGTGAGCACATGGGACTGATCAGCGGTAAGCGTTGCCTTTTCTTCGCTTCCGTCCCCTTCTACAGCCGTGTAAGGATTGCGGTCGATGACGAGCTCTGTTTCCTGTAAAAATCCGCGCTTCACGAGCGTGTGCACAACGGAGCGGGAGACGTCAGCCTGTTGCATTAACGTCTGGACAGCGACAGGGGACGGGCCGTAGTGTTCGGCGAGATAGGCGAGCGTCTCTTGTTGCTTCGTTGTGTCCGGCGTATTTCCCTCTCGGGAGAGTAGCATCACAGCTTTCACTTTTTTGGGCGCAGCCTGGCCTTTCACTTCAAACCGTTCCGTCACTTGCCGCTGTGCAATCGCCGTCCGAATATCGCGAAGGATACGGGCATCCTTCGGAACCTTTGCCCAGGCCAATTCGTGCGCCTGTCCGAATAACGCCTGCACATTCATGGGCAACTGCTCTCGTTCGGAGGTTACGGCAAGTTTTTTTACAGCTTTCGTACGCATGGCCGCCGGAATCATCGCCTGCAAAGCGGTGATTTGGAAACAGATCGTCTCTTTCGCCAACCAGGCACCCAGGCGCAACAATTCTTCGTTTAACACCGGTTTGATATCCAGCAGTTCAGAGACATTTTTCACTTTTTCCACCGACGTTTCACTTACGATGTCGACGATAAAGCCGGTCAGTTTTCGTTGTCCGAACGGAACGAGCACGCGCATCCCTCTTTCGGCGGCCCGCGCCAGCTCCTCCGGCAAGTAATAATCAAAAGGACGGTCGGTCCCGCCGGTCGGCACATCAACGATGATTTTCGCGTACACGTTCATCGACTCCCTCAAAGAGCGGCTCGATTTCTTCCAGTAAAAGGTAAGCCAAATCTTCCTTGCTTTGTTTTTCATATGTCTTCATGTCACGATCGCGACGAATAATGGTGATTTGATTATCATCACTGGCAAAACCGATGCCGGCTTCATTGACATCATTGGCGACGATCATATCCAGGTTCTTTTCGCTAATCTTGGCCTCGGCATATGCATTCAGCTGATCCGTCTCGGCCGCGAAGCCGACGAGCACCTGCTGTTCCTTGAGACGGCCGAGTTCACCGAGGATATCGGTCGTTCTGGTCATATTGATCGTTAAATCACCATCGCTTTTTTTCACCTTGTGGGCGTATGTTTCAGCAGGTGTATAGTCTGCGACGGCCGCCGTCTTAATGACGAGATCCATCTTCGCAAATAGCGGCTCGATCACCTCCAGCATATCTTTTGCGGAAGTGACGTCGATCCGTTCCACACCCGGGGGTGTGGGCAATTGGACAGGCCCGCTTACGAGCGTGACCTCCGCCCCCTGGGCCTGGGCCGCCTCCGCGAGGGCGAAGCCTGTTTTTCCGGAAGACCGGTTGGACAAAAAACGAACGGGGTCGATAATTTCACGGGTCGGCCCCGCGGAAATGAGTACCTTCTTTCCTTTTAAATACGGCATAGTCGGACGCTGAACTTTCGACATCATCGCGAAAATATCTTCGGGTTCCGCCATGCGGCCTTTTCCGACCCATCCGCAAGCCAAATGGCCGCTGCCGGGTTCGATAAAACCGACACCGCGCGACTCTAGCGTCAAAATGTTCTGGACGACGGCGGGATGTTCGTACATGTTTACGTTCGTGGCCGGCGCGATATAGACGGGGGCCTTTGTTGCCAGCAATGTTGTCGTGAGCATATCATCGGCGATGCCATTGGCATACTTTCCGATAAAATTGGCCGTCGCCGGCGCGATGAGCACATCATCCGCCCAATCGGCCACATCAATATGGGCAACCTTGTCCACTTCTTCCTCGAGAAACGTATCGACATAGACACGCTCCCGTGTTACGACCTGAAAGGTGAGGGGCGTGATAAACTCACGCGCCCCCTCGGTCATGATCACTTTAACGTTCGCACCTGCCTGTGAAAGCTTTGAAGCGAGCGCGGCCGCTTTAAAAGCCGCGATCCCGCCGGTCACTCCGAGTAGAATGTTCCTGTCTTTCATCGTTGGACTCCTTTCCCAGCTCCTTTTCCCGTATTATACCATCCCGGGCGTCGAAATACAGCGATGAATGTCGATTGGACGTGTTGAAGGGCCGGCGGAGAGTTCACGCGGCTCAGGGATAAATAAATCCCGTGCTGCTTTCCAACACGGGACGGTCATTAGTCGCGTTTAGCGGTTAGGTTTCCTTCGTAGATCTCTTCCAGCGCCACACCGACGAGTTTATTGGACGCGGGCTTTGCCAGCGTGGACCGATGGCCTTCCTGAAGTTCACGCGCGCGTTGCGCTGAGATCGACACGATGGAATATTTGGAATCGATTCTTTCCAGTAATGAATCGATCGATGGATAAATCATTGCCATGGGTTATTTCACCTCCACGAATTGGCGGTAATGATCAATCACACGTTCTTTGCGACAGTGTTCGGCCAAAACGATAGATTGAATGCTTTTTACCGCGTTTTCAATTTTATCATTTTCAACGACATAGTCATACTGGGCCATCATTTCTATTTCTGCCTGGGCGACCGACATGCGCTCATTGATGAGTTCCGTATTTTCTGTGCCCCGTTCTTCGATGCGTTTGCGGAGTTCAGACAGATCAGGAGGCGCCAGAAAGATAAACACCCCTTCCGGATAACGTTCCCGTACTTTGGCCGCTCCCTGAACCTCGATTTCCAAAATGATATCGGCCCCCGAACGGACCGTGTCGTTCACATACTGCAGCGGAGTTCCGTAATAATGATTCACATACTTGGCCCATTCCAGCAGTTGGTTGTTCGCGATCATTTCCTTAAAAGCGGCTTCGCTTTTAAAAAAATAATTCACACCGTCTTTCTCACCTTCGCGCGGAGCGCGTGTCGTTGCAGAAACGGAATAAAAAATCGAATCATCGACTTCACGCAACGCGTTGCATACCGTTCCTTTTCCCACCCCTGCAGGTCCGGAAAGAACGATGAGCAGCCCGTGATCTTTTTTCAACATGGTTCATCCTTCCATCGACAATCTCGCTAAATGTTAATCTTCATCATTATCATCTTTCGTCGATAAGCGTTGTGCGACGGTTTCCGGTTGTACAGCCGAAAGGATAACATGATCGCTGTCCACGATCACCACTGCCCGCGTGCGCCGCCCATAGGTCGCATCTATAAGCATATTGCGATCCCGGCCTTCCTGGATAATGCGTTTGATCGGCGCGGATTCAGGGCTAACGATCGCAATGATACGGTTGGCGGAAACGATATTTCCAAAACCGATGTTGATCAACTTAATACTCAATGGTAACCCTCATTTCCTCGCTCTATTCGATATTTTGCACCTGTTCTTTCACTTTTTCAAGTGCACTCTTAATTTCGATGACTAGTTTTGACAACTCCTGGTCGTTGCCCTTGGCGCCGATCGTGTTCACTTCCCGGCTCATTTCCTGAGTGATAAAATCAAGTTTACGCCCGATGGGTCCTGTGTCTGCCAACGTCTCTCTGAACTGTTTGACATGCGATTTCAGGCGAACCAACTCTTCGGTCACATCACTTTTCTCGGCAAAGGCGGCGACTTCGGTCAACAAACGTTCTTCATCGACGTTTTCGGCGAGCGCCTTCATACGCTTTTCCAGACGCTCCTGGTAACGTTTCTGCACACGGGGAATATGCTCGTGCAACGCCTCCAGTGATTGCGAAATATGCTGCAAGCGGCTGTTGACATCCTCCAAAAGCAGCTGGCCTTCTTCACTTCTCATCTCGGTTAATCGCCTGCTCGCAGTTTCCAGTGCTCTCATGAACGCGCGCGCAGCCTCGTCATTTTCTGTTGTCTCTTCATGAATGGAAACGATATTCGGATCGAGAAGAAAGTCGCTAAGGGATAGTTTTCCGTCAAACGCATCCAAATGTTGAAAATGCCTGGCTTCCTGTAAGTATTGCTGCACCAGATCCCAATCGGTTCGTACACTTTTCTTTCTGCCCAGACCACCGGTATGAGTGACGATAATCTCCACCTTGCCTCTCGCCACTTTGTCGTTAACGATCTTGCGGGCCTCTTCTTCCCGGGCGCGGAGAGCCGCCGGCAACTGAAACTGAATCTCGAGAAAGCGATGATTCACGCTCTTCATTTCAATGTTTAGTCGTTCTTCGCCAACGGCTTCTTCTGCGGAGCCGTAACCGGTCATACTCGTCACCATCGTTCATCACCGTCCACTCCTATTATTTTAAACAATTTAAGCGCTGACAACAAGGGTCGGTTCGCCCCACAGTAAAGAGCCCCCTGCTTCTGGCGGGAGGCTCCTGAACTTTTTTTATTTTCGCAATCCCGACCAACCGAGGGCAACCGTCGGAAGGGCGGCAAGGGCAAGGATTAACAGCCAATCATTGACATAAAGCGCCGTCGTGTAAAAAATCGGTTGCAACATCGGTACGTAAATGACGGCCAACATTAAAATGACTGATGACAGGACCGCGAGTAACAATGGTTTATTGCTAAAGGGAGAGCGGTGGAAAACGGAATATTCGCTGCGGCAATCAAAAACATGAATGAGTTGCGCCATGACGAGCGTCGTGAAAGCGACCGTTTGCGCGTGTGTCAGTTCCGGGATGCCCGTGCCGTACAGGGTAATGACAAATGCAGCAAGAGAGACGAGGCCGATGAGCAACCCCCGTGTCATCACCTTGCTCCCGAGGCCGCGGGCAAAAACTCCTTCCCGCGGATCGCGGGGAGCCCGTTTCATCACATCGCTTTCGGCGCGATCGACGCCGAGTGCCATGGCCGGCAGGCCATCGGTGACGAGATTAATCCAGAGGATTTGAATCGCGACGAGTGGCAGCGGCAGTCCAAGTAAAAGCGCGAACAACATGACGAGAATTTCCCCGACATTGGAGGCGAGCATATAGCGGATAAACTTTCGTATGTTATCATAGATATTCCGTCCTTCTTCAATGGCCGCTTTAATGGTTGAAAATTTATCGTCCGCGAGCACTAGGGCGGATGCTTCTTTAGCCACATCGGTACCGGTTTTCCCCATCGCCACGCCAATGTCCGCGGCTTTTAACGCAGGCGCGTCGTTCACGCCGTCACCGGTCATCGCCACGACGTGCCCATTTTGCTGGATGGCTTTGACAATGCGGAGTTTATGCTCAGGCGATACGCGCGCAAACACATAAGTTTTCCCGATTAGCGCTTGCAGCTCATGATCATCCAGGGCATCCAGTTGTTGACCGGACATCACTTCACCGTGAGTCGGCAACATATTAAGATCGAGGGCTACCGCTCGCGCCGTTTCAACATGGTCTCCGGTAATCATCACCGTCTTGATGCCTGCTTCCCGGCACTGTTCGATCGCTTCTTTCACATCGGAACGGGGAGGGTCCATCATCGCCTGCAAGCCGATCAAGGTCATCTCATTTTCAACATCGGTCGCTTGATAACTCCCGCTCCCGGGAAGGGGCTTGACTGCGATCGCGATCGTCCGCAAGGCTTGTTTCGCCATACGCGAGACCGTCTGGTTCCAATCCGCGATCATCGCTTCCGTGAGCGGACGGGTCTCGCCGTTTACGCGCGCGCTCGTACACTTGGATATTAAAACATCGGGGGCGCCTTTCGTCACGACATAACGATGACCGTGCCGGTCTTTGACTATGACGGTCATTCGCTTTCTCGAGGAATCAAAAGGCACTTCATCGAGACGTTTATAGGTTTGCTCTGCCTCTTCCGGGAATAGTCCTGCCCGGGCCGCGGCCAGCAAAAGCGCCGATTCGGTCGGTTCCCCATTCAGTTCCACGTCCCCGTGCTTTTGCAGTTGCGAATGCCTGGACATATCTTCCCGGATCATTTCCGCATTGTTACAAAGCAGACCATTGTAAAGTAAAGCGTGGACATCCTTGCTCTCAGTGGGACTGGACGCTTTCTGAGCGCGGGAAAATGTGGCATCGAGCCCTTCTCCCGCGACGTCCCATTCCTCTGCGAACGTCCAAAGTTTGGTCACGGTCATATCATTTCTCGTTAACGTCCCGGTTTTATCCGAACAAATCACCGACGCGCAGCCCAGGGTTTCCACGGCGGGGAGACGCCTGACAATCGCTTTGTGGCGAATCATCCGTTGGACGCCGAGGGCGAGGGCCACGGTGACAATAGCCGGTAATCCTTCAGGAATCGCCGCCACCGCCAACGATACACCAGCGAGAAACATTTGATACATCGGTTGGCCCTGGATGATCCCGAGGAATACGACGAGCGCTGTGAGCAAGAGCGCGCCGATGATCAAAATCTTTCCTAATTGATCGAGTCTTCGCTGCAGAGGGGTCATCATCGTTTCCGTCGACTGCAGTAAATGGGCGATTTTGCCCATTTCCGTTTTCATGCCCGTTTCGACGATCACCCCTTTACCCCGGCCGCGGCTCACCATCGTGCCTGCAAAAGCCATGTTGTGCTGGTCGGCGAGGGGAATTGAATCGTCTGCGAGTGCAAGGGCGTCTTTTTCAGACGGCAGCGATTCGCCCGTGAGTGAGGATTCTTCTATGGCGAGCCGCATCGTTTCCACGAGACGAACATCCGCGCTGATGCGATCACCATTGTCCAATTGAATGACATCGCCGGGAACCGCTTCCGTCGACGGGATGCTTTGCCATTTGCCTGCCCGTAAAACAGTCACTTCCGGCGCCGACAATTCCTTGAGCGCATGCAATGAACGTTCCGCTTTCCGCTCCTGGGCAAAGCCGAGGAGGGCGTTGACGATGACGATGCCGATAATGACTAGCGCATCTATATATTCCCCGAGCAACCCGGAAATGAACGTCGCCACGAGCAGAATCAAGACCATAAAATCCTTGAACTGTTCGAGAAAAAGGATCGGCCAAGGCGTCCTCGTCTCTTCCAGTAATTGATTGGGCCCATGTTTTTGCAGGCGGCGCCCGGCTTCCCGTTCGTCTAAGCCCGTGCCAATATCGGTATTTAAAGACTTGTACAACGCATAAGGATCGATTTGATGCCATTTCATCTCTTCTTACACCCCACAGCCTGGACTTCTCATTCATCCTATTCAGCAAGTGGGGCAAACATGCTATACTGTTAATGCCCGGAAAGGGGGAGTGCCATGTCTTATGACGGATTCGTCCTGCGTGCCGTTCTCCATGAATGGCAGGAAACGCTTACAGGCGGACGAGTAACCAAAATAAAACAGCCGACGACGACGGATATTTATCTGACCGTTCGTGCAGGCGGGCGCAACCATACGATTTTATTTTCCATACACCCGAGTTTTGCCCGCCTGCACTTTAGTCCCGGCATGGGCGAAGGTCCTGCCGAACCGCCGATGTTTTGCCGGATGCTGCGAAAAAATCTCGAAGGCGGATTTGTGCGTGCCATCGAACAGGACGGACTCGAACGGATCGCGACGCTGCATATTGAAGGCACGAACGAAATCGGCGACCGTGAAAATAAACGTCTCGTCGTAGAGCTGATGGGCAAGCACAGCAACTTGCTGCTCATCGATAAGGAAGACAGGATCGTAGACTGTATGAAACATGTTCCGCCCTCCATCAACCGTTATCGTACCCTTTTGCCGGGGCGTACGTATGAAGCGCCGCCGGATCAGGGAAAACGGAATGCTTTGGAGGCAACGGAAGAGACGGTGCTGAGGACGCTCGATTTTAATCAGGGGAAACTCGACCGGCAACTTTTTCAAAATTTCACCGGCATGTCGCCCCTTCTCGCCAAAGAAATCGTGCATCGGGCCAGTATCGGCCAACGGGAACGGCTCGTCAATGGCTTTTTACAGGTCATGGAGGCGATGAAGCGATTTGAGCTGCAGCCAACGATCGTGCGCGACGCCAAAAAAGAGTTTTTTCACGTTATCGACCTCACGCATGTCGACGGTGAAAAGAAAACATTCGACAGCAGCAACGACATGATCTACGCGTTCTACGAAGGCAAAGCCGACCGCGACCGCATCAAACAGCAAGCCTTCGACCTCGAAAGGTTTATCCGTAATCACCGCGATAAAAATGAGAAAAAGCTGGAAAAACTAAAAGAAACGGCTGAAAGTGCGGAAGAAGGCCTGGAAAATCAAAAGCTGGGAGAACTGCTCACCGCGCATATGCATACGATCCGCCCCGGAGACAGTGTTGCGGAAGTCACCGATTACTACGATGAACAGGCGCCGACGATTCAGATCGACCTCGATCCGGAAAAGACGGCGGCCGACAATGCCCAGGCTTATTTTCACCGCTACAACAAAGCCAAAAATGCCCGCAAAGCCGTGGAAAAACAGCGACGAAACGCGCATCGTGAAATCGAATATTTCGATAGCCTCCTGCAACAGTTGGATAGCATCGAAGCCAAGGACATCGCCGAAATCCGCGACGAACTGGAAGAAGGCGGCTATTTGAAAGCCAAAAGCACGAAAAAACGAAAAAAGAAAAACCATAAACCGGCCCTCGACCAGTATGAATCAAGCGAAGGCATCGAAATTCTCGTCGGCAAAAACAACAAGCAAAACGAATACTTGACAGGCCGGCTCGCGCGACGAACCGACACGTGGCTGCACACGAAAAACATTCCCGGTTCCCACGTCGTCATCCGCGCCGAAGACTTCTCGGACGACACATTGTCGGAAGCCGCACAAATCGCCGCCTATTACTCGAAAGCCCGTGAATCGGGGTCCGTCCCCGTCGACTACACGCTCATTCGCCACGTGCGAAAGCCAAACGGAGCCAAACCCGGCTTCGTCACCTATGATGAGCAAAAAACCGTATTTGTGACGCCGGAAGGTGAGACGGTGCGGGCTTTGCGACAGTAGGAAAGACCGCCCAGCGTGAGAGGACGCGGGCGGTTTTTTTATATCGGCACTTCGACCACTCTTCATGTCTTTGCTCATATTCAAGGCCGATGTGTGACTTTTTTTCTTCCCTAACCCTCCTGTTCGTTGTATAATTTACCTGAACATTCCAATTCAGGAGGCGATACATATAAAAAGCTCACCGGCAATGTTTTAAATCTTTGGAAAATGCATGGGAGGTCGCTACATGAAGCTTATTTTAAAACTCGTAGTAGGCATTATCGCGGGGATCATCATTGGCTTGCTCGTCAATGAAGCGATCATGGAATATATTATGACGTTCCAGTTGATCTTCGGACAATTTCTTGAATACATCGTTCCGTTTATCATTATCTTTTTTATCACGAGCGGCGTGAGCAGCATGGGAAAAGATTCCGGCAAATTGCTCGGTTTAACCGGTGGCATTGCTTACGGGTCGACGGTTGTCGCGGGCATCATGGCTTTTATCATCGCGACCCTCATCCTTCCGATATTCATCGATGAATCCGCGCCTATGATTCAAGATGAAAATGGACTTTCCGCCCTGTTTGAACTGGAAATCGAACCCGCACTGCCCATCATCACAGCGCTCATCACTTCTTTTATTTTCGGTATCGGTATTGCGAAAACGAATGCGCAAACGTTAAAATCTATTTTTGATGAAGGCAAAACGATCATTGAAAAATTGCTCTGGGTCGTCGTTATTCCGGTTTTGCCGTTTTATATCGCGAGTATTTTCGCTGAATTATCCGCCGAGGGAACCGTTTGGGAAACGCTGGCCTCTTTTGGCCTCGTGCTTTTACTGGCATTAGCGACCCATTGGATCTACCTGATCGGCGCTTTCTCGATCGCGGGCGGACTCACGGGGCGAAATCCGTTCAGCCTGATCAAAACGATGTTACCTGCTTATTTTACAGGCATCGGTACGGTGTCCAGCACTGCGACGATTCCGGTCACAACCGAACAGACGAAGAAAAACAATGTCAACCCTGCCATGGCGGATGCGATCGTGCCGCTAGGGGCGAATATTCACCTTGCCGGCAGTACGATCACGATTACGATGGCGTCCATGACCGTCATGATGATGCTCGGAGAGCTGGCATCACCAACATTTGGACTCATCTTTCCGTTTATTCTCGGCCTTGGCGTTATCATGATCGCCGCTCCCGGGGTGCCAGGCGGCGCGATTATCGCAGCATCCGGACTATTGACGTCGATGCTCGGTTTCGGTGAAGCGGCTGTCGGCTTAATGATCGCCCTGTACATGGCCCAGGACAGCCTCGGGACCGGCTGTAACGTGACCGGAGACGGGGCGATCGCCCTCACGGTCAATCGTTTTATCAGGAAAAGTGAATAAAAGATACGGATGGAAAGCGAAGGTCTTTGGGGAGACCTTCGTTTTTTAGCAGGTAAGAAAGTATAAACCACTTCTTAACCTGCATAAGTGCAACTAAGGCTTTCGCCAGGCTTGGCGATAAGCCAAGTTTTCTTTAGCCGATGGTATGGACCCTCAAACAGGAGATGTGTTCCCGGAAACCGTTCGCGCCCAATCGCTTTTCGTTGAAAGTATGGTAAAATGATAGAAAGGAAAGGTGGTGAGCCAAAATGGCGACGAACGATCATGATTTTAAGCAGCTCTTTCAATTAATGACCGATACCAGAAAACTGATGTTAGAGCAGTTTAGTAAGATTGATGAACGATTCGAGCAGATTGATCAACGGTTTGAGCAGATCGATGAACGGTTCGAGCAGATCGATCAGCGGTTTGATAGCATGGATCAGCGGATGGAAAACATAGAGATGAACCAAAAGGAACACACCCGTCGCATCGGGAACCTCGAATCCACCCAGATCGATACGAGCGTACGTCTATCGAAGATCGAAGAAACCCACCGTAAGACATCCGAGGCATTGCACACGATCTCGGAAGTGATGAAGAATCAAATAAAATAAAAGCCAGCTAAGCTTTCGCCTGCCATCTATGAGGGACAGGCGAGAAGATAATCTGGCACTTTGCCGTGATATTCTGGCGCTTTTTGGACATATTCTGGCGCTTTTCTTTCGTATTCTGGCGCTTTTCACTCTTATTCTGGCACTTCGCCAAATTTACGGCTACCCCACGCTTCCGGGTCCTGCTGCCAGGTCCGGATCCCTTCCAGGTCCTCTTCGGCGATCACGCCGTTATGAATGGACGCCGTAATGAGGGCATCGAAATCCGTAAGTGTTTCCAGGTGCACATTCGCCTCAGCAAGATTGCGTCCACCGATCACAAGTCCGTAGGAGAAAATCGCGACGATGCCTAAAACGTCGGCGCCGGCCGCTTCAAGGGCTTTGGTCGCTTCGATGGCGCTGTTGCCGGTAGATACCAAGTCTTCAATCACGACGACTTTTTGCCCACCACGAACGTCGCCTTCGATGAGATTCTGTTTCCCATGTCCTTTTGCCTTACCGCGTACGTACACCATCGGCAACTCCAAGCGGTCAGCCACCAGTGCTGCGTGCGGTATACCTGCGGTTGCCGTGCCCGCGACTACTTCTGTTTCCGGGAAGCGACGAAGAATTTTGCTAGTAAAAGCTTCGGCCAATTTTGTACGGAAAGAGGGGGATGATAACGTTAAGCGGTTATCACAATAGATGGGCGCTTTCAGTCCCGAGGACCAAGTGAACGGGTCGTTCGGTTGCAGAGACACAGCGCCTATCGTTAATAACTCGCTGGCGATTGCCGTTTTTTTATCCATAACTGTATCCCGTCCATTCTTTGAAAATCGTGTCATAAGTTTTCAGCGGCTCGGGGCTCGTTGTAATCGCGCGGCCGACGACGATGGCGTTACTTCCTGCTTGCCGTGCCTCAACCGGAGTTGCCGCCCGTTTTTGATCGTCCGAATTGGTTTCAGCCAGCTGTATGCCCGGCGTGACAGTATAAACGCCTTCCCCAAATGCTCCCCTTATCCGTTGGACTTCGTTAACCGAACAGACGACACCGTCCAAACCCGATCGCACAGCCATGTCCGTAAAATGGAGAACCGTATCTTCGAGCCGCCGTTCTATTAACAGTTCTGTCTGCATTTGCTTTTCCGAAAGACTGGTGAGGGCTGTGACAGCGACACATCGGGGAGCCGTTGTTCCCGGCGGGGCGCCTGTTTCCAACCCTTCTTTAGCTGCTTCCATCATCGCTTTCCCGCCGGAGGCGTGGAGCGTGACGAGGTCAACACCCAGGTTTGCCAGCGTTTGCATCGTCCGTTCGACAGTTTTCGGTATGTCATGACATTTCAGGTCGAGAAAAACGGTATGCCCCCGTGCCTTAAGCTCTTCAACGATCACCGGTCCTGACGCGTAAAACAATTCCATCCCCACTTTCACGGCCGGCCGCTCGTCGTGAAAGCCATCGAGGAACGTCAATGCTTCTTTTTTTGTTGCCATATCCAGTGCGATAAAAAGTGGCCTCATACCGCAGCTTCTCCTTGACCCCGCAAATGCCTGATATGCTCGACACCCAAGCGCTCCAGCCAAGCCGGAAGCTCACGGATGATATTCGGACAGGCGAACGGGTTTGAAAAATTGGCTGTGCCGACCGCGACGGCATCCACGCCTGCCAGCATAAATTCAATCACATCTTCGGTGGATTGAATGCCGCCCATGCCGATAATCGGAAGATCTGTCACCTGGCGCACATCATAAATCATCCGTAAAGCGATCGGTTTGATGGCCGGGCCGGAAAGTCCGCCCTTTTCATTGGCGAGCACGGGTTTTCTCGTTTCCCAGTCGATACGCGTACCGAGAAGGGTGTTGATCAAGGACAGGCCATCAGCCCCCGCCCCTTCAACCGCACGAGCGATCGCCGTAACATCCGTGACATTGGGGGATAATTTTACGTACACCGGTTTGGTGCTCACGCGTTTTACTTCTTTCGTAAGCTCAGCAGCAGCCGCCGGGTCCGTGCCGAAATGAATGCCGCCTTCCTTGACGTTCGGACAAGAAATGTTCAACTCAAAAGCGCCCACATTTGGCGCGTCCGTCAACGTTTTCACAACATCTACATACTCCTCGGGCCTGGACCCGGAGACATTGGCGAGCACAGGCACGTCATAAGTCTCCAAAAATGGAAGCTCTTCATCGCGCACCCCTTTGGCCCCCGGGTTTTGCAATCCGATCGCGTTCAGCATTCCCGAAGGCGTTTCCGCGACGCGCGGTGTCGGATTGCCAAGCCGGGCAGTGCCGGTCGTCCCCTTTATAGCGATGGCGCCCAACTCGTTCAAGTCATACAGCTCGGCATATTCACGGCCAAAGGCAAAACAGCCGGAAGCGGGCATGAGCGGATTTTTCATCGGCAACCCGGGCAATGTCACTTCCAGACGCGGATCTCTCATCATAACAGCACCTCCTTAAAGGGAAATACGGGACCGTCCCGACAAATTTTTCGATAAGACGAACGGTCTTCGGTTTCGCAGACACAGGCAAGACAGACGCCGACGCCACAACCCATGCGCTCTTCGAGAGATACATATCCTTTCGTATGCGGATGCATGCCCGCCTTTTCCACCGCACGCAACATCCCGCGCGGCCCACAGGAAAACAGCCAATCCGGTCGTTTCCCGCGTTCTTCGAACGCTTCAATGACCGTGCCTTTCTGGCCATAACTGCCATCATCAGTCATGATACGCACATCACACCCGGGGAGCTCGCGAAACTGCTCTTCATAAAAGATGGCCGATGTCGTCTGAAACCCGAGGATGACAGATACCGAAACACCCCGGCCTGCCAATTCACACGCGGCGTAATAGAGCGGTGGCACCCCTACCCCGCCGCCGATGAGAAGCACGTCATCGGCCGCATAAGGCTCATCTACAGGAAATCCCTGCTGACCAAGGGGGCCGAGTACATCTACACGATCTCCCGGATGACAACGGGCAAGACGCTCGGTTCCTGCACCCACGTCTTTAAAAATTAGCGTACAGCTGCCCCCTTCATGATCGACAGAAGCGATACTGATTGGCCGCCGTAACACGAGGTCCTCCCCCGGAACGGCTACGTGCAAAAAAGCACCCGGCCGACTGATCTCACTCACCAACGTCCCCGCTAACGTCATTTCATACGTCCCGGCGGCAATCAGCCTATTATCGACGATCAGCATCTTTTCATTTTTCATAATGTCACCTTCTCCTCCGGGTTCACGCCTTGCAGCGCGGGTACCGGTTCGGTGGCGAACGACATCATCTCCAGTACGTGCAGGAGCGCAAAGGCGGTATCCATCGACGTTAAACAGACGATTTCATGTTCCACCGCTTCCCGGCGAATGCGAAAGCCATCGCGGGCGGGTTGTTTCCCTTTCGTTAACGTGTTGATGACGAGCTGTGCGCCCCCTTCACGAATGAGTTCGGCAATATCCGGGGACCCTTCGCCGATTTTGCGCACTTCTTGCACGCGAATACCTCGTTCCTGTAAAAAGGCGGCCGTCCCTTTCGTGGCCATAATTTGAAAGCCGAGTCGCTCATAACGGGACGCCAGCTTCACGGCTTCTCCCTTGTCCTTATCGGCGATGGTAAACAGGACCTGACCCTGACGCGGGATGTTCATCCCGGAAGCTACAAGCCCTTTGTACAAGGCTTTTTCCAGCGTCAGATCACGCCCGAGCACCTCGCCGGTTGATTTCATTTCCGGTCCGAGATGGATATCAACGCGACGCAGTTTCGTAAAGGAAAAGACCGGCGCTTTCACCGCTACCCGGTCGGGTTCCGGGTGATACAGATCGCGATAGCCCAGGCGTGGCAATGTTTCACCGAGGATCACGCGCGTCGCGATTTGCGCCATCGGCACGCCCGTCATTTTGCTCAGAAAAGGCACGGTTCGGCTTGCCCGCGGGTTGACTTCAATGACATACACGTCATCTTCATACAGGACAAACTGGATATTCAAAAGCCCTACGATGTTTAATCCTTTCGCAAGCTGCTCGGTCTGTGCAATCACTTTCTGTTTTACTTTGTCCGAAAGGGAACGGGGAGGATAAACGGCGATGGAATCGCCGGAATGGACGCCTGCCCGTTCGATATGCTCCATCATGCCCGGAATAAAGACGTTTTCACCGTCGGAAATGGCATCGACTTCAATCTCTTTTCCGTAAAAATAACGGTCGATCAACACCGGATGTTCCGAATGCACATGAACGGCCTCTGCCATATAATGCTTGAGTTCTTCTCGATTATCGACGATTTCCATCGCGCGCCCGCCCAGGACATAGGAAGGACGGACGAGCACCGGATAGCCGAGCTCATCGGCGGCTTCCACGGCCTCATTCTCAGACGTTGCCGTTTTTCCCGGCGGCATCGGCACATCCAGTTGTTTTAACGCCTGCTCGAACTTATCCCGATCCTCGGCGCGATCCATATCCTCCAGCGACGTGCCGAGAATCGGCACACCCGCTTTAGCGAGTTCCTCGGCAAGGTTAATAGCCGTCTGGCCCCCGAATTGCACGACAACGCCTTCCGGTTGTTCCAGATTCACCACGTTAAGGACTTCTTCCACCGTGAGCGGCTCGAAGTATAATTTATCGGAAACGCTGAAATCGGTGGAGACGGTCTCCGGATTGTTGTTCATGATGATCGATTCATAACCGGCTTCCTGAATCGCCCACACCGTATGAACAGTGGCATAATCGAATTCGATCCCCTGCCCGATGCGGATCGGACCGGAGCCGAGCACAAGCACGGACGGTTTGTCGCTTTTCGCGGATTCGTTTTCTTCTTCATACGTGCTGTAAAAATACGGCGTTTGCGGTTCGCGATCATCCGAAAATGTGTCGACCATTTTAAACCCGGGAACGATTCCGTTTTCTGTTTTGAAGTTACGAACCCGTGCTTCGGTTGTATCCCAAAGTTTCGCGATTTGTTGATCGGAAAATCCGTTCTTTTTTGCCTCTTCCAGTAGCGCTTCACTCCAGGGATCGTCCGCGAGTTTTTCATGGAAACGCACGAGCGTTTCCATATGCTCAAGGAAGAAACGGTCGATGGCGGTTGCAGCGTGGATAGCCTCAACGCTATATCCGCGGCGAAACCCTTCCGTGACGGCGTACAGCCGTTCATCATCAGCCTTTTTCCATCTCTCTTCCAATGTTTCAGCACTGCTGGCCTGATAATCGTCGACGAGCAAGTGATTTTCTTTCGTATCAAGGGAACGTATGCCTTTTAAGAGCGATTCTCCGAACGTACGGCCGATGGCCATGACTTCACCGGTCGCTTTCATTTGTGTCCCCAGTTTGCGATGGGCGGACGCGAACTTATCAAACGGCCAGCGCGGGATTTTCGTAACGATGTAATCGAGGCTCGGTTCCACATTGGCTTTTAACTCTTGCAAATGATAGCCGACCGCGATTTTTGCCGCCACTTTCGCGATCGGGTAGCCGGTCGCCTTGGACGCAAGTGCCGACGATCGGCTTACGCGCGGATTCACTTCGATGACATAGTAATCATCGCTATCAGGGGCCTGGGCAAACTGAACGTTACAGCCGCCTTCGATGCCGAGGGCGCGAACGATCGTCAGGGATGCGTCCCGGAGCCGTTTCTGATCACGCTCCCTTAACGTTTGGCTCGGCGCAACTACGATCGAGTCGCCGGTATGGATGCCGACGGGATCGATATTTTCCATGTCACAGACGATCATCACGTCGTCATTGGCATCGCGGATCACTTCATACTCCATTTCTTTCATGCCGGCGATGCTTTTTTCCACGAGACACTGATGCACGGGGCTATTCGCCAGCCCGGTTTCCAGGATGTCGCGGAATTGCTCCCACGTATCGACGAGGCCGCCGCCGGTGCCGCCAAGCGTATAAGCGGGCCGGACGATCACGGGCAAACCGATTTTTTCCAAAAATGCCTCGCCTTCCTCCAGCGAATGAACGATGTCGCTCGCGGGAACGGGTTGGCCGAGTTTATACATTAATGAGCGGAAGGCGTCACGATCTTCTGCTTCGCGTATCGCGTCCAAATCCGTGCCGAGCAGTTCGACGCCGAATTGTTCCAACACGCCTTCGCCATACAATTCCATCGCCAAATTCAACCCCGTCTGCCCGCCCATGGTGGCAATCAGACCGTCCGGACGTTCCTGGCGGATGATACGGCTCACAAATTCAAACGTGAGCGGTTCAATATAGACGGTGTCCGCCATATTGGTATCGGTCATGATCGTCGCCGGGTTTGAATTGATGAGCACCGTTTCATACCCTTCTTCTTTTAAGGCCTGACACGCCTGGGTGCCGGAATAATCGAACTCTGCCGCCTGGCCGATAATAATCGGTCCGGAGCCGAGGACAAGCACTTTCTCGATATCGTTACGTCTTGGCATTTAAATCATCTCCTTTATGGGTTCGCGAGAGTGCGCCATAAATTCAGCCGCCGGCGCACATACATATTTTAAAATCGCCATCCGGGCGTAGACCCCGTTTTCCATTTGTTTAAAAATCCGCGAGCGTGGGGCTTCCACGAGTTCAGAAGCAATCTCAACCCCGCGGTTGAAGGGGCCGGGGTGCATAATGATCGCTCCCGGCTTCATTCTTTTTTCCCTTTCCAGCGTTAATCCGTATTGTTCATGGTAGTCAGCGGCATCTTTTCTGCCATCTTTTGTGTGACGCTCGTGCTGGACGCGCAGGAGCATGACGACATCGGCCGTCGTTACCGCCCTCTCCATAGATACCCGCTCGCAGCCAAGTTCCGGAGCATTCACCCAATCGTCGGGCCCTGCCAGCATCACGTTCGCGCCCAGGCGCTTAAGCACCTGCACGTTGGAGCGGGCGACGCGGCTATGATAGACATCCCCTATCACGGCCACGTTAACATCGGCCAACGACTTGAACTCTTCCTTAATCGTCATGACATCCAAAAGGCATTGCGATGGGTGTTCTCCATGGCCATCACCGGCATTAATCACCGGGATCGAAATATCCTTCAGTTGTTCATAAAAGCGTTGGTCGGAATGTCTGACGACGACAGCGGACGCGCCGAGCGCCTGCAACGTTCTCACTGTGTCGTATAACGATTCCCCTTTTTGAATGCTGGAGGTCTCGGCGTCGACATCGAGCAGCTGGAAGCCGAGACGTCTTTGCGCCACTTCGAAAGAAAGTTTCGTGCGCGTACTGGGCTCATAAAAAAGATTGGCAATCAGGGGGGCACCACTAGACATCCACGTTTTCCCTTCCTTAAACAGCGTCGCTTCTTGCAGCAATGCATGAATCGTTGACGCGGACAAGTGCTCAACCGTTGTAAAATGATTCATCTTACTCCACCTCCGTTGTCGTTTTTTCATCGTCCAGACTCGCGAACAACTGGCCATTTCCATAAGCCACCGGTTTGTTGGGCAATACGGCGTGTAAAATCATTCCGATAATCGTAGCGAGGGCCATCGCGGGAATTTCCAGAAATTCGGTGATTTCTATGAAAGCCCCGCCTATCCCGATCACCAGAATCGTTGCCGCGATGACGAGATTGCGTTTATCACCCATATCAAGCTCATTTTCAATCATGAGGCGTAAACCGGCAGAGGCGATAATGCCAAAAAGTAGAATCGATACCCCGCCCATGACAGCGTCCGGGATGCTGGCGATCAAGGCTTCGATCTTCCCGGAAAACCCGAATAAGATCGCGAGAACAGCCGCGCCGCCAATGACGAACACACTGTAGACTCTCGTGATCGCGAGCACGCCGATATTTTCACCATAGGTTGTATTGGGGGGACCACCGACAAGCGCAGCCATAACCGAGGCCACGCCATCGCCGAGCAACGAACGGTGCAAGCCCGGTCGACGCAGAAAGTTTCTCCCCACGACTTTACTTAACACCATTTGATCACCTATATGCTCGGCCATCGTTACGAGGGCAATGGGAGCCATAATAATGATGACGGTCATTGACCACATCGGTGAGACGGTCACAAACGGAATGGCGAAATCGGGAATGTGAAACCACGGTGCCGCAACGACGGGGGAAAAATCAACAATCCCTGCCATAAACGCAATGATGTATCCACCTATCAGCCCGATCAGAATCGGGATGACACTGAGAAAACCCTTGAAAAAAATGGATGTTATGATCGTGATCGCGAGCGTGGCGAGAGCGACACTGAAATGCCTGGCACTGTCCACGTATTCGCCAAGGTCTTCATTGAAATTCATCGCCATATCGATGGCCGTGGACGCGAGTCCCAGCCCGATAACCATAATGACGGGGCCGACGACAATCGGCGGCAACAGGCGCATGAGCCAGCCAACGCCAAAGAGCTTGAGCAAAACGGCCGTCAAACCGTAAACGACACCGGCCGTAAACGTTCCGAGCATCACGGCAGCGGGCCCACCAAAGGACATCGCGGCGATTAACGGGAAAATAAAAGCGAAAGAAGAACCGATATAGGCCGGAATCTGCCCGCGCGTCACGATTAAATAAGATAGCGTCCCTAAGCCGCTTGCGATCAATGCAATCGAGGGGCTTAAGCCTGTCAGGATCGGTACGAGAATCGTCGCACCGAACATGGCGAATAAATGCTGTAGACTGAGCACGAGCCATTTACTCCAGGCGGGTCTTTCATGTACGTCGAGGACTGCGTTTGTTTTTGCCACGAATCAATGCCTCCTTCTTTGGATGTCTAGCCCATAAAAAACCTCTTTGCCCGTGACAAAGAGGAGGCCGGCACGCCTTTTTTCTGCAGCACATATGCATAGCAGATGTCCATGCCGGATTCCTCTTATCAGCCTCACGGGACTGTTTTAAAGAGGACGTCTCTATTCTGTTTGGATGATACTTACTTTATCGACGTTGTCGCTGTTCGCAAACAGGACGCGAATCACTTCCGAGCGCGAGGTTGGGACATTCTTCCCTATATAGTCCGGGCGGATCGGCAGCTCCCGGTGACCCCGATCGATGAGCACGGCGAGCTGGATTTGGCTCGGTCGGCCTTTGTCCATCAAGGCATCCATCGCCGCGCGCACCGTACGGCCTGTATAGAGGACATCATCGACGAGGATAATTTTCCGTCCTTCAATCGAAACGGGTAAATCCAGCTCATGAATCTCGGGATCCGCTTGTTTTTTTTCCAGGTCGTCGCGATAAAGGGTGATGTCGACGCTGCCCACGGGCAAGTCGATGTCTTCAATGTGTTTGAGATTGTCCGCCAACCGTTTCGCCAACGGATATCCCCGCGTACGAATGCCGAGCAAAATGCATTGCTCCATCCCCTTGTTCTTTTCAATCATCTCGTGTGAGATGCGCGTAAGGGCTCGTCGGATCGCGTCTTCATCCAACAGTGTTTGTTCTTTTTCCATTTGCCCACCTCCAATTTAGTTGCGCTTATGCAGGATAAGAAAGTGGTTTATACTTTCTTACCTGCGAACATGAAAAACCCCACTTATCCGCGCGGGACAAGAGGGGTTTCCAGTCTTACAGACATACGAGTGCTCTGGCGTTCGAGCGCTCCGGATACCTTCTCAGCCTCACGGGACTGTGTTAAAGGTCAGTTATTTAATTGTATTTATTATTACAGAAAAGAATGAGGATGTCAACGGGGATTGACGAATTTTATCGAGCCCAGAATTAGGAACGGACGCTTTTAAGGGAAAGGAAGCGCTTTGTCGTACCTTTGAAGCAGGGATAGATGCGACGTGAGGGACGAAAAACACTTTAGCCCGACCGCAAGTTATCTAGCAACGCTTGCATGTCAGCGGGCAGAGATGCCGTTAGCGTCCGTTTTTCCTGCTGGCGGGGATGGATGAATGCGAGCGTCTCTGCGTGGAGGGCCTGACCTGCAAGCGGCGACGAACGCGAACGTCCATATTTCGGATCAGCCACGAGGGAGTGCCCGATGTAGGTCATATGGACACGTATCTGATGGGTACGACCTGTTTCAAGACGGCAGCGGACGAGCGTATGCTCGCTAAATCGCTCCAAAACCGAAAAGTGGGTGACGGCCTCCTTGGCGTTAACGTTGGTAACCGCCATTTTTTGGCGCTGTTGCTGGTCCCTCCCGATCGGGGCTTCGATGGTGCCTTCATCGTGACTTACATTTCCATGCACAAGCGCTATATATAACCGGGTTAAGGATCGTGTCTGCAACTGTTTCGCGAGGTGTTCGTGAGCATCGTTCGTTTTAGCCACGACGATGAGCCCGCTCGTATCCTTGTCAAGGCGGTGTACGATGCCCGGCCGTAATGCCCCGTTCACATCCGACAAGGCATCCGTATGATGAAGGAGGGCGTTGACAAGCGTACCTGAAGCATGACCGGCAGCAGGGTGAACGACCATACCCCGTTCCTTGTTCACGACGAGTACGTCGTCATCTTCATAGCGTATATCAAGGGGGATCGCCTCAGGTTGTGCCGTTAAAGGAGAGGCTTCCGGCGGCGGGACGACCTCAATGATATCACCGGTTCGACATTTATAGTTGCTTTTTATTTCTTTACCGTTCACTTGGACATCACCGCTCGTGATCCATTGCTGAATCGCCGTTCGCGAGACGTCCATATCCCTGGCCAATCGCTGATCGATCCTTTCGTTGTCCTCTCCTTCCATAACGGTGAATGTGCTAGGATTCATCGGCTTTCTCCTTCTTCTTTTTCTCCCGGCGCTCATCGAGAAACATCTTTCCAATCAGCAGGATGATCCCAACGGTGAGGGCAGAATCGGCAACATTAAAAATGGGAAAGCTATACGTCCCGATATAAACATCGATAAAATCAATGACTTCCCCGTGAAACAGGCGATCGATAAAGTTTCCGATCGTTCCGCCGAGCAATATGCCAAGCGGCATGCCGATCCACACGCTTTGTCTCCCCATTTTCTGCATAAAATAGACGACACCGATGACGACGACAATCGTCACGATAAAAAACAACCACATCTGGCCCTGCAGGATGCCAAACGCCGCACCCTCGTTGCGATGCGAGGTGATATGTAAAACACCATCGATCACCGGGATCGATTCTCCAATCTCCATATAAGCCGCTACCAGCCATTTCGTGAATTGATCGAGACCAATGATCACAATGGCCAGAAGATAATAAATGGCAATCACATTGTTCGCTCCTTTTAATGAGATACAATCAGCGAAAAGAAAAGGCGGCTCATAACCGCCCATTCTCCTCTTCATCCATAAGCGCGTAATAATCCTCATTACGGGAAAAGCCCACATGGTCATTCCCGGTGAAGCCCTCTATGCCTGTCGACAGAAATCGCTCCATATCCTCCGTATAACCAGGTGCCTGCTCAACCCAAAAATCAGTCGTTGCCGTTTCCCGATAGCCATCATCTTCTGTCGTATTCATGAGCGCCTCCCACATATCCGTGCCATCGAGGGCGCCATCCCCATTCACGTACATTTCATGGTTTGCCGATGGACTCGCTTCATTCGAAGGAGGATCCACGAAAAAATGAGGGCCGCCGTCAGCGCCTCTGTTTTGACTCTGCGTGCGGGCGGCAGGATGTGCGCGGAGACGTTCAGCGGAAATCTGTTCGCCTGTTGCTTCACAAACACCGTACGTGCCCTGCCTCACCTTATCAAGGGCGTGCATAACCTCCGCGTACTCGTGGTTCCGGTGGTTTCGTAAAGCTTTATCCTTGCTCGCTTCATAGAAAATATCGGCCGAGTCTGCCGGGTGATTGTCATACACGGACAATTCATTGTCCCGGCTGTCCTGATTTTTAATCGCCACCTGATTTTCCAGTTCCGACCTTCGTTCATAAAGCCATTGGATCGCTGCCTCTTTATCGGTCATCGCTTACACTCCCTCTCCCTTCATCCCGCCTTCTTAGCTTCTGATGAAAAGAGAGGGTTTACCCGCAGCGATGACTGGTTAAGCTTCCAGATCGGCGAGATCATATGTCGCGACAACCGCTAAACAGCGCCCGCACAATTCCGGGTGTTCCGCATCAACGCCAACGTCCTCTTTCACATGCCAACAGCGCGCACATGTCTCACCCGTCGCCGTCTCAACGTCCACGATAGCGCTATGCCCTTCGGGAACCGTTTCGCTTTTTTGCACCTCTACCTGGGAGACGATAAATAACTTCTCCGGTTGCTCGAGCTCAAGAAGCAAATGATAAACGGGTTCGGTGACGGCGATGGTCACTTTCGCTTCCAGTGATTTTCCGATCACTTTTTCCTCCCGGGCCGTTTCCAAAGCCTTAAGCACATCGTTGCGCACGGCAAGCAAGGTTTCCCAGCGCTGTTTAAGCTCTTCACGGTTTTCGATGACCGCGGGTTCAGGCATATCGGCAAGTTGTACAAACTCGGTGTCGGCCCCCGCAATATACTCCCACGTTTCTTCAGCCGTATGCGGCGTGATCGGTGCGATCAGCTTCGTCATCGCCACGAGCATGTCGTACATGACCGTTTGCAATGAACGACGCCGCGGGTCATCAACATGATCGCAATACAACAAGTCTTTGGCCACATCCATATAAAAAGCACTCAATTCGACGGCGCAAAAATGGTGAATGGCTGAATACGCGTGGCTGAATACGTACTCGCGATAGCCTTCCTGGGCCCGTTCAATAACATCGTTTAAGCACTCAAGCATATACAGGTCCATGTCCTGCAGTTCGTGAACGGGAACGCGATCGGTCGCAGGATCAAAATCAGCCAGATTGCCGAGCAGAAACCGCAGGGTATTGCGCACTTTCCGGTAGTTTTCCGAAACCTGCTTCAAAATATCATCAGATAGGCGCACATCGGCCTGAAAATCCACCGATCCAGCCCACAACCGTAAAATATCGGCACCCATTTGCTTCATGACATCGAGAGGGTCGATGACATTTCCGAGGGATTTCGACATTTTCTGGCCTTCCCCGTCCATCGTAAAGCCATGGCTCAGGATTTTTTTATACGGCGCATCGCCTGTCACCGCAACGCCGGTAATCAGGGATGAATTAAACCAGCCCCGGTATTGGTCAGACCCTTCCAGATAAAGATCCGCCGGCCGCCGGGCGTCTTCCCGTTCAGCCAGGACGCCTTCATGGGTGGACCCGGAATCAAACCAGACATCCATGATATCCATCTCCCGCGTGAATGTGCCGCCGGGACTATGGCTTGACGTAAAGCCATCCGGCAGTAAATCCTTCGTCTCCCAGTCGAACCAGATGTTGGATCCGTGTTTTCTAAACAACTGGGCAACGTGATCGACCGTTTCGTCTTCAACGATCGCCGTGCCGTCTTCGGCATAAAAGACCGGGATCGGCACGCCCCATGAGCGCTGTCTGGAAATACACCAGTCCCCGCGGTCGCGAATCATGTTATACAGCCTCGTTTCTCCCCATTTCGGCTGCCAGTTCACGCGCCCAACCGCTTCAAGCAAATCTTCCCTCATATTGTCGATGGAGATAAACCATTGTTTCGTGGCCCGGTAAATGACCGGTTTTTTCGTCCGCCAATCATGGGGGTATGAGTGGGTCATAAATTCAAGTTTCAAAAGGGCGTCGTTTTCCTCAAGCGTTTCCGTAATCATTTTATTCGCCTTATCATAAAAGACACCTTCGAAACCGGGCGCTTCCTCGGTAAAAACCCCTTTATCGTCAACGGGTGAAAGTGCCTCAAGGCCGTATTCTCCCCCGATGAAAAAGTCTTCTTCCCCGTGACCGGGCGCGGTATGGACGGCCCCGGTTCCGGCATCGAGCGTCACATGCTCTCCGGTCATGACGAGCGAATCGCGTTCATAAAAAGGATGCCTCGTCACGACATATTCAAGCTTTTCCCCTTTGACGATTGTAAGGACTTCAGTTTCTTGCCAGCCGAGTTCTTCGGTGACTGTTTCATACAGTTTGCTGGCGACGACATACCGTTTGCCTTCATACCGGAAAACACTATAGTCAGACTCGGGGTGTACAGAGATCCCTAAATTACCCGGAATCGTCCAGGGCGTCGTCGTCCAGATTATGATGTTGTCGCCCGCTTCCAGTACGCCTTTTCCATCCGTCACCGTGAAAGCGACATAAATGGAAGGAGAACGCTTGTCATGGTATTCAATTTCCGCTTCGGCAAGGGCAGATTCGGACGATGGCGACCAATACACCGGTCGTTTCCCCTGATAGACATGGCCCTGCTTCGCCATTTCACCGAAGACGCGAATTTGATTCGCTTCGAACTCGGGCGTCAAGGTCACGTAGGGATTTTCCCAATCCCCGATCATGCCGAGACGTTTAAACTGTTCACGCTGATTCTCGAGCTGGTCCCAGGCATAATCTTCACACGCCTGGCGAAACTCCGCCACTGTCATCTTTTTGCGATCGATTTTTTTCGTCTTCGTCAAAGCCGTTTCAATCGGCAAGCCATGGGCGTCCCATCCGGGGATATACGGGGCATTAAAGCCATCCATGGAACGGTGGCGAACGATGATATCCTTTAAAATCCGATTGAGGGCGTGGCCGACATGAATATCCCCGTTCGCATAAATCGGTCCGTCATGCAAGACGAACAGGGGCCGATTCGCATTTTTTTCGGTAAGCTGTTCATATAGATGTTTGTCTTCCCAGTCTTCCTGCCGTTTCGGCTCCTGGGTAGGTAGTTTCCCTCGCATGGGAAAATTCGTTTTCGGCATGAGCAATGTTTTCTTGTAATTCATGCGTGCTCCTCCTTTATAACATTAAAAAACCCCATCCCTAATTAGGGACGAGGTTCACCCGCGGTACCACCCTGTTGGCGCCAACGATGCACGCCGCTCGGATCAATTAACGTTTGATGGCCGCCGGTATTTACTCTGGTTATTTCAATCCGGTGCTCGAGGGTGATCTTCATCAAGGCGACTGATCGGGCTCTCACCATCCCCGATTCGCTTGGCAGCCGTTCTCTTGACTACTGTCCCTGTCGTCACATTCTGTTTACTTTTGCAGAAATTATATGGCAGATTTTCTCTGCCGTCAAGTGAACGCGTCTTTCACGTCTCCGATGTCTGTTCCGATTCATGATAGGCAGATGGAGGGGTCTCTTCCATCTCTTCAAGGGAATCGGCCAGATTGTCCCACTGTTCATCATTAAGCATTTCCATTTGCGACTCGATCAACATTTTAAAGCGCATTCTGTACACAGAAGCCTGTTTTTTGAGCTCTTCGATTTCCATGGCGATCTTTCGGGATTTCGCGAGCGCGTCGTTGACGATGCGATCGGCGTTCTTTTCCGATTCGCGAATGATGAGTTGTGATTCTTTTTGCGCGCTGCGTTTGACGTCTTCGGCCGATTCCTGGGCCACGTAGATGGACTTGTTCAACGTCTCTTCTATGTTCGAAAAATGGTTCAACCTCTCCTCCAAATCGTTGACCTTCTCAGACAGTTCATTTTTCTCCCGAATCGCGTTCTCGAAGTCCTTAATGACCTGATCGAGAAATTCGTTCACTTCATCTTCATCATAGCCGCGAAACGCTTTTGTAAATTGTTTGTTATGAATATCCACCGGGGTTAATGACAATGTTTTACACCTCCGCGAGTAATTTTACTATAATCTTTTCCGACCATAAACAATCCGCAGTCGCCCTTTACGCGAACGCTCCTCGACCGCTATCAGTTTACTTCTCCCCTTGCCGCGAACAGAAATGACATCGCCTTCTGTTACCAGCGTGCCCGGCTGATCAACGACCTTCCAGTTCAGTTTCACCCGTTCCCTCTCTATGTACGGTTTTACTTTTGCACGAGGGAGATGATATATCGCGGCGATGACAACATCGAGACGCAACGAAGAGACAAATCCGGCGTCTTCCTGCCAATGTTCTTCTGTACGCACCGCCTTTGCCAGAGGCTGTGAGCGCAATGCCAGAGGCATGTTTCCGGTTTTTGTCAGGTTCAGGCGAACGAAGTCTCCGATTTCTTCGGCGACGAAAAATTGCAGAACCTCGTTCGTCACCGTGATGTCACCGAAAAGCTCCCGTTTGACGCCCAGCGAGGTGAGCGCACCGAGCAAATCGCGGTGTTGGATGTTTGCGAATTTACGGTCGTAATCGACTTCGAACAATTCAACCTGAAAGCGGTCCTCTTCGGCATGTTCATAAAAGGGGTAGAGAAGGGCCCGTTGTCTTTCGGCTGCGGCCACTCCTCCAAAAAAAGCAACGTTAACCGTGTCATCCTGGCCGACAACGGCGGCGACAATGTCTCGTTCCCGCGGATCCAAAAAGTTGCTTAATTTTGCCTCATACATCGTGCCCACGTTTGTTTTCCAGTCTTCCACCTGCTGGATAAACGGAATTTCTTCTTTTCGAAAGTGTTGATATATATCCATTTTGCTCCCGGCCCTTTTAGAAGAAAATTGCGGCGACGCCGGTGCTCGCAAATTGCAGAGCGATGATGGCCACAATCGGGGAAATATCAATCATTCCAATGGAAGGAATAATCTTACGGAAAGGCTCTAAATATGGTTCAACGATCGTTCCGAGCATTTGCCCGAAGTTCGACTCCCGTAAATTCGGAATCCAGCTGGAAAGTACATAAATTAAAACGGCAAACGAGTATAAATTAAGTCCCATCATTAACATTTGACCAATCATGTGCATACGCCTCTCACCTCTTTTTCTTCAATTCACCCGAATGTCTACCACTCGGCCTGTTCGTAGTGGAGGAATTCGGAAATCGCGCCGCTCACATCGACATTATCCGGCGTGCATAAAAACGTGCTCGTACCGATCTTCTGGATATCCCCGGCTATCGCGTACACCGTCCCGCTCAGGAAATCGACGATTCTTTTGGCCTGGTCGCTGGGAATGCGTTGCATGTTAATAATCACCGAGCGACGATTTTTCAGATGATCCGCGACCTCCTGGGCCTCATCATACGTACGCGGTTCGATTAAAACCATCTTCGCAGACTGTTGGACGCTTTGCAAGCTGACCACATTTTTCCCTTGCTGATCACGCCCACTCTCATTAGCCGACACGTCCACATCTTCGTCGTAATACTCATCTTCAAAATCAAAAAAACGTTTGAATCGAGATTTTAAGCCCATCGTCCTCTCCCTTCACCCCTCTCTATCCATGACTGACTTCACTGCCGACGATGCTTGTCCCTAACCGGATGAAAGTGGCCCCTTCCTCGACCGCCTGTTCATAATCATTGGACATGCCCATGGAAAGATGATGACAGGGGGCGTGGGGCAAATGCAAGTTCTGAATGTGAGCGCGCAGGGAGTGCAACTGTTTAAAATAAGGTCGTACATCTTCCGGATCTTCCACATGCGGGGCCATCGTCATGAGTCCCGCGACTTGAATATGCTCGCAGGAGGAAAGTGAACGTACGAATGATTCCAATTCAGCAGGCGTCACGCCTGCTTTCGTTTCCTCACCGGAGACGTTCACCTGCACCATGCAGGGGATTGGCTTTTCCCGCTTATAGCGTTTATTGATTTCCCTGGCCAGCGACAGACGGTCCAGAGAATGAATAACGTCACACTCATGAACGACTTCTTTAACTTTCCGGCTCTGCAGCCGCCCGATAAAATGCCAATGGACAGGGGTTTCGACGGCTGTTAGCTTAGCCGCCAAGCCTTCGCTCCGGCTCTCTCCGAAATGTTCGACCCCGGCCGCAATCGCTTTCTCTACACGTTCGGGGGATACATATTTCGTGACGACCACAACGGTGACGTCTTCGGGGTTACGCCCCGAACGTGTGCACGCGGCGGCCACTTTATCCAGCACTTCTTCGTAATTTGCCTTTACGTCCACCGTTGTCACTCCCTGTTCAACCCTATATACCCCAGCATACGACCCGTTTTTCCACCTGCGCGCCGGTGTGAGAAAAAAAGTTCCTGATTCGTATACGTGCATGCGTTACTTATGGCCATGCTCTCACGCCTGATGCCCGCTCGTTCAAGCAAGAGAGCGTTCGCCTCTTTTAAATCGACAGTATAACGGTCAGTAACTGTTTGCTTCCACGGCTTTTTGCCGGAAGGTAAAACCTTATCGAGCGCTGAAACCACCTTCTCATCCACTTCATAAGTCTCCGGACCGATGGAGGGGCCGATGATCACTTCGATGTCTTCAGCCGACACATATTCAACTTCCACCCAGCGCCGAACCATTTCCGCTCCGATATTGGCCGCGGTCCCTTGCCAGCCTGCGTGGGCAATGCCAACGAGCGTTTGCCGGCGATCGAAAAAGTATAGAGGAACACAATCGGCAAAGAGCGTCAGCAAGTATAGATTTTTCGTGCTCGTATAGAGCCCATCCGTGCCGGGGATCACGGTATGAAGCGAATGAGCACCCCGGCCGCCATCGTTTTCAGCGACTTTCGTAACCGCATTGCCGTGGACTTGCTCGGCAAAAACCGTGCGCGTGAGCGGGAGATTGAGCCTGTCGGCAAGGCGCTCCCGGTTAGCCAGCACCTTTTCTTCATCGTCGCCGACGTGAAGCCCATAGTTGGCTTCGTTATAAGGAGGGGCGGATTCACCCCCGAGCCGGGTTGTAAATCCCGCCTGCACATGTTCTTGCGTCTGCAGCTTTAGATGTGTTCGTTGCTCACAAAGGGCAAAAGGTTCGTTTTTCATAAAAGGCCTGCCTCTGGTTCGTGTGTTACTTTTATTTTAGCACACTTTACTTCATATTCGATAGTTATTGATGAAAACTCTCTTCCGTCCCGTATACATACACGAGAATGACATCCGTTCCGATTTTGGCGATTTGCTGCCAGGGAATAATCACCTCATCATCACGTCCGAACATCCCCAACAAACGCCCGGCCCCCGTGATAATCAGGTAATCGATAGCCCCGGTCGTCAAGTTTATGTCCACATCCCCCAAAGAACCCAGTCTTTTTCCGGTCTGAACGTTCACCACTTCTTTCGATTGCAGATCGGTGATTTTCAGCATGTTAGGCGCCTCCCTAATAACCTGATCCTTCTCTTCTCACATTTATATGTTTCAAGACAACCGTTTATCTCTGTCCCGGATGACAATTTCGCAGATAAACGTGCGCCCCTATTAAAAAACTCCGGGAGGCCCGGAGTTATTGCGTATGTTTATTCATTTGTTGGACCGCCGCTTTTTCGAGGCGGGAGACTTGTGCCTGGGAGATGCCGATCTCCTCGGCCACTTCCATTTGTGTTTTTCCCTGATAAAAGCGCATGTCCAGAATCTTTTTTTCCCGCTCGTTTAAGCGTACCATCGCTTCTTCAAGGGCGATATGTTCTATCCAGCTTTTATCGCTCACCTTGTCATCGCTCACCTGATCCATGACATAGATGGGGTCACCACCATCGTTATAAATCGGTTCAAACAGTGACACCGGATCCTGGATCGCGTCCAGGGCAAAAACGATATCTTCTTTCGGAATCTCCAATTCCTTTGCTATCTCTTGTACCGTAGGTTCGGTCGCCCGGTTCTTCTCCGACATGAGACGGTCACGCACTTGCAAGGCTTTGTAAGCCGTATCACGGAGAGATCGGGATACCCTGATCGGATTGTTGTCACGTAAGTAACGGCGGATTTCACCAATAATCATGGGTACAGCATAAGTAGAAAACTTCACGTTATGGCTGAGATCGAAATTGTCGATGCTCTTCATCAAACCGATACAGCCAACCTGAAACAAATCATCAACAAACTCGCCTCGATTGTTGAACCTTTGAATAACACTAAGCACCAGTCGCAAATTGCCATTCACCAAAGTTTCTCTCGCCATCTCGTCACCGGACTGCAAACGTTCGAATAAAACGCGCATCTCCTCATTTTTTAAGACGGGCAGTTTCGATGTATCCACACCGCAGATCTCTACTTTGTTGCGTGTCATGTCTTCCCTCCCACGGTGGCTTACGAAAGAACCACAATTCCTCCTGCTTACACGCTCAGTATGTCCGTGCACAGAAAAAATATGCGTAGCCGTACCTCCGTTTTTGGGTGTGGAAGGGAGCTGATATGGAAAAAAACCCTGTTATAAGCCTTTTTTCTTTTACACCATTTTATTAAATTCTTTTTTCAAGCGGCGGATAATCCGTTTCTCCAGACGGGAAATATACGATTGGGAAATCCCGAGCATATCGGCCACGTCTTTTTGCGTTTTCTCCTTTTGGCCGGCGAGCCCGAAACGGAGTTCCATGATTTGCTTTTCCCGGGGATTCAGCGTTTTTAATGCCCGCCGCAGCAGCGATTTGTCCACTTTATCTTCCATGCCCCGTGTGGTAATATCTTCACTCGTGCCCATCACATCCGAGAGCAACAATTCATTGCCATCCCAATCGACATTCAGCGGTTCATCAAAAGAGATTTCATAACGGGTTTTATTGTTTCTGCGCAAATACATCAAAATTTCATTTTCAATACACCGGGACGCGTAGGTGGCGAGCTTAATCTTTTTTTCCGGATTAAACGTATTCACCCCCTTGATCAGTCCAATCGTCCCGATGCTGATTAAATCTTCGATATTGATTCCCGTGTTCTCGAATTTCCGGGCGATATAGACGACGAGGCGAAGATTGCGTTCGATCAGGATGCTGCGGACCTCCGGGTCCCCGTCGGGCAATTGCGCGAGCAACTTCGCTTCTTCTTCTTTCGAGAGCGGCGGAGGCAATGCTTCGCTCCCGCCGATATAGTAAATCCCCTCTGATTTTATGCCTAAAAAGGCGAGGAATTTATACCACCGCTTCAGCCATTTAAATTTTATTCTTTTCCACAAAACATTAATCCCCTTTCTTCATCATTATGAGACCGACGCTTCCGTGTCTTGACTGCTCGGAAGCAAGTCAGGCGGCGCAATACATTGAAAGCGCCCTTCTGCCGATAGCCCGCGGTTTTCAAAGCCGATCAATACATTTTTGTGACGCTGTTGTCGTCCCTGTTGCCTAATAACCACTTCAGAAGCCTGAACGGCAAAAATAAAGCCATGTTCGCGGCCGACACTTCGATACGGAATCAGTTTCATTCGTTCTTCCCATTTCATAGCACCTCGGCTGCCGTGAGAATTCAGCCATTCGCTCATCGCCGTCCATTCCTCGTTTGACAGGAGGGGCTTAAATAAACGGACTTCAGCGAGTAAAACAGACGCCTGCGAAATCGGATCACGCAATTGATTGCCGGTATCGATCAGTGCTGTCGCCTGTACTTTCTCACTCTTTTCATCCATTTTGATTACTACATCGGCAAACTGGGTGAAAGTTTTCTTTTCCAGCTTAATGATTCGTTTGCTTAATTCCGCAAACACGATGATCACGGGTAACGTGGATAGGACGAGCAATCCGTGCATATCATCAAAGAGAACCCAGCGCGACGAGGATTGCCACACGTCCAAAAGTTCAGACGTTTGCCAGAACATGGCCATGGCCATGACCGCACCACCGGAGAGCCAGGATATAAAATAAAACAACACAACGGTTTTGCCAAAACGCGTAAACGTTTGAAATCCGAAGGCCAACAGAATCGTGCCCAAACAAATAAAGCCCTGGATTAACGGATGCAGCAACCAGTCCCCGTACGGGGTTAACCACATAAACAATGGCAGACTTGAGCAGGCGGCAGCGATGAACAGGCGCCCTTTTTTTATCTCATAGCCAATCCATTTTGCCGTCATATAAAGCAAGCAGGCGGTCACGATCGTGTTTAATAAATAGATGATATCTATGTATAACGTCAAAACACTCTGACTCCCCCCTTTGCTCAATCATCCATTCGCTCTTTCTACCAGTATAATTGTGATGGCATTCGAAGTATGTCACTTTATTAGTGGTCGTCTCACACTGATTTTCATTGATTTGATAAAAATCTGTCGAGTCCCTTTGCGGCGGGGGAGAACGAGCGCACGCCGAAAAAAACCCAAGCGGGAAAGCCCGCTTGGGTTTTTCTTTTTCCTTATTAGCGACGGCGTCGGCGATTCCGTAAAAACGCCGGAATATCAATCGATTCCTGCTCCTCTTCTTGATTCGAGCTCGGCCGTTCCGGTGGCTCTTCATCGAAGGAAGGTTGGCTCGCGGCTTGCGGACGCTGCTGTGGTTCGGGTTGTTGCGGGCTTGTCCGCCTTTGCCCGCCCTGTCGTTGATTGCCGCGGGCTTTTTTCTCCGCTCCGTCATCAAACCCGGTCGCGATAACAGTGACCAACACTTCATCTTTCAAATTTTCATTGATGACGGACCCGAAAATCATATTGACATCTGGGTCCGATGCTTCCGATACAATTTCCGCGGCTTCATGGACTTCGAACAGGCTTAGGTCTGACCCGCCCGTTATGTTCATTAATACCCCTTGCGCCCCGTCTACCGACGTTTCCAGCAACGGACTTGAGATGGCTTTTTTAGCCGCTTCTCCCGCCCGGCTTTCGCCGGTTGCGATACCAATGCCCATGAGCGCGGAACCTTTTTCACTCATGATCGTTTTCACATCGGCAAAATCCAGGTTGATGAGCCCGGGTGTCGCGATTAAATCCGATATCCCCTGGACACCTTGTCTGAGGACATTATCGGCTTCACGAAACGCTTCCAGCATCGGCGTGCTTTTATCGACGATTTCCAGCAAACGGTCATTTGGAATCACAATCAGTGTATCCACTTTCTCCTTAAGGCTGGCAATCCCATCCGTCGCATGGGTCGATCGTTTTTTTCCTTCAAAAGTAAACGGGCGGGTGACGACACCTACCGTTAACGCGCCGATTTCTTTGGCGACTTCGGCGATCACAGGGGCGGCACCTGTTCCTGTGCCCCCGCCCATACCGGCCGTGATGAAGACCATATCCGCGCCGGTGAGCGATTCTTCCATTTGCTCCTTACTTTCCTCGGCAGCTTTTTTGCCGATATCGGGGTTTGCCCCCGCACCCAATCCACGTGTCAATTTCCCGCCCAGCTGAAGCTTTGTATCAGCCTGGGAGAGGGACAACGCCTGGGAATCCGTATTTACGGCGATAAATTCAACGCCTTCGAGGCCGTTTTCTATCATGCGATTGACCGCGTTGGAGCCACCACCCCCGACCCCAATGACTTTTATTTGTGCGAGTTGATCCATATCCATTTCAAACTCTAACATCTCGGGTCCCCCTCATCTGTCAAGCTTATGTGTCGGTTATTATTCAAAGAACACTTTGAAAAAACTGCGGACTCTTTTCCTTACTCCGGGTGACTCTTCTCCCTGATCAGTCCGTTGCTTTCCTGCTTTCCTTGCTTTACGCAACGGCGGTTGTTCTTCATCATCATTCGTGGCAACTACCATTTCCATATGGTTCATTTTAACATGAAGGTGGGCAAATTCAATGAGTCCAACGCCATTGGTATAGCGCGGTTCTCTTACACCGATGTAATCAGGGATCGCCATCCTTATATTTCGGCCGAGCATTTCCCGGGCCAGTTCCAGGGAACCCGGCATCATCACCGTTCCGCCGGTCAATACGACACCACCCGGGATATCGCCTATGCTCGACAATTCCTCGGCAACGATTTCATAGATCTCTTCCATTCTGGGCTCGATGATTTCCGCGAGCTCACGCTGGGAGTACTCTTCCTGTTCGTGACTGCCCATCGGCTGTATGACCGCCAATACTTCTTCGGAAGTGTCATCGATATACGCATGTCCATGGGAAACCTTCACACGTTCCGCTTCAACCTGGGTCGCACGTAATCCGACGGATAGATCATTTGTAATATGCGCACCGCCGATGGGAACGACATTCAACGTGACCAATGAGCCATCTTTAAACGTTGAGATGGTCGTTTGACTGCCACCAATATCTACCAATGCGACTCCAAGGTTACGTTCATCCCTGGAAACAGAGACTTCCCCTGCCGCCAACGGCTGCAAAAAGATATCGGAGATTTCCAAATCGGCCCTTTCCACACACCGCAAAAGGTTATGTAAAACCGTTTTTGAGCCACTCACGAGCAACCCTTCCATTTCGAGACGGACGCCGATCATTCCCGTGGGATCGTTGATTTCATCATAGCCGTCAACGATGAACTGACTCGGCACGATGTCGACAACTTCCCGATCCCGCGGAATAGAGACGACTTGCGCCGCATCCATAACCCGATCGATGTCCTCCTGGGTAATTTCCTTATGCGGGCTGGAAACCGCGACAATGCCGTGACACGGTTGCAATTGTATATGACTGCCGTTAATGCCCACCACGACTTGGTTAATGGAGACACCAACCATCCTTTCGGCTTTCTCAACCGCTTGCCGGATAGATTTGACAGTGGCATCAATGTCAACAACGGCCCCTTTTTTAATGCCGTTTGAAGGAGCGGTTCCCACTCCGATGATATTGAGCATGCCTGCTGATATTTCACCGATCATAACTTTTACTTCAGTTGTACCAACATCCAGACTGACATAAATCTCGTTATTGTCCACGAATGGCACCTCCTATTGCAATAATGTTCTGCCCGTTATATTGGGCGCGCCCGTGCGGACGGGAGGTAACCGCAGCAAAGCGGATCATCACCATTCCTTAAAGCCGCGACTACATCAACACGCTTTTTTCATCCAACGAACGCCGATGTGAGGCATGCGGTTGGTTTTATTTCATAGTTTCACAGCTTTGGGAATCTTTGATCTGGGTTACGGTATCTCTGTGTTGATGAGCTTGTATAAAGGACTATCCACTGTTAGAAAACTTGGCTTATCGCCAAGCCTTTAAAGCGATAGGCCTTAGTTGCACTTATGCAGGATAAGAAAGTGGTTTATACTTTCTTACCTGCTAAAAAAGGTTTCTTGTCTCAGTTTACAACAAGTTAAGCCTCGAGAAAAGCGAAAATCGCCACAATTCAACCGTTAGCCCGAAAGAATGATCAATTCATGGGGAAAACCAACCATAAAAAGACTTACCTTCCAGGCTATACCCCGTCACGTTTGGCTTTAAGCATCTTCTTCCTCGTCAGTATCTTCATTTTCAAAATAAGGCCTCATTTTCATATGTAAGACGCCTGGCTCATCAGGGTCGAGCTCTTCGGATACAATCGGGTATGCTGACATGTTTTCGGCGAATTGATTGACAGTCGTCTCCACCTCAATGCCGTCATTCATATATAAACCTAGCCGTTCATGGTCTTCATCCAGGGGGTGCACTTCCGATATCCGGTTCACGATGCCATCGGTAAGCCCCTCCAACTCGGACAGAAATGTCTCCAACTGCCCTTCATCGCTCCAGCCATAAAGGACGGGGGCATCGCCCGGCAGCTGTTCCAGACTTTGCTCGGGGTCGCGTTCCCCGTTCGCGAATACAGGTACGTATTCTTCATCGTCTTCCATATATGCCACACGATTGTGTTCAGCTACTTCGATATGCAAGGTTGTGGGAAATGAACGAGAAACGGACGCTTCCATGACATAGGGGAGGTTCTCTTCAATACTTGCTTCTGCTGCCCGCAGATCGGCAGACCAGATGTTTTCGCCTCTTTCCAGGGTACTGCTGTTAACGACTTCTTCCTCTTCGCCGCTGACAACGCCGTCCACGGCGATCGATTGCACATGGCTTAAAGGAGATTGCAAATAGACGACAATGCCGATCAATAAAAAGATTATGGACAGGGAAATAATGAGGCGGCGATTGGCCCGTTTTTTTCGTTGCTCTTTTAAAGCGGGTATTCGTTCATGAACCGATACTACTTTTCGCTCTCCCAACGAGCCAACCTCCTCTATTTGGCAATAGACGTCATCACATCATACAGTTTGTCGGCGGCATCCGGAACGGCCAGCGCTGTTGCCGCTTTTTTCATTTCCGCTGCCTTGCCTTTCCGAAAAATCGCCTCGATATCCGCCTCGAGCTTATCTCCGGACCATTCCGATTCTTTGTGAACGATCGCGGCACCGACATTTTCCAGGGCTCTGGCGTTCATCTCCTGATGGTTCTTCGTGACGTATGGACTGGGAATCAGGATAGACGGAATGCCAAGGGCGGTGATTTCCGCGAGCGTCGTCGCCCCGGCCCGGCTGACGACCGCATCGACACTGGCGAGTACATTGGGCATATCATGCAAAAACGGCCGGACGACGATATGAGCATGATCTCCCCTATCGGACATGCTTTCTTTCACTTTATCATAATGAACGCTTCCTGTGATGTATAAGTATTGACAGTGTTTGTCGGATAATTGCGGCAAGGCCTCTAAAAACGCATCGTGGATGGGTTTTGCCCCGCGGCTTCCGCCTACGATCATAACGATGGGAAGATTTTCCCTGAAGCCGAATGTTGAAGCCATATTGGCTTTCTGCGCATGAGCCACTTCAGACGCCCGGGGGTTGCCGGTAAAAACAGTCTTATCGTTCGGAAAATAATCCGCAGCTTCCTGAAAGGAAATCGCTACCTTGGTGGCATAGCGACTCAGAAATTTGTTCGTAAGACCGGGAATGCTGTTTTGCTCATGAATAATCGTTGGCACCCCTGCTTTAGCCGCTGCATACATGACAGGGCCCGCGACATAGCCGCCGGTTCCGAGGGCGACATCAGGCCGGAAGTCACGTATGAGTCGTTTCGCCCGGCGGGTTCCTTGCAAAAAGCGCCAAACGGTCCTCACATTTTCAAAGGACAGTTTTCTTTTAAAACCGCTGATCTCAATCGTAGAAAAGGGAATATCATGTTTGGGGACGATATCATTTTCCAATCCATTTTCCGTCCCTATATATAAAAAAGAGGCCGAGGGGTCTTTCGCGCGGATCGCGTTAATCATGGCAAGCGCGGGATAAATATGACCCCCGGTCCCTCCCCCTGTGACCAAAACTTTCATCTTTTCTCTCACCTCCGAGCGCTAGGTTATTCTCGTGTGGGCGCTTATATTTAACAGTATACCGAGGGCGATAAGCATGAGTGTAAGGGAAGAGCCGCCGTAACTGAGTAAAGGCAAGGTAATCCCCGTCACCGGAAACAACCCGATGACCACCCCGATATTAATCAACACTTGCACAAACAATAACCCGATAATGCCAACGGCAAGCAGGGTCCCGAACATGTCCGGGGCAAGCAGTGCCGTGCGCAGGCCGCGCCACATAATGATCCCGAATAAAAGGACGACGACAGCACCTGCGATAAAACCGCCTTCTTCAGCTATAACCGCAAAGATAAAGTCCGTTTGCGGTTCGGGCAAATAAAAGTATTTTTGCCTGCTTTCCCCGAATCCCATGCCGAATAAACCGCCGGGACCGATGGCATAGAGGGATTGGATAATTTGAAAACCGCTCCCGAGCGGGTCGCTCCAGGGATCAAAGAAGGAAGTGATACGGGCGATCCGGTACGGGGCAGACGCGATTAAACCGATGAAGGCGACGGCTCCAATCGCTCCGAGAAAAGCAAAATGGCTTTTTTTGGCACCGGCGATAAAAAGCATGATAAACGATGTCGCAACCATCACCGCTCCCGTGCCAAGATCAGGTTGCAGCATGATCAAGCCGAATGCCGTAAATATAATGGTGAGCAGCGGCAGCATGCCTGCGCGGAAGCTCGTCACTTGTTGTTGGCGCGCGGCGAGCCAATGGGCGAGAAACACGATCATCCCCAACTTCATAAATTCAGATGGCTGAATCGAAAAGGCGCCGACGCCTATCCAGCTCTGGGCCCCTCCACGGATGAGTCCCACCCCCGGGATCAGTACGAGGATCAACAGGCCGAAACAGAGCAAAATAATCGTAAGGACATAGTCACGCCATCTCCAGTAGCCGATGCGCATCATCATGAGCATCCCGATACAGCCCGCTCCCGCAAACAGCAGTTGCCGTTTGGCGAAATGATAAGGGTCCGAGAAACGGTATTCCCCCCAGGCCGCGCTTGCGCTATATACCATGATGACACCTATAATCAACAGTGCACAAATGGAAAACAGCAAAATTCCGTCAACCGTTTGTTTATTATCCTTCACATCTTCACCCCGTCACACACCCGCGATTCACACCCATTCAGATAGAAAGGGTGCTACTCATACGTATGACGGTTTGTCCGTTTTAGAAGTGAGAGGTTGGAGGTTGGAAGTTAGACGAGCTGCTCAATCGCGTTGACGAAACAATCGCCCCGTTCCTCAAAGGTTTTAAACTGATCCCAACTGGCACAGGCCGGGGAAAACAAGAGAATGTCTTCTTTATCAGTAAGTGGATAAGCTTCCTTTACCGCTTCTGCCAGGTGTTGTGTGCTTTTAATGACGGGCACACCGGCGAGCGCTCCGGCTTCCTTGAGCTTGTCGCTCGTCTCGCCATACGTCACCATCGCCTTCACATTTGCAAAACTGCTCGCCAATGACGAAAAATCGTTCCCGCGATCCAACCCGCCCGCGATCAGGACGATGGGCTCCCGGAAAGCTGCCAGGGCGCGGGAGGTGGCAAGCATGTTCGTCGCTTTCGAATCGTTATAAACTTTTCGCCCGTTTAGTTCTTTCACAAATTCCAGGCGATGTTCAACGCCTGTGAAAGTACCAAGCACTTGTTTGATCGCGGCCAAAGATACACCGACAAGCTTGGCCACCGCTAGCGCGGCCAGTACATTTTCAAGGTTGTGGATGCCGGGGAGGAGAATGTCATCGGTGTGAAGCAGCGCCTGATTATGCCAATACACGATGCCTCCTTCATGGGAGGCTCCCTGTGACAGCCTTCTGTGCACGGAAAAAGGGATGTTTGTCCCCTTGCTGTTCCTCGCTATATCTGCAACGACCTCATCGTCGGCATTATAGACAAAATAGTCATCAGCGGTGAGATTATGGGCTACGCGGGCTTTTGAGTGATTATAGTCGGCCCTCGTGCCGTGATAGTCGAGGTGGGCATCGAAGATGTTGAGCAAAACCGCGATGTGCGGGCGAAAATGCAGGGTTCCCTTCAATTGAAAACTGGACACTTCCGTCACCATGTATTCATTTTCCAGGACTGTATCGGCTACTTCACAGGAGGGCAAGCCGATATTTCCCGCCAGCTTCGCGCTTTTTTGATCAGTAAGCAACATTTCATGAATCACTTTTGTCGTCGTCGTTTTTCCGTTCGAACCTGTAATGGCAAGCATCGTACCCCTGAGGAGCCAGGAAGCAAGCTCGACTTCCGTAACGACGGGAATATTCCGGTGCAAGCCTTCCTCGATCACCGGATTATCGTAGCGAATGCCCGGATTTTTGACGATTAAACGAATCCGGTCGGCCGTAAACAGCTGCAACGGATGTCCGCCCGTCACAAACGTGACGCCTAAAGCTTCCAGTTCTTCGGTTCCCTGTAGCTCCTCTTTCGGCTTCGCTTCATTCACGATGACACGGGCCCCGTATTTGACGAGCAAACGGGCCGCCGCTTCGCCGCTTTTGGCAAAGCCGAGGACGAGCACGGTTTCATTTTTTATATTCACCAGCAGCGGATCTGTCATAAGGCCCACACCTCTATATACACACCGATGATCGCAAAAACGATGGCAAGGAGCCAGAAAACGACGACCACTTTCCACTCGGACCAACCCGAGAGTTCATAATGATGGTGCAAAGGACTCATTTTGAATACACGCCTGCCTTTAAGTTTATAGACGAGCACTTGAATGATCACCGACAGCGTTTCGATGACGAAAACACCGCCGATGATTATGAGGAGAATCTCCATTTTCGTAATGATAGCCACCGCGGCGATCGCCCCGCCGAGGGCCAGCGATCCGGTATCCCCCATGAACACCTTCGCGGGGTGGGCATTGAAGACTAAAAAGCCAAGCACGGCCCCGACGACGGTGGCGCAAAAAATCGCCACCTCCGGGAAATCTGCGTTCCAGGCGAGCACAGCATAGGCACCGAAAGCAATGGCAGATGTACCGGCCAATAGGCCATCAAGGCCGTCGGTGAGGTTGACAGCATTCGATGCTCCCACGAGCATGACCGCGACGAGCAATAAATAGAGAATGCCGATGTCGACGCTGAATCCAAGACCCGGGACCTCCACTGCCGTGGAAAACTCATACTGGCGTAAAACGACATAGAAAATAACGGCGACGAGCAATTGGGCAAGTAACTTTTGTTTTGAATTTAAACCGAGATTTCTTTTTAAAACCACCTTAATAAAATCGTCCAAAAAGCCCACGATGCCGAAAGCCACCGTTACGAGTAACAGTAACCATATTTGATAATTAACATCCAGATCCGTGAAAAAGGGAATGACCAGAAACACGGACAGGACGACCGACAAGAGAACGACAACGCCGCCCATCGTCGGTGTCCCGCTCTTTTTCTGATGGCTGGCAGGGCCTTCCTCGCGAATGCTTTGCCCGAATTTCAGCCTATGTAACATCGGAATGAACAACGGGGAAAGGAGGACGCTTAGAACAAAGGATGCTACAATGGCTATTAAAATTGACGGTTCACTCAAGACGTTCACTCCTTTCCGGTCCTACATCCCAGGTATTCTTATGTTTCACGGTCCCTGCGGTCATGAATGGCCTCTTTCGCCTCAACACGATCATCAAAGCTATGAAAGACACCTTCAATTTCCTGATAGGGTTCATGCCCTTTGCCGGCAATGACGATGACATCTTTCTTTTTTGCTTTGTCGACGGCATAACGAATCGCTGCTCTGCGATCGCTGATCGTTTGATAAGTATGAGCGCCGACGCCTGCTTCCATGTCCCGAAGAATAGCGCCGGGATCTTCACTGCGCGGATTATCGGAAGTGAAGATCGCTTCATCGGCGTACTCGATGGCAATTCTCGCCATCTCGGGGCGCTTCGTGCGATCGCGATCACCGCCACAACCGACGACAACGTAAACGTTGTGAGCCGTTAAATCCCGTACCGTTTGCAAAATATTATCCAGACTGTCGGAGGTATGGGCATAGTCGACGATCACCGCAAAATCCTGTCCTTCTTCCACGGGCTCAAACCGTCCCGGGATGGCCTGGGCGGATTCCAGACTTTTCTTGATCGTAGGCAGGGCAACGCCGGAAACATACGCCGCTGCCGCTGCTGCCAGGGCATTATAGACGCTAAAACGGCCGATCATTTTCAGGTTTAAATCCAGTGATTCCCCGCCGACCTCAAGGGTAAAAAAGGTACCCGTCGGACCTGCGTTCAGATCGCGAGCGCGAACATCCGCGCCGGCTTGCAAACCGTACGTCAATATCGGCACGCCCGTGACACTCATCATGTAACGGGCATAGGGATCGTCGTTGTTGATGATCGCCGCTCTTAAATCTTTATCATAAGTGTTGCCAAGCTGAGAAAACAAGAGACCCTTCGCCTGTTTATAATCATCCATCGTTTCGTGATAGTCCAGGTGATCGGTACTGAGATTTGTAAAAACAGCGATATTAAAATCGGTCCCCCGCACTCTGCCGAGCGACAACGCGTGTGAGGATACTTCCATCGTCACATCGGTGACATCCGCTTTTTTCATGTCAGCAAACGTCTGCTGGAGCTGTACCGACTCCGGGGTCGTCAGTTTAGCTTCGAGCACCTCGTCATTATATTTCGTGTAGAGGGTACCAATCAACCCTGTTTTTCTTTCATCTTCCCGAAAAATTTCATCCAGTAGGTGCGTGGTCGTCGTCTTTCCATTCGTCCCGGTGACACCGATGATATTGAGATCATGGGTGGGACGTCCGTAAAAACGGCTGGACATTTGGGCGAGCGCCCGTTTTGTGTCCGTTACGACGATGACAGGCACATCGATCTCTAAAGCTTCTTCAGCGACGACTGCTGCCGCTCCCTTTTCCACGGCCTCCCGTACGTAGTGATGACCGTCAACCGTAAATCCGCGCAGGGCGACGAACAACGCCCCCGCCTTTACGAGACGGGAATCCATTTCCACCGAAGAAATCGGCGGATTTCCTGTTTTCGTTTTGGTATAAGCGAGTAAACCCGCCACACATTCATCCAGATACATTTTTTCTCTTCCCTTCGCTTCCAGACGATAAGAGAACAGCCAAGACATTCCCTGGCTGGTCTTCCATTTATGATTTTAATCGGAATCGTCCGTTTTGTCACCCACCCATGTACAATCTGAGCGTTGAACCCTCTTCCACTCGTTCGCCTGCTGCCGGGGACTGGCGATAAACTTCTTCCCCTTCGCCCTCTATTTCAAGCTCGAGCGGATAGTTGGCATCATGCAACTCTCTTAATGTCAACCCGGTCACATCCGGAACCTCCAGAGACGGGAGATCCGACCAGGTGAGTTCCTTTTCAATTTGCTCGTCTCGGCGCGGGACCCCCATCGCCTCCAGGCTGTCCTCCATGATTTGCCCGACGATCGGAGCGGTCACGACCCCGCCGAATTGCATCGTACCCTGAGGATTGTCGATCGCAACATAAACGACGATTTCAGGGTCATCTGCAGGCGCAAAACCGTTAAACGAGACGATATGGTTGTTCTCCAAATAACGACCGCCTTGCGCTTTTTGGGCGGTGCCCGTTTTTCCGCCTACACGGTAGCCATCAACGAACGCGCCTCCGCCGGTCCCTCTCGCCACGACGTTTTCCAGTGCCCGGCGCACTTCCGATGATGTTTCTTCCGAGATCACATCTCTTTGGGCGATGGGCGTCTGGCTGTCCACGACAGATCCGCTCTCGGGCTCAAGCCAGTCCTTCGCTACATAAGGTTGGTAAAGCGTTCCGCCATTTACTGCAGCAGCCATGGCGGTGACCTGTTGGATAGGCGTCACGGACACCCCTTGTCCGAAAGCGGTCGTGGAACGCTCCAGCGGGCCGACATCTTCTACATCAAAAAGGATACCGGTCCCTTCTCCTTCCATATCGATCCCGGTCTGTTCCCCGAATCCAAACTGATCGATATAATCGAAAAGTGTCTCCGTTCCCAATCGTTCTCCCAACGAAACAAACCCCGGGTTACAGGAGTTTTGGACAACTTCCAGATACGTTTGCTGCCCGTGCCCGCCTTTTTTCCAGCAACGCAAGCGTTCGCCTGCGACTTCAATATAGCCGGGATCATGAAAATGGTCGTTGTCAAGGTCCACTTCATCCTCTTCCAGCGCAGACGCCAACGTAATGATCTTGAACGTTGAACCCGGTTCAAACGTCGACCATATCGGCCGGTTTTGATCATAAATCTCCGGAGAGACCGACTGATAGTCATCCGGATTGTAATGGGGCCGACTGGCCATGCCCAGAATTTCCCCATTGTTGGGATCCATGGCAATCGCGAGCGCGCCTTCCGGGTTATACGTAGCTTCGGCGTTATCCAGCTCCCGTTCGATGATCGTCTGCACCTGATTGTCGATCGTCAACTGCGCGTCCATGCCATTTTGCGGTTCCTGATATTGATCGGCCATGCCCGGCAACCGTTGTCCCTGGGCATCGGAAAAGAAAGAGACGTGTCCGCTCTCCCCTTGCAAATAGTCATCATAGTATCTTTCCACACCGGTAAGTCCCTGATTGTCAATCCCCGCAAATCCCAGCACATGGGCAAGGTGTTCGCCGTGAGGATAATGGCGCTTGTTGTCTTCGACAATATAAACGCCCGGCAACCGTTGTTCACGTACTTCCGAGGCGACCTCCTGTTCAATTTTGCGTCCAAAAGGGGTGAGCCGGACCATCGAACTTTCCTCAGTAATCTGTTCATAGACCTCTTGCTCCTCGGCTTCCAGGCTATCTGCGAGTTGTTCGGCTGTCTCCACCGGATCGACGATCTGTCTCGGAACGACGAGGATGGAAGGGGCACTTACATTTGTTGCCAACACTTCCCCATGACGATCCAGAATTTCTCCCCGTTCCGCTTCAAAAGGCAAATCCCGGCTCCATGACTCCTCTGCTTCTTCCGTCAACCAGCCTCCCAGTGAAAATTGCACGTAACCGAGTCTGACAACGAGCACCAGGGTTATGATCACCCCGGCCAGCAATATGAAAAGCAACCGCCGACGTACAAGCGTCTTCGTAATTTTAGACATGAAAGGCCACCTCGTCTGATAGATACTTCCTTTTCACATCTATGCTTGTACGACGGCTTTAAGAACAAGCAGCGATTATTCGCTTTCTTGGCAGGTAAGAAAGTATAAACCACTTTCTTATCCTGCATAAGTGCAACTAATTTTCGTCATCTGATTCCTCATCACTTTCGCCAAATGCAACGGTGAGCGAGTCATGGCTCCCTGCTTCACTCCCGGGTTCCATACTTTGATCCGTCACGTATCCGGTCCCCTCATGTTCCACATGCATGCCGGTGGCCGTGCTGAATTTAACGACATCTCTTGCCGACCACCCCGTCATATCCGGCATCTCCCACGTATCGTCACTGACAAGAAAGATATTCTCTCCGGCGATGACCTGCTCTCCGGCAAACGGATACTGCTGCTCGATGCGACGTCCCTCTCCTAGTATAAAGGGTTCGAGATTTTGTTCCGCAATCATCTCCGAGGCATTATCCGTGCGCATGCCGCTGGCATCTTCCAGTTCAATGCCTTCAGCATCCAGCGATTCCCTTTCTTCCGAGCTCAATGATTCTTCAGGCTGCATGCGAAAATACTGCATACTCTGCTGCATCACGGTGTTGAATATCGTCGACACTGGCTGTGTGCCGGCTTCGTCGGCAGGCAGGTTCGGTCGATCGACGGCGACGTACATGACAACTTCCGGATCATCTGCCGGCGCCATGCCCAAAAACGAATAAATGTTTTGATTTTCCCCTGATAAATATCCGTTTTCCGATGGGATTTGCGCGGTGCCTGTTTTACCTGCAATATCAATTCCGTCTACCTGAAAGGCACCACCGGTCGCATTTTCCCCGTAGACGGCTTCCTGGAGTTGTTCCCTCACTTCTTCGGCTGTGTCTTCGGAAATAGGCTCCCCGGCGATTTCCGGTTCACTTTCATAATAGGTTTCAGCGACGTTCGGGTTGACCATCTCCTCGACGATATATGGGGACATCATCCTGCCATTATTGGCAATGGCCGTAGCTGCCTGTATTTGTTGAATAGGTGTAACCGCCGAAGCTTGTCCGAACCCTGTATAAATCGCATCGAGCTCACTGTCTGTGATGACGCCCTCCGCTTCACGGGGAAGTTCGATACCGGTGGCCTCTCCGAAACCGAAGCGTTCAAGGGCAGCATAAAAGGTGTCGGCTCCCATTTCTTCGTTCACTAACTTGGATAAGCCTACATTTGAGGAACGTTCCACCGCTTCATCGTAAGTGATGGTGCCCCAGCCCTCTCCGTCATTGTGATCGCTGATGACCGTATCGTAACCCGGATCGTATTCCCCGGATTCGAACTCTTCGTCCCCGTCGTAATCTCCGCTTTCGACAGCCGCTGCCATCGTGAACATTTTCATCGTTGAGCCGGGTTCATAATGATCGGCGACCGCGAAGTTCGTATGGTTTGTGATATCTTCATACTCATTCGGATTAAAGGAAGGGCGATTACTCATCCCGAGAACAGCCCCCGTTTCTGCATGAGCCACAATGGCGGTCATGCGCTCGGGATCGTACTCTTCTTCCACGGCATTCATCGATTGTTCCAGGGCGAGTTGAATATTGGCATTCAAGGTCAGGTGGACATCATTGCCGTCGTAAGCATTCTGAATGTCTTCATTTTGCCCGGGAAGGGGGACGCCGTCACGGGACACCTGATAATTCATGGACCCCTCTTCACCACCGAGATCCTGGTCCAAACGGGCTTCCAGTCCCATCACCGCCTCATTTAAACCACGGTCGAAATAGCCGAGAACGTGGGAGGCAAAATCCTGATTCGGGTAATAGCGTCTAGGCTCCGTTCGAAAATGAATGCCGTCCAGGCCCAGGGCCTCGATGTCTTCTCTTTCGTCGTAACTAAGGTGACGGGCGCCTGTGCCCAATTCCACCTGGAATTGATCACTTGTAAGCATGTTATATAAACGATTTTCGTCCATGTCGATCAAAGGAGCGAGTTCCCGAGCTGTTGCCTCGGCATCTTCCACGGCTTCTTCATAACCGTCTTCGATAATCGCGTAAGCCGTATAACTCGTCACTTCTTCAGCAACCTCTTCGCCATCCGCCGTATAAATGCCCCCCCGCTCCCCGTGCAGAGGTTCCTCGTTCGTCCATCTTTCACTCGCGAGCGCTTCTAAATCAACACCGTCAATTTCCCCGGAAAATTGAACGAATAAAAATCGCCCACCTAATACGGCAATGGTGATAGCTGCAATGCCAAAAAGAACGATGGCTCTGTAAATAATCGCTTTCCGCTTCAACCGTTTCCACCACCCGTATATGTATAATCTTTAAGGTTGCAGCACACGAACATTATCCTCGTTAAGTTCCATTCCGTTTTCCTCTGCGATATTCAGAATGCGTTCCGGATCGCTCAATTCGGACACTTGGTGTTCAAGCCCTTCATTGTACTGCTGTTGCTGACTAATATCATTTTGCAATTGTGATATTTCCTGGTTCTGGGTATACATGCTTGCGTAATTCGAGACCATCAGTATCGCTGAAAAAACAATGGCAGCGCCAATCAATGTGAGCAGACCTTTTTCAGCGCGTGTAAATGTCTTCCTGATCTGCCTTCGGACCGTTTGAACTTCCCTCTGTTCTTCTCTTACATATGGCTTTTCTGCTAAGTTTCTCATCGATGACCTCCTTCTACCTTATTTTCTCGGCAATACGTAACCTTGCCGATCTTGCCCTGCGATTTATTTCAATCTCATCCGATGAGGGGACGATCGGTTTTTTGTTGATCCACTGCATGGACGGTTTCATCTCTTCCGGAATAACCGGCAGTCCGGGGGGAAGTTCCGGTGATTTGCAGTACGCATCAAGCGTTCGTTTCGCGATGCGATCTTCCAGGGAGTGAAAAGTAATCACGGCCATACGTCCACCTGCCGGATGCAACCTGGCGATTAACGACGTCAAGGCATCTTCAAACGCCTGCAGTTCATCGTTGACGGCAATGCGAAGGGCCTGAAACGTTCGTTTGGCCGGGTGGCCGCCGCTCCTGCGCGCCGCAGCCGGGATGCCGTCCTTAACGATCTCAGCCAGTTGAGCCGTTGTGTTAATCCTGTATTTGTTCCGTGCCGATTCGATGGCTCGCGCAATGGATTTGGCATATTTTTCTTCTCCATAGCGGGCAATCACGCTTACAAGCGCTTCATACGTCCAAGTGTGAACGATCTCCTCGGCGGTGAGAGACTGACCCCGATCCATGCGCATATCCAAAGGTTCCTCTCCGCGGTAACTAAAACCGCGGCTTTTGTCATCCAATTGCGGCGAGGAGACACCAAGGTCAAACAATACGCCGTTCAGGGAGTCGACTCCGTATGACTGTAACCGGGGAACCGTTTCACGAAAATTCCCGTGTATAAAGGTTACCTTTCCTTCTTCTCCTGCAAAACGGGCCCGGCCGGCCGAAATGGCTTCTTCATCCGCATCCAGCGCGTACAGATGGCCATTTTCATTCAGGCGTTTTACAATTTCAGCGGTGTGTCCGCCCCGGCCATAGGTGCAATCCACATACGTTCCTTCCTCATGAATATTAAGTCCGTGGATCGCCTCCTGTAACAGCACCGTTTGATGACTGTATGTACCGATGAAAGTGAACCCCCTTCTATAAATCCAGTTCTTCCAACGATTCAGCAATATCACTGAAGGAGCTTTGCGATTCTGCGAAATAGTCTTCCCAAATCGATTGATTCCAAATCTCCACGCGCCTGGAAACACCGATCACGACACAATCCTTTTCCAGTTGAGCATGCTGGCGAAGGGTAGAAGGGATATTGACTCTTCCCTGTTTATCAAACGTGGCCTCGGCAGCTCCCGAAAAGAAAAAGCGCGTAAACGCACGGGCATCTTTTTTCGTGAAGGGCAGCGATTTCAATTTCTGTTCCAGTTGCTCCCATTCCGATTTCGGGTATACGAACACACACTGGTCCATCCCTCTCGTGACCACGAATTGGTCGCCCAATTCTTCACGAAATTTCGAAGGAATAATCAGTCTCCCTTTTTCATCAATAGCGTGTTGGTATTCTCCCATGAACATGGTTTTTCGCCGTTCCCTTCCACTTGGTAACCCCAATTTACCACAATCCCCCACTTTATACCACGGGTGTTTTTTGGATTTTTTTGCGCTTCGGGAGGTGAAAGACGTGTAACATGCGAAAAATGGCGATTTTTGCGGTGTATTCTTTTTTAATTTTTTTATTCTGTTTTGACTCACAGTAAAAAAAGGATGGCGCTGTATGTTTGCAGCGGCCATCCTATCTTCGTTCTTTTTATAAGTGGTGAATGTCACTCATCTATTCGTTTTCCCGGGAGATATAGAGTGCCTTTCCCGAATGAAAAGCATACAGGTCGGATCACATGTAATAATGATGATCATATTAGTGGGGAGTGTCCCTTCGCCCACAGACCCTTTGTCGATACGGGCATATGAACCGTGAAGAGAAGTGTCTATTTCGGATATCGGATGTCAGAAACCGGAAGCCGGACTATAAATAGATAAACTGGTGGCGTAGCATTTCCAGTTCCAGTTGCGCAAACATTGTGAGCACGCGTTCTTCGCCGTATTCATTGAGGAGCTGGACGATATTGAGCACCCGTTCCTGTAGTTTTTCGTGGGGACAAAGACGCTTTTGCAGCTGCTCCAGTTTCTCGACGCGCGGCTGGATGTTCTCCATTTGCTTTCGCTCGATGCGAAGCTGCAGCTCCTTTAATACTTGCTCAAGGCGTTGATAATTTTTATCGGCAAACCTTTCTTCGCTCGGTGCCAGCGTCTCCAAAGCTTTCGCGAGCGTTTGGTGGCCTTCACCCGCGAGAGCCAGGCTTTGCCGAAATAAATCGTCCGTATCCCAACGGCGATTGTTTTCCTTCAGGTCATGAATATGGGCAGACGTACCTTCCGTCGTTACATCTTCAGCCGATAAAGCCTCCACGTCCAAAGTTTTTTCGCTCGTGCGGTCGACATACGTCTGCTGCATGCGAAGGCTGACAGGGGGGACGAAGCGTCTAAACTGATGGAACAGCGGGCCTACCATCGCCCAGTAAGCCGCTTCCCCCGGGCCGGCAATAAAGGTTAAGACCGGTAATAATCTTTCCTGTATATAAGGGCGTGTAAACACGTTCGAACTGAACTTTTCCGGATGTTTCCTCGCTTCCCGGGACCAATCCGTGCGCGACATTTTATATTGGCCATTCTGAAGCGATAACCCTCCATCCTCATGGGCGATCATTTTTTCTCGCCGCCCGTCCACACTGTAAAATAAATGAGCGTTATCACGCGTCGTTTCTATGAACGCTTCACCATCGTTTTCGGCTTCAACACTTTCTTTCCCGACAGCGAATGCCTGGCGCACGCGTTCATTGTCCTCGAGCAATTCTGTCCACGATTGGGTCATCAGTCGCCGAAACGCCGGTTGTTGGGGATCGATGAGTACGAGTCCCTGTTTTCGGAAGAGCCAAAGCATCACTTCGGCAAAAAAATCGGAAATGGTGGCCGATTTTTGCGCAAAGGATTCGAGCTTTCGATAAAGGTCGTATGAATAGGGCGTTTCCCTGTATTCGAGAAAGATTTTTTGTAACCAGCGGCGCATCGCTTCCATGTCGATCGGCTGCTCAGAAACAGGGGCGCCCGTTTTTGTCTCTCCTTCGTATTTGACTTTTTTTACCGTTCCGTCATGACCGTGAATGTAAATGTGGTTCACTTCATCCCAATCATGGTCTTCACCGGCGATCCAAAACATCGGAATGACGGGTACATCCAGGGTGGCTTCTGCTTCCTTGGCCTTTAATAGAACCGTCAAAGCCTTGGAGATGGTATAAATAGGCCCCGTTAACAAACCGGCCTGTTGGCCGCCGACAACGACGACACTGCGTCCGTCCTGAAGCTTATCGATTTGTTCGAGCGCCAAATCATGATTTTCATATGTTTGGTGGTATTGATACAGGGCTTGTCGTAAAGCTTCACGATCAAAATCGCGCGTCTGCAACTCACGATAACGCGCTGTTTCGTCGCCGGCTGGATGATAATCATAACACGCCCGCACCCCTTCATCACCCTGGGCATAACGACGCGCCCACCCCTGCAGTTGCACAGGAAATGATTCTACCGTCATGTTTACCGACCTTTCTTCAGATATGTAAACGCTGAATGATTTTGATATTTATTTTGATATATGGGCATTGACTGAATCACGATTGATCATAGCAAAAATAAGACGACAGGAAAAGGAATCTGCACGCACAATAAATAATCCCGTTCACCGTTGAAGGGAAACGGGATTACAGGAGGAGCGAGAGGTTAAGACTCTTGCTTCCCCTGCCAGGATCTGGCCTTATCCAGTAAAGATAAAAAAGATTTGTAATCGTTACGCACACTTTCAAGTTCTTGTTGCAATGTTTCCACCTGGGAAGCGAGCGTTTGTTTTTCCTCTCGTTCGTTCGCGAGGGCGGTTTGCAGCGAAGAGGTGGCATCTTCCTTTTTCTGCAGTTCTTTTAAATACGCAATCACATCCGCTAAGCCTATGTCAGCTTCTGCGTAGGCTTGACCCGTAGATGGGGCAGATGATGCCTCCGTACCACTGTCTTCTGGCTCTCTTCTCGTCTTTTTCTTCTGTTGCCTCGCCATTTTCACGGCTTCATCATACTTTTTCCGAATCGTTGCATTCCAGCGGAACCCACACGCAGCCGAGGTTCGCTCCAGCCTTCGGCCCACTTCTTCAAAAGCTTTCAGCTGGGTCGACCCCTCGCGAATATGTTTGAGCACAACTTCCGCTAAAATTAAATCTTCCTCCTCGTTCCACGCGTCCTGCCTGAGTGCACTCATAACCTTTCCCTCCAATTCTTTTATAGGTTGACGGGTTTTCATAGAATTCATCACCGGCTTTATCTCTCATTATGTACGTTTATGCACGTTTCTATCCTTCTATGATTGCCATTTCACCTACAGGACGCAAAAAGTAGAGCAGGCTATTAGAGCTTCTATAAAATAAAAACCCCCGTTACTCAGCAACGAGGGATGTCTCCATTAATCTTTCGGTTCGGTCACTTCTTCACCTTTATAAGTTCCGCATGCTTTACAAACGCGGTGGGAACGTTTCAACTCCCCGCATTCCGGGCATTTAACCATCCCCGGTACAGCAAGTTTGAAATGCGTTCGCCGTTGTCTTTTTACTGTTTTAGATGTACGTCTTTTTGGTACGGCCATCTCTTGCCACCTCCTTATAACGGTTCCTTATCATTAAAGAATTTAGCCAAATCGGCCAGCCGAGGGTCCACCTTTTCTTCTGTTTCCGATGGTTCTTCCTCGCTGATCACGTGCCAATCGGTTCCGGATTGCGGCGCCGGACCTTCCTCATCCGGGTTTCTTACTCGCATGGGAATCGCCAGTAAAATATGCTCCTTGATATAGGGGAGAAGATCGACATAACCGTTCTCCGGCTCGTGCATCGTTTCATCCTCGTCAGGGACTTCCTGGCCATCAAGGCGGAAGCTTTCGGTTATTTCTATATCAAAAGGAACGGCGGTTTCCGCGAGTGTGTTTGAATCCGGCAGCGTCATGGTGCCCCGGACAGTCATATGAAAATGAGCCATCTCCCGCTCAACATCAACACCGCCTGTAACATGTGCTTCTGATATGGCCATTAATTCTTTATCACGTTCTACAAGCTCGCTCACATCAATATAGCGATCGATGTCAATGCCATTTGCAGTGCTGGCCAAAAGTTGTTGTATCGTCCAGCGCAATCGTCTCACCTCTAGACAACAAAAGTTATTATAGCTGTCATACTCAAGATTTGTCAATACAAATTTATTCCATTATACTGGGGGTATGCGTGATCTCAGGACATTCTAACATACAGACGCTCGGCAATGCTAGATGTGGGAAGTGGGAGGTAACTCCCTGATTTGGAAACGACCGTGCGATTTTTGTACCTCTCGTGCTACCGATACCCGCTTTTGGGGTATGACTGACCGATTTTCATACCTCGCGCGATACCGATAGCCGCTTTTGGGGTATGACTGAGCGCAGGGCGGCATCTCATATGATTATCCTTTTACTGTGACACGTCGTAAACGAAAAAATTACACTTAATAACAAGGAGAAAACCAGACCGTTGCGTGCTTTTTTCGCCCGCAACGACGTTTTGGAGCGCATTAACCATGAAAGCCATCGGTCTCATCGTCGAATACAACCCTTTACATAATGGCCATGCCTATCACCTCCGAGCTTCAAGGGATGTTTCCGGAGCTGATATCGTCATCTGTGTCATGAGCGGCTATTTTTTACAACGGGGCGAACCCGCGGCCTTCTCCCGTCGTGTGCGTACGGAAATGGCCCTCTCCGTAGGCGCAGACCTCGTCGTTGAACTGCCGTATGCCTATTCAACCCAACACGCCCACTGGTTCGCCAGGGGCGGCGTCTCTATCCTTGATGATTTGTTCGCGGATGAATTTTATTTTGGCAGTGAAGCGGGTCATATTGATGATTTCCATGAACTTGATACATTTATGCACGAAAACACACAGTGTTTGCAGGAGAAGGTGCGCGCCCATGTCAAAAGCGGCATTTCCTATCCGTCCGCGCAGGCACGGGCCTTTTTCGACTTAAACCCGCCGGCTCATCTGCCGGATCTATCCCAGCCGAACAATATCCTCGGCTACCATTATGTCAAGGCTGCTTCCCGGCAATTGGGAGCCAGGATCGCGTCGCAAACCATCCCGCGCATCAGCGCTGCCTATCATGATGACACCTTGCCCCCGGACCAATCGATCGCGAGCGCCACCGCGATTCGGAAAATGCTCTCCGAGAGCGGGGATGCAGCGATCATTCGCCCTTACGTGCCGGAACAAGTGTATGAAATGATTAACCGCTTCTACGTCCAAGACCAGCCCATGCACGAATGGGAAGCTTATTATCCGTATTTGCAGCTGCTGTTAAGTACCCGTTCGGCCGAGGCCCTCTCCCGAATCTATGAAGCCGAAGAAGGGCTTGAAAATCGCCTGATTAAAACCGCACTCACCCAACCAACCTTTCATGATTTTATGCACGCGGCCAAAACGAAACGTTACACGTGGACGCGCCTGCAGCGCTTGAGCACACACATACTTACCGGTACGGCCAAAACCGATATCGACGAAGCACTGGGCGTCCCGGCACGTCCGCGCTCCGTCCGCATTCTCGGTTTCAGTGAATCCGGACGAGCATACTTAAACCGGATTAAAAAACATACCCCCCTTTCGTTGTATCACCGACCGCCCCAGAACAAAAACGCCCAACAATGGTTGGACGAACGAGCAGCCCGTGCCTATTATGCGATTTTGAACGGTTCCGAACGCGTGGATAAGTGGAAGGAAGAATATACACAACCACCGGTTTACCCCGATTAAGTTTCCTGCGCCTGCTCCAGAAAGTCAACGGCATCCCGAAGTTCCAGAACCGGAACGATTTCCATCGAGGTGCCAATGTCTTCAGCTGTTTCGATCGCGAGTTCATAATCAGACGTGTCCGTTAAGCCGGTGTCCTGCGGTGCAAAAAAAACGTCAATATCGGCGTTATCCGAGGCCACGACCTTCTGACCCACCCCGCCGATACGCCCGACATTGCCTTCTTCATCGATCGATCCGGTTCCGGCGATGTCCAAACCATTCGTCAAGTCATCGTCTATAAGTTGATTATAGATCTCCAGTGAAAACATAAGACCCGCTGACGGACCGCCGATCTCACCGGCATCGACCGTAACCTCGGGGATGAAATCTCGCTGGTTGACAGGGTACTCGATGCCGAGACCAACCGGCGGACTCCCGCCGTGATCCATCGTTTCCGGGAACGCGACGACTTCCACGTCGACATCCATTACTTCTCCTTCACGATTGATCGTGAGGGCGGCATCTTCACCATCTTCCTTGTCCGCGATCGTCTCATTCAACTCCGTGATATTGCCAATATCCTCGCCGTCCACAGCCGTAATGACATCCCCGGAATCCAGCACCTCATTTGCTCCCATGTCATCCACGAATTGTGTGACCAGCACCCCGTTTTCCTGTACTTCAGCACCTGCCGCCTCGTAGGCGGAGACTTTGGCTGCATCCTGCGATTGTCGCATGGAATGCATTTGCCTGTTTTGATAGTCTTCATCGGTTTCCCCTTCCATACGAATCGCATCCACTGGCGTTAACGTCCGATAAGGACTCAGAAATGACCATGCGTATAAAATAAGATTCGCCTGGCTTTGGTGAATCGTCGTCAAGTAAAACTCCCCTTCTTCACCGGTCCCGTCTTCAACCGTAATGAAATCATTTAAACCTGTGGCATCTCCGGGTTGAGAATAATAATAGGGCATGGGTATCTGATAGATCAGTAACAACACGATGACGATCCCTATGAGGATCCATGTTCGCGAAAGGCGCCATCTCTTTTTTTCTTCACTCATGATCTCTCCCCTTCCATGCCTCTATTTTTTCCAGGATACGCGGTAATACACGCTCGGCTTCTTCCCGCCCTTGTTGCACCAACGCCTCCGCGTCCTCGAAGACGATCGCATTACGTTCCTCTCCGATCGGTTCCATAAGGATGTCGGCGTTAATCTGTTTGGCCCTCACAAGCTCGCGGGACATGATCTCCATGCTATGCATAATAACATCATAAATCGTCTCGTTGGCCGGCTTCTCGGGAAAATACGAGACGTCGACCGCGAGGACAATGTCTGCCCCCATCTCTGTAACGACGCTCGCAGGGACGCGGTCAATGACTCCGCCGTCTACGAGCAAATGATCCCCGTACCGGTAAGGGACGAAAATACCGGGGATGGACACACTTGCCCGCACGGCCTTCGCGATTGAACCTTCCGTAAGAAGCACCCGTTCCCCGCTGTTTAAATCAGTAGCCACAACAGACACCGGCGTCTGTAAATTTTCAAGGGATTCCCCTTTTGTCAACATAAAAAAAAGTTCTTCCAGGCGTTTGCCCGTCACAAATCCCATCTTCGGAACGGTAAAATCAATATAATATTTACGGCGAAACAAGCTGGCAATCTTTCTTAAATCCGCCACTGACTGACCACCGGCAAATAACGAGCCAATAAGGGCACCCACACTACTCCCGGAGATAAAATCAACCGGAATTCCCTGCTCTTCAAGGACTTCAAGAACGCCAATATGGGCGATGCCACGCGCACCCCCGGATCCCAGTGCGAGGCCAATAAGCGGTCGATCTTTCACAGTGATATCCTCCTTGGTCGCTAAACACATTGGTCTAAATTCGTTTTTTCTATCGTATTGTAATTAATGATGGACCAGCTGTTTCAGAGGTCAGATTTCACAGGTCAGAGCTCTTTCATCCGACATTCCGGCATCAGACATCTGACCTCCGGAAAGGCAAGCTTTCTAAGAAGGAGAGAGAAAATGACGCGTTCTCAATGGAAGTCATTAGGGCTCGGGGCAAGTACAGTCATTCTTGCAGCTTCCCTTATGATATTTCCACAAGCCGCTTTTGATGCATCCTTGCGAGGGCTTTCCATTTGGTGGGATGTCGTCTTTCCTTCCTTGTTGCCTTTTTTTATTATATCAGAACTGCTCATCGCCTTTGGCGTTGTAAGCTTTCTCGGTGCCTTTATGGAACCTTTCATGCGTCCTTTGTTCAAGGTTCCGGGGACAGGGGGCTTCGTATGGGCGATGGGGATCGCGAGCGGGAACCCCGCCGGCGCGAAAATAACTACCCGCCTTTGGAAGGAAGGTCGCATCTCGACGATTGAAGCTGAACGTCTCGTATCTTTTACGACCGCATCCAATCCGTTGTTTATATTCGGGGCGATCGCTGTCGGTTTCTTTCACGATCCCGCGCTCGGGATCCTGCTTGCGGTTGCCCATTATACAGCCAATATTATCGTCGGGCTGATCATGAGGTTCCATGGAAAAAACGATCCCGCTCCCTCCCGAAAAAAAAGCGCGTTTCCTTCTCCGAAAGAGGCCTTTCAGTTGCTTCATGAAGAACGGTTACGTGACGATCGGCCGATCGGAAAAAAATTGGGAGATGCCGTGCAATCTTCCGTTCAGACACTGCTCATGATCGGCGGGTTTATCATTCTGTTTTCGGTGTTGAATGAAATCCTCGACATCCTCAATGTGACGGCCGCCCTTGCGATGGTTGCAGGCATGTTTCTAACGATTTTTCAGCTTTCTTCCGAATTCAGTGTCCCGCTCGTGTCGGGCTTATTCGAAATGAGTCTCGGGAGTCAACTTATGAGCCTTACCGAAGGGTCCCTCAAGCAGAAAATGATCGTGACGAGTTTTATCCTTGCCTTTGCCGGCTTTTCCGCGCAGGCGCAGGCGGGAAGTTTATTGGCGGATACCGACATCAAGTTTCAGCCGTTTTTCATCGCCCGCATTTTGCAAGGGTTTATCGCTGCGTTTCTTACATTTTTGAGCTGGGATTGGTTGTATCGACCGGAAGGCATTGCCATATCCACCGCCTGGCAACATACACCGCTCGTGCAAACAGTCTGGGATACGTTTCTTTCCTGGTCCGGACTCTTTACACTGGGCATGCTCTTGATCTCTATTATTATTTTTCATCGACGGGCATCTTCAAAAAGTCACGCTAAATAAGATTATACTTCTGTTTCAGGGCTTTTTGCACGTGCGCAGGTACAAGTCCGGTGACATCACCTTTATTTTTGGCCACTTCCTTGACGATGCTGGAACTTAAGTACGAATACTGATTGTTCGTCATCATAAAAAACGTTTCAATCTGTTCATCCATTTTTCTGTTGATGGATGTCGTTTGCATTTCATACTCGAAATCGGTTACCGCCCGCAGACCACGGACAATCACCTGAGCATCTTTGGAACGAACGTAATCAATCAAAAGCCCATCAAACGAATCCACTTCCACATTGGGATAATCCCGGAATGAGTCTCGCAATAATGCCACCCGTTCTTCAATATTAAAGAGCGGGGTTTTGTTTCTGTTTATCAGTACGGCGACAATCACTTTATCAAATATTTTTGTACTGCGTTCAATGATATCCAGATGTCCATTTGTCACCGGATCGAAACTGCCCGGCGCTACAGCTGTCGTTACCATTCCTGTTCGTTCCTTTCTATATTTTGATATGTATACATGCTGATTTGTGTATCTCCGTAGGTTTTTGCCCGATTTTTGCGGAAATGGCCGATTTCTTCGGATAACGCGATCGCCGTTGCATGCTCGGTTACGATCATCGTCTCAGGAGTGGTCAGCTCAAAATCCTGCATTAAGGTGATATCCCGGACGAGTTGCTGCTCTTCATATGGGGGGTCGAGGAGGACGAGTGAAAATTTTCTCTTTTCGTCGCCGAGGTGCTTGATCAGCGCCGCTGCTTCGCGCTTGTAGATATACGCCTCATTTTCAAAGCGGCAATTTTTCACATTTTCCCGGATGACCTTGATGGCAGCACCTGCCTTGTCGGCGAAATACACTTTTTCGAGCCCGCGACTGAGCGCTTCAATCCCGAGCGCCCCACTGCCTGCATATAAGTCGAGGCCGATGCCTCCATGAAAGTATGGCCCGATCATCTGAAAAAGGGCTTCCTTTACTCTGTCGGAAGTCGGGCGAGTGTTTGCTCCCGGGACGGCTTTTAACCGCGTACCTTTCCTCTTTCCTGTAATCACTCGCAATACATGCTCCGCCTTTCTTTTTATGCGCTTCTATCCTATCACATTATGCGTTATGATGTCTTTTCGTTGGGTGTAAATGTCGATCATGTCGCTTTTTCTTATCATGCATAAGTGCAACTAAGGCTTATCGCCTTAAAGGCTTGGCGATAAGCCAAGTTTTCTTTATCGCTTGTGTATATTTACCATCTTAGCGGGCTAGACTAGGAATAGCAACATGATCCCATGTTGCAAGATAACCGCGGAGAACGCTTACATTTCCCCATAAGCGCTTCCTCCGGTTTCTCCTCTCCCATTGCCTGTAATGTTTACAACAGGCGCCGCGTACCGGGACGGTACGCGGTTTTTATTTTGTCGCAAACGTAAAGGCTTGGCGTGAAAGAGCGCCAAGCCGTAAATGAACCTATGCATGAACTTTGTCGCTGCGCCCGCGACGGGTTGTCCCAGGTTCCTTCTCTTCTTTTTGAAAGTTCGTATCCAATTGCGGGCGCTTCGAATATTCGACATCCGTCACAAATGACAGACGTTTGATACTTTCGCTTAAGTGCTCAGCCTCGCGCTGATTACAATAAAGGATCGCGTACTTCATTTTCTCGGATACATACTGAAGATGTCCATATGTGCGAAGTTGCCGTATATGCTTTACGTTTTGGAACCAAATGACCAAACCTTGACGTGGCTCATACATGGCACCCTCTCCTCGGTAAATGATTTACACGTAGTTTATCATTATGAAGGCCGCTGAACAATCCAACCATTGCCGTTGGAATGTGATAATTTTTTCTTGCACACCGGATGAGAACATGATATATTATCATCACTTATCATTCATACGAATAAGCGTTGATAGGAAATAGTAAATGATCGTCATGCCCCAGAGAGCGAATGACTAGCTGCAACATTCGCGCCACTGACGACTTGAACCCATCCTGGAGCTGTCAGGAAATATAACCTGAACCGTTTGCTTTGCGATAAAAAGCCGTGAGCGGATGTCTCCCGTGGAGATGTCAACGAAGGTGGTACCGCGGAAACCTCTTTTCCGTCCTTGTGATCAAGGGCGAAAAAGAGGTTTTTTTTATTCATGAGGGGTGTCATAAATTGGAACGAAAACGGATCGTCGTCAAAATCGGAAGCAGCTCCCTCGCCCATCGGGAAGGTGGCATTGCCATCAGTCATCTCACGCAATATTCCAAAGCGATAGCCCATCTACACAGACAAGGGCATGACCTTATTTTTATTACATCAGGGGCCGTCGCCGCCGGTTTTCAACGTATAGGTTACGCGACGAAACCCGTAACGACGGAAAAAAAACAAGCAGCGGCGGCTCTCGGACAGGGGCTATTAATGGAAGCCTATCAACATGCGTTCATGCAGGAAGGGATCGGGGTAGCGCAATTGTTGCTCACCCGGGAGAGCTTTCAACAGGAACATCAATACACGAATGCTTACGATACGTTACAGGAATTGCTCAAACGCCGGATCATCCCCATTATCAATGAAAATGACTCGATCGCGGTGGAAGAACTGACCTTTGGCGACAACGATTGGCTCGCCAGTTTAGTCGCCGGTCTTACAAGGGCCGACACCCTTATTTTGCTTACCGATGTCAACGGCGTTTATGATCGACACCCTCACCATCCGGACACCCGAAAAATAAACCGCATCGAAACCGTCACCCCGGAAATGCTTACGGAAGCGGACCAGCATCGTTCAACCCTCGGGAGCGGGGGCATGCGCTCTAAGCTGGAAGCAGCCCGCAATGCCCAATCTTTTGGGATTGAAACCTTTATCGGCAAAGGCAACGATGCCCATGCCTTGCAAGCCATCATTCAAGGTGAGGGCGACGGCACCTACGTATCCGCCATAAGCGAGCACGCCTGGCCGAAAGAAAAACAATGGGTAGGCATCTATTCCCCGGTTGAAGGCGAGATCGTCATTGACGACGGTGCCAAAGACGCGTTGCTTTACGGCGGGAAAAGTTTACTGTCCGTCGGCGTCCGGCATATCCACGGTTCTTTTACGAAAGGCTCCGTCATCGCCGTGTTCGATGAGGTTCATGAACCTGTAGGCAAAGGGAGAGCCGCGCTCTCGGCGACGGATATGCGCTCTGTTCTTAACCGGCAACCGGCAACCATTTTTATCCACAGAAACCATTGGGTAAGTACTTCGAAAGGAAGTGTTTTCAGTGACTGAATGCAAGGAGCAAGCCCTGGCAGCCAAAGAAGCAAGCAGGCAAACGGCCTTACTCACAACATCGGAAAAAAACGCCGCCCTACAGACAGTCGCCCAGGAAGTGATCAATCGGGAAAAAGACATTCTTGCAGCGAATGACCGGGACATTGCAGCCGGACGTCAAAACGGGTTGTCCGATGATCTGCTCGATCGCCTGCGTTTAACCCGTGAACGATTACAGTCCATGAGCGAGGGGCTGCAATCTTTGGCCGATCTTCCCGACCCTGTCGCTGCCGCCCCCGAGACATGGACACGTAATGACGGACTCGTCATCGAAAACCGCCGTGTCCCCCTCGGTGTCATCGCCATGGTTTATGAAGCAAGGCCGAACGTGACCGTCGATGCTGCCGGGCTTTGTTTAAAAGCCGGAAATGCCGCGCTGCTTCGCGGGAGCTCATCGGCAACCCGCTCCAATGAAGCTCTTGTCGCCGCCATGCGTGCAGGACTAAAGGCGAGCGGCTTACCGGAGACAACGGTTCAGCTCATCGACCCTGAAAAGCGCGACAGTGTACGGGAGCTCGGGCAAATGCGCGGACTCGTCGATGTCATCATCCCCCGGGGCGGCCCCGAACTGATACAAACCGTGATTCGCCAGTCGACGGTCCCGGTCATTGAAACCGGCGTCGGCAACTGTCACCTTTATATCGAAAAATCAGCCGACAGAGACACGGCCACCTCCATCGCCGTTGATGCGAAAACCGATCGCCCTTCTGTTTGCAACGCCGTCGAAACGATTATCGCAGATCGCGAATGGACGGAAAAATACGGTGCGGAACTCATTGAAGCGCTGCTCGCGGCCGGAGTGACCATCAAGGGCGATGAGCAGATGCAAAAGTTGAATAGCGATGTGCAACCGGCAACGGCTGACGACTGGGCTACCGAGTACCTGGCGCCGACCGTCGCCCTCGGCACCGTTTCAGACACCGCTGCAGCTATTGCCCACGTTCGCCAATACGGAACGAGCCACTCGGAAGCGATTGTGACAGAAAACGGGGAAGCTGCCAGTGCTTTTCAGGCGCAAATTGATGCCGCCAGTGTTTATCATAATGCTTCGACCCGTTTTACCGATGGCGCGGAATTTGGATACGGGGCGGAAATCGGCATTAGCACACAAAAACTACATGCTCGCGGCCCACTGGGACTCGGGGCGCTTACGACGAATAAATACGTCGTAGCAGGCCGCGGACATGTGAAAGGAGCAAAGGTATAAAATGCTGTCGCGCCAACGGATCACTTTCATCGGTGCCGGAGCCATGGCTGAAGCCATCATCTCTGGTTTGCTCGCGGACAACCGCGTTTCAGGTGAGCAGATCACCGTGGTAAACAAAAACAATGACGAGCGGCTCGACCACCTGGAAAAAAATTATGGAATAAAAACCAGCAAAGACAAAAAACGCGCCGTTGCAGATAGCGATCTGCTGATTCTCGCCATGAAACCGAAAGATGTCGATGAAGCGCTTGAAAGTATTCAGCCTCATATTCGTGAACATCACGTCATTTTCTCCGTCCTGGCAGGCACGACGACGGATGACATTGCCCGTCTCGTCGACGTCGATTGCCCTGTTGTGCGCGTGATGGCGAACACTTCGGCGAAAGTCGCCGCTTCCGCGAGCGCTATCTCCGGCGGCCGGCACGCTTCCGCCAAAGATATTGATCTGGCTGCAGAACTCTTTTCTGCGATCGGAACGATAACGGTCGTCCCCGAAGAAAAGATGAACAGTGTAACAGGCGTATCCGGAAGCGGTCCCGCTTATTTTTACTACCTGCTGGAAGGGCTGCAGACGGCTGCGGTCGAAGCCGGTTTGTCTGAAGAAGAATCCAAGGCCCTGCTCATTCAAACGATGGAGGGCGCCGCCAAACGCTGGTCACAGTCTTCGGAGTCGCTGCGTTCCCTGTATGAAGAAGTGATGAGCCCCGGGGGCACGACGGAAGCCGCCTTTTCCGTTTTACAAAAACACACGGTTCAGGAACATTTAACGACGGGCACGAAGGCCGCCATCGATCGCTCCATAAGCCTCGGGCAGCCGAAAAAACAAGTATGAGACACATAAACGGGGACTTGTAAGAGGCAAGTTCCCGTTTTTTTCATTATGTCGGCAATGAGGTATAATGGGCAAAGTCGAGTCTTGGATTTTGGGGGTAGAATGAGGGAATGAGCGAACGAAAGTCGTATTGGCGCCAAAGGATAGCTTTTTTCACGGAACATCGGAACTTCACGATCATCGTTATGTCGTTGATTTTTATCAACGCTGTCGTCGTCGGAATGGAAACGTATCGCGAACTTTATATTCCTTATGCTGACTGGTTTCATCTTATCGATCGTATTCTCCTCTGGGTATTCACGATAGAAATCGCGATGAGAATGATAGCGGTCAAACCGTTTCATCTTTTTTTCCGCAGCGGCTGGAATTGGTTTGATTTTCTGATCATCGCCGCGGGTCATCTTTTCGCGGGGGCTCATTTCGTTACGGTTTTAAGGGTGTTGCGTGTCCTCAGGGTTTTGCGGGCCGTAACCGTTATCCCTTCCCTGCGCAGGCTCGTCGATGCCATGATGCGCACGATTCCATCACTGTTCAACATTCTGTTCCTGATGGGGCTTATCTTTTATATATACGCGGTCATAGGGACGATGCTGTATGGAACTGTCTTTCCCGAATATTTCGGAAATCTTCAGCGTTCATTGTTAACCTTGTTTCAAACGGTCACACTGGAATCTTGGACCGAAGCTGTGTTACGTCCGCTGCTTGAAATGGAACCGTTAAGCTGGATATATTTCATTTCTTTTGTCCTCGTTGGCACATTTCTTCTCTTCAACTTACTTATCGGTGTCATTGTGAACAATGTTGAACGCGCGGCCGATGAAGATGACCCATCCGAAAATGCTGCGAGAAAGAAGGATATTGAAGACTTGCACACAGAGGTCAGGGAACTTAAAGAGATGATAAAATCCAAAAACGACGATTAAAAATAAGGCATGGCTTCTACGGAGACAGAAACCATGCCTTATTTTTTAGCTGTCTTCATTCATACAGCTGCTTTGCATAAAATTCATTATAGATCGCCTTGACCGTTTCATCACAGTTGCGTTCCTTCACGGCAAACGCGAGTGACACTTCCGAGGAGCCCTGGTTAATCATTTCCAGATTGATGCCGGCGTCCGCGATGGCTCCGGTGGCTCGCGCCGCGATACCGACCGTTTCGTCCATCCATTCGCCCACGAGCATAATCATGGCGAATCCGTGTTCAATATACGCGTCATCCACGCCAAGTTCTGTCTGAATGCGCGTCAACAGGTGATTCTCGCTATCGAGGGACAGTTCCGCTGTTCGTAATATTACGGATGAGTCATCGATGCCTGACGGTAAATGTTCGTAGGAAATGCCCTCGTCTTCGACCATTTCCAATAAGCGACGCCCAAAACCGACTTCCCGGTTCATCAAGTATTTATGAACGTAAATAATGCTAAAGCCTTCATCCGCGGCAATACCCGTGATCGGATACTTGCGGTGTTTCTCCGACCTTTCGGCCGTAATGAGTGTCCCTTCACCTTCCGGATGATTCGTATTCTTGACACTTACCGGGATGCCATGTCTAAAGGCAGGAATCAACGCAACATCATGAAAGACTGTGAAACCAGCGTATGAAAGTTCACGCATTTCCCGATACGTCATGTGATGAATAGGTTCGGGGTTATCAATGACTTTAGGGTTGGCAACACATACGGAATCGACATCCGTGAAATTTTCATATAATTCCGCGTTTACACCGGCCGCTACGATGGCGCCAGTAATGTCCGAGCCTCCCCGTGGGAAAGTCACCAGTTGTCCATCCGGTTTATAGCCAAAAAAACCCGGGAAAATAAGAATCTCGTCGTAATCTCGTATTTTTTCAAGTTCTTCATAGGCCTCTGCCATGACATGGGCATTCCCGGCCTCACCCTCTACGAGAAGTCCCGCGTCACGGGGATTCATGTAGCGGGCATTAATACCCTGATGATTAAAATGTGCGGCGATGAGTTTGGCATTATTATCTTCCCCGGCCGCTTTTATCTGGTCCATAAAGATGCCCTCATCTGCAGGGTTATAGGCGACACGGGTTTGCAGGTCCGCTTCGATTTCTTCGGCTATCGCTCCTTCGATGCCGAGCTCTCTTGCAATGGAGCGATAACGCTCCACGCTTTGTTCGATCGCGGTCTCGGTCGCCTCCCCTCTGAGACATTTCTCGCCCAGGTCAATGAGCATATCGGTAACCTTCACATCATCATCCTCGCGTTTGCCGGGGGCCGATACGACCACGATCCTGCGTGCCGGGTCATCCGTAATGATTTTCGTCAACTTCTCAATTTGATTGCCAGTCGCGACAGAAGTTCCACCAAATTTAGAGACTTTCATAATCAGTTAAAACGCTCCCTCGTCTTTCTAGCCTTCCATATTTTCATTAAGCAAATCTTCTTCCGACCACTTCTGATCGTAAACACCAATCATCTGCAGCATGGCCATGAAGAGCGGAACGTCCGACTCCTGAAAAAACTCAACCGAACACGTCGATTCCGCTTCATAGTCAAGGGACAGAGCATGGCTATAGGTGGTTTCCTGTAAATAGTTCGTAACTTCCGCGTCATCGATACAAGTAGGTGATACATACTCCTGGGTTGAATGGTCGACGATCGTTCTCGTCTCCGACGGAGCGCTGACGTCTACATTGATCACAAAGCCGCCCACAAGCAATACAACGATGACTAAAAGCAAACTCATGATGAGCTTGTGATCTTTATTTTGCATAGTTGAATGAAATCACCTCATTTTTTCATAAAATCATTATACGTGGATTTTATCATCTGGTCCAGGGGGCTGCCAGTAACATTTGCTTGACAAAACGAGAGTGCACTTCTACGATTAAAGTGTTGACTTATACTTCCGCAAAAAGTATGGGACAGGGAGAAGTGACAAAATGACGATAGACGCCCTTAAACACAGGCAACTCATGACCGAAGAAATCAGTGATTTGATCATTTCCCACGAAAAAGTCGCCCATGTCCAGCTGCAAAACCCACTCGATCACGCGCTGTTAATTTTAATTAAATCCGGTTACACAGCCATCCCAGTACTGGATAAGGATTACCGCGTTCAGGGACAAATCAGTAAAAACGAAATTCTTGACTCTATTCTCGGGCTGGAACGCCTGGAAATGGAACGTCTCCATGACATTACAGTCGAATCGGTCATGAACAAGCGGATCCCGCGGTTAAAGACCGATGCGACATTTGCAAAAGCATTAACGACCTCGATCAATCACCCTTTTATCTGTATCGAAAATGAAGAGGCCGCTTTTGTCGGAATTTTAACACGAAGTTCGATTCTTGCGTTGATCCACCATTATTTGCAACAGAGCAAATAAACCCGGCAGAAAACCCGCTTACGTCCTGTAAGCGGGTTTTCTGCATTCAGCAAGCACAACTTCCGCCACTGCCACAACCACCACTGCACGAAGAGTTGTCAAAATATGGATTCCCGGAAGGGACTTTAACATTTTGCGACACGGAAGAAGCCAATATCTCACTCACTTCCGCGAGTAACTTCTCCAGGGCACGCTCGGCTTCCTTGTAAGCATTCACACTTTCATGAAGGTCCATTTCCCGCTTTGAGATCCGCAAGGCTTTAGTCACTTCGCTATAATCAGGGTGGTATTTCCCGAAGCGCTGTACTTCGTCAAATTTCACCTTCTGGTCATTAAAATGCCGGATCAGCCGCTCGGCTTCTTCGTCTTCCAGCATCGTGCGGCGTGCCTCCACGAAATTGTGATATATGTGTGTAGAAAGGATCATCCTCGATAATTCTTCGGATTCATCAAACAATTCAATCGGGGTTGATACAACGGTTTGCAACAATAACACCTCCGTGCCGTCATTGTAACATGTCTTGGGAGAATTGTTTACTCATACATAGTAATTGCAAACGTTTCTTTTAGATCGAGAGGCTGATCATCTTCATCATAGGCCTCCAGCTCCATGGTATGTTCTCCCGCTTCCAGCCCTTTGACGATAAATGCCGCGCGATGAATTTCCTCTTCGTAATCATCGTTCACCCGTAGCATTAAATACCCCTGAATATCTTTATCGTGATGCTGATTCGCGTAAAAACTAAAATCCGGCAGATACGTTTCCACGTAGACTTGTCCATCACTCACTTCATAATGAACGTCGAATTGTTCTACGTCTGTCCGCGCCTCTGTCTGCATCACCGGCAAGGGTTCGATTTCCAGTCCCCCCGGTACATTGGCCAAAATCAACACGGCCGCCAGCCATACCTTTACACTTGGCATTTTTCAACCTCCTTTGCCATAGTATGCAAAAAGGAGGTCGCCATTATCCGTTTATCTTTTTAACAGATTAAGCAATTGAATCGTTAAACCCAACCCCTGATTCATACGGGCTACACGTTGCGGCCACGTCTGTCCGTTAAAAAGACGTGCCTCTTTTTCCATTTCCTCCAGGCGCTCCGGATGCCGGGCCAGAATCTGATACCAGGAAGGTTCTGACCGCAAATAGTGCTTGACATCCGGCTTCGCGGAAATATATTGCATTAAATCGGAACGCATGCTGCGTACATCCCTCCCCTTCGCAAACGACTTAAAAACCTCTGAATGAAAATGGCTGGTCATAGGTCTCTCTTCGTTGCCCGGACCCCGGTTTTGTCTGGAATTGATTCATCAGCTCCTGAACATTTCCCATGACGCCGCTGAATTGATTTAAATAATTTTGCACATCATTGACATTCATTTCACCGAGTTTTTTAACGAGCGAGCCCACGGTTTGATTCCCATTCAGCAATCCTTCGATTGAAGAAGACGAATAATCCGAATGAACATGATCTGTCCCATCCTTATAGGATGCCCAGTGCCTCTCGTCATCACCGAGAATCACCCAATCCTGGTATAATCCATTCCATGTCGCCTGACCGGCCCTCACTTCCCGGACCAGCTTCGGATGTCTCTTCACAAAATCCCTGAAATCACGTACCGAAGGGTCCAGTTGCTCATGTTGCACCAAGATCTCCTCCCTCACGCCATATTCCCTACTCATCACTATACGCACATCCACCCGCCTGCGTTCGCCCAAACTTGCGTTGCATTATGGATGCATTCATAATAAGATTAAGGATAGATTGAGTTTCTGAGGAGGTAAAACGTTGAAGCTAACAGACTTTAACTTTCCGGATAAAGAAATCAGGTTCGGAAGTTTATTGGACATCATGAGAGGGAAAGGCTTTATTTTTGCGGAACAATGGGATTACGAGCGTGCGATGTTTGATTTAAAAATGCCCGTGGAGGGAGACCCGGGCGTCTTTTATCTGCGTGTACCCGTCTTTGCCGTCGATGGAGACATTCCCGGCGATGAGACAACCGTGAAATTGATGACGCCCATACTGGGAAGGCATTATTATCCTCACGGGGTAGAACACGGAGAAGAGGAAAATTTCCCGGATCATATCGTAGACAAATGCAAGCAACTGTTAACGTCGGTTGACGAAGAATTATAGCAATAATGGACAGGGGCTGCCATAGCCCCTGTCCATTATTTTCTCCCTTATTACGTGTAATAAGGGGATATCATAAGATAAATGAGGACGCCGGTGATGCTGACGTACAACCATAACGGCATCGTCCAGCGTACGATCTTGCGATGTTTGTGCAGTTGATTCGTATATCCCCAAATCACGGACAACAACGCGAGGGGGACGATCAGCGCGGCTAACGGGATGTGCGTGGCGAGAATAAAGTAATAGATCCCGGCCATGAGGCCGTCTCCGCCATATGTGGTAGACTCCGCCAACCCGTGGTGCAACAAGTATGTGACGAGAAAAAGGGTCGTCGTTGCCAACGCTGCATAGATAAAACGACGGTGAGCCTTGACGTTCTTCTTCATAATCGCGTACAGTGCCGCCAATAGAAAAACGGTCGTAAAGCTGTTATAAATCGCATTCAACATTGGCAACAGCGTTACGTCAAAAGGGGCGGACGCGCTTGCGCCATCCAGAAAAAAGAACACGGCGATCGATCCGTTAATGACGATCGTTAGCGTCACGACGAGCGGGATATAATTTTTTCCTTTTAGTTGTGACTCTGTTGATTGTTCCATGAGGTCAACCCCCTTCTCCCCGCATTATACTAAAGATCATGGAGTGCGCCAAATCCGGCTTTTGACGATCCTCTGACACATTCGCAAATTAGAAAACTTGGCTTATCGCCAAGCCTTTAAGGCGATAATCCTTAGTTGCACTTATGCAGAATAAGAAAGTGGTTTATACTTTCTTAGCTGCCGAAAAAAACCGGGCTAACGCGACGTTAGCCCGATTTTTTTAATACTTGACGATTCCGATGAGCAATATGAGCGACACGACCATCGGTGCTGCCAGCACAAGCCCCGAAATCATAAATGAATTCGGCCAGCCGTGATCCTTATCTTTCAGGTGCATGAAATAATAAAGCTGTAAAATCAACTGTACAAAGGCGAGGAAAAGGATAAACGGAATCGTGAACACACCCGGGAGCTGTTCGCTTCCTACGGCGAGAAACGCGAGTATCGTGATCCCGATCATAAAAGCGAATGCGATGATCTGAATCCGCTGTTCACGATTGATCTTTCGTTTTTCCTCATTGGACATCGAACTTTCTTCAAACGATTGATCCAGGTTTTCAGCCATTTCGATCACGCTCCAATTCCCATGAGGTATACGACAGTGAAAATAAACACCCATACCACATCAATAAAGTGCCAGTAAAGACTAAACGCGTAAAATTTCGGTGCGTTGCTCAAAGTGACTCCCGTCCCCCTGTAGCGAAGAAGAAGGAGGAGGATCCAGCCGAGTCCGAACAATACGTGGGCGCCGTGTAAACCGACGAGTGTATAGAAAGAGGAAGCAAAGGCACTTGAAGTATACCCCAAACCGTGCTCGTAGTATTCCACGAACTCGTAAATCTCCAAACTAAGGAATGACACTCCCAGAAGGAAAGTCACCCACATCCAGAGCTTCAGCTTCTGAAACTGGTTCTTCTTCATCGCATACACTGCGAGCACACTCGTCAGTGAACTCGTCAAAAGTATCATCGTCATGATAAACACGAGCGGCAGCTGGAAGAGATCCGCCGGTTCGGGCCCCCCGGCCGTCCCATCTCTCAGGCCGAGATATGTCCCGAAGAAAGTGGCAAACATCGTCACTTCACCGGCGAGGAAGACAAACATACCAAGAAATTTATTTTTGCCTTCGAGCGTCGCTTTTTCCGGATTGGTGGGAAGTCCTTTTGAGAGATCAGCTGTATCTGCCATCGGTTAGCTCAACTCCTTTTCCATTTCTTCCACGGTTTCTTTCGAAATGTGATAACCATGATCAGTCTGCATGGAACGTAGCCCCATTGACCCAAAGGTTACAATCCCACCAATCGCAATCAATACATACGGCGAAATAAACAGGTCCAGGTGGAAGCTAATGAAACCAAATCCGGCGATAAACAAGCCAAGACTTATGAAAAACGGAAGGATGCTTCCACTTGGCATATGAATGTCATCGAGCGGTTCTGCCGGTTTCATCTTTCCGTTCCCATGTATCTTTTCGTAAAAGACAGGGTCGAGCGAACGCACTTGCGGCGTTTGCGCAAAGTTGTACTCCGGTACCGGCGTATGGGTGGCCCATTCCAGCGTACGGGCGTCCCAGGGGTCGTCGACGGTAACCGGTTCCGACTTAAGCGCTGAGTAGACGATATTGATGATGAGAATAATGACCGCGACGGCCATCAAAAATGCACCAATCGTTGAAATGAAATTCATCGTATCCATACCCTGGCCTTCCAAATACGTATAAACACGTCTCGGCATGCCGACAAGCCCGAGGATATGCTGAATAAAGAAGGTAAGGTGAAACCCGATGTAAAATAACCAGAACATGATCATCCCGAGGGTTTCATTTAACTTATGTCCAAACATCTTCGGATACCAGTAGAATAACGCGGCAAAAATCCCCAGGACGATTCCACCCACAATAATGTAGTGAAAGTGAGCGACGACGAAATACGTGTCATGGTAGAGATGGTCGACAGGCGCCATCGCGAGCATGACCCCGGTGACACCGCCGAGGACGAATGTAGGAACAAAGGAGGCTGCAAAGATCATGGCCGTGTTGAAGGTGAGCTTGCCACCCCACATCGTAAACAGCCAGTTAAAGATTTTAATCCCCGTCGGAACAGCGATCGTCATCGTTGAAATCGCAAAAATCGAATTGGCAATCGGGCCGATACCGACGGTAAACATGTGGTGCATCCATACCATAAATGACAGAAAAGCGATGATCAGAACGGCGAACACCATTGATGTATAGCCGAACAACCGCTTCTTGGAAAAGGCGGGAATCACTTCTGAAATCATCCCGAAGGCAGGAAGCACGAGAATATAGACTTCCGGGTGTCCGAAAATCCAGAAGATATGTTGCCAAATGACGACGTTACCGCCCTCGCCGGGTATAAAGAACTGGGCATCGAAGATTCGATCCAGCATTAATAACGCAAGCCCGGCCGCAAGCGGCGTAAAGGCGAACACGATCAGAATGGATGTCAAAAGCGTCGTCCAGCAGAATAAAGGCAGACGCATCATCGTCATTCCCGGCGCGCGCATATTAATAATTGTCACGATAAAGTTAATCCCGGACACGAGTGTCCCAAAGCCGGAAATTTGCAGACCGAGTACATAGAAATCTATGCCGACCCCTCCGAATTCCCGGCTGGCGAGCGGTACATACGACGTCCAGCCGGCATCCGGTGCCCCACCGAAAAACCAACTGAGACTAAGTAAAAGGCCGCCGAGGAAAAATAACCAGAAACCGAGCGCGTTGACGAATGGAAAAGCCACGTCACGCGCACCGATTTGCAATGGTACAACAAAGTTCATAAACGCAAAGAAAATCGGCGTCACGGCAAGGAACAGCATAAGCGTTCCATGCATCGTTATAAATTCATTAAAGGTTTGACCACTTATAAATTCCATTTCCGGAGCTATGAGCTGTATCCGAAAAATAACAGCCATCAAGCCGGCTTTAAGGAAGAAGAGCGTACCGGCCAATAAGTATAAGATGGCGATTTTTTTGTGGTCGACGGTTGTCATCCAGTCCCAAAACACGCTCTTTTTGAGCGTGTTTGTAGCCTCACTTACCACGTGTATTAACCTCCTTCACAGGCGTAACTACTGTATCTCGAGTTCCTCTGTCGTTTCATCATCCACTGCTTCCAATTGATCCAGGTAAGCGATAATCGCGTCCAGTTCATCATCTTCAAGTCCGGGTGAAGCCGGCATATTAGTCCCTTGCTTCAATGCACCCGGATCTCGGATCCAGTCTCGTAAATTTTCCTCGCTGTAATCGAGGAAGCCTGCAATTTGGTTGCGATCACCGAAATTCGTTAATGTCGGGCCTTGTGCGGACCCTTCGCCTTCGACAGCGTGACAGGCAAGACAGCCTTCTTCTTCAAAATGTTCACGGCCTTGCTGGGCGAGGGTTTCCTCCGGTTCTTCTTCCTCTTGTTGCATCTCCTCGTTCCAAGCGGCGTAGTCATCTTCTTCCATGGCAATCAATTTAAAGTCCATCAACGCGTGCGACGGGCCGCAGAGCTCGGCGCATTTCCCCATGTAAACGCCGGGTTCATCCGCCTCCAGCCACAAGTGGTTCGTCACCCCGGGGATATTATCCACTTTGCCTGCCAACGCGGGCACCCAAAACGAGTGGATGACGTCTTCGGCTTCCAGTTGAAAGACGACTTCTTCACCTTCCGGGATGTATACTTCGTTACCGGTCGTAAACCCTTCCGGGTAATCGAATTCCCACCAGAACTGATGAGCGGTGACATCAATGACATACGCATCCTCGGCAATGTCTTCCTCGGCGATTTCTTCATCGGCGTCTCCCAAGTCTCCGATGTCCTCTTCATCCTCGGCAATGTCTTCAGCGCCGACACTTAAGTAGAATTGGCCCGTGATCGTCGGAACCGCGAGGATCGCCAGCAGCAGAATAGGAATGACTGTCCAGGCGACTTCCAGTTTCGTACTTCCGTGCACTTGCTCCGGATATTCGTCATCCCCTTCTTTATGACGAAACCTTATGATGATAATAAAAAAGAGAACAAAGACGACAACAATGACGAGAGCCATGACGTAAAGACTTAGAAGCATATTGTCGAAAATCCATTGCGATTGCGGCCCCATCGGGTCTAATGCTGACAGCCCCTGTTCACCGCAGCCGGCGAGCAACAGCACGATGGCCATTAAGGGCGCAAACTGCAAAAACCTCTTCCAACCGTTCATTGCTTTTCAAACCCCTCTTTCTTTCTAGCACTTCCTTATCTGCCTCTCTTAGCGGCTGTTCAAGATAGGCACTACGTCGTAACTTATGTAAACTCCGGTAAAGGAATCCGCCCTGAACGAGCGGATCATATGTGAACGACAACCATGATGACGAACAGGACGGTCAAATAACTGAGTGAATACATAAACATGGACCGTGCCCATTTCGTATCATCCTTAGAGCGAACACCCTTCAAACCCAGGGCTAACCAGCCGATACCCAGTGCTGCCGCCACGATTGTATAAATCATTCCAAACCCGAAGAGCAGTAACGATATAGGGATAAGGGCGGTTATATAGACAAGAATTTGCCTCTTCGTCATCCTGAAGCCTGCCACAACCGGCAACATCGGAATGCCGGCATAGCGATATTCTTCAACTCTCATCATCGCCAATGCCAAAAAATGCGGTGGCTGCCACATGAACATAACCGCGAACATTAACCAGGCATACATGTGCAAGCCCGGATCAACCGCTGCCCACCCGATCAATGGAGGTACAGCTCCGGCCAGGCTTCCGACGACGGTATTGAGTGAATGGGTCCGTTTTAGCCACATGCTGTAGGCCATGACATAAACGACAAGGCCGATCATCGCAATGAAAGCAGCCATAGGCTGAATGGCAAGTAAAGCCGCTATCCCCACCGCAGATTGCAGCAGGCCGGCATAAAGCACTTTCTTTGGCTCAATCGTCCCCTTCACGGTCGGCCGCTCTTTCTTACTTTCCATCAACGGATCGATATCCCTGTCAATGTAATTGTTTAAGGTGGTCCCTCCGGCGAGCACCAGCGCGATCCCGAGCATGGTCAGCAAAAGGATGTGAAAATTGCCTCCGAGACTATATCCGCTCGTATACTCCACTGCTAAGTAAAAACCGGCAAACGCCGTTAACAAATTGGACATGACGATGCCCGGCTTTGCCAACTCAAAATAAATCTTCCACGGCTTGTCCGCTGTCTTCTCTACGGTACCCTGTTTTTCTTCGAGGGCTTCTGCTGCTTTGACTGCCGTATTCGACTTCATCCCTTCCACCCCCTTTATGGTACGTTTGCCTTACATCCCTTCACCCATCTTACTATATTACTAGCTCATATCGGAAGGGTTTTGTCCTATCTTATCCTGCATAAGTGCACCTAAGGCTTTCGGTTTCCTTTATCATTATAGCTCAAAAAGGAAATCGTTTCATTAAACTTCACTTTTTTTTACGGCTTCACGATAAAATTGACATTAAATGTTCACCGGCGAAAAAATTGACTTCTGAACAGCTTGTTCTTACTATTTTCAATAAGGCCCGCTTTTATGTTATCAATTAAAATAGATACAATAAAAAGATATCCATTCGGGTGCTTTTTGTCAATCGTGCCGAGTTAAATGTTTTAGAGAAGGTGATGATTTTTTGAATAAAGGGTTAAAGATTTTCGGCGTTTTGACCTCGATCGGCATGCTGATCGTTCTATTACAGGGTTCCGTCGTTACGAAGACGGATTCCGGGGACGGTTGCGGCGAGACATGGCCGCTCTGTTTCGGCGAATTCGTCCCTGCATCTCCCGCCCTCGCCACCTTAATCGAATACAGCCACCGGATGGTTTCCGGTGTCGTCGGTTTAATGGTCGTGATTCTGGCGTTTTGGTCCGTTAAAAAACTATCGCATATGCGGGAAACAAAATTTTGGGCATTGATGGCTGTGCTCTTCATTATCTTTCAAGGTTTAATGGGCGCGGCCGCCGTCGTATTCGGCTCTTCAAGTCTCGTGCTCGCCCTTCATTTCGGAATATCGGCGATTTCTTTTGCCACGGTCGTCATACTTACCGCTCTTGCCTTCGAGGACGGGAGGCGACTACCTGCTCCCCGGGTCAAAAAAGGGTTCCGCGGTTATCTGTTTTTCGTCCTTGCCTATACCTATGCGGTCATATACAGCGGGGCTTATGTAAAACATACCGGTTCTACATACGCGTGTGCACAATTCCCCCATTGCGGAGATGTTGCCAACTTTGGGTTCCAGGCAGGCGTACAGATGACACACCGGATCGCGGCCATCGTTCTCGTCGTCCTGCTCTTTATCTTGTTCGTACAGGCTTTCAGATACCGCTATGAAAGCAAAATGCTCGCCGGGAGCGGTATCGCTGTCATTATCCTCGTAATGATTCAAGCTGGCGCCGGCATAGCGATTGTATTCTTCCCGGACGCGTATTTAGCCACTGCGCTCACCCATTCGCTAACCGTATCGTTACTGTTCACGGTCCTTTGTTACATGGCCATGATTGCCACGAGAAACCGCGCCTATTAGTCCGAATAAGGGGCTGCCCCGCAAACAGGGGCAACCCCTTTTTTTCATGTTAAAACGCATCATAAAGGAAGGGTTTCCCTTCGGGAATCGCCTTTTCCCATAGCGTAATGGCCGCTTTGGACCCTTTGATGATCCCGCTATTATGAAGCGTTTCCCCATCGACATAGCGAAACAAAAACGGAATCAGCCCCTTGATGTCGGTTTCCAGAACGAGCCCCGTCGTTGCGGGGTTTTTATGAACAACTGTCTGCTCATTCTTTTTTTCAACTTGATAGCTGCCCGTGTTCCATTCGGCGAAATCATCGCTGACGGAAAGCGATAATTGCTCACCTTCTTCAAGCTGAAAAGGAAACTGCGCCAGAAAACGTTCCATGTCCACAATCCGGGCCATAAAGTGAATGCTTCTTTCCTCAAGGGCATCCGGGTTTTGCATAAAGAAGCGCCAATGCAAATCATTTGGCATCGTTATGCGCATCTCTTTGACCATCGAATCATGATTGGCGATGAGCCGCCATAATTCCGATTCCGCTTCCTGATCAACAGCGACGAACTCGGACACTTTCATGACCTCATTTTTCACGTTATAGAACACGTAACCGCGATCATTTCCCTCGTCATCCTGATAAACGATCCGCCGCTTATTTTTAAAGCGGGCGTTTAGCAAAATATTCTTCCACCACCACTCATCACGGTCGATCATCCCGCTATACCTGGGGGCATACTGGTCATAGATCTCCTTGAAGACCCCCCAGTCCTCGTCTTTCACGCGGCGGAACCTCCCTGTACCGCCCTTGCTCGGGACTGGGAATTCTTCCTTTTTTAAAACCGCTGTCGTTTGATCGCAGTACAGTTCCCAGCCGAATTTGCGATAGTAACTGACCGCAAAAGGATCAAGGAGGGAGAGAACGTGCCCGCGTGACTTCATGTCACGCAGACTTTGCTTTAACAATTGCCGGACATTTCCGCCGCGGCGCCCTTCGGGCCAGGTAGCCACGCCGGAAACACCCCCGGCAGCCATTGAGGCGCCGTACACCCACATGCGTGTAGGCAGAATGTCTACCTTTGAAAGAATTTGGCCGTCGTCCACGGCCACCCAAATATTATCCGGAATCATCCGCTCCCTGAATTCCCTGCTCTGTTCTTCTGTCGGTTCAAACTGAAAGGCAAAGGCATCGAGGTTTTCCGCTTCTTTTTTTTCTTCTTCTTCAAGTTTACGGATGTCCATTGGCTTGTTCCCTCCTGAAACTTTTAATCGGAGATTTCGATCAGCAAGTCTCCGCTGTCAATCGCTTCGCCGTTCTCAACCCGAATCGATTCAATCTTGCCGTCCCGGGGGGCTTGTACCGTCGTCTCCATTTTCATCGCTTCGGTGATGATTAATTGGTCGCCTTTTTTGACCTCTTCGCCTTCTTTAACGACGACTTTCAAAACGGTTCCGGGCATCGTTGCCCCGATATGGCTCGGATTTTTCTTGTCGGCTTTTACCTTTTCCGCCGCGGTGCTTTCAATGCTGCGGTCTTTAATGATCACTTCGCGCGGTTGACCGTTGAGTTCAAAATAGACGATACGATTACCGGTTTCCCCGGCTCTGGAAATGGAGATGAGCTTCACGATCAGCGTCTTCCCGGGCTCAATTTCAACCTCTATCTCCTCGCCGAGGCGAAGGCCGTAGAAAAAGGTCGGCGTATCAAGGACGGAAACGTCGCCAAAGTAATTGCGAAACTGTTCAAACTCTGCCGTGACTTTCGGATACATCGTATGATTCATGAGGTCGTGAGCGGTCACCTCGCGTTCGAGTTCGTCAAAAAGCTGGCCTTCCAGCTCGTCGAACTGAATCGGTTCCATATGCTTTCCGGGCCGGTCCGTGTAGGCTTCCCGATTTTTCAGGATTATACTTTGCAGCTCTTCGGGAAAGCCTCCCGGCGGTTGGCCGATTTCTCCCTGGAACATTTCCACGACCGATTCGGGAAAATCAAGGGCGTTGCCTTTTGCAAAAATGTCCGCTTCCGTCAAGTCGTTTTTCACCATGTACAGCGCCATGTCACCGACTACTTTTGACGAAGGGGTCACCTTGACGATATCGCCGAAGAGTTGGTTTACGCGCGCATACATGTCCTTGACATCATCCCAGCGACCCTTAAGACCGACGGCTTTCGCCTGTTGCTGGAGATTGCTGTACTGGCCGCCGGGCATTTCGTGCTCGTAGATGTCCGGGTGCGGCGCGAGCAAGCCACTTTCAAACCCTTGATAATAGCCGCGCACATCTTCCCAGTAGCTGCTCAGTTTGCTTGCCTTTTCAACGTTCAGGGCCGGTTCCTTTCCGGTTCCCTTCAACGCGTAATACAAGCTTTCCATACTAGGTTGCGACGTGGAGCCGGCCATCGCGCTGATGGCGGTGTCGACAACATCGACGCCGGCGTCAATCGCCCTTGCATACGTGAAGACGCCATTTCCGCTCGTATCATGCATATGCAAGTGAATGGGAAGATCAACCGTCTCTTTCAGCTCGCTCACGAGCTGATAGGCTGCCTCGGGTTTGAGCAGCCCGGCCATATCCTTAATGCCGAGAATGTGCGCCCCTTCGGCTTCCAGCGCGCGCGCCAGTTCTTTATAATAATTCAGGTTATACTTCTCGCGATTGGGATCGAGAATATCGCCGGTATAACAGATGGCCGCTTCCGCGATTTTACCTGTATTCCTTACCGCCTCAATGGCCTTCGTCATGCCTTCAAGCCAATTGAGCGAATCAAAAATACGAAAGACATCGATACCTGCATTAGCGGATGTGCTGACAAACCGTTCGATCACATTATCGGGATAATTTTTATAGCCGACTGCATTCGCGCCGCGGAGAAGCATTTGGAATAAAACGTTCGGCATCTTTTCCCGGAGCGAAAGCAAACGGCCCCAGGGATCTTCATGCAGAAAGCGCATGGCGACATCATAGGTCGCCCCGCCCCACATTTCCGTTGAGAATAACTGCGGCAGCATACGGGCGGTCGGTTCGGCAATCTGGCGCAAATCATGGCTGCGGACACGGGTCGCAAGCAATGATTGGTGGGCATCGCGGAAAGTTGTGTCCGTCAGCAACGTTCGCTCCTGAGCTTTCAGCCATTGCGCGAGTCCTTCCGGCCCCCGTTCATCGAGGATTTGCTTGCTTCCCGTCGGCATCGGAGCATCGCGGTCGACCTTCGGCAAGCGGGGCGCTGAAAAGACAGGCTTTTTCTGGTCTTCCAGACCCGGATAGCCGTTCACAATCGTTTCCCCGATGAATGTCAGCATTTTCGTTCCCCGGTCTTTGCGGCGCGGAAAGACGAATAATTCAGGGGTGTCATCGATAAATGACGTGTTGTTCTCCCCGTTTAAAAATTGCGGGTGCTGCACGACATTCTCCAAAAAGGCGATATTCGTTTTAATCCCGCGAATGCGAAACTCACGCAGGTTCCGCAACATTTTCGCAGCTGCGACGTCGAACGTCAGCGCCCAGGTGGAAACCTTGACGAGGAGTGAATCATAATGGGGGCTGATTACCGCACCCTGAAAGCCGTTTCCTGCGTCGAGGCGCACGCCAAAACCGCCGCTGGAACGGTAAGCCATGATCTTGCCGGTATCCGGCATGAAATCATTTTCCGGATCTTCCGTCGTCACGCGGGACTGGATCGCGTAGCCGTGTGTTCGGATCTTTTCTTGCGACGGCAAGCCGATCACTGACCCGTGGAGGGTTGAACCATCCGCGATGTACAATTGCGCGTGGACGATGTCCACCCCTGTGACCATCTCCGTTATCGTGTGTTCCACCTGGATACGGGGATTGACTTCGATAAAATAAAACGAGCCGTCTTCGCCGACGAGAAACTCAACCGTACCGGCATTAAGGTAATTGACGTTCTTGGCGAGATCGAGGGCTGCTCGGGATATGTCTTCCCTTAATTGTTCGTTGAGGGCGACGCTGGGGGCGATTTCGACGACTTTTTGGTGCCGTCTTTGCACGGAACAATCCCGTTCGTATAAGTGCAAGTGATTCCCCTCATCGTCCCCGAGCACCTGCACCTCGATATGTTTGGGGTTTTCGATCAGTTTCTCGACGTAGACCTCATCGCTTCCGAATGCGGAGCGGGCTTCCGAACGTGCGCGTTCGTACGAATCTTTTAATTCCTCGGCATTTCGAACGATTCTCATCCCGCGGCCACCGCCTCCGAGACTCGCCTTAATGATAAAAGGATAGCCGTGCTCGGCGGCGAACGTCTCAATCTCCTCTACGCCGGATACAGCACCGTCACTTCCGGGGATAACCGGCAGCCCTGCTTCGATCGCGGCCGTGCGTGCCTGAATCTTATCCCCGAACGTATGTAGGTGCTCACTGTTCGGGCCGATGAAAATGATCCCCTCTTCTTCACAACGTTCGGCGAAATGCGTGTTTTCGGCAAGAAAGCCATAGCCGGGATGGATAGCATCCACATCCGTGCGCTTGGCGAGAGAAATGATATTTTCAATATCCAAATACGCTTCAATCGGTTTTTTGCCTTCCCCGACCAAATAGGCCTCGTCCGCTTTATAACGGTGGAAGGCGCCTGTGTCTTCCTTGGAATAGACCGCAACGGTCCGAATGTGCAGCTCTGTACAGGCTCTGAAGATTCGAATGGCAATTTCTCCACGATTGGCAACGAGTACTTTCTGAATGTTATTTAATGTACTCACGTCGGTTCCTCCATTCCCACTTTAATTTTTCTTTAAAGGTTTCTCACTATAATAGCATTTCTTACAACTTGAATCTACATCATGGGAAATAAAAAAGCCAACCCTATACGAAATAGAATTGGCTTTCATCCGTTCACCGTCGCTTCATGTAAAGCTGATAACTTTCTTTCCAGCTCATTAATAATATGTTTGCCAGCCTGTTCATCAATAAGATTAAGTCGAATAGCGAAATCTATCTGACGGGACAGTCCAAACATCTGCGTGTCCAGCACCTCTTCATAGAGCGGGCATTGCGGCATCGTTAAATTGTCCATCTGTACTTCGATCAGTTGTCTGATCTTTTCAGCGTCTGCCTTGAGGACAGCATAGGCCTGATCGCGGCTCTCGGTAGCGGTCTCCATATGCACATGCATCCCTCCAGAATGAACTCCTACGTATATCTTATCGGCTCAAAAAAAAAATTGCAAGCATCGGTTGAAAAATACTTTAGGCTTTTCGCCGTAGTGGGAGGCGTAAAATGAAAGCGCGGAAGAGGGACCTCACCTGGAAGGGGTGACAAGTGCGATATCATACCCCAATGGCAGATCGCGTCGCGCCTTGAGGGATGATTTTCGCGTTTTCATACCCCAAATGCAGACCGCGCCGCGCCTTGAGGGATGATAATAAGCCTTCCCACCTCGCACCTCTAAAAATGAGTATGTTACGATTGGGAAAAACAAGAATGGAGTTAAAGAAATGGAACCTTTTATCGTCCCCGTATCAGGTAAAGTTAACTATCGAATTACCATTGACCCGACCGTTTGGATTTTTGACAACCGTAAAATAGAGCTTGAATCATATTTTAAAGACCCGCAAGCGTGGGAAGAAAACACGGAAGAAGGAAACGGGCATCGACGCTGGCAAACCAATCAAATCCGCTCGAAAAAAGAAGCCGTCATCGAAGGTTCGTATGGCATGCCCTTACGCCCATTTATCGACAATGCCGAACCTTCGCCTTCCGCTTCCACGCTCGTCGCCATCACTTCCTCGGGCGAGGAAATCACCGCCTCGCTGGAGGAAGGGAAAACATGGATTGCGGGCTTCTCGGCCGAGGGGCAAGCATTAAAAGAAGATGGTCCCATTCATATTTATTATGCTGATGGTTCCAACCAGCAATCACCGGTGACCAATGTTGTCGCTCTACGGGTAGACTGATAGACGAGGTATCACCCAGACTTCGGCGGTCACTCCATCGACCTCATCTCAGGCCTTTGCCTTGTATTCGCGGTTCAATGTAGGACCCGCTTCGACCACTTCGCAGGCCATCACCTGTATTCGTGGTCGATGTTGGACTCCCCTGCCGCCCCAGCCCCACCTTAAAGCAAATCAGCCGCCAATTGGGCGAGGGTTGAGCGTTCCCCTTTCTGTAATGATACGTGCCCGCTTAAGGCCTGGTCTTTAAAACGCTCGACGGCATATGCGAGGCCGTTATTATAGGCATCCAGATACGGATGATCAATTTGTTCCGTATCTCCCATCAAGACAATTTTCGTCCTGTCCCCGACTCTCGTTAAGATCGTTTTCACTTCATGTTTCGTTAGATTTTGCGCTTCATCGACGATGATCAGCTGACCGGGCAGACTGCGGCCACGAATATATGTGAGTGCTTCCACTTGAATGGACCCCAGCCCCGGCAAAATATTTTCCACTTCTCCAGGTTTATTCGCATTGAACAGAAATTCGAGGTTATCAAAAATCGGTTGCATCCACGGGCGCAATTTTTCGTCCTTTTCACCCGGCAGATAGCCGATATCTTTGCCCATCGGTACGACGGGACGCGAAATTAATAATTTTTTATAAAGCTTTAAATCCTCGGTTTGCAATAATCCGGCCGCCATGGAAAGCAATGTTTTTCCCGTCCCCGCTTTCCCGGTCAGCGTCACAAGGGACAAACGTGGATCCAGCAAAATATTTATGGCCATCTTTTGCTGAACATTTCGCGGTTTAACCCCCCAAACGCTTTCGCGGTCATGGGTGATCGGTCTCAACATCTCCCCGCTTTCATCGACACGACCTAAACCAGATATCGATGGTTGCAGCTCATTTTTAAGGATCACGAAAGAAAAAGGATACAGAGGTGAGCCCGGAAGATCTGTCACCGGGATATTTTTATCCTGATAAAAGCATTCCAACAGGGCAGGCTCAACATAGGCGACCGTGTATCCTTTATAAAGATCATCGTCCACGAGTACCCGGTCGCTGAGAAAATCTTCGGCCTTGAGGCCTAAGGCTTCTGCTTTTATGCGAACGAGCGCGTCTTTACTCACGAGGATCACTTGCTCATCGCGCCCGGCTTCTTTACGTTCTTCTTCCAGATTTAACGTCAATGCAAGCAAACGGTTATCGCTGGTGGCTTCGGGCAGCGTCTCCTTCATCTTTTCATAGGAAAGGTGATTCAACTCCACACGTAATTGTCCGCCGTTTTCCAGAGGGACCCCTTGATGCAACGGTTTCAGGCCTCTTAGCTGATCCAGAATTCTCGCTACTTCACGGGCATTTCGTCCGATTTCATTCATGTATTTCTTTTTCGTGTCCAGTTCCTGCAACACAATCGCGGGGACGAGAACATCATTCTCCTCAAAGGCAAAAAGCGCGCGCGGATCCTGCAAAAGTACATTCGTATCGAGCACATAAATTTTTTTCAATTCGTTACCTCCCGGTTTACGAATCACGCCTCTTACTTTTGTTTATGCATTCGCTGGCGCAAAGTTGACAAGTCTTTTCCCCGGATGCGAATCGCGTGTTACAATGGAAAATGAATGCTTTCGAAAGGATCCAGTGAGTGAAAAAATGAGAGCTCAATGTTTATTATGCCATCGCATCGATACGATTAATGATGATGACCCCCTCGCGAAACGGCTCCGCAACCGGCCGATTCACACGTACACCTGCCCCGAGTGTTACGACCGTATTGCTCACAAAGCCAAGACAAGGCGAGGGGAAAATAATTAAGTACGTAAAGAAAACTTGGCTTATCGCCAAGCCTGGCGAAAGCCTTAGTTGCACTTATGCAGGGTAAGAAAGTGGTTTATACTTTCTTACCTGCCAAAAAAAGCCCGGACAGAACGTCCGGGCTTTTTTATCCTGCTACTTGTTGTTTTCTCTTGTGGATTCGCAAACGAATCCGGTAGATGCCGAGGACTGCCGCGATGGCGATAAGGGCTTCGACGACAGGCATGAAAATGGCAAAAAAAGTCAAGACAAAACAACCGATAACGAGACCGGTATACACGACGACATTTTTCAGCAACGGCAATTTTCTCGCGAAACCGAGGTTAAATACGATGACGCTTAGGACGACGACCGCGATATACAATAGCCAAAAACCGAGGGCCATGTTGTCGTATATATTAAATAGCTGTGCAAACCAGGAAAAATCACCTTGCGAGAGTTGGCCACCTTCTTGCACTTCGCTTACCCCCTAATTGATTTGCTGCTTTTTGCGTTTTTGTTCGCGCTCACGTGCGGTCGTGTCCAGCGTTTTCTTACGAAGGCGTATCGCCATCGGCGTCAGTTCACAGTATTCATCGTCATTCAAGTACTGGAGCGCTTCTTCCAATGTCAGAATGTGAGGCTCTTTTAAGGTTGTCGTTTGTTCCTTGAACGCTGAACGAAAGTTATTGGCCGCTTTTTCCTTTGTAATATTGACGCCCAGATCGTTCTCCCGATTATGCTCGCCGACGATCATCCCTTCGTACACCGCTGTACCTGGTTCTACGAACATCTTTCCGCGATCTTCCAGATAGTTCATGCTGTACGTCGTCGCCTTTCCCTTTTCATTGGACACGAGCACACCTTCGCGGCGTCCGGCAATTTGTCCTGCAATGGACGGCTGATAGGAATCAAACGAGTGATTAATGATACCATAGCCTTTCGTTTGGCTCATAAATTCGGTCGTATAGCCGACAAGACCACGCGCGGGGATTAAAAATTCAAGTCGTGTTTGCCCCTCGCCCTGCTGTTCCATATTTTTCATTTCGCCCTTGCGTTCTCCCAGGGATTCCATGACCGCCCCCGTGTATTCTTCCGGAATGTCGATCTGTACGTGTTCATACGGTTCACTTTTGACCCCTTCAACATCTTTTATTATCACTTCCGGTTTGGACACTTGCAGCTCATAGCCTTCCCGCCGCATATTTTCAATGAGGATGGATAAGTGCAATTCGCCGCGGCCGGATACCGTCCAGGCGTCGGGGGAATCGGTTTCCTCCACTTTCAGGCTCACATCGGTCTCCAATTGACGCAGCAAGCGTTCTTCGATTTTACGGCTGGTGACATAGTCGCCTTCCAGTCCGGAGAAGGGGCTATTATTGGCCAGAAAAGTCATTTGCAACGTCGGCTCATCAATCCGAAGCGCGGGCAAGGCTTCCACATGGTTCTCGAGGCAAATCGTCTCGCCAACGTTAATATCGTCGACACCGGCGATCGCGATAATATCCCCGGCACCTGCTTCGTTAATCTCCCGTTTTTCGAGACCGTGAAAGCCAAACATTTTGCTGATACGAAAGCTCCGTTCCTGTCCATCTCTTGTCACCAGAACCGCTCGGTCGCCATGAGAGACTTTCCCGCGGAAAACACGGCCTACACCAATACGGCCGAGGAAATCATTATATTCCAGCATCGTAATCTGGAATTGCAGCGGCTCATCGCGATTATCTTTAGGAGCGGGCACGTTGGCAATGATCATGTCAAAAAGAATGTCCATACCCTGATTGTCATTGGCTTCGGGATGTTTAGCCATGCCTTGAACGGCTGACGTATGCAGGACGGGAAAGTCGAGTTGGTCTTCAGATGCACCCAATTCGATAAAAAGATCGAGCACTTCATCGACGACTTCTTCCGGCCGCGCGCTTTCCCGGTCGATTTTATTAATAACGACCACCGGTGTCAGATTTTGTTCCAGCGCTTTTTTTAACACAAATCTCGTTTGCGGCATACACCCTTCATAGGCATCGACGACGAGAAGGACGCCGTCTACCATTTGCAAAATCCGTTCAACTTCACCCCCGAAGTCGGCATGCCCGGGCGTGTCCAGAATATTGATCTGTTTATCCTGATAACGTAAAGCTGTATTTTTCGCCAAAATCGTAATGCCACGTTCTTTTTCCAGGTCGTTGGTATCCATGGCACGTTCGGCGACGTGCTCATGAGCGCCAAACGTTCCGGATTGCTTCAGCATTTCATCCACGAGCGTCGTTTTACCGTGGTCGACGTGGGCAATGATAGCGATGTTGCGTAAATCGTCTCGAATGCTCACTTTGATTTCTCTCCTATCTGTATATCTGTTCAACTTTATAATTGTACCATAATGAACGGCGAGTCTTCAAAGCGCAGGATACATCTATTGCTATCCCCGCCCGATGTGTTTTACACTGTAGATAACGAAAAAAGCAGGTGAAACGATGAATAGAATTTACTGGCCATTACTCTTGTTAGCCTTTCTTGCGACAGCTTCCATCCTCGCTTATGGGGTGGCGGTAGCGCAACGGAGTTTCCTTATCGCTATTATTGCGACGGTGGTGCTTGTTTTATCCTTTAAAGGCGCGTCGATGTATCGAAAAAAGAAAATCGTTCCCGAAAGTGACGGGAGCCAGTGAAAAGAACAGTCCTTCCATACCGGAAGCGCTGTTCTTTTCTGCGCGGATCACTCATTGCATCTGTTTAATATTTCCTCATGCACATGCTTTTCTCCCGCGAGTACGGTACATGATTCCATAAATAACTGATCTCCCCTGAACAGCGGCGTACACTCGGCGCCTGTTTCAGCAATCAAAACAGCCGCGCCCGCGTAATCCCACGGAGAGAGGCGCATATTGACATACGCGTCGAGACGTCCGGCCGCGATATAAGCCAACTCCAAAGATGCCGACCCGTAAGAACGTGTAGCCCGGACATCCCTGACAATACCTGCAAAGACTTCTTTTGTTCCGGGTCTTGCCCGACCCACGAGCCAGCGAGCATTAAAGCCGATAATCGCCTGGGAAAAATTCACTTTCCGGCGGGGGAGTAATTTTTTGCCGTTGAGGTACGCCCCTTCGCCTTTGACGGCCGTAAACATTTCATCGGCGATCACGTCATAAATGACGCCGACTTTGCCTTCACCTTCAAAATAAATCCCGATGGAAATAGCAAAATTCATGTATTGATGAACGTAGTTGGTCGTCCCATCGATAGGATCGATGAACCAGGTCACGGTATGTTCAGGAATCCGTTCTTCATGCTCGCCTTCTTCACCGACGACAAAATGCCCGGGGAAGGCTTCTTTAATTTTTTTCGTCAAAAATCGCTGCACCGCAAAATCATTCTCGGTCACGAGGTCATCCGCATCTTCCTTCGTTTCAATATCCAGCTTTCGAATCGCGGGATCGTAAAGACGGTGTGCGGCTTCCGATATAAATGAAATAGCTCGATCTTTTATTGCTGTCCAGTCCAAGGGATGAACCCTCTCTTTCACTTTTCGTGTTGATTAAATGGATATCGTTAGTATCTCACACTTGCTATGTATAATGGAAGGGGCGCCGGTTTTAATGGCAGACATACAAAAAAGCGGGCATCGGCCCGCTTTTATATCGCTACGCTTCCAGTCGTATGAGCTCTTGTCTCAGTTGTTTCAAGCGTTGTTTTGTTTGCACAACACCATCGGGATCATTGCCTTTCATTGCATCGTGGAGCGTGACAAGTTCGTAATCGATTTCCAGACGTACCACCGGGATCCTCTCTTCCGCGTCAGTCCTCTTAAGCGCTTGTATCACTTGTTCCATCACACACACCCCTCTTTTTTTTAAACCTCTGGTGCCGACAAGCAATGACATGATTAATTATTCTGATTTTGATCATTATATCATATGCGCTCCATATTTCAAGCGTCCTGTTTGCCAAAAGGTTTGCTGTTTGCTTCCGCACGCTTGAGACGCTATCATATGAAATAAAAGGAGTTTTGCCAATGAACCTGCCAACATTTACACAACACGACTTTCAGACGTTCGAAATCGACGGGCTCGAGCCCCGGATGGAGGCGATACGGGAGCGGATACAACCGAAATTCAAAGCACTCGGAGAGCCGCTGGCCGACGAGTTGAGCGACTTAACCGGGAACGATATGTTCCTGCACATCGCCAAACACGCCCGCCGCAAAACAAACCCGCCTACGGATACATGGCTCGCTGTCGCCCATGACAATCGCGGTTACAAAAAACATCCCCATTTCCAGGTTGGGCTGTTTGATGATCACCTCTTTATGTGGCTCGCTTACATTTATGAGCTCCCGAACAAAAAGGAGATCGCGGAGCGTTTGTTGGCGCAGCAAACGCACCTTGAGCAGCTTCCCAACGATTATGCCGTTTCACTGGATCATACGAAGAAAAACGCTCAAACACTCGTGGAGATGGACAGTGAAGACATGGAAAAAAGCCTCGTCCGTTTTCGCGATGTGAAAAAGGGCGAATTTCTTATCGGCCGCCAAATCGCCCATGACGACCCGCTCCTCGGAGATGGGGAAAAATTATTCACCACAATTATGGAGACGTTCAGAACGCTGCAGCCATTCTACGAACAAACGACGCAAATGCACACCTGAAAAAACATTCGGGAACGCGGCCAGTCAAGCCAACGCACCTGGAACTGGGCATACATTCCATTTTGAAGGACGCTGGAACCTTCCAGCGTCCTTCTGTCTGTAAAATATATCCATATCGAGGGGTGCTGGAAACGCCAGCGTCCCTCAATTTGGGTAATTCTTCCATTAAGAGGGGCGCGGGGATGATGATCTCTTACGTGTGGCGCACGACGGTATCCGGATCTTCTGCTTTTCGCGCCATCTGCACCGTGCGCCAGCACAATTGCCCGGCACGCTTGTCATAATCCCGAAAATACGTCTTTTCTTCATCCTTGGCCGGGACCACTTTTTTAAATTGGTTATAAGCGTTGAGAAGCTCCCCAGCTCTCACTCCCTCGCCGTAAGCACGATCCACGAGTGTAAAAAAATGTACGACCTTCACGATCTCCTCTTCAGACCAATCCGTAGAAAAAGGGATAGACACTTCTTCCTCATTCATCGTTAATCCACCTTATAAGTCAAGTCCCTCTATTATAGCAGCTAATCATCCTCCATTTCAGCCTCATCCCTAATTTCGTCGTATGAACAGGATGAAAATATCGCTCGTTTCATCGCGGAAAGAATTGAGGAAATTCTCGAGGAAATGGACCTAAAAGGGAAAAAAACGCTTAATGAAGCAGGGGCTGTCAAGAAAAATATCTTAACAGCCCCTCTCCATTATTTCGTAGCCCGCTTTTTCTTGCAGTGATCGCAATTGCCGTACAACGTGGCCATCTTGTCTGCCTTGAAATGCTCAATGGTACAGTCACACTCGGAACAAACGATAATTGCCATTTCCATCGCACTCCCTTGAAAGCGTTTTATCATTCGGTACTCTTATAATATGATGTCATAATCGATTTGTCAACGGGTAATTGTATAACACATTCCATTCCATATATCAGAAATCAAAAACCGGAAGCCCGAAAAGCCCGCACGTGAGACGCGCGGGCTTCAGATCACTCCTGCTCCAGTTCTATTTGTTCCGGGTCGATAAAATCATAGCCCTCGTCTTCGAGGCCGATAATAATATCTTCAAGCGCCTCGTTCGTCCATTCCCGGTCATGCATGAGAATATTGGCGCCGTTTTGCAAGTATTCCGTCTCCACCATAATATCCGCCAGGGCGTCGGGATCGGTATATTCTTCTTCCCAGTCAAATCCGTACGTCCAATTCATGCCGAGCATGTCCTCTTCTTCCACAACTTCCCAGCTTCTGTCTGTATTCATGCCGTGAGGGGCCCGAAAAAAGTCCGGCCGTTCATCGGTGATCCGTTCAATTTCATCGCTCAGCTCGACGATTTCTTCTTCCACGTCCTCTTCGGGTATTTCCGCCAAATTGGCATGTGTCATCGTATGATTTCCGATTTCATGGCCATGTTCCTTGATTTCCAGGAGCTCTTCCTCCCCTTCTTCATCATCTATAAAATGATGATTCACGAAAAAAATCGCCGTGACCCCTAGATCATCAAGGGTTTCAGCCATTTCCGGCCCGTGTTCATCAGGGGCATCATCGATGGTGATCAATACTGCTTCCTCCTCGGCATCATCGATGGGCTCCAGTGCCCAGTTACCCTCATTCAATATGTACTCGGGTTTAGTTTCTTCTTCTATTTCTTCTTCTGTCGCTTCAGCTTCTTCATCGGCCTCTGATGGGGACTGGTCATCCTCGTTTTCTTCTTCTTCGATCTCATCCAAATCTACTTCCTGCTCCGTCTCCTGGCAGGCAACGAGTAGCGAAGCTGAAATCCCCAGACATAAGACACCTTTAGCATATGTAAACCTCATGATCTCTCCCCCATTATCTATTTTGCTTTCCCCATCATACACCATGACACGCTCTATGTCATAGTTTGCTAGATTCTGAATATGTTCATGTCAGACACCGACGTTTTCTGTCAGTTTAAATCTGTCTCGTCTGTTTTTCTTTTTGATTACAGTTTATTTAAATTGAGCCATAATCGCCCTTTGGCATGCTATGATCAATAAAAGTCCAAAAGGACGGGAGACAACTTATCGATGAAAATATCCGCTGTTATCATCATCAGTTTTTTGTTCGTATTTATATCAGCATCCTGTAGCAACTCTGAAGATGTTGGGGGCCTCTCGCACGCCAATGAACCCCAGGCATTACTATTTACCGATGAAAATACAGAAGATATCGAGCGGCAATACTATGAAGCACTCATCGACTTTCAACACGAAAACGATGAACAAACCGATGTAACCATCGTCCGCGAAAATGAGCCCTCGGTTGCCGACTACGATATCGAAGAATATCCGACGCTTATCCTCATCAAATGCGATCAATCCGATACGTCCATTAGTGGCGAACATACCACAGAAGAGATTAAAACGTTACTTCAGAAGCATTTTTCGGAGTGAAGAAGCTAAAGAAAACTTGGCTTATCGCCAAGCCTGGCGAAAGCCTTAGTTGCACTTATGCATGACAAGAAAGCTATACTTTCTTGTCTGCAAATAAAAACGCCGCTACTGCCATGGCAGTAGCGGCGTTTTGTGCTCACGTTCTATTTAACATGAATCGGGGTACCAAGAGCCACGTCAGCCGCTTCCATCGTAATTTCTCCAAGGGTCGGATGCGCGTGAATGGTCATCGCCACATCTTCGGCCGTCATGCCGGCTTCAATGGCAAGACCAACTTCCGCGATCATATCGGAGGCACTCGGTCCTGCGATCTGTGCACCGATGACAAGACCATCGTCTTCGCGCGTGACGAGCTGCATAAAGCCATCCGAATCGTTTAAGGAAAGGGCGCGACCGTTGGCCTGGAAAGGAAACTTCGCTGCTTTGGCTTCAAAGCCTGCTTCTTGCGCTTCATCTTTCGTATACCCTACAGAAGCCAACTCGGGTTCGGAGAAAGCGACTAGCGGGATACCCAGATAGTCTATCGCAGATGCTTCACCGGAGATCACTTCTGCGGCGATTTTCCCTTCATAAGAAGCTTTGTGAGCAAGGGGTGGGCCATCCGTAATGTCTCCAATGGCAAATATGTTGGAAACGCTCGTGCGCGCCTCCTTATCGGTCTGGATAACGCCCTGGTCGTTCATTTCCACGCCGATTTGCTCAAGGCCAAGTTCGTCTGTATTCGGCTTGCGGCCCACGCTCACGAGCACATAGTCCGCATCGATGTTTTGTTCTTCGCCTTTCACGTCCGCTGTCACCGTTATGCCGTCTTCACTCTCTTCTACACCGTTTGCCATCGCTTCGGTGTAGAACGTGACGCCTTTTTTCTTCAGGCGACGTTGAACGAGTTGCGACATTTGCTTTTCAAAGCCGCCGAGAATACGCTTTTCACCTTCTAAAACGGTGACTTCACTGCCGAGATTGGCGTAAGCACCGGCCAGTTCAATGCCGATATAGCCGCCGCCGATCACGATAAGTTTTTTCGGAACATCTTCCAGTGCCAAGGCGCCCGTGGAATCAATGACTCGCTCACTATATTTAAGATTGGGCAGTTCGATCGGTCGCGAGCCTGTTGCAATGATACAGTTCTTGAATTTGTAGGATTGTCCACTACTATTCTCGCCGGAAACCCGGACCGTGTCTTCACCGGAAAAATAGGCTTCTCCCTCGACAATGTTCACCTTGTTCCCCTTCAACAGGCTCTGGACACCGCCGGTTAGTTTTTCGACAACCCCGCTTTTCCATTCCTGTAACTTGGTAAAATCGAGAGAAACGTTTTCGGTCGTGATGCCCAATTCGGCATTGCCCTGCGCCTTTTCATAGCTGTGACCGGCTTCAATCAATGCCTTGGAAGGGATGCACCCTACGTTTAAACAGACACCTCCCAAATCACCTTTCTCTACAATCGTCACGGACTGCCCGAGCTGAGCAGCGCGGATGGCTGCCACATAACCCCCGGGGCCGGATCCGATGATGATGGTATCCACTTCTTCTGCCAAATCTCCTACGACCATGTACTACCCCTCCATAATTAGTAATTCTGGATCGTTCAGCAATCGTTTGACATGATTCAGGGCCAGCTGTGCGTTGACACCGTCAACGAGACGGTGGTCATAACTTAAGGATAACGCGAGCATCGGCCGAACGACAACTTCACCGTCCCGGACCACCGGTTTTTCTTCGATGCGTCCGATGCCGAGAATAGCGACTTCAGGGTGATTGATTACCGGCGTGAAGTACGCGCCGTTTGCCGAGCCGACATTGGAAATCGTGCTCGTCCCGTCTTGCATCTCAGCGTTCGTTAACTTGCCGTCTTTGGCCTTTTGAGCCAGCTCATTAATCTCCTCGGCCAGCATGAAAATCGACTTGCGATCAGCTTCAGGCACAACCGGTACGACCAGTCCCCGGTCCGTATCGGCGGCTATCCCCATATTATATCGCTTTTTGTAGACGATCTCTTCATTTTCATCGTCGATGGACGCATTCAGGCTCGGAAATGCACGTAAAGCCGACGTGTACGCCTTAACGACATACGGCAAGTACGTCAATTTGATTTCCTTTTCCTCAGCGAGCGGCTTGAATCGTTTCCGGTTAGCGACGAGGGCGCTCACATCCACTTCATCCATATGCGTCACATGGGGGGCGGTGCGCTTGCTGTTAACCATTGCATTCGCGATCACTTTCCGCATACCCTTAAACGGCACTCTTTCTTCCATCGCTTCGGCGGCAGGGGCAGGCGTCTCTTCTTTTGGTTCTTCCCTTTTCTCTTCTGCCTCCGTCTCCTGGTCGCCGCTTATAAATGCTTCAACGTCTTCTCGTAAAATGCGGCCGTTCTTGCCGCTCCCCTTGACGTCACTGATGGTTACGTCTTGCTCACGGGCATATTTGCGAACCGAAGGCATCGCAATGACCCGTTTTTCTTCATCTTCATCCGACGAATCTTTGTCGTCTTCTTGTTCTTCGCTTTGCCGATCTGGTTTTTCCTCGTCTTTTTGCTCCGCTTCCTCCCTGGAGGACTCTTCCCCGGAGGATGGTGAATCATCGCCGTCGTCTTCGTCTTCCTCTTCTTCACCGCTTCCGTCATCTATCGTGACAACGACTTCTCCGACCGTTACAGTGGCACCTTCATCCACTTTCACATCCAAAACGGTTCCGTCTACCGGTGAAGGGATCTCCATGACGGCTTTATCATTTTGCACTTCAAAGAGCACGTCGTCCTCTTCGACTTTATCTCCTGCCTTGACCATCCATTGAGCAATTTCGCCTTCCTCAATGCCTTCACCGACATCCGGGAGTTTAAATTTATAAGCCACTGTCAGACCTCCTTTATCGTGATCCCCCTCTTATGGGGATCGCTGTTTGCTTCACGTTTCTAGAAATTCCACGTTTCTTTCGCTTTGGTTACGATATCTTCATGATCAGGCAGCCAAACATCCTCATCAGAAGCAAACGGATAGACGGTGTCAGGTGCGGTGACCCGGGCCACGGGCGCTTCCAGATGAAGAATCGCACGCTCGCTGATCTCCGCGGAAATGCTGGCGGCCACACCCGCTTGCCGCTGGGCTTCCTGGATGACGACGGCACGGTTTGTTTTCTTGACCGATTCGACAATCGTTTCAACGTCAAAAGGACTTACGGTACGCAAATCGATGACTTCAGCCTCGATATTGTCTTCACTGAGCTGCTCGGCCGCTTTTAACGCGGAATGGACCATCGCCCCATAAGCCACCAGGGTCATGTCTTTGCCTTCCCTTTTAACCTCTGCCTTATCGAGGTCAACCGTGTAAGCCTCTTCGGGAACATCGCCTTTTAACGAACGATACAGTTTCATATGTTCCAGATAAAAGACAGGGTCATCCGAACGGATCGCTGCGATGAGCAGACCCTTTGCATCATAAGGGTTCGACGGAATAACGACACGGATACCCGGGGTTTGCGCCATCAACCCTTCGAGGCTGTCAGGATGCAGCTCCGGGGTCTTAACACCGCCGCCAAAGGGGGCACGGACCGTAATGGGGCTGTTGTAATACCCGCCCGTACGGTAGTGCATGCGTGACATCTGTCCGGCAAGACCATCCATGACTTCATAAAGGAAACCGACGAACTGTATCTCCATAATCGGACGGAAACCGGTGACCCCTAAGCCGATGGCCAATCCGCCGATACCCGATTCGGCGAGAGGTGTATCGAAAACACGATCCTCACCAAATTCTTTCTGCAAGCCTTCCGTCGCCCGGAAGACGCCGCCATAATAACCGACATCTTCCCCGAAAAGAAGAACATTGTCATCGTTGTTTAATTCCGCGCGCATGGCATCTGTCATTGCTTGTATCATTGTCATTTCTGCCATAATTAATTCGACTCCTTCGCCCGATACTCCTCCAGTTGTTCCTGAAGGTTATTCGAGAGGTCATTCCCCATAATTTCAATCAAGTCACTGACTTTTTGGCGAGGTATCTCTTCGGCTTTCTTCATTGCTTCTTTCACATCTGCTTTTGCCTGGTCGACGATTTTATTCTCTTTTTCCTCTGTCCACAGCTCTTTTTCCTCGAGGTACTTTCTAAAGCGCACGAGCGGATCGCGTCTTTCCCATTCACCGTCTTCCTCTGAACTGCGATAGCGAGTGGGATCATCCCCGGAAAGTGAGTGTGGGCCATAACGGTAACAGAGCGTTTCAATCAAGGTCGGACGGTGGCCTTCCTGCGCTTCTTTTCGTGCTTTTTTCGTCACGACGTAAACCGCGAGGGGATCCATGCCGTCGACCTGGACACCTTCAATGCCCGCGGCTACGGCTTTCTGTGCGATGGTTTCCGCCGCTGTCTGCTGGTCGGCGGGGACAGAAATGGCATACTGGTTGTTTTGCACGACGAAGATCGCCGGAACCTGAAACGCGCCTGCAAAGTTTATCCCTTCGTAGAAATCTCCCTGCGAAGCACCGCCGTCACCCGTGTAGGTGATCGCGACTTGCGATGATCCTTTTTTCTTCAAGCCGAGGGCAATGCCTGTCGTTTGCACATAATTGGCCCCGATAATGATCTGGGGAGGAAGCGCGTTGACGCCCTCGGGCATTTGCCCGCCTTTATAGTGACCTTTGGAGAACAAATAAGACTGCCAGAGCGGATATCCTTGCCAAATCAACTGGGGAACATCACGATAGCCCGGCGCAATCCAGTCGTCTTGCTCCAGGGCAAAATGAGAGCCGAGCATGGACGCTTCCTGGCCCGCGACCGGAGCGTAAAAGCCCAACCGGCCCTGACGACCCAACGAGACGGCCCGCTGGTCAATGACTCTCGTATAAACCATCCGATACATTAGCTCCTGTAACTCATCGTCGGATAAGTCAGGAAGCTCGTCCTCGTTCACAACTTTTCCTTTTTCATCGAGGATCCGGAACGTTTCAAACTTATGTTCAGCCATAATGGCTCACCTCTTCCTTCCTAATCATTGGCAGATAAGAAAGTATAACTTTCTTATCATGCATAAGTGCAACTAAGGCTTTCGCCAGGCTTGGCGATAAGCCAAGTTTTCTTTATTGCCGAAGCGCTCATTAGCTTTCATTTAGATAACAACACTCCCCCTCATTCGACATGCGCTTATACTTTACATTACCCGAAAACGCTTGTTTTCAATCTTTTTTTCGGCGACCATTTCTGTTTCACATTTAATAAAAAATGACTGATACAATCATTTTAAATTAAGTCTACATTACTGGCATTTGATCCGTCAATGCTTATGATTAAAGGATTAAATCCCGCTTCCAGGACATAGATTCTGTTATACATCAATGCGTTCATTTTCGTCGGTATTAATATAACAGAAAAGCACATAGCCTACTCAGACGCATTCATTAACCCGGCCATCGTGTAGAAAGCTTCTTTTTCTTCATTAAAACTTGCGGTGTGCTCGTTGAAGATGTCTCTGTGATGTTCGACGGTCTCGTATTTGTCATTAATGGCATCGATTTGGTTTTCCAGATCTGCAAAGGCCAGTTCCTCATCGGAAAAAAGTCCATAAAGCTCCCGGTCCAATTCAATAGCCTGTGTATATGCTTCATATAAGTCATTATGGGCTTCATACCGCTGTTCCATAAGGCCCAGCAATGTTTGGGCCTGTTCCCGGATCTGTTCATTTTCGAGCCCAGGGACATAGGTTGCCGCCTCTTCAACCTCCGCGTAGGCCTGAGCAAGACTTTCCCTTTCCGTCTCCAGGTGTTCTTCCCGCTCCTCGACATATGTAACCGCTTCGGAAACGAGTGTATCGATGTCATCCATGTCCGACAATCCCGATGCCAGCATGTCTTCAAATCGTTCATTTTCCTCTTCTTCTGCCGCGAGGAGAGGCTCTTGTTGATTTACAAATGCCTCTTCCAGTTCCACGGCCCTCTCCAGATGCATTTGCATGCTCTCCTCAGGCCGTTCACCGCAAGCTGTAAGCAGGCAGAGTATCATGAATCCTAAAGCGATCGTCCATGTTTTCACCGATCAACCCCCTCGTTTACATGATCTTTCCATCCGCCACCATCATACTAGGAAATGGTAAACGGTTGCAAAAAAGTTCATGCCCCTGAATTGGGTGTTTAACCAAACGCGTTCATTTTTTTCGCATAAGCTGTAGGGTAAACGCTCAAGAAAGCGTTAAAATCAAAGGAGGATTATTCATGTCTTATGGTTACGGTGGAGGCTATGGCGGCTACCATGGCGGCTATGGCGGGCAAAAAGGCGGGGGCTTCGCGCTCATCGTCGTCCTCTTCATCCTGCTCATTATTGTCGGAGCCGCGTATACACCCGATAAAAAATAATGGAAAACACTCTGCTTTTCCGGCAGAGTGTTTTTTCCTTCTGTCTGAACGTGGGCCGTGGGCCATGGGCTTTTGTGAATCGATATCATCTGCTATACTAAAAGCATAAAGAAAACTTGGCTTATCGCCAAGCCTGGCGAAAGCCTTAGCTGCACTTATGCATGATAAGAAAGTTATACTTTCTTATCTGCAAAGTAAAGGCAAAAGGAAGCTTTGACGAATAGCCTCCGTCTGTGCCTCACCAAACACCAGTCCGCAAAAGGAGGCGCATCGTTATGATAACGATGGACGATATCGCACGCGAGGGCAACCCCGTGCTCCGGGAAGTTTCCGAACAGGTAAAGCTTCCCCCGACAAAAGAAGAAAAAGATTTGTTACAGGACATGTTACAATTCCTTATCAATAGTCAGGATCCGGACATCGCAGAAAAATATGAGCTCCGTCCGGGCAGCGGACTTGCAGCTCCGCAACTGGGGATCACCAAGCGAATGTTTGCCATGCATGTCAGCGATGAAAAAGAACGTTTGCACAGCTACGGATTCATCAATCCCCGGATTATCAGTCATTCGGTTGAAGAAACCAACCTGGAAAACGGGGAGGGCTGCCTTTCGGTAGATCGGGAGGTTGAAGGCATTGTACCGCGGTATGCCCGTTTAAAACTACGCGCGTACACCCTGGAAGACGGGGAAGTCACATTACGGCTCCGAGGATTGCCTGCAATCGTCGTCCAGCATGAGATCGATCACTTGAACGGTGTCATGTTCTACGATCGTATTGAAGACTACACCGGCCCGTATAAAAAACCGGCACCCGCACCTACTATTTAAAACGAAAGGAGCCTGCTTCGGCCCCTTTCGCCAACTATGATAAAAGCCCCAGTTTCTTCAACCCTTTGGCGATTCCTTCTTCATCAACGGCCGCCGTGGTAAAATCCGCCGCTGCTTTTGTTGCTGCCAAAGCGTTGCCCATGGCCACGCCTGTCCCTACAAGCTCGAGCATCTCTATATCGTTCAAGGCGTCACCGAATGCGAGCGTATCCTGAATATCCACATCCAGAATGTCCGCAGCTTTCTGTACCCCTTTTGCTTTTGACCCGCCCGCCGGCAGAACATCCACGGAAAATTTATGCCAACGTACGAAATTAAAATCACGATAATGATCATACGAAAATGGTTCATTTTCCTCCGTAAACAGCAGTGCCTGATAGATATCCCCTTCGGGCCGCTTAAGACTTATTGGGGGATAGTCCATATTCAGTTCGCCCAGACATTGCGCAATTCGGGAATGATTCTCAACATCGGTGATGGCACCCTCGTGGTCCATGAACACCATGACATGTTGATCGTCGCTCGCAGCTTCGTGCAGGGCGGCCAATGCTTCTTGTTGCAATGATCTGGCTAGCACCACTTCCCCTGCCACGACAACGTATGACCCATTAAAACTCACGTACGTATCAATGTCAAATGCTTGACGAAGGCTCTCAAACATAAACGGAGCCCTTCCCGTCGCGATCGCTACTTCATGTCCCCTTTCCTTTAACGTTTCAATCGCTTTTTCGGTCGCATAAGGCACCGTCTTTTCGTCATCATAAAGCGTGCCATCAATATCAAAAAAGACCAATTTCTTATCCATACGGCTACTCCTTCTCCTTTAATGTCTATACCACCATTATGTCGTAAGCGGCCTGACTTGAAAAGTAAAAAAGTGTAAGCCCGATTTTCTTCCATCAATTTACTCACACATTTCAGGCGCTATCTACACACGCTAAAAATAAAGAGAGCAGGAGGGATATCACATGCTGAAAAAATTGCGAAAACGATTGCGTAAGCGCTATCGTTCTTTACTCCCCAAACAACGTTCCATTCGTACTTAAAAAATTCAATCAATTGGCAAACCTTTACAATCGTTTGCTTTCTATCAAAAAGTAAGCTACAATGGAATAACTGTATGCAGAGTCGACTTCTATGTATGCATAAGCCCTCTGTCATTATGATCCCGCCGAGCATGTAATAATGACGCAGAAAAAGATGCATACTGAAGGCTCTGACACGAACGGAACCCAATTTGTAAAAGCAAAAGCAGGGTGAATCGCAGGATTTCACCTGTCTTTTGCTGCTGAGAAAAAACGATTGTTAAGGAGAGAATGTTTAGTGATTTTTAAAGTATTGTATCAACCGAATTTTGATGAAATGCCGGTTCGGGACGAAACACGAACCCTTTTTATTGAAGCCGAAAATGAAAGAGAAGTACGAAAAAAACTTGCTGACGACTATATCAACATCGAGCTTGTCCAGGGATTATCGGATGCTCATCTTAAATATGAACAACGCAGCGAAGACTTTAAGGTGGAGAAAAGATAGATGAAACAATTACAAACTGACCAGATTGCCATTTTCGCCCTCGGAGGGCTTGGTGAAATCGGCAAGAATACGTATGCCGTTGAATATAAAGACGAAATCATTATTATTGATGCAGGAATCATGTTTCCGGAAGATGAATTGCTCGGCATTGATTACGTCATTCCAGATTACTCGTATCTATCCCGAAACGCCGACAAAATAAAAGGCGTTTTTCTGACGCACGGCCACGAAGACCATATCGGCGGTATCCCTTATTTATTACGGGAAATTAACATTCCCGTCTACGGCGGAAAACTGGCGATTGGCCTCTTGCGCGGAAAGCTTGAAGAACACGGTTTACTGCGGCGAACGGTGCTGAAAGAACTGGATGAAGACGACGTTATTACGTTTAAGCACACATCGGTTTCTTTTTTCCGTACCACCCACAGCATCCCTGATTCTTTGGGTATCGTCGTTCACACCCCGGAAGGAAATATCGTCCACACCGGCGACTTTAAATTTGATTTCACCCCGGTGGGCGAACCGGCCAACCTGACCAAGATGGCCAAGCTCGGCGAAGAAGGGGTGCTTTGTCTGTTGTCGGACAGCACAAACAGTGAAGTGCCTGATTTTACGATGCCGGAGAGAAAAGTCGGCGACAGCATCAACAATATTTTCCGGGAAGTGGAAGGCCGGGTTATTTTCGCGACGTTTGCTTCCAACATTCATCGTCTGCAGCAAGTCGTTGAATCCGCGGTCACCTACGGGCGAAAAATTGCCGTGTTTGGGCGCAGCATGGAGTCAGCCATTACCATCGGCCAGGAACTCGGCTATATTCGCGCGCCCAAGGATACGTTTATTGACAATAGCCAAATCAACCGGTTGCCCGACAATGAATTGACGATTCTCTGTACAGGCAGTCAGGGCGAACCGATGGCCGCACTCTCAAGAATTGCCCACGGCACCCATCGCCAGATTCAAATTATCCCGGGGGATACAGTTGTGTTTTCCAGTTCGCCGATCCCCGGAAATGCCCTGAGTGTGAACAAAATTATCAATCAATTGTTCCGGGCCGGTGCCAACGTCATCCACGGCCCCCTGAATGATATCCACACGTCGGGACACGGCGGACAGCAAGAGCAAAAATTGATGTTAAGTCTCATGAAACCGAAATATTTTTTCCCGATTCACGGCGAATACCGGATGCTCGTCAATCATAAAAAACTGGCCGTAGATTGCGGCATCCCCGAAGATCGTATCTTCATCATGGAAATCGGTGAAGTGCTCGCCCTTAAAAACAACGAAGCCAAAAAAGTCGGCAAAGTGCCTTCCGGCACCATTTATGTCGACGGGAACGGGATCGGTGACATCGGCAATATCGTCTTGCGGGACCGGCGCATACTCTCGGAAGAGGGGCTCGTCGTCGTCGTCGTAAGCATCGATATGAAGAACTTCAAAGTGGCCGCAGGCCCTGATATTATCTCAAGAGGATTCGTTTACATGCGCGAGTCCAGCCATCTCATCCACGACGCCCAAAAAATGCTGGACAGACACATCGCCGAGCTCATGAAACGCCAAACCTCCCAATGGTCGGAGATCAAAAATGAAATTATCGAATTGCTGAACCCCTTCCTGTATGAAAAAACAAAACGAAAACCGATGATTTTGCCCATCATCATGGAAGTATAACGAGCAAGCGGAAGCCTCTTTCGCTTGCTTTATTTAGCAGACAAGAAAGTATAGCTTTCTTGTCATGCATAAGTGCAACTAAGGCTTTCGCCAGGCTTGGCGATAAGCCAAGTTTTCTTTATTCAGATAGCTTTGCAGCACATCTATGTTGATCTTTCCTTCCTGCACATGGAGAAGTCGATCTCTCCCATCAAAAAGATAATAGGCCGGGAGCTTCCGAACGCTGAAAGCGCTAGCGATATACTGCTCCCCGTCCATACCGAGGGGAACATTGATACCGGCCCGTGCGGCAACAGCTCTTACCTCATAGGGATTCCGATCATCATTTCTGTTGGGGACGTGAATGGATACACACTGAACATTATAAGCGTACTTTCCGAACATATCCCCCGCTTCCGGAAGTTCGAGCCGCGACGTTTCACAACTGAGCGACCAAAAATGAATCAACGTCCATCGGTTTCGTTTTTCGGTATAAGGATTGAGCCACTCGGTTACTTCATCCATACGGGGAATGGACATTCCCAACGGTAAACCCATGGATACCACCCTTTTCCCATAAAAGTATCTTGAATCGACAGAAAAACCTACATTTTCCTTCAGCAAGATATGACAATATGTTATACTACTCAACGTTACAAAAATTGTTCCGGTTCATGGATATAAAGGAGTGAATAAAGGCATGGATTTTTTACTGGATGATTTCCTGGGGCCAGCGTTGGTTGTCATCGGACAACTCTTGCTCGCATTCATCGGTTATCTCATCGCCCGCTCGATCGGCAAGTCGATGATCACTCGGTCATTTCGTCGGTTGCAGGAAAAACGCAAAATGAACGCCAATCGTACACAAACGCTGGAAAAATTAAGCACAAGCGTTTTAACTTACACTTTATTGTTTATTTTGATCGTCGTCGTTTTCGGGATCTTCAATCTTCCGATCGGACCTATGCTCGCGAGCGCCGGTGTCGTCGGTTTGGCCATCGGATTTGGAGCACAGGGACTGGTGAGCGACGTCGTCACCGGCTTCTTTTTGTTACTGGAAAAGCAAATCGATGTCGAAGATTACGTCACGGTGGCAGAACTGGATGGCATTGTCGAAGAGGTTGGTTTACGAACGACTCGCCTTCGCGCATTCGATGGTACACTGCATTTTATTCCCAACCGTAATATCACCAGCGTCAGCAACCATTCACGTGGAAGCATGGAAGCCCTCGTCGATATAGGCATTTCCTTCAATGAAAATATCAGTGAAGCCATGAAAGTGCTACAGGAGGCTTGCGACCGTTTGGCCGAGGAAGAAGATGCGATCCTCGAAGGACCTGATGTTCTCGGCGTCGGATCGATTGACGAATACGACGTTAAGATTCGCATTCTTGCTTATACCGAGAACTTGCAACAGTGGGGAATGAAACGCAAGCTTCTCCAGGCAAGCAAGGAAGCGCTCGATGAGGCCGGCATCGAAATCCCGGTCCCGCAACAAGTATATATTCAGGATAAAAAATAGCGAGATAGCCTTCCGGGCTATCTTTTCTTTATGCAAGTTACGGACGTTTATGGGTTACGCTAAATGGCAAAGGGGGCGCATGATGAAACGCTTGGATCGAAAAAACCGGGAAGCATATGCAGAAGCAATCATGCAATTATTGCGTAGGGAAGATATCTCCGCTTTTCGCCAGACATATCTCAGTTTGCACCCCATGGACCAGGCTTCCGTTTTCGTCTCCCTGGATCCTTCGGAAAGGGCTGGTTTTTTTGATTACATATCCGCTGAAGAGATCGCGAACATGTACCAAAACCTCGATAAAGATATGCAGTTGGCGATCCTGACAGAAATGGATGAGACATACGCCGGGGATATCATTAATGCCATGAACGTCGATAACGCGACTTCCCTTCTTTCTAAATTATCGGAAACGACACGAAATCATCTTCTGCAAAAATTGAATGAAGCGAAAAAAGCAGACGTTGAAGAATTACTCGCTTACCCAGCAGAGACCGCCGGGTCGATTATGACCAAAAGTTATTTGACGATCAGGCCAGCTACCACTGCCCAGGAAGTTCTGGAACATTTGCAAGAGGAAAGGCCCAGGGTGGAAACGATTTATTATTTGTACGCGGTCGATGAAAGCGGACGATTGGCAGGGGTCTTATCGTTACGTGATTTACTTACTCACGACCCTTCAGAACGAGTGGATCATTTCATGAGCACACAGCCTGTGACTGTCCGGGATCGAGACGACCAGGAAGATGTCGCCCGTCTCATCCAATATTATGACCTTTTGGCGATCCCTGTGTTAACAGAAGACGAGGCGCTGGTCGGGATTGTAACGGTCGATGACGCCATTGATGTTCTCGAGGAGGAAGAAACGGAAGACGTGGGTGAGTTTTCCGCGACCCGCGGGGCCACGGGTGAAAAAGTCACAGCCTTTCAGGCCGCGAAAAAGCGGGCACCCTGGATTGTCTTGTTAATGTTCCTGGGCCTGATTACAGCCGGCATGATTGAGCAGTTTGAGGAAACGCTTGAAGCGATTGTATTACTGGCAGCGTTTATTCCGATCATTATGGATTCGGGAGGAAATACGGGGACGCAGTCGCTTGCCGTCATTGTTCGAGGGCTCTCGACAGGCGCCCTTGATCACATCGGCGTTTTAAAGATTATTTGGCGTGAATTTAAGACGGGTATGATGATAGGCCTGTCTACCGCACTTGTCATCCTCCTGCTCATTATCTTCGTTTTTGATCATGCCATGATCGCTCTGGTCGTTGCTGTGTCGATCTTTTCGACGCTCAGCATGGCCACGGTGATCGGAACGATATTGCCGCTTATTATCAATAAGCTCAAGCTTGATCCCGCGATTGCATCGGGCCCATTTATCACGACGATGTGTGATATCCTAGGACTCTTGATTTATTTTTCGATTGCAACATTCCTGTTGGATTATCTATAATGGAGCAGTGTCAAAAAACGCGGGAGAAAGTGTGTGGCTTATGCCATTATTGGGAACGAGACATTGGCTTATAGCGCTGGGCTGTTTCGGCTTGTTTATGTTATTATCTGTGTTCACTTTCCGGGATGACTGGGCGGCCCTTGATCAAGCCGTGAGCACGTGGGTTACCGAAAACGTTTCACCGTTTGTCGTTACGTTGATGGAAACCCTTACCGTGATGGGCTCAAGTGAGTTCACCATTCCCGTCAGCTTCGCTATAGCCGTCGGTTTATTATGGCGCAAACGATGGCAACATGCTGTTTTTTTATTGGTGCTTACATTTGGCGGTATGGCCGTAAGCTTTTTGCTGAAATTTTTGTTTCAGCGGGAAAGGCCCGGGGAGATGAGTGTCGTTGAAGCTTTTGGGCAGTCTTTTGAAATCGCCTCTTACAGTTTTCCCAGCGGCCATACGGTAAGAGGCACGCTTTTATTCTTGTTTGTCATCTACATGTGCTATCATTTTATGAGTAAAAACGGGTGGAAAGCAGGTGTCATCGTTGTTTCATCGGCGTTGATCGCCGTCGTTGCCAGCAGTCGCGTCGTTGTGGGCGCCCATTTTCCGTCCGACATTCTGGCGGGTGTCGCCATCTCCATCGTCTGGTTTTATGTATGTTTGTGGCTCCTTCGCTTCATATTGAAACAAGTACGGGTCCGCGCCTAAAGAAAACTTGGCTTATCGCCAAGCCTTTAAGGCGATAAGCCTTAGTTGCACTTATGCAGGATAAGAAAGTGGTTTATACTTTCTTACCTGCTGAAAAAGCGTCCTCGACCACTTTCCAGGCCCTTTCCTACCCCTTTATCTTCTTGTCAGAGATAATCCCGTTCACCCCGATCGCTTCCATGTTGGCTGCAATCGCACTATTATTGACCGTATAGGGGTAGACTTCCAGCCCTCGTGCCTGCCAGTCCCCGACCTCTTCTTTCCTCACGAGCGAATGATGGGGATGAAGAGAGTGAACGGTAAACGGGGAAAACAGGCGAAGATAAGCATCCATATTCACGACGCGCAGCTGAAAAAGCAGGCCGATGTTGACGGCCGGGTTCAGTTGTTTCAACCGATATAAACTTTCATGATCAAACGAAGACACGATCGTTTGCTTCACACGGTTATGTTTCACGAGTTCAGCGTTCAGCTGTCTCTCCATCCCTTCGGAAAAAGACGGGATATTTTTCATTTCAATATTGAGCAGCATATTCCGGGGAATCAGCGGCAGAACTTCCTCGAGACTTTCGATCGCCTGCTCAAAAGCCGGAAAGGTGTTTTCCGGTGCTTGGCTCGACAAACCACGGTGGGCAATCCACAACACGCTATTTAACCTCCCATTTCATCATTCAGATAGTTAATAATATGGTGAACGGCAACGGGGATGGCCCCCTCATCCGGGTTGAGCCCGGGATCATGCAAGCCATATGCCGGGCTGTCGACACCGAGCCAAAACATAAATCCGGGAATCTTTTCCAGAAAAAATCCAAAGTCCTCACCCGTCATCGCCATGTCTGCCTGTTTAAATGTCACATCATGACTGGCTTCGGAAAAAGACATAAACGAAGACACTTTATCACTGTTCCAGACTTGTTTATACTGTGAGCCCCATTCGACTTCCACCGTACAGTCGAAACTTTCGGCAATGCCCGCGCCGATTTTACGCACGTGTTCCTGGACGAGGTTCATCGCTTCCGCCGACAATGTACGTATCGTTCCTTCCGTATCCGCACGTTCGGCAATAATGTTCTCTTTTGTTCCACTCTCGATTTTACCAATCGTAATGACCGCGCTATCCAGCGGGTCAATTCTGCGTGCGACGACGGATTGTATCTGGGTGACGAAGTGGCTCGCGGCTACGACCATATCATTGGCCAGATGAGGATACGCCGCATGTCCGCCGCGCCCGCCGAGGTGAACCATAAATTCCGCTGTGTTGGCGAACAATAACCCCTGTCGCGTCGTCACTGTTCCAACGGGTTCATTCGGGGCGATGTGCAGGGCAAACATCCAGTCCGGACGCCATTGTTGAAAAAGATCGGCTTCCAGCATGGGTTCCGCGCCCCCAGGTCCTTCTTCCGCAGGTTGAAAAACAAACAGGAGGTTGTCTTTTGGCTGATTCTCCGCGTAGTAGGAAAGGATGCCGAGGGCGATCGTCATGTGCAGGTCATGTCCGCACGCGTGCATTTTCCCATCGTATTGCGAGGCAAATGAAAGCCCGGTTTCCTCTTTGATCGGCAAACCGTCCATATCCGTGCGATAACCAATCGTTTGCGTGGCAGCATCGCCTGCAACGAAAACGAGAATGCCCGTTCGCCATGTCTCCACTTTGAGATGATCGGCTGGCATCTCGCTGATCTTGGCGAGCAAAAAACGCTGCGTTTTATATTCTTCAAAACCCAGCTCCGGTTGAGCGTGCAAAAAGCGACGAATGTCACTCATCTCTTCTCTCGTGTACATGTCTACCCCTCGATTCCGTTTTTAGAAAAAAGCCCCCTGCTCGTCTACACAAGCAAGGAGCCAACGATTAGTCGTCCTTGAGTTTTCTTAACTCTGACTTAATCTCCGTTTTCCCGCGCGTGCTTTCATCAATATCTTTGACGACTCGCGCCGGGGTTCCGGCCACCACTTTATTTTCCGGAACATCTTCGGTTACGATGGCACCGGCAGCGACGACGGAGCCTTTCCCGACCGTGACGCCTTCGAGCACAACCACGTTCGCGCCAAGTACGACGTCATCTTCGATGATGACCGGCGTGGCGGATGGCGGTTCAATTACCCCTGCCAACACAGAGCCGGCGCCGATATGGCAATTGTTACCGACTGTTGCGCGTCCACCGAGTACCGCGTTCATATCGATCATCGTATTTTCACCGACGACGGAGCCAATGTTAATCATCGCGCCCATCATGATAATGGCGTTTTTCCCAATGTCGACGCGATCGCGAATGACCGCTCCCGGTTCAATACGCGCAGGGATCTCTTTCATATCGACGAGGGGTACGGCTGAATTGCGACGATCATTCTCGACGACGTAGTCTTCAACTTTTTCCTTATTTTGCTCAATCGCGTCCCTGATCGTGCTCCATTCTCCGAATAGGACCGCGGAAGCATCCCCGGAGGGGAAAACCTTCGTATCCGCCCCGAAGTCGAGCGCGGAGACCTCCCCTTTTATATATACCTTTACAGGTGTTGATTTTTCACTATCTGAGATAAATTGAATAATCTCATTACCGTCCATCATTTCCATGTTGGTATCCTCCCTTAAGTCCATTAACTTCACATCTTACAGATTATCATAGTCTCTCCTGCGACAAAAGCAATGAGGAACTATTCGTCGGTTTTTTCAGAGGGCGTTTGTCTGGCTTGCTCCTCCTGCATGTACAGATCCCGGCTCGGCAAGGCGATTTCTACATTTTCCTCTTCCATTATTTCCAGGATCCGCATATTGAAATCCTGTTTCACCTGCAACCACTCTGTCCAACGCGTTTTGTAGGTAAAATAATAAAGCAACATTTCCATGCCATTTTCCTCAAATTCTCTCACGTAAACTTCAATTTCTTCCGGATGGATTTCAGGGCTGTCCCGGAGCTCCTGATCGACCCTATTCAATACATTTCGGACGTTTTCCACCGGTGAATTGTACTTTAGGTAAATGCTGGAAAACACTTGTCTCGTTCTCATTTCCGACCAATTTGTGATCGAGTCATTGGCCATGGTTGAGTTCGGAATCGTTACAAGTCCTTCAGCAAACGTTCGGACTTTTGTACTCCGAAAGGCAATATCTTCAACAACCCCTTCGACCGTAGACGTTTCAATCCAATCCCCTTTTTTGAAGGGCTGCTCTGTAACGAGAATGACACCGCCAAAGAAGTTCGCGATCGTGTCCTGTGCCGCCAACGCGAACGCGAGTCCTCCGAGCCCGAGACCGGCGATGAACCCATTAATATCATAGTCCCATTCCATGGCAATCACCGTAAACATGAGTACGATGATCAGACCGCGCAGGACTCTGGATATAAACGGGATCAACATACTGTCTTTATCGTCGTCAATCTTGCGGCCCAACCGGGTAAATAAATCCGAAGACGTTCCCGAGAAATTAAAAAATCCCCAGCCGAGAAACACAATCAGGAACGTGCGCAGCAGCCGGTTCACCACGACCATGACGTCGGGTTGCGGGCTTAAATAGACAATGGCGAAGTAAACGCCGAGAACCACGATGAGCATGCGCATAGGCTTCTCAAACGCGTAGAGCAAATTCTCCAGGAAGGGACTTTTTCCATGTCTGGAGATCTTTTTTACGATGGCAAAAATAATACGGGTAAAAAGCTTTCGCAATACCAAAAAAAGCAATACGATAAAGGCTGCCACCACATAATGCAGCCACGGCCAGGCTTCCAGCCACGCATAGTACCAATCAAACAATGTCTTATCCTCCTGTGATAGATGGCTGGCTATATCCTAACATGGAATGCCGTTGAGCAACATAAAAAAGCCCGCGTCGTCTGGTGACGCAGGGGCCACGTTCACGTTTTTTAGATGACTGAGGGTATTTTTGACAGATTTTTACTGATGACGTAACGAAGGAAAGGTTGAATCTCCTCTACGTTCACGAGATCATGCCTTTGTCCATGGCGAATGGCGAGCGCATGGCGAATCACATCTGCATCCGGGAATAGTTGCAGAGCCCATGTCGCAGCTTTCGTTTTGGATGTAAGGACACCTGTCTCCTTAAAACACCACGATCGGCAGGCATTCAGCACGGCTTCATGTCCGTACGGATCGTAAAAAGGATGAAAGATATGTTTTTCGTGCCAACGCAATGAGCCATTCATGGCTTCATGCAGCCATGGTTTGGGGATCTTACCGAAGACGTCTTCTTTTGGACGCCCTGTGAGCGTACGACCGGATTGTAAAATCAACGCGAAATCCATCAATAATCCTTCGTCCACGCCTTCTTCTTCAACCTTGTCAGTGAAGGTTTGACCAGTTAAAAGCGCAAATTCATAAGAGGGTAGGGAGTGCGGGTGGGCGGCTTCTTTTTCCACAACGACGTAAAATTCCAGGCCCACTCCCGGCGATGGCAAAGCGTTATCAGATAAGCCTTGAACGAGCGCCTGCTTCTCTACCGCTTTCAAAGGACGCTTGACGACACAAAGCACATCGATATCACTGACGTGCTTGTTAAAGTCATCCAATACCGCCGAACCACTCAAATAAAGACCAACCATACGATCGTGTAACACAGCATTTACAACTTCCGTCAGTTGATACAAATATTCATCAATCTGGTCATCCATGAAGAACAGCTTCCCCCATCCATTCGTCATTTTGATCAACATGTTTAACCTTATTCAAATTATAATCTATATATAATAAGGATATCCTATTCCGGCCGACGACGCAATGGCTTTTTCTGTTCTATTAAAAAAAGCAAGCAGACAAAAAACAGTCTGCTTGCTGACGATCATTTGGGAGGAATTCTGACTCATGGTCTATCTGTCCGAATCAAAGTAAATTTTAACCTTAACGTCATCAAGCACGTAGTCAGGCTTGGCGTGATGCCTATGGCGGTGGTGGTCCCGGCGGCGCTGACAATCGGAACATCCACACCCACGGTGTCTGCGACAATGTTTTCTCTCGTCCTCTTCCTCTTCTACAAAACGACACCTGCATTCAATGCGGTCGAAATCGGCTTCCTCTTCTTCTTCTTTCTTACAACCTGCACCGAACAAGATGCGATCCCATTTGCTGTAACCCATGATATTCTCCCCTTTCACAGTAATATCGCCGTACACTAAATCATATGTAAAAAAAGTACATGCTTGTAATGCAATAACCTATAAACCTTTAAAAATCATCATACGTCCCGTAGACGCTCATAATCCCCGAGCCTTCCGCTTACATATAAAAGAGGTGATTCTCTTGCGAACGACGGTGGAAGCATTTTTCAGACAGCAGCCGGAATGGGTTTATTTTATTACCGGCCTTATCATTGTCATCGGTTTAGTCACCATCTTCATCCTTATCGGTCGCGCAGCCATGAAATATACGGAAAAAATCGATAAAGAACTCGGCTTTCAAAAAATTCAGCGTGAATTGCACGACACGAAGTACCAGGCGGCGATTCACCAGGATATTTCCCTGCAGACGATCCACGCGCTCAGAAACGCCGAACGCTTTCTCGAACAACTTCAGCAAGCCCGAAGATTTTCCGTGCAGGCCGAAGAAAATCTGCAAACCTATGAAAATTTGATGATTCGCGTCGTTCATGCCCTCAGTTCAGACATTAAGTTTCAGCCCGGCGAACAACACCGCTCTGCCGTCTGGATCGAAGAAGCGGAACAACTCGTTTATTTTACCGGAAGTAATGCCTTTGATGACCGGGACGGCAATCAAATTCTGCCCATGAATGATACGATCGCCGGCCGTTGTTTTCGCAAAAAAGAAACCCAGCTCGTTCCCGATGTGAGCGCCGATGTCGACGGCTCGCCAAGTCAAAACGGGTACGGGGCGCTTCTTTGCATCCCCCTGTCAGAATGGGGCGTATTAACCGTGGATGCCCATCATGCTTTCCAGGAAGAAGTGCTTTACATCTGCCGCCTTTACGCGCGCGTGATCGATCTCGCATTCTTTGAATATAGTCAAATAATTGATGATGGTTATATCGCTCAACAATTTTAGCGAACGTGAATAGATTAACTATGTAGGGAGGGTCTCCGGTGAGCAGACAGGAAATATTAAAAAAAGCAGCGGCCAAATCGGCAAAAAGGCGAGGGATTCTTTCCGACAAAAAATACCGGCAGTGGGTAGAGGGTCAGACCACGCAGACGTCCTCCGAGCCGAAAAAAGCAGAGGCAACAAGTCGTGCAAAGAAAGCCCTCTTAAAACGATAAAAGCACTCCTCGGCGAGGAGTGCTTTCTTTTTAGCAGGTAAGAAAGTATAAACCACTTTCTTATCCTGCATAAGTGCAACTAAGGCTTATCGCCTTAAAGGCTTGGCGATAAGCCAAGTTTTCTTTATTGATTCGCTGCTGTTTTCCGTTGCAAATGAGCGCCATATGATTTTTCCTGCAGCAATGGAAATAACTTCAAAAACAGCGGAATGAACAGCAGTGAAATAAACAATCCCTTGAAAAGGTTAAACGGCAAAATGCCGGCAAGCGCGATGGACAGCAACCCCTGACTGCCCAAGTCAAAGTCCATCAGCCACGTGTAAGCCGGTAAAAATACCAGATAATTCAACAACGCCATCATGCCCGCCATAAAGACGGTGGCAAGCCCCAGCCCGGCTATCAGGCCTTTGACACTACCAAAATGACGATAAACATAGGCGACAGGCAAAACGAATAATAGACTGGCCATAAAATTGGAGACCATCCCGATCGGATCACCGGCGCCCATAAAAAGGGTATACAGTAATATTTTAATACCAGCCACCACGATGCCCGCTATCGGCGAAAAGAGCAAGGCAGCAAACAAAACAGGCAATTCACTGGCATCAATGCTCAGAAAAGATAAAAACATCGGCATCGGAAAACTGAAAAACATCAACGCCGCCGCCATGGAACCCAGAACCGCGTACATCACTAACCGAAACGTCTTCGTTTGCTTCATCTATAACTCATCCTCCCGTTCTTCGGTAAAGCTTTAGAGCTAAAAAAGAACGAAAATGCAGAGTTTATCCGTCCTGTCGCAATAATAAAGCCCCTAAGCTCAATGTGCTCAGGGGCAGTAAACGCAACGGAAATCCACACACAGGAATCAGTCTCCCGTGCCTCAGAGTTCTCTGTCATCTTCTCCCATCCAGACTTTACTGTCGGTTCCGGAATCACACCGGCATCCACCGCTCACGCGGGTCACGGACTCGTCGCCCCATGGGCGCATACCGTCGGTCGGGAATTTCACCCTGCCCCGAAGATTTTAATATTTTTTTAGATTAAAGTTATACTATCATTATTCTGACATGAGAGCAAGAGATTTGTTTGTTTGATGTGGAGGCGCAATCATGGAGAAGATGACCGTATCATGATCTTCGCATTTAATGGTATACTTAAAGAAAACTTGGCTTAAGGAGGACTTAATTATGGAGGATGTGAACCCATCCATTTCCCCTCAACCTGAAAAACAACCGGCACACCCTCATTCACCCGCTGAAAAAGAGCGCATCCAAAACCGATTGAAAAGGGTTGAAGGCCAGATTCGCGGTTTACAGCAAATGGTGGAAAATGACCGTTACTGCGTTGATGTCCTCGTGCAAATCACCGCAGTCCAGTCGGCATTAAAAAAAGTCGGCTATACGTTACTTGAACATCACGCCAAAACCTGCGTCGTCAGCGACATTCAAAATGGCAATGAAAAGGAAAGCATCGACGAGCTTCTAAAAGTCATCGAACAATACGCGAAATAGTGAGGAAGATACCTATTGAAGGTATCTTCCTCACACAACTTGGTTGATTTAAAAACGTAAAAATAAACGTTCGTCTTCGTTTAACCCGCATGTACCACACTGGATTCGATATTCCGGGCCACTATAGGGGATATGAAAAGGATCGAGCTGAGTTTGTTCAAACTCCTGGATCACTGCACCATTTTCAGGATCCATCTTCACCGCTCGCGGTGATTGTTCCATAAAGTGAAAACGGGAACGATTGGTTTTACAACGTGGACAGACATACATTTTTGACACAAGCCACGCCTCCTTTTCCCTCATGATACCCATCCAGCCAAATTTTATCCGCTCAAAATCATTGACATCCTTCTCAACTGTACGGTATGATTCCTTATGTTAGTGAAAATAAACTGTTCCGTTAGCTCAGTTGGGAGAGCGCCACCTTGACAGGGTGGAGGTCGCTGGTTCGAGCCCAGCACGGGACACCATAAATCGAACAGCGAAATCCCTGATATACAGGGATTTTTATTATTTTGTTCCCCTGTTATATTTATACACGAACCCTGCATATCGCTGTATTGTTGCCGAATTGTTGCCGAAATTTTTACGTTCGAACGATTGTTTGTATTTCAGGCAAAATTGGTTTTCTTATTCAACAATCGCCCACCTATCTGGAATAATTAACGTGTCACCAAGTTTCTTTCAGTCTAGGAGCGTAAAATTCAATTGCTTTTTTATAGCTATTCAAATTTGCATCATTGGATGTTGCCACAATGCATTTTAGCAATAGTTCTGTAGATTCATCATAACGACCTAAATTAAAAAGTGTCATAGCATAGAACACTTTAAGTGCATTATCGTTTGAAAACCGTTCAATTCCCTTTCTTAATACTTGTTCTGACTCTTTATACATACCTAATGTTCGATAGGTGCTACCTAATCCTAGATATGCGCCTTGCAAATCATGTTGTTTCAGTCCCAAACTAATTGCCTTTTCATAGTACGGATAAGCATCCTTTTCTTTCCCTAAAGAATCACAATTCGATGCGTAAAGATAATACAAGTAACCATCGTTGTTATCCTTCTTAATAAGTTCAAATAAAACCGTATTGGAATCTTCTAACTTCCCCTCTACCGGATCATACCAATCGGTCAAAGCATTCAAGACATGCTTGTTCCACTTTTTATCGTCTTGATTGCCGTTTAAAATCTCGGCATACATCGGAATGCCTTCCGGTGTCGTTCCCATGCCAAGCTTAAATTGGGGCAGGTCAGGCCGATGATCCTTGGATAGGCGCACACGATCTTCAAAACGTCTTCTTCGTCCTTGGGCTGTCCCGTGTACACAAAGGACGTGGTATCAAAATGAAGGCCTTTCCATGTGAGGTTGATCGGGGCTTGAACAGCCTGAACGGCGGTCTTGCAAACCTTCTCGATTCCCGCGTCATGAAGGGCGTCTAACGCCCGGGCGAGCGCATCGTCATTGAAATCGCTCGCTTTCGTTCCGGCGCCAAAAAGCAATGCGACATCTTGGTTTTGATAGAATTTTTCCATCTGGTAAAGCGCTTTGCGATCGGATAACTGATTGATGATCATAGCAGCCACACATGTTCCTACAGACACATTGCAGTCTTTCTCTTTGACAGGAGAAAGCTTATCGATGGCCTCAATCAGTCCCATTTTATCCATCAGTTGGCGGATCACAGGTGTTGATCCGATACGAACGGGTTGAATATCGGCTAGATCTTCTGGTGATAGGGTCAAAGGAATGACCTCATGGTCGGTGTTCCCTTAAACTTTGATATGCGCAGGACAAATTCCTGCCAAAAATTAAAAAACGTGCTCAAATGGGCGCGAAATGTGAGATATTATGCAGCAATATAATTTATAAATCATACAAGGTCAACCCAATTATTTGAAATGTATCCGACTTTTTATCTAGTCTTTTTCTAATGGAGGTCGTTTCAACCTATAAGCACCTTATCTTCAGGATAACTGATTTTAGTTGGCGTTTGTTTATATGTTAGCGCGTATGCCAGCGTCAACGGTCCTAGTCGTCCCACGAACATGGTCACCATCATAATGACTTTACCGATAGAGGAAAGTTCTTCTGTTAAACCCATGGACAGTCCCGCGGTACTAAAGGCTGAGACCACATCAAATAATGTCGTTAGAAAATGGACATCATAAATGCCTTCAGTCATTGTTAACAACAGCGTAGCCCCAATGATCCAAGCTAACGAACTCACCACGACCGCTAACGCTCGCATAACTGTTTCCAAGGCAATTTTTCGATGAAAGGCATGGACTTGATGGCCACTTCTAAACGTATTGATCGTAGCGAGCACGAGAATGGCAAATGTGTTTGTTTTAATGCCTCCCCCAGTGCCCCCAGTAGAAGCACCAATAAACATAAGCACAATAATAAAAAACTGTGAAGCGACAAACATACTACCCACATCAAAAGTATTGAAGCCTGCACTTCTTGCAGTCGCGCTTTGAAAATAAGCGGACCATAAACGTTCGGATAAGCTTAATCCTTCGGTTGCCGGATTAAAAAGTCCGACGATGAAAAGAAAAAGGAACCCCCCAACCAAAAGCACGCTTGAGGTTACAAGCACTAGTTTGGAATGTAAGGAAAGTTTCCGTAACGATCGTTTCCGGTATAAATCAACCAGCACCATAAAACCAAGGCCACCCATAATAAAAAGTACGGACAAGCTAAGATTGACAATGGGATCCCCGATATAATCTTCCATACTGTTGTCAAAAAGGGTAAATCCCGCGTTATTAAAGGCCATCACGGAATGAAATAGAGCCGAGTAAGCGGCCTCTGTCCATCCAAATTCACTACTCCAATGAATCGTAAGAATAATCGCTGTTATGGCCTCCAGAGATAAGGCCAAAAGCAAAATCGTCACCGCTAATCGGATGATTCCGCGTGCTGAAAACGTATTGGTTGTCGGTTGAAGAAGCAAACGATATTTCATCCCCATCACTTTTCCAACCAAAATAGCGACCGATACCCCGAAAATCATAAACCCGAGCCCGCCCAACTGGACGAGAACAATGATAATCGCTTGACCAAAAACGGAAAAGTCGCCCCCGGGTTCCAATACTGCCAGACCAGTGACACATACGGCTGAAACAGCCATGAACAAAGCATCCAAAAAACCAATGCTCTCGCCATTAGCTGATGCCTGAGGGAGAGCCAACAAAATCGTACCTATGATAATCAAAATAATAAAACCGAGAATAATCCATTGAGGTGGACTGAATTGAATGGTCTTTTTAGGCGAAATCATAAGTATACACCTACTTCGGTCTGCTTTTCTCCCGGTAATCTTTTTGCAGGCGACGAATATCCTTATGCTTTCCGATGATTGTAAGAATATCACCCTGATGAATTTGATCTTCAATGTGAGGGGAGATATTGACCTCTTCGTTTTCGTCCTTGATCGCCATTATAATACAACCATACGTCTTGTTAATATTTAATTTCTGCAGGGTGCATCCATCCATCGCTTTCGGTGCTCGGATTTCGGCCATATTATACTCAGATGAGAGTTCCAGATAATCAATCAGATTGTTGGAACTAAGCAAATTCCCCAACCGATCTCCCATATCCCGTTCCGGAAAAACAATATTGTCGGCACCGATTTTACTGAGCACTTTTCCGTGGTGATCATCTCTTGCCTTAGCTGTAATCTCGGCAATATTCAATTCTTTGAGCATCAATGTCGTTAAAATACTAGCCTGTAAATCTTCGCCGATCCCAACAATGGCATGGGAAAACTTATGTAAACCTAATTGTTCTAATGCGGTCTCATCTGTCGCATCTATTTGCACGGCATGTGTGACTTGCGGAGCGATCTCTTGTACGATTTGTTCATCTTTATCAATCGCTAACACATCATTTTCATTTTCAATCAGCGTTTTCGTCACACTCTGCCCAAATCTTCCTAAGCCGATAACGACAAATTGATTTTTCATACCAATCCCCTCAATCATGCCTAAGTTTCATTCCCAATATTTTCTCTGCAGTTAAGTATAACCCAAATATTACAAGATTAAATATCAAATTAACTCACCACCCATCCAGGATGGCGACATTTGACCATCCAACAGCTCTTTATGGGCAAATAGACGTGCCCTTTCCCCAGGGATGTAAAACGAGGTCGAATATGCTTTGTTCCCATCTATGATTTTAAAAATTGGAAATTGGAACCGAGATTTTTGTACGGTAAGACCGTTTCTTGACCATAATGGTGGCGTCATACTTTGCTCACGGCAACACCCCCGAATTAATAATAAGACGAATAAGATCAGCTGTAGAATGTGGTAAGTATGACAGTAGTAACTTGCCTTTTATCTATCGATTCGTGAAAATTCTCCACAAACACGATTTGTTCTTCTGTGTCTAGTTCTTTAACTTTAGGAGTAATGTCTTCTAACGTCGATTCATATTCTTCTAAATCACTTAATTCGTACTAATTGTTGAAAACAATTGATTTACTTGTGTAAACATTTGAGATATCTCATCAATTCTGTCATACACAGGTCTCGTGGATTCAGTAACCTGTTTATTAAACACTGCCACAGTGCTTTGCAGTATATTCATTTGAGCTATGAAATCACTTGAGGTAACTAGCCTTGAAATTTGCTTCCAGTTCTCCTCTGTAAATTTTAAGCCTGCTATCATGAGCAAAGGATCCGATAGTGGATGAAGAATGATTTTTCCAACCATATGTGTCAGGCTATTCGATTTCTATCGTCCAGCTTCCGTCTGCCTGAATTTCAAATACGTAAACATCATCGTCGGCAAGATTTTGTGACTGGGAACCTTCGTAGCTGCCGATGTCGTTAACAAGCAAATCCATGCCATTCAATAAAACGATAAAGTTTGCTTCGCCATCGTGCGTAAATTCAAAGCGCTTGTTTCCGCTTTCCATGTCTACAAATATGACAGAATCCCCGCTACCTTCGATTTGTTCATCTTCGCTTTCGATGTCGTCATCTCCCGGCATTGTTTGTGTAACCTCTGCTTCCCATGCTCCGTCAGCATCAATATCGAAATGGTATTCGCCTTCGCCCGGAATAAGCGCGAATGTTTCACCGTCGTAATTCCCGATTTCATTAACAAGCAGTTCTTGGTCTCCACTCTCATCTTTTAATTCAACAATAAAATTAGCTTCTCCTTGGTGGTTTGCGTCAATAACCGCAAAGCCAGGCTGTAGGTCAAACGTTTCTGTGGCTACATCCCCACTTCCGTTCAGCTCGATAGGGGTAGCGTTGACTGCAGTTTCTACAACACGTATTTCTCCGTATTCGTCAATATCATCGTTTTCAATAAATTGACCTTCTTCGCCGTATGTTTCCGTGATTTCTTCGGATTGATTAAACGGGTAATAACCAAATACAACTTCAATTTCTCCAACGCTAAGATCTTCAATATTGATATTTTCGCTGAATGTGCCATCTTCAACTTCTAAATCACCGTCTAGCATTTCATCTATATCGTCATTGTTAACGATCTGATAATCAAGGTTGGTCCCGTCGTCAAAGTTCGTTTCTCCTTCGATCACTACTTCTTCTTCACCAATGTCAATCGTCGGATCAAAATCGATGTCATGGACTTCTGGTTCTTCTTCCTCTGTTGCTTCTACATCAGCTTCTTCGTCTATATCTTCTTCCTCTGTAGCATCTGCATCCGCTTCTGCAACTTCTTCTCCATTACCATTATCTTCGTCCTCGTCATCTGCGACATAATCATCTGTCTGCCCGACCATTCCAATTACGACGACACCTATAATGACAAAGAACCACCAACGCTTATAGAATGGCTTCTTCTGTTTTTCTTCACTCAAACTATGTAACCCCCTACTGGTTAATTCTTCTTGAGTGTACCAACGAACAATGATTTAGTAAATCCTCAAATGAAACTTTTTACTTATTTATTACTAATAACACTGAAAAATACTCACTTCATTTGTCATTATTTATATGATATTCTTTGTTTCTCACTCCAAAATATAAAGGCCCATAAGAGTTCTCCGCTCTCATGGGCCAGCTAAACGTTACTCATTTCTTTTCTTCTTTCTTCTTAGCTTCGCCTACTTCATCCTGGGCGGCCCCTTTGGCTTTATCCTTCTTACCTTCGCCCTGCAATTTGGTATTATCGGTGGCGTTTCCGATTTGATCCTTGGATTCGCCCTTGACCTTGTTGACGGCACCCTTGACTTTTTCCGATATTCCTTTACTCATTTTGATCTTCTCCTTTCCTTATAAACAGAGTTTAAACTTAACGGGTTTTCTGTTCACGATTTAATAGCCACGCCCTCCGGCACTTCCGTGGTTGCGACGATGACAACCCCTTTGTCCAGTTCATTTTCCAGGTGCTCCGCTTCTCCTTCTGTAAAACCGATCTCCTGTAATTTGGCCCTTAGTTCATCTCCCTTTTGACGAAAGATATTTTTTACGGAAACCCCAAATCCAGTTTCATCCTTATCATCTCCTTCTTTAGAGCTTTAGACGTTGGGATGAATATTCCCACTCTTAAACAGCTATAAACACCTTCTTTTGCAAACGCGTTTAATGGGAATTACTATAGGGGATAGTTTATTATCGTTAGTGAAGGGAAAAACATCAAATGTCATGGACGGAGTTACTCATTCTCAGTATTTTATTTTTAAATATCATTCTTGGACTTGTCATCATTTTCCGGGAACGTAAAAGTGCCCAGGCGACGTGGGCGTGGCTGATGGTTTTGCTCTTTCTGCCCGTGGTCGGGCTCATCTTTTATTTTATCTTTGGAAGAGAACTGAAAAATAACCCCTGGAATGAAAATTCTCTTTTTAAAACAAATGCACTCCTCCTCCATCAGCGGGAGGGATTTGCAGAAGGCACACTGACTCGCAACACACCGAACTTTGAGGGTCTTGAGGGCTTAATCTATATGCACCTGACCCACAGTCACGCCCCGCTGACAAATGCCCAATCAGTTGAATTGTTGACCGATGGCAAAGAGAAATTCGAAACGCTGTTTGAAGATATCCGCTCGGCGCGGGATTATATTCACCTGCAATATTTCGGCATTAATACCGATGAGTTGGGGGAGACGTTCATTCAGCTGTTGCAGGAAAAAGCGGAACAAGGGATAGAAGTGATGTTGCTTGTCGATGGTCTCGGTTCCTATAAGCTAACAAATCGCTATTTAGAAAATTACCTCAATGCCGGCGGCGAGGTGAGGAGATTCTTCCCCCCGAGCTCCATGTTCACGTATGGCAGCCTCAATCACCGTAACCACCGCAAGCTTGGGGTGATCGATGGGGTCATCGCCTACATGGGTGGCTTTAATATTGGAGATAAATATACGACCGCAAACGATGATATGGGCTATTGGCGCGATTCCCATCTGCGTATAACCGGGAGTGCGGTCCATCACCTCCATGACCAGTTTATTTCCGATTGGAATAAAGGGAGAAGATGGGCCTCACACGAATTTCACGACTATAAAGTGCCCGTCTCCTCCTCTCTAAAGGGCGGGATCCCTATGCAAATTGTGACAAGCGGGCCGGGCCTCGATCATGATCAAGTGAAAAACGGATTCGTCCGCATGATTCAAAAAGCCAGGCACTATATCTATATCCAAACTCCTTATTTTATCCCTGATTTTGGTCTGTTTGACAACTTGCGTGTCGCCATTTTAAGCGGGATCGATGTGAGAATCATGATTCCGAATAAACCCGATCACCCTTTTATCTATTGGGCAACATACTTTTATATCGGTGCGCTCATTAAACTCGGCGCCACTGTCTATATTTATGATCATGGTTTTCTGCATGCGAAAACAATAGTTGTAGATGATTGTGTAAGCACACTCGGGACGACGAATATGGACGAGCGAAGCGTCAGTCTGAATTTCGAAGTCAACGCATTTATGTATGATGAAACGATGGCATTGCGCATGAAAGAACAATTCCAACATGATCTTAATTATTGCTACGAACTGACCCTTGAACAATACGAACAACGTTCTAACTGGATTCGTGTAAAAGAGAACCTCTCGAAGTTATTGTCTCCGTTGTTATAGAACCAGGGCATTATTTTCAGGAAAGGAGCCATACGCATGGCAGCTACTGTATCTACTGATATACTAAATAAAATTGACGACTTATGGAGAGAAGAAGTTGATTTTCTCCAGGAGATTAGCCGTTTTCCGAGTGTTAGCGGGAAAGAAAAAGCACTGCAGGCTTTTTTGGCTGATTATTTCACCTCGGAGTTGGGGATGGATGTCGATCGCTTCACACCGGACATCAAGGAAATTTCGTATCACCCGGGATTTTCCCCGCCCGAGTGGGGATATGACGAAAGTGATGTCGTTATCGCCAAGCAAGTCATCTTCTTTATTTTTAACCACTATCCAATTAGTCGCCAGGGCACTTTCCAACGTTCGCAATATATCGTTTTACATAATCAATTTTCTGAACTCTCCGTTTTCATCCGATATCCTTGTAAAACCGCTCTTTCCAGGTCCTCCCCGTACTTATGCGCACGGTTGAATAATTCATCATATTTGAAATATTTACCGCTCGCCTCATTCAGAAAATCTACGTCTTCGTTGCGAATCGCCCGTTGTAATTGTAACTCAAATAACCCTTGTTCCCGGGCATGCTCAAGAAGGATAGCGCTTACTTGTGAAATCAACGGTTACTCAACCACTTAAACGTGCGTATTCATTTGTGTCAAAATTGTTAACTGAATTTCAATGGATACATAAGCATCATGTCAATGATTAAGAAAAGCCCCTGAACGCTCAAGGGCTCATTAACATTATGTCATTCAAAAAATAAGCGGAATGATAATTAACGTTATCGCTCCGAGTGCGATGGCAATCCAGGCCAACCCTTTCTGGGGTGTAGCCAGCGTAATCAAACCGAGGACAATAGCGACGATGCCCAAAAAAATCGGCGCCCAAAAAAACCCTATGACCGCGGCTATAATCCCTATCCAGCCGAGCCACTGACCCGAAGTTTCATTCATGAAATAACCTCCTTAACGTAAAGAACATGCGTCATTATTATGGGAGTTACACATTGTTTTTATTCCACTGCCGATCATTAAGCCTTTTGTTCAGGATTCGCTGCTTTTCCTTTCACCAGCATCCCGCCATCGTTTTCCAGATATTGTTCAATGCCCTCAGCAGCGCGATACGCCAGGGCTCCAACGGTACCCGTCGGGTTATAATTTCCGAAATGAGGAAAGGCAGACGCGCCCACGACGAACAGATTTTCAGCGTCCCACATCTGTAAATAATTGTTGACAGCCGAGGTTTCAGGGTCATCACCCATGATCGCCCCACCCGCGTAATGGCCGCCTGAATAATGATTGTCGAATTCTTCGGGGATTTCATCTTCATCTATAATGTCTGCGCCCATCTCTTCCAATACCTCTCTACAAACATCAATGCCATGGCGAATAAGATTTTTGTCTTGATCGGTGTATTCATTCGTCACACGAAGAAGTGCGTCTCCGTACATATCTGTATATGTTGGATCGAGATCTGTGTAATTAAATACCCATGGTAAAGTTCCTGGTTGAAATCGTACATGCAGGTTACGATTGGCATAAAAGATAGATTTTTCTTTGAAATCTCTTCCCCAATTTGGTGTCCCCTCTGGAACATGATTACTTTCAATGGGTCGTTCACCGTATTGTCTGATTTCGACTTCACCCCCATGAAGGAAATCTACGTCAGTATGATCAATATTATCTCCACTATAATCATCAAACGTAGCTCCGAGCGCACCAGCTCCCATGTATAGATTAAATTTCCTTTCATCAAAAAAGCCTCTAGCCCCCATCATAGAAAGAAAATGGCCCGTGAAGTTCTTTCCGATCACTCCTTCACCTGTCTCTGGATTATAGGGGATACCAATGTCTGAAAGCAGCAATAATCGTGTATTTGTAAACGTGAAACCAGCTAAAACAACAACACCCGCCGGTTGTTCATACTCGGTCCCTGTAGCCGTATCTACATAAACAACCCCTGTTGCTTGTTCGCCATCATACGTGATCCGACGAGCGTGGGCTTTCGCTCTCATTTCAAAATTTCCTGTTTCCTTAGCCGTAGCAAGGACGGTCACGATCGGATCAGCTTTCGCACCGTAATCACATCCATAGGCGTTGCAAAAAGCACAGTACTGGCATTGGGCAATCGTTTGTCCATCCGGATTTTCGTAGTTCTCGGTGATGTTAGCAGAAGGGTGTTGATAAGGATGATACCCTAAATTAGCCGCTGCTTCTTTAAAAAGGGCAATGTTAGGGGTGTCCACCATGGGTGGATTTGGATATGAATCTGAGCGGTATGGCCCGATAGGATTTTCTTCTGCCGATATCCCCGCGGTTTTTTCATAGCGATCATAATAGGGTTCTAATTCATCGTAAGTAATCCCCCAATCCTGTAGAGTCATACCTTCCGGAATTTTATCTTCTCCATATTGTTCCACAGTCTGACTGTAGATTTCAAAATCATAAGGCAAAAACCGAAACGTAGCGCCGGACCAGTGAACACTCCCCCCTCCTTCGTCATTGCCGACCATCATGTCATCCTGTGTTCTCACAGGTAAAGCCGTAATATCCCTTTTATGTCTGGATGTGATCGTTTCCTTCGATAAATCCTGCATCATCTGGTAGCGGGTGGAAAAACGCAATTCATCTTTCACGTGCATGTAATCTTCGATCGCTTTTTCTTCGCCCCGCTCCAGACAGACGACTTCATGACCGGCTTTAGCCAGTTCTGCACTAACAATCCCACCAGCCCAGCCGCTTCCGACGACGAGCACCTCTACCGGATCCAATTGTGTTGGCATGTTATCCCTCCTGTGGTTAGACCAATATGTATTTGGTAGTGTTTCACAACAAGCTCACACCATGCATAAATTTCGCAATTCCTTTTCCTAATTGATAATATACTTGGTAAAGATAAATTATATTAAGATATTCAGGAAGAATCATCGTGTTAAAATTAAGTATTGTAAACGGTAAGACAGGAAGCAACGGTTTAAAGGATATATAAGACTGAAGTTCATCAAATAGATACAAAATTCATTCGTCCGTTTTCATTAACGGGCGATTTTTTTTGTGGCTTTTATTTCGTATGTGAATGAATGCTTATGGACAAACTTAGTTCACAATGAGCTACAGGAAGGGGAACTAAAATGAATAAAAAAATACTGTACGGGACCCTATCGCTCTTATTTGCGTTCAACATATTAAGCGCTTGTAATGGCGGGGCGCCTGAAGAAGACGATATGGATAACGGCACCGGCGAGGAAGAGGACATGGGTGGCGATGACTTGGACGAAGACGTTGAAGATGAGGGAATCGAAGAGGAAGATGATCCGGAAGAAGATCCTGAAGATGAAGGGGATGATCAAAATAATGAGGAAGAAATATATAGTAATTAAAGCGTCAGGAATAACGAGATGGAGGGAACTAAATTGAATAAAAAAATACTGTACGGCACCCTAACGTTCATATTTGCGTTCAACGTATTAAGCGCTTGTAATGGCGGGGCGCCTGAAGAAGATGATTTGGACGAAGACATTCAGGATGCAAGGTTCGAAGATCGTATTAATCCGGAAGCAGAAACCGAGGACATCGGGGACGATCAAGATAATGTAGAGGAAATATATAATAATTAGAAACGTCCCCGGCATGCTTCGACCACCGGTGTTGTCCTCGCTCCTGCATCATAGGGTAAAGCCTGTGAATATAAACATCCACAGGCTTCCTTCCAGCTCTTCCTTAATGATGATCCCTGAGACTTAGCGGCTCCATCTCCACAAATTCTTCGCTCTCGATCACGTCAATATACGCAGGCTGGGCGCCGGGATACTCTTTCATGCGCCAACCGTCCATATTTCTGTTTCCGCCGTAAAGCGGGTCGGAGTAAACACCTTCAATCGTCGCTTGCCTTAACAATGAAAAAAACAAAGTCGAGGAAACCCCATCCATGTCCACTTCATCATTATCAAAGGCACTGAGTATTTCGTTTTGTTGTTCTTCTTCCAGATCATCAAAATTCTCGTCAAATTGCTCGTCGCTGACATCATTGATACGCCTGACACCTTGTGTAAAAATTTCGCCTCTCGTCATCGCTGACTGATATCCTTGTTCAGGTTCCCCTTCCTGAAAAGGCCCGCGCATATACTCTTTGGCATTGACGCCCCATTGACCCGCCAACTGTTTATCTATAAAATAAGGCGCTCCTAAAGCTATTGCTCCGGGACCATTATCATCCTCGGGGAATATCCTTTCCGTAGCCGCGCTCAGAACATTGAAATCCATATCACGGCTAAAGAACATTCTTGCTTCGTCAAAATCATTCGTATCGTCTTCTTCATCCGTCGCACCGCCGGTTTCCGTCTGTGTACCGGTTTGCCACTGGTTGCCGATAATGCCACCCAGCAACCCGCCCCCGACGATGCCACCGGTCACCAAACCGGTATTTTTGATAAACGTTCGGCGACTGATCCCTGAATCGGCATTGGTGTTGTCCGTGTTGTTGTCAGCCATCTCCTCACTCCTTTATATGAGATATAAGTATATGAATTAGTATGGCTTGCGAATGTAAAAATCATGCACCTGCTCCAGGATTTTTTCTATGAGTTTCTGCTTGACCAACACTTCCAATTGGACGTTTGTTATAATAAAGAAAACTTGCAATTAAAAAAAGGATAGAGTAGAATATTAATAAACAAACAAATATTCCCGTGAAGGAGGGTGACGAAATGAGTGAGACATTGTTACAACAGTTATTAAGTGAAATGAAGGGGTTCAAACAGGAATTCACCGATTTCAAAACAGAGATGAAGACGGACATACAGGACTTGAGAACCGAGATGCAGACCGACATGAAGAACTTGCGGACTGAAATGAAAAGCGACATGCAGGACTTGCGGTCCGAGATGCACAGTGACATGCAAAGCTTGCGCTCCGAGATGCAAAGCGACATGCAAGGTCTGCGCTCCGAGATGCACAGTGACATGAAAAGCCTGCGCTCCGAGATGCAAAGCGACATGCAAAGCCTGCGCTCCGAGATGCAAAGCGACATGCAAAGCCTGCGCTCCGAGATGCAAAGCGACATGCAAAGCTTGCGCTCCGAGATGAATCAACGCTTTGATCAGGTCGATGCGGAGCTGTCTGTTTTAAAAGGCGGACAGAAAGGCATTCGCACGGAAATAACCGATCGATTTCGGGAAACAAATGAAAATGTCGGCCACTTGCATCGCCAAATCCATTTGCTCGATGCCGACTATCATTTACTACTCCGCAAAGCAGCTGACACAGAAAAAGAAGTCAACCGCCTCACGCACAATCAACAATAAACATCGCAATTAAAAAAGCTATCATCGCTACGCGTTAGATCAGTAAATTTTTCCTAAAGCAGGAACCCCCACTTCTATTAAGCGGGAGTCCTTTAAATCGGTATTCACACCATCTTTCGCTCCCAAAAACGGTGGGCGGCAATGGCGTCGATGAATGGTTGTACGAAATCGGTGTCATTATTTGCTTCCACGACGCCGAGGCTGTCGGGCAAGTTTAAGTTTTTCAGCCAATTTAACCCTTCATTGCTGGCCGCGATGGGCTTGAAATGTTCAAAGGCCTGCTTCATAAACTTGGACGCGCCTCTGTCAAACCAGGCATCGGCCGTTTGCCCGCCGTCGACGTAGACGGCATCAAAGGCGACGGACGCATCGGTTTGAAACGTGTGCTTAGCCTCGACTTGACTGTCATTGTTCCCTGTAATAGGGCCGAGTACGTCACTGATAATCCTTGGTTCTGCGCCTGCTGCCGACAAGGCGTCAATCATGGCTTCCACCTTTTGCCCGTCGTAGCCTTCAGCAACGATAATCGCCACTTTTCGCGTCATTGCACTTTTCGTCGTGTTCGCCTGGCTAAGCGCCGGTGAATGTTTTTTTACATTGGAACCTCCAGAACTTGGCGGCGTGCTTCCAATCGTTTTGGCAAAGGCCGCCGTCATGTCCACATCCACGTTGGAGAACATATCGACGATCCTCTGACGAACGTCTTTACTTTTCACTTTGCCGACCTCGAACCGGAATGCGTCAATAATATGCTGTTTCTCCGGAGCACTCATGCTATTCCAGAACAATTTCGCCTGCGAGAAATGATCCTTGAAGCTGTCACTGCGCGCGCGGATTTTGTGCCCGTCGACTTTTTCCTGATAATGGGCAAAGCCCCCTTCTTCTTCACTGACGGTATAAGGTGAACTATTGGCGAGCGCATTCCGGTGATGAGCCACGTTTCCTTTATTGACCGTCTGCCGCATAAAGCCGTCGCGTTGATTGTTAAAGAACGGACAAACCGGACGGTTAATCGGAACTTCGTGATGATTCGGGCTCCCGAAACGAAGGATTTGTGTATCAAGATACGAAAACAGGCGGCCTTGCAGCAACGGATCATTGGAAAAATCAATGCCCGGGACGATATTGGCCGGGTGGAAAGCCACCTGCTCCGTTTCCGCGAAAAAATTGTCCACGTTGCGGTTTAACGTCATTTTGCCGATGATTCGCACCGGCACATCTTCTTCCGGCCAAAGCTTGGTCGCATCCAGAATGTCAAAATCAAACTTGAACTCATCTTTTTCTTCAATGATTTGCACGCCGAGCTCAAACTCCGCGTTATTACCCAGGTTAAGGTTGTCCCATAGGTCGCGGCGGTTAAAATCAGGATCCGCCCCGCCGACGATTTCTGCTTCCTCCCAGGCAAGGGAATGAACACCCAATACAGGTTTCCAGTGGAATTTTACAAAATGGGCTTTTCCTTCTTCATTGACGAACCGAAAGGTGTTTACACCGAACCCTTCCATCATTCGAAAGCTTCGCGGTATCGCACGATCACTCATGAGCCACATGATCATATGAGCGGTTTCCTGGTTTTGCGAGACCCAATCCCAAAACGTATCGTGAGCGGCGGTCGCCTGCGGAATTTCGTTATCGGGTTCCGGTTTAATGGCGTGTACGAGGTCCGGGAATTTTATCGCGTCCTGCATAAAAAAAACCGGAAAATTATTCGCAACCAAATCGTAGTTGCCTTCTTCGGTGTAAAATTTCGTGGCAAACCCGCGGACGTCGCGTGCGGTATCTTTTGATCCGCGAAAACCGACAACGGTGGAAAACCTTACGAAAACCGGCGTTTTCACGTTTGGATCCTGCAAAAACTTCGCTTTCGTATACGGCTTCATCGATTCGTATACTTCAAATTCACCATGCGCAGCAAACCCGCGCGCGTGCACGACCCGCTCCGGAATACGCTCATTATCAAAATGCGTCATTTTCTCCCGGAAATGAAAATCATCCATAATCGTCGGGCCGCGCTCCCCCGCTTTTAAAGAAAATTCATCCTCGCTCATTTTGAGCCCTTGATTGGTCGTCATCGGTTTGTCTTCATTGTCTGAACTTCGAAACGCTTCCAATTGTTCATTTTTGCTGTTTTCATTAAAGTTGGGTTCTTCTTCATTAATGTTTTTTTTATCCTTCACATTGCCACTCCTTAAACCTGTTTATGATTGAACGCCTTGTTGTTTCAAAACGGGATAAATTTTGCCTACACTTTGTATTTCCATCGCCGGGGCCGGAGCTAGTGGGTAATACCCTTTGTTCACCATATACTGCCATATTTCGTACGCATGATGGCTGGTGCTCAGATAGGCATTCTCCAGGGCTGTTCGCAAATCCGGATTCGCGCATTCCAAAGCGCCCTGGGCATTATTTTTGGCTGAGGCTTTCATATCGAGTAAATAGGCGGTTGCGATTTCCCGGTCGTTCGGTTGCGTTTCTGTCAAACGCATTTCCACCGGGGGAAGGGGCGTGACCGGTGATTCCGTATAGCTGGCCAAATTAGGCGTGTACGTGTCGGCTTCAGATTTGGCGATGTCAGGCGCACCTGCGTCTTGTAAAAACTCCACTTTCAGGTTATAGTCATCGATATGCGTGGAAAAGTGCTTGGCGAGAAGCTGTTGCAACTCCTGGTCCTGGGCTTGCTTCATCCATGTAGACATACAGGAAACGGTGTTGAAACACCCCATGGTTAGTTCGCTTAATTCGTGGAATTCATGTCCGGCTAATTGCATAGTTTATTCCTCCTAAATGTTTTTTACAGACATAGCATATCCGCGGGTATTTGAATTATTCGCGCCCTGCTGAGGCTTCTATTTAGAAATAATTAACTTTAACGTGTTAGTATACGGAAGATAAGTCAACGTATGGGTGAGGAAATGATGATAGCGTTTTTCGTCGCACTATTACCGATTATAGGGATTTTCGTTCTCCTCTTTCTTTTTAGGCAGTCGTCTTTGCGGGCAGGTTTGTTTGCCTATGCTGTTGCCGTATTGATCACGCTTTTTCATTCAACGTTTTCACTGGACTTTTCAAGTGTCATGAACGCCACGATTCAAGGCCTTTTAATCTCATTTATAGCGGCCTATGTGCTTACTGCTTGTCATATTAACCGCATCAGCATGGTTGTGGCTATTATAAAGAAAACTTGGCTTATCGCCAAGCCTTTAAGGCGATAAGCCTTAGTTGCATTTATGCAGGATAAGAAAGTGGTTTTTACTTTCTTACCTGCTAAAAAAGAGCCGTGTATTCACGACTCTTTTTGGTCTATTGGTTCACTTTATCCCTTAACGCTCGCTTCAAAAACTTCCCTACCGACGTTTTTGGGATTTCATCCATAAACACGACGTCGTCGGGAAGCCACCATTTGGCGAATTGCGGGCGAAGGTAATCAATAATATCACCTTTCAATGTCGATGCTTTATAATCATCTTTGACAACGACACAGGCCACGGGGCGTTCTTGCCATTTCGGATCAGCCATCGCGACGACGGCCGCTTCCTGTACGTATTCGTGAGCCATAATCGCATTTTCCAGTTCTACGGACGAAATCCACTCGCCCCCGCTTTTGATCAGATCTTTCGTGCGATCGACGATGCTGATGGCACCTTCTTCATCAATGGTCACGACGTCGCCGGTGTGGAGCCATCCATCCTGAAACGCCTCCGCGCTCCGTTCATCGTTATGATATTCATCCGCGATCCATGGCCCGCGGATAAGCAGTTCACCCATCTCCTCGCCGTTCCATTCGATGTCACCGTTTGCATTAATGGCTTTAATATCAATGGCCGGGACCGCCATCCCCTGTGTCGAGCGCATATCCAAACGGTCGTCGTCAGGCAGATCCTGCTGGTAACTTTTCAGGCGGGATAGGGTTACAAGAGGTGTCGTCTCCGTCATTCCGTAGGCATGAATGAAAGGAACGTTGTAATCCTTTTCAAATTTCTCGATCATTCCTTTCGGTGCCGCGGAGCCCCCACAGAGAACAGCCCGCAAACTGCTCGTATCATAATTTCCCTGCTCCAGCACTTGCAATAAACCGAGCCATATCGTGGGAACGCCTGCAGTCACCGTTACTTTTTCATTTTGAATGAGTTCTGCTAACAACCTGGGGGTGAAATTTGGTCCAGGCAACACCTGCTTGGATCCAAACCACGTGGCCGAGAAAGGCATGCCCCACGCGTTAGCATGAAACATGGGGACAACAGGCATACTGACATCGCTCTCGGAGGCCGCCGCCGAGTCAGCGAGTCCCAGTGACATTGTGTGCAACGCGATACCGCGATGGGAATAGGTTACGCCTTTCGGCATCCCTGTCGTCGCCGACGTATAGCACATCGCCGCCGGTTCATTTTCATCGATATCCTGTAAAAATTCATACGCAGTGTCGCCTTCACTGATTAATCGTTCATAAGAATATACCGGTGCCAGCGATGTTTCCGGCGATGTTTCCTTGTCGGTCATCACCACATACGTATGCACGGACGTAAGTTGTTCCTTGACGTTTTCTATCAAAGGCAGCAGTCTTCGTCGATCAGGAGCACACGATCTTCGGCATGATTAATGACGTGCACGAGATGCTCTTCCGGTAGACGGATATTGATCATGTGCAACACCCCGCCCATGCCGGGCACACCGAAATAAGCTTCCAGGTGACGATGATGATTCCACGCGAGCGATCCGATCCGTGCGCCTCTTTGCACGCCGATGCTTTCCAGGGCGCTTGCCAACGCGCGCGTCCGTTTGCCAATATCCCTGTATGTCAGGCGATGCACCGTATCCAGCGTTCTGGAGACCACTTCTTTTTTCGGAAAATACGTCTCCGCACGCTCCAGCATCGGGGCTACGGTTAATGGTGTATTCATCATTGCCCATCACTCCCTTTATGGTTATCATTTAATTCTGCCAACAGTTCTTCCGTATGTTCTCCGAGCCGAGGCGCTCCTGAGTGGATAGAGGCCGGGCTCTCCGATAATTTAATGGGGAAACCGATCTGTTCTACATCGTTATAGGTTTGGACCATCTTGCAAGGACTTGCGGGTCGCGGGTGACTTCTTCCATCGTGAGCAGCGGCGCCACACAAGCCTCTTTGTCCTGAAACACATCCAGCCATTCCGATAAATTTTTTTCGGAAATAACGGCTTGTATCTCCGCTTTTAAGCGGTGTTGTTCCGCTATAGAAGCATACTGCAGAGGGATCAATGAATCCTTTCCGATCCCTTTGCAAAAAGTTTTCCAAAACTTCGGTTCCAGGGCTCCGACCGACAACCAGCGTCCATCCTTCGTTTCGTAAACTTCATAACAGGCGTTTCGACCGGCGAGTGGCTGGTCTTCTTTTTGATTTGTTTGATTTTTCACAAAATAAGCCGGGAGGATGGTTTGCAGCCAGGAAATCACGCCATCCAGCATGGAAATATCGACAAATTGCCCGCGACCGGTCTGCTTTTTTTCCAAAAGCGCGAGCAAAATGCCCACGACGGCAGGTAGGGCACCGCCGCCAATGTCCGCGATTTGCACGGATGGGATCGTCGGCTTTTCATTCGTTTCGCCCATTAAATGAAGAATACCCGCGTAACTGAGATAATTAATGTCATGGCCGGAGTAGTGCGCGTAGGGGCCGGTTTGGCCGTAGCCGGTCACCGCGCAATAAACGAGGCCGGGGTTGACGAATTTCAATGTTTCATAGTCGAGCCCTAACCTGTCCATAACACCCGGTCGAAAGGACTCGATAACGACATCGGCCGTCTCGACGAGTTTTAAAAACGTTTCTTTTCCTTCCGCTGCTTTCAAATTGAGCGTGGCGCTCTTTTTATTGCGGTTCAAGGAATGAAACAAGGCGCTGTTGTCATCGACTATCGGCCCCATCGCGCGCGCATAGTCACCCGTCTCTGTTTCCTCGATCTTGATCACTTCCGCGCCAAAGTCAGCGAGTAGCATCGTCGCGTAAGGCCCGGGCAGAAGGCGTGTAAGATCCAGGACGCGAATGCCACTCAGCGTCGTTGCCATTCGATTACCTCCCTTTTAATGTTAGCGTTTACAACCATAATTTAATCGTAGCAGTTTGTTTGTGACCGGACAAGAGAATGTTCGAGTAAAAAAATAAGATAACATAGAAGTACGCCAAATTATTGGAACAGCTACCGTATCTGAAAGAAGCCTACGTCCCGATTTGGAAGTGCGTTGGAGTGGCCCGCGCACCTCAATATTGCCTACGTCCCGATTTGGGGGGCGCTGGAGTGGCCCGCGCACCTCAATATTGCCTACGTCCTGATTTGGGGGGCGCTGGAGTGGCCCGCGCACCTCAATATTGCCTACGTCCTGATTTGGGGGGCGCTGGAGTTGCTATATGGGGTAGAATAGATATTTTCACGACCCCATGATTATATTTGGACTTTGACGAGACCCTACCTGCAAAAAAAACAGCCCAAAATCTGGGCTGCTTTCAAAAGCTTATTGTTTTTCCTCCCCTTCGATCTCGACCTCTTCTTCAGGGAGCGATTGCTCGAATTCCTCGCGTTTTTCTTCGAGCTCACGTTTGGATTCTTCCTGATAATCAGGTTCAAACTCTTTTTGTTTGTTCTCCAGGCGTAAAATGTCGTACTCGCTGCTCAGCGCTTTGACGAGTGATATGCCCATCAGGATCACGACAAACGCGAATGGGAATGCGGCAATAAGCATTGCCATCTCTAAGGCTTCCAGACCCCCGGACCATAAAAGGACCATGGCAGTCCCGGCAAGAATCGCGCCCCAAATGAGTTTAATATTCATGGAGGGGTTTAGTCGTCCTCCGGTCGTCAGCATAGCAAGCACAAATGTCCCTGAATCAGCCGATGTTATAAAGAACGAGGAAATAAGGATAACGGCGAGCCCCATCACAATGGGAGCCAGCGGTAAATTTTCCAGGAAGCCGAACAAGGCCACTTCCTCGCCTGCCTCTGAAATCAGTTCATATAAAGCGCCGGCGCTCGCATTATCCATCTCGATGCCAGCGACACCCATAATGGCGAACCAAATCGCGGTGAACACGAGAGGGACTGCCGTAACTCCGAGGACAAATTCCCGGATCGTTCTGCCTTTGGAGACACGAGCTATAAACGTGCCGACGAACGGCGACCAGCCGATCCACCATGCCCAATAGAAGAGCGTCCAGTCATTGAGAAAATCCCGTTCCCCGGTGAATGCATTCATGTTAAAGGTCATGCTGGGCAGGTTCTGTATATAATTCCCCATGGTCGTCATAAACGACTCAAGCATCTGCACCGTTGAACCGAGGATGAATACAAAGACCATCAGCGAGAATGCAATAACCATGTTCGTCCAACTTAAATAGCGGATACCCCGATTGATACCAGTGGCTGCCGAAAGAATAAACAGAAGGGTAATGATCACGATCACAAGCATTTGCGTGAAAAAGTTATTTTCAATCCCTTCAAAACTGAAACTTAACCCGGCAGTAATCTGCAACGCTCCCAAACCGAGCGAGGTGGTAATCCCAAAAACAGTGGCAAACACGGCCAATACATCAACGCCATGTCCCCATCCTCCTCTCATTCGGTCACCGAATAGAGGCGATAACGCAGAACTGATCAGGGCCGGAGACCGATGCCTAAATTTAAAATAAGCAAGCGTCAGCGCAACGACGGCATATGTAGACCACGGATGCACACCCCAATGGAATAGCGTATATTGCATCGATTCTTCCGACGCGGCCGTCGTTCCTGGATCCGTGGATGGCGGAGCGTAATAATGGGTTAACGGTTCGGCAACACCGAAGAACACCAGACCCACGCCCATACCAGCGGTAAAGAGAAAGGAGAGCCATGTAAAAACACTGTATTCCGGCTTGTCATCCGGCTTTCCGAGTTTAATCCGTCCAAATGGACTAATTATCATAAAGATGGCAAAGATCACAAAACCCGTCATGACCAATAAATAAAACCAGCCAAAGTTTGAAGCTAGAAAACCATCAATAAATCCAAGTACCGCCTCAACATTCTCGGGAAGAAAGGCACCCCAAGCAATAAAGACGGCGGAAATGGCCACCGCCACCCAAAAGACGGTGGTTACTTTTTTATTTTTCATCCTAGAACCTCCTGACTATAGTATGACGAAAGCTGTCGTCAGTATAACATCATAGTAAAATTTAGCAAAGAAATTATGACGATTCAATGGCTGAGAATCAATATAACCAATCCCGACACCCATTCCAACCAAAACGCTTAAAAAATGACGAATATAGTGTAGTCGCCTGCCCTTTCATTATTTACCCATTGATCATACATTATTACTGACACGTGATGAAAGGAGGATAAATGATGTCTTATGGTGCCGGTGGTGGATTTGCGCTCATCGTTGTGCTGTTCATCCTTCTGATTATTGTAGGAACGTCTTATGGTGGTCATGGTAAAGGACACGGCTATGGTGGCTTCTGGTAAATAACCACTCCCACTTCTGATAAGTGGGAGTTTTCTCCTTCATATCTTTACATATGATATAGTGATGGGAGAACGAACTTGCAGGAGGCTTTTCCATGTGCGGACGCTTTACATTGTACGATCAAATTAAAAAAATCCGGGAACGATTCGGCATTGATGTCAGTGCTGTTACTGATGTAGACCCCAGTTTCAATATCGCCCCGAGCCAATCCATATTAGCGATCATCAATGATGGCGAGCAAAACCGATTAGGGCGACTGCGATGGGGACTGATTCCGTTCTGGGCCAAAGACACAAAGATCGGCTACAAAATGATTAACGCCCGTGCGGAAACGGTCGCGGAAAAAAACAGCTTTAAGCAAGCCTTCAAATGGCGGCGCTGTCTGATCCCGGCAAACGGCTTTTATGAATGGACGACCACCGCTGGCCAAAAACAACCTTACCATATTCAAATGCAGGATGGAGCACTGTTTGCTTTCGCCGGTTTATGGGAGAAATGGACGGATGGCGAAGAAGACATTTTCTCCTGCTCGATCATAACGACGGAAGCGAATGATTTGATGCGCGACATTCACGATCGCATGCCCGTCATTCTCAGCCGGGAACACGAACAAAAGTGGCTGGATCCAACGATGAATGACCCGGAAAAAGCGACCAACCTTCTCCAACCCTTCCCGGCCAACGAGATGAAAGCCTATCAAGTGTCTACTAACGTCAACAGTCCGAAAAACAACCATGCAGCCCTGCTCCACGCGCTGTAAGGAATGATAACAGTGAGTGTACTGGAAAGATGGCAAACGGTTTTCATTATGATTTCCATAGGTGTCGGCTTGCTGTTGGGACAAGCCCCCGTGATCCAGGCACATGCCGAACCCTTCATTCTCCCCTTTTTAATGCTTATGCTCTACAGCCTCTTTCTCGCTATCCCCGTGAAAGAGTTCAAAACCGCTTTTGCGAACCTCACCTTTGCGAGTTCTACCCTGGCGATCAATTTCCTCTGGTCGCCTTTGCTCGCGTGGGGGTTAGGGGCGGTATTCCTCTCCGAGCACCCGGCGGTATGGCTCGGTTTTATCATGTTAATGGTGACCCCCTGCACCGACTGGTATTTGCTTTTTACCGGCGTTGCCAAAGGGAACGTTCCTTTGTCGACATCGATATTGCCGATGAACTTGTTCCTGCAAATTTTGTTGCTGCCGGTTTATCTTTCGTTGTTTGCCGGGGAGAGCATTCCCGTGGATTTCTCTGTTCTATTGGAAAGCATTCTTTTCGTTTTCGCGGTGCCGCTTGGGCTCGCGATGGCGACGCGCTTTCTCCTGCGTAAAAGACGGGCCTTTTTTCATCAGAAAATGCTTCCTTTTTTTGCCAACGGTCAGATGATCTTCCTGGTGCTCGCGATTACAGCCATGTTCGCCTCACAAGGCCACTACCTGCTACAAAATGCAGGCGTGATTTTGCTGTTACTCGTGCCGATACTCTTTTTCTTTATGATTAACTTTTTCCTCGGTCGGTTTATGGGACAATTTTTCAACTTTTCGTACGAAGATACCGTAAGTCTAAACATGACCATCATCGCCAGAAATTCACCTGTTGCCCTAGCCATAGCTGTCTCCGCTTTTCCCGGCGATCCGCTTATCGCGTTAACGCTTGTGATTGGATCATTGATCGAGCTCCCCGTGCTCGCAGTCGTCTCGCACCTGTTATTGCGGCGGAGAAACGCGGCGTAAGTGGAAGCGAGCTTTAGATAAATCGGGATTGGGTGGCCGAGCAAAGTTGGACACATCTTGCGGTCGCTGCATACCCCTGAATGGAAAAATTATCCTGTATGAGGGACGGGAGACGACTCCCGTGCACCTCAATATGGAAGAAATATCCTCGTTGAGGGACACGCGAGACGCGGATCTTCCTTTTAGTTGCTCCCACACTAATCCTCCCCGACGATATCCTGTTCCGCATCGAGTTCGTAATCCACCCCTTCGGAATAGTTATTCGCCGCGTCCCAAAGGAGAAACTCGTAAATATCATTATCATAAAGTGCCTGGATTTGCGCCTCTACTTCATCCGCGCCGTATTCCATCCAGTCGCCATCCGGTAAATAGGAAGCGGTAAAGTCCTGGAGCCAGGGTCTGGAGATCGGTGGGTCTTCCATGTCATCCATCAGTTCGTTTTCCAGTTGTGAGTATTCATCAATGATATTATAGGGCTCAAGATCGGGTTGATCGATACCAAAATGCGGTGTCCAGTGGCTTGGATAAATCATCGAAGACATAATATCTACGTTTTCGGCGATTTCTGTGAAGTTCTGTCCAATCCCCGGTGTCTCATCCACCGTCGCTGCATACCCGAAGATATCGGCGGATAATTTCACCCCATAAGGCCTTAACTCTTCACGGGCATACTCAACGAAATCAGTAACAGCGGCTACACGGTTTTGAACATTATCCTCACCGGATTCGGCATAGTCCCCTTCGGAATATTCGAGATCCTCGTCACGGTTTTCAAAGCCTTCGGGAAAACGGATATAATCGAGCTGAATTTCTTTAAACCCTGCCCGGGCCGCTTCTTTTGCTACCTCAACATTGTACTCCCATACTTCTTCAACGAACGGATTGACAAACGATTCTCCGCTGTTGTTCGACCATACGCTCCCATTATCCAAAAAGGACAGTTCCGGTTCTTCCTCGGCCAACTCTGTATCCTTGAAAACAACAATCCGGGCGATAGGATAAATGTCGTTTTCCTCGAAGGTATCCATCATGCCGTCCATGTCGTCGATGATTTCATTGGTATTGGCCTGGACACGCTCATCGTCCGAATCCGTTTCATAGGTGACGAACCCGTGATCATCTTTAACGTCCACGACAATGCTGTTCAAAGACGTATCGTTGACCAGGCCGAAGAGATCCTCAGCATTGTCGCCTCCCATGGAATGAGCCGTCGAGAAAATCCCCTTCACACCGTCCTCCGGGTATTCGATCTCAACACCGCTGTCATATGTAAAACGATCGGGAATCAACCTCGGCATCGCGAGCAGGTCATCATCGCTTACATCGAATAAAGCTTCTTCGTCTCCGCCGTTTTCTTCCTCTTCGTCGTTTTCCTCTTCGTCCCCGGTGTCATCGTCGTCATCATCAGCAGCAGCCATGACCGCAGGAGAGTAGCTGCTGAAAATGAGCATACCGCCCAATAAAAATACAAAAAGCTTTTTACGCATCTTTAACATCTCCTTCTTCGTCCGGGACATTTTCGATGGCTGTTTCCGCGGATAATAACGCGTCCTGAACATTATCAAGCTGGGCGTGGATGTCTTCCTGGGAATCATTAATTTCCTCGATGCCCTCTGTGAGGAACTCAAAATCATCATCCTCACCTAAACGGTTGAAAAAAGTGGCTTGTGTATCAAGTTCCGACTCATATTGAGCGATATAATCGGAAAGGGCGTTATGTAAGTAAGCGATTTCTGCATGCAAATCTTCCAGCTCTTCCACAGGCAATGCCTCGTCGTCACCGTCCTGGACCACATTCCCGATCATTTCATTTTCCACTTGCAATGTTACGTTCGCGTCATCGATATCGGATAAAAGAGCTTGTCTCTCTTCCAGGCTCGAAAGTACCTGCGCTTCCTGATTGGCAAAAAGTTCCGCTTCATTTTCCGCCAGATCTTCTTCAAATTCTTCCTGCATCCCTGCTTCCAAAGCCAAAATATCATTGATGTTGGATATCACAGCGTCTTTTTGGTCCTCGATTTCGTCTTTGGACGTGATCGCATCCTCGATGTCGACCGATTCACTGCAGCCAGCGATCCCCAACACGCCTGCGCCTATCATGATCATGCCCCATCGCACATGTTTTTTCATTAAGATCCCCCATTATAAAAATACGTCGAAAAAGCTCATTTCATAGTATAGCAGCTTTTGATCCATGTCTGAAGACTTTTTTATAAAAAAATAGTGTATAATGAAAGTGGGAAAGATTTGCACGAGGAGGGTGACATGTGAAAATATATGTAGACGCCGATGCTTGCCCCGTCAATGATATTGTGATCGATGAAGCGTTATCAGCCGATATTCCAGTTATTCTGGTAAAAAGTTATGACCACTTTTCTATCGAAGATGATCCCGCCGGCGTGGAATCCATCTACGTTGACACCGGTTCCGACTCAGCCGATTATCGCATCATGGCACTCGCGGAGCCAAATGATGTTATCATCACCCAGGATTACGGCCTGGCTGCACTGGGACTGGCCAATAACTGTACCGTCCTCCATCATAACGGCTTCGTATACACGAATGATAATATCGAATCATTGCTCCATAATCGTCATACCCATGCCAAAATGAGACGAAGCGGCCAAAAAACGAAAGGGCCGAAACCGTTCACGAACGACGACCGAGCGCGCTTCAGGAAGCGCTTGCAAAGGAAAGTGCATTGATTTAAAAAAAACGAGGCAGCCTGAGCGCCTCGTTTTTTTAATCTTAAAATGTTTGTTGTATGTTGAACATTTCATCGGTTTCCATTTCGATATAGAGGTCCATTCTATAAACGTCACCTTCATCTAGATCGAACGCGTTTAGAAACTCCTGGGCCATTTCTTCGTCCCCTTGTTCAGTGTTCAATTGTACTTCCTGCAGGACGCCCTCGATCTCTTCTCTTGCCTCTTCGCCTTCGGTTTCCTCTTCATCGTCTCTGTCTACCTCGGCATCAATCGAGCCATCATCTTCCGTTTCGTATTCGAATTCCCATTCCGTATCATCGGTGAACTGAATATCCAGCTCCATTTCACGGACACCCTTGTCAAGAGCGGTTTCTCCGTCACCTTCTCCTTCAGCAGCTCCTTGTCCATTATCCCCGTTCAAGTCATCCATTTCATCTTGCATGCCCGTGTCATCGCCGGCCATGTCATCACTTAAGTCCTCGGTCATGTTGGCGTTATCTCCTGTCGCCTCATCACCATTCATCTGTCCGTTCCCTTCCATTTCCTCGCCGTTTCCGTTTGCGCCTCCATTATCTCCCGTTCCGTTGCCATTTCCACCGTTTTGATCATCGGGGGCTCCGCAAGCAGCAAGCAGCAGAGCGAGACTTACGATCATGGTTCTTTTCCACTGCATGGTGATCCTCCTTTAATTCTGGATGTAAGCTCGCTCTTATCCTGTCCTGCTTCCGGCAAACTATGCAGTTTATCCGCTAACAATCCCATCTGAACAAAGCACCGAGACCAACGCTTCGTGACTATGATTCTCCGTATATTTATGAATGTCTACAGCGAATGTTTTTAACACACGAAGCGTTTCTTCCCCTGCACAGACAACCCTTTTATCCGCACAATAAGTCTTCAGGCCCTCTGCCAACCTGTGATCGAGAGCGTATATCTGTCCCGGCGCGGTAAACAATACCGTGTTGATCCATTCTTCCGAATCCAATCGGGAAAAAATATCTTCTTTTAATACGGAGGGGTGTCGATCAGCGATTTGCCAATGTTCATGTTCGCCATCCCCTTCGCGCGTGCTGATGACAAGGTCAGGGTTATTTTCTCCATCCGGAGGCAGCCCCTGCGCCACAAGCGCTTTTCTCGTCTCATCATCCGTTCCCGATACATGGGCGGGCAATAAACGTAAGTCATATCGCCTGGATTCCCAAAACTGAAAAAAGAAGGACACACTGGTAGCGTCTTCGAAGTGTACGCGTTGATAAGTCGGCAAAGGCGCCGAGAGCATTGGCGGGTTAAATGTGAAAACATCTCCGGGATAGGAAAAGACATGGGCTCCGAGACGTTTTAAGGCGTTGGCCGTATCTGCTCGATCAGGCCCCCCATCGTTGGCCCATAGTATCGATTCACCTTGCAAAGGCAATGCCTCATACCAGCTTAACACGGGATGACATTGTGCTGTTTTCCCGACGATGACAAGCGCGGGATTCATCAGCTTTTTTCTATTGGCTTCATCTGCTATCGTCATGAGCGTGCCGCTTGCCGTCCGCTGCTTCGATGTCGTACTCCATTGCACAATCACAACCGGTGTTTGCACGTCCCAGCCTTCTTCCATGAGGCGTGCCATCCAGAAAGAAAGATAACGCATGCCCATGTAAAAGATGAGCGTATCCGCAGAAGGAATGGCGACGTCAGACAACGGCATCTCCTTACGGGAATGCCCGGTCACCAAAGCTACACTCGTACTTAAAGAACGATAAGTTGCCGGCACACCTGCGTAGACAGCGCCGGCAAGGCCCGCGGTGAGTCCGGGCACCATTTCAAAGGGGATGCCCGCTGCCTGCAACGCTTTGGCTTCTTCTCCAAGATGAGCAAATACACCCGGGTCGCCTCCTTTAAGACGAACGACATTCTCCCCTTGTTGGGCGAAGTCCATCAACATATCCTGAATGGTCGATTGGCGCATCGAATGACCCCGCGGGATCTTGCCGCTATAAATGCGGCGCGCGTCTTCTTTCGTATGTTCCAACAATAGAGGATGCACGAGCCGGTCATACACGACGACATCAGCGTCTGCCAATAACGCTTTTCCTTTTTCCGTTACCAGTTCCGGGTCTCCCGGCCCGGCACCTACAATCGCTACATGGCCTTTATTCAACATTACTCTACCAGTGCAAGCCACATTCGGTTTTTTGCATCCCGCTCCATCTTCCGCTTCTTTCATCGGAACCATCGAGCACCTGGGCCGTGCACGGCGCGCAGCCAATGCTCGGATAATGATTGTCGTGGAGCGTATTGTAAGGGAGATCACGCTCATGGATGTGGGCCCAGACATCTTCCTGCGTCCAATGGATCAATGGACAGATTTTTAACAGGGAAAAACGCTGATCCTTATCTATAAAAGGAGTGTCCTTCCGTGTCGGGGATTGTTCCCGTCGCAATCCGGATATCCAGGCCGTATAGTGGGAAAGTTCTTTTTCGAGCGGCTCAAATTTGCGCATCTTGCAGCACAGATCAGGACGACTCGCCCAGAGACGATCACCATACTGTTGCTTCTGTTCTTCCACCGTGTTTTCCGGCGTCAAAGCTTTTATGTTTAACGTTGGAAAACGTTCCCGGACCTCATCAAGGAGCGTATACGTTTCTGCAAAATGCAAGCCTGTATCAAGAAAGACAACATGAGCGTCGGGATGAACTTCTGCAATCAAGTCGAGAAGCACCATACCTTCCGCCCCCAGGCTACAAGCATACACGAGTTGATCACCGAATGTCCTATATGACCAGGCCAATACGTCTTTAGCGCTGTGATTGACCAATACCCCTTCATTAAGATGCTCGGTCTCTTGATCTGAAAGCGTAGAAACGGTTAACAATGGACGGCCCCCTTCGTTTTATTCATAACTAAATTCATCGGATTTATATGTATTCTATGCCTTCGTTTTAAATAAGTCAATAAAGAAAACTTGGCTTATCGCCAAGCCTTTAAGGCGATAAGCCTTAGTTGCACTTATGCAGGATAAGAAAGTAGTTTATACTTTCTTACCTGCTAAAAAAAGCCCCACGCCTATGTGGTGGCGGAGGTTTTAAAATAATGTCATCGGCCGGTATTGAATAGGGTCTAAATTGGTAACGGTAATCCCGAGTAAGCGTATGCCTTTATTTGCCATGCCTATGTTTTCCCACAGTTCGACCGCGTGCTGATAAATGTCTTCGGGCTTTTCCAAATAATCGGGTGCACTCGTTTGCCTTGTTAACGTTTCAAACGAGCGGTATCTTATTTTTAAAACGACCGTCTTTCCGTGCTTTTGCACACGTTGCAGGGAAGCGATTACTTCCCTGGCGATCTTCCAGAGTTCCGCGGTGATTTCATGGTCTGTCGTTAAATTATGGAAATAGGTATGTTCTTTCCCGACCGACTTTCGCTCTCGTGTCATATTCAAAGGCTTATTATCAATCCCGCGGACACGATGATAGTATGACATGCCCGCCTTTCCGAACAGGGAAATGAGATCCATTTGTTCCATTTGATATAAATCTTCGCCGGTGAAGATGTTGAGTTCGTGCATTTTTTCCGCCGTTTTAGGACCGATGCCCGGGAACTTTTCAACCGGCAATTGTTTTAAAAAGGGAAGCGCTTCATCAGGAGGGATCACGGTTAATCCCGCCGGTTTTTGCATGTCGGAAGCGATTTTGGCGATGAATTTGTTATAAGAGACGCCGGCTGAACTTGTTAATGTCGTCTCCTTCCATATGTCCCTTTGGATTTGTTTGGCGAGAATGGTGGCACTGGGGATTCTTTTGTTGTTCGTAGTGACATCCATATACGCTTCGTCAATCGATACCGGCTCGACGGCCGGGGTGTATCGCTGCATAATTTCCCTTATCCGTAAGGAAGCTTCCTTGTAAGCCGGGTAATTGCCATCGATAAAGATACCGTGCGGACACTGTTCATACGCTTTATAAGCACTCATGGCCGAATGGACGCCATACTTTCGCGCTTCATAGTTGGCCGTTGAGACGATGCCTTTTCCGCCGGTCTTTTTCGGATGTTTGGCAATAATGACCGGTTTTCCCTTTAAGGATGGGTTATCCCGCTCTTCAACGGAAGAAAAGAACGCATCCATATCGATATGTATGATTTTACGTGATGTATCCCGATAGGGCTCCGGAAGCTGGAAATCATGCACGATGGTTATTCCTTTCGATTTCATTCTAATGATATGATATCGAACATACGATCCGTTGTCAAGTCGTAAAAAACCTTAAAGCGCGTTCACTTTAAGGCGAAGACATCAAGCCTATATTTATGTTTATCCAATGCTAGTTTCTGGATTCAACTTTCCCCTTTAGGTCAAATAATCGCTTGTACAAGGACTGAATATCGCTTTCGTGATGCTCGACTGTTCCGCTGATCCTTGTTACATCTTCGGAAAGCTGCCCCACTCGTTCGTATATGCTGTTCTGCTTTTTCTCCACCTTATCAAAGCGTTCGTTAACTTCGTTTCTAAAGGATTGAATTTCTCCACGAAGTTCTTTGTTCATCCCGGTCATTTCTGTCTGCAGTTCGCGAATGGCATCCAACAGCTTTTCATTCGTCAAGCTCAATTCTTCACCTCCTCTTTAACCTTATTTCACAGAACTAATGTTCCTTAGTCAAGCACAAATTTGAAAAACACTCCCGAGCGTTCAAGGAGTGTTTTAGCCTATTATGACGGCGGTTGCGCTTCGCGAACGACGCGTTGCATCGTTTCCGCGTTCGGATATCCGTAATCGGCATATTGTTCGGCGACTTTTTCCACGTCATACGGCACACGTTCAATGCTGACGCGAAAACGGTCTTCATCCGCTTCCACCACGACATACGAGGCTTTGCTCTGCCCGTCAAAAGGCAAACCGACACTGCCGAGATTCGCCAGGCATTTCCCTTCGACATAGCGCACATACGGAAGATGAATATGGCCATATAAGTACAAATCCGCGTCTTTTTCCACCATGAGTTTTTCATTCAATCCGCTCGGGCTCTCCTGGGGCATAACAACGTCAAATAAACTCTCGGGTGTGGCATGAAAAGTATGCAATTTCAGACAGGAATTCAAATCCCAATGGAATTGATGAGGCAATTGCTCCAGATAGTTCAAGTCATCCTCGTCCAATTGCGAAACGGTCCAATCCCGTTCTGCGTTCATCATAGTGCGCGCCTGCTCCGGCACTTCGCCTTCCCTCACCCCTCTGACGACCCATTCGTCAGCGTTGCCCTTGATGACCGGACAATGCAGTGAGCGGATCCGGTCCAACGTTTTTTTCGGTTCAGGGCCCCTGTAACACACATCTCCCAACACGGCAATGCTGTCGACATTGAGTGAATGAATGTCTTTCAGCACCGCGTCCAAAGCCACCGCGTTTCCGTGAATGTCCGAAATGAACGCCATCTTCATCGTTACGTCCCCCTTTTAACCAGCATAGTAAAAAAAGAGGGATTCGTAAAACACGAGCGGTTATTGCTCCTGATCTCGTGTCAATTTAAAGAATGCCAACATCCCCAGCGCACAAGTGATAAACAGTGTCGCGCCCATGGGAACGGCCGTTTCTTCATCAATGCCGACAAGCGGAGCCACCGCCGCGCCGATCAAAAGCGGCAACATCCCGAGCAACGCGCTTGCACTCCCGGCCCGATGGCCTTGTTTGGCAATCGCGAGTGTAAACGATGTCGTTAAGACCATACCCATGCACGTCATGTAAATAAAAATCGGAATGACAATCGTCGCGAGCGGCCCCTCGATAATCGTCATGATGAGTAAAAAGGCCGTCGCGCAGGATCCCGTAATGACAGCTGTGCGCAAAAAGGTACGCTCCGGGATTTTACCGGTAAGCCGACCGACCAAAAAACTCCCGGTAATAATCGCGGCTCCGTTCATGCCGAAGAGTATGCTGAACGTCTGCGGTGAGACGTTATAGATATCCTGGTAGACAAACGGGGTCCCTGAGACATAAGCAAAACTTCCTCCGTGAACTAATCCAAGCGTGAGCGCGTAACCGATGAATGAGCGATCCTTCATTAAATCTCCGAGGGTGCGGACGGTATGCCCAAGTGAACTCGGGCTCCTTTTTCCCACCGGCAACGTTTCTTCCAGTTTCCAGGAAATAATGAGAACAATAAGCACACCTAAAAAGGCAAGAAAGTAAAAAATCGTTGTCCAGTCCGCGAACGGAATCAGTAAAATGCCACCGCCGGCCACCGGCGCAAGCATAGGTGCCACCGCGTTAATCACCATCAGAAGCGCGAAAAACTTCGTCAACTCCCGCCCGCTGAAAACATCTCGAACGACCGCCCGGGAGACGACAATGCCCGCCGCGGCCGTGAATCCCTGCAGAAAACGGCCAATGATAAGCGTCGTAATATTAGGGGCGAGCGCACAAAGGAGCGATGCCAGCGCGAATAATAGAATCGAAATAATGAGCGGTTTTTTTCGCCCTTGGGCATCACTAATTGGACCGACCACGACCTGTCCGACACCGAGCCCGATGAGACACGTCGTCAGGCTCAATTGCACGAGCGAAGCCCTGGCATCCAAGTCCTCCGCGATCTCCGGAAAACTCGGCAAGTACATATCGATATTCAATGGCCCGAGAATGGCTAACATTCCTAGCAAAATCGCCAGGCCTATCCGTTGTATTCCTGTCGGGTTCTGTAACACTGGAAACGACCTTTCGTAGAAACGTAGATTCAAACAACGCTATTTTAAGAGAGAAGGCCGCGAATGTCCAGTGGTCGGTTTTGGGGCGGCAGGGCTCTTCACATTTCTGCCGCCCCACCGGTGCTATCCTTCCTTCTCATTCTCCCGCAGGTTATGCAAATATTCGGGCGCGTCCATCGGATCCGTGACGATAAGTTCAACCAGGCTCATGCCATCATATTGTTCCGCCTGCTGAATAGCCTCGTCCAGCTCGCCATTCGTTCGTACTTCCGTCTTAAACAGATCGCGCCCGCCCGCAAATCCTGCAGCCAGTGTCATATGATCCCATCTCGGAATATCGTTATAATCGGCATAAGGATGATCGATGTTCAAATACCGTTCAATCGTGTATCCTTGGTTATTCAATATAAAAATAATCGGTTTGCAGCCGTTTTCGATGAGCGAGCTGAGCTCCTGCACGGTAAATTGCAACGCTCCTTCACCGATGAACAACAACACACGACGCTCGTCTGCCGCAATAGCTGCGCCTAAGGCTGCCGGGGTCGCGTAACCAATGCTCTGCCAGGCGCCGTGAGAAATGAATAGCGCCCCGCTCGGCAAACGAACCTGGCTCATGCCATAAGAAAGAGTGCCGGTATCAATGATCATGACATCATCCTGTTTGAGCATGTTCTGAAAGCGCGGATAATACGTGGCTGCCGCCAGCTTTTCTTCCGGCGCACCGACCACTTCATCATAGATTGAGGTTATCCGTTCTACCGCGCCCTCCTCGCGATAATCCCATTCCTGCAATGCTTTCAGCGCATCCACAGCATAAATATTTTCGTATTCCCTTTCAGCAACGGCCATGGATCGCGGATGAACGACGATCATCTTTTCAGTATCCAAATCCGCGGTATATTTTGCCATGTTAAAGTCAGACCATAACAACCCAACTGCGATGATACAATCAGCCTCTTCCACCTTGGCGCGGACATCCTGATCGCCCAGGGCGCCGGCGTACATCCCGATGTACTGGGGATGTTCTTCGTCGAACCCGCTTTTTCCCTGCAGCATTTGCGCCACCGGAACATTCATTTTTTCAGCAAGGGCTTGCACGTGAGACTCCAAATCATAGCGCAAGGTGTTGAAATCGACGAGCAGGACAGTGTTGCCCGCCTGATCGAGCTGCTGCTTCGCCTGCTCCAATGCGGCATGCAATGGCTCACTGTCCGTACCCTCCTCGTTCTCTTCATCCTTACTCGGACCGACAGGCTCCAGAACCTGATCCATGGGAAAATCAAGATAGACCGGTTTCTTGTTTTCTTTAGCGATCCGAATCGCTCTCGGAATCTCGATCCCGGCGTTGTCCGCCGTTATTTTAACAGCGTAAGCGGTGATGTGTTCATGGACTTTTCGGAACACGTCAAAATCCCCGTTCATCAAGCTGTGATGGATCTTACGCTCCGCTTTTTGATCATTCGAATCCGGTGAGCCGACAATATGTATAAGCGGAATATTTTCGCTGTAAGCCCCGGCAATGGCGTTGCTGGCACTCAGCTCGCCCACGTCAAAGGTCGTAATCAGCGCGGCCATCCCCTTCACATGGGCATAGCCATCCGCTGCATACCCGGCATTCAACTCATTGCGGTTATCGATTAAATCGATGCCTTCATAACCTTCAAGCGTATCCAGTAATGGAAAATTAAAATCCCCCGGCACGCCGAAAATTTCGGTCATACCCTCCCGCTCTAGACATTGAAATAAAAATTCGCCGACGGTCACTGTCATCGTAGCCAATCACTCCTATCTGTAACGGTCTTTAGTTAGGTGTTCCCCATTATCAAGATCGTTACACACATAGGCAAAAACAAGACAAGGTAAAACCAAAGAATTAAAGAGAGATAGACCCGTGAGGGATCAGATGCGCGGTGTGATCCCTCTAAAGCTAGGGGGCCGATCCGTGAGGGGTCAGAGGCTCGCTGTGATCCCTCAAACGCCAGGGGGGCCGATCCGTGAGGGATCAGAGGCTCGCTGTGATCCCTCTAAAGCCAGGGGAACCGACCCGTGAGGGATCAGAGGCTCGCTGTGATCCTTCTAAAGCCAGGGGAGCTGACACGAGAGGGATCAGAAACTCGATTCCGCATTCCAGGAAAAAATCCCCTGCTCATGTCACCTAAAAATACTATTCGGCAAAAACGCGGAAACAAGGCAATGCGGCATATTGACGATTTCGCTTATGCGCAGATCCACCGCAATGCTACAGAGCATATACGCTTCTTCATCAGTCATTTTATACGTATCCACCAGGTGTTCGACCATATAACGGATCGCGTTTTTGGATGCGGTCATAAAATCTTCCCCATGCCCCGTAGTGACATAATACCCGCGGCTATCGGCTTCCGGCGTTGGCGGCCCGGGGATTTCATAGCGCGGTTCGGCGATCGATTTCCCTTTGTGCAGCTTGAAGCGGACGGAAGCTTCCATCGATGCTTCGATAGCTGTTCCGCACACTTCTCCATCCCCCTGGGCTGCGTGAGTATCCCCAATCGAAAACAAGGCGCCCTCTACCCAAACCGGCAGGTATAATTTAGTGCCGCGTGTAAGATGGCGAATATCCACATTTCCGCCATTCTTTCGCGGAGGCACGACACTGAAATTCCCTTTTTCAGGAAGGGCAACGCCGGCTGTCCCCGGAAAAGGTTTTAAAAAGATATCGATCCCATCCAAAAATTCCGTTTTATGCGCTCCCGTCAAATCAAACGTCTTGATGGCCGGGTTTTCAAACTCATCCGCCAACAACCCGAAGCCCGGAATCAGCGCCGTCCAACCCCACTCCAAATGACGAAAATCGAGCATTTCCACTTCCAACGTATCACCCGGCTCGGCACCTTTCACATAAATAGGACCGGCCACCGGGTTCACTTTGCCGAAATCAATATTTTTTACGTCATCTACCGTCGAATGCTTCGTAAATTGCCCGTCCGAAGCTTCTGTAATTTGATAGTTTACCGTCTGTCCAGCATCTACCTCTGCGATAGGTGCAAGAGCATTGTCCCAGCCATAATGCTTGTGAGAGACAAAATCATGAATGGTCGTGTACGCGTGATGATGGTGGTGAATGGTCATGTTTGACACTCCTCAGTATAATAATCGTTCAATTTCTATCATTCATTATACCAACCCGGAACCAACGCTCTCGTTATTAAACGAAAAATTCCCCCGCAAGGATGAAAAGATGATACAATGAGTACAAACATAGAAAGGACGATATATATGAGCACAATCGAACAGAAAATTGAAACATTGATTGAAGCTGTTACAGAAATGCAGAAATCCCAGGCCGGCATACAGGAATCTATTACAGAATTGCACAACTCCCAGACCGACATGCGAGGGTCCATCTCAGAGCTGCAGAAATCTCAGGCTGGTATGCGGGACTCCATTTCAGAGCTTCAAAAATCTCAGGCCGGCATGCAGGAATCTATTACAGAGCTCCAGACATCCAATACTGGCATACGGGAATCAATATCTGAGCTACAGACATCACAGACCGGCATACGGGAGTCAATATCTGAGTTACAGACATCACAAACCGGCATACGGGAGTCAATATCTGAGTTACAGATATCTCAGACTGGCATGCGGGAGTCAATCTCAGAACTACAGCAAATCACACGAGCTCTTCGCAACGGCCTAGAAGAAACAGCGGCAAAGTTAGACGCGCTGGGATCAGATGTAGAGACGATAAGAATCGATTTGAATGCCGTTAAAAACAACACCGCCACCAAAGAAGACTTTGTCTATTTTGACCGAAAAATCGGTGAACACGACCGAGAGCTGGACAAGCTGCAACGACGTTCTGGTTAAAAAACAAACCCCAAGTGCGATGCGAACAGACGCATGCCTCCCCGACAACGCTCCACCTCCAACCACTTTAGGTTCACGCATATATTTTGCCTCGCGATTGCCTAAGTGCTATCCTTTTCCTTAGGAAAGAGAGGATGGTTCTTATGGTTAACGAAGTCCTACTAAATAACTACCCCATTAAAGTTGAGAGCTATGATGAAGAAGAAAATGTCGATGGCTTATATAAAATCACCATTGAGTTTAAAGTGACGAGCACGGAATATCACGACATCACCACTCTGCTATATGAAGGGACGTTTGATATAAAAGTGCCGGAGAGAGATCTAGCCTTCCGAGGGACGATCCAGCAATATTTTACCTCGATTACGAACTTATATATCGAGGGACAAGTGGGAGATTATACATTAAGTTTAATCGAAGTTAACAGCTAAGAAAGAAGGCGTGCATTCATGAAGCTAAGCATATTGGATCAATCTCCGATTTCGTCGAATCAAACGGCTGAAGAGGCACTGAATGAATCAATGCTGCTGGCACAAGCGGGTGAAAGGCTGGGATATGAACGTTTCTGGATGACCGAACATCATGATTTGCCGGGACTTGCCTCTGCAGCGCCTGAGGTCATGTTAGGTTACATTGGCGCAAAAACGAACACGATTCGCCTCGGCACCGGCACTATTTTGCTGCCCCACTACAAACCGTACAAAGTCGCAGAAGTCCACAACCAACTAGCGACACTATTTCCGGATCGGATTGATCTAGGTATCGGCCGCGCCCCGGGCGGCTCTGCAGAAGTGACGAATGCTTTAAATGATAACTTTTTGCAAAACGTCTATAAGATGCCTGATTTAGTAAAAGAACTGCTCCATTATTTGGACAGACAGGATCCAAAAGTCTCTGCCTCTCCACTCCCTGACGTCCCGCCCACGCCCTGGATGCTTGGTACGAGTGAAAAAAGTGCCTTACTTGCAGGCGAAAATGGGGTGAACTATGTGTTCGGGCAGTTCATGAGCGATGCAGATGGACCTGCCAGCACTCGAAAATATTTGGATGCTTTCACGCCCAGAAAACAAGGGCAAACGCCGCAAGTCATCGTAACCATATCCGCCGTCTGTGCAGAAACGACAGCAAAAGCGGAAGACATCGCTCTAAGCTCACTCATTTGGCAATTGCAGCGGGATAAAGGCGAAGGCGAAGAAGGCATACCCTCGATTCAGACAGCCAGGGACTATCCGCTGACGGATAAGGAAAAAGAAAGATTTGCAGACATGAAACAGCAGATGATCATCGGCGATCCGCAAGAAGTAAAGGCACAAATCAAAGAAATGCAAAAGACGTACCATGCAGACGAAATCATGATCATGACGACCACATATGATCCGGACGATCGCGTGCGGTCGTATGAACTTATCGGCAGGGAATTATCCCTGACTATCTAATACACCGGCTGTGAAAACACTTCATAGCCGTTTTCAATTATTTCTTTGACGAACGGATGATCCGATTGAAACTCCTCAATCTGAAACGGGTGAGGTTCAATACGGACATCCACCTTCCTGCGAATTCTCATCAGACGCATCGTATCTTCAATGACATCCCCCGTAAAGTCATCAGCGACAACCGCCACATCAATATCGCTATCTTCAGTAGCATCACCATTTACGTATGACCCATAAATATAAACATGTCGAAGTGATAATTCTTGTTCCAAATGCTCCGTATACGCTTGAACAACCTGTTCTATTTCCTGTCCAATTCTGCTTCGAGCCATGAGCGTATCTCCTTTATTTTTTTAAATATATTTTGCGGTAAACGCTTCGGAATCTTACGAAAATATAATCCCTTTCCGCTCTAACCAATAAAATATGATTTTCTCTGTATCAATCACCATACTCCTCGGCACCATCAGGCCACCTTGATACATTAGCATTCGAGTCTCGTTCTATTCATAAACCGTACAATTCATAATTAACTCCTCCGCCCACTTAACAACCTCCGGATTGCTGCTTACATACATTTCCTGATCTCCCCTTCCGATGGTTTGCATTTCAATCATACCGTCGGGCAGCACATTCCATGTTCTTATTCCGGAAGTGAATTGATCTTGCTCTCCCTGAAAGCAAGCGGGCAACTTCCAAAATGAACGTGCAGTTTTGTCTTCATTGGTAAGGACAAGCCGTGGATCGTAGTGAAAACAACCCCACCCTGGCTGTTCGGTATTTTTGCTGAACTCTGAAGTTGCCATATACACACTATTTCCGCCTATTCTGTGCTCATGACTGTTTTTTATATGAGGATGATAGGCTGCCCATGGAGGAACTAGATCCCCTGCCTTGATATCCAGTTCACGATCAACTTCCAAATACCCATATAGTGCGTGTATATTGGGGGCATGAGGGACATACTTCCAAACGCCATCTTCTTTCCTTGCTTCCTTAAACCACCCGAAGAAAAGAAAAATATCCCCTTCCCCGACATCCCGATAACGTAACGTCCCCAGCGAATTACCGGATTGCCCAAATAAACCTCGCCATTCCTTCATGACGTTCTTCCAAGAGCGAGCGTTGCAAATCAGGGTCTAAATTCGCTTCGGAAAACATTTTGATCCCTAAATATTTCATTATCTTCAGGTAATTTCCCTCTGAAGACAACGATAAATCTTTATAAAAAATACCAGATTCTGCTCTTGGAATGGGCAAAGACACGAACTTGTTATCCAAAATCGGACTCGGTTTGCCGCCTGCGGATCCATCAAAACCTTTTCTGCTGAGGATGACTTTTCGGGACATGAAACACCCCTACTACTTGTAAAAAATGAAATTTCTCTTCCAACTTCTCCCTTCATTAGAACAATTCGGTTTTTCCGAATCGTTAAATCTTCATCCAGTATGCCCTCACCAAAATTCTTACTAAGACAGCCCCGAAGTTGCTTGAATGAAATGAGAAGTAGGACGGTCAGCAACCCCTAAATTATTATTCATTTCTCCCTGAACATCATGTACTTTCTATACGTGATTGTGTCCTATGGTTAGTGATAAGAACATTAATTTATACAAACCTTCTCTATTCTTCTTACTTCCTTTCCTTCATCCATCCAATGAAAAGAAAAAAAGTATCGCTTTGCTCAAATTACTATCTTTGCGAACAGAAATTTGCTACAATAATAATACAAACAATGGTTCGTAACAATAATCTAACTGGTTACAAAATGACTTAACTATAATATAATAGAATTTATCGTTACTAAATCTTATACAATAATATAGAGAAGGGTGATTTAATGAAGTTTGAACCAACTATATCGTTATATAACCGTGATTGCATTGAAACGTTACTCAATCTAGAAAGTAACAGCATTGACTTCATACTTACTGATCCTCCTTATAACCTAGCGAATTTCATGAAAAAACGGCAAACAAATTTAAAACGAATGCGAGAAAACTTTTTTGGTGACGCGGGCTGGGATGAATCACAAAGTGATGACTGGATAGAATTTATGAAGAAGTTCTTTTCTGAGTCAAACAGAGTGTTAAAAAAGGAAGGCACTCTCATTGTCTTTATGTCCCTAATCAGAGTAGAATCTGTTGTTAAAATAGCTGAGTTGCATAGCTTCTATTATAAGACAACAGGAATATGGCACAAAACGAATCCAATGCCTAGAAATATGAATCTTCACTTTATTAATTCTACAGAGGGTTGGATCTACTTTATTAACAGTGGCCGCACAGGTACATATAATAACGATGGGAAAGCTATTCATGATTTTATTGAAACTTCAGCAGCTACAAAAAAGGAAAAAAAACATATTTCACATCCAACTCAAAAACCACTAGCTTTAATGGAACACTTTATTAGATTAATGTCAAATCAAAATGATACAATACTAGATACGTTTATGGGAAGTGGAACAACTGGTGTAGCAGCAAAAAAATTAGGTCGTAATTTTATAGGATGTGAAATTGAAAAAAATTATTATGAAGCAGCCAAGAAAAGAATTGACGAACAAGCTTCAGATGATAACATAATTGAAATAACAAATTTGATTGGTGAATGAGGAATGGATTGGTATGTTGAGTGTAATGGATTTGTTTTCGGGCGTAGGTGGGTTATCCCATGGCTTTAGGAATGCAGGATTTAAAATAGTACTATCAAATGAAATTGATTCTGATATTGCATTTTCTTACCAATCAAACCATATTGGAGTTAATATGCTAAATGAGGATATAACAAAGATAGATAGCTCTTATTTTCATCCATATAAAGGAAACGTCGATGTTATTATCGGAGGACCTCCATGTCAAGGCTTCTCACAAAAAGGACATAGGAACATATTAGAAGATGATAGGAACTTTTTGTTTAGGTTTTTTTATAATGTAGTCGAGTACATTAGACCAACATATTTTTTAATAGAGAATGTACCCAACATCCTTACGACTAACAATGGCCATTTCAAGAAAGTAATATATGATATGTTTAATGAAATAGGCTATAATTTAGATTCTGCCATTATTAATGCGTTTGAATATGGAGTCCCACAAATTCGTCGGAGAGCTTTTATACTTGGTAAATATAATGGCCATATTAGCTTACCATTAGGAACATCAGATCGTGTTACAGCAATAGATGCAATAGAGGATTTAGCTTTTTTAGATTCTGGCGAGGGAGAAGAAATACAAGAATATAAATTTACACCCCATTCGTTTTATCAAAGCGAATTAAGAAAAGGTTCTACAAAACTGTTTAATCACGTGGCTACAAAACACTCTAAGCTGGCGATTGAACGGATGAGAATGGTTCCAAAAGGTAAAGGAAGAGAATCATTACCGAAGGAACATCATACAAAGTCCATTTACAGTGGTACTTGGGGAAGAATTATTGAAGATCAACCATCAGTAACGATGACTACCAGATTTGATACACCCTCATCCGGGAGGTTCACACATCCTTTCTTGCATAGAGCCATTACAGTTAGAGAAGCTGCAAGGTTCCAGTCCTTTCCTGATACATTCAGATTCTATGGAACAAAATCCTCTCAAATGAAACAAGTGGGAAATGCAGTACCTCCTAAACTAGCCCTAAAAATTGCTGAGGTAATTTATAGAGACATGACTATACCAGAAAATATAGTAGTTTCTGGAAAGGTTGATTAGAGAAAATTGTTGCCATATAATTAAAGCTGATATTTTTTATTTACCTGTGCACATAATGGAGGCAACTCATCTATATGATATATCCTAAAAAAATAAATGATTACAAAAAAACAGAGCTTAAACTAGGAATTAAATCTTCTCTTCCAAAAGTAAAGCCACTACTAAGCCTAATATATGTACTTTGGAAGATAAACGATGAAAAAGCTGAATTATATTACTCGCAAGAAGCAGCGGATAATAAAATAGCATTAAAGGATGAATTGAAGGAGCAAATCAAAGAGTACTTCTCGGCAGAGCTAGAAGAGACCGATTTGGATGAAAATAAATTTAATAACATATTAGATTATAATAACTTGGTGCGTTCTCAAATAGAACACCTGATTGTAGGTTTAGAATTAATTTGGAAGATCGTTATCATTGATTTTGAAAATGATAAGCTTGCTGATAGTGCGGAGAGAGAGGGAGGAGATCGATATAAAAAAGTATTACGCTTTACAAAAGTCATTGATCAATTAGATCTTCTTATTAGTCTTAAAGAACAAGATTTTAAGAAGGTATTGTTTACATGGCTAACAGAAGAGAAACTACAATACGATGCTTCTTTTGAAAAGAAATTAATAAAGGCATTCACACATTTATCGGAAGAAACTGTTTACAGAGTACAGATTAATGATGACGATGATATTAAATTCTTTCAATCGGGAATTTACACCCAGTTAATTAATGGTGAAACTAATGTGAACATCACAGGCGAAGTGGAACCAAAGGGGCCACTTCGTGTTCTCCGCAATATATTAAGTCAAAATCTAAACTTTTATATAAAAAGACAGGACAACGAAGCAATAGTAAACGATGGTGTGGATATAGAAGAACTAAAACAATATACAGAACGGATTAACAACTATTTGCCTCTTACAAATATAACTATTGATGTACTAGATCAAGACCCCCAAAGAGAAAACAGCGATATACAAAAGCTTGATACTATTGATAAGCCATACAACAGAATTATATATGGGGCACCTGGTACAGGAAAAAGTCACTTGCTTAACATTGATAAAGAGCAGTTTGGTGAAAACTTTGAAAGGGTTACTTTTCATCCGAATTACTCTTACGCTCAGTTTGTAGGATCATACAAACCAATTCCTATATATAAAGAACATGGTAAATCGGAAAGATACTCTAGAACTCCATATTCTGTTGAAGATGTAATTAATATAAATGATGAAGAGTATGAAGAATTATATCCCATTATTAACGAGCCATCAGTAACTTATGAGTATATAGCCGGACCATTCCTTCGAATATTGACCAAAGCATTAAAATATGAAGAAGAAAATTATTTGTTGATCATAGAAGAGATCAATCGTTCAAATGTTGCTGCCGTGTTTGGTGATATGTTTCAAATACTCGATCGAGATGATGACGGATTTAGTGATTATAGTATTTCAATACCTTATGAAATGGAAATGTATTTACGAATGAATGGAATAGATATAGATCACTTATACTTACCAAACAATTTGTATATATGGGCAACAATGAATAGTGCCGACCAAGGAGTTTTCCCTTTAGATACTGCCTTTAAAAGAAGATGGGAATTTGAATATATTGATATAAATTCCGGGGACGAATGGTTGGATAATAAACTAGTGCAAAACGGCTGAAATAAGTGATCACACCTGCAAAGGACGACCTTTGAACGTCCAATGGAACGGCTTGGCCAAATGTTGATTATAATATTCGATATATTGAGCTAAGCGATAAGCTAAGTCATCAATGGATGTAAAGCTAGCTCTCGGGTTGATTAAATCCCGACACAGAATACTGAACCAGCATTCGATTTGGTTGAGCCATGAGCAGTGTTTCGGTGTATAAACGAACTGGATGCGATGACTTTTGTCTTTGAGAAATTTCTTTCGGGTTTTCTTGGTTTTTAAGATGCCGGAATGCCCTTTCTTCCCAAGTGAACCCTG
>NZ_FNEN01000035.1 GCF_900100185.1 Natribacillus halophilus | reverse complement strand
CCCAGTAAGAAAGCATAGCCGCCCCCACCACATGGATACGCCGGACGAAGGAATGTGTGGATCATCACCATCCAGGGATATATGGGAGGTTAAGCGACCATGTATGAAGTGGGCGAATGCAAGCGCACAGTTATCCTAATTTTTTCCAACCCCTAGGGGTTGGATGAGAGGACGGACTCCTTAATGGAATATCATTCCTTCAATTGAAATATATTCATCAAGTGAGAAGCGCACTCTGGTGCTGGTAGATCCTAATGGCATGAAAATCTGAGAAATCAAGAGCATATGGAAGAATATCTAATTACAAAGAGGGAGAGGGGTTTTATGGCAGTTATCTTTCGTCGTTAAATCCGAAAACAGCCGAGTGCAGCAAAATACTGCACTCGGTCTTAAGTGTTGTTAATTCTCCTCGTTCTCATCAGGGTTAATCACAATCTCCACCCGGCGGTTCTCCATGCGTTCGGCTTCTTCATCATCTGCTTCGGTTTCAAGCGGTTCGGTTTCACCATAGCCGAATGTTTCAAACTGTAAATCACTCGTATCGCTGTTTTCTTCTATATAATCCAGCACCGATTCCGCTCTTTCTTCGGAAAGCTCCATGTTATAATCCTCATCACCGACATTATCGGTATGTCCATTGATGTGAATGATCGTGTCGTCGGGAAGTTGATCAAATTCATCGATAAGCTCATCGATCGTTTCCTCGGCATCAGATTTCAATTCGCTTTCATCAAAATCAAAAAGAATATCATTGGGAACCTGTGTGCTCACCTCGTCTTCTTCCATTGTCATATCGGTTTCTTCAGGGGGGCAAGTTCAGGGATGTCCAGATCAATTCTTTTCTGAATAAAAGGATTGCCGTCATCATCGCTTTCCACGAGATCACCTTCCAGATTTTCACCTTAAGAAAAAATTTAAAAGAACTTATATTCGCTGACGGAACTTGACAGGGGTGGGTGGTATACTAAGCATGTAATTCAAAGCACAAAGGGGGGTTATGATTTTAAAAATATAGTGCAAATGATAAAATAGGCCTAGAAAATTTTACGAGGGGGTTAGCAATGGTTTATATTGCTCATATTCGAGAAAGTGATAAACAGATTCAAACAGTAGAGGAACATTTAATAGGCGTTCAATTATTAGCCCAGAAGCAATTGGAGATAAAATAGGGGTTAAACATATAGCAGGATTAGCAGGGATGCTGCATGACCTTGGTAAATACAGCCTGGAGTTTAGAAATTATATCATTGCGGCAATAGAAAACCCTGACAACCCACCTAAAAGAGGGAGCGTGGATCATGCTACCGCAGGTGGAAAATTGTTATATGATTTCTTTCATACAACGAATATCACAAGAAACAAGGGATTACTGGCTGAAGTCGTTGGGAATGCCATTATCTCTCATCACTCATATCTTCATGATTTTATAGATCCGAATTTGGAATCAAAATACCTGAATAGAGTTCGGGACAAAGAATTACCGGAATTCAATAATTCTGTTGAATATTTTTTCAAAAATATCATGAATGAGCAGAAATTCCATCAATATGTTGAAAATGCAGCAGAAGAACTTGGAAACTTTTTAACAAAAGAACCACAAGAAAACAGTGAAAAAGTGCTCATGTATTTAACAAAATACATATTCAGTGCACTTATTGATGCTGATCGGACCAACACCAGGCAGTATGAAGAAAATCAGACAGAAGAAATCGAGATCGATAGCAAAAAACTTTTCACTGAGTATAATGAGAAGCTAACAAACAAACTAAATTCATTTAAAATGTCTGAGAATGCCAAGCAGCCTATTAATATTTTAAGATCGGATATGTCAGACCAATGCCAAGACTTTGCGAGCAAGCCTTCCGGGATTTATACTTTATCGATACCTACCGGGGGAGGAAAAACGTTAGCCAGCCTTCGGTATGCACTCAATCACTCGCTTTTGCACGATAAAAAAAGAATTATTTACGTTGTTCCGTTTACTACAATCATAGAACAAAATGCAGCAGATGTAAGGGGGATTTTAGCCGATAATGAAAGGATTTTAGAACATCATTCCAATGTGATCGAAGACGAAAGTGACGACGATGAATCACAAGATGGAAGAATAAACACACAACAAAAATTAAAGTTGGCCAAAGATAACTGGGATGTTCCGATTATTTTCACAACCATGGTACAGTTTTTGAATGTTTTTTATGCGAAAGGCACTCGAAATATTCGTCGTCTTCATAATTTAACCGAATCAGTCATCATTTTCGATGAAGTTCAAAAAGTACCGACGAAATGTGTGTCGCTATTTAACGAGGCGCTGAATTTTCTAAAACTACATGGCAAATCAAGTATGTTGCTTTGCACGGCAACACAACCTACATTAAATTTTGTGGAAAGAAAATTGGAAATTGATACAGATGCTGAGATCATCGATAATCTGGATGAAGTTAACGATGCATTTAAGCGAGTAGAGATTATTGATGAAGCAACAGATTCCACTATGAACAATGATGGATTAGCAGAATTTATCAAGGAAAAATCCTTAGAATCCAAAAGTATCTTAGTTGTATTAAATACAAAAACAGTGGTCAAAAGACTATATGAATCTCTTGATCAAAGCTTAAATGACAAAACACACATTTATCACCTGAGCACATCGATGTGCGCTGCTCATCGGAACAATATTTTGAAAGAAATTAAATACCAATTGAAAGAAGGAGAAAGTGTCATCTGTTTAAGCACCCAACTTATTGAAGCGGGTGTGGATATAAGTTTTGATAGTGTTATTCGTTCAATGGCGGGATTGGATTCAATTGCCCAAGCGGCTGGGCGTTGTAACCGCCATGGTGAAGCTGACTTACAACATGTATATGTCATTGACCACGAGGAAGAAAATCTCAAGCATTTAAAAGAAATTTCTGAAGGAAAGAAGATCACTAGAAACATATTAAAAGATCTCCGACGACAAACTGATAGCCATGGAGGAAGCATCCTTTCACATAAGGCTATGGAAAGATACTTTGAAGAGTTTTATTCCACGTTTGAAGTTGACTTAGACTACTTTATCCCAAAATTAGAACAAAATATGATTACGCTTTTAACGGCTTCAAAACGTGAGTATGTTTATGTAGAGGCATATAAACAGAAATATCAGGGGTCTCTCCCTTTATTTCTAGCTAATAGCTATAGAACGGCAGCGGAGAATTTTCAGGTGATCGATAATAAAACCACTTCTGTGATCGTTCCTTATCAAGCAGGGGAAGATATAATTGCTGAACTAAATGGCAGCATAAGGATTGATGATCTCAACAAGTTAATGCGGAAAGCTCAACATTATACAGTAAATCTCTATACGCATGAAATAGATGCATTAAACCGAAATAATGCAATCGTGTCATTATTCGATGATAAAATATTGGCGTTAAATGAAAATGCATACAATGATGAGTATGGTTTAGACTTGGAAGTGGAAAGCGGCGGGGGATTTTATCATGTTTAAAACCTATCTTTATATTAAAGATAGGTTCCAAATAAAATAATGAATATTTCAATCCACGCTAAAGGTAGCGAATTAATATCAGTATATCAGAAAGCATATTTATAGATAAGTTCATTCAATATTTCATTTGACTTTAATTAAACCGTTGTTGTATTATAAATGTATAATATTTCAAAAAATAAAAGGGGGTAAAGATCTACTTCAATGCTGAAGGACTACATGCTTATTTAGGAGAAAATTCATAAGGAGGTGTTTAGAGTGAGAAATGCCATAGAATTCGAGGTGTTTGGAGATTATGCTTTGTTTACCGATCCACTGACCAAATTAGGCGGAGAAAAACTATCCTACCAAGTGCCAACATATCAAGCATTGAAAGGAATCACCGAGAGTATTTATTGGAAACCGACGATAATTATGATCGTTGATGAGCTTCGCGTAATGAAACCGATTCAAATGGAATCGAAAGGAATTCGTCCGATTGAGTATGGTGGGGGAAATACACTTGCAAATTATACGTACTTAAAAGATGTACATTATCAAGTGAGGGCTCACTTTGAGTTCAACATGAATCGTCCGGATATGGCTTTTGACCGTAACGAAGGGAAGCACTACAGCATTATGCACCGCTCGTTAAAAGCAGGGGGTAGACGTGATATTTTCCTTGGAACTAGGGAATGCCAGGGATATGTAGAACCGCGCACGTTTGGTGAAGGTGAAAGTTTTTATGATGATTATGAAGGTGAACTACATCTAGGTCCTATGGTTCATGGGGTCAATTATCCGGATGAAACAGGCAGGGATCAAATGGAAGTCCGCCTTTGGAATCCTGTCATGAAAAAAGGTCTTATTACATTCCCCCGACCTGAAGAATGTTCACAGGTTCGAACGATTGCGGGCATGGAACCAAAGGCTTTTAATGAAACGAACGTGGAATCTGCAGATGCTCTCCTGACAAATTTAGAGAGGGGGTGAAACGATGAGTTGGTTATTGGAATTGTACCAAACCTATGAGAACAATCTTCAAGAAGTTGGAAAAGTAGCAAAGAAGCGAAATGATCAAGAATATACATTGCTGCCGATCTCCCATACAACTCAAACGGCTCACATCGAAGTGAATATTACGGAAGAGGGGGATTTTCATTCGGCAAATGCCGTTGACAAAAAAGACGGGAGTACGCTAATTCCTTCAACTGAATCTTCGTCGAGCAGGGCAGGATCAAAAATAGCACCTTATCCACTGCATGATAAATTAAGCTATGTCGCGGGAGATTACATGATTTATGGCGGAGAAGAAAAAAAGAAAAAACAATTCGAAGCGTATATTGAACAACTAGGCGATTGGGTAGCATCACCTTATAGCCATGAAAAAGTTAAAACTATCTATACGTATCTCCAAAAAAAACAATTGATCCAGGATCTTATTAAAGAAAATGTCCTCGTTACTGATTCCTATGGTTATTTGATTCATAAGTGGGAAAAAAAGCACAAGGAAGAATATGGCGATAAACCGCAGATTTTTTCTGTGATAGGCGGATCGGTGGACAGTGCTTTTGTGCGTTTCAATGTTTATTCTACGGAACGAAGGCTCGATAAGGCTTGGAATGACCAAACAATGTACGATTCATTTGTTGATTTTTATCGGACATTGTTACAGGAAGAAGACATTTGTTTTGTTACTGGGAAAATGGAACCAACCACGGAGAGTCACACGAATAAGATCCGACACCCAGGAGATAAGGCGAAGTTGATTTCTGCAAATGATAGTAGTGGATTTACTTATAGGGGTCGATTTCGGAGTGGAGATGAAGCTGCAACCATTAGTTATGATGTCTCCCAAAAAGCTCATAATGCACTTAAGTGGCTAATTCATCGACAGGGGAAAATCATCGACCAACGAGTATTTCTTGTTTGGGGAAATGATACGGTAACAGTACCAGAACCTGAAATTGATACGTTTGATATACATCCCGAAGCTGTTCAAAATGCTAAAAAGATAGCAAATACACAAGAGGTTTTTGCCAAAGAAGTAGCGAAAGCGTTCGACGGGTATAAAAGCGATCTATCAAATCGCTCTAATGTCAATATATTAATTTTGGATTCTGCGACAACAGGTCGATTAGCTGTTCTCTATTACAGAAATATGAATAAAGAATTGTATTTAGATCGACTGAAAAATTGGCATTCTACATGTCTTTGGTTGCATCGTTATCGTAAGAATACAGAGAATGAATTCATCGAGTTTTATGGTGCTCCTTCCACGAGGGATATTGCTGTTGCAGCCTATGGTTCAAGAGCAAACGACAAACTAATTAAAGGACTCATGGAACGAATGATTCCATGTATTGTAGATGAAAGAAAAATCCCTCAAGACATTTCGAGAAGCTTGTTTCATCGAGCGTCTAATCCTGTTTCAATGGAAAGATGGGAATGGGAAAAAACGCTGAGTATTGCCTGTGCGATCATTAATAGACAGGAGGGATATAGTGTGGCATTGAATCATGAAACCAACAACCGTGACTACTTATTTGGTAGGTTACTGGCCATTGCCGATGTCTTGGAGCGTAGAGCGTTAGGATCTGAAGAAACACGTTCGAGTAACGCTATTCGTTATATGAATTCGTTCTCAAAACACCCGGCCAGAACATGGAAAACCATTCAAGAAAGCCTGCAACCATACCAAGCACGTTTGGGAACAAAAGCCGGTTACCTTTCCAGTATGATTGATGAGGTGGCATCAAGAATCGATATAGAAGATTTTAATGATAAACCTTTATCTGGGAAATATTTACTAGGATTTTATAGTCAAAGGCATGAACTCTATCAAAAAAAGAGTAATAATCAATCAAAGGAAAGTGAGGAAGAGTAATATGTCAACACTCGACCACAAAATTGATTTCGCAGTCGTATTATCCGTAACAAAGGCTAATCCGAACGGAGACCCGTTAAACGGCAATCGACCAAGACAGAACTATGATGGGCATGGGGAAATCTCAGACGTAGCTATAAAGAGGAAAATAAGGAATCGGCTCCAAGATGCTGGAGAGTCCATTTTTGTTCAATCGGATGACCGGAAGACAGATGGATATAAAAGCTTGAAAGAGCGTGCTGATTCAAACCCTGAACTAGAGAAGATTCTCAAGCCGAAAAACAAGGACGCAGGTGACTTTCATGACATCGCTTGCCAGGAGTGGCTAGATGTACGAAGTTTTGGACAAGTTTTTGCATTCAAAGGTACCGAAATTTCAGTAGGAGTTCGTGGTCCGGTCGCCATTCATACAGCGACAAGTGTAGATCCGATTGATATCGCGAGCGTACAAATTACGAAGAGTGTGAACTCAGTGACCAGCGATTCCAGAAGTTCTGATACGATGGGGATGAAACACCGCGTGGATTATGGACTCTACGTCTTCAAAGGAAGTATTAACACACAATTAGCAGAAAAGACAGGTTTTACAAACGAAGATGCTGAAAAAATCAAGCAAGCTTTGGTCACTTTATTTGAAAATGATAGCTCTTCTGCTCGGCCTGAAGGAAGTATTGAAGTGCATAACGTGTACTGGTGGGAACATCAATCAAAACTTGGACAGTATTCTTCCGCTAAAGTTCATCAGTCATTGGACATTAAACCAAAAGCTGAAGATCCCAAATGCTTTGAAGATTATTCGGTAGAATTGCATGAACTAGACAATCTTGCCGTTGAGGTTATCGATGGGCAATAGTGAAGAAAACTATCTCATGTTGTCTGGCATTCAGCATTTTCAATTCTGTAAACGTCAGTGGGCACTCATCCATATAGAGCAGCAATGGGAAGAAAATGTTAAAACCATAGAAGGGCAGCATCTACATCAAAAAGCAAATGAACCGTTTATTCGAGAAAAAAGAGGTAACAAACTTATAGTACGCGCGATGCCTGTTAAATCAGAAGAACTAAAAATCAATGGTGTTTGTGACGTAGTTGAATTTGTTGAGGACACTGACGGAGTGGAAATCAATGGGGGACAGGGTAAGTATAAAGCTTACCCTGTTGAATATAAAAGAGGAAAGCCGAAACAGGACGCCGCAGATGTATTGCAATTAACGGCCCAGGCCATGTGCCTCGAAGAAATGTTGCTTTGTGAGATTCATCAAGCCTATCTATACTATAATGAAATAAGACGCAGAGTAGACGTACCTATAACTTCTGAAAGCAGAAATAATGTAAAAGCTATCACTGCAGAAATGCACCAATATTATAAAAGGAGACATACCCCTCAAGTGAAAACTGGAACGTTTTGTAATAGTTGCTCCCTCCAGGATGTGTGCATGCCTAAGTTAATGAATAGACGTTCTGTTAAACGTTACATTGAAGGGAAAATCAAGGAATGAAAAAGCTTCTGAATACATTATTTGTGACTCAGCCTAACGTTTATTTATCATTGGATGGCGACAATGTTGTTCTACTAAAAGAACAGGAAAAATTAGGAAGATTGCCCCTTCATAATTTGGAATCTGTTATTAGTTTTGGATATACTGGAGCGAGTCCTGCGCTAATGGGATATTGTGCTGACCGAAACATTTCATTAGTTTTTTTAACCATGAATGGACGTTTTCTGGCAAGAGTAATTGGTGAAAGTAAGGGGAATGTCGTACTTAGGAAAACGCAATATCAAATTTCCGAAGATGAAATTACAGCATCGAAAATTGCGAGAAATTTTATTGCAGGAAAGATCTATAACAATAAATGGATTATTGAAAGAATGACAAGGGATTATCCATTACGCGTGGATGTCAGTATGTTTAAAGAAATTTCTCAACAACTTTCTACAATTATTGATGAGACAAGGGTTTGCGAAGATCTAGATAGTCTAAGAGGCTGGGAAGGTCAGGCAGCCGTTAACTACAATAAAATATTTGACCAAATGATCCTGCAACAAAAAGAAGATTTTTATTTTTATTCTCGATCACGAAGGCCTCCGCTGGATTATGTCAATGCAATGTTATCTCTTTCTTATACGCTGCTTGCCAATGATGTAACATCTGCTTTGGAAGCTGTTGGTTTGGATGCTTATGTTGGATTCTTACACCGAGACCGACCGGGAAGAGCGTCGTTGGCTTTAGATGTAATGGAAGAACTTCGGGGTGTTTATGCAGACAAATTTGTCCTATCGTTGATTAACCGAAAAATCGTCAATAAAGATGATTTTTTAAAGAAAGAAAATGGAGCAGTCATTATGACTGATGAGGCCAGGAAGAAATTTCTATCCGCTTGGCAAAATAAGAAACAAGAAAAAATAACACATCCATTTCTCGGTGAAAAAATTTCATGGGGCTTAGTTCCTCACGCTCAAGCATTATTACTTGCTCGTTATTTGAGGAAAGATTTAGATGAGTATCCTCCATTCTTATGGAAGTAGGTGCATACGCCAATGCTTGTGTTAATCACTTATGACGTGAATACAGTTAGTGGCGGTGGTACGAAAAGACTTCGAAAAGTTTCAAAAGCATGCCAAAACTATGGACAGAGAGTTCAAAATTCCGTGTTTGAATGTGTTGTAGATGCTTCTCAATTTGCTTCTCTAAAAATAGAACTCGCAGATATTATCGATGAAGAAAAGGATAGCCTTAGATTTTATCAATTGGGAAACAATTATAGAAATAGGGTAGAACATATTGGGACAAACGAATCGATAAACATGGATGATCCACTTATCTTTTAGTGCGAACGTGAAGATCCCATAAAATTTCAAGCTTGTTCGCACCAAAAACTGAAGTACCATCTTCAGTATTTGTGGCATATAGCATTTAATTAGATTTTCTAGGTTATTTTCGGTGTATTTTTCATAGTATAATAAAACTAATG
>NZ_FNEN01000012.1:36912-70534 GCF_900100185.1 Natribacillus halophilus | reverse complement strand
AATTTAAGCTCCTCAAAAGTAAATTTTTGTGCAAGCTGAGTTGCTTCAGTACCATAACCTTTGTTTACAGCACTTCGACTATGTAGCGATATTCTAAAACCTGCTTTTTTATTGTCTGGATCAATTTCTAAGATGGCTAAATGACCTATTAATTGATAATTATCCAACAGACAAATGGCGAAATCATAACGTGTAGGGTTCTCACTAAACTGTTTATATTTTTCTGTAATTTCATTAAGAGTAAATGACTGCCGAGTGCCAGTCATATAGAGAAACTCTTCATCCTGACAAGAATGATGAATGCTTTCCATATCTTCATCTTTGATAGGTCTTAGGTACACAAAGCTTCCCTGTATCACCATAATGACTTCCACCTTCATTTCTCGTTTTCAAGAATAGCGTATGATTTAAAACTTTATGATTTATGCAACAATCTGGCCTGATTGTTGAACAACTTCATTGTATCAAATACGGATTTTTAGAACCATAATTCAACCCCTCCCCTTTTCCAATAAAACTGCATAATCCTCAAATTAAATTAACACCAACACTCTCTAAGTATTGGTGTATGAAGAATTATGGTGATACAGTCTATGGCATATGAACTCACACGAGATTTTGCTCCCGCTATTCTTTAACATCATTAATAAATTATTCGTTTCTTGTTTTTGCTATTTCTTCAATAATTTCTTGTGCATCTTCATAGGATTTTGCTGAAAATACTTTGCGTAATACTTCATCCAACAATTCTACATCCTTAATCGAACGCACTTGTTCTTGTACTGAATCCGTCGTTAGGCCAAACCTTGCGTCCAAAAAAGTTAAAATGGAATCTTGTTTTCCTTTCTCCATCCCTCTTCGTTCATAAGAAGTCATTAATTCCATAACTTTCGCCTCCTCCTCGGGATCAAGTTGATTTTTGACTTCGTCTGCCAGTATATGCTCTTCGTGCTCTGAAAGCTCCAAATACGTTTCAAAAAATGTGGTTAGCAAATGATTCCGTGCCGGGTCGAGTTCAAGGCGAACGAGCATCCGTAAAAATTCTTTCTTAACCTCGATCTTTTCATCCTTAGTGTACCCCATTTTACTCATTAATGCACCTGCCACAGGGTTATCTTTCCGAATGTATTCCCGCCAGTTCAATTTATTTAACTCAACCGTTAAGTAGTTAAATTGCAATACATCCAAAAACGGGAAACTCATTTTAAATGAATTGGGTTCTTCTTTATTTTTTTCATCATAACTGAAAACGGCGATAGGAACAATACGCCTACGATGCCTTTCATACAGACGACTAAAATACCGGAACATTCGATCATTAAAATTTGGTTGGTAAGAAGCCTGTGGTTCAACATGAACAATAATAAGGCTATCCTCACCCCGTAACTTTGTTTCCACAATAATGTCTAAATACCGTTTTTCCCGATCACTGACATCCGTAATCATTTCTTTATCCAAAAATTTGAGATGGACATAATCAATATTCTCATGAACCTTCGGGAAAAACAAGACCATGAATTCTTGAAAAAATTCTTGGATTAACTCTTTGAACAGGCGATCGTGGTCAACATTAACTTCCTTATTTGTTACATTTTCATTAGGCATATTCACCCTCCCATTGTCTTTATTATAATATACTCGGATATGAATGAACATCCATCGTTCCATAAAATTCCGAAAAGCAGATCGTTTCTACGATAGCTTATAAAAACCAAACATTTACTATGTACCAAATTACGGATATTTAATGGTTCACAATTGGTACACAAACGTCATATCAAAGCCACTTCTCATATCAAAATAAAACACCAACACGCTCGAAGTGTTGGTGTGTAAATCTTTATGTTGGTGCGGTCGGTGGGACTTGAACCCACACGGTATTTTACTACCACTAGGCCCTCAACCTAGCGCGTCTGCCATTCCGCCACAACCGCAATATGATTTTTATATCCCACTAGGCCCTCAACCTAGTGCGTTCTGCCATTTCGATACAAAAAAATGGTGCGGGCGGTGGGACTTGAACCCACACGTCGTAAGACACTAGATCCTAAATCTAGCGCGTCTGCCGATTCCGCCACACCCGCTTGTATATGCATGCTCTAATCTTAAGTGGCTGGGCCAGCTGGATTCGAACCAGCGCATCTCAGGACCAAAACCTGATGCCTTACCACTTGGCTATGGCCCAAATTCATTGAAAATGGCGGGCCTGACGGGATTCGAACCCGCGATCTCCTGCGTGACAGGCAGGCATGTTCACCGCTACACTACAGGCCCATTTCGCTCTCTCAATGGTGGAGGGTGACGGGCTCGAACCGCCGACCTCCTGCTTGTAAGGCAGATGCTCTCCCAACTGAGCTAACCCTCCGAAATAATGGTGACCCGTGCGGGATTCGAACCCGCGTTACCGCCGTGAAAGGGCGGTGTCTTAACCCCTTGACCAACGGGCCGTGTCGGATATCAGATGTCGGAAGCCGGATGTCGGATTTAATGTGCGAATTGGCAAACCAATTCGATCCATTCTGGCTTCTGGCTTCTGGCCTCTGACTTCTGTATTCTGGAATGGCGGAGAAGGAGGGATTTGAACCCTCGCGTCGCTTGCGCGACCTACACCCTTAGCAGGGGCGCCTCTTCAGCCACTTGAGTACTTCTCCGCTGGCTCCGCAGGCCGGATTCGAACCAGCGACAGATCGATTAACAGTCGATTGCTCTACCCCTGAGCTACTGCGGAATATGCTTCCTTGTTTTTTCGACAAATTCGATAGTACATGAAGTAAGTAGACTTGTCAACTTATAATTTGTGTCCCGGTACAAAAATGAACCGCTCCCGAAACGGCCTTTTATAATGTACCACAGGTATGTTATGTCGTCAATGACCTTTCACGCATTTTTAACTTGCCTCCACAAATGCCACAGACGAACTTTTGCGTATCCATCGCCCGCTTCCGCGGATAAACGTGTTGGCAATCGACACACGCATAATAATATTTGATCGGCTGTGTCTTTCTCATCCCGGGGACTGCCTGGCAATGCCTTGAGCCGCCCACTTTTTCAAGCAAGTTTTTAAAGTCCCTGTCTTTATGTTGATAGCCTTTGCCTTCTAAATGAAGATGATAATGGCAGAGTTCGTGTTTAATGATCGCTTTTAATTCCTCGCGGCCGAAATGCGCTTCATGTTTCGGGTTAATTTCAATCTCGTGGCTGGCAAGCAGATAACGCCCGCCGGTTGTTCGCAGCCGAGGGTTAAAGCGAATGCGATGGCGAAACGTTCTTTTAAAATAAAGACGGGATAATTCTTCCGTCAGCTGTTGCAATTGTTCATCGGTCATCCTGAATGTCCTTTCTTCAACGCGCTTAAATCGTGCTCAACGTTGACAACCATTCCTACATATAATAATCGTAAAGCCTTTAAGGTCTCGCGAACAAGGAGGGATCTGAAGTGCCTTACTGGCTCAAGAAACAATTGGAAAAGGCTTATTTTGAAAAAAATCGTTATGAAATCGTTATGCTTAACCAATGTTGGTACACTTATTTGAAACGCAATACTCAGGAAGAGGTTCTTTAACCACCTTTGTACATCATACCATTTAAATGCTTATCTTGATATAGAAAACCTGCGCGTATAGACGCAGGTTTTTTATTGGCAGGTAAGAAAGTATAAACCACTTTCTTATCCTGCATAAGTGCAACTAAGGCTTATCGCCTTAAAGGCTTGGCGATAAGCCAAGTTTTCTTTATTTTCTCATCGTCAAAGAGATTCTTCCTTTTTGAATATCCACATCTTCAACCCAAACGGTCACGATGTCCCCAACAGCGACGACCTCCTGGGGATGCTTGATAAAACGATTAGCGAGCTTGGATACGTGGACGAGGCCGTCTTCTTTCACACCAATGTCGACGAAGGCGCCGAAGTCAACAACGTTACGGACGGTCCCTTGCAGCTCCATCCCTTTCTCCAGATCTTCCATCGACATCACCCCTGTTTTCAACAAAGGCGTGGGTAAGTCTTCCCGCGGATCCCGATTTGGACGAACCAATGCTTCAGCGATATCCTGTAAGGTGATTTCTCCAATCTCCAATCGCTGAGACGCTTCACCCAAATTCAATTGGTCCACTTTTTCTTTAATCGCATTCGAACCGAGATCCCAATCGTGCACATCCATGTCCGTAAGCAATCGCTCAGTCACCGCGTAGCTTTCCGGGTGAATAGGGGTTCGATCAAGCGGTTCGTCTCCATCGGCGATGCGCAGAAACCCTGCCGCCTGCTCATATGTTTTTGCCCCTAAACGAGGGACTGAAGTGAGTTGTGCCCTCGTTTTGTATTTTCCGTTGGTCTCCCGCTGCTTCACGATTTGATTGGCCACCATTTTATTCAACCCCGAGACGTGTTGCAATAAACTTGTCGATGCCGTATTCACATCAACCCCCACTTGGTTCACCGCCGTCTCCACAACGAAATCAAGGGAACTGCTCAGCTGTTTGGCGCTGACATCATGTTGATACTGTCCGACACCGATGGAGCGAGGATCAATTTTCACAAGTTCGGAAAGGGGATCCTGCAATCTTCGGGCGATTGATATGGCGCTGCGCTCTTCCACTTCCAAATCGGGGAACTCCTCGCGTGCGACGTCTGAAGCAGAATAAACGCTCGCGCCTGCCTCATTAGTGATAACATAGGCGATATTGATCTCAGATTGAGAAAGAAAATCAGAAACGAACAATTCGGTTTCCTGTGAAGCTGTACCATTTCCAATCGCGATAATCGTAATCGCATACTTATCGATTAAGAACGCCAGTACTTTTGCTGATTTCTCTTGCTCATTGTTCGGGGGTGTCGGATAAAAAACCCCTGTTTCCAGCATTTTGCCGGTCTCATCAACGACCGCCCATTTGCACCCGGTTCGATAAGCGGGATCGATACCGAGGACCGTTTTCCCCAGAAAGGGCGGTTGCAACAACAATTGCTTTAGATTGTCGGAAAATACATGAATCGCCTGGGCATCCGCTTTCTCGGTCAAATCATTGCGGATGTCCCGTTCCACCGCCGGTGCAATGAGCCGTTTATAGCTATCTTCGATGGCGGACTGCACCATCTCTACAGCGGGAGAGCCGAAACGTTTCACGACGAGATTCTCGATTTTGTTGATTAAAAAAGAACTGTCAGCCGTCACCTGTACTTTTAAAACATCGTCCTTCTCTCCGCGATTGACCGCCAATATGCGATGTTCCGGAATCCGGCCAATACGCTCGGCGTAGTCGTAGTACATTTCGTACGTCCGGGCTTCATCATCGGCTTTTTTCTTGATCGTCGTTTGCAGTTGGCCGTTCTGCCACGTAAGAGATCGCATCTTTTGGCGGACGGCCGGGTCATCGGCTACCCATTCCGCTATAATGTCTTTGACTCCCTTTAACACAGCCTCCCGATCGCCAAGGTCTTCATCTTCATTTATGTAAGCATCCGCCTCCCTGTCCACATCGATCTCGCGCGGCAATTGAAAAAGGCGACCGGCAAAAGGTTCCAGTCCTTTTTCCTTGGCAATGGTGGCTCGTGTGCGTCTCTTTTGTTTATACGGACGGTAGATATCCTCGACTTCCTGTAGCTTGCTTGTCTTTTTTATATCGTCGGTCAGTTGGGCCGTTAGCTTTCCCTGTTCCTCAATTAAACGAAGGACCTCTTGCTGCCGATTGTGCAGCTGATTGACATATTGCCAATGGTCCAGGGCTTGTCTGATTTCCATTTCATCCGCATTTCCCGTTTGTTCTTTTCGATAACGGGCCATAAACGGGATGGTGTTTCCTTCTTCATGCAAATCAACAATCGCTTTCACAAATCGTTCTTTTGTCCCCAGTTGATGGGCAATACTCTTAATGGTCTCTTTCGCATCCAATGTCGCGGTTTCCATGTTTCCAGCCTCCTCTAAACATCCTGTCCCTATAGTTTAGCATATAATATGCTTCTCGCGGGCAGCAGGAAAAAACCGTTATGCCCTCAATAGACAAAACGGTTCACGTGATATGTCCGGCGATAATGGTCATGTCATCTTTGTGTCCGACACCTTGCTCGGTAACCCGATTTTTCACAAACCTTGCCGGGGTCGCCCCGTGTCGAACGAAAGCATCTTTCATCCCATGGTGCTCAACCCCGTCGGAATATAAAACGAATGACAATTCTGAATGGAAGTGGAAGGCGTTAGCCCTCGGCACGGTCCGGTGCCCGGAAAGAAAACCGGACATGGATATGGGACGATAACACGTCTCATTGTCCACGTTTATCAAGCATTCTACATTTCCGACGTTGACATAATCAATTCTTTTCGTACGGTAATCGATTTTTAACATTGTCAAAACGACACCGCGTTCGCTTATGAGTGATTGGTTGCAGGCAGACATAAGCCTCTCAAGGCTCAGGCTTCCATGCTCCTTTTCGATAACGTCGACGGCCAGTCGCGCCGAACGGTTCGCTATCTCCCCACTTCCAAGCCCATCGGCGAGGGCAGCGAGAAAATAGCCCTCGGTCTCCAACATACAATAAGCATCTCCGCAAATCGTATAGCCTGGTTTTTCTTTTTGACAGGCGGCTGTTTTAACTTTTAGATGTTCCTCTTCAATGATTTTAATCATAAACACTCCGAAGGTTCCACGCGAATGGATTCACGCAATTTGTGAAGTGCACGCCGTTGCAGGCGGGAGACATGCATTTGCGAAATGTTGAGCTGCTCTCCCGTCTCTTTTTGACTTAAATGGTCAAAATATGTGCAGCGTAAAATTTCTTTTTCGCGGTTGGAGAGGACTGCGAAAGCCTTGTCCAACAGCAGTCGCTGATCGGTCTGCTCGTAACCTTGTTCATCGGAGCCAACAAGGTCCAGCAGCGTGACCTCGCTCCCTTCAGCATCAGCTTCGATGGAACGATCCACGGAAAGCGCCTGATAACTTTTTCCCATTTCCATCGTTTCCAGAACTTCTTCTTCGCTTACATTTAAATAGGCAGCGATTTCGGAAACTTGCGGAGAGCGCTGGTGTTCTGTTGTTAAATCTTCCACCGCTTTTTTGATTTTGGGACCTAATTCTTTAATCCGCCGGGGAACATGGACACTCCAGGTTTTATCTCTGATAAACCGTTTAATTTCCCCGACAATCGTAGGGACGGCGAAAGATTCAAACGAACGGTTGAACGACGGATCGAAACGGCGCAGAGCCGCCAGCAAACCAATCATGCCGACTTGGTAAAGATCATCATCGTGTCCTTGACTGCGGGAGAATTTGCGCGCAAGTGATTGTACAAGCGGATCGTAGTGCATAATTAATTGCGTTTGTATCTCATCCGTCGGTTCTTGTTGAAATTCTTCTATCCATTGATAAATGTTGTTTTCATCTATTTTCGTTGGTTGTCTTTGTTTCGAATCCATCGGTCCCATGCGTTACCCCATCCTTTAGAAAAAACTTTTTCATGACAATGGCTACGCCCTTATTCTGTTTAATTTCGACGTCATCCATTAAAGATTCGATAAGGAAAAGGCCGAGTCCTCCTTCTGTAAGTTCCTGAATCGGTTCGTCAGGTTGAATTGGACCTCTGTATTTTTTCAGTTCCCCTGCATTTGCGTCTCTCCCATAGTCGGTGATCCTGAACTCTACAAATTGTTCTCGAACGCTCACCTCAAGGGAAATCAATCCTTCGTCATGATACGCATGGTCAACGACATTCGTACAAGCTTCGGCAATGGCCACCTTAATGTCCTCAATTTCATCATAGGTGTAACCGACGCGATTCGCAACCCCTGATACGGTTAGCCTGACAATCCCTACATATTCAGGTTTAGCAGGCACTTTCATTTCAATTAAATCCTGGTGTGCTGTCATTTCCCGGTACCCTCCCTTTTCTCATCAATGTCAATCATTTCATCAAGGCCGGTAATCGAAAAAAGGCGTCTAACCCTTTCATTGAGGGAAATCAGGCGCAATGTACCATTGTTCTGGTCCGCCGCTTTAAGCGCACCGACGAATATACCCAGACCTGTGCTATCGATGTAATTGACACCATCTAAATCAACGACGACATAAGCTTCCCGTTTTTCGGCCAGGGGCATTAATGCTTCTTTCAGTTGCGGGGCTGTATAAGCATCGATTTCTCCGGAAACCAATAGTTTGGCTCCCTCGGCTAAAGTTTCTGTCTTTACGTCTAAATTCATGCAATGTCCTCCTCGATGGTTCAGTCTTCCTTGGCAGATAAGAAAGTATAAACCACTTTCTTATCCTGCATAAGTGCAACTAAGGCTTCTCGCCTTAAAGGCTTGGCGATAAGCCAAGTTTTCTTTAAATCATTTGTATTTATAAAAATGTAAGCAAATAAAAACGGCCAAGCGGCCGTATAGTGTATTACCCTTTATGCTTTTACATTAAACTTCCCGGCGCAAAATGATGAGTGTAAAATCATCGTGAAGCTGAAAGTCCTGCCACTTTTCCAGATCTTTATAGACACAGTCAACGATTTCCTGGACGCTTCGATCTTGATATAAACGGATTAATCTTGTTAATTCGTCCCTCTCCAAAAACTCTTCGCCTGCCCGACATTCCGTAACTCCATCGGAGAGCAAAACGATAAAATCACCCGGCTGGAGAAGCTGTTGATATTCCCGATATTGCGTATCACGGGATATACCGAGGGCCAAGCCTTTTGCGAACAATTCTTCGAAACGGTCTTCAGCGGCATTATAATAGAAACCGGGTTCATGACCGGCACCTGCGTAGGAAAATAAATGCGTACGCGCATCATATGAGGCGTACATCATCGTCACAAACATATGAGAGGCAATATTTTTCTCGACGGTCCGATTTAAGCTTGCCAATAATTGACCGGGCTGCATCAAGTCTTCCGGGAGACTGTCCATGGCGTATTTAATCATTGACATACAAAGGGCAGCCGGAACACCTTTTCCGATAATATCGGCGATAGCGATGCTGAGGCTGTCAGAATCAGGCTTAATGATATTATAATAATCGCCGTTCATCTTGGAGGCAGGCACACTGATAACCCCTATATCTACGTCTTTGCTTTGCGGTATTTCTTTAGGCAAAAATGTATCCTGCATATTAGCGGCAACGTCAAATTCCGACTCCAGCTCCAGCTGTTTGCGTTTCAAAATTTGATGCTCACGATGAGCCATGCCGTATCCGATCATCACTTCAAGTAAAAACTCAAAAGATTCACGTGTTTCCTGGGGCAAATTCGGGTATAGTTCTTCAATTACTTCAAGGTGGATGCTGACAATCTCTTCCGGCGCTATTTCTTCTTCAATCACTTTCTTGCTGAACTGCTGGGCATCGTAGAGGCTTTGTTCGCTCTTTTTATTAAGAAAGTTGTAGAGGATCTGTTTATAGCTGTTTTGTAAGGCTTGATACATTTCCATCGATTTGATCCCTCCCTACCGAAGCCACTTAATCGTCGAAATCACCGTCCCGTTACCAAGCTCACTTTCGATATCAAACTCATCCAACAATCGTTTCACTCCCGGTAACCCAGCACCGAGACCACCTGATGAAGAATAGCCATCCTCCATAACATCCCTAATGTTCTCGATGCCCGGTCCATCATCACGGGCAATAATTTTCATCCCTTTTAAAGCGTCTTTCTCCACCACTTCCAGTTCGATGACCCCGTTCTCTGTATATAAATAAATATTTCGTGCCAACTCGGATATCGCCGTCGCGATTCGGGCTTGATCGACATTGTTGAAACCCACCTCTTTGGCAAGTTCCCGTCCGGCTTGACGTGCAGAAACAATTCCCCATTCTGTGCCAACCTCAACAGAAGGCTGAGTGCGCATCATCACCCCTCCAGTTCCTGTTGTAATGTTTCAAGCCCTTGTTCCAGATCCAGGGCTGTATGAACTTCGTTCAATGATACGCCCATTTCAACCAATGTAATGGCCACCGCCGGTTGGATGCCGGTCAAGACGACTTTAGCTCCCATTAAATTGGACATCTTCACAACATCCCCGATGACCTTGGCAATATAAGAATCGATCATGTCTACGGACGTTAAGTCAATCACGATGCCCTGCGAGCCCTCTTGATGAATTCTGTTTAACAAATCTTCCTGAAATTGGATCGCTGTCTGATCATCCAACTCAACCTGGATAGAAATCAGTAAGTATTTCCCTAATTTTAATATCGGTATTCTCATAACTTATACCTCCGGTACTAGATGTGGGATGTAAGAGGTTAGAGGTGAGCAAAGTGTTCTGGTCAGGAAGTCGATAATGGTGTGATTTCGCGTTGGGTGATGGCCAAGGCCGTTTCCACCCCTTCTTTAAGATTGCTCGTTGTCGAAAACTTACTCAAATCAATACCAAGATTAACGATCGTCTGGGCGATTTCCGGCCGGATACCCACAATAATACACTTTGATCCCACGAGTCCAACAGCTTTCGAGACTTTAATAATATGTTGAGCGACCATCGTATCAACGACAGGGACACCGGTAATATCGATCAAAACCACTTGCGTGCGAAATTCGATAATGCCTTCCAATAAATTTTCCATAATTTGTTGTGCGCGTTTAGTATCAATTGTGCCGATTAGAGGCATGACACTAATTCTGTCAAAAACCGGAATTAATGGCGCGGACATCTCCTTGAGCGCAACGTTTTGTAAATCGATGACTCTCTCTTGTGTCTTTGCGCCCGCATCCACCAACTTGCTGATGAGCTCATCCAGCCAGGCTTCAAAGGCCGCAACTTGTCCTTCTGAATACTGGGCATCCAAATCACTTTTTACCGTTTGTCGCATGGATTGCAAACCGCGGATGTAATCACTAAGCGGCAAACCATAGTGGCTTAAACGGTCAGCGAAGCGCCGCAGTCGCTCTTCTTGCTCATGCTCTTCGGAGAATAATCCATCAAATACTAAATCGATCATTTCGTTGGTTATATCTTCTGTGAGATCATCTGAAAGGCCTTCTTGCTGAAATACCAGCTGAGTGAGGTCTTCTTTCCATTTCGTTATATAGTGTGTTTTTCTTTGATGAATATAATCTATAACCGAAGAATGCATGTCTATACCCCCATATTGCTGTTTATACTAATTATTTCATGCTTTGTATAGGAACGCAAATCTTACCCGAGGGTTCACCTTTACATAAAGAAAACTTGGCTTATCGCCAAGCCTTTAAGGCGATAAGCCTTAGTTACACTTATGCAGGATAAGAAAGTGGTTTATACTTTCTTACCTGCTAAAAAAAGTTGCCGATCAATTGATCGAAGCAACTTTATAGGGCTCCTCTTTTCAAAAAGGATCATAAAAATGCTAAAGCTGAGCCCCGCCGATATTTCTGTAGTCTACCCACGATTCAGCTTCCTCTTCCAGTTCAAACGACTCCGTCGCGATGTTCAGGTTAATGCTGGCCATCTCTACATAACCTTGCTGCATAGATTCCCGTACGATTTCTTTACGCTCGTGTAAATACTTCGTTGCCGCCTGGTGGAGAAAATCACTGCGGTTTAATCCATCGCGTTTTGTCATTCGGTCCACCTCTCGCAATAAATAATTAGGAAGGCTGATCATAATGTGACTGGCGCTGTCCTGGGACAAGAGAAAACACCTCCTGCACAAACGTTTCACCCACGACCTTGAATGCTCTGTACACATAATAGCATCCAACCGGGCAATTTGCAAAAACTGATTTTTTCCGGATGTGACAGTTTTCTACCCGTGTTATTCGACACATTCGACAAAATTCCTGCCTATACTGCGAAAAATGTAGAACTTTTTTGGGCTATTGTTTTTCAGCGGGATAATAATAGCGGGGAATTCTGTTGTTCAGTGTACAGGGAATTTCATAAGTGATGGTAGATAGGCGTTGTGCTACTTCCTCTATGGTTATTTTTTCTTCTTTCTGTTGACCGATTAATGTCACTTTCGTTCCTACGGGGAGTTCCTTCGGAAGTCTGACCATCATTTGGTCCATGCATATTCGGCCGACGATCGGACAGCGCTCGCCTTCCACGAGAACTTCACCGCCGTTCGTCGCGTTCGCTCTTAACCATCCGTCCCCGTAGCCTATAGGCACGGTGCCAATCCATTCTTCCTCGCTTGCCTGATACGTCGCCCCGTAACTAATGGAGGTGGACGGCGCCACTTTTTTTACATGAACCAAACGGCTGTGAAGTGACATAGCCGGCAGTAAAGAAACGGGGATATCCGCGGCGGTGTCAACCGCGGGGACGAGTCCATACATGGAGATGCCAAAACGAATCATATTATAATCCGTGCCGGGGTATCGCAAGCTCGCGGCACTATTGCTGTAGTGAACATAAGGGATCGGCCCTGCTGTCTCTTTTGCAAGCTTAACATAGGTTTGAAAATATTTTAATTGCCGCTCCAGGTAATCTGTTGCCCACTCATCCGCGGTGGCAAGATGAGTGAAAATGCCTTCAAGATGAAAAGCATCTTCCATTAGTATTGTTTTTACCATATCCAGAAGCGTTTGTTCCTCCGTTAAACCTATGCGCCCCATCCCGGTATCGCATTTCATATGCACATTTAGCGGGGTGTTTGTATCAAGATAAGTTTTGGCCTCCGCTAACCACTCCTTTTGAAAAGCCGTTACCGAAATCTTATATTGTTGCGCCACATTTGCGTCCCGGGGATTGATCCGACCAAGCACCAGGATCGGCACCTGTATGCCTGCTTCTCTTAAGGCAACAGCCTCCTCCAAAAGCGCTACCCCTATCCATTGGGCACCGGCTGCAATCGCTGCGCGAGCAACTTGAGTAGCCCCGTGTCCATATCCGTCCGCCTTCACGACGGCCATCACGTTTATATCCGTGTCATGAAGGGCCTGCACCGCTTTAACATTGTCAGCGATAGCCTCCAGATCTATCTCGATCCAAGTGTCTCGATATTGGCCAGCTTGATAAGCATTCACAGCTGATTCTCCTTGCTGAAGTTGATGATGTTCATTGTTTATTATTGGATTGTTTGGGGGAGATGTCAACACTCAGAGCTGATGTTCCACATTGTTTCTTACCTGCAAAAAAAGACCCAGATAAACTCTGAGTCCAAATCATCTATATCAGAATATCTCGAGCGCGCCTATTTCGCAGACGTAGAGGTCATCGATTCTGCAATGGCCGACATTTCTTCATTTTCCAGTGAATCTGAAGCAAGGATAAACTCGACGCCGTTCTCCGTCCAGGTTAGCGTTTCATTGGACATGACCCCCACGACATCGCCCAGCACAGTCGGTTCACCTTGCCCCAACTCCGTCGGTGCAGTCCCCGAGGCGGCAGAGACACTTGCCGGTTGCTGGATAATCGTAAACGGGCGATCACCTTCGTACGTTAAAATCACCCTTTGCCCTATATCCGTCTCAACCTCTTCACTTTGCGACAGTTCTGTATTTTCCGGTTCATATGAAGGCATGAACACATCCAGTGGATCTTCAGCTTCTTCCTCTTCAACCGCTGCCGGTTCTTCCGTTTCCTCGCTTTCCATATTGGCATCCATATCGAATTCATCTCTTTCCAGCGTCTCATTTAGAGCAAACGATTCGAATGCAACTTCCACGAGTGTGTTATAGTCTTCATCAAATACCCTTACCGAATGGGGAGACAAATCATCGCTGTTCAGGACAATTTCCTGTTGATGTAGATTTTGATTCTGGTAGTTCGTATTCGTTTCAAAAACATACTGGTTCTCCTCCACGGCAAATTCGCGTTCCGTATCAGTTAAAATATCTCCAATCAATGATTCATACAAATACATTTGGCTATTGTTGTTGGGCCAATCGCTTTGAAACCGAAAGCTTTTGTTTAACGCCGGGGTGAGTAAAAATACACCCTCATCGTTGCGAAGAATCATTTGATTCTGTTCTTCATCTTCATTTTGCAACTCTACACGATAGTACCGGTTTTCTTCGTTTTGCATGTGAGCGATGTCGACATCGTATTGACGCGGCTCTTGTCCTGTCTGCATCGTCATGGTCGCTTCTGTCTGATAACCGTCCATCGTCTGTAAGGTCTCATCCAACTCCTCAATGACCTCTTCCTGGGATTTCTCACCGCAAGCTGCCAGCAATACGACCGAAGCCAGTGCAACCAAAGATAGCCATCCTGCTTTTTTCACCGAATATCTCTCCTTTGTCTCAGTTGTAACGACAAAAGAGGGCACCTATTTAAAGCAGCTGCTGAAAAATCGAAATGCAAGTGGAAAGGGATGAATCCTCTTAGTGGGTGAAATCGCCTTCACTGGTTGTGAAAACGACGACCGTCTTGCCATTATGGTTGCAACTTTTGTTTTTTTTACCTATTTATCCTTCAACCATGATGACAGCACCCCGCGATCCAAGACGATTCAATCATGAAACAGCCCACTAGCCATTTCCACACCCTTCCACAAACATGTCAGGCCCCTCCTAACCGCAATACATCATATGAGACAACCCAATGACTTATGCCGGCTCGTCTGAAAGAGAGAAAAAATATCCCTCGGCAAAGCAGATTCAGCTCTCAGTCCGCTTTTTCCAAAATAACCTGGCCGACAGCAGAGGAGCGGGAATGAGAAATCGAAGCATGAATGTGGATAGAATCATCGAACCTGGAACAAACCGCGACGGGAGCGCCGCTTTTTGCGTTTAACACTTCTACATCCTTCCAGCTAATAGAGGCGCCCACGCCGCTCCCGTTCGCTTTGGCGAGGGCTTCTTTAACTGCAAACCTGCCGGCAAGAAATTCGGTTTGCCGGCGCGAGGACAATGCCTCCATCACGTCTCGTTCTCCTGGCGTTAAAATCCTTGTGATAAACCGCGGTTGTCTTTCCATCACCGCTTCCATTCGGTTAAATTCCACGATGTCGATGCCGGTTCCGACAATCATGCCCAAGTCCCCTTTCTCATTCGATCTCGAAGATCTTCATATGGTAAAATAATGATGTGCTTGATCTTTGAAGGAGTGGTCTAATGTTCGTTCGTAACGAAACATTTTATTCATTTACACGCAATTATCCCGTTATAACGGTGCTGCTCGCCACCCATCTCGGTCTGTTTCTTCTCGTTTCGCTCGGCCAATGGGGAATCTTTCCACCTGGTCTGTGGATTGAATATTATTTTATCGGGTATAATTTTCTCATCGCCCAGGGCGAATGGTGGCGCCTGTTGACACCCATTGTATTACATTTAGGGTTGCAGCACGTCCTTTTTAATTCGTTTGCCCTCTTTCTGTTTGGCCCTGCCCTTGAGCAAATGCTTGGAAAAGTGAAGTTTATTTCTATTTATTTTCTTACGGCAGTGATCGCGAACATTGCCACTTTCCTTTTACAAGGTCTTCAGTATAGCCACGTCGGTGCTTCAGGCGCTATTTACGGTCTGCTTGGCTTATACCTTTATATGATAATTTTTCGTAAAGAACTTCTGGATCCTCAGAGTAGGCAAGTCGTGACGATCATTCTCATCATTGGGATTGTTATGACCTTTCTTGTTCCGGGGATTAACGTTTTGGCTCACCTTATTGGCGCGTTATCAGGTGTCGTCCTGGCACCGCTGTTTTTACAAAATGTCAGGCCGTTTATTCCGATTCAACGTGTCCCGCCACCAAAAGATGATGGTTCACCGCAATTTAATCCAAACAGATGGAAAAACAAACGGCGCGTGGGACCAGGAAAGAATGGCTCTTTCATCGCGAACGCTCTGGGCGTCATCTTCATCGTCCTCGTCATCGTAGGAATTCTGGCCAATCTATTTATATAGGATACAACATTAATCTATGATCCGAACCCCTCTGAGTGAGGGGTTTTTTCGCCGTAAACATATCAATCATTTTTTATAAATCTAAGCAAGAACCGCCTCATTGTTGGCTTTATAAGCATAAATTGCTTGTGAAACCAGCAAAGAAAAGGGGTTCAACCAATGTTTCATTTTTCTACGGTGAAGGTTGCTCGTGCCTACGGGCCTTTGATAGATACCCATCTCAGGCATGCCTTAATCGGAGCAACGAGACCGATGCGGTTCACCCCGTGTTTTCTGCAAACCTACACGGACCTCTGGATTCGTAAATTGAAGGTGTTTCCGGTACTGGTCAAGTTCAAGACAGCAGCCCATGGCTACCAAAACGGGAGTGCCGTTTTTCAACACATCGCGAACACACACATGCGCTGCCAGGTGAGGCAGTCGTTTCCCCGCTTTTCGTCACAAAGCGGAACGTTGACGGCTCAAGCCCTGGAAAAGCTTTGTAATAATTGCGATGATATTGAAAAAATTTATTTGAACCGTTCTTTCAGTGCCTTGCTTCATACGGCCACTGAAACGACACGGGCAAGCTTCCTGCAAGATAACGGCATGACCGGTGACGGGACAACGATCGCGATTCTTGATACCGGCGTGCATCCAAGCGCTGATTTCACCGAATCTGAGAATCGCATCGTTGCCTTTAAAGATTTTATCAATGATGAGACCGAAGCATACGATGACAATGGACATGGCACCCATTGTGCCGGCGACGCGGCCGGGAATGGCCATTTATCCGATGGACGGTATATGGCGCCCGCTTCCGACGCTCATATTGTCGGCGTCAAAGTGCTGGACAAATCAGGAGCCGGGCCACTGTCCAATATCATCGCCGGTATCGATTGGTGCCTGGAAAATAAGGATGAATACAACATTGACATTCTCTCCCTTTCCCTGGGCAGCCCCGGCTCCGAATCTGCAGACGATGACCCGGTCGTGCAGGCGGTGAATCAGGCCTGGGAAGAAGGAATGATCGTGGTTGCAGCCGCGGGCAACGAAGGGCCAAGTGCGGGCACCATCTCTTCTCCCGGCACGAGTCCGCAGATTATCACGGTAGGTGCCCTTGACGATCAAAACACGCCGGATCGTTCCGATGATACCGTCGCAAGTTTTTCCAGTCGCGGTCCCACGATCGATAATGAAACGAAGCCGGACATTCTCGCTCCAGGGGTAGATATTGTATCCGTCCGCTCACCGCGTTCTTTTCTGGATAAAGTCTCTAAATCAAGTCGCGTCGATGACGACTATATCTCCATGTCCGGGACGTCGATGGCCACCCCCATCGTCGCAGGCATCTGCGCGCAACTGTTGGAGTTAAATGCAGAGTGGGAACCCGATGACATTAAAACAAGATTGCTCGAAGGTGCTGAAAACTTGGGGCTCGACGAGAATACCCAGGGGGCAGGTTCCGTGAATGCCATGGAAAGTGCCGCCGATCTTGAATAACTCCTTACTGAATTGGCTCCCCAAATGGGGAGTCTTTTAATTTTCCACTTCTCCGATATAGTTCGGTGCCACCGGCGGCGTTATCGCTTCGTTCAGCTGATAGGGACCGATCTCCTCGACGTCTTCGATATCCCCCTCGAATTCAATATCATCATATCCATAATCAGCCGCTGTTAATAAGACACCTTCGATAAACACCAGCCACTCTGTTTCATTATTTTCATCCATTTCATCCAGTCCGGAGTAGGATAACAACACGTTCTCGTCGTTTACCGCATCCACGTTTTCCAATTCCACCTCGGGAGGGACGACCGATTGAAAACGTTCATCATCCTCTGTCTCCATTTTCTGTAATATATCTTCCAGGGTTTCATCGCCATCGTCTTCGATATCGAGGCTGTTTCCTGTTACCAGGTACGCGTTCCCATCAACGGGCAATAAATAATACCCCGCGGATGTCTCCGTTTCCCCGTTTTCCAATTGTTCATCCCAATCGGCAGGCCACTGCCGGTCAATATCAAAACGGGCCGCTTCTTCCAAACCAGCGAGTATGCTTTCATCCGGCGATTCATCCCCATTCAAATCATCGAGCGGCGAATCGTGTAACCCAAACTCATCGGGTTCAACGCGGGAGAGAATGTCTTCTGCATCATTCTCCGCTTCCGCTGAATCATCAACGGTAATCGTTACAATCGTTTCGTTATCCGGGGCTAAAAACGGCAACGCAAGGAGAGAATCTTCGTTTTCGGTAGCCGCTGAGCGATAATTAATGTCAGCGTGGACTTCCTCCATTTCCTCTACTCTTCGATCTGCTGCTTCATCCTCTTCCGTGCTATCCTCTTCTTCCGGTTCGGCTTCTTCTTCGGTGACATCAAAGGATTCATCTTCCTCCGGGCCTTCATCTTCTTCCTCTTGTTCCATGCCTTTGCCGTCATCATCTTCTTCGATAATGACTTCATCGCGCCCCTCTGTTTCCTCTTCTGCGTCATCCCCGGTGAGATCTTCCTCATCCTGTTTCATCGGTTGATCAGCACTGAATGGTTCAGTAGATGTCGGAGAAGGGAGCTGGGAAACGACGATCACCGTCAACACCAAGCCGGCAGCCGTCGATAAACCCCATACTACCGGTTTGCGAAAGCGACGGACGGGTTGCTCTTTTTCTTGCATTTTCAACTCGATGTTTCGATAAATCTCCTCTTTGGCGCGTGTATCGCGAACCCCGTCGAGATCGCGCAAATGGCGTTCAATATCTTCCTGACGATGATTACGCTTCATGTTCTCCCTCCTCCCGTAAATGAATGTTCAATTTCTTTTTGACTTGTTGGAGCGCCCGATGTTGCGTGGTTTTTACTTTACTCTCCGACCACCCTAACGCAGTCGCCGTTTCCTTAACGGATAATGACTCGATAAATCTCAGAATCAGTACTTGTCGATGAGCGAGCGAACAAGTGCCGAGGGCCTCGTAGACCGCACGGACTTCATCATTGGCTACCGTGACTTCCTCGGGAAGAGGCGCCGGGTCGCGGGCATCGACGTTATCATTCGAAACCACCGTCCCGAACCATTTTCGCTTCTGTCGATTTTCTCTTCGTATGTAGTCGATCGCCAAATGCTTTGCGATCGAAAACAACCATGTCTTCTCACTGCTTTTTCCATCAAATGTTTCATATGAGCCCAATACTTTTATATAGACATCTTGCACGAGCTCTTCAGCTACATGGCGATCTCGAACCATATAAAAAATAAATTGATATATCGATTGATGATAGTGCTCATAAAGATGGTCAAACGTCCGATCCACGAATCCCGTTCCTCCTCACAGTCGTTTTTTAGCGGGAAGCGTTACAATGTTTTAGCATCTTTTTCGAGATTTTTTTACATTTACTGTCCTTCGTCCTTCATAAAAAGCGATCGAGGCTATTATAGCATGAATGGGTATGAGTATTGGAGGTGACGGTTTTTTTATATATTACAGGGATTACAAGAGTGTAATGTAAATGTTAAAAACCTTGTTGAAAACTGTCATATCAATCTTTTATTCTAAGATGTTTCTATTTGGGTAATTTTACCTGGTGCATAAGTCTAGATGCCTTGATACCTTTACTTTGTAACGAAAAAGGAGGGAACTCGGAGATTATGAATATCTTCAAAATATTGGTTTTACCCCTTGCATTGTTCGTTGCTTCCACATCGGTGGCAGATGCAAGCGAAGCGACTCATGAAGTAGGGGAAGAGGAATCTATATGGTCGATTGGTGTTGATTATGGTGTTCCGACAGAAGAGATTAAAGAACTAAACGGAAAATCTGAGGATGCCGTGGAGACAGGAGAGCACCTGGAGATCCCGTCTTCTGTCACAGAAGAGGAGAAAGACCTCCTGGCCCGCATCATCCAGGCTGAAGCTCAAAGCGAGCCTTATGCAGGAAAAGTGGGGGTTGGAACCGTCGTTCTTAATCGCGTTGCCGATGAGCAATTCCCGGATTCCATTCATGATGTTATTTACGAAACAGCGGGCGGACATTATCAATTCAGTCCGGTTCTGGATGGAAGTATCAATGAACCGGCAAGCGAAAGATCTGAACAAGCCGCTCGTGAAGCGTTGGCGTTTGACGGCCAGGGGCAAGGTTCTGTTTATTTCTACAACCCTGTAACAGCCGACGTTCATTGGAACGCCACAAGAGAGGAAACCATAACCCTGGGAGATCACGTTTTTTCACGTTAATCACGCCATCATCATATACTACAAAGAGCTTCGGACATAGGCATGCGCTTATGTCCGAAGTTTTTATTATGTTGAGGGAGCGGGCCGGCCAGCGCACCTCATATTGGATAGTTCTCCATTTTGGGGGGCGCGGCAGTTTGCCAGCACACCCCATTTTGATCATTTTTTCATTTTGGGGGCCGCAAGAAGCGCCAGCACACCCCATATTGGATCTCTCTCCATTTTGGGGGGCGCGGCGATCCGCCCACTCGTATGTTATACTAGAAAAGGTCACATTCACGAAGGGGTGAGTTTGTGCTTAACGATGCTCACATGTTTACCAGAAAAGAAGAAATCGCGAACGCCATAACCCACGGCATTGGCTCCGTTTTAAGCATTGCGGCGCTTGTGCTTTTAATCATTTACGCGTCCATCATCGGAACGCCTTTACACATTGTCAGTGTCTCTATTTTCGGTTTCTCGATGTTGTTGCTCTATGTCTGCTCTACGCTTGTCCATAGCTTTCCGAAAGGAAAAGTCAAGGACCTCTTTGAAATATTCGATCATTCGTCGATTTACCTGTTTATTGCCGGTACGTACACACCCTTTCTTTTTCACGCCCTGGAAGGCGCCTTGAGCTGGACACTGTTTGGCGTTATATGGGGCGTTGCCATGGCAGGTATCACATTGAAAGCCTTCTTTGTGAAACGCTTCAGGTTGCTGTCGACGCTCTTTTATATCGGGATGGGGTGGTTGATCGTCGTTGCCTGGGCGCCATTGGCAGCGGCAGTGCCTACGGGAGGGTTGATCCTCCTCGTGATCGGCGGCTTCTTCTACACGGTAGGTGCCGTTTTCTACCTTTGGCGTAGTTTCCCCTACCATCATGCGGTCTGGCATGTATTCGTGATCGCCGGATCCGCCGCTCACTTTTTCGCGGTCTTTCTCTATATCATTCCCCTATAATCATAAAACAGGCTAACGGACGCCCGTTAGCCTGTTTTATGATTACTATTCAGTTAAGAACATTTGCGTCCAGTAGTCTCCGTAGCTGCCACCTTCAGCATGGCCGATACCGATGTGTGTAAAATCGCTGTTCATGATATTGGCCCGGTGTCCGTCAGATTCCATCCATCCTTGAACGACTTGTTCCGGGGTGGCTTGCCCCGCGGCGATATTTTCACCGGCACCTGTATAGTCAATACCGTGGGCACTGATCATATCAAAGGGAGAACCATGAACCGGGCTGTCATGGGAGAAATAATCGTTATCCCGCATATCTTCGGATTTCACCGTCGCTACCTCAGCGAGCTCCTCATGAATTTCCAGTGGCTCCAGCCCTTGGGCTTCACGCTCTTCATTCGTCAGGCGAACGACTTCCTGCTCGAATTCACTGCCTTCGTCGATATTCTCGTCATTGTCTTGTCCTTCATCCGATCCTTCATCTTGTTCTGGATCCTGGTCATCTTCTTCTTTTCCTTCTTCTCCATTGGAACCTTCATCTTGTTCAGGCTGTTCTTCGTCAGCTTCCGGCTTATCTTTGTCCGATTGCGCTTGATCCTCATCTTCGTCTTCCGGCTGCTGTATTTCGATATCTTCGATCTCAATGTCGAATTGATCTTCGATCGTTTGGATCAATTCATCCCATTGGCCGTTTCCAAGAGTCCAAGTTTCAAAGAACCCGGACACGGTTATGGTCTTATTATCCTCTCCTTCTATGTATGTCTTTTCTTCCTCCTGTGCCATCGCTGCCGATGGAACGAGTAAAAATACTGATAATGCCACTAAAGATTTTTTCATAGTGTAAGCACCTCCAATTCGTATTATGGCAAGGGGAATAGCCCTTGAAAAGGGGGAATAGACACATTTCTAACGCCAATTGTTGCCACCACTAACAATATTGCGAAAGATTATTACACCCGTTTTTCAGAGATTTCAAGATGAAAAAAATACAGCTACATCTCCTTTAAAAAATATCTCAGCCTGTAAAATCATTGGTTGTTTTAACCATTTGCCCATTTCCTTTTGCCGGCATAATAAATCGTTCCGACCATAAAAAGCAAGAGTGCGATTCCGAGAATGAGCAATAACATCCCTAAGTCACCGGCAGCTACACTGGTACCCATAAGCGTGAAGAAAACGGTTCCCGGCCAAATACCGATCGCCGTCGCGGCCATATATTTAGGGAACGGCATTCTCGCAAACCCACATATATAACTGATCAGATCAAAACTCAACATCGGTACTAACCGCAAAAACAGCACATAATAAAATCCGTACCGAAACAGTTGGTTTCTAAATGCGAGCAAACGGCCGCCCTGCATCTTTCTCTCGATCCATTGACCACCTAAATACTGGGCCAAGTAATAACCGATCGTTGCAGCTAAAAGCGAGCCGATGCCGGTCAGCATCACCCCTCCCCACAATCCAAAGAGCAGCCCCCCGGCAAACCCTAATACTGAAGCAGGAATGAAAAATACAGGACGCAAGGCACTCAGAAGGAGGAATAATAACGGTGCGAATATCCCGAAATTCTCAATATAATGACGAATGCCCGCCGGGCTCCATTCATCACCGACTGGAGAAGCCATATATATGATAAGCCCCAAGGCAACGATACCGAGGATGCTTTTTATTTTCCCTGCGCTCATATCAAAAACCGTCCTTGCTTTTCTCCGACACAAGAGTGTTGTAAAATAAAATAGGTATCATTCCATAAAAAGCAGGTGTAAACGTAAATGAAACTAGTAGCGATCGACATGGATGGGACATTGTTACATACAGAAAAAGAGATCAGTGACTACACCATTGCCGTCATTCAACATCTTCAGCGCGAAGGCCATTCGTTTGTCATTGCGACGGGACGAACCTTACAGGATGCCAAAGACATCGTCACAAAGGCAAACATACCCGCTGACGGTTATATTTGTGCCAACGGAGGCATCATTGCTGATCGGGACGGCTACATTTTATCAGAAAAGCACCTCGATCTTCATGCGGCTACCCGTATGGCTTCCTGGTTGCATACCCGGCAATTTTATTTTCACCTGGCCACTTCCGACGGCCTTTATACGACGGATGACGCCTATCAATTCTTTCTGGACGATCTTAATGAATATGCCCGCATGAAAAACGATGGCGGGAAAATGGCAGCCGTCATACGGGATCAGGCGGATAGACAGCTGAACAATTTGGGACTTAAATTGCTCCCTGCAACCGCGGATATCCCGAGCTATAACTTTACCGCTTATAAATTTCTGGTCCTTTCCTTGTTTCCCGAGAAGTTAAACGCCATTCGCACAGCCTGGGAAACGGATGATCAAATCTCCATTACGTCGTCGGGGACGGATAATATTGAGCTTATGCCCTTCGATGCCGCCAAAGGAAGTGGCTTAACATTTATGGCAAAACAACTTGGCATCGCCATGGAAAATACGATTGCCATCGGCGATAACTATAATGATTTGTCCATGTTCGAAACCGCCGGCCTAAGCATCGCCATGGGGAACGCTGCCCCCGAAGTGAAGACATATGCCCACATGGAAACAGCCGAAAACGATGAAGACGGGGTAGCCAAAGCGATTGAAAACTACGTCATGACCGCGCGGCAATAGGAGCTTGTTTATTTGTTTTATGCATGTGGCAAAGTGGATATGTTCTATTAGATAATCAACAACGCGTAATTGCAGATAAATAACAGGGCGATCACATACTGATACGGGTGTACATCCTTACGCCTGCCGGTCACCCATTTCAAAAGCGGATACAGAATAAACCCGGCCGCAAGACCGTCGATAATCGAATACGTCAACGGAATGAGGATCGCGGTCAGCCCGGCGGGAAACCACTCGGTAAAATCTCCCGGGATATCACGTAATTTTTCCGCCATCGACATGCCGACAATCATTAGAATCGGGGCGATAGCCGCTTCCGGAATCCCGGAAATGAACGGCATCACGGCGAAACTCGTTAAAAACAGCAACCCCGCTGTCACCGCGGTCAGGCCTGTTTTTCCCCCTTCAGACATCCCGGCAGCACTCTCGACGACAAGCACCGTCGGTGACGTTCCAAAGAAACCGCTAATCCCGGCATTAATGGCGCTGCTCTGGTAAACCTTGCTGACATCTTTGTTATACGGCACCAAGCCATGAACAAGGCCAAGCGTATCAAATAGAACGAGAAGGGTTAATGAAAAAACAGCCATCCAAAAGGGAACGTGTAAAAGCCCGCTGAAATCCGCGGCTGTAAAAATACCGAGATAACCCCCCAATTCCAGCGGCTCGCTCTCGGGCGTGCCCCCGAAGCCCGTCAAATAGATGACAGCCGTTGTGATCAAGAGCCCAATGACAAAAGCACCCCTTATTCGCCTTACATATAGGATTAAGATTAACAATAAGCCGAAAAGCGTAAAGGCAAGGGAGGGGGACTCAAGCGGAGCAAGGCTGATCAATGTTTCCGGATCGGAGACGATGACTTCGCCCATTTGCAGACCGATCATGACGAGTAACAACCCAATCCCGGCGCTAATGCTGTATTTTAACGAGGTGGGAACAGCACGGGACAACGCCGCGGCCAAAGGTGTAAAAGCGGCGATAATCAGGAAAACACCGGACACAATCACGACTGCCACTCCCATTTGCCAACTCAAGTCATAACCTTGCACGAGTGTATACACGAAAAAGGCGTTAATGCCCATGCCGGGGGCGAGCGCCAGCGGCACGTTCGCGTATAAACCCATGAGAAGGCTGCCGATAACGGTGACTAACACCGTCGCGATCATGGCATATTGAAAGGGAATGCCGCCATCGGAGAGAATCGTCGGATTGACGATGATAATATGCGCTGCCGCAAAAAAGATCGTAATGCCGGCGACCACTTCTTGTTTTACAGTTGTGCCATGTTCATCTAGTTGAAATAGTTTTTGCAGCATCGTCGTCCCTCCAATTTCGCTCATACCAAAAAAATTGAGCCCCTTTCATAAAGGGAAACTCGATAAATTTTATATAGCCTTCGCTTCTTTTAGCTGTTGCCGGACAGAGTAAATTTCATGCTCTAAATCACGCAATTGCCGAGTAGCCGGGCGGACATTTCCGCCAATGGATTCCATTTTTTCCAGGTCCCCCTGGACACGAACGTAATCCGTTTTTAACAGTTGTAGTTGATCCTCCAACTCTTTTACTGTCATGATCGCCATCCCTCGCTTGCACTTTGCCTTTAACGTAACATTTTGGGGGAAGGAGGGCAATCCTAAGGTAGGAAATACCAAGGTAAAGTTAAAAAGGTAATAAATTCGCCTTTCAGAGACAACAATGGCGCCACCCTCGGACAGTAATGATTAATTCATATGCGCAAATGCCACTAAATCACCTTGCGCACAAGACGAATAGCTCCGTCAACTGGAAGGAAGCGATTAGGGCGCCTATCACCAAGCGCCCTTTTTATCTTGCCACTAACCTCTGACCTCTGAAAGCAACGCCTCCACTTCATCCACCGAAAACGTCATAACCCATTCCCTGAGTTCTTCACCATGCACAGTAAACGTGTCAATGCGCAAGTAATGGGGATTCAGTTTTTCATAGAATGGAAACGAGGGATTGTCGGCTAGCGCAATGATCGCAAAAGTTTTCCATCCTCTTTCCCGAAAATTGGCGAGGACTTTTCTCATGAACGCCACTCCAATACCTTGTTGCTGGTATTGCTCAAGTACGTAGATCGCATTTAATTCCCCATCCACGGATTCCTGTTCTTCCGCTTGATCACAAACCGCAAAGCCGACGATCTCGGATTGCTCGTTGACGGCAACAAGTCCATAGTTGGAATTCTCCGGATATTCATCGAGGATTTTTTCCCATCTTTGCTCACGTTCCTTCACATTTAAACTGTCCAGATAGCTTTGCGGAACGATGCCTTGGTAAGTCGTCCGCCAGCTATCAACATGGACACACGCGATTCCGTACGCGTCGCCTTTTTTCATTTCGCGAATCGAATAATTCATGCATCTCCCTCCTCATCCGCCAATCTTTTCGTCGCACGCAGCAGCACGTTCGCCCCTTTTTCAATGTCGGCGGCGCTCGTATATTCCTCTTCGTGATGGCTTTTGCCGTTGACACTCGGCACGAAGATCATGCCCGAATCCGTGATCCGGCTCATATGTTTCGCATCATGTGATGCGCCGCTGTAAAATAATTCCTTACCATATCCAAGCGCATCTGTTTCCTCCGCGAGCACGTTTTGAATTTTTTCCGGAAAATGGATCGTTTCCGCCTGGTAATTCGTTTCCATAGTAAAATCAACATTATAGTTTTTCGACGTATCGGATAAAATTTTGTGAATCGCCATGGGCACACCTTTGCGCATATAGTCATCGGGATGGCGCATATCGATGGTAAAGGTGACGTCTGACGGGACGATATTGGGAGCACTCGGGTGCACCTGCAATGTACCGACCGTAAGCACCAGTTCTTCGATAGAATTGCCATACCTGGATAAAGCGGTCACCATGGCGGAAGCAGCAACGAGGGCGTCTTTGCGTCCGGACATCGGGGTTGTTCCCGCGTGATCCGCTTCTCCTTTTACATGGACCTGAAACCAGGCCAGTCCCTGAATCCCCTGAACAACGCCGATGCTTTTCTGCTTTTCTTCGAGCACAGGTCCCTGTTCAATATGTAATTCCAGGAACGCGTGCGCGTCTGTGAGGCGATCGTCTTCTTCGCCTTGGTAACCGGAATCTACGAGAGCTGTTTCAAAGCGTGTGCCCTCGGTATCTTTTGTGTCATAAACGTTTGTTTTCGAAAATTCTCCGATCGCCCCACCGGAACCGAGCAGCGGCGGTGCAAAACGTGCCCCTTCTTCATTCGTGAAATTGATGATCACGATGGGCCGTTCTGTTTTCACTCCCTCATCATTCAACGTACGAATGACTTCCAAAGCAGCGAGCACGCCGACAATTCCGTCGTATTTTCCGCCATATGGCTGCGTGTCCAGATGCGAACCGATGACAACCGGGGAAAGTTCAGGATTTGTACCCTCTCGTCGACCGTACATATTTCCAAAATCATCGACGGTCACTTGCAACTCAGCCGTCTCCAACCAACGGGTGAAGGTCGCGCGCATCTCCTCATCTTCTTTTGACAAGGTCAACCGATGCAGCCCCCCGTTTTCCGTCGCGCCGATCACCGCACTCGTCTCGATTGTTTCCATCAATCGTGACCCATTGATTTTCATCATTTCATGACTCCCTTTCACCCATGATATATACTAAGGATAGTATCTCAGTTGTTGAAAAGGATGTGAAGCCGTGTCATTCTCATTTCATGAAAAAAAGCATCAAGTTTGACTTAAGCTCAACAAATGTTATTATAATATTGACCGAATTGTTCATACGGTCATTCCCCGAAAATGAGGTTTTCTAGTGATCACCAACAAACGAGCAACCATTTTAGAAGCAGCGAAACGGACGTTTTCCCTGTTTGGCTACAAAGGCACGTCTGTCGCCCATGTTGCCAAACTCGCCGGGGTGGGCAAGGGCACGATCTATACCGAATTTAAGCATAAAGAAGAAATGCTGGAAGCCGTTATGGATGACTTTTTACATGATCTCGGGGCCATTTTTGAACGTGTGAAACACGAGGACGAAAGATCTGTCCTGAAACTGCACCGCGCTTTATATGACACTTTACAATATCGCAAAGAGCATCAATTACTGATTCATCTGACCGAAGAAGTCAGTGTCCATGGCACGAAAGAAGCGGTCTCCGCCATGCAAAAGGTTGAGGATTTCATTATGACCTCTTTGGAACGGGCCATTGCCCAAGGTGTGGAGAAAGGGCGTTTACAAGTGAATGATACGGAAATTACTGCCTTCACCATCTACAAACTGTACATCGCATTTATCGTTGATTGGGAAGAAAAAAAACGTCCGCTGACGGAAGAAGAATTGTTCCAGGTTTTTGAGAATCACATCTTTAATGGCATCGTCATTCGATGATTACTGAAGACGATGTTCTTTTTTTGAAGCGAAAATGACCGTTTTAATATTTCGGTCATTTAGTCGAATCAGGAGGTTTTACATTGCAAGGTTTTATAGCCGAATGGAAAGCTATATTTGCCGATAAAAAACTGTTTATCTCGATCATCGGCATTCTATTGATCCCCGTTTTATATGGGGGCATTTTGCTTTGGGCTTTCTGGGACCCATATGGACAACTGGAAGAACTTCCGGTCGCTATTGTGAATGAGGATGAAGGCACTGAAGTGGACGGAGAAGAAGTGAATGCCGGGGATGAATTTGAAGATGAACTTCTGGAAAGTGAGGATTTCAATTGGCATGTGACCGATGCTGATGAAGCACAAAGAGGGTTCGATGCGTTCGATTATTACTTTTACGTTATGATCCCTTCTTCTTTTTCTGAAGACGTCTCTTCACTTCAAGACGACGATCCTGAAAATGGAGAGATTTATTATGATATCAATGAAGATGTTAACTTTGCCGCGTCACAAATGGGAACGCAGGCCGTGGACACAATTGAAGAGGACCTGTCCCGGACATTAACAGACACCTATGTGGCCATTGTCGATGATGCCTATAGTGAACTGACAGACGCGGCTGTCGAACTTGAGGAGGGAGCTGAGGAGCTTGTTGACGGTATGGATTCTGCTCTTGAAAACATGGGCTCCCTCACGGAAGGTTTGGCGGAGTTGGATGAAGGGGCCGAGTCCTTACACGCAGGGGCAGGTGAAGCCGCTGAAGGCACCACTGAATTGCGGACGGAAGTTGAAGAAATTGTGGCATCATATCATAACAGCGAAGACATCGATCAACTGGAAGACAGGTTGGGCGAGATGCAAGCGGAAGTAGCTGCCGCCCGCTCGTATTTGGAAAGCGACGATGCCGCCCAACTGGAACACTCCCTTCATTCACTGGATGAAAACTGGTCGGCGGCACGTTCCTCCCTGCAATCAGCGGAAGATTCTCTCCTTCATTTGGCAGATCAGCTTGAAGACATTGATCAACCTGTTCAGGAAGCAGAAGATGTCCTCGATGATATCAGCGCGATGAATGACCGCCTGGATCAATGGCAGAACGAAGCAAATGAAAGCTTGAATGATCTAGAAACGTTTGTAGGGGCCTGTTACGAGTGGCAAGAATCGGTAAGTGAATTTAATAACGCCGATGAAGAAGCTCAAGGATTGTCTGATTATATCGCCGAAAACTACCCGGAAGATGAAGAATTACAAGGCTATGCGGATACATTGGCAGAGACCATAGACGGCATAGACTCTCAGGATATTCAACCATGCCAGCAAGCCGATGAAACCGTAAATACCTTAAACGAGACCTATGATGATATAGAAAATGGAACGTCAGAGCTTTCAGAGCAACTCGAAACCATCGAGGCAGCATTCAATGACAGCATGGATGCGATTTCCGATGGACAGGAAGATATTTCGAGTTGGATAAATGAAGTCAATCAGGATTTGGAAAATGCCCAGGCTGCCACACCAGAAGGAATCGGCGAAGGGGACATTGATTTATTGGAAGTGTTCCCGCAGGCAAGAACCACATTGGCTGAGCTGGATGAATCACTTTCACAGGCAGACGACGTATTATCATCCGTAGACACTACGCTCGCTGAAGCTGAACAGGCCGTACAAACGCTTGATGAAGGCGTACAGAATCTGAACGAAGGAGCAAACGAGCTTTCCGAAGAAATGCAAGAAGCATTGCAGGGTGGCCTGGACATTGAAGACGGTCTCGAGGAACTCGATGACGGAGCCCAGGAGCTGCAGGAAAATCTGCAGATACTGGTTGATACGTTACTGGAAAATGAGTTAACCGAAGACCAACAGGCGCTTTTCAGTTCCCCCGTTGAATCGGTCGCGGAAAGTGAAACCGAGGATTACACGTACGGAGAAGGGCTCTCTCCTTATTTCTTATCGTTGGGATTGTTCGTCGGAGGTTTGACGCTGTCGATTATCTATCCGTTTTATCATCCATTGGCTGAGCACAAAACGGCATGGCAATGGTTTTCCGGTAAATTGGGTGTCACGTGGTCAGTGGCTACGATCCAAACGATCGCCCTAACCGGAGTCACCTTCTATGGTCTCGATTTGGATATCGCCAGCCCTGCCTGGTTTTCATTTTTCATGTGGTTTGCCAGCCTTTCATTTATGGCACTGATTTTCATGCTCGTCGCCATAATGGATAATCCCGGACGCTTTATCGCAATCATCTTGTTGATCGTACAGCTCGGAGGAAGTGGAGGTTCCTTCCCCGCGGAACTCGTCCCCCCTTTCTTTCAATACGTGCACGACTGGCTGCCGATGACGTATTCCGTGGAAGGTTTGCGAGCTACAATCATGATGGGAGAGCCGGAGTTGTTGCTTGAAACTTGGCCGCTGCTTTTGGTTTTACTTGTATCATTGGGAGCAACTTTCCTGTTTTTTGCTCTCAAGCATAAAAGAGAGGTAGCAGCATAAAAGGAACTTGCTCGAGATCGCTGATATATGGACAGCCACAAGTCGGCTGTCCTCTTTCATTCATACACCTTTTTCACCCTGCCGACCTGCCCATCCGTAAGCCTCACTTTTATCCCGTGCGGATGTCTCGGCGCGTTCGTCAATATATCTTTCACCGTCCCCTTGGTCGTTTTTCCCGTTCTTTGATCTTTTTTTAATACGATTTCCACAGCAGTTCCCGGATGAATATTGGCCCGTTGTTGTCCATCAGTCATTGTTGCAAGCCCCCGTTTCTTTGTCTCTGTGTCACCAGTATAGCAGAATACAGCACTAAGACGATCCCGATCACTTGCCAGAACAGTAAATAATCCCCTAAAAAAAGCACACCGGTCAGCACGGCCACGATCGGTTCCACCGTCGCCAAAATCGATGCTTTACTGGCTTCAATATATTTTAAACCTGTCGTATAAAGTATATAGCCGAAAACCGTTGCGACGAGTGCCAGTAAAAGGGCTGAGACCCAGACATCCGGGTGAGCAAAGGCTGCTGTTTTTTCCCACACATCGCTCGTCAAGGCCATAAAGATACTAGCATACAAAAATGTATACGTCGTGACCGTAAGCGCTGAATATCGGTGGGTAACCACTTTGCCGAAAATGGTATAGAGCGCAAAGCAAAATCCGGACATGATCCCCATGACGAACACTTCAAAAGGCACCTGTGCTTGCCAAAATGGGAGCAATCCGACAACAAAAGCACAGCCAGTGATGGCCATAAAAAGCGCCACCATTTTTCGAGACGTAAATGCTTCTTTAAAAAACAAGCGCGAAAACAACGTCACGAATAATGGCCCCGTGTACAGCAAAGTAACAGCCAGCGATAAATTGGCGCGGGCAAAGACTTCAAAATAAAAGAAATTGAAAAAAGAAATGCTCAAAATCCCCGCACCCGCGAAAAATATATGGTCACGCAAACGGGTCCGCAAATGCGATCGAAAAAACAAAAACATCAATAAAAATAAAAACGTAAATGACAGTAGCACCCGAATGGCGACAACATCCCAAGGCGTAAATCCTCTTTCATATAAAGGGTTGACAAATACCCCGATGAGTCCCCACGCAGCAGCCCCTGCAATCGCACAGAGGTATGCTTTCTTTTTTGACATTCTCTCTCCCTCGCTCTTATGTATCCACTTGTTACATTAAAGCAAAAAAACGACCGTTTCTCAAATGGAAACGGCCAGGTTCATATGTCCTCGCTATACATTGACGGCTTCTTTCAATCGTTTGCCCGGTTTAAAGGCAGGCGCGTGGCTGGCAGCAACCTGAATTTGTTCACCTGTGCGCGGATTGCGGACTTTTCTCGCTTCTCGCTTGCGTGTTTCAAATTGGCCAAAACCAATCAGCTGAACGCGCTCGCCTGTTTGCAAATTTTCCGTTATCGCATCAAATGTGGCATTGACCGCGATTTCAGCCTGTTTCTTCGTGAGGTCGCTTTTGTCAGCAACGACTTTAACTAAATCTGACTTGTTCATGGTTTTGTTCCTCCCATACTTTTTAAGTTAATCATAGTTTGGGAGATCTAGCAGACATTTATACATGTTTCAATGAATTTTTTCGGTTCGCGCCATATTTCTTTTCATCAGTTTGGACGTAATCCTTAACATTGTTTTCCGCGGAAACACTCGCGGTGATAAAGAAATGATATAGTTGAGTTTTCCGTCGACGACATAGTGTTTTCCTTTTTGCAATGCCTTATAGCTGCTATGCACCACCTGCCGGGTCGTTCTCATCCCGCCGACCGTAATCGTATCGGGGGCGGATGCAAAAAAATCAGTTTGCGTCGTGCCGGGACAAACAGCCAGGATTCGTATGCCCTTGTTTTTATACTCTTTGTGCAGACTTTCCGTAAAGGATAATACGAACGCTTTCGTCGCCGCGTAAATGCTCATGTAAGGAATCGGCCAGAAAGAAGAGGTTGACGCAATATTGATAATGTCTCCGGCACCCCTTTTTTCCATATACGGCAGAAACTTTTGCGTCATGTTCACGACTGAATTAACATTCAGCATCACTTGTTTATGCGTGTCTGATTCTGTAGGCTCCAAAAAATGGCCCGTCGTTCCAAAACCGGCATTATTGATTAACATATCAACTTGAAGGTTATAATCCCGCACCTGCTCATATACGTTGGTAGCCGCCCATTCTTCACTCAGGTCCTGGATGATCACATAAGTATCCATGTTAAACCTTTCCTGAAGATCTGCGGCCATTCGATCGAGTTTATCTTTTGAGCGGGAAACGAGGATCAAATTATACTCTATCTCAGCGAGATAATAGGCATAAGCCTTGCCGATTCCGTTCGATGCACCGGTAATTAAAGCTGTCTTTTTCATTTTCTTCTCCCTCGGATCTTTCCATTTTTTTACGTTTACGATACTAGGGTTTTAACCATATATCAAGCGCCCCCAAATACTTAATATATTTGTAATCTAGTTGTAACTTACTATCAGGAAAGATATGGTACTATAGATTCTAATAAAATATACCTATTTTATAAGGAGGAGCTTATGAAGAAAAAAATGACCGCCGCTATTACCGTGAGTGTTCTCGTTACCGGTATTTCTTTTTCAAGTGCCCAGGCAGCACCGGTCGTAGAAGTACAAAGAGGAGACACTTTATGGGGGATCGCCAATACATATGATACGTCAGTCGATCGCCTCTTTCAGTTAAATGACTTAAACTCAACGCTGATTGTGCCAAATCAAACGCTTAACGTCCAAGATTCGGAAGAAGATTCAGAAGAACATTCAGAAGAACATGTCGTCGAGGAAGGAGACACCCTTTGGCAAATCGGAGCGGACAATAATGTCAGCGTGGAACAATTAAAGGAATGGAACGACCTTAGCTCCGACCTTATCCTTATTGGCCAAAGACTACTGATTCAGGAACCGGGTGACGTCGGAAGCTCTGAAGAAGCCAGCGAACAAGCAGAGGAAGAAGAAACGCAACAACAGGAAACTGAACAAGCTGAGCAGGATGAGCAAGAACAACAAGAGGCTGAACAGACCGAGCAAGAAAATCAGGAACCGCAAGAAGATGAACAAGCCGAGCAAGAGGAACAGCAACAACAAGTAGCTGAGCAGGACGAGCAAGGAGAGCAGCAACAACAGGAAGCTGAGCAGGACGAACAAGAAGAGCAGCAACAACAGGAAGCTGAGCAGACCGAGCAAGAAGAGCAGCAACAACA
>NZ_FNEN01000012.1:0-36822 GCF_900100185.1 Natribacillus halophilus | reverse complement strand
CGAGCAAGAAGAGCAGCAACAACAAGAGGCTGAGCAAGACGAGCAAGAAGAGCAGCAACAACAGGAAGTTGAACAAACCGAACAAGAAGAGACTGGGCATGCCAGCCAGGAAAATGAAGAACCTGCCGGCGAGACATTCACTGTCGAGGCTACCGCTTACACAGCAGGCTGCGATGGATGCACCGGCATCACAGCAACAGGCCTTAATTTAAATGACAATCCGAATAAAAGCGTCATCGCCGTGGATCCCAATGTCATTCCTTTAGGTTCAACCGTAGAAGTTGAAGGTTACGGAACGGCAGTCGCAGGCGATGTCGGCGCAGCTATCCAGGGAGAAAAAATCGATATTCATGTCCCAACACAGGAAGAAGCCATCAACTGGGGACGAAGAGACGTTAATGTCACTATCGTTGAGTAATTCCCACCATTTCAGCAGCTTTGGATCGAAATCGATCCAAGGCTGCTTTTTCTTCACTGCGCTGATATCCCTTGCCAAAAAACGGTCCAACTTCCCTCAAAGCGCTCCTTAAATTCTTTCTCCCCATAAATGAAACGCTCGGTAAACAAACCGTCCATCAGGCAATAAAAAGCCGCTCGGAATACGGAAAATTTGAGATTGCTTATCACCTCTTCTTTTTTCCCCTGTTCATAAAAACCTTGCAAAAGCTCATCGATTTGCTGATCCCCTTTTTGCACGAGTGCTCGTAAACCCTCTTCGAGTTCGCCCGGCGGAAACAGCAGTAAGCGTCTGTACATCATTCCTTTATGTTTCTGGAAAATGAAGGTCGTGCTATCTGCTAACACGAGGTATAATCGTCGCTCGATATTTTTATCCTGGTTTTTTTCAAAACTGTCCGTCATCACTTCGTGCACTTCTTTCATAACTTTCTCGGCGACTGTTAAAAATAATTCTTTTTTCCCGGAAAAATGATTATATAATGACGGTTTTTGAATCCCGACTATACCGGCAATTTGCGCTAGAGTGGTTCCGTCGTACCCCCCTATAGCAAATGAAGAAAGCGCCGCCTCTATAATATCCTCACTTGTGGTGCTTGCCATCTATTTTTCCTCCCCATACACAACTGGTTGCCATGTTATTCATCAGCGTGCTATACTAACTACCGTTAGTTAGTTAAATTTTATCATAGAAAGAGGCGCTTGCAAATGAAGTTCCAATGGATCCTCGTGGTCATTGCCTCTGTTTTTGAAGTCGGTTGGGCGACGGGGCTTAAATATGCAAATGACTTTACAAGCTGGACATTAACCGTCATCGCGATTGTCGTGAGCTTCGGGCTGCTCATCAAAGCGGCGACGATCCTTCCCACCAGTACCGTCTACGCTATTTTTGTAGGGTTGGGAACGATCGGGACGGTTCTCGTGGATATTATCTTTTTCAACGCACCTATCAATGTCTTGATGCTCGCTTTCATAGCTCTTCTTCTCGTTGGCGTGATCGGATTAAAAATGGTGACCGGTGAAAAAACGTCTGGGAGGATGCCATCATGAGCTGGTTGATACTCATTATAGCCGGCCTCTTTGAAGTCGTCGGGGTGACCGGCATCCAAATGATTACGAAAGGAAAAAAAGGCTCCGGTTTCGCTGTTCTGGGCGGTGGCTTTATCATCAGTTTTATTTTACTCTCAATGGCCATGGACGTCCTGCCCTTAGGAGTCGCTTACGCGGTCTGGACAGGAATCGGTACTGTTGGCAGCGCACTCGTCGGGATGATCTTTTACAATGAATCCACGGATCGCTGGCGCCTGTTATTCATTGCCCTCGTCGTAGTCGCCGTCGTCGGGTTGCGCCTCGTATCGGGTTAATGTTTCGTTTTTCGTTTTAATTTCCCGAAAAACGGCTTTCGTTGCGCTCTCCGTCCTTCTTTTGTCATAACGACGATCAACCCCAACGTCATCAACAGCATGACAACGGAAAACGGAAGGGCAGCGATGATTAGTGCATTTTCCAACGCTTGCAACCCTCCGGAATAAAGCAATACGAGGGCAGTGACGGAAAGTAACACTCCCCAAAGCAATTTGAGACGTGTCGGGGGTGTATCGGAACCATTGGCTGTGTACATGCCCAGTACAAGCGTGGCAGAATCCGCAGATGTAATGAAAAAGATCACGAGCATGACCATCGCCAGTATGGATAAAAGCACCCCGAAGTCAACATTTAAAAACATCCCAAACAGCACAAGTTCTTCAGATAATGAAGCTAAATCCACGCCACTTTGCTCCACACTTATAGCCGAGCCACCAAATATCGTAAACCACAAAAATACAATAATGGATGGCACAAGCAAGACAGCAAATATGAATTCCCGAACACTTCTCCCTCGTGATACCCGCGCGATAAAACTGCCCACAAACGGTGCCCAGGCAATCCACCACGCCCAATAAAACAGCGTCCAATCATTAATCCAATCTCTGATTTCCGCATCAAAAGGGGCAATACGGAAACTCATCCTTGGTAACGTTTGTATATAATTTCCGAGCGTATCGGTAAACAAATTAAGATTGAAGATCGTCGGCCCGATGATCAACATCAGGATAAACAGCACTCCCGCGATCAACATATTCGTATTACTTAACCAACGAATGCCCTTCGCTAAACCCGACCATGCAGAAATCATAAATAGAACGGTAATAACGAGAACGATAATCACTTGCGTAAAAAAGTTCGTGGGCAAACCAAATAAATAGGAAAACCCTCCGTTTAATTGCGTAGCGCCAAACCCAAGTGACGTGGCCACACCAATCACTGTCGCGATCACCGCCACGATGTCAATGAGCTTGCCTACAAATCCTTTTACCGAGTTTCGCAAGATGGGTCGTAGTGTTGAACTGATCAACGCCGGATGGTCATTGCGAAAATGATAAAAGGCTAAAGCTAGAGCAAGGATGCTATAAACGCCCCATCCGTGTAGCCCCCAGTGAAAATAGGAGAAAGTCAATGCATTCGTAGCCGCTTCCGGCGTACCGAGTTCTCCGGTCGGTGATTGTATCGCATAATGGCTTAACGGTTCATAAGCCCCAAAAAACACTAGTCCAATCCCTAGCCCTGCACCAAATAACATGGTGATCCATGAAATTCTCCCAAATTCCGGTTCTTCATCCGGCTTCCCCAATTTCAGTTTCCCTGCCGGACTAAAAAGAAAGTATATGCTCGTAAGTAAAAATAGGGTAACAAGCAGTAGGTAATACCAACCGAAGGATTCGCTAATCAAAAGCTGTAATCCTCCGGTGAAACTCTCCAATTGCTGAGGCAGTAAGAAACCGACCGCCACCAATATGACAATCGCAAGCACTGAAAAGATGAGCACGCTGTATTTTTTCATAAAATATTTAAGATCCTTTCGGGACAAATTAAAGATCACTTACCTTTAACTTGACCCAAACCCTGGATCAATATGAACGTTGCGAAAAATACGTGCGCTTTAATAAATAATTTCCGTCCGGTTGTGTGTTTCCTCCAGAAAATCTTCATCGGGATCAAAATAATCCTCATTATAATCGAAAACGAATTCGTCATCCTCAATGTAACCGGCCCCCCAGGTGGGGTCCATTTCCAACCATTCGCCATCGACCATGACTTCCACCCAGGCATGCCGTTCCAGACCGACATTACCCGCGACATAATTGGCTTCCATTCCGAGCGACCGAAGCATCGCAATAGCCAGAAAAGCATAGTCCTGGCAGACGCCTTCTTCTGTCTCCAGCGTCTTCAGAGCACTATCATCCATCTCAAAGAGATTATCCTCCAGTTTTTCCACATCATAGCTCACGTTAGTTGCTACATACTCATAGACCGCTTCGGCTTTGTCCCGATCATCGTCTAAACCTTCGGTAGCCTCTTCCGCCACTTCTTCGATACGGGGATCATCAGATTCAATACCCACAGACGGAAGTAAGCTGCGCTGGTCCTCAGCACCCTCAACTTCCTGGGAAAAGGAAGCCACACCAAAGAACTCAAAATAATCATTCCCGTCTTCCCACGGTTCCGGGACACTGACGGTAATATCGTACTCGCCTTCCCCGAATCGAAACCATATCGTATCATCAAATGCATAATCTTCGACGGGTAGATAGTAATTAGCGGTTTCATCCTCATATTCAGTAGTAACGATCATGTGAGTGATCTCATCGGCTCCCCCGACTTCAGGATCGATCTCCCCGGCGATCCTGAATTCGTTTCCTTCATACTCATGAGAGCTTGTGTTCGTCGGTTCGACTAACTCAATGCCGTTTTCATAGTATTCATTATATGTCTCCACTTGCACCAATTCCTCATCGGAGTCGGCTTCGGCCAGAAAATAAGCCCCGTCGTAATAGAGCTCCTCTTCCTCGACGTAAACCATGACACTGATGGTGTGGATCCCTTCACCGAAACTTAAAGGGATATCTGCCTCGAATGCTCCATTTTCAACCGGAACGGTAAACTGAAAGTCTTCCCCGTCCTTGTCGACCTGAATCATAACGAGATCATCCTCACCGGCGTCGGGCAATGTCCCGGCTACCGGCACCGTGTTTCCCACTTCCATATACCCTTCGGCCGGCTCTTCAATCGATAGCCCATATTCATGGCCTAATTGTGTATATTCAACCTCCCGCTGAATCTCCTGATTGACATTATGCACTTCAGCCTGAACACCGTCGTAAAACGTATCTTCCTCGCTGGAATCGTTGCTCGGAATACGCACAGTCACCTGATGATCATATTCTCCGGAATGCAACACAATATTCTCGGCAAAAGAGCCATCTTCTGCAATGGGTACAAAATACTCAAAAGAATCGTCCCCCGCTTCTGTTTCATCTTCAAAACCGGTGTCAAGGATGACCCACAGGTAATCTTCATTTAAAGAATCATTTGCTTCTATGTTTCCCTCCAAAGTAAAAGAGCCCTCTGCAGCGAAGGTTTCATATAAAGGCTCCTCTACTGTCAGTCCGATATCTTCACCATAAGGTTCATTCTCCAGTTCTTCTGTTTCAATATTAGCAGCGGCGCTTAAATCTTCTTTTGATTTTGTCGCTTCTTCTTCATTTTCACCCTCCGCCTGCTCCTCGTCGGAACATGCGATCGTCAGCAGTAATAGCAACAAAACGGCGGACGCTCTTCCCCATTTCATAAATCAAATTCCCTCCTCTAAAGAAAACTTGGCTTATCGCCAAGCCTTTAAGGCGATAAGCCTTAGTTGCACTTATGCAGGATAAGAAAGTGGTTTATACTTTCTTACCTGCCAATAAAAAAACCCCGGAAGCCTCAGAGAGACTTCCAAGGGTGAATAGCCTCAGAATTAATAACCGCCGCCGTCTACCTCGTCGTCTACGAGTTCTACGTCCCGCAAGTCAAATTGGGCATCCGGATAATGGATGAATCCCTCGACACTCTCGTGTACACCTGCGCGGAAGTCATCGTGGACCAACGGGACAACGGTCGCTTCATCATTAATGATTTGCTGGGCCTCCGAATAGATTTCGATACGTTCATCATCATCGGCCGTTTCACGTCCAGCATCCAGGAGTTCGTCGACCTCTTCATTGTCATAAAAGGTCCGGTTTCCAGGAGCTCCGTGGCTATCGGAATGGAAAAGGGGATACATCGCGTAGTCCGCGTCACCGGTCACTGTCGTCCACCCGAGCATCACCATTTCATATGAGCCCTCAGCTGTCGCGTCCAGCAAGGCCCCCCATTCTTGCTGCTCAATGGACATATCCACGCCAATTTCGGCGAGTTGTTGTTGAAGAATTTCAGCGATCTGCAAATTGACCTGGTCGACATCTTCGACGAGCAAAGTTGTTTCAAAACCATCCTCATAACCGGCATCATCCATTAAGGACTCCGCCTCGTCCACATCATAATCAACCGGTTCAATGTCTTCGCTATAACCGAACACCAGTGGATTCAAAGCGCCAATCGCTTCTTCGCCGTATCCCTCATAGACGCCTTCAATAATGGTCTCTTTGTCCACGGCCATGTTAATGGCGCGTCTGACATCGGGATCATCAAAAGGTTCTTCTTCATTATTCATGCCAACATAATCGAGGCGCAAGCTTTCAACGGAAGAAACGTCCACACCTTCCATCTCTTCTAATTGATCCATCTGCGAAGGTTCAATATCATCGGCAACATGGGCTTCGTTATTCTCGAGCATGCCGATTCGCGTCAATTGTTCATCTACAACCGTGTACGTCGCAGAATCAAGCGCTATCTCTCCACCATGGTAATCATCGTTCCGCGTAAGCACCACTTCATTTCCCTGGTCCCAATTTTCCAATTCAAAGGGTCCTGTACCTACCGGCTCTGTATCGAGGTTCCGTTCATCATTTTCATCTTCCTCGATCGCCGCTGCACTCATCATTCCTCCACCATCATGGGCCAGGTGGGCATCCAATGGGGCAAACGGGTACTCCGTCGTAATTTGGACCGTATGTTCATCGACCGCTTCGATCTCCTCGATCATTTCATACAAGAACGCTTTTTCTGAAGCAAAATCCGGATCAATCACGCGTTCGAGCGTAGCCACGACGTCATCTGCGTCGAAGGGCTCTCCATCATGGAATGTAACATCCTCTTTCAAGTTAAACTCCCACGTGTTGTCGTCAATTTGCTCATAATCTTCAGCCAAATCCGGTTCGAGTTCCATGTTTTCGTCATAATCAACGAGTTTATCGTAAAGATTTGAACGAATATGTGTGGATGAGGTGTCATTGGACCCATGGGGATCCAGGTCTACCGCGTCAGATCCCATCGCTAAGACCATATCTCCCCCCTCGCTCGTTGCTTCATCACCCTCCTCATCCTCGTCTTCATCTTCCTCCGCCCCGTTCTCTTCTGCATCATCTGCGCCTGCGTCTTCTTCACCCTCTTGCGGTTCGTCCGCACAGGCCGCGAGCACACCGCTTAATGAGAACACAAGCACACCGCCGATAACTCTGTTTTTAAATTTTTTCACAACATTGCCCTCCCTGTCTGATTTTAAAGACAATTTCTCTCTTTTATGTCTTTAGGGAATTCCTCTTTATTGTAGCTGTTTATTCACAATTTCTCAAGAAAATATTGCGGATTTATTCATTGATCAATAGATTTTTTCGAATATCGGCGACTGCTCTTTCGTCGAACAGTACCATCGTCATATCCATATCGGCAGTGATCTGCAGTATAATGTAAGAAATAATATAACACAATCACTTTCTTCCTATCGCTTCCTCATTCCGTTATAATAGGACTTATAGTCAGGAGGAGGATTCACAATGCAAGAGGTAAAAACGGCATTACAGGCAAACAGAGACCGCCATCTACAGGAGTTACAAGATTTATTGGCGATTCCGAGCGTCAGTGCCTTACCTGAACATAAGGGAGACATCGAAGAAGCCGCCGCCTGGATGGCAGAGTCGTTAAAAAAGATTGGAATGGAAAATGTCAGCATCATGCCGACTGAGGGGCACCCCGTTGTTTATGGCGATTGGCTGCACGCCGAAGGGAAACCGACGGTATTGATCTACGGGCATTACGATGTGCAGCCGGTCGACCCCCTGGAACTATGGGACACACCTCCTTTTGAAGCGGAGATTCGCGACGGGAAAATCTATGCTCGCGGGGCCACGGATGATAAAGGCCAGGTTTTCATGCACATAAAAGCGGTTGAAACGTTAATGAGCACTTACGGAGAATTGCCTGTGAATGTAAAATTTTGCATTGAAGGGGAAGAAGAAATCGGCAGCCCACATCTGGATACTTTCGCAGAAAAACACCAACAATTGTTAGCTTCTGATGTGCTCGTCATTTCCGATAACCCGATGCTCGAAAAAGGCCAGCCGACGGTTTGTTACGGGCTCCGCGGGATCTGCGGGCTGCAGATCGATGTGAAAGGGGCCAAAGGCGATCTGCATTCCGGTCTGTACGGGGGCGGCGTGCCGAATCCGTTGCATGCACTCGCTGATCTGCTCGCTTCCCTGCACGATGACAACGGGCGCATAAGCGTGGAAGGCTTTTATGATGATGTCATCCCTTTAACGACGGATGAAAAAGAAGCTTATGACGCACTCGGCCATGATGACGAAGCGGTCCGCGCCGATCTGGATGTCCCGGCGTTATACGGCGAGGAAGGATACACGTTTCTGGAACGGACGTGGGTAAGGCCGACGCTGGAAATTAACGGCATGCACGGCGGCTTTCAGGGCGAAGGTATCAAGACAGTATTGCCGTCGGCAGCAAGTGCAAAAATAAGCTGTCGCCTCGTGCCCGACCAGGATCCGGACCGTATTTTGCAATTGCTCGAACAACATGTTGAAAAGCAGGCATCGGATGCGGTTACCATCGAAACGACGCCGTTTGACAAGGGTAAACCTTTCGTCACGCCTTTTGATCATCCCGCGATTCAGGCGGCAGGTGATAGCCTTGCCAAAGCGTATGGCAAAGACACTGCATACACCCGCATGGGCGGAACACTGCCGATCGCGGAAACATTCAGCGACATTCTCGATATACCCATTGTTCTTATGGGCTTCGGCCTACCCACGGAAAATTTTCATGCGCCCAATGAACATTTTCACCTCGAAAATTTTGATAAAGGGTTAGAAGCGATTTGCGATTATTACAGTACGTTAGCGGAAAAGCTGCAGTGAGCGTCAGGTGACCCCTTTCAGATTGATCTTCGTCATGTTTTGCAAACAAATCCCTGCCACTCGACTGAATGGCAGGGATTTTTACGCACGACATTATCCACGTTCTCTCTTATACGCTTTCGAATACTGGTCCGCGGCGATCATCGCGTCGACGACGTCATCAGGGGTGGGGACCGCGGGCATATTATGACTGCTCTCGCCTTCCTGCATGGCGGTTTCCGCGACTTTCACAAGATTCTCGCGTTCGATGTCTTCAATATGAAGGTCTTCGAACGTCGTAGGTAATCCCAGTTTTTCCAACAGTTCAATATAACGATTAATTTCCGATTGATTACGCGCCTCCAGAGTAAGCTGAGTAAGAATGCCAAAGGCAACCTTCTCTCCGTGGCTTTTATGATGGATGTCCCCTTCTAAAACGGTGAAACCATTATGAACAGCATGCGCGAGAGCAAGCCCGCCACTTTCAAATCCAAGCCCGCTTAATAAGGTGTTCGCTTCCACCACTTGTTCAAGTGCGTGTGAAACGACTTGCCGTTTATTCGCTTCATAAGCAAGCAGCCCGTAATCAAACAACGTTTCTTCACACTTTTTCGCTATGGCTTGTCCGGCAATCGTTGCCTGGCCGCCAGCCATCGTTGAGCCACGCCCTTCATAGGCGGTACGAGCTTCGACCCAGGTTGCCAGGGCATCAGCAATACCGGCAGCCAAAAGCTCCGGGGGAGCGCCCGCGATCACTTTTGGGTCAACCAGAATAAGGTCGGGATTCGTTTTGAAAAAACTGTAGCGTTCAAAAACGCCGCCTTCTGTGTAGATAACGGAAAGGGCGCTTGTCGGCGCGTCCGTTGAAGCGGTCGTCGGAACGATGACACAGGCAGCCTCATTCATAAGGTCACGAACCCCTTTTGTCGTATCCAGCGCTTTTCCGCCTCCGACACCGACAACGATATCCACGTTATTCTCATTGGCAACATCCGCAATGCGCTTAATTTCTGTCTCAGAAGCTTCTCCCGAAAACTTTTCTTCCACAATGTCAAGTCCGGCTTCTTTCAGACTGCCGCTCACCCGGTTGCCGGCGATGTCCCAGACTATTTCATCGGCTATCACCAATGCTTTCTTTCCGAAATCGGCCACATACTTCCCGGCCGAATCGGTCACATCTTTTCCCTGTACATATTTACTGGGGCTAATAAAAATCTTCTCGTTCATTCACATCACTCCTCACATATATGTTCCCCGGAATGATGCCCGTCAAACCTCGGTGGCTTCTTCTTCCTGCTTGCGCTTATAGACGCCGACTGATAATACAATCCCGATTTCATATAGGAGAATAAACGGGAGAACGATGAGAACATCCGTTAAAAAATCCGGCGGCGTGATCAGTACCGAAATGCAAAATAACGCGAAATACGCGTACTTGCGAACTTTGCGTAACGAATAGGGGTTAAGGAGTCCAAACGACGTCAAACACATAAGTACCACCGGCAATTCGAACAAGAAACCGATGGGCACGGTCGACATCACCATAAACGAAAAATATTCCTGGGCCGTGATCATCATCTCAAAATGCACTTCCCCGAGATTCATAAGAAAAGAAAAAGCGAGCGGATGGACGACGAAAAAGCCGAAAGCAAGTCCGGTCACAAAACAAAGAAAAATCGCGGGTACATAATTAAACAAGGCGCCGGCTTCTTTTTCATTCAAAGCCGGCTTCACGAAACGCCAAGCCTCATAGGCCAAATACGGAGCCGAAAAGCCCAGACCCAATACGCCAGCTAAGGTAAAATAAAGCCGCAACGCATCCAGCGGGCCGAGCATCACCAAGTTGTGATCGCCGGTTAAGAGATCAACATAAAAACGAAGCAAAATAAAGATAGCGATAAACACGAAAGCATAGACGAACAAACAGCGTAAGACCGCCGCCCTCAACACAACAATATGCTCCAGCGCCGGTTGTTTTTCCATTGCAGTGCTCTCATTTGCAGCCATGATAAATGCCCAGCCTCCTCCATTCAGTCATTTACCAGCCTATCCTCCCCCAAGCCATGAAAATTATGCAGGAATAGATATTTTCACTACAGGCAAAACTGGAAGAAATAACCTAAAAGGAGAGACCTATGTCTAATCAAACGTTTTTATCCTTCCTCAGTCGTCTGGCAGCCTATGAACAATCGTTATCTTTACTGCAATGGGATGCCCATGTGACAAGTTCAAAAAAGGGCAAACAAACGCGCATGGACGCCGTCCACGTGCTCACGACCGATATCTACAATCTGTTATCGTCCAGGGAAACCGAGGATTTATTACAATCCGTCGATTCAGCTGAACTGCCAACCCATGTGCAAGCGACGCTCAAACATTTGCTAAAGCAAAGCGAACGGTTGCGGATGATCTCTTTTAAGGACTATCAAGCCTATGAAAAACAAACAGCAAAAGCCGCTTCCGCCTGGCATGAGGCCCGAAAAGCGGACGATTTCTCCATCTTCCGACCACAATTCGATAAACTCGTCGCCTGGCAACATGAATTTGCAGACATGAAAGGGTATGCTGATCACCCGTATGATGCCGTGTTGGACAATCACCTACCGGGCTTGACGGTCAAAGAGATGGACCGGTTATTTTCTGACATGAAGGGCTCTATTCATCCCCTGATGGGCAAAATAAAAGATGCTGAACACCGTGTAAAAACAGGCTTTTTGTATTATTCGTTTCCGGAGGCCGACCAGTCGGCGATCGCGAATGATATTTTACAGGAGATCGGATTTGATTTTCAGGCCGGGCGCCTGGACTCATCCGGGCAACCTTTTACCCTTACCATCCAGGACAACGACGTGCGTGTAGGCTTGCCTTACATTGACGGAAATGTGCAGGCAGGACTTATGCATGTGTTCACGGAGGGAGGACATGCTCTTTTCGAGCAAAATCGAACGGCTCTGTTGCGGGGAGCAACGCCTACGAGTGACATCGAAGCTCAAAAAACACTCTGGGGAGATTTCATCGGTAAAAGTAAATCATTCTGGGATCGCTATTATACGCGCTTTCAACGACAAGCGCCCTCTTCATTCGCAAAGGTGTCCGTTGAGGAATTTTATGAAGGGATCAATGCCGCGAAGCTTTCAATCATTCGCAAAGAAGCCAATGAACTGACGCAACCGCTACATCTGCAAGTACGCTATGAACTGGAAAAAGGAATCATGGAGAGGAGTATTGCCACCCGCGATTTGCCGGGTCTCTGGGCCGAAAAAATCCAGCAGGCGACCGGCCTGGCCGTTCCCTACGATAACACCGGCGTGCTGCAGGAACAGCATTGGGCTACCGCTCAATTTGGCCATGCCGCTGCGAAAACTTTCGCATACGCACAAGCCGCCCAGTGGTATGAACAAATGGAGGGGACGAACATGCACGAATGGCTGCGGGAAAATGTGTATGAAGAGCAAGTGGTATCACCACAACAAATTGATGCCGGGGCATTTAATCGTTATTTGCAAAATAAATACGGTGCTATTTATCGATTGTGAGCCTATGGTGTGTTATAGTATTAAATGCTGATCGGTATACTATATTATTGACAGGGGGAACATACCTATGACCCATCATATTTATCTAGGCAAATCTGACGTTGCCGTCCATCCCGTCGGCCTGGGCACAAACGCGGTTGGCGGGCATAACATTTATCCGGACGCCCTTGATGAAGAGCAAGGCAAAAACGTTGTCCGCGAGGCGCTCGACAATGGCATCAATCACCTCGATACCGCTTACTTCTACGGCTTGGGGCGCTCAGAGGAACTCATCGGCGAGGTGATGGCTGAATATAAGCGAGAGGAGATTGTGCTCGCAACGAAAGGCGCCCATAAATTCGTCGAAGAAGAAGTGGTCATGGACAATTCGCCGGCCTTCTTGAAGCAAGCCGTCGACGACAGTCTGCGTCGGCTCAAAACCGACCATATCGATTTATTTTACATCCACTACGCTGATGAAGACACACCGAAAGCTGAAGCCGTCGGCGCATTAAAAGACTTGAAAGATGAAGGAAAGATTCGCGCCATCGGCGTATCCAATTTCAATATTGACTTGCTGCAAGAAGCGAACAAAGACGGCTATGTTGACGTTCTTCAATCCGAATACAATCTCCTCGCGCGGGAAGCCGAACAGGATTTGCTCCCATATACGGCTCAGGAAAACATTACGTTCATCCCGTATTTCCCCCTCGAAGCCGGCCTCCTGGCGGGCAAATATGACGAAAACGCAACGTTTACGGATTTACGTGCGAAAAAACCCGCCTTTCAGGGCGAGAATTTTAAACGAAATCTGGAAAAAGTCGAGCGAATACGTGACATCGCAAATGCAAAAGGGGAAGAAGTGGCGCACATTGTTCTCGCCTGGTACTTCTCCCGAGCGTCGCTTGACGCGATTATTCCCGGCGCTAAACGCCCGGAACAAGTCACGAATAACTTAAAAGTGGCCGAGGTTAACCTGACTGAAAACGAGATTGAGCAGATTGATGAGATCTTCTCATGAAAAAACCAAGCCTGAAATCAGGCTTGGTTTCTTTTCTTATTACTGGCCGTTTTTCACCCAGCCGGCAACTTGTGCTGTGCGTTTCGCCTGGTCCTTGACCACTTGTTCCACATCTTCCTGCATATTGCCTTCGCCATCGACCGTCACGGAGTTTCCGTATGGATTCCCGCCGGAAGTGAAAGCCGCTTCACTGGTGTATCCCGGCGGAACAATGATGGCTCCCCAGTGCATCATCGTCGTGTAAAGCGACTTGACGGTTGCTTCTTGGCCGCCGTGCGGGTTCATGGCCGAAGACATGCCGCTGACGACTTTGTTGACAAGTTTTCCTTGCCCCCAGAGCCCGCCCGCTTGATCGAGGAGTTGCTTGACTTGCGCCGGGACGTTTCCAAAACGGGTCGGTGTGCTGAAAATAAAGGCGTCTGCCCAGTCCAGATCATCCGGTGACGCCACGGGAACGTCTTTCGTTTCTTCCAGGTGCTGCTCCCAGGCCGGATTTTGCGCGATGGCTTCAGCCGGGGCAAGCTCCTGTGCACGCGCAACTTTCACTTCATGTCCGGCTTCTTTTAACGCTTCTTCTGCCCAGCGCGCCAACTGATAATTGGTACCTGTGGAGCTGTAGTAGATCACAGCTACTTTCACGTTACTCATTTTATAACCTCCTATGTTTTAAGCATTCACAGCTATTTTACTCATCAAGAGCCAACCCTACTCGTTTCAGCAACTCGATCATCGTTTCCTTTTCTTCCGTGTTCAGCCGCGCGAATATTTGATCGACGGACTCCCGATGCTGCGGAAAGACGCGAGCCATCAGTTCTTTGCCATTGTCATTAATCGAAGCGTAAACGACGCGACGGTCTTCGGTACAACGCACCCGGCTCAACAGATCTTTTTGCTCCAATTTGTCAACGACATAGGTGAGACTTCCGCTCGTTAACAAAATGCGTTTTCCAAGCTGTTGAATCGGTTGGTCCCCTTTATGGTACAACAATTCCAGAACCGCGAACTCGGAAGGTGTTAACCCGTAGCGTTTCATATCGGCTTGTGTAGCATCTGCAATCGCATGCTCAGCCTTCATTAACACAACGAGCAGTTTTAACGATAAATCTTTGTCTTCCATAATTAAGTCACTGCTTTCGGATTTATCTTGATTTCGAGATTAATCATACCAAGGTATTTCTTCTTTGTCAACGATAACCATTTAGATACTGTCCGCGCGTCGAACATTTAGCTTCGTTTCCCACCTCTCACCTCTAGTTGCGGTGTTGTTGATAGATTTCAGCCTGTATGCTTCCTTGTAAGCGCGCGTGTTCTTCATCCGTTAATGGTTCCAATTCAGAAGCACCGATATTTTCAAACACTTGCTGCGGCGTACTTGCTCCCGCGACGACCGAGGTGACAGCCGGGTGCTTCAGCACATATTGAATAGCCGTTTGTGCAGCTGCTTCTCTTCCTCGCGTTTGCTGCACTTTTTCGGCGGCACGCATCACTTTCGCACGGGTATGTCCGAGGTAGCCATTTTCCGGAACTTTTTCTTCTGCCTTCGCACTCAGCATTCCTTTCGCAACGGGGCCACGAACGATCACACTAATCCCGAGCGAGTGCAGAAAATCGAGCATCGCCTCTTCCGGCCGCCTATCAAGCAAGCTATACTGCATCATCACACTGGAAATGCCTGCATCGGCATATCTTTTAATCACATTTGGCCGGATTGAAGATATTCCCCACTCGCGAATGAGTCCTTCCTGTTGAAGTTCCTGGAAAGCTTCGATCGTTTCATCGATGGGGTCGTCAATCGTGCCACCATGCAATTGGTAAACGTCGAGATAATCGGTCCCGAGCCTTTGTAAACTCGCCTTACAGGCTTCTTTGATATACGCCTTCGACGGGTCCCAAAACCAGTCGTCTTTTCCCTTCTCCCAGTGATTTCCTCCCTTGGAGGCTAAAATAAAATCATCGCGGCGGCCTTTGATAATCTTGCTGAGCAGCTCTTCAATTTCCCCGTATTTATACAAATCGGCGGTGTCGAAATAGTTGACGCCTTTCTCGAGTGCTGCATCAACGATGGCCGTAGCTTTTTTCTGGTCGAGGGGTAAACTCATCGTGCCCAAACCTATTTCTGAAATCTGTATGTCTGTATTTCCCAATTGTCGATAGTTCATCGTCCAGCCTCCTTCGGATGTCTCTGTTTTGCCTTACCCTTTATCGGTGCTTTTCATTCATCTATTTGTGTGAAAAAATAGAATGGAAATGGCGGTGATTGGAAAATGAAGCGAATTCAACGAATGAAAGATGCCTTACAGGAGATCATCATCGGGCAGGATAATGTCATTGATCTCACATTGGTCGCGCTTTTCAACGGCGGTCATATATTACTGGAAAGCGTGCCTGGCACAGGGAAAACATTGTTGGCAAAAACGTTCGCGCAAGTGATAAATGTGGATTTTCAACGCATTCAATTCACGCCGGACATTTTACCGAGCGATGTGACGGAGCTTCGTTTTTTTCATCCCCAGGACCAGGCCTTTTATCTTCATAAGGGACCGATCTTTACGAACATTTTGCTCGCCGACGAAGTGAATCGCGCCACACCGAAAACACAATCGAGTCTGCTGGAAGTCATGCAGGAACAACAAGTAACCATAGACGGGGAAACACATGGGATTCCCGCGCCTTTTCTCGTCCTCGCAACGCAAAACCCCGTGGAATCCCAACAAGGTACATACTCGCTGCCGGCCGCGCAATTGGATCGGTTTTTTCTGAAAATCCCGATGGCGTACCCGGCCTTTGAAGAGGAGAGAACGCTTTTGCAAAGGCATGCGCGCCAAAGAGAACACCTGCCTCCTCCCGTACTGAACGCGGACGATATCTTAGCTCTGCAACGGGAAGTAGAAGGGATCACCATTCATCGGGATGTAGAAACGTACTTGCTGGCGCTCGTACAGGAAACACGGACCCATTCGCTGCTGAACGTCGGAGTGAGCCCGCGGGGCACGATTGCCTGGTTGCGGGCTGCAAAGGGACTCGCTTTTATCAAGGGACGAGCGTATGTAACACCAACCGACATCCAGACCATCGCCCCTTATGCCGTGGCTCATCGATTGTTGCTGTCAATGGAAGGCTACATGACAAAGTCGGTCGAAGATATCCTCAATGAAGTGCTGGAAAATGTCCCGGTTCCGGTCGAAGAAGGCTCACAACGATGAACCGCCATGTGGAAACGGGAAACGCAACGGAAGCAGGGCTGATTTTATTCGCGCTCATAACGTTCGTGGCATTTCTTTCAGGCAGTTATGCATGGTTCGCGCTCGCGGCTTTCGGTTTTATCTGGATGCTTCTATCCCAGCGGATGTTGCGTTCGCTCGGACGAAATCTGGAGCTTTTTGAAAAAAAGCAAAGACACCGCTATTTCATCGGCCATGACGGTTATTTTACATTGACATTGAAAAATGACGGACCACCGATTTTTCAATGTGTGCTAACGGTAGACTTCGATGGATACGTCCAATCGCCTTCAGTCGCGGCAGAAGACACGACGACCGGGCTTCAGCGTGTAGCAACCAAATGTTCCATCGGACGGCAGCAATCCCGGACAGTCACGATCCCGTTCACCGCACACGCACGCGGAATTGCCCGGGTGCGCGCCGTTTCCCTGAAAATTCCCAACTGGACAGGGCTTGGGAACGTCCATGTTGAACTGGATACGAAGGGTAACCAGGAAGCCGTCGTCCTTCCCGGGCAGCGATTCGTCGCTGAACAACATCGGCCTCTCACTCCTTATGAAGGAGCCTTTGCACGACCTTACGCCTTATACCGGGATCGCTTAATGCCCACCGGCGTGAGGAATTACGAGTATGGAGACGACTTCAAGGATATTCACTGGAAAGCATCCGCAAAAATGCAGCAGTTACAGACGAAACAATATGAAACGGTTTCTGATCAAAGCATGCTGGTCAGCGTCAATCTCTCGGATGGCTATGGCATTACCGGAGATTTAGACGCGCTGATTGAACATTGTGCCTATTTAGCTTTCGTTGGCATCCAAAATGATCTGGAGATTGGGCTTGCCATTAACCGCCAGATCAATGGCGGCGTCCCCTATTTGTTTACCCCGCCGAGCGGCGGAGAGGGCCACTTGGCCGAGATGCTGGAACAACTGGCGAGCATCACGAAACATAATACGCTCACGATTCCGTATGCCAAAATGATCGCGGATTTAATGTATCGACGCCAACAACCCGCCCATTGGATTCACGTCGGCCGCCGCCTTCCTGCGGATGATCATCAACTCCGTACCCTGGAGAAAAAAGGGCAAACCTTAAGCACGCTTGAACGGTCCTCCAATGGAGAAGCCGCTTATCTCGCGCCTTATACGGTCTTGAAGCACAGGGAGGAGGGGGCATATGGAAACGCGTAACGCTCTACATGTGTTTTATATGGGCATTGATATCAATCTGATCTTGGGGATCACCTATCTCTTTTATGCCTTCTCCGATCTGACCTTCTCCATTCTTCCCATGATCGGATTTGTTTTTATCGTTAGTTTAGTAACGGTTTTGATACGGCAAAGGATAACGATGGGTGCTGCCTATGTTCTCCTCGCTTTCCTCGGGGTTTTTCTTTTCAACCTTGACCTTGTATGGATGGGGATCGTTTTATTGCTCACCCCCTGGCGTGTGCAGGCTTCGCGTCCGTTTACCCCTGAAGATCTCTCAACCGGACGCTTTCTCGTCTATATCAGCCTCTGGCTGCTGATCACCTGGGGGTATGACACGTTCTCTGCCGGGGAAACTTTTAGCGGGCAGCTTTTCCTTTATCTTGTGCTCATGATCGTGGGCGTTATTTTATACGTCATAGGCACTTACGTCACGAAAAAAGAAACATACACCCGCCCCCTTCCCTGGGTGAGCGGCTGGTTTGGCATGCTTGGCGCGGTGATCTTAGTTTTGCTCATGGTTCTTCCGCTTTTTGAATCTTTATTTCAGGCAGCCACAGAGCGGGCGGCACAATTCATCAGCTATCTGGTCGCTCCGATTTTTTACGGATTGGAATGGTTGATATCTGTCCTTGCTTCCGATACTGAAGATCCTGCCAGCGAGCCAGGCGAAGAAGGCATGGAAAATGAGCTTGAAGAACTTTTGCAAGGAGGCGGAGAGCCGGCTGATATCCAGTGGATCGGGACAGTCGTCATCTTACTACTGTTCATCGCCGCTGCCATCTTTATTTTTAAAAAAATGAGGAATCTCCCAAACGATCAGGGTGATCATTCTACTTCTCCGATTATTTTCTCTAAAAAGATTAAGCAACCTGAGCGGGCGTCCCGAAAAATCGAATATAGTTCCGCTTATGGCAATCAAGTACGGCAGGCGGTCACGCGTCTTGAAGCATTTGCCGGTCAGCGTGGATACGGACGTGATGGCGGAGAAACACTCCCCGATTGGTTGGATCGGATCACCGATAACATGAGCGCTGTTCAGAAAGAAGCCTACCTGCAATGTTATGAATGCACCAGGTATGGTAACGAGCTCATCGACCACGATGATGCCGAATGGTTCATCACAGAAACCGAGCAGATCAAAGATCATCTGGATCGCGATGTTGACAATTCATCAGTTTAGTTATAAACTTAGGATTGAAGGAGGCGTTCTCCATGACATTATCCAAACATGATAAGCAGCGGGGGCTGCTTCTATGGTTCCGACTTGCCCATTTCTATAATCAAAGCGTAAAAGCCTCGAACGAACACTTGGCTGCCTATGATCTCTCGATCGCCCAATTTGACGTCCTCGTACAAATCGGCGCTCATCAACCGATCACCCAACAGGAACTCGCCCAAAAATTACTCGTTTCCAAAGGCAACATTACGCAATTGATTAGGAAAATGGAAGATAGAGAATTAATAACACGCAGACAAGAGTGGAAAACAAAATACATTACCCTGACGGAACAAGGAGAACGCCTCTATCAAGAGGTTGTCCCCCAACAAGAACAATTCCAGGCCTCCCAATTCCAGGCGTTAAGCAAGGAAGAACAAAAACAACTGCTTGAGCTGTTAACGAAATTACAAAAACAGGAGAATTTTTAAAAACATGGAATTAAAAGGCATTCACCATCTCTCGGCTCTCACCGCCAATGCTGCCAAAAACGTGGAATTCTATACCGAAGTCATGGGTATGCGGCTCGTCAAGAAAACCGTCAACCAGGATGATGTCGGCGTTTATCACCTATTTTACGGAGATGAGCGCGGGAATCCGGGAACGGAGCTTACGTTTTTCGAGATCCCGATGGCCGCGCCCAATTACCGGGGAGCAAGCAGTATATCCGGAACCTCATTGAGGGTGAAAAATGACGAAGCCCTCGACTATTGGAAGAAACGGTTTGAAGAGCATGGCGTTGACCATGAAGACATCCGCATACGCGCGGGACGAAACACCCTTGCCTTTGAAGATTTTGAAGGCCAGCGTCTCATTCTCGTCTCTGATGAAAATAATACCGGCGTTTTGGGCGGAGTTCCGTGGGAGAAAGCTCCGGTGCCACAGGCATATGGCATCATCGGCCTCGGCCCCATTTACCTTACTGTCCGTGACCCCGAGCCTACAGCTCAAATCTTGACAAAAGTCATGGGCTTTCGCAGAAAAGAAAATGCTGACTATACCGCCGGTGACGGCGACGTCCTCGTGTTTGAAACCGGCGAAGGCGGAACCGGCGCAGAAGTGCATATCATCAAAGCGCCGGAACTCCCGTTTGAACGTCAGGGCCGGGGCGGCGTTCATCACGTCGCGTTTCGCGTTGATGACGAAGAAGAATTAAAGAAATGGATCAATCATATTAACGATACCGGATTGCCGAATTCCGGATTTGTCGAGCGTTACTACTTCCGCTCCCTTTATTTTCGCGAACCGAACGGCATCCTTTTTGAACTGGCGACTGACGGCCCTGGTTTTGCTACCGATGAAGACCTCGCCCATCTAGGGGAGTCGCTCTCGTTGCCTCCATATCTGGAGCCCCAAAGAGAGCAAATTGAAGCCAAACTCAAACCGCTGGATACGAAACAGGGGGAATGACTAAATGAAGCATATTTTCCAGGAAGGTACGAACAAAGAGGCCCCCGTTCTTCTGCTTTTGCACGGAACGGGCGGGGATGAAAATGACTTGTTGCCGCTGGCGGAGATGATTGCGCCTGAGTCCTCGGTATTAAGTGTGCGTGGCAACGTCTCTGAAGGAGGCATGCCCAGATTCTTCCGGCGCCTGGCTGAAGGTGTCTTTGATAAAGAAGATCTCATCTATCGCACGAAGGAGCTTGCCGATTTTCTCGACAAAAGCGCTGACGATTACGGTTTTGACCGTCAAAACATCGTCGCCGTCGGTTATTCCAACGGCGCCAATATCGCGGCCAGCTTACTCTATAACTATGAAAATGTGCTGAAAGGGGCGCTCCTGCATCACCCGATGGTTCCGTTGCGGGATGTTTCGCTCCCTTCGCAAAAAGAGCTTCCGGTATTCATCGGAGCCGGAAAGCAAGATCCGATCTGCCGCCCGGAAGAAACAGAAGAGCTGGCTTCAACCCTGGAAGCGGCCGGAGCGAACGTCGAATTATTTTGGGAAGATACCGGCCATCAACTCACAAAAACTGAAGTCGAAGCCGCGAGCGAATGGTTTCGGAACAATTTTTAAGATGCCTAGGAAGGCATCTTTTCTTTCTAGTGCTACAATAGGGAGGTGAGCATTTCAACAAAGGAGTCCTCCCACGTCATGAAGAAGCGTATACTTAACCCGAAGGTATGGATCATAATCGCGATCATCCTCGTCGCCTTTAATTTACGTCCGGCGATCACGGGGGTTGGGCCGCTTATCGGCATGATCCGGGAGGATCTGCAATTAACGAATAGCCAGGCAGGGATTCTCACGACCCTTCCCTTGCTCGCATTTGCCGGCCTTTCCATCGCCGCCCCCAGGCTCGCGAGAAAATGGGGGATCGAATGGGCGATTTTTGCAGGACTTTTTACGCTGCTGATCGGTATTCTTTTACGATCAGGCGGCTATTCTACCACTTTATTTATGGGGACCGCCATTATCGGCATCGGCATAGCCATCTGCAACGTCCTTTTGCCGGGATTTGTAAAATTAAAATTTGCTAAACATACAGGGGTCATGACGAGTGTTTATACAACATCCATGAGCCTATTCGCAACCGTTGGCTCGGGACTCAGCATTCCTCTTGCCATTAATCTGGGATTGGATTGGCAAGGCGCGCTCGTCTTCTGGTGCATGGTCACCGTAACGGCCATGGCGGTGTGGACGACCCAACTACGGGGCGCGCAAAAACCCGAGAAAATCGGAAAACATGAAGCAGCAGCCCCAAAACTATGGCACTCTCCGCTCGCTTGGCATGTCACCGCATTCATGGGGTTGCAGTCCATGATTTTTTACAGTTTAGTCACCTGGCTCCCCGAGATTGCGCAAGCAAACGGCATCAGTGCTGCCACAGCGGGGTGGCTCCTGAGCTTTACGCAACTTTGCGGCCTCCCTTCCAATTTTATAACACCGATCCTTGCCTCACGCTTGCAAAATCAACGGATCATCGTTTTGGTCATTATCTTTTTTTATTTCATCGGATTTATCGGTTTATTGTTTGTCGGAAATTCTTTGTTCCTTCATTTTATATTTACTTTTTTTATTGGCGCATCCATGGGGGCCAGCATAAGTTTGTCTTTTATTTTGTTTAACTTACGAACAACCTCGGCCCCGCAGGCCTCCCTACTATCGGGCATGGCGCAATCATTCGGATACTTATTGGCGGCCATCGGACCGATATTGCTCGGTTTCCTTTATGATTTCACAGGCGGATGGGTTTTGCCGCTGCTGATCCTGACCGGGGTCAGTCTCCTTCTCGCTATTTCCGGCTTAAATGCAGCTAAAGATACGTATGTGTTTGCGGAGCAGCCGGTGCGAAAACGTGAATATTAACCGGGGGAATGAGAAAAATATGCTAAAACGCGTATTTTGGAGGGAAAGCCAGTGGCAACGACACATAACGCACCTTTATCATCTGCGGAGGTCGCCCAGCTTTGGACGTCTTATCAATAGGACACTATGGCAATTTGTACGTTGAAATACTTTTTGGAAACGGTTGAAGACCCGGATATTGCTGCTTTACTTCAACATGCTTTAGAAATGTCGCAGTCGCACATCCCTCAGCTTACAGATTTTTTTAATGGTGAGAACTGGCCCGTTCCTAATGGTTTTGAGGAAGCTGACGTCAACTTGAACGCTCCTCGATTGTATACCGATGGATTTATGCTTACCTATCTGCAAATGATGGGAATGTTAGGTGTGAATGCGTACAGTGCGGCCATCGGTATGGCCGTAAGATCCGATGTTCATGACTATTATTCAGCGTGTATGACCGAAACCGTCGACCTTCATAAGCAGGCCACCGATCTTTTGCTGGACAAAGGAATGTTTGTCCGCTCTCCTGAGATCATGCCCCCTCATCGTATCGATTTTGTTACCGCTCACGATTTCCTCGGAAAATGGATGGGAGATAATCGCCCTCTTACGGCTATGGAAACGGGGAACCTTCACGCCAACAGTCAACGTAATATATTAGGAAAGTCACTGCTGATTGGATTTAGCCAGGTGGCAGGAGATCCGGAGGTTCGCAAACATATGGTTAAGGGGAAAGAAATTGCCGAAAAACATGTGGAAGTCTTCAGCTCTAAACTTAAAGAAAACTTGGCTTATCGCCAAGCCTGGGTCGAGTAGGAGGGAGCCTCTCCTTTGTGTAGGATTGTGCTCCTCCCCCCTCACAGATCCGTGCGGGCGCAATTAACGCACACGACTCCTCACCAACATCTTTCACAGAATATAGCTAATATGGTTTCTTAGTTCATAGATGTTTACCTTGGCTCTTGGTTTCGGTAAGGGAAATTTAATAAGAAATAACCGAAACTTCTCCCAACCGAACGACTTTCGTTGGCTTCTCCGGTTCATCCATTTGAAAAATTGTTGGATGACCGCATCCTGAAACCACACCACAGCGGTTACGTTGTCTGTGATACAGTAGTAGTTGTAATAACCCTTCAGAGAACGGCTTAGTTTACGGACAATGTCCTTCATGTCCAGATGCCGATGAGCTTTCAGTCATTGGTTCGTTTGTTTGAGCTTGGAGGCTATTTTCTTCTTGCTTGTTTTGCGTTTCACACGAAATTTCCCTTTCTTGCTCTTGCCGCAATAATGGGTGAAGCCAAGAAAATCAAACGTTGGTGGGTTCCCTTTCCCTGCCTTTTTATGATTTTCCTCAGCGAACCTCCCAAAAGGAATAATTTTCGTCTTATCCTCCGCCACTTCCAGGTTAAATTTGTTCAACCTCAACTTGAGTGCATCGTAGAATGCATGCGCATCCTCATGGTACTGAAAGCAACAGACAAAGTCATCTGCGTATCGCACAAGGTATGCCTGCCCTTTGATTCTTTTCTTCACATGTTGCTCAAACCAAAGGTCCAAAACATAGTGCAGGTAGACATTCGCTAGTATCGGCGATATAAGGTTTCCCTGAGGCGTTCCGTTCTCTGTCTTATAGTGTTTCGCCTGCTCCATGTATCCGCCCTTAAGGAATCGGGCAATGATTCGGAGAAAGCTTGGGTCTACAATACGCTCTCTCAGAAATTCCATCATCCACTTGTGGTCAACGCTATCGAAGAAACCTTTGATGTCCACATCTACGATGTCATTCACATATCTTCTCTCTATATATACATTCAATACCTTCAATGCATCATGGCAGTTGCGTTGGGGACGAAATCCAAATGAACAATCCAGAAAATCATTCTCATAGATGGCGTTCAAGATGGGCGCCATTCCTTTCTGAACAATCTTATCCTCATGTTCAGGGATTCCCAGCGGTCTTTTCTTTCCCTTTTCGTCCTTTGGAATATATACCCGCTTAGCTGGACTGGGGCGATAACCCTTTCGTTTCATTCTGGAAACTAAGTCTTCTATATTCTCCTCAAGATTCTGCTCATACGTATGCTTGGTTGTCCCATTCACCCCAGCTGCCTTACGATTAGGAAGTTGGTGATGACATTGCATGAGGTATTCACGATTCAGCAAATGTGCAAGAGATGTGAATGTCATATCTGGGTTGTTCTTAGCCAGTTCTGCTATCCTAGCAAGTTTTGTTTCCGTATGACTACCTCCGTGTGTAGGGAATGTGTCCCTTGTTAAGGTGATGTCGGCGTGACACTTGCCTTCCCTCTTTCGGCATTACCCGACGTCATCGGTACTACGCGGTCATCCGACTTCCTGTCGTCATCTGGTTTCCTCGCTTTGTATCGCTTGGTCAACCATACTCTCTTCGACTGAAGAAAGAACAAACAGGATCTCCCGAGTTCTCGTGTCATCATTGTATCGCATGCCTGGCTCTCCGACCCCGAGGGAGCTCCGTATACCTCACCGATAACGACATACGGCGTATCGTTTTCCAGTCTTTCGACACCGTCAACCTCCCCGTTTTAACTATTTACGAGGCTCAATCACTTTCAGGCCTACGACCTAACTGTCTACGCTTAACCCAGTTGATTACTCAACTGAGACCAAGACTCGCTATTGATGGCTTGGTTAGAGCCTTATCAAGCAGGGTTCTCACCTGTTAAATGACACGACCTATGCTCGGTCGCTCCGAAAGCCTTAGTTGCACTTATGCATGATAAGAAAGTTATACTTTTGTATGAAAACAACCATTATTGGAGCAGCGCAAACCAATCAGTATAACCAACATATGTCACGATTATACTTTTTGCGCTAAATCAGTTGTTTTCATGATAGATGGTGGCGGTATGCTCAGCCGCCATGATGGTTTCTTATCTGCCAATAAAGACGATCTCCCGGCTTCTGACCTCGGATGCAGGCGTCACCGCTTCCACGGTCGCGCCTTTCTCAGACAAGCTCATGATGTTTTTCACAAGCGGTCTTATCGCTACGAGTATCGGGTATTACGGCACTGCCATGGCCATGAGTCCGCGAAAAGACATCATCACCGATTATTCGCGTTTAACAGCCGAAATCATGAAATACTCAGCAGAAAGTGCCAAAATCCTGATTGACAACGGTTGGATGGAAGAACCTCCACTAGCAAAGGACCGGGATAAGCTGGCGGAGAATAAGAACTAGACCGACCACCATTTTAGCTAAGATAGTGTTACAATATACGTAACTTAGCTAAAATGGAGGTTGTACACATGAGAGTACCTTCAACCGAAGTGCAAAATCATTTCGGAAAATACTTGAAGTACGTGGAAGCGGGTGAGGAGATTTTTGTAACGAAAAGCGGAAAAGACATAGCTGAAATCTCCCCTTGTCGTGACGCGGACACTGTCAGAGAAGAACGATCAGAATACCGGTCTTCGAGCGACTGGGTAACCTATGAAGAATTTCTGGAGTTAACGGAGGCATCGGAACAAAGATTTGAATTAATTGACGGTGTTATCTATAACCTGGCCTCCCCTTCCTATAAGCACCAACATGTGGTTGGTGAGATCTACGGTACATTTTACAACTGGTTTAAAAGAAATACGTGTGAGCCACTCACATCCCCTTTCGATGTAACCTTTTTCAAAGAGAAAAACAACATTTGCGTGGTCCAGCCGGATATAGTGGTCATCTGCGACAAGGACAATCTGGATGAGAACGACAAATATCAGGGCACGCCAACCCTTGTGGTCGAAGTGTTATCATCGTCCACGAGAAATAAAGACATGTTGAAAAAGCTTGAGCTATATAAACAATGTGGTGTGAAAGAATACTGGATTGTCGATCCATTCAATGAACACATTTTGGTTTACTCGTTTGAGAACAATGATATTATAAACAATAAAAGCTATTTAAAGCAGGCTCACCAAACGGTGCGCTCCGAGGTATTTGCAGGGTTGGAGGCGGACTTGCAGGATGTGTTTGCGTGATGGCAACGCGCTCCCGTACCTTTCGGGTTGGCTCATCGGGCTTTTGGGGTATGACAGTGCGCTTCTCGTACCTTTCGAGCAGGCTCGGCGGGCTTTTGGGGTATGACTACGCGCTTCCCGTACCTCTCAGGTTGGCTCGGTAGACTTTTGGGGTATAACTACACGCTTCTCGTACCTCTCGAGCAGGCTCGGCAGGCTTTTGGGGTATAACTACGCGCTTCTCGTACCTTTCGAGGTGGTTCACCCGCCCTTTGATACCTATCAAATATCCCCCAAAAGAATATAAGTCGCCCGCACCGGCCCGTGCACTCCGACGACGAGGCTCATCTCGATATCCGCGCTGTTGGACGGGCCGGAGACAAAATGAATTTGCGAAGGAATATCTTCGCCGTTTTGTACGCGTTCATGAATGCGATGGGTCGCTTGTGTCATTCGCGGGACTAGCGAACTGCGGGGGATGACGGCGATATAATTTTCCGGGAAAAGATTTACAACCCTCCCTTTCTCGGGGGCGGCCAACAGGACGACGGTGCCTGATTCGGCTAAAGTGATATCGCTGTAAGTAATACCGACGCTAGCGCGTTCCGCAACGCCGATGTTTTCTTCCCCTTTTGCCGTATCCCACACTGCTGATTCCACACCCAAAGCGCTCATCTGCGAGCGAAACGCGTCATCTAGTCCCGCGCATTCAAGTCTATCATCGGCCCACATGATCACCGAATCCGCCTGATAAGCACCGATCGTTTCCGCCACCGCGTTCTGAAGCCCGTCCATGTCTGTTTCAATCACATCAGTATGGATGTTATCGCATTGCGCTTTAAACCGTTCCACGAGCTGGTCGGTATTTTCATCAGCAAAAACATCCCATTGTGGTTGCGCCTGCCATTCGGGGCGTTCCACATGCTCACTGCGCGGCCGCCCTAGTTTTTCGGCGACTTGATTTAAAAAACTCTCTCTTCCCTGGATGTTCCCTCTACTCATCGGGCTCTGACCTCCTTCGGTTGGCAAACCAATCGCGAAAACGTTCATTCGCTGGAGCAGGCATATCACGAGCATTTGTCCATGCTTTCAGTGGCCCCGGACCATTCGAAATACTTGATCCTTTCGTCCATGGTCGCATAACGCGATGCGCCTGTTTGGATCCCAGGCGATAGAGTTTCGGCTTGGATGCGCCCGTACCGAACATTTTCATCGCCCACTTTTCCGGCATGGGACCGAGGTTTTCTTTTTCCGTAATGATCTGGCGATGAGCGATCAAGTGCTCATGCAGCGGTATTTTCACCGGACACGCTTCTGTACAGGCGGCGCAGAGCGAAGAGGCGTAAGGAAGGTCCTTGTTATCCTCGTAGCCATCAAGCAGTGGCGTCAACACCGCGCCGATCGGGCCATTATAGATGGAACCGTAAGCGTGACCACCCACATGGCGATAGACCGGGCAGACGTTCACACACGCGGCACAGCGGATACAATGAAGGGCGGACTGAAATTGTGTCCCGAGGATATCGGAGCGGCCGTTATCAACGATGACGAGATGAAACTCTTCCGGCCCATCGATTTCGTCTTCACCTTTTGGTCCTGTCAAGGCAGTGATATAAGATGTTAATTTTTGCCCAACGGCGGAGCGGCAGAGCAGGCTCACCATGACATCGAGCTCTTCCCATGTAGGGACGATGCGTTCCATGCTCATCACCGAGATCTGTGTTTTCGGCAAGGCCGTAGCCAGATCAGCGTTCCCTTCATTGGTAACAAGCGAAACCGTTCCCGATTCAGCGACGGCAAAATTGCAACCGGTGATGCCAATGTCGGCATCCAAAAAATCTCCGCGCAGTTCGTCACGGACGAAACGGGTGATATCATCGGCATGGTCGCTTTCTTCATAGCCTTTTTTATCCGCAAAAACGTCCTTGATCTGGGTGCGGTTTTTGTGCAGGGAAGGGGCTACGATATGGGAAGGCGGGTCATGGTCATCGACTTGCAAAATGTATTCCCCCAAATCGGTCTCCACGACCTCCAGGCCATCATCCTCCAAAGCATCGTTTAACGACATTTCCTCTGTCACCATCGATTTCGATTTCACGATTTTTTTCGCTTCTTTTTCACGGGCGACTTGTTGCACATAGGCGTTGCCTTCTTCAGCCGTCTTGGCAAAATAAACATGGCCGCCCCTCTCCGCCACCTTGTCGCTTAATTGTTCAAGATAATAGTCGAGATGCTCGAGGGTATGCGATCGAATGTCCTCCCCAAGTGTCCGCCATGCTTCCCAATCACCGAGCTCTTCGGAGGACGCTTGTTTTCTCGTCCGTAATTTTTCCTGAGCCGAGCGGACGGTGCCGCGCATAAATGCGTCTTCCAAACCGGTGTTTACGCGTTGCTCGAAATCTTTTTCTCCCACTCTTAGTGGCACTTGCTTCACCTCGCTTCGGTATGATTCAGGACTTCGGCAATGTGCATGACTTTCATGGGGCTATCCTCGCGTTCCATGCGCCCGCCGATATTCATCATACATCCGGCGTCGGCGCCGATGAGAATATCCGCGCCCGTATCATGGATACAACTGACCTTTTCATCGACCATTTCCTTGGAAATAGACGCCATTTTAACGGCGAATGTACCGCCGAACCCACAGCAATCATAATTCCGGGGCAAGTCGATCATTTCCAGTCCGTCGACGTGGTTAAGTAGCGTTTGCGGCGCGTCCGTCACGTTAAGCAAACGCATCATATGACAAGACGTATGGTAGGTCGCTTTGGCATGAAAAGAAGCACCGGTATCTTCAACCTGAAGCACATCGACGAAAAACTGCGTCAATTCATAACTTTTCGCGCTCAGCTTTTCAGCTTCCGCCTGCCATTCCGGTTCGCCTTCCAGTAAATGGTGATATTCCTGCAACATCGCCGCGCAGGACCCGGACGGCGTCACGACATATGAGGAAGCCTGAAAAGCTTCGATCGTTTGTTTGGCCACTTTACGTGCATCCCTGTGGTAGCCGCTGTTAAAAGCCGGTTGCCCGCAACACGTTTGCGCTTCCGGAAAATCAACGGTGCAGCCGAATTTTTCCAGAAGTTCCACGGTGGCTTTACCGGCATTCGGATAAAACATGTCACCCAGACAGGTGATAAATAGTGATACATTCACAAAGATATACCCCCTTTATTGGCAGGATCAGGATGCTCTCATTATAATGGAAAGCGATTTCAATGATCAATAGATTTAATTGTTTCCCATTCGTCAGTGGAATATGACTCCCTAACGTGTTATAGCGAATGGCGTTAGGTCTTCATCGGGCGCTTTTGACTCCCTAACGTGTTATAGCTGAAGTGTTACGTCGTCATCGGGCACTTCTGACTACCTAATGCGTTATAGCTGAAGTGTTACGTCGTCATCGGGCACTTCTGACTACCTAATGCGTTATAGCAAACGTCGTTAGGTCGGCAACAATGGCTTATTCGCGAAGGGCATAAACACCGACACCCCACCGCTTTCAGACGATCTCCTCGCCTCGTCCGTTTATAGCCCATAAAACTACTCCCTCACCGATTCTCCTCTTGTCTCCTCCGGTGTTCCTCGCCCAAAACTTCTTCCAAATCATCCTGCACACTTTCCTCGGCAAGCGGCACGCCTGATCGATAGGCCGCGCGACAACACACATGACTGACGACGGGAGCCGTCAAAAACACAAACACGATCCCCAAAAATAATCGCATGCTATATAAACCTTCGAGCGCCCCAAAGTGGATGAAAACCCCTGTCAACGTACATAAAACACCGAGGGTTGCACTTTTCGTCGCTCCGTGGGAGCGCGTGTAAATGTCGGGCAAACGAACGAGGCCAAAAGCACTGATGAGCAGCATGATCACGCCGGCAATTAACAATATGGCTACGATGATTTCAATCATCACGCTTTCGTTCAATGATCACACCCCTTTCGATATACTTCCCAAAGGCCACCGCCCCAATGAAAGCCAGAATCCCGAGCAATAAAATCGCCTCCAGGAAAGCGTCTGTTTCCATGTAAATAGACACGACACCGATCAGCGCGATCATCATGATGCTAATGAGGTCGAGCGCAATGACACGATCAGCCATGGAGGGTCCTTTAATTGCGCGATATAGTCCACCCAGGATCGCGATCGCCAGCAAAAAAAGCATCACAAGCAGAACAGTCTCAAACATTAGCGGGTCACCTCCATAATCGCCTTTTCAAATCTCTCGTGTGAGGCGAGGACCATATCACTGGAAACAGGAATATCCATCGCATGCATATAAAATGTCCGCCGGTCCGGAGAAACCTCGACGACGACCGACCCCGGCGTGAGCATGAAAAGCAAAGCGAGGGTCGTGATCTCCCAGTTACTTTCCAAATCCGTTTCCAATTTGAATATGCCGGGGGTAATATTTAATCTCGGACGCAAAATTTGCCCTGTGACCACGATCGTTGAGAGGATTAATTCTTTTATAAAAAGGTATAGCAAAACGACAATTGCCCACGCCCTGTGCAAGTAAAATTTTTCGTTAAAAAACCGTCGCATCAAAAATACGATAGCAAGCCCGAGCAAATAGCCCATCGTAAACGAGGGCAGACTCCAGTCATCTTGCAGTGAAACCCATAAGAGAGCGATGATTAAGTTAATCAATATTTGAAACGCCATTTCCTCACCTCGTTCCTAATCAGCGTTTGGCAGAACCGCTTCGATATAAAGCTGTGGATTATTGAGAACCTCTGCCGCCTGTAACGCGTACACATTCACCCATTCAACCCCAAGCCCGAGGCCAACGGTTATCGTGGCCAAAATCGCGCACGGGAACAACAATCCCCGGGTAGACATACGCTCATCTTCCACCGACAATTGGTTCTCTCCCCAAAAGCCATTCATAAAGATTTTCATCACCGAATAAAGCACCATTAAACTCGTCACTAAACCGACGGCGGCAAGGATGTAAAATCCTTCCCCGATGGCTCCCTGCAGGATCAGCAGTTTTCCAATAAAGCCGCTTAACGGCGGGATACCGGCAAGCGCGAGGGCTGCCAGGAAAAACATCCAGCCCAGCGCCGCGTGATTGCGAATCATGCCACTCATTTTACGCAGTTGATCGGTACCGGTAAGCCCGATCATCACGCCCCCGAGTAAAAACAGCAACGCCTTCACTACCATGTCATGCATCAAGTAATAGATGGATCCTGCCAATGCCACTTCGGTAAACACAGCAAGGCCGGCGAAAATAAATCCAACCGCGATAACGACGTTATAAGCCAGTATTTTGCGGACGTCCCAATAGGCAACAGCACCAATAGCGCCAAAAATCATCGTTAAAATGCCCAGCCAGGCAATCAGTTGATGCGTGACCGCGGGCTCGTGATAAAAAATGAGTGTAAACGTCCGAAAGATGGCGTAAATGCCTACTTTCGTCAACAAGGCGGCAAACATGGCCGAGATCGCCATGGGCGGAACGACATAAGCACCCGGGAGCCAAAAATACATCAATAAAGCTGCTTTAATGGCGAATACGAGTAAGAGAAAGATCGCCACCGTCGTGATCAAGCCGTCCTGCCCCGTTTCTGCTATTCTCATCGACAAATCGGCAAAATTCAAGGTTCCGGTGATCGCGTACAGATAACCGATCGCCACGAGAAAGAACATCGAAGACACGATATTGATAAGCACATACTTTAAGGATTCACGCAGTTGATCCTTTGTACCGCCAAGGGAAACGAGTATGTAAGATGCGAGTAACATGACCTCAAAAAACACGAAAAGGTTAAAAAGATCACCCGTCAGGAATGACCCCATAACGCCAACCAGCAAAAAATGAATAAATGGGTAAAGGTAATGCTTTTCCCGTGCTTCACCGATCGTTCGAAAGCCATAAAGGACACAGCAAAAAGCGACGATCACAGTGGCCAACATGAGCAGTAATGCGAACATATCAGCGACGAGTACAATCCCAAATGGAGGATCCCATCCCCCGAGATTTAGCGTCTGGGTCCCCGCATCCGAAACTTGCTGAATGAGTACCATCGTAACAACAGCAAGCAGTAACAGCGAAAGGGTCGTTACATAGCGTTGAACGCGTATTTGTTTTCGGAAAAAAATGAGTGCTACACCCGCTAATAACGGGATTACGATCGGTAGAATGACTAAATTATTCATCTTCAGTGCCCCTTAATTGCTCCATGTCATCCGTGCCCAACTCTTGATAAGAACGATACGCCAAAACGAGGAAAAATCCAAGCACCCCGAAATTGATCACAATAGCGGTTAAGATCAGTGCCTGTGGCAACGGGTCGGTATAAGCCGTACTCTCAATGCCCAATATCGGGGGTGCGCCGGTTTTGAGTCCGCCCATCGTCAATAATAAAAGTAATGCGCCATGACCCAAAACGGCTGTACCGAGAACGATCCGTATTAAGCTTTTAGCCAAAACAAGGTAAGTACCTGCCATAAACAGTACACCTGCAAGCACAGACATTAAAATTTCCATAACTATACATCCTCACTGATACTCAGAATAATCGTAAGTATGGCTCCGACCACGGCAAGGGATACTCCCGCCTCGAACAATAGCGAAGTCGCCAGTTCAATCTCACCGAAGAATGGAAAGTCAACATATTCATACGTATGGGAGAGGAACGGATAACCTAAAACCATAGCCCCCACCCCCGTCAGCAAGGAAAGACCAATACCTATCCCCGTTAATATTTTATAATCGACGGGAATACCCTTTTCCACGGTTTCCATATCGAAAGCTATATACAGAAGGACGAGGGCGGAAGCGATCACCAGCCCTCCGATAAATCCTCCCCCTGGTTCGTGGTGGCCGGCAAAGAACAAATAGGCCGCAAATGCCAGGATGATGAACGCTGCAACACTCGCGATCGTTTGCAAAATCACGTCATTGGTTTTCATCCTGTTCCCTCCTTGCCAACCGCAATTTAATGAGCGCGTACGCGGCTAGACCTGCGATACAAAGTACAAAGATTTCCAACAATGTATCAATGGCCCGAAAATCGGCCAAAATCGCGTTCACCATGTTTCCAGCGCCGGCAAGTTCATAGGCATCCTCGTAAAAATCGGAAATCGCGGGAAAAAGACGATGCCCATTCGCAGATAATGAAATTAACGTTACGAGTAACCCGACCGCACCGGCGATGATCAGGTTGAACACGTTAATACCGTCGCCTTCTTCTTTCTCCCGCAAACGGGGAAGATGGTAGAAGCAGACTAAAAACAAGGCTACTGTGACCGTTTCAATCGCTAATTGCGTCAATGCCAAATCCGGCGCCCGTAAGACGACAAAGAAGAGAGCGACAATATAGCCTAGCACCCCGACACCGATGACGGCTGTCAGACGGGACCTTGTGATGACAACCATGGCCGTAGATCCGACCAACACAAGGGAGAGAATGATTTCAAACCCATTAATGTTCGCTGCATTTGCCGTATCAATAGAAAAGCCATCCAACAGGAAAAGACTGGCGCCTGTGATCACGACAAAGATCACTAGAATATACCGGAGATAATCACGGCTAAACCCGGTCATATGCCAGTCCGTCACTTTTCTTGATATACTTTCCATCCCTTTAAGCCCGGAATTGTAGGCATTGGTAATCGAAAGGGCTCTCGGCATATTGTTGTATAGCACGATCCATTTTCTTAATGTCGCATACAGGATGGCACCCAATACGACAACTCCAATGGTCATAAACAATTCAGGTTCGAACCCGTGCCACGCTTCAATATGAATATCAAATTCACCCGCCAATGGCGGTAAAATCGAAGCCATCATCGGCTCCAGCACATAATGCGCGAGTACGTTCGGAACAAAAAAGATAACAACGACGAGCACGGTCAATATCAGCGGGGAAATTAACATGCCCCAGGGAGCTTCATGGGCTTCTTTTTCCAAACGCTCCGGTTGATATTTTCCAAAAAATGTTTTAAAAACAAGGACAATGCTATAAACAAACGTAAAAATACTGGCAGTCCAGGCGACGATCGGGATCAAAGCCCCATACGTCTCCATTCTGAAGATATCGAGTTCTGCCGCATTCAGTGCGCCCGTAAAGAAAAGTTCTTTACTGAGAAAACCGTTAAACGGCGGCAACCCGGCCATGGATAGACTTCCAATCAACGCGAGGGTAAAGGAAATCGGCATGATCGACATCAGTCCGCCGAGCTTACGCAAATCACGCGTCCCTGTCTCATGGTCGACGATCCCGACGACCATGAAGAGACTGCCTTTAAAGGTGGCATGGTTCACGAGATGGAATACCGCAGCGAGGATCGCCATCGAATGAAGGTGGGCCTCATCCCCTCCCCCGTAATAGAGAGCGGCCGATCCCATTCCCAGAAGGGACATAATGAACCCGAGCTGACTGATCGTCGAAAACGCAAGTAACGCTTTTAAATCCCGCTGTTTCACCGCTAACAGGGATCCCCATAAGAGCGTAAGCAGCCCAACGCCGGTCACGATCCAGAACCATTCCATCGCCCCTCCGAAAAAAGGTGTGAACCTGGCCACCAGGTAAATCCCCGCCTTGACCATCGTCGCCGAATGCAAATAGGCACTGATCGGCGTCGGAGCTTCCATGGCATCCGGGAGCCAGATGTGGAACGGAAATTGCACGGATTTGGTGAACGCGCCGATCAGGATGAGAATCATAGCCGGCAGAAACAGCTCATGCTGGACAAGTTGGTCACTTTGCGCCATCAGTGCCTGAAGGCTAAACGTCTCTCCCATGATGCTGAGCATGATAATCGCCGCGAGCATCGCGAAACCGCCAAAAATGGTAATCAGCATCGCCTTTTGCGCACCGTAACGGGATTGCCTCCGCGCATACCAGTAAGCAATTAATAAAAAGGAGGAGATACTCGTCAGTTCCCAGAAGAGATAAAGGACGATCATATTATCTGAAAAAACAACCCCGAGCATGGCCGTCAGGAACATCATCAGATAAACGTAAAAGTTATGGAGGGCTTCACGATGTTTCGACAAATAATAGATTGAATACAAAACGACAAGCGCCCCGATGCCTGAGATAATCAAGCCAAAGACAAGCCCGAGCCCATCGACATAGAGGCTGTAATGAATATCGAATCGAGGAATCCACGGAAGGCTATACATCGCTGTTTCTCCGCCGGCGACCATCGGCAAAAACGTAAGCAAGTATATAAAGACAGCCAAAGGTACAACTAAAACGAACCAACCGGTATGTACTCTTGGGATTTTTTTAAATAAGATAGGGATAATGACTGCAGCCAAAAGAGGAAAAAGAATAAAAATATGTAACCAAGACAAAAGTATCGACCCCCACAGTACGCGAGTATGTATATTCTTCCCGATTCCCGTCAGCAAATACGACGAGTTATATGTCTTAATTTTCTGTAAAAAACAATCGGAACAGGAATCTCTTTCCTTTTTATAGAAAATACTTCCGAGTGCATTTTGCATTCTACCAATGGTTCATACATATAGGCAACAATTTTGCTCATAGCAAAAAGACAGACACATGTCATTATTATAAACTAAATGTATTTCCAATTGGCGATATATAAAGGGTTGTCGGAGATTTGTAACATTTTCACCTGTCGATATACCGATGTATAAAACATATTAGACTTACTCACCATATTAACGATATGCAAACCCTACTCAGCGTTTTAAACGAGCGGTCTAGACCCTTGCCGAAAAATTTTCAAGAAAGAACAAATCTCCGATTGACAGCATAAAACAAACAGGAGTAAGCTATTATATGGCAGTGTTACTGCCCAGTATCATTATGTTTGTAAGAGGTGAAGGCATATGGATCAAATCCAGGCGAAAATGGATGAATGCATGCTTGTCTGCGTTTATTATGGTCCAAATGGTGAAAAGTTGATCAAAAGGGGCGCCAAGATCGCGGGCAGACTTAATTGCCCTCTCTATATATTGACGGTCAATGACGCCGATGCCGATGATCTTGATCATGAAAAAAACCAGTATTTGGAGTTTTGGGAACGTCTGGCCAAAGAATATAACGCGACAGACTTCATCATAAAATCCAATGACAAACGCCCGGTTTCCAGAGTGATCAGCCAAGTCGCCAAGGAAATACACGCGACCCAGGTCATTATCGGGCAAACGGCCAAAAGCCGCTGGAAAGAGATGACGAAAGGGTCTCTCATTAACTCGCTGCTCAAAGAACTTCCGTTTGTCGACTTGCACATTATTGCCGTCACACGGGGATTAAAGAATTACCAGGAAGAACACTTTGAGAAAGGCGTCCGCGCCTATCTGGTCAAAACCGATGGCGGCCGCTACCGTCTAAGCTTTAACCATACCAATGCCTGTGCATACGAAGGTATATTTTTCAAGGAAATTGGCACGGACTTTAATAACGGCGTGTTTAAATTCATGAAAGAAAACAGAATGATCGATGTCCATGTGACCGACGACTATGTCCAAGACGAGATGCCCTCCCATCAGAAGGCCGAGAACACAAAAACCTAAGTAAAACTGATAAAGGAGTGCCCTATGGACCCCTTATCCGGTTTATCGTTCTTTTAATTGCCATTCCGCCTTTAAAGAAGAGAAGCGGGATGGCATTATTAATCCAATCCCATATGTTGGCGCCCTAGACAGGAGTCGAACCTGTGACCTACAGCTTAGGAGGCTGTATCAGGCGGTGTGAAGGCATCTGAGCATTTATGTAAAACCCTGATGATATGCACCTTCTATGCGATCATCTA
>NZ_FNEN01000003.1:319713-351058 GCF_900100185.1 Natribacillus halophilus | reverse complement strand
CGGCGTTTATTTCCTCCTTTCGGGCTTGGACCCAGTAAGAAAGCATAGCCGCCCCCACCACATGGATACGCCGGACGAAGGAATGTGTGGATCATCACCATCCAGGGATATATGGGAGGTTAAGCGACCATGTATGAAGTGGGCGAATGCAAGCGCACAGTTATCCTAATTTTTTCCAACCCCTAGGGGTTGGATGAGAGGACGGACTCCTTAATGGAATATCATTCCTTCAATTGAAATATATTCATCAAGTGAGAAGCGCACTCTGGTGCTGGTAGATCCTAATGGCATGAAAATCTGAGAAATCAAGAGCATATGGAAGAATATCTAATTACAAAGAGGGAGGTTGTGGAATCAAGATCCAGTCAGCTTCCCTGAGTATGGTGAAATCAACCATTCCGAAGAAAACAGCGATAAAAGACCCGATAATCATGGAAAACAACAACGCAACCGCTTTCATAAAACCTGTGAAAAAATGGTTGAGACAAAGAAAAAGTAACAACGTAAATCCTGCTAGTGCCAAATTTTCCAAAGATCCATAATCACTTCCGGTTGCATCAACCCCCCCTGCGGCATTATCCATGGCCACGGGCATCAAGGAAACCCCGATAATTAAGATGACGGCTCCGGTGACGAGTGGAGGAAAATACGGGATAATTTTATCAGCAAATTGCGCCAGTATCGTCACTAAAATACCGGCGACAATAACCGCTCCAAATATACCGGTTAAACTGTGAACTTCTCCGATCGCAATCGCGGGCTGAACGACAACGAACGAAACGGCCATGAGCACAGGCAGACGAATGCCGATATGTTTGTTGCCGATAACTTGGATTAAAGTGGCTATACCACAAGCCAAAATATCATAAGCAATTAAATAAATTAATTGTTCTTGAGTTAATCCGATGGCTGGACCGATGATTAAAGGCACAGCAACAGCGCCACCGTACATAACAGCAACATGCTGAAGTCCTAAGGCGGATAGCTTGCCAGGGCCTAAATTATTTTGTTCCATTGAAACACTCCTTTATATGCAAAAACGATGGATGTCTGGAAGTTATTTGGAGATCATCTCTTTAATATCAAAAAGATAATCTCCTGACCGCAGACTCTCTTTCCACTAGCTCCCTCTATACGTACTGTAGCCACCGGGAGCAACTAATAAAGGGACATGATAATGAGCGTCGCTGTCCGCAACATTGAAACGTACAGGCACATCATTTAAGAAAGGCGGATGATCACTCGTCACGTTACGCCTTTTGAAATAATCACCGACGTGAAAGACAAGTTCGTAGGTTCCCTGTTGCATATCGTTATCCGCTAAAAGGGGGTTGTCCACTCGGCCATCGTCATTGGTCACCACGGTTTTCACATGCGTTCGGTCACTCGTGGAGCTCAGGCGCCACAACTCAATCGTCAATCCCTGTGCCGGAATACTCGCGGAAATATCCAACACATGGGTTGTTAAGTGTCCGGCCATTATTTATTCCCCTTATTTTCAAGATCTTTTCTCGTCACGGTAAATCCTTGGAAGCCATATGGAGGTCGGGGTTCGGTATGAACCTGGCCTTTAGAACCTTCAATGTCTTGAATGACTGGTTCCCAAGTGCGATTGTTCGTTTTGAAACGGATTTGATCCAATTGTGGGAATCTTTGAAGCACACGTAACCCGATCTCGTTAATAAGGTGTTGAATGGAATTATTGTATAGTTCATGAAATACGGTAACTGCAATATCTCGCACTTGCTCTGCAGCAACGTAACGTTCCGGGTTGTCTCCTGTGCCATCTCTCATATCTTGATAGATCCAGCTTAGGTCCAAAAAGATGAATAAAGGGCGATCATTCGTTTCCGGGAGCTGCGTATATTCATCTTGAATATAGCCATAAAAAGAACTGCCGCTCACTTTAATGAGGTGTAAATCAGATATACCTCCGGTTTGTTTTGTGAGCTTATAACCTTCATTCGTTCGCGTTACTTCAACGGAAGCCGTGCTATATTCATTCCGTGAGCAATTGTAGACAAGGTCGCTTTCAACGATGCTGGAACCGTCATGAATTTTTACGGTGTCATAAGGAATCTCGTCACTGCTCAATTCTACCGCTTCAATGTGATCATATTTGTCAAGGAAACGTTCTGCTACAAATTGCAGAAACCCTTCCATGGTAGCGCCTTCATATTTGGCAGCATGCGCCAAGATGAAATTTTTCATCGAGTCTGTAGCGATGATCATACTGTTATCTCCCTCTGTAAAAGAAGGCAAAAACTTTTCTCCTCGGAAAGAAACTTGAATGTTCATACCGAAGATAACATTCTCCCGTCCTGTAAAATCCGATTCAGGAACATTGGTAATATTTGTAAGCGGGGTAGCGTATGTGCGAAAAACAAATACATCCCCTTTGCCGTAATACATCACTCTGTCGTCCGCGCTTTTTTCTTCATCAATGAACATGACTTTTTCTTCTACTGTTCTCATTTTTGATCCTCTCCTTTAGGATTTAATGGCATCTTCTAAACGAAAACGCGCAATTTTGTAGATCTCATTTAGAGCTGTTTCATATTCCCTGTCGTAATCGTTTTCAACTCTTTCCATCATCGAGTGATAAATACTGTCCTTGGAGTGCCCTTTTACAGCCATAATGAACGGGAAATCGAACTTTTCGGTGTATCTGCGATTCAATGCAAGAAAATTTTCATACTCCTCTTGAGAAAGTTGATCCAAATCCGCCCCGGATTGCTCTTTTTGTGAGGATGTTGTCAGTTCCACTCGCCCGGCTAAATCTGGGTGAGCACGCAATAGCGCAAGTTTTTCCTCCTTATTTGCTAATTGGACTGTTTGCTTCATCGTTTCGTGTAGATCATCCAATGATGCAAACGGACGTGAGTTTAAGGAGCGTTCGGCGACCCAAGGGGAATGCTCGTAAATCTTACCGAGAATACCGATGAAATTTTTACGTGACATTTCGTTAATGTCTTTAAGGGTTTGTTTCGTCATCGTAAACCTGACCTTTCTAGCTTTCATTGAGATACTATCATCAGATTTGCTTGTTTTGCAGTTATGTTACGATGGTTCCCGTCACCTCCTTAAAAAGATACACACTAATATATAAATATATCCATTATGATAGCGCTACCAAATGAGTGTGTCATTATTATCATTAGCTAAATATTATAATTTATATTGTCAAAAATGACTATAAACTTGTAATGATGCGCGAAAAAACTAAAGGTATTAGAACATTTGATAGCCAAAAAAACCAAACATTTTGAACAAAGATATTTATAAATTTTAGTTAAATGATATAATGATTTTGATCGATTTAATAGATAATGTAAAGATACATAAGAAAGGTTTTATTCGGCATGTAGAAAGGAGAAAAGACAGGTGGCTTATGATGTAGTCATTAAAGGGGGTCATGTCGTTTTCGGCAATGGTGTCCATCGTGTAGATATCGGAATAAAAGATGAAAAAATATCGTGTATTGCTGAACATATTGAAGACCAATCAGAAGAGGTCATTGATGCTTCCGGCCAATATGTGCTCCCCGGAATGATCGATACCCACGTTCATATCTCGGAACCTGGACGTACGGAGTGGGAAGGATTTGAAACGGGTTCAAGCGCACTCGCGGCCGGTGGCACTACGAGTTATGTGGAGATGCCCCTAAATGCCCTGCCCTCAACCACTAATCACGAGGCCTTGGAGCTTAAAAGAGAAGCTGCCAAAAACCAAAACTACGTCGATTATGGCTTTTACGGTGGGCTTGTTCCGGGCAACATAGTCGATTTAAAGGAGTTAACTGACGCGGGTGTTTTTGCTTTTAAATGTTTTATCGCCTCGTGCGGTTCAGGCATCGAAGGAGATTTCACAAACGTTGATGATTACACGCTCTATGAAGGGATGAAACATTTAGCGGAATTAGATCAAATTCTATGTATCCACGCCGAAAATCTCTCTGTTACCGATAAACTCGCGGAAGAAAAAGTTCGCCAGGGGAAAACGGCCGCTAGGGACTATGTGGAATCACGTCCGGTTATTACAGAGGTAGAAGCTGTTCAACGCGCTTTGTTGTTTGCTAAAGAGACGGGGTGTCGATTGCACTTTGTTCATATTAGTAGTGCCGATGCCGTTGACGCAATTTTGAACGCGCGTTGGGATGGCGTGGATGTAACGCTTGAATCTTGCACGCATTATTTTGCACTTAATGCTGATGACCTTGCTGAAATTGGCTCGAAAGCTAAATGTTCGCCGCCGTTAAGAGAGGCAGAAGAGCAAGAAAAATTATGGAAAGCATTGCTCGACGGGAAGATCGACTGGCTGACGTCCGATCATTCTCCCTGTACGCCGGATTTAAAAGAAGGAAAGGATATGTTTGAGGCATGGGGAGGGATTAGCGGCTGCCAAAACAATGTAGACATTATGTTTGATTTAGCCGTTAAGCAGCGGGAAATGCCAATCGAGCGATTTGCAGCGTTGATTGCCGGCGTCCCGGCCGAGCGATTTCAAATTCCGAACAAAGGCGAAATCGCAGTGTCCAAAGATGCAGATATCCTTTTGCTTGATCCAAATCAATCTTACACGCTTCATGAAAAAGACCTTTATTATAAAAATAAATTTAGCGTGTATACCGGGAGAACGATAGGTTGTCGTGTCACGAAAACGATTCTTCGGGGACATGTGATATATGATATTGAAGAAGGCATTGCCGGGCAGCCGAGAGGGAAGTTGTTGTCTCCGTGAACGTGAACACGCGTCAAGACAATTGCGAACCATGAAAAAGGGAGGCGTTAATATGTTGCAAGAACGTGAAAATGCTGTAACGATGAAGGGGAACCCGGTGACGCTCATTGGGTCTGAAATTCGATCCGGGGATCAAGCGCCTAATTTTACTGTTCTAATGACAGATCAATCGGAACATACACTTTCAGACACAAAGGGCAAAATTCGCCTGATAACAACGGTGCCGTCATTGGATACTCCAACGTGTGATCAGGAAACTCGTCGTTTCAATGAGGAAGCATCAGCCTTCGGTAGTGAAGTCGAGGTACTTACGATCAGTGCGGATTTGCCGTTTGCGCAAAAAAGGTGGTGTGGGGCAAAAGACATTGATCGTGTATTGACGTTGTCTGATCATCGGGAAATGTCTTTCGGGAAAGCGTATGGTACATGCATTAAAGAGAAACGTTTAGAATGCCGGGCTGTGTTTGTTGTCAACGCTGACGATATTGTGACATACGCAGAATATGTTCCGGAAATGACACATTATCCTGATTACGACGCGGCCCTGAAAGCTGTGAAAGCCGAGCTGTGATAAAGTGAACGCTTAATCGAAGATCCGTGGGACTCGGATCTTTTTTTGATCGGACACTTTTATGCGGAATTATATAAAATAAACAATAAATGCAACATTTTTCAGCTTATTTTAACAATGACTTTAGACAAAAAAGTTTATATATTAAAAATGAGAAGGTGAATCGTTATTTGAATGAACCTATTTCAGAAGGGAGATTTCATCGTGACTTATACCGATTTGACAACACCCTTACGTACGATTATGACGCCGGGACCGGTAGAAGCCGATCCACGTGTCCTTCGGGCTTTATCAACACCGGTGATTGGCCAATTTGATCCGGAATTCTTAAATCTTATGGATGAAACGGTTGATCTGCTCCGCTACTTATTCCGTACGGATAATCGCCGGGCATTCCCGATTAACGGGACATCCAGGTCCGGCATTGAAGCGGTCTTGTGCAGTATCATTGAGCCCGGAGATAAAGTGCTCGTGCCGATTTATGGACGTTTCGGGTATCTGATCGCTGAAATTGCGAGTCGTTGCGATGCCGAGGTGCATACGATGGAAAAAGAGTGGGGCAAAGTGTTCGATCCCGAGGAAGTCAAAGCGGAAATGAAAGCGATCAATCCGAAAGTTGTAGCAATTGTTCACGGCGAAACATCTACCGGGCAGATGCAACCGTTAAAAGAAATCGGTGCCTTTTGTCGGGAAAACGACAGTTTGTTTGTTGTTGATGGTGTCGCGACAATTGGTGGGGTTGAATTTAAAACAGATGAATGGAGCATTGATGCCGCGATAACTGGAACGCAGAAATGTCTTGCCGTTCCATCCGGTATGGCACCGATTACTTACAATGATCGGATTGAAAAGATTTTATTGGAGCGTAAAAAAATCGAGCGTGGACTATCCCCTGATTCGGAAAACAGCCGTCGAATTCAAAGCAATTATTTGGATTTGAGTCAAATTCAGGATTATTGGACGTCAGGCAATCGGCTCAATCACCATACGTTGGCAACTTCAATGCTGTACGGCTTGCGTGAAGGACTGCGCATCATTCAGGAAGAAGGCCTGGAAGCACGCATCAAGCGTCATCAATTACATGGCAAAGCACTGGTCGCCGGCCTTGAAGCCATGGGTGTCGAATTACGGGGGAACGGCGAACATAAAATGCCGGTCGTTACCTTGATCAATGCGCCTGAAGGCGTGGACGAAGCAAGTGTTCGTTCTACGTTGTTGAACGAATTCGGAATTGAAATCGCTGGCTCCTTCGGCCCTTTTAAGGGGAAAGTAATGAGGATCGGAAATATGGGGAACAGTTGCCGTAAAACTAATATCCTCCATACGCTTGGGGCGTTTGAGGCGGTTATGATTCAACATGGTGTAACGGTAAATCGCGGCGAGGCTGTACAAGCCGCCTTGGGGGTCTATGCCGCCGAGGAAATAACAGCTGTTAAATCATAAAGATTATCACATTTATCAGTAACTATTAGGGGGGGGACATCATGAAAAAGGGGCTCAGTGATGCTGTTTTCATTCCTGAATGGAGCACGGAAACCTTTCTGAAAGAGGCTGGTGAAGCTGGGTTTTCAGGGGTTGAACTAAATGTCCGGGAAGATGAAGGAGAATTAACGCTCCAAACGTCACCATCTGAGGCAAGATATATCGTCCGGCGAGCGAAAGCGTATAGGGTTGACATTCCGTCATTATCTACAGGATTATTTAACGTGTATTCGCTTGCTTCCGGTGACCGTGTAATACGCAATCAAGGGGAAGACATTGCCTCGCGGATGATACGATTAGCAGCGGAGATGGAAGTACCAATCGTTCAAGCCGTACCCGGTGTAATCACCTCTGAAGAACCGTATGAAGATGCTTATGAGCGCTCGAAAGATTCATTGTATCGCTTGGGAGAAGAAGCGGCAGCTTCAGGGGTGACGATCGCCATCGAGAATGTTAGCAATAAGTTTTTGCCAAGCCCGTTGGAATTCACCCGTTTCCTGAAAGACATTAACCACCCTTCCGTCCAGGCTTATTTTGACAACGGAAATGCAATGGTTACAGGACATCCGGAACATTTCATTTCCCTATTGGGCGATCGGATCGTGGCCATGCATGTTAAAGATTATAAGCCATCGGTCAAGGATTTTGTAAACACATTCGACGGAAACATCAATTGGCCGGAAATGATGAAAGCTTTAGCAACGATTCCGTACACAGGATACCTTATAGCCACCCCGCCGTACGCGAGTTTTCACAGTCAAAAACGGCTCGTACAGAAGGCGAGTGCTGATCTATCAATCATTTGTGAGCTATCCGGACAACCCTCTTAAGCGCGGCTCACAACAAAGGAGTGGTAAAAGTGAATGTCGAACATGAAAGCCAATGGGAACAAGACCTCTTGGAAAAAATTAATTGGCTCGCTCAATTTGGCAAAGACAGTGAAAACGGCGGGATTACAAGACTTTTATACAGTGAAACATGGCTGGATGCACAACTCGCATTAAAAAAAATGTTTGAAGAGGAAGGTTTTCATACCGAATTTGATGAAGTCGGAAATTTGTTTGCCCGACTCAATGGTTCTGATTATATGAATGAGACGATTTTAACCGGTTCTCATATCGATACCGTGAAAAACGGTGGTTTGTATGACGGACAGCTAGGTATACTTGCCGGATTTTTCGCTCTAAAACACTTACAACAGACATATGGACAACCTCTTCGAAACATTGAAATCGTTTCTATGGCCGAAGAAGAGGGGAGCCGATTCCCTTATATTATGTGGGGGTCTAAAAATATCGCCGGTCAAGCCAATCCTGAGGATGTAAAACAGATAAAAGACGCCAATGGTGAATCATTTGAAGAAGCGATGAGTAAAGTGGGTTTCAGGTTTAAAAAACCCCGGGAAACCGCACGTGATGACCTAAAGGCATTTATCGAATTGCATATTGAGCAAGGCAATGTATTGGAAACTGAAGAAATTCCGATCGGCATCGTCCAGCATATCGTCGGTCAACGCCGATACAATGTTGAGGTTACCGGGCAAGCGAATCACGCCGGGACAACCCCAATGGGTTATCGTAGAGATGCGATGAATGCAGCGGCCCGTATGATCCACGGCATTAATGATCTGGCGTTGTCATATGGTGACCCACTCGTGGCCACTGTCGGAGAGATCCAGGCACAACCAGGTACTGTCAATGTTGTGCCGGGAAAGGTTATGTTCTCGATTGATGCAAGGCATATCAATGGAGAGGAATTACAAAGTTTCACTGAAAATATGACAGAAAACTTACAAACCGTTGCAGATCATATTGGCGTAGAGATCGATATAGACATGTGGATGGATGAACCTCCGGTGCCGATGGATCCGGCTATCGTCGATATTATTAAACAACAATGCGACAAACAGCAGTTGACATATAAGCTCATGCATAGCGGTGCAGGTCATGATGCCCAAGTTTTTGCACAAGATATACCAACAGCTATGCTTTTCGTTCCAAGTCGAGATGGCATTAGTCATAACCCACAGGAATATACGGAGCCGAAAGATTTGGCTGAAGGCATAAAAGCTTTGACAGGCGCCCTTTACGAACTAGGGTACGAAAATGAATTGTCGTTAAACAAAAAGGGTATTCCGAAAATGAACGAAACCACGACTATAGGCAAGGAAAGCGAGGTTTAAAATGAGTTACCCATCAGATTTACTCTCTAGTCGGGCCATAATAAAACCGGGAAAGTTCGCGCTTATTCCGCCGCAAGGGCTTGTAAACAATATCATTCCGGGATTTGAAAACAGTGAAATTTCTATTCTAGCTTCTCCGAAACTGGGAGCGAGTTTCGTTGACTACAAAGTCACCATGCACGAAGGAGGAAAAAATACGCAAGGTTTCGGAGATGAAGGCGTGGAGACATTTGTTTATGTGATAGAGGGGAAAATAAAAGCTTATACGGACGATGAGACGTTCACGCTAACTGAAAGCGGCTACATGTATTGTCCCCCGGGTAAAAGGATGTATTTAGAGAATATGCAAAGTGAAGATGCGCGTTTGGCACTTTACAAGCAAAAATATGAACCGCTTGATGCTTATAGCGAGCCGTGGGTCGTCTCTGGACATGCAAATGAAATAAAAGGTGAGATCTATCAAGACATGGAAAATGTCCGCTTGAAAGATCTATTGCCGACGGATCTCGTTTTTGATATGAACTTTCATATTTTAACGTTTGACCCGGCAGGAAGCCACCCGTTTATTGAAACACATGTGCAGGAGCATGGCGCTTTCTTGTTAACAGGTGAAGGGATGTATAACTTGGATAATGAATGGATTCCTGTTAAAAAAGATGATTATATTTGGTTCGGCCCATATGTCCAGCAAGCGTGCTATGCCGTAGGGAGAGAGCCATTTTCTTATGTGTACTCCAAAGATTGTAACCGCGATGCTAAATTGTAAAAAAATTTTAAGCAAAGTTCCCTTGCAACGAGGGAGCTTTTTTATTGATAAATTGAACAAAAAATGATGCATTTTTTATCCTTATTAAACAATGAAATGCAATGAAAAAACCATTACATTATAGATAGTTACGAAAAAGTTGCTATTGTGTGCAATGTAGACACCGATCATAGGTTGATTTGACCTGTAATTTATAAAAATTATGAACGGAAAGATGGAATTCTACCACGAAAGGTGGGAGAGGAAACTATGCTTTATACAGTCATTAAGAAAAATTTATATAAGGATTCGGTGAACTTAATGCTGTTGACGAATCAATTAAGCACCAGGTCCGACCTTAATCAAATATCTGTAATGATGGGAACGCCGGCAAATAAAGATATTTTTAACGATGCCGGTTTGTATACAGAAGACCTTGAAGCGGCAAGTCCGAACGATCTTTGTATCGTCATGGACGTTGACAATAAGAACGTCAAAGTGGAAATCCTTGCCGAGATCGATGACTATCTTAAAAACCAAGTGTCGCAATCGAAAAAAAATATAATACCCCAGGCGCGCACCTGGGATACTGCGATGAAGAAATTACCGAATGCCAATTTGGCAGTGATATCTATCTCGGGGGAATATGTGTCAGAAGAAACGGAAAAAGCCCTCGATCAAGGACTAAACGTTTTTATATTTAGTGATAATGTAGACATCGAGGATGAAGTACGATTAAAGCAAAAAGCCCGCGAACGCGGTCTGATCGTTATGGGGCCTGACTGCGGCACAGGTATTTTCGGTGACATTCCGATTGCATTTGCAAATGTGGTCGAGCAAGGAAATATTGGTGTCGTTGGCGCTTCGGGGACAGGTATTCAGGAAATTACGAGCATCATTTCCCGGAACGGTGCAGGGTTAACTCACGCGATCGGAACCGGCGGAAGGGATTTGTCTTCTGAAGTAGGGGCAATAACAACGATTGAAAGTTTGAGCTTGCTTGCCCGAGATCCAAATACGGAAGTGCTCGTCTATGTTTCCAAGCCGCCCGCACCTGAAGTGCGTCATTCAGTCGTAGAACGGTTTACAGGATTAGGCAAACCGGTAGTCGCTGTTTTTATGGGAGAAAAACCTGGGAAAGACCACGACAATGTCCAATATACAGGGACTTTGGAACAGGCAGCTTTTAAGGCTGTTGAACTAGCAAAACAGACTTCCAGCGATGAGAATTTAAACGACATGACACCTGAGATTCATAAAGTGAGACGTCAGCCAAACCAACGTCATCTGCGAGGTTATTACTGCGGAGGGACATTGGCTTTGGAGACAGCGATGCTTTTGCGTGAAACCTATGGCCTTGAAGATGACGGCAACCACTCAAATGGTGTCATGTTTTATCATGGCGGTAGTGAAATCATCGACTTAGGCGATGACGCTTATACGAAAAATCGTCCACACCCGATGATCGATCCGACGTTACGACTTGAAAAAATGAGGGAGGCTGCTCGCGACCCTGATACAGCCATTGTGCTATTGGATAATGTCATCGGGTATGGTGGACATGACGATATGGGTGGTGTATTTGCACAAGCTATAAAAGAAGAGAAACGCAAGGCTGAAAACCAAGGAAGAGCTGTTGTTTTTATAGCGTCTGTTACAGGGACCAACGCAGATCCACAAGGGTATGAAGAACAAGTCGAAAAATTAGTAGAAGCCGGGGCGATCGTAAAGAGAAGCAATGCTGCCGCATCGCACTTGGCAATTAAAATTATGCAAACCATAGAGACAAATCTGACACAGGATAAAGAAAAAACGGCGATCACTACGGATCGCACACCCGCGGACGAACTGATTTCAGAAAAACCACGCATTATCAATATCGGTTTACAAAATTTTGCAGTAACCGTTCATGAACAAAACGGAGATGTGATTCAATTTAACTGGTCACCGGTGGCAGGGGGTAATCGACGATTAGCGACATTATTGGGGAACCTGAAATAAACAAGATGTCAAGGGGGGGAATGAAACATGAGTGAGCAGACGATTGCTGAAGCAAATGAAACGGTGATTAGCTTAATAAAAGACGCTCAGCCATTTTTAATCGATGTTAAACCCGCTAAAGATGTTATTGCCGAATTAAACACAAAAGCGTTATTACATGCTGGACCTCCACTGGCATGGAATGATATGACACACCCGATGCAAGGGTCCTGCATTGGTGCTGTTTTGTTTGAAGGATGGGCGGATGCCAACGAACAAGCAGAAAAAATGCTCGCGGAAGGCGAAGTCGAATTTATCCCGTGTCATTCCGTTGATGCTGTTGGACCAATGGGTGGCATTACTTCCGCGAATATGCCGGTGCTCGTTGTCGAGAATCAAACAGATGGAAACCGTGCGTATTGCAATTTGAATGAAGGTATTGGCAAGGTGCTGCGTTTTGGCGCTTACAATGACGAAGTTGTCCATCGGTTGAAATGGATGGACGCTGTGCTGCGTCCGGCATTATCCCAGGCTCTCCAACAGATCGATGGAGGGATGAATGTCAATGTTATTGCCGCTAAAGCATTATCTATGGGCGATGAATTTCATCAACGGAACATCGCGGCATCTGCGTTGTTTTTAAAAGAAATTGTGCCGTACTTGTTAACCATTGACCTTTCAGATAAAGAATTGCAAGAGGTTACACAATTTTTAGCTGATACTGACCAATTTTTCCTTAATATTATGATGGCGTCATGCAAAGCGGTAATGGACGCAGCTCGCACGGTGGAAGAAGGAAGCGTCATCACAGCTTTAAGTCGTAACGGTTATGAATTTGGCATTAAAGTAAGTGGATTAGGGGATCAATGGTTTACAGCGCCGGTTAACACCCCCGACGGTTTGTATTTTAGCGGGTATTCTTCCGAAGATGCCAACCCGGATATGGGTGACAGCGCGATTTTGGAGGCGTTTGGTGTTGGAGGCATGGCTGTAATCGCAGCCCCGGCCGTGATGCGGTTCGTCGGTGCGGGTGGACTTGATGATGCGGTGGCAACGACAGAAGAAATGCAGGAAATATGTATCGATCATCACCCAAATTTTCCGATTCCTTCTTGGGATTTTCAAGGGGCACCGCTCGGCATCGACATTCGCAAAGTTATAGAAACGGGAATTACGCCAGTGATTAATACAGGAATGGCGCACAAAAAAGCCGGCATTGGCCAAGTAGGGGCAGGGACGGTTAGAGTCCCGATTGCATGTTTTGAAAAAGCATTAGAAGCACTTGCTGAAAGGTACGGCGTTTCGGCTGATGAATGATAGTAACATGCTCGCCCTTGTGGCAAGCGCTGATATTTCCCGGGTCGTTGAAAGCTGGCCGTCCGGAAAGGTGCATAGTCTATTTGCCAATAGCCTTAACCTACAATTCGGTGATCGGCTCGTTCACGTCGGTCACTTGGCCGAAGGGTTGGCGCCTTTCGGCATAGGGGCTGAACGAGCGGACATCGAGCGTCTGTTGTGGAATGTAAGGATCGGAGAGCTTGTTCGATACCAAGCTAACCAACTAATTTTTTCCGACAGAGTTCGCCTATCGATGAATCAAGTGGATGTCACTGACCATACGCTAGATGTTTATCCCTATGACCTTCAAACCGTTGACGAGAATGTAGATTGTATATTCTCTAACATACTTGAGGAAGACTGGCACACCGGATTTATTGAAACAGATATCAAAAGGTTGCTAAAAGACCGATGTCAATCTTGTACAGTCCACAACAGCGATTTAATGACAGAAAAGTTGCAGGAATTGGAAGCATTAGCATTCGGAAGACAAACAACCGGTTCAGAAGGCGTTTTTAACTACTGGATTGGAAGAGGGCAGGGCTTAACACCGAGTGGTGATGATTTGCTCGTCGGCATGTGCGCAGCCATGGACGGTCTTGGTCGTTCCAATCCGGTTTTTTTACGACAGTTGAAATCGTATCTGTTGGATAAGGGGCACGCTCGGACGACAGAGATTGGCTACGAATATTTGTGGTATGCCACAGATAAAAAATATCACTCTCATGTGATTAATATATGCAAAAGCTTTGTTAACGAGCAAACATACACCCCTTTGGAAGCGGCGCAAGAAATGAAAGCGGTCGGACACACGTCGGGAACAGACACACTCATCGGTATTTTGATTGGAGCCAAAGGATTGAAGTGAAGGAGTGAGAACTTAGATGAGTAAAACGGTTGTTGTCGCATTGGGTGGAAACGCCATTCAGCAAGTCGATCAAGAACCGACTTATGAGAATCAGCTAAAGAAGGTCGAGAAAAGTTGTCAATTTCTAAGTCAATTGGTGAAACAGGGATACCGCCTTGTAATCACACACGGCAATGGCCCGCAAGTTGGTCGCTTGTTACAACAAAATGAAGAGGCGCAAGCGGTTGTGCCATCGATGCCTCTTGATGTACTGAATGCGCAAACGCAAGGGTTTATCGGTTATATGATTGAACAATCGCTTTTGAATGAATTGAAAAAAAATCATTTGGAAGCCTCTGTTGTCAGTATGATTACAAGGGTACAGGTGTCCAAGGAAGATGAAGAATTTCTCGACCCGAGCAAACCGGTCGGATCCTTTTTTACTGAAGAAGAAGCTAAGGAACTACAAGAATCTAAGCTATGGGACATGAAAAAAGATGCGAATCGTGGCTGGCGCAGAGTGGTTTCCTCCCCGAAACCGATTTGCATTTTGGAAGCTGAGGCAATTCGAGAGCTGTCCGAAAACAATAACATTGTCGTTGCTGGCGGTGGAGGCGGGATACCGGTTGTTCGTAACGATAGCGGCATCGATACAGGCATCGAGGCTGTCATCGATAAAGACCGCAGTGGATGTAAGTTGGCCGAAGACATCGATGCGGATGTATTTATGATCTTAACTGACGTTAATCATGTCTATGTCAATTACGGCAAGCCCAACGAAAAGGCGCTGAGAAACCTTTCCATTGAAGAATTGGAGGCATATATTAAGAACGGCCACTTCAGTAAAGGCAGTATGGGACCAAAAGTCGAGGCTGCATTGCAATTTGCCAAAACCGGAGGCACCTCTATTATATGCGCGTTAGATCAAGCAGAGGAAGCACTGCAGGGAAAAACGGGGACGATTGTTAAACCAGTTGAGAAACGTGTGACTGTTAGTTAACGTTATTCAATAATTTTATTGACGTAGAACATTTTCATTATAGATCATCGGAAAGCTGGACGGATAACCGATCGCAAGCGAATGCCAATACTATACGAGGAAATTGTTGGTGTAATGGAGGACGGCTTATATGTTTACGGCCAATTGCCATTCATCACCTTATTTCAATAAGGGGATGAATGGCAAAGTCTTTTTAGAATAAAATCTTGAAAAAAGGTTATCTGGATTGCCTTTCGAACGCATGTTTGACACAATGGCTGTTAAGGAGGGAGGTGAACAACCATGGCGATTCAAACCATCTTCGTTCAACTGAAAAACCCGTCAAAATCGAAGCAAAAGCAATGGTTATACGAACAACAAGAATTTGTTTCAACAGTGAATACATGCGTCAAAAGAATTATAAACGATGAAAAACTCTCGTCCAAAAATGTGGATGCCGATTTAAAGGCTGTCATTAAAAACGAAGCGATTCGTTTAGCTAAAAAAGCTGTATCTGACTTCAAAGAGCAAAAGGCAAAAATAATTCCTACTTTTAAAAACTCTCTAGGTGTTAGGATTAATGACCAGAATTGGAGCAACGTCGAAAAGAATGGTCGCTGGTACATTTCCTTCACCGGAAATCATGGAAAGAAAACCCTTCCGGTTATGGAAAGTAGCGGTGTAAAGACATTTTTCCCGTGGTTAACCAAAAAACATAATGATTGTCGTCGCACGATTAGCTTTTGAGAAAAGGCCGTCACTGGTATATCGCGATCCCTATCCTAGTATCTTCGGTATTAGAGCGAGACATAAATCTGCATGACTATACCCTATCGGTGTGGATGTCGGTTTAAGACATCTGGCTGTGCTATCCGAACCGACCTCTGGCCAGCGACAATTTTTCTCCGGAAAAGAAGTTGGGTACATCCGTCGTCACTTCCGTTCCCTGCGACGTTCGTTAGGCAAAAAGAAGGCTCAGCGAGCCATTGAACGTATAGGTCAAAAAGAGACACGCTGGATGAAAGACTATAACCGGAAATTAGCCAAAGAGGACAATCACTTTCTTGTTGCCGGTGAATTCAACGATGAATCCGCTTTATCGTCCTTTCAAAAAATCGTTCTCCCTGACGATGAAGCTTACGCGGCGAACTGTCTTCGCATAAATGATCGCATCATCATGCCGAAAGGGTTTCCGAAGACTTACCGACAAATCCGAGCGCTAGGTTATCCGATCATCGAGGTGGAAACATCGGAATTCCGGAAAAACGAGGGGAGTTTGACGTGTTTGTCGTTGCGGTTTTAAGTCGCGGATATTAACCGGATAACGGACATTTTTTACCGCTTGCCCTTTCGATTTGTCCGTATAAACCCCTTTTTCGGACATTCTTTTGTCGATTGATCCTGGTTGTGTCCGAATGAACCTCCCATTCGGACAATTGTTGCTGATCAGCCCTTTCTTTTGTCCGAATGAATCCTCTATTCGGACAATTTTCGCCAATGAACCAGTGAATTTGTCCGAATAGACGACTCGCGAACAGTTTAGAAGGTTCCAACGTCAATTAGGCTGTTTTGCTCTACCAATGGGCTAAAGCCTGAGTGACGCACACCCTTGACTAAAGAAAACTTGGCTTATCGCCAAGGCGATAAGCCTTAGTTGCACTTATGCAGGATAAGAAAGTGGTTTATACTTTCTTACCTGCCAAAAAAACGAACAGAGAAATTGCTCTCTGTTCGTCACTTTTGTGGCACTTTTGGATGATGTAATTCCGATCGTGTAATTGAAAACTTCGAGATATCATGCTCGGTGTGACCATCTAAAGCCAATTGGCTTAAAACTTCTCCGATGACACTGGCAAATTTAAATCCGTGTCCGGAAAAACCGGCGGCGATGACGATGTGAGAATGTTGTGGATGAAGATCGACCACAAAATGCTCGTCCGGGGTTCTTGTGAATATGCAAGCGCGACCACGATTTGATTTTCCTGCCGCTTCAGGCATATACGTTTCCAGAAATTCACGAACGTCGCCTTCATCTTCCGGAAAAATCCCATATTCACGGTTGACATAAGCCGGTTCCGTTTTTTGCCCGGTGTCAAATCGTCCGAGTTTTACCCCGCAACCGTCAAAGCTCGGGAACCCATAATAGACACCTGAAGGCACATCGACAAAAAAAGCAGGAAAAGCATCAGACTCATATAATGACGGGTCGGAGTCAAACCAGGTTACCGTTTGCCGTGTCGGTTGTAGGGGTATATCCAGACCTAAGTTTGCCAGAACCTTCCCGCTCCATGGTCCCGCACTTATCACGATTTTTTTAGCTGTGAATGTTTCATGGTCCGTTTGGACTGAAACACCGTTATCATAAGTCTCTATATTCAAGACCGGTGTATTTGTCAGCAAGGTAGCGTTATGCTTTTCAGCTAGTTGACGATAAGCGCGGATACAATTCTCGCTGTATAAAACACCGGAATCCGGTTCAAAACAGCCTTTGTAGCCTTTTGGCAGTTGTATGCCGGGCCAGCGCTTATTGATTTCATCGGCATCCAGTAGATCAAGCGACAGTGAATATTCCCTGGAACTGGCGATCGCTTCATCGATAAACGCCGAACCTTCGGGCCCGAATCCCAGTACGCCTGTTTTTTCGAAAATCGTTTCGTCGGCTTCCTCCTGGAGGTCATTCCACAGTGTCTGGGCTCTTATCGCCAGAGGGACATATTCTCTTCCCTCCCCGTAGGCATGGCGAATAATTCGCGTCTCTCCATGGTGACTTCCCTGGGAATGGGGCGGATCAAAAGCGTCGATGAGCAGTGTTTTCGCCCCTTGTCTGGATAAATAATAACCGGCAGCCATTCCCATAGAGCCTGCGCCAACAACGACTACATCATAATCTGAGCTCATATTAGAAGCCCCTTTAATTTATTCTTCGAATTTATTGACGGCTGCTTCCGCTACCTGTACGTCATGATCGACTGTGCTTCCGCTGACACCGACAGCTCCGACGACTTTACCGTCTTTAACGAGCGGGATCCCGCCGCCGAAGACGACAATTTTTCCTTGGTTGGTCGTGTTTAATCCATAAAGGGAGCCCTCGGGAACCGTCGCTTCTTCCAGATTGGAAGTCGGCATTTTAAGGGCGACGGACGTCCATGCTTTGTTCTGCGCGATATCGATACTGGCGATCCACGCGTCATCCATGCGATGGGTGGCGATCAGGTTGCCTCCCTCGTCCATAATCGAAATCACCATTTGCACGCCAATGTTCTGCGATTCACGTTCAGCGGCCTCGATCAAAGTTTTTGCAGCGTTTAAGTTTAATGCGCTCATTACAAACTCCCTCCCAATGGTTGAAATTTTCATAAATGCAAGGCATTTGCCCATAGTATAAAAGAAATTGTATATCACGTAAAATGACTGTTATTGATATCATCGATCACTAAAACTGATATCTTATCGGAGCGGCTCGGTTGGTTTCTTTACTCGTGTCAATCGTTTCCATAAATCTTTTCATCGAATGGGTTAGATAAGCGTCTGAGCGCCGGATAAAAACGGTTGTCACGTGACTGTATTTTTCGGGAAGGTTCATACTGCGAATGACATCGTCCGCTTCCAAATGGGAAATGGTCGATTTTGGGAGCAGTGTAATACCTAAGCCGGACACCACAGACCCTAAAATGGTTTCCAGTGTGCCGAATTCGATAATATTGGCGGGATGAATCCCTTCGTCATTGATCCACTCCGTTAACTTGGCCCGATAGCTGCAGCCCGATTTAAATACGAGCAACGGTTTTTGGGCCAATTCATCCAGAGAAATCTCACTATTATTTGAAATCAAAGTCAATTCTTCATGGAACACTTCATGTTGAGTAATTTTAGGATGTTCGTCAAATCCGGTGACAAAGGCACCGTCCAATTTGTGTGAGAGCACTTGCTCAAGGAGGTTTTCCGTTACGTCTGTGACCAGTGATAAATCGACATTTGGATATTTGTGATGATAAGCGGATAAAATGTGCGGGAGTCCAATGACGGTCTCTACCGTTCCCAAGTCAAGTTCCCCTGACGGCTGATCGGAATCTTGAACGACTTTTACCATTTCATCAATCGTGACTAACAGCTTGTCGGTATACGATAAAAGTTTTTTCCCCTCCGGATTTAAAATCATACCACGGCTGTCACGGTGAAATAATTTTGTTTGCAATTCTTTCTCCAACAATTGAATCCTGGTCGTCACATGGGATTGGACATAACTTAGCTCATTGGCCGCTTTACTGACGCTCCCGTGGAAAGCAACAGATTTGAAAATTTTTAGATCCCTGATCTCCACTGTCATTCCCCCTCCCTTATTTCTCAAAATGATAGCAGCTATCGTTATTAATCATTTTACATGATTGGGTTGCTTTTATACAATTTTATGAAAAGATAGAGATATAATATTTTCAATTTATATTATATTAAAAATTACTTGGAGGGATCATCATGGCATCCAACAAAGGCGTCGTTTATCAAGGATCGGGAAAAGTCACAGTCGAAGACATCGGTTATCCGGAACTCGTTTTGAGAGATGGTCCCGGTGTACCGAAAGAAAACGTAAATCGTAAATGTGAACATGGGGTTATCCTTAAAGTCATTGCGACGAACATTTGTGGTAGCGACCAACATATGGTCCGCGGCAGAACGACAGCCCCTCAAGGCTTGGTTCTTGGGCATGAAATTACCGGGGAAGTCATTGAAACAGGGCGAGACGTTGAATTTATTGAAAAAGGGGACATGGTGTCGGTTCCTTTTAACATCGCGTGTGGGCGCTGTACCATGTGCCAGCAACAAAAAACCCATATTTGCCTGAATGTGAATCCGGATCGCCCCGGGTCTGCCTATGGTTATGTTGATATGGGCGGCTGGGTCGGTGGCCAGTCCGAATATGTGATGGTTCCTTATGCGGATTTTCAACTTTTGAAGTTCCCGGATAAGGATCAGGCGATGGATAAGATCCTTGATTTAACGATGCTTACCGATATTTTCCCCACCGGGTTTCACGGCGCCTATTCAGCAGGTGTCACAATGGGTTCCACGGCGTATGTCGCAGGAGCGGGGCCGGTTGGACTTGCCGCGGCTCATTCAGCCCAACTCCTTGGCGCCTCCGCTGTTATTGTCGGTGACTTAAATGAAGAGCGGCTTCAACAAGCGAAAAGTTTCGGGTGTGAAACGGTTAACCTGAGAGAACATGATCGACTGGGCGAACAAATTGAACAAATCCTGGGTGTCCCGGAAGTAGATGCCGCCATTGATGCGGTCGGATTTGAAGCCTCAGGACACGGAGAAAGCGGCGAACAGCCGGCAGCTGTATTGAACGCGATTATGGATGTGACGCAGGCCGGCGGAGGCCTTGGCATACCTGGCCTTTATGTCACTGAAGACCCCGGCGCAGCGGATAAGGATGCCCAGACAGGGTCATTAAAAGTTCGCTTCGGCCAGGGGTGGGCAAAAGCGCACACCTTCGTCACCGGCCAGACACCGGCTATGTACTACAATCGCGGGTTGATGAAATCGATTTTATCCGGCAATGCTCAAATTGCCAAAGCGGTTAACGCGCAAGTGATTTCCCTTGACGAAGCTCCCGATGGATACGCTGATTTTGACAGTGGGGTAGCGAAGAAATTCGTCATTGATCCGCATGGATCGCTTCGGTAAAAAATGGGTGTGGCAAGGGATTACTTGTCACACCTGATATTTAAATCCGATCATAAAGAAAAATTTATACTAGTAAGAATGAATCGGGAGACAAATTTCAAAATCGGTTGACAATGATTTATGGGTTGATTATTATATAATCATGATTACATAATAAAATAAGATCAAGGTGACGCATATTTTTATTGGCGAATTGTAAGCGTATACATATTCTATTTAACTCGACCGAGCATCACTTTAAGAAATGAGATTATTCTTTTGAACATTTTATCAGAAAACTAAAATAAATTGTTTTTCGTACAGCTGACCCTTTCGCTATCCTTTTATTTTAATGGGAGGGAGATACTAATGAGTGATCATCAAACGGTACAGACAAATTTGCAAACCTTATTCAGTCCGTTGAAAATTGGCAATAAAGAAGCCAAAAATCGCATTGTATCAACGTCACATGCTGTGGCGTGGGATAATGGTACGGGCCTCATCAATGATCGTCATGTTAGATACCATGAACGTAAAGCGGCCGGAGGTGCCGGGATCATTATGACGTTTGGCTCTGCCAGTGTCTATGAGGAATCGGCAGCTTCCTATGGATCCGTAAGTTTATGGAATGAGGAAAATGAGCCTTTATTGAAGGACCTTGCCGATCGGGTTCATGCCCATGGCGCCTTAATTATGTCCCAGGCCACCCATATGGGAAGACGTGCAGATTCATCGGTAAGTGGCCGTCCTATACAGGCGCCGTCCGCCATTCCGGAGGGGGTGCATCGAGAGATCCCACACGTTATGCGTACGGAGGAAATACCGCCCATCATTCAGTCTTTTGCTGAAGCTGCGGAGCGGTTAGAACGTTGTGGCTGGGATGGCATTGAGATCACATCTTTTTCAGGACACCTCATTGAACAGTTTTGGAGCCCAGCTCTTAACCATCGCACGGATAGATATGGTGGGGATTTTGCCGGTCGTATGCGCTTTTCGATCGAGGTGATTCAAGCGGTTAGAGAGGCAGTATCAAGCGATTTCATTATTGCTTTTCGAATGACCGCCGACCCTAAAACCGATGCATTAGATCTTGATCATAAAGATATGCTTGACATTGCCCGAACACTTGATGATTTAGGCTGCATTGATATGTTTAGCATTAGCGGCGGGACCGGTGCAACCTACGACGCCCAGGCTGCGGTTGTTCCCGGAGATACGTTTGCAAGGGGTACCTATAATCATGTGGCGAAAAATATGAAAGAGCAGCTTTCGGTCCCTGTTTTAGTTGCCGGACGTAATCTCGACCCCAGTCAGGCGGAAAGTGCTTTGACGAATGAAGATTGTGATCTTGTTGGTATGACAAGGGCTATTATTGCGGATCCGGATATGCCACAGCTGGCACAAAAAGGGGAGTTTTCTCGAATAAGGCCGTGTATTGCATGCGGTGAATGTATCGGCAGATTATACTCGGGGATGCCGGTTATTTGTACGGTGAATCCTGCCATGGCCGATGATTCCCTGGATGATCTCACCCCTGCACAGCAGCAACGCAAAGTCGTTATTGTCGGTGGCGGTCCGGCGGGAATGGAAGCCGCCCGTGTATCAGCCATTCGCGGGCATGAGGTTCATCTGCTGGAAGGCACGGATAAACTGGGAGGAAAAGTTTATTTCGCTGCGATGGCTTCCGAACGCCCGCATTACGGGAGGCACATTAAATGGCTGGAGCAAGAATTAGATCGGCTGGGCGTAAATGTTCATCTTAATACAAAAGGAACGACTGACAATGTCTTACTTTTAAATCCTGATGATATTGTGCTTGCTACGGGGGCTAATCCCAGAAATGACCATTATGTAACGGATGTTGAGCTGCTTGATGGCAAGGTTTCGATCAATGGCAATAGTAAAGTATTAATCTATGATCGGGAAGGGAAATTCAGAGGCAGCAGCGTCGCTCACTTTGCAGCTGAAAAGGGCGCTTCCCAAGTTGAAATTGCCACACCGTTATGGTCGGTGGCAGAAGATTTGGATGAAATGCAAAAGCCTGAACTATACCGGTTGTTGACAGAAAAGAATGTGACAATGTCTCCAAATAAACATTTGCGCACAACAAAAGAAGGCCATCATGTATTGGAGGACATGTGGTCGGAAACGAAGAGGGATATTGAACAGGATGAGATGATCATCTTCATCGGTTACGAAGAAGGGGATAATCGTTTGTTGGATCAGCTAAAGTCAGCTGCTCCGGAACTTGATGTTCAGCTTATCGGTGATGCCGTTTCCCCCCGCCGATTAAATGATGCTGTCTCGGAAGGGGTGCGTGTAGGAAGTTCATTATAGTAATTATTCTTTGCATAGTTTGTGAACAGCAAACTATGCAAAGAATCCTGAAGCATTAATTCCGACATTATTTTTCAAACTATTCTATAAAATAAGAGTCGTCTGTTTCGATGAACGGTGCTGACGGGCTCGGGGATATTGTCTATACCGCGGTCGGTCGCTGGCAGCGCGCAGGGGCAATTAATCTTGGGAAAGGAGTGTTTTTACCATGTTGAAGCATTGGAAACGTGTCGTTGTCGTTGCCGGACTTTCACTTACATTGTTGGCCGTCGGGTGCGGCGCAGACGATGATGCCGAGAATCCCGGAGATGAACCGGACGATAACAGCGAACCGGAGGAAGAAACAGACGATGAAGATGTGGACGAGGATGACGGAGATGCTGAGGCTGCCGATGATTACGGCGAAGAAGTCGATTATACTGTCGTAGGCGTTGACGGAGGTGCCGGTGTTATGCAATTAACGGAAGATGCGTTTGAAGATTATGGTCTAGATGAATGGAACTTGCAATCGAGCTCCGATGCAGCGATGGTGCAGGCTTTGGATAATGCGTATGAGAATGAAGAACCGATTTTCATAACAGGGTGGACGCCACACTGGAAATTCCAGGAATATGATCTGACAATGCTTGATGATCCTGAATATTCTTTCGGTGACGACGAAAGCATTCGCACCATGGCGCGTGAAGGCTTGGAAGACGATCATCCGGATGCTTATCAAATTATAGGTAATTTCGAATGGGAAGTTCCACACATTGAACAAGTTATGCTTGAAATTCAGGATGGAGTGGATGAAGCTGAAGCTGCCCAAAACTGGATAGACGAAAATGAAGAACTTGTATCTGAATGGACAGACGGGATCGATGAAGACGCTGGTGACGGCGAAACAATTAGCCTTTCTCTCGTTGCTTGGGATACAGAAATTGCCTCCACCAATGTGCTTGCCCAAGCCCTTGAAAGTGTTGGCTATGATGTTGAAACGAACCAAGTGGAAGCTAACTTCATGTTTGCCTCGGTAGCCGAAGGAGATGCAGATGCATCGACAGCAGTATGGTCGCCACACACACATGTGCACTATATCGAAGATTATGAAGATGAATACGAAGACCTCGGCCCAAACTTGGACGAAGGGGCTTTACATGGTTTGACCGTTCCGTCTTATATGGATATTGAATCGATTGAAGATCTGCAAGAAGATTAGATAAAGACAATCCTCGAGATGTTCCGAAAATTGTAGGTATGCGTTCATCGTTGGTTGAAAGTGGTTCCGTTGAGGAGCGGGCTCAGGGAGCCCTGGAAAATCTCATTGACCAGCGTAATGCTTATGGAGAAAATCCTGATACGCGCCCGAGGTGGCAATCGAAAGCACCCCTCCAATTCAAGGACGCGCGACGCGAAGCTTATGGTTTATGGGGGATGTCGCTTCGTTTGACAGCGAGCCGAACGTTTTGAAATCGGTGCAAGCAATCAGCACGATTTTTGAGCGTGCAGGGATGGACGTCGGTCTGTTGTATGACGGGGAATCCAGCTCCGGAAATGAGACTGGAACAGCCTGTTTATCATTATACGCAAGTCATACTGGATCTTTTCAAGGAAGGAAAATTGACGGTCGAACAGCCTGTGAATGCGGTTTAATGGGGTATCAGGAGATGCGCTGATTCGATATCAGCGCTATTTTCTTGTGTGTTCACTTACGCCGAGAGCGAAAATTTTAAGGGTCCATACACCAAAGATGAAGACTTAACGACGTCAGTCATAACGAGTTAGGGCGCCAAAACCTAAAGATGAAGACCTAACGACGTCAGGCATACCGTATTAGGGCGTCATAAACCAATTTTGAAGACCTAACAGCTTCCGCCATAACGCGTCAGGGTGCCATATACCGATAGTTGCTGACCAATACTGGGTCCGAACGTATAGGCGTAGTCAGTACTGACTACGCTCGTGCAGTCTGGGTCAGTGTACTCAGCTGTTCCATTCACGTTGATCCAAAGCAAAGCCAAAGGAAAACGTATTGGCATTTTCGACGATTTCTCTAATATATTTCATAGTCATTTCTGTTGCTTCTTCCGCAGAGTAGTCATATCTTCGGTTCAAAACAAGTGTCAACATGCCTTGCCAGATCAGTTTTATCATTTCCTGGATGTGTTCTGCGTGTTCTTCCTTAATATACCCCGCTTGAACGCACGCCGCCATTGCGATGCGTTCCCTGTTCGTCATGTTAAATTCCAATAACATCGGTCTTAAATCGGAGGGGAGGTCGTCGAGGTCATCCGGGAACTGATCGTAATACTCATCCATCAGTTCCTTGGATCCGCCTCCGACGTCCGAGGAGAAGATAGCATGATAGATATGCGGTTCAGCAAAAGAATATTGGCAAAAGCATTCCCACATAAGCAAGAATTTTTCCAGAGGGTTGTTCCCTTTCGCCATGTAAGCGGGAAGTGCCGCTGCATATTTTCGTAAAAATTGTAATGAGGCATAGAAAATCAGGTGAGAAAGTTCGCTAAAATAATTATAAATGGTGGCGCTGTTATAACCGGCCAAATCGGATACTTTCCTGATCGTTACGTTTTCAAAACCTTCTTCTTCAATGATCTGCACGGTGGCATCTATAAAGTATCTCATCATGCGGATTGTTTGAATCGCCTTCTTGTCCAAGCTTCCACCTCTTTTCGCCAGGAGAATGTCATTCTCGACTCATCTCTTTTCAATCTAGCACACTTGTCCCCAGCTCTTCAAATGGGCACCCATATTGGCTTTAATGGTGTCGAAAATTTTTGCGAAGAAAATTTCAGAAAAGGGTTCACAATGGCTTATACACCGATTATAATATAATCATGGATATAATATAATCATGATTATAAAGCGAAGTCGGTTTTCGGAAATTTCTTTGAAGAAAAATGCAAAAATCAAGTCTACAATGCTCTGTACACGGATTATAATATAATCAAGAGTATTTTGTAATCATGATTGTAAGGCAAGGACAGAGTAGTGCAGAGGTCTATACTGCTGAAGGAGTTGATATGAAAAATGTAAGCGATTTCCCGAATGGATTTCTGTTCAACATGCCTGGTAAGTCGGCGGATTAATTTTTGGATGTTTTATCGGCTAAGTCAGTGTTGTTGGTATTTTTAATTCTGAATATTCATTAAGTAAGGAGGCCATTGATTATGACTTTTGAGGTGAGTCCTGTAGCAGAGGTTAAGACGTCTAACGATCTGAAGACACTTGGCGTGAACAGACAGGTTCCGGTTAACCTTCGCCAAAGCGGGGACAACGGTTCACGTATGCTGATTTCACAAAGGGTACGCAAGTCTCCTTTCTGGCACCTTTCCCAGGAAGCCGGCTGTTGGTGCTATGAGGTATATAACCACATGTATCACCCGCGTGCCTATGTCCCGTATGAGGAGGGAGGACTCCTCAAAGAATATGAATATCTCACCGAACATGTCACGCTGTGGAATGTTGCCGTCGAGCGGCAGATTCAGGTGAAAGGTCCGGACGCCGACAAGTTGGTCGACTTGGCCATTACGCGCTCGGTCGACAACCTCAAGGTCGGAAAGGCCCGCTACGTTATCTTGTGCAACGAAGACGGCGGAATCTTAAATGATCCGGTTCTCCTTCGGCCTGCTGAAGATGAATTTTGGTTTTCTCTCTCCGACACTGACATTGCCATGTGGCTGCAGGCGCTCAATGTCAAGAACGAATTTGATTGCACGGTATATGAAATCGATGTCGCTCCCGTGCAGATTCAAGGTCCAAAGGCAACAGCGCTCATGGTCGATCTGTTTGGTGAGCAGATCCACGATGTCCCCTACTACGGACTGTTTGAGGGTGAAGTGAACGGTTGTTCTGTCATCGTGTCCCGCACGGGCTTCTCGGGTGAAGCCGGCTATGAGATCTACCTCCGTGATGCCAGCGCCAATGCCGAACGGCTCTGGTACCATCTTCTCGATGCCGGTGAACCATACAATCTAAAAGTGATCGCCCCGGGTCACATTCGCCGGATCGAAGCGGGAATCCTCTCTCACGGACAGGACATGGACATGGAAACCAATCCTTACCAGGTCGGATTGGGCTGGCAAGTGGACCTTAACAAGTCCCAATTCGTCGGCAAGGAAGCCCTGACTCGCATCAACAGCGAAGGTGTAACCAGGAAGCTGGCAGGTGTGAAGATGGGTGGCGAGCAGATCGACTGGTATCCCGCTGATTTTTATCTCGTCTACGCGGAAAATGAGATGGAGCCGATCGGTTATATTACCTCTGCCTTTTATTCGCCGACCCAGGGGTGCAATATTGGTTATGCGATGTTGCCCAACTCGTTCAGTACGATCGGAACCCAGCTGGAAGTGCACTTGCCTGAACCATATGCCGGCGGACGCGTTCCGGCGGAGGTTGCAGAGACACCGTTCAAGCCACCCGAATTCCTCGGCACGGGATTGGCCCAGACCGGTCGGAAGCTTTAGACGGAATATTTCCGGAGGTTAGAGTCTAGAGGTTGGAAGTTGGATTCGAAGACATCGGCCAGCCGATGTCTTCAAAATGAAAGAGGTGATGGTAATGATGGAAATGATGGATCGGCAATCGGCGTCTGAACTGATCGGACAAATGAGCGAGCCACGTTTTGAACTCATACCGACGAATCGCATCGTTGAGCGGACCACGGCGGCACTCCCGCCTTACGCTACGCTTACGATTACCTGCTCGCCGAAAAAAGGTGTCGACGCAACGATTGAGACGGCTGTCGCTCTGGCTCCTCAGTTCGCCCGGGTCGTTCCCCATATTGGCGCGAGGATGATCCGAAGCGAAGAACATCTTGAGAAGATGCTTGATAAGCTCCGAGCCCACGATATTGATGAAATCTTCGTCGTCGGAAGCGATCAGGATCAACCACTGGGCCCGTATCGGGATGGCCTCGAACTGTTGCAGTCCCTGGCCGCACGTGATCACGGGTTGCGCCGCATCGGCATTCCGGCGTATCCTGAAGGGCAACCTAAAATCGATAATGACATTCTCACCAAGGATCTCCAGGCAAAAGCGCTCCTCGCGGATTACGCTGTGACGCAAATGTGCTTCGATTCCGGCCAGGTCCTTTCCTGGTTACGAGAACAGCGTGAAGCCGGTCTGCAACTTCCGTTCTACTTGGGTATCCCAGGTCCGGTGAAGCCGGACAAACTGCTTCGGATCGCAGCCAGTATTGGTGTGACCGACTCGCTCCGCTTCCTTAGAAAAAATCTGAAGTTGTCAGGGAAACTGTTGCACGGATACGACGCCTCCGACTTGTTGAACGCCTACACCCCGCACTTAAATGATCCGGACTATGGGATCGCCGGATTTCATATTTATACTTTTAACGAACTGGTTACACTAAAAAAATATTTTGAGCGTGTAGCTATGTGATATCAGCGCTCACCTTGCACCTAAGGAAAATAATCATTGCCCCCCAGCTTCTTTTTTGCTACACTAATAACCAACATGAATATTTGCGAATGAACATTGTGGGAGAGATCGACTTAAATGTCGGCACCGAAGGGGCAACATTCACATAAAAACCTTGTGAATGAATCTCTCAGGTAAAATGACTGCAATGGGACGCATCTCTGGAGAGAGCGCTTAAGCCACCAAAGGGGTAAACTCCATCGAGGGAGTTGAACTCTCAGGTCCAAGGACAGAGAAAAGGTCTCTATACCTTTTTTCTGTCCTTTTTTATTTTTTTAATTTTTTAGAGGAGGGATCACGATGAGTTTAAAAGAGAATGACGCGACGATTTTTTCGGCTATAGAGGACGAACGGGGGAGGCAGCATGACACACTCGAGTTAATCGCGTCAGAAAATTTCGTGAGCGAAGATGTCCTGGAAGCGATGGGTTCGGTCATGACGAACAAATACGCGGAAGGCTACCCGGAGAGAAGGTATTACGGCGGCTGTGAGTTTGTGGATGTCGCAGAAAATACGGCGATCGAACGATTGAAAGAGCTGTACGGCGCTGAATATGCGAATGTGCAGCCGCATTCGGGAGCGTCTGCCAACTTGGCGGTCTATTACTCGCAGTTAAAGCCCGGGGATAAGGTGATGGGGATGAACTTGTCTCACGGCGGACATTTAACCCACGGGAGCCCTGTTAGCATATCGGGGAAATGGTTTGACGTTGTATCTTACGGTGTGAGGGAAGATGATCATTTCATCGATTACGATCAATTGGAAGAACAGGCAAAAAAAGAACAGCCTAAGCTCATCATCGCCGGCGCGAGTGCGTATCCCCGCGTGATTGACTTTGCAAAATTTAAAGACATCGCTGATAAAACAGGGGCGCTACTAATGGTCGATATGGCGCATATTGCCGGACTTATTGCCGCGGGTGTCCATCCGTCACCGGTCCCTCACGCGGATGTCGTGACCAGTACAACACACAAAACGTTAAGAGGCCCTCGCGGTGGGTTTGTATTAACGAATGACAAAGATATGGCAAAAGCGATTAACAAGGCTGTATTCCCCGGTTTGCAAGGTGGGCCTTTAATGCATGTGATTGCCGCAAAAGCCGTTTCTTTTAAAGAATCCTTACAACCTTCTTTCAAAATGTACGCCAACCAGATTGTCGAAAACGCGAGAACGCTTGGAGACACGTTAAAAGAAAACGGTGCTGCCCTCGTTTCAGGCGGAACCGACAACCATTTATTGCTCGTCGATGTACGTCCCTGGAACCTTACCGGCAAAGAGGCGGAGCAATGGCTTGAAAAAGCCGGCATTACCGTCAACAAGAATACGATTCCGTTTGATCCGGAAGGAGCGTTTGTGACCAGCGGCATAAGGATCGGAACGGCCGCGCTTACGACTCGGGGGATGGGCGAACAAGAAATGATCGCCATCGGTGAAATCATTGCGGAGGTGTTAAGAAGCCATGGCAGCGCGGAGGTACTTGAAAAGGCGAAAAAGAAAACCGATGACATCTGCAAAGCCTTTCCTCTTTTCAAGCCCGTCGTGAGCGTTTAACGATCATAAAAACAGTTAGGAGGCTATTCTGTTATGTTACAAAATGATGTTTTGGATAAATCAATGCCCACAATGCCGTTTCTTAAAGATATTATGGCGTTAAAACCGGCGTTTTGGGAGAATGACAGGAAACAAACGGATGGCATTCACTTACCCGTAAGCCGAGAAGATATAAAAGACGCAGGGGAGCGGTGGTTGAGGTTCACCCCTTTTATTGAAAAAATGTTTCCGGAAACAAAGGAAAGCAAGGGAATCATCGAATCGCCCCTTCGGCATGTTCCCGACATGAAAGCACGATTGGAACATCATTACGGGAGCCAAATGGCTGGCGACCTGTATGTAAAATGTGACCATGAACTGCCGATTGCCGGTTCCATTAAGGCTCGCGGAGGCATTTATGAAGTGTTAAAGCACGCCGAAACGTTGGCGCTTGAAAATGGGATGATCACCCAGGAGGAAAGCTATGAAAAATTTGCGTCTCCTGAATTTAAAAGGTTTTTTAATCAATATTCCATCGGCGTTGGCTCAACCGGGAATTTGGGGCTCAGCATCGGAATCATCAGTGCTGCCCTCGGCTTTGAAGTGACCGTCCACATGTCCGCCGATGCGAAGCAGTGGAAAAAAGATTTACTGGCGGAAAAGGGAGCCAAAGTCGTTGAATACGAGGCTGATTTTAGTGAAGCCATTACAGAAGGGCGACAATTATGTGCCGCTTCCCCGAAGAGTTATTTTGTCGATGATGAAGATTCCCGTGATTTATTTCTGGGCTACAGCATTGCGGCTTCTTATTTGCAGGATCAGTTGGAGCGAAAAGGGATCACGGTTGACAAAGAACATCCGCTGTTTGTTTATCTGCCTTGTGGTGTCGGCGGTTCTCCGGGCGGTATAACATTTGGTCTAAAACAGATTTTCGGTGATCACGTCCATTGTTTTTTCGTTGAACCGACGCATTCACCTTCTGTGCTTATGGGCCTTGCAACCGGAAAACACGAGAAGATCAGCGTCCAGGATTTTGACATCGACAATGTGACGGAAGCCGATGGCCTCGCTGTCGGACGCCCGTCGAGTTTTGCCACGGAGATTAGTGATAAACTTGTAAGCGGAATCTATACGGTGGAAGATGATGAACTGTTTAAAAACCTGGCCCTTTTATACGATTCAGAAGCGCTGAAAGTGGAACCTTCGGCGGCATCAGGCTTAACAGGACCGATCCGTTTGGAAGAGCAGTCCGGCTATATCGAACATCAAGCGTTAACCTCCCAAATGGACCAGGCAACACATATTGTTTGGTCGACAGGAGGATCGATGGTTCCGGATGAAGATTGGGCCGGGTTTTATCAAAAGGGGAAAACGATGTTGGATTAAGGTCGTCCGATTCAAACTTTTCGCCCGGAGTGAAACCTAAAGCGAAGTCAATACTGTGCCGGGAGGTGCCACCCCGTGCAAGTGTGAAACCACTCAGGTAAGAATCGTTGCTCCGAGAGGTATCA
>NZ_FNEN01000003.1:141011-319638 GCF_900100185.1 Natribacillus halophilus | reverse complement strand
GTGAAACCACTCAGGTAAGAATCGTTGCTCCGAGAGGTATCAAAAGGGTGGAGTGAAACCACTCAAGAAAGCTGTCCCCTCGAGAGGGACGATTTCCATGATTTCCAAGTTAACCCCTCAAACCGGGTCATGGACGATCCGCGAGGTGCGGGTGATTTGCCTGGAGGCCCTAAAGTTCTCCATCTAAAAATTCCCGGATCAACGGCCAGAAGCTCTCATCCAGATGCAGGTCGTTGTGGCCTCGCTCAGCGAGTGTTTCGAATTGCACAGTTCCTTCATAGTTTGCAAGCAATGCCCGGGATCGTTCCTTAGGAACGATCTCGTCGTTGTCTCCCGCGATGGCGAGAAGGGGGGCAGAGGTATCATTGATTCGGGATAAAGAGTCAAATTCATGCTGTAACAACCATGAAACCGGCAGAAACGGGAACTGCAGGCGCGCCACTTCCGTAAATGTATCAAACGCAGAGACGAAGACTAAACCGTCCACCTCGCGTTCGCTTGCCACTTTTGTGGCTACGCCTGTGCCCAGGCTCCTGCCCATCAGCACGGTGGAAGTAATCTCACCTTCTAATTGATCCCGAATTTCATCATAGATGGTGAGCGCGTCGGCATACAATACCTCTTCTCCGGGGCTGCCTTCACTCATGCCGTATCCCCGATAATTAACGAGCAGCACCGACCAGTCTTCCAAATGCGCAGACATTTCCGGGATCTGCATGGAAAGTTCTTCGGCGTTGCCGCCATAATAAATGAGCAACTGTGTGTCTTCGCTTTCCCTTTGCTGCGGATGTAAAAGCCAACCATGTAATCGTTCATCATCTTTACTTTGAAAAGATACTTCTTCCACATGGTCGTTTTGATCGATCACTTGTTGAGCGTCCGACGGACTGAGCGATGGCTGATGGAAGATTAATCGTTCCTGTAAAGCATACAACAGACCGATAAATAAAGCAGCGACGAGTACCACGATGCCTAACCTCCGAAACCATATTTTCCAGTTCACAGTGTTCACCCCGTCATTGGCATGGGACCTTTTCTGCTATTTTCATAGCAGGATCTCAATCTGTCAATCGATGATCGTATTTACATTGGTCTTGACGTTTGATATCGTATACTTCACTAAAGCTTGGGAGAGTTGAATATGCGCAATTTGCTCATTCAGCATGATTTAGTTCCCCTCGTGATTAATAGTAACGAACGTGCCCGTTACATTTCCTTTCTGGCAGAGCAAGATACGCCAGGATTGACCCGGTTTATTCAAGCCACTTTGGAAGAAGAAAGGGGACGTCTCCAGCGCTTTCAGAATGCCGATGAGCAACAAGCGGGATCTGACGACTCGGTCTTTCGCAAAAGTTGACATGACCCTTTGTACCAAGTATAATCATAAGTAATTGAACATGTTGCACTCAAGCAGAAGCGCCCGCTTCTCACCTGATTGACGCCTTCGGGTTGTTAACTGGTACGCAATCGAACGGATCGTATGGGATAAGTGGGTGTCGTGTGCTTAAGCGACGCTCACTTTTTATGTGTGCAGAGCTTTGTTGTGCGCATGTTGCAATAAAAAGTCGACACGTCACTATGGGTTTATTTTTGCTTTCTTTAGCAGATAAGAAAGTATAACTTTCTTATCATGCATAAGTGCAACTAAGGCTTTCGCCAGGCTTGGCGATAAGCCAAGTTTTCTTTACCACAAATCTAATGGAGGTGGCTCTTTATTCGTAAGGATATGAAGCTTAATGACGGGATTCGCGCCCGCGAGGTTCGACTCATTGACGCGAATGGGGAACAAGTGGGGATTAAATCGAAACGGGAAGCGCTGGAACGTGCGGAACAAGCTGAACTGGATCTCGTTCTCGTCGCGCCAAATGCCAACCCGCCGGTCTGCCGTATCATGGATTATGGGAAATATCGATATGAGCAGCAAAAGAAAGAGCGGGAAGCGCGTAAGAAACAAAAAGTCATCAATGTTAAGGAAGTGCGTTTGAGCCCGAATATTGAAGAACATGATTTCAATACGAAGCTTCGTAATGCACGCAAGTTTTTGTCAAAAGGTGACAAGGTAAAAGCAGCGATTCGTTTCCGCGGTCGCGCCATTACGCATTCATCCATCGGCCGCGAGTTATTGGAGCGTCTGGCAGAAGAATGTGAGGATGTCGGAGCGGTCGAAACAAAACCGAAAATGGAAGGGCGCAGCATGTTTGTGATGCTTGCTCCCAAACCAGATAAGGATAAGAAGAAATCGTAGTAAGGAGGAGTTCATCATGCCGAAAATGAAAACACATCGTGGAGCAGCCAAGCGTTTTAAGCGTACAGGCAGTGGCAAGTTGAAGCGTGATCATGCATTTACCAGTCACTTGGCACGTAATCAAACGCAAAAACAAAAGCGTCAGTTGCGAAAAGACTCAGTTATGGACAAAAGCGACCAAAAGCGTGTAGAACCCATGCTCCCATATAAGAAAAAGTGAAACAAACGTAAATGAATAGGAGGGATCGACGATGCCTAGAGTTAAAGGTGGTACAGTCGCCCGCAATCGTCGCAAAAAGGTTTTAAAACTGGCCAAAGGATATTATGGTTCGAAACATCGCCTGTTTCGTACAGCTCAGCAACAAGTGAGAAAATCACTTCAGTATGCCTACCGTGACCGCCGTCAGCGCAAGCGTGATTTCCGTAAATTATGGATTACACGAATTAATGCAGCGGCACGCTTGAACGGCCTTTCCTACAGCCGCCTCATGCACGGATTGAAACAAGCGGACATTAACATCAACCGTAAAATGCTCGCCGACCTGGCTGTAAATGATAAAGATGCTTTTGCAGACCTCGCGGAAAAAGCTAAAGCGGAACTGAACTAAAAAGAAGCGCGGACCCTGAATCGGGGTTCGCGTTTTTTGGCAGATAAGAAAATATAAAACTTTCTTATCATGCATAAGTGCAACTAAGGCTTTCGCCATGCTTGGCGATAAGCCAAGTTTTCTTTATAGGTCTTGCATGGCATTCGATGGCAAAGCTGTAACTTTTGATACATATTCTGGATACATGTAATGGCGATCTTTTCACCCCCTGGCCTTCGTTAAATGAGGGCGGCTCACTAGGGATTCCTACCTGTCCCAGTCTATCGTAGGGGCAAAATAGCCGAACGATCGATACGGACAAATCAACAATATGATCGGGCGTTCATTCGGCCAAATGAAAGGGCTGAGTAGCAAAAAGTGTCCGAATGAGAGATCCATACGGACACAACCGGGTTCGATCGGCAAGAAAATGTCCGAAATAGGGGTTTATTTAGACAAATCGACTGTGCGAGCGGTAAAAATTGTCCGAAAAAAGCTCCATACATGAGGACTGTCAAGAACAAAAAATTTTTATATAACGGGTTGCATAAAATCCAATACTGTTATATATTAAATACATAAGTTATTTACTGTGATAATACAGAATTGAGGAGAGGAGAATGAAGGCATGGCACAACCATCATTCCAACAGCAGGTGGATGAATTAAACAGACAATGGGAAACGGAGGAACGTTGGCAGGGAGTGGAGCGTCCGTATTCAGCCGAAGATGTGGTTCGCTTACGCGGTTCCCTTCAGATTGAACACACGTTGGCACGAAAAGGCGCGGAGAAACTTTGGGACAGTTTGAAAAATGAACCTTACGTCAATTCATTAGGTGCCCTTACCGGAAACCAGGCAGTGCAACAAGTGAAAGCCGGATTGAATGCCATTTACTTGAGCGGCTGGCAAGTGGCGGCCGATGCCAATCTCGCCGGTGAAATGTATCCGGATCAAAGCCTTTATCCGGCGAATTCCGTCCCGAACGTCGTGAAACGGATCAATAATGCCCTCATGCGCGCCGATCAAATTCAGCATATGGAAGACGAAGGCGATATCGATTATTTTGCCCCCATCGTTGCCGATGCGGAAGCAGGGTTCGGCGGTCAGCTCAATGTTTTTGAACTTATGAAAGCGATGATCGAGGCCGGTGCTGCCGGGGTCCATCTCGAGGATCAACTGGCATCGGAAAAGAAATGCGGCCATCTTGGCGGTAAAGTGCTGATTCCAACTCAAAATGCAGTAAGAAACCTCGTCTCTGCCCGGCTAGCCGCTGATGTATCGGGCGTGCCAACGCTGTTGCTCGCCCGTACAGACGCGGATGCCGCCGATTTGATCACGAATGACGTAGACCCGGCCGATGCCGAGTTTATTACCGGTGAACGCACGGATGAAGGCTTTTACCGCACGAACGCCGGCATCGACCAGGCGATTGCACGCGGATTGGCGTATGCGCCTTATGCCGATTTAATCTGGTGCGAAACGTCCACGCCGAATTTGGAAGAAGCGCAAAAGTTTGCCGATGCCATTCACGAAAAATATCCGGAGCAAATGCTTGCCTACAACTGTTCACCATCTTTTAACTGGGAAGGCAATCTGGATAAAGACACGATCGAAACGTTCCAGCAAGAGATCGCCAAAATGGGTTACAAATTTCAATTCGTCACCCTTGCCGGTTTCCATGCCCTTAACCACAGCATGTTCCAACTTGCCCGCGGGTACAAGGAAAGAGGCATGGGCGCATATTCTGAATTGCAACAAGCAGAGTTTGCCGCGGAAAAAGACGGCTATACCGCTACGCGTCATCAAAGAGAAGTGGGAACCGGTTACTTTGACCAGGTCGCACAAACGATTACGAGTGGAACATCCTCGACGACCGCGCTTTCTGGCTCAACGGAATCAGCTCAATTTCAAAGCTGAAATAAAGAAAAGAGGAGTCGGTGCACAAAGCACTGGCTCCTCTTTGTGTAATATAACAGAAAAAAGTGACTCCATGTGTGGAGTCACTTTAAATTATTCGTGATTGTCACGCATGCATTTTTGACACTGTGTAAAATACGCGTATGGCACCTCGCTTAGCACTTCTCCGCAATCATGGCAAGTCCGTGGTTCTGTTGACGTCGGGGGATAAACAGCGTTCGTCGTGTCCTCGATGATGTTCGTGTACTTCATATGGAAACCCTCCACTTATTGTGTATTGGCATTATTGTAATACAACAGATATATAAAATCAATATCTGTTGTATAAAATTCAAGAAAAATTTTTATGCCCACTAAAAAACCCACCGCTAGAGGCGGTGGGGATGTGAGGACTTATCAATTAGCGATCATAAGCATTCAGTGCATTGACTCCGTGTGCAAGAGCTGAGCCTGCTTTCAGAGCGGTGGCTACGAAAATGATTTCTGCCAACTCTTCTTTACTCGCGCCTTCTTTATTGGCCGCTTTTGTGTGGAGCTCAATGCAATAGGGGCAACCGGTCGTGTGAGCGACAGCGACCGCGATGAGCTCGCCTTCTTTTTTGCTCATCGTTGACGGGCGTAGAGCTTGTCCATCAAAGTCAACAAAGGAGCTGAACATCTCCGGCTGCAGTTTGGAGAATTCGCCGAGCCGGTCAAAGTATTGCCGTTTGAAAAGCGTCTCGTCTTCAACCCCATCATAAGCATTTAAGGCGTTTACGCCATGGGCTATGGCGGAACCTGCTTTTAGAGCGGTACCAATCAGGATCGCCTCACTCATTTCTTCCTTGTTGCCGCCTGCCTCCTTCAAATTGGTCACGTGCAGTTCGATGCAATAGGGACATCCGGTAACGTGGGCAACGGCCACGGCTGCCAGCTCTTTAACCTTAAGGGAAAGGGAGCCATGTTTCATAACACCCTCGTTAAAGGTCATAAACTCCCTGAACATATCCGGAGCCAAGTCGGAAAACTCGTTGAGTCTGGAAAAATAGGAGCGTTCGAATAAGCTTTCACTCATGTACAAATCCCTGCCTTTTTGTCATTATTTTTTTATTTTATCATTTTTCCCTTCATTTTTCGAATAATTTGTAATAGAATGGAGATCACATATCAGATAACTGACAAGTGAGAGGGGCAGGCGATGAACATTCAAAAGATTCCCACGCGCAAGATTTCGGAACAGGTCGCCGAACAACTGGAGCAATCGATTATGAACGGTCGTCTTTCCGCGGGGGAAAAACTGCAATCGGTACGGGAGCTTACCGAGCAATTCGAGGTCGGTCGTTCCGCGGTGCGTGATGCGATCGCAGTTTTAAAGGGAAAAGGCATGGTGAAAGTCGTGCAGGGAGAAGGGACGTATGTTTGTGATTCCCGTCACTGGGAGACGTTTGGCGCTTTTCCGTTGACTGATGCCAAATCGATTCAGGACTTGTATATGGTCCGCAAAATGATGGAAATCGGCATCGCGGAACAAGCAGCATTAAAACGGGAACAAGAACAACTGGCCGAGATGGAGGATGCAATGCTTGCTTTTGAAAAAGGCAGGGAAGCGGATTACCAGTTTCATATGGCACTCGCGCGAGCGACGGATAATGACATACTTGTGCAATTAATGGAAAGCGTTTCAAAAAATATGAAGGATGCGCTCATGGACTGTCATCGCATGATCGCTGCGGATATGGAAGCTGCCGTAGCCATTCAAAATCAACATCGCGCCATTTATGAAACGGTCAAAAACCAGCATGTAGACGGGGCGAGCGCAGCGATGAAAGAACATCTCCAGTTTGTGGAAGAGCTTTTGCAAAGGGGTGACATTCGTGCACAATCAGACACTTGGTAATCGAGCTCGAGACTATGTATCTCCTGAATCGCCTGAAGAAGTTGCTGAAACTTTACGGCAAGCGAACGAAACAGGGCAAACGGTTATTCCGGTCGGCGGGGGGACTAAACAAGGATTTGGCGGAGAAGGGGGTGAGGCTGACCTTTTATTATCAACCGCAAACCTTGCGGAAGTAATCGAGTACTCACCCGGAGACATGACCATTACCGTTCAGGCGGGGGCGACAATACAAACGATTATCGATGCCGTTCGCGAACATAATCAGATGGTACCACTCGATCCCTCTTTTCCCGCCCAGGCGACGATCGGCGGGGTGATCGCGGCCAATGACAGCGGTCCGAAACGGATGTTATACGGCTCCGCGCGTGATCATGTCATCGGTCTTCATGTCGCGCATTCGAATGGAGAGATCCTGCGTTCGGGCGGGAAAGTCGTCAAAAACGTCGCCGGCTATGACATGAATAAATTGTTCATTGGGTCGATGGGAACGCTCGGCGTTATAACGGAAGTCACGTTGAAGTTACGCCCGCTTCCGAAGGATCAAAGCATGTGTGTATTGACATTTCCGGAAGGGGTTGAATCTGCTGTTAAACCTTTTATAACGGAATTGCTCGATACTCATCTTGAACCGGTTACTTTGGAATATATGAATCCAAGCCTCACAAATGCCCTCTTGAATAAAGAGGGATACAGCTTGCTGATTACTTTTGAAGACGTGCAAAAAGCGGTGCAGTATCAGGAAAAATGGGTATATGACCATGTGCCGGTGGGGGCGGAACTTACGGTTTTCCGGGAAGAAGAGGTCGATGATTTTTGGCGAACGTTTGCCCATTTTTCCATAGATGACGATGAGACTGTCGTGCATGTAAAAATGGGCAGTAAAAATTTGCAAGTGCTTGAACGTGTGGAAAATTGCAGCCGGTTACAACAATGGCGGGATCTGCAAGTCTTTGCCCACGGTGGCGCAGGCCATGGCATTAGCAGAGCCTATGTCAAAGGAGAAGAAGGCGCCGTGCAATCTTTCGTGCAAGACTTGCGAAAGGTGTGTGAGGAAGACGGGGGCTATGCGATCCTTACCCACGCGCCGCTTGCTTTTAGAAAGACCATCGGTGTCTGGGGGACGAAACCGTCTTATTTTTCCCTGCTTGAAGGGATCAAAAAGCAGCTGGATCCGCAGGCGATTTTAAATCCAAGAAGATTTGTGGGAGGGATATAAGATGACGACGGAACCGAGTCTGGCAAATTTGGTTGTGAAAAAAAATGAACCGCCGGTGGGCAATTATTTGTGGGAAGATCCGCCTGACGAAGATAAGTTCTCGGCGTGTGTGCATTGCGGTTTGTGTCTGGAGGCGTGTCCGACTTATCAGGAGCTCGGACATGAACATCAGTCTCCCCGCGGGCGCATTCACTCGATTGTGGCTGTTGCGGAAGGGAAGATCGACATTAACGAAGCGTTTGAGGATCCGATGTTTACGTGCCTGGATTGCCGCGCTTGTGAAACAGCGTGTCCGGCGGGGGTGCAAGTGGGCGCTTTGATTGAAGAGGCCCGTGGGCAAGTCCGGCAAGCGAGGCCCTTGAAAGGCTGGCAAGGCTTGGTGAGCCGCTTTTTCCTGCGCGGGGTGTTTCCGCATACGAAGCGCTTACACACGTTAGGGATGTTGACGAAAATCTACCAAAAAAGTGGCGCGCAGACGGTCGTTCGCAAGAGTGGAGCGAAGAAAGTTTTGCCTGATCACCTCGGAGCGATGGAAGCGATTATGCCGGACGTTGGACGCCCGGTTTTGAAAACCCATCCGGAACGAATTCCAGCCGAAGGCGAGCAAAAGGGCAGCGTATCGATGTTTACGGGCTGCATCATGGATGTTATGTACAGCGATGTTAACGAGGCGACGGTGCGGGTGTTAACGAAGAATGGCCACAGCGTTGAGATGCCGAAGCAGCAACAATGTTGTGGTGCTCTCCACGTGCATGCCGGCGATCGGGAGATGGGCAAAAAGCTCGCACGTGAAAATATCGATACGTTTCTCGAGGCGGATGCCGATCATGTTGTGGTGAATGCGGCCGGGTGCGGCTGTGCCTTGCGGGAGTATCCGGAGCTTTTGCAAAATGATGATGAATACCGCGAAAAAGCCGAACGGTTTGCCGAGAAAGTCCTGGATGTATCCAAATATTTATATGATTATGGCTACAGAGCGCCAGAAGCGGAGCTGCGAAAACGGGTGACGTATCACGATGCGTGCCACCTCGCGCACGGCCAGGGGGTTTGGGATGAACCGCGGGACTTGTTGGAGGACATTCCGGGCGTAGAGATGGTTCCCTTGCCAAATGCGGACCGTTGTTGCGGGAGCGCGGGTATTTATAACATTACCCATCCTGATATGGCCGGTCGTCTCCTGGATCGCAAAATTGAGGAAGTACCGGACGATGTGGAAATGATTTCGATGGGGAACCCCGGCTGTATGTTGCAAATGGCAATGGGCGTCATGAATCACGGCCGTGATGAGGCGATTGTCCATACGATGCAACTGCTCGATTGGGCTTATCAATTGGAAGGGGGCGAGACTGATGACTGAGAAAGCGGAAATGGTTGAGGAAATGATCCGCCAACTTGGAGACGATGCGGTGCTTCACCGTAAGGAAGATTTGCTGACGTATGAATGTGACGGTCTGACCGTCTATCGTGGGATGCCGCTCGCGGTGGTTTTTCCGTCATCGACCGAAGAAGTGTCCGGCGTGGTAAAATGGCTGCATGAACATGAAATTCCTTTTATCCCCCGCGGGGCCGGTACCGGGCTAAGTGGTGGGGCAACACCATTCGGCGGTGAAGTCATCATTAGCCTCGTGCGCATGAAGCGGTTGCTCGACGTCGATTACGACAACCGGGAAGCGGTCGTGCAACCCGGCTATATTAATCTTACACTCACCAACTCGATCACGCATAAAGGGTTCTATTATGCGCCTGATCCTTCCAGCCAGGCCTGTTGCACGATTGGCGGAAACGTAGCCGAAAATGCGGGTGGCGCCCATTGTTTAAAGTACGGCGTGACGACGAATCACGTTCTTGGTTTGGAAGTGGTCTTGCATAATGGTGAAATCGTAGAAATTGGCGGAGTCCCGGATGCACCCGGATACGATTTAATGGGGCTTGTAACCGGTTCCGAAGGCACGCTCGGCATTGTCACCTCCATTACCGTTCGTATTCTCAAAAATCCGGAAGCGGAAGAAACGGCGATGGCGTATTTTGATTCCGTGGAAGATGCCAGTTACGCGGTGTCGGGTATTATCGCAGCCGGTATTGTTCCGGCAGCGATTGAAATGATGGATGAAATCGCGATACAAGGGGTGGAGCGAGCAACCAATCCGGTCGGCCACCCGGAAGGGTCCAAAGCGGTGCTCATCATGGAAGTAGATGGAATCGCCACCGGTATTGAAGAGCAAATCGAGGAGATGGTGAGCGTCTGCGAGCGGCACAATGTCGTCGATATAAAAGTAGCCAAAAACGATCGCGAACGCGGGCGCTGGTGGGCGAATCGCAAGACGGCTTTCGGAGCCATGGGTGCGATTTCCCCGGCTTATCTCGTGCAGGACGGGGTGATCCCACGCAGTCGTCTGTCGGAGGTGTTGGCGCACATTGCTGATATCAGTGCGGAGTCGGGATTAAGAATAGCCAATGTTTTTCATGCCGGCGATGGTAATCTTCATCCGCTCATCTTGTTCGACGCCCGCAACGAAGGAGAAACAGACCTTGCCTTGGACGTAGGGTCGCGAACGCTTGAAGCCTGTACAGCCGTCGGCGGCTCGATTACTGGTGAGCACGGCGTCGGCATTGAAAAAAAAGAGGATATGCGCCTGGTGTTCAGCGACGAAGAAATCGAGCGGCAAATCACGGTGCGATCGGTGTTTAACCCGCACAATTTGTTGAACCTGGATAAACAATTTCCAAAACCCGCGCGTTGCGGAGAAGTGAAGCAGGCGGTGGGCAGCGGAGAAGCCCATCAAGTGGCCGAACAGCGGTAATAAAAAAGCGCAATGGCCCCAGTCTTAGCGTGGGGCCATTGCGCTTTTAATGTGTTTTCGTCTAGAATCGTTACAGGTTACACAAACATCGACCACAGATTTAGGAAAAAGTCCTCGAGGCGGTCGAAGCGAGTCTATACTTCACTAGACGGTACGACATTTGTCAGGAAGCTGGTATTCATATGGCAGCGAAAGAGAAAGAACAGCAAGGTCAGAGAATCAAGATTTTGGATCAAATGCGCGGATTTGCTTTATTAACCATATTTTTAGTAAATATACCCGGACTTGCCGGGACAGCCGTCGAAGGCCAAGCGGCTATCAATGAAAATTTACAGAAATTTATTTCCATTTTACTCCAGGATAGCGCGCGACCGTTGTTCGCGTTCATGTTTGGCATTAGTCTGATCCTCATTTATGACAAATTACGGGAAAAGGACATGAATCCCTATCCCACGTTATTACGTAGAATGTTTATCCTATTTATGGTGGGCGTCATTCATGGGTATTTCATCTGGGCGGGAGACATCTTGATGATGTATGCCGCGGCCGGTTTTGTGCTGTTATTATTTGTAAAATGGCCGGTGAGATGGTTGTTGGCAACGGCACTCTTTTTTTGGTTGGGATACGCGGTAGGGATGGATTTTCTCAGCGCCTATACAGGGTATAACCTTGAGCCGGGAGATTGGTTCATAGATCTGTTTGGCCCCTTTGAATATCTAACGGGCCTGGAGTATATGCTTGGAGAATTTGATTCCATGCTGGATCATTTGGGTTATTTTCTGTTCGGCATGTACGCCTATCGCGTGGGCCTATTTTCAATGGCAGTGAAACGGAGAAAACCCCTTTGGGTCATGTCATTCATTTTTCTTGTGGTCGGATTGGCAGGAAAAACAGGTCTTCATTATGACGTCGACGCCCTTTTCCTGAATCATCTGGATAATTTTTATCCGTTTGTTGTGGCGCTGGGGGCGGCTCTTGGCATTATCCTGGCGGGGACGAGCAAAACGGTGATAGCACATGCCCTCGTGCCCTTTGACGCCATCGGTAAAATGACGTTTACCCATTATCTTATGCAGTCGCTTGTGTTCGTAAGTCTGTTTACGCTTAGCGGAAGTACGATTTTTGATGGACTCGGCATATGGACGGAACCCAGCTATCTTTTTGCTCTGAGTATAGGTATCCTTTTCTTTATCTTACAGATCATCGTTAGCTATCTATGGTTGCAAAAGTTCTATTATGGTCCGTTTGAATGGCTTTGGCGGATGGGAACCTATGCCAGAAGCGTTACACTAAAGAAGTAAACGCAAAGAGTGTCTCCGACGGAAGACACTCTTCATTAATGGCTATTAATTCCGCACCGTCGGTTTTTGATCCGGCCCCAGCAAATTTCCAGACTTTGAAACCTTCCAAAAAAGATCTTGATTTACCGAAAAAACGCGTTAAAAGCCCAGCCATTAATAACGGAACGAGGATACCGGCCAGGCCATGTGTAAGAGCGACTTGAGCTCCGACAGAGTGAATGAATTCATCAAACGGCATGCTTCCCAAAGCGGCCATAACGCTTTCCTGTCCTTCTAAACCAGAACCGACGCCGACTAGAATCGGTGTCCCGACGGCACCGAACGAAACAGGGCTGCTTTGGATCACGAGGGCAACCATAACAGCGGCCATGGCAGGGAATCCAATCGCAACGAGCAAGGGAGCGGCTACGACCGCAGGGGTTCCGAATCCGGAGGCTCCTTCGATAAAACAACCGAACAGCCAGGCGATAATAATCGCCTGAATTCTCCGGTCCGGAGAAATACTCGTAAAACTGGCGCGGATCGTTTGCAGGGCGCCGCTTTCTTTAAGCGTATTCAGGAGGAGAAGCGCTCCAAACACGATAAATAAGATTTCCAACGCGAGGACAATGCCATGGATAACGGCCGCGCTTACTTGCGCGACTTCCGCCCCCCAGATGACGATAGCAATTAAAGCCGTTAAGACGAGAGCGATCGGCATCGCTGCTTTAGCAGACCACCTTAACAATACGATCAGGAAAAATATTAATATAATTGGGAACAATGCTAAAAGAGTCATCACCCATAAGTCCATCGGTGAAAAACCTCCTCGTTTTTATGTTTTCATGCAACGCGCTCATTGTTCACCCCCTTTAACAGCGCTTACAAAACAGAGTTACTCTATTAATGCATTATTGCCTGAAAATTGTCAACCCTCTGTATGTTGTTTACCACGGTTCCGTCAAAGTCCAAATATATTCGCGGATATCCGAGGGAACGGAGATCGCCCCGACCTTTATGACACTTGAAGCGCGTTGCCATACCTCAAAGGCAGGGCATCTCACTCCGAGAGGGCCAAGAAGCGTGTTGTTATACCCCAAAGGCAGGGTATCTCACTCCGAGAGGGACCAGAAGCGTGTTGTTATACCTTAAAGGCAGGGTATCTCACTCCGAGAGGGACCAGAATCGTGTTGTTATACCCCAAAAGCAGGGTATCTCACTCCGAGAGGGACCAGAAGCGCGTTGTTATACCCCAAAGGCAGGGCATCTCACTCCGAGAGGGACCAAGAAGCACGTTGTCATCCTTCGAACGACGGGGATCGAACCAATCCGAGAGGGCGATGTGATCTCCCTCGGGCTCGTCTTAGAAAGGCGATTTTTATTTCCCTTAAAAATCGTTTTACTTTGACTTTACCTTGTATGTTGTTCACGGAAATAGTTTTCCGACGTCTGTGCGAAAGCACGCGCGGCGCGTGACATGTACGTATTTTTCTTCCAAATCACTCCCAACTCCAGGTTAATCGGCGCATCATGTAACGGCACGGTCGTTAATGTCGATGCCGTAATCTCACTCGCGATTTGGCGGGGAAGTAAGGCGACACCAAGATTAGCAGCGACCATTTCCAGCATGAAATCTTTTTGGGTGCTTTCGCACACGACTTGCGGGTAGAAACCATTTTTGAGGCATTCCTCCATGATCGCATCATGCAGGGAAAAATCACTGTGATATAAAACCATGGGTTCATTTTCCAACATCGAGACCGGTATGTTTGTATGGCCGCTCAGCGGATGATTACGGTGGGCAACGAGCACGAGCGGATCCTGCAAAATTTGCGTCACTTCAAAACTGTCTTTTTGATACGGAATATTACAGATAAAACCGATGTCCAGGGAGCCGTCGTCGATGCCCTGCTTGATGCGTTTACTGCCGACTTCCGTTAAGCTCAAGTCAACAGCGGGGTATTGTTCCTTGAATTCGCTGATGAGCCTGGCGATAAAAGCCGCGCCGATAATCGGCGGGATCCCGATTTTTACCTCTCCTTTTTTCAATTCCATGACGTCTGAAAGTTCTGAGGTTAAATGCTGAAAAGAATCCAGCACGTGCTTCGTATTTATGAGCACGGCTTTTCCGGCATCCGTTAATTGTAATTGTTTCGAGGAGCGGTGAAATAAAGGCACGTCCAGTTCATCTTCCAGGTTTTTGATCGCTTTGCTCAAGGATGGTTGGGAGACGTGCAAAGCGGCAGCTGCTTTTGTAAAACTGTGGCGTTTGGCGACTTCGGTAAAATATTGTAACTGTCGGATGTCCATAAGATCACCCACCTTATAACTAAATGGCATATTATACATTCCAAATATGTATTTTTATCTATTGTACTCCTGTTATATAATAGATACAAGCGGAATTTATCTATATGGAGGTGCTGGAGCAATAATGAGTAAAAAAATCGGAAATCTTACCGTGGACGCATCGCTCTATGAATTTATTAATCAGGAAGCCCTTGTCGATAGCGGCTTGACAGCAGAGCAATTTTGGGCAGACTTTGAACAGCTGATTCACGATTTTTCGGGACGAAACGCTGCCCTCTTACAAAAACGCGAGGACATACAGGAAAAATTGGATCAGTGGCATAAGAATAAGCAAACGCATGATGCAACGGAATATCAATCTTTTCTACACGAGATCGGGTATTTGGAAACAGAAGTGGATGATTTTAAAATTACAACCGAGCATGTGGACCCTGAAGTTGCCCGGCAACCCGGGCCACAACTTGTCGTGCCGGTTAAAAATGCCCGCTATGCTTTAAACGCGGCTAATGCCCGTTGGGGTAGTTTGTATGACGCGCTTTACGGCAGTGATGTGATTTCGGAAGAAAACGGTGCGGAGCAGGGAGATTCCTATAACCCTGTTCGGGGTGAAAAAGTCGTTGCGTACGCGAAGACATGGCTGGATGACGTCCTCACGTTGACGGAAGGCTCACATAAAGAGGTCAAGCAGTACAAAGTCGTTGCCGGAGCGCTCCAGGTAGATTTAGGTGGCAAAACCGCCAGCCTTCACTTTGGTGACAAGCTCATCGGCTATCAGGGAGACGCGGAAAAACCGGAAGCGATTCTGTTCGAAAATAACGGCTTGCACTTTGAGATTCAGATCGACCCCGGTCATCCGATTGGGCATAGGGACGCGGCCGGTGTCAAGGATGTGCTCGTGGAGTCCGCGATCACGACGATCATTGATTGTGAAGACTCGGTCGCGGCGGTGGATGCTGAAGATAAGGTGGACGTATACCGCAATTGGCTCGGCCTTATGAACGGTACATTAACGAAGACGTTCGAAAAAGAGGGCAAAACTGTGACGAGAAAGCTGAACCCGGATCGCGCGTATACAGCGCCTTCGGGAGAAACGCTCACCCTGCACGGCCGTTCTCTCATGTTCATCCGGAACGTCGGCCATTTAATGACGAGTGAAGCGATTTTGGATCAGAACGGCCAACCGATCCCCGAAGGGATCCTCGATGCGGTGGTTACGAGTTTGATTGCCAAGCAGGACGTGCTCGGAAACGGGAAATACCGGAATTCCGCGGAAGGGTCGATTTACATCGTTAAGCCGAAAATGCACGGTTCGGAAGAAGTGGCGTTTACGAATGATTTGTTCAACCGCGTGGAAGATATGCTCGGATTGCAACGCCACGCTATTAAAGTCGGGGTCATGGATGAAGAGCGGCGCACATCGCTTAACCTGAAAAACTGTATTTATGAAGCCAGGGAACGGATTATTTTCATTAATACAGGGTTTTTGGATCGTACCGGGGATGAAATTCATACGTCCATGGAACTCGGTCCGATGATCCGCAAAAATGAGATGAAAACGTCTCGTTGGTTGCAGGCGTATGAAGATGCCAACGTAAGCATCGGTGTGAAGCAAGGGTTTCGCGACCGGGCGCAAATCGGCAAAGGCATGTGGGCGATGCCGAACTTGATGAAAGCAATGATGGAGCAAAAAGACGGGCAACTAAAAGCGGGCGCGAACACGGCCTGGGTACCGTCTCCGACCGCGGCCACGCTCCACGCTCTCCATTATCATGACATCAATGTCTCCCGCGTTCAGGAGGAAATCACGCATGGAAACTATCGCGCAAAGATGTTGGAGATTCCGGTGGATCACGTGCAGAATTGGAGCGAAGAGGAAATCCAGGTGGAACTGGACAACAACGCCCAGGGCATGCTCGGCTATGTCGTTCGCTGGGTGGAACAGGGCGTAGGCAGTTCGACAGTTCCCGATATTAACGATGTCGGATTGATGGAAGATCGTGCGACCTTAAGAATATCAAGCCAGCACATAACCAATTGGCTTCATCACGGGATTGTGAGCGAACAACAAGTGCTCGACACCCTGAAGCGCATGGCCAAAGTCGTTGACGGGCAAAACGCCGGTGACCCGGACTATCGACCGATGGCCCCTGATTATGACAACTCCGTCGCTTTTCAGGCAGGATGTGACCTCGTGTTCAAGGGAAAAGAACAACCGAGCGGCTATACCGAACCGATTCTGCATCGCCGCCGCCAGGAAGCAAAAGCGAAACAATCCGATCGGTAAATTAAAAGCCAGCACCCGTGCGGGTGCTGGTGTTCACTTTCGTTTTTTGATCAGTTCCCTGATGGGACTTTGCCATTCCACCTCAGCGTGGGGGTAGCGGTCGTTGATTTCTTTTTCGATAAACATGAAGTCATTGTATTGTAATCCCTCGAGCTTTTCCGTTCGTTTTGGGCTCATGGAGATTTTTATGACTTCAAATGCGTTTTCCGTGGATCCGACGTGTTTTTCCCCTTCAAACATCGCGCCTTTATAAGTGAGAAAAAAATTTTTGCGGGTGTTTTCCATATCGTCATGCATGAAAAATTCATTATTTCGGTGCGCGCTTTCCAGCTTTCGTAGTGGATCACGTACATAACGAATGCCTGTATATACAAGAATCAAAAGGGCGACCAGCACGAGCAATTGCAGCAACAGGGCAGCCATTTTCCCATCCCCCCTCATTTTCTATACGTAGACGAGTGACCGATCATTTTAACATTTATCCTTAACTTCATTATAGCGCTTTACCCGCTTTTACGGCAATGGAAACAGGCTGTCTTGTTTGTGAAATGGCGAAAATGAGCGTATACTGCAACTGAGACTACATAGGTCAGGAGGAAAAAAGTGACACAATTGGATCCAACACAAACGATGTTAAAGGCATTGACAGACGCGAACGGTGTGCCCGGGAATGAACGGGAACCGCGCGAGGTGATGGAAAAGTACATCTCCCCGTTCGCAACCGAAGTCTCCACCGACAATCTTGGTAGCCTCATTGCGAAAAAAACCGGTAAAGAGGGTGGGCCGAAAGTCATGGTCGCCGGCCACCTTGATGAAGTAGGGTTTATGGTAACACAAATCGATGACGAAGGTTTTTTGAAGTTTCAAACACTTGGTGGCTGGTGGGAACAAGTCATGCTCGCGCAACGCGTGAATGTGCTCACTAAAGAGGGCAACATCATTGGCGTGATCGGTTCCAAACCGCCCCATGTCCTCTCTGCCGAGCAGCGTAAAAAGCTGGTTGAAAAGAAAGAGATGTTCATCGACATCGGGGCAAACGACAAAGAAGAGGCAGAAAGCTTTGGCGTTCGTCCGGGGGATTCCATCGTGCCCGTGTGTGATTTTGACGTCATGAAAAATGAAAAGTTTATGATGGCGAAAGCCTGGGATAATCGGATCGGGTGCGCGATAGCCATCGAAGTGTTGAGAAAGTTGGAGGGAAAAGACCATCCGAATGTCGTTTACGGTGTAGGGACGGTGCAGGAAGAAGTTGGTTTAAGAGGGGCGCGCACATCAGCGCACGCGATAAAACCGGATATTGGCCTCTCTGTTGACGTTGGCATTGCCGGTGATACACCCGGGATTAGCAAAGACGAGGCTAGGGCGGACGCCGGCCATGGCCCGCAAATCCTCGTTTATGATGCTTCGCTGATTTCCCACAAAGGGTTGCGCGATTTCGTCGTGAACACAGCCGAGGAGATTGGCATTCCGTATCAGTTTGACGCGATGGCTGCCGGCGGGACAGACGGAGGCGCCATTCAATTAACCGCGGATGGTGTCCCTGCTCTTTCAATTAATATAGCAACTCGTTACATTCATACGAGTGCCGGTATTTTACATCGCGATGATTTCGAGCATGCCGTCGATTTGATCGTGGCGGTTATTGAAAAGCTGGATGCCGACACGGTGGAAAAAATCATTGAGCAATAATAGACTTGCAAAACGTCCCCGAATGCCTGGCAGCGGGGACGTTTTCGACTGCAAATGCGGCCTGTGCGGAGGAATTATTCAGTATGTTAACTAGAGAAGACATCTTCAAGCACGTCAAAGAAACTTACGGCACATTACCTGATTATCCGTTTAAGCAATTTCCAAACTTTGCTGCTTTGAGACATACATCCAACCGAAAATGGTATGGTCTTGTGATGAATGTACTCCCAGAAAAGTTAGGATTGGATGGGAATGAAGAAATAGATATTCTGAATTTAAAATGTCCTCCAGAATTAATCGGAGGCTTAAGAAACGGAAAAAATATTCTACCTGGGTATCATATGGACAAGGAACATTGGCTTTCACTTGTTTTAGATCGCACCGAGCCAGAAGAAGAAATTTATAACTTAATTGAGCAAAGCTTTAATTTAACCAAGTAAAAAAGAGTTGTTCCGATTACGAGTGGCGCACGGCGAAATATTTCGTAAAATTTTGGACACATCGCTTTCCCTCATTTAGAAGACGATGTGCTCATTGCTGCCTTCACTGCAAACATGGATGAAGCTGTTCGATCGGGGCGCGAAGTGCTCGAGAAAATTAATCCGTCGATGGTGACTATGTTACAATTACAAAAGTTAAGGTGGAAGGTGTTTAATAATGGTTGGAGTAGAAATTAATATGATTGCAACAGACAGCTTGCGAGCGTTGGAGTTATACGAAAAGATATTTGAGATCGAGCGTGTTGAGGTTACAGATTTTCCGAAAGGGGAAAATGAAGTTATTTTCACCCTATACGGCGTGCGTTTTCACATGTTGGATGAAAACCCGGAATTTGGGTTGAAAGCACCCAGTGTAGATGACCCTAAAACAATTTCGTTTAATGTTATGGTTACTGACATTAAAGAAACATTTTCAAAAGCGATCTCCCTCGGTTGCATTGAGATGCAAGGGGTGACTGACTTGCCAGATTACGGTGTTTCAAATGCCATTTTTATCGACCCCTTCGGCTATGTATGGTTACTCCATCAAGTCCACTGAACTCTTTGATGAAGAAGATTCCATTTAAAATTGAGATGCCAGGATTCAGATATGGTATTGTACTCCGTGGAAATTGATGAAAGTGGAGATGAAAATCACGAATGTACTGAGTCGATTAAGTGTTACGGACAAATCCACTGGATGATCGGTGAAAACTGTCCGAATAGAACTCTCATTCGGACAAAAAGAAGGGGCTGACCAGCAAACATTGTCCAAATGGGAAGATCATTCGGACACAACCAGGATCGATTGGCAAAAAAATGTCCGAAAGAGGGTTTATACATTGTCCCGCAGACGATACGCTGATGCAACCTCTCATCTTCAAAAGTACCGGCTCTCTAACAACCCGATAAATTCAACAAACCATCAGAGGGAGAAAAAGACGCCCTCTGATGGAAGTTTTACTTCACTGAACGCCGTGTGCAATTTGATCGATGATTTCTTGCTTTTCCTCCTGGTCAACTTCGTTCCAGTATACCTCGAACAAGACGCCCAGGCCGGGTAACATTTTTTCCTCGCCGCTATTCACGGCATCGACGATCGTTGCCTCGATTTGGGAAGAATCGCTTCCGGATACGTTGTCCAGAATCGCATTTCTCAGGTTAAAATTCATATGAACTCCTCCTATGGATGACATTCGCTTTTTTAGGTTGAGAAATGCTATTCTCTTTTATACATACCATTTAAATGAGGGATCAGTGACGTGATTACTTCGAGAAATAATGCCTTGATAAAAAACATAAAAAAACTGCAGCAAAAGAAATACCGGCTCAGGGAAAGCCGCTTTCTGATCGAAGGTGTTCACTTAATCGAAGAGGCGCTAGCCGCCGATGTCGGCATTGACATGCTCGTCAAAAGTGAAGAGGCTCCGCTACTTCCTTTTGACATCGGGGAGCACCGTGTCGTGGAAGTAGAGGCCTCGGTGTTCACGACACTCTCCGAGACGCAAACGCCACAAGGGTGGTTAGCCGTTTGTAAGATGCCGACGGATACGCCGATGATAGAGGGGGACGTTTTACTGCTCGATGGATTAAGCGATCCCGGCAATGTCGGTACGATCATTCGCACTGCGGAAGCGGCTGGCATGGCCGGGATCTATGTGAGTGAAGATACTGTGGACCTTTACAACGACAAGGTGATACGGGCTACGCAAGGCGCCCTGTTTCATATTCCGGTTGTAGCGGGTAACTTGAAAACGATCGTTTTTTCCTTGCAGGAAAAAGGAATACCAGTCTATAGCACTGCTGCCCATGCTGAATGTTCTTATCAGGACGTTCAGCCCCGGCAGGCATACGCTTTGCTGCTCGGCAATGAGGCGCAAGGCCTCTCCTCGGAGTTAGCGAATATAACCGACCAAACCGTCTCGATCCCCATTTTCGGTAAAACAGAATCGTTAAACGTGGCGGTCGCCGCGGGCGTATTGATGTACGGATGGCTGAATCAGAGGGAGGAACAAAGATGATTTTTTCAGAAACAGCTTTGCAAAATGAACATGTGCTCATTACAGGTGCCACCGGCGGGATCGGTTACGAAACGGCAAAAGTAATCGCGTCGATGGGAGCTTCAGTAACGATTACGGGAAGAAATGAGAACAAGCTCGCTGATTTACGCAAAGAAATGGAAGAAGTCACAGATAAAATCTGCGTGCACCCTACGGATATCACTTCAGATGAGGCTCGTCGCGCGCTTGTGGAAGCGGCGACGGACAAGCTCGGCTTTATCTCCGGACTGGTTAATTCGGCAGGGGTTGCTGGAAATATGAAAGTAGAAGAGATGGACGAGAGCTTTCTCGAGGAACTTATGGATTTAAATTATTATTCGGCGGTGATGCTGAGTAAACAGGTATACAAAAAGATGATCGAAAACGAGCGGGGAGCGATCGTGAATGTTTCTTCCCTGTCAGGGTTGCGGGGAACATTTGCCAATACGTCATACGCGGGCAGTAAATTTGCGCTGATTGGCTTCACCCAGTCGTTCGCAGTTGAAGCAATCGAGCAAGGCATTCGCGTTAACGCGGTTTCTCCCGGATTTGTAAACACAGAGATGGGCAGGCAGGCGATTCAACGAAAAGCCTCCCGGAATAATCGCCCCTTTGATGAGCAAATGGAGGATGTGAAAGCAGGATTACCTTCCGGGCGCATTACGGAGCCTGAAGAAGTGGCGAACACCATTGCCTTTTTGCTTACGGATGCCGCGAGGAATATCGTCGGCGAAAGCGTGAAAATCTCCGGCGGGAGTGTGATGAGATGATTCTTTTATATGTTTGCATTCATGATTGAAAGGGAAACGCAATCTATAGCACAAGAAATAACAAAGGAGGTTTCCGATTATGGCTATGGCCGATATATCGATCGTTCCCATCGTGGAAGAAAAAAATCAAAGCTTAGGCGAAGAAGTCGCAGCCATACACGAAGAGCTGGAGAAGCACAAGGATAAAGTGCGTTACGAGCTAACCCCGATGAGCACAGTCATCGAAGGCGACATTGATGATTTATTTAGCGTCATTCAAGCGCTTCACAAAGTACCCGTGGAGCGCGGCTGGACAAGAATTTCCACTGATATTCGCATCGATGACCGACGGGATGGCGAAGGCCATACGATGGAAGAGAAAAAAGCTCGCGTCGACAAGTTTAAAAACTAGGCGCGGAAGGCGAACGGGTACGATGTCCGTTCGTCTATTTTTTTGGATCGACTACATAACCGTATACATTAATGTAGATTGCAAATACTGATACAATCATACGTTAATGAAGGAGCGGTCTAAAATGGCAGATCAGCATACGGAAGATAAATTCGCGGAAACCGCCTGGCAACAATCCGTGGATTTACCCGATTTCAAGCCTTTGGAAGACGACTTGCAAACAGACGTTGTCATTGTCGGCGGGGGGATCACCGGCATTACGGCTGCTTATCTCCTCGTTCAGGAAGGGGTCAAAGTCGCGTTAGTGGAAGCAGGGAAATTGCTCGGGGGCACAACGGGTCATACGACGGCAAAAGTGACGGCTCAGCATGGACTGATTTATGACGAGTTTATCCAACATTTGGGGCAAACGAACGCACGGCTTTACTATGAAGCGAATATGGAAGCGATGGATTTTATCCGCAATACCATCGACAAACATGACATCGACTGTGGTTTCCAGCAGCAAGATGCGTATATTTTTGCCACCACCCATAAATACAAACGGAAACTGGAGAAGGAAGCAGAAGCTTATGAAAAATTAAGCATTGATGGGGAGCTTACTGATGAAATCCCTTTTAATATCGATATTAAAAATGCGCTTATGATGAAAAATCAGGCGCAGTTCCATCCGCTCAAATATCTGGCGCCGCTCGTCGACGCCATCGTCGATAAAGGCGGTCTTATTTTCGAGAATACGACGGCTGTCCATGTGGAAAAGGGCGAGAAACCGGAAGTCATCACCCGCGATGGCCCTCGCGTCATCGCAAATCATATTCTTTCCTGTTCGCATTTTCCTTTTTATGAAGGGACGGGCTTTTATTTTACAAGAATGCATGCGGAACGTTCCTATGTGGTAGCAGCAAAGCCGAAGGAGCCATATCCGGGCGGAATGTATATTAGTGTTGACGAGCCGACCCGTTCATTGCGTTCGACGGTCATTAATGGCGAAAACATGATTCTGATCGGTGGCGAAGGTCACAAAACGGGACAAGGCGTCAACACGCTTGAGCACTACCAGGCACTGGAATCTTTTGGTGAGGATGTCCTCGGTATTGACCGGATCATGTCCCGCTGGTCGACACAGGATCTTACGACCATTGATAAACTCCCCTATATCGGGCATTTGACTTCCGGCTCTTCTGAGCAAAACATTCTCGTCGCGTCCGGGTATCGAAAATGGGGGATGACCAACGGCACGGCTGCCGCGCTGTTGCTCAAGGATATGGTGCTTGGGAATGAAAATCGTTACGAGTCATTGTTTGCGCCCTCGCGGTTTTACGCGGATCCAAGCCTGAAACATTTTCTCAAGGAAAACTATGATGTCGCCAAGCACCTGGTCTCCGGAAAATCCGAGACATCAAACAAGGAAATGAACAGTCTGGCCAAGGATGAAGGGGCTGTCGTGAGGGTTGACGGGAAGCGCAAAGGGGCTTACCGGGATAAAGACGGAGACCTGCACGTCGTCGATACGACCTGTACGCATGTCGGGTGTGAGGTGAACTGGAATGATGGAGATCGAACATGGGACTGCCCTTGTCACGGATCGAGATTTTCCTACACCGGTGAGGTGATCGAAGGCCCTGCAGAAAAGCCGTTACAAAAAGAAGAGTACAAAATGATCGAAAGCTTTATGGGCGATAGGGGTGGATACTAGAGCGACTGGCTGAGAGAAAATGGCTGCATTCGGTTCACGATAAACATAGCCGAATGCAGCTTTGTGTGGGTGGGAACGAGGGTCGTTAAGTCCTCAATTATGGTTTAAATCACCATGATAGTAGTATAGCACGAATGAAATGATCACACCTGTAAAGAAGACCAAGCGACATACCGAGATTTGGGCCAGTTTGAACATTAAAAGGAGACGCACAATTAACATATAATGTGCTATAATGGCAATGAATGGTTATCGCAAAACATATTCCCAAACGGTGATAAAAATGATCGAACGGAATAAAGAAAAGTTAGAACTAAATGAGTTGGAAAAAGCGATTGAGGCGGTGAACGAAAGGGTAAGTCCCGATAGAATTTTTTTGTTTGGGTCCTTTGTTCATGGTCATGCAGATAAAGAAAGTGATTTAGACCTTTGTATTATAATCGACCAATTGCAGGAGAGAAAAATAGAAACGCTTCGCAGTATAAGATATTCTATTGCCGAAGATATATCTGTTCCCATTGACTTATTATTGTATACCACCCAAGAATTCAACGAAAGAGCCAGGCTATCCTCAACCTTCGAACATAAGATTATGAACGAAGGAGTTCTCGTTTATGAATCATAAATCGGTTGCTGAAGAGTGGTTTTCTTATGCCCGTTCAGACCTTGAGGTAGCAAAATTTTTAAAAAATATGCGTCCCATACCATTGGAAATTATTTGCTACCATTGTCAACAGAGTGCGGAGAAACATTTAAAAGGCTATATTGCTTATAATGGTGGAGAAATTCACCGAACTCATGACCTGAACATCCTCAACAAAATATGTACACGCTATCATCAACGTTTTAAGGAATTGACAGATGAGTGCATTCATCTTACTGATTATGGGATTCAGACAAGATATCCCTTTGAGTTGCAAATCAATGAAGAAGATATGAATTCGGCTTTAAAAAGTGCAACAACCATACAAAAGTTTGTCATGCGGTTTGTTGACTAAAACGATTTGCAAAGTCCAGTTGATTTACCCTGTACATTAATCGTAATGCCTTGCAACAGACGCAAAAACGTCTTATACTATATTTATCAAAATCATAAACGTGAAAAACCATGATAGAGCGTAGTACTTGGAACACCGGCGGCCAGGAAGGGGGAGTCATGGATTGGAAGCTGCCCCGCGTCAAGGATCCCTGGAATTCACTCTGGAGTTGGCACTGAAAATTAGTTGAACTTATCGGAGTATTAGCCGCCCGTTAACTCCCGCTTATGGGGTTGAAGCGGGAGTTTTACGGGCGCTTACTACCGGGAAAGGTGTACCGGCTGCAAACCGTTATTTGTCCAAGTGAGCGACCGTCATAGGTCGTTAACAAGGGTGGTACCGCGAAACCTTCGTCCCTTTTGAGGGGCGGGGGTTTTTTATTTTGCACGAAAAAGGAGGCATCGCACCGCGATGATTGAGCGATTGCAGGAGATTGAATCAGAAGCGCTCGCTGCCGTGCAGGCAAGCGCCGACAAAAAAGAATTGGAGCAGGCACGGATTCAATACCTCGGGAAAAAAGGAGCGATCACGGAAGTTCTCCGGGGGATGGGGCAGCTACCGGAAGATGAGCGGCCTGTCGTTGGCCAGAAAGCGAATGAGGTCCGTGAAAACATTCAGGAAGCGATAACCGGGAAGTCCGAAGCTTTTGAAAAAGCCGAATGGGAACAGAGACTCGAACAAGAAGAAATCGACGTCACCTTGCCGGGCAGACCGGTTAAACAAGGGTCCACCCACCCGCTTACAGCTGTCGTCGAAGAAATCGAGGATATTTTTATCGGGCTTGGCTTTGACGTCACCGAAGGACCGGAAGTGGAGACGGATTATTTTAATTTTGAAATGATCAACTTGCCCCCGAACCATCCGGCCCGGGACATGCAGGATTCTTTTTACATCAGTGAAGATACGCTTTTGCGGACGCAAACGTCTCCGGTACAGGCGCGGACGTTGCAAAAACATGAAGGGGAAGGTCCGGTAAGAATTATCTGTCCCGGCAAAGTCTATCGCCGCGATGAAGATGATGCCACCCACTCCCATCAATTCATGCAGATCGAAGGGCTCTATGTCGATGAAAATGTGCGCATGAGCGATCTGAAAGGGATATTTGATACGTTTGTCAAACATTATTTCGGTCAGGACCGCCAGATTCGCTTGCGCCCGAGTTTTTTTCCGTTTACCGAACCGTCTGCAGAAATCGACGTAACTTGTGGCATTTGTGCCGGAGACGGGTGCAGAATTTGCAAGCAAAGTGGCTGGATCGAAGTGTTGGGGTCAGGCATGGTCCACCCGCGCGTGCTGGAGTTGAATGGCTTTGACCCGGAGGTGTATAGCGGTTTCGCGTTCGGCATGGGAGTAGAGCGTTTCGCCATGCTGAAATACGGCATCGATGATATCCGTCATTTTTACACGAATGACAAGCGCTTTTTATCGCAATTCCAACATTTATAAATGAATCCCAAAATAAGGAAGGTGAAATGTTATGCTCGTTTCCTATCAGTGGCTCGCTGATTATATTGATTTATCGGATGTGACACCGGAGGATGTTGCTGAACGGCTCACCCGGGCAGGCGTAGAGGTCGATCGGCTGCATCGTTATCATGATGGCATAGATGGTGTCGTTGTCGGAGAAGTACTGGAAGTCGTCCCTCATCCGGAAGCAAAAAAATTAACCGTTTGTCAGGTGGATACGGGAGATGAAACGCAGCAAATCATCTGTGGCGCCGATAATGTTAAACAAGGACAGAAGGTGGCCGTCGCTTTGCCGGGGACAACGCTTCCGGGGGATAAAAAAATCGAAGAAACTGTCATCCGCGGGGAGAGCTCTGCCGGCATGATATGTGCCCTGGATGAACTAGGGTTCAGTGATCATTTATTGGCTAAAACAGAACAGGATCAGATCGTGGAATTACCGTCTGATACGGCTCCGGGCCTTGATGCTCTCGAGATTCTTGGCCTTAATGACGTCATGATGGAACTGGATTTAACCCCTAATCGTCCCGACTGCCTGAACATGATTGGGATCGCCTACGAATTGTCAGCTTTACTGGACCGTCCCATTCATTATCCTGATAGTACTCACGGCGTTATTAGAAAAAATGCTGCCAGCCGCGTTTCCGTTGAAGTCATCAATGGCGAGGATGTGCCTTATTACGGGGCCAAAGTGATCGACAAGGTAACGGTGGCAGCGTCACCGCTCTGGTTGCAAACCCGTTTGATGGCTGCGGGCATTCGCCCCATTAACAATATCGTAGACATTACGAATTTCGTCTTGTTGGAGTATGGCCAACCGTTGCACGCTTTCGATTATGATCGCTTCGGTTCAGACAGGATCGTGACAAGACGGGCCAAACAGGAAGAAAAAATCCAGACATTGGATGGTCAGGAAAGAACCCTTTCCAACGAGGATGTGCTGATTACAAATGGGGAAGACCCCGTAGCCCTCGCGGGCGTCATGGGCGGTGCCTCGGCGGAAGTGCATGCAGGCACCACGAGTGTGTTGTTGGAAACGGCGCAGTTTGATGCCTTGCGTGTCAGGCAGACATCCAGAAGGCTCGGCTTAAGCAGCGAATCTTCCCAGCGCTTTGAAAAAGGGCTCGATTTCGAGCGTACGCCGGAGGCCGCGGAACGGGCAGCAGCTTTGCTCGAGGAAATCGCGGGAGGCGTCGTGTTGAAAGGGACTGTCGAAGAAGGGGCCTTGCCGGAGTTTGAGCAGGAAGTCCATTTAAATCTGGGCAGGCTCAACATGCGCCTCGGCACTGCTCTTGGGGTAGACGAAGTAGAGGATATTTTACAACGTCTCGGTCTGATAGTGACGGATATCGGTGACGAGTGGCGTGTACGAATTCCGTCCCGGCGGCTCGATATTACGATCGAAGAAGATTTGATTGAAGAGGTGGCCCGCCTGTATGGCTATGACCGTATACCGACCACACTACCCGTCGGTGCCCGTTCGGCAGGGGCGCTAACGAATGAGCAGAAGCGCCGTCGCAAGATCCGACGCTTTCTGGAAAGTGCCGGCTTGCAGGAGGCGATCACGTATTCACTGACAAGCGCCCAGTATGCGGAAAAATTTGTGCTTCATCAAGGAGAAGAAAATATGCGCATGCTTATGCCTATGAGTGAGGAGCGAGCCGTGCTGCGCAGGAGTTTAATCCCTCACCTTCTTGATGCTGCCCATCATAATGTCAACCGGCAAATACCGAATATCTCCCTGTTTGAACTGGGGGCTATATTCGAACCTGACAGTGATCACAGGAAACAACCTGAAGAGCATTTGCACGTTGCGGGGGTGTTGAGTGGTCAATGGTTTAATCCCACCTGGAACAGTGAAGAAGTGGCAGCTGATTTTTATGTTGTAAAGGGCATTGTCGAAGGGTTGCTGCAACAAGTGGGCAAAGAAGGGGAAGCGAAGTTTCGGGCGCGTAAACGCGAGGGGATGCACCCGGGACGTTCAGCGGATGTCATTATCAATGGTGAAGTCGTTGGTTTTCTCGGCCAAATTCATCCCCTTGACCAGGAAGCTCAAGGATTGTCGCCCACCTACGTGTTTGAACTGGACGCAGAATCGCTCCTGACCGTGGACGATGAGGTGCTGCGGTATCAGCCGTTGCCGCGTTTCCCCACCATACGAAGGGATCTGGCTGTCGTCGTTGATGTTAATATCGTTTCTGCGGAAGTGGAAGCCGTTATCGTGGAAGCGGCGGGGAAATGGTTGGAAGATATCTACCTTTTTGACGTTTACGAAGGAGAAAAAGTCGAAAGCGACAAAAAGTCACTCGCGTATTCGCTTCTATTTCTCAACCGTGAACGGACCCTTACAGATGAAGATATTGCAAGTATACACGAAGACATCGTAACGTCACTCCGAACCCGGTTAGGCGCGACGCTCCGTGAATAAAAAGAGTGCCCATTTCATTCTGGAATGGGCACTTTCTCTAAAAAGCGGGAGGATTGTAAAACATAAAAATAGCCAGCCATACACTCACCACTTTTATCAATAACCAAATCCCGATTAAAAGAAGATTGACGGACTTTCCCGTGTTTCTCGCTTTAATCTCTTTTATGTGGGCGATGATCAAACTGATCACGATAAAGACACTAACGATAAAGAAGAGTAAAAACAGCCCAATAAATGCACTGTAAATGAGTTGCGCGACGGTGAAATATCGGATTATGTATATGAGTAAAAGCAGTCCCAGGCATAAAAGTAAAAAAGGAAAACAGCCTTTTCTGACTATCAATGGTATTCACCTTTCCTTCCAGCCTTTATATCGTACAAGCCTCCTTTTGAAAAAGTAAACCCATCTTTAGTCCACAGTTTTCGACAACAGCTTTCTCCGCTTCGACCTTGCTGATTTTCAATGTCTTCAGAATCTGTTATGATTATAGTTAATCTAGGGTTGGTATGTTCGTTTTACATAGGGAGAGGAAACTATACACGCATGTGCGTTGTAGAGTGTGAAAGGGAGGCGCTTGCAGGTGACTGGGAATCACGCGAATCATCCGGATAAAAGAAGAACGACGGTTACGATATATGGAGATCAATACACGGTGATCAGTGATGAGTCAAGGACGCACGTCAATGATGTGTCGGATCATGTTGATGCTAAAATGAGGGAAATGAAACGGGTCAATCCTTACCTTGATACGAGACGTCTGGCGGTACTTACCGCGATCAATATCGCCGATGAATATCTGAAACTGGAGAAGCAACATGGAACGATCCCGGAAGAAGAGGACTAAATACACATGTTAAGCCTGTTTATACTGCTGATTTTCTTTGCCAAGTTTTTCATAGGGCTGCGACGGGGGCTCGTCCGGCAATTTTTTCACCTCGTCAGTTTCTTTGGGTCGCTGATCGTTGCCTTTTTATTCTTCAGTCCCCTTGCTGATTATTTGCGTTTGTGGCTGCCATATCCCCAGTTTTTAGACGGAAACGACGGGATGTTAATCTCTGCGTTTAGTTTTGAAAGTGTGTATTATAACGGCATTGCCTTTGCGATTCTTTTTTTCGCTACGCGTATTTTATTACGCGTGATCGCTTCGATGCTGGATTTCGTCAGCTACGTACCCTTTATCCGTTCGGTGAATCGTTTGCTTGGGGGTGTCCTCGGCTTCATTGAGGCTTATCTCGTCGTTTTTGTGTTGTTGATCGTGGCCGCGTTAATCCCGGTGGAGGCTGTTCAGGATACGATTGCCCATTCGATGATTGCGCGATTAATGATTGAGAACACCCCGTTTTTATCACAATGGTTGCCGGAATTATGGACGTGAGGAGGCTGGAGCCGTTTGGATAAAAAAGAAGTGATGCAAACATTGGAGACGATCGCCATTTATCAGGAAATCGCCGGGGAGAATCCGTATAAAATTGCCGCTTACCGCAAGGCGGCACAGGCACTGGAACGTGAAGCACGTACGCTGGATGAGATTGACAATCCCGGCGATTTGAATGGCATTGGTAAGGGAACGGCTACTGTGATCGAATCCCTCAGGGACACCGGGAAAACCGATGTTCTGGAAGATTTAAAAGAAAAAGTCCCTGCCGGTTTACCCACGCTCTTGCAACTGCCCGGGTTGGGCGGAAAAAAGGTAGGAAAGCTTTATAAGGAGCTCGGTGTTACAGATGCCGCCTCATTACAACACGCGTGTGAACAGAAACAGGTGCAAACGTTAGCCGGATTCGGCGTGAAGACCGAAGAGAATATTCTAGCTGCCTTAACCGCAACCCACGAGCGCCCGGATCGCTTGCCGGTTGCTTTTATGTTACAGGTGGCTGAAGAGATCGAAGACGAACTCGAGCAGTTTACCGATAAGATTCGCTTCGCCCGCGCCGGAAGTCTGCGACGCTTAAAGGAGACCGTGCGTGATCTTGATTATGTGATTGCAAGCGATACTCCGGAGGCTGTGAGAGAACAGGTCAAGGGTTTGGCAGATATATATGAAGTCGTCGCCGATGGGGAAAAGAAAGTATCCCTCGTGTTGGATAAAGGTTATCATGTCAGTGTTGATGTGAGAATCGTCGAGGACGACGCTTTTGCGACGGCTCTTCATCATTTTACCGGCTCCAGGGATCACCATCTGCTCATGAGAAGAATCGCGAAAACGCAAGGTGAGAAGATTAATGAGTATGGGGTCGAGGATGCTGAAACAGGAAAACTGATCACATTCAGGGATGAAAAGGATTTTTTTGCCCATTTCGGTTTGGGATATATCCCGCCCGAGTCAAGGGAAGGGACGATCGAAACGGATTGGTTCCAGGAAAAACGTGCCAATATTGAAGAGAAACACATTCACGGGGACCTCCATATGCATACCGTCTGGAGCGATGGCGCGAATTCGATTCAGGAGATGGCCAAAGCAGCCAGGGACCGCGGCTACGAATACCTGGCGATTACCGATCATTCCCGCTTTTTGCAAGTGGCGAACGGTTTGAGTGAAGAACGGGTGCTTTTGCAGCAAAAGGACATTCGCGACGTCAATGAAAGGCTCGAGGGCATCCAACTGTTCTCGGGGATTGAAATGGACATCCGCCCGGATGGTGCGCTTGATTATTCCGACGAAACGCTTTCGCAGCTTGATTTTGTCATCGCCTCGATTCATTCGGCTTTTTCACAATCGGAAGCGCACATACGTATGCGTTTAAATACCGCCCTCAATCATCCCCATGTAGATCTTATCGCCCATCCGACGGGGCGGCTTATCGGCCGACGGCAAGGGTATGCTGTTGATATGAACTGGCTTATCGAGCGGGCGGCAGAAACACGAACGGCGCTGGAGTTAAACGCCAACCCCAACCGTTTGGATTTATCGGCAGACGTGCTCAAACGCGCGATTGATCAGGGCGTCATCGTCGCCATTAACACGGATGCCCATCGCGTAGACACTTTGTCGCAGATGTTGTATGGCATAGGAACGGCGAAGAAGGCTTTTCTCCTCGCCGATCAAGTGATGAATACGTGGTCGCGCGAAAAATTGGTGAGCTATCTCCAGCAAAAACGTATGTCAACGGAAAAATGAGGTGCAGCTATGAAAGATGATATGCTTCGCACATTGGAATACGAAAAAATGAAAGATCAGCTGCTCGCACACGTGGCTTCGGATTTAGGGAAAGCCAGGGTACGAGCCCTTCTCCCCCACACGGACATGGCTACGGTCCGTCAGGCCCAGGAAGAAACGGCAGAGGGTGAACAGGTCCTCCGCTTTCGGGGCCATGCGCCTCTTGGCGGTGTCCATGATATCCGCCCGGAAATCAACCGTGCTCAGCTTGGAAGTGTGCTTGACCCCGAGGATTTTACAAGCATCAGCGAGACGATTCGTGCCGGTAACCAACTGCATGCCTTTATCGAGCAATTACTGGAAGAGGAGGAGGAAGTTTCCGTCCCTCGCTTACACACGTATGTGACGGAAATTTCCCCGTTGAACCAGCTGGAAAGGGTTATCCGCCAAGCTATCAGTGAAGATGGCTATGTGCTTGACGGGGCGAGTGCCACGCTGCGCACGACCCGGCAACAAATCCGCACGTTTGAATCGTCGATCCGGTCGCAGCTGGATCGAATTCTCCGTTCGAAAGATGCGGAAACAAAGCTCTCCGACCGCGTGGTGACGATTCGCAATGAACGTTACGTTCTCCCCGTTAAGCACTCCTATCGCGACGCATTCGGCGGTATCGTCCACGATCAATCCTCATCGGGCCAAACGCTTTTTATTGAACCGCAAGCGGTCGTCACCGCCAATAACCAACTTCGCGAGGCACGGGGAAAAGAAAAACAGGAAATCGAAAGGATCCTACGCTCGTTAACAGAGGAAGTGGCCGCTGAAGCTGACGCGTTATCAGGCAATACAGACATCCTTGCCCAGCTGGATTTTATCTTCGCAAAGGCGCGGTATGCACAGAAAATGAACGGCGTGCAGCCGCGCTTGAATGATCGGCGCTACGTCTACTTTCCACGCGCCAGGCACCCGCTGTTGAACGCTGAAGAAGTCGTTCCCATCGATTTGGAGATCGGGGATGATTATCAATCCCTCGTCATTACCGGTCCCAATACCGGCGGAAAAACGGTAGCATTGAAAACCGTGGGCTTGTTCACACTCATGGCGCAATCCGGTTTATTTTTACCGACGGCGGAAAAAGCGGAAGCGACCGTCTTTAAGCATGTATTCGCGGATATTGGCGATGAACAATCGATCGAACAGAATTTGAGCACGTTTTCCTCGCATATGACGACGATCGTTTCGATATTAGAACAGGTGGACGAGCAAAGCCTTGTTTTATTCGATGAGCTGGGCGCGGGGACCGATCCTGCCGAAGGCGCGGCCCTTGCCGTCTCTATCCTCGATGAAGTCCACGAACGGGGCGCTCGGACGGTGGCTACGACCCATTACACAGAGCTGAAAGGTTACGCTTATAACCGCGAAGGGGTCATGAATGCGAGTGTTGAGTTCGATGTCGAAACCTTACGCCCGACGTACCGCTTGCTCACAGGGATGCCGGGGCGCAGTAATGCCTTCGCCATTTCTCGCCGCCTCGGCCTGTCCGAAAAAATTATTGCAGCGGCCGAAGGCGAAATGGCGGCTGATACAAAGCAGGCCGAACAGATGATTACGTCGCTGGAGGAGCGCCGCCAACAGGCAGACCAGGCCTGGGAAGAGGCGATCGAAACACGTCAACAAGCGGAAAAACTCCACCGTGATCTTGAGCGGGCTTTCAATGAATGGCAAAGGGAAAAACAAACGATTTACGAGCAGGCCGAAGCCAACGCGGAAGCTGAAGTGGAAAAAGCGAGAAAAGAAGCGGAAGAAATCGTTGCCGATTTACGGCGGCTGCAGCAAGAGGGTCACGCGGTGAAAGACCATGAACTCATCGAGGCGCGCAAAAATCTCGAAGAGGCTACGCCGCAATTGACGGAAAAACAACAGCAAGCCAAACGAAAAGCGAAAAAAATGGCCAGTTATGAGCCCGGTGAAGAAGTTTTTGTCCCTCGTTTTAATCAAAACGGGCAAGTCGTGGAAGCGTCCGGTAAAGACGAGTACACGGTCCAGCTCGGTATTATGAAAATGACATTAAATGCCCGGGACCTGGAAAAAACGGAGCAGCCGGCAGCACAAAAGGCTTCGAAAACCGTGACGCGCGTGTCCGGGACGCAATCCCATGTCAAGCCCGAATTGGATTTGCGCGGTGAACGCTATGATAACGCGATGACACGGGTGGAGAAGTATCTTGACGAAGCCGTGCTCGCCGGTTATGCTCGCGTCCATATTATCCATGGAAAAGGAACCGGTGCCCTGCGCAAAGGCGTAAAAGAATTATTGGCCAGTCATCCGAGTGTTAAGGGAACGCGGGATGGCGGCCAGAATGAAGGCGGAATTGGCAATACCGTCGTCGATTTGAAATAACGACAGGCAGGCAACGGCGAAAAATCAGCTGTTGCCGCTCTTTACCAATGGGGGGGTCGTTGAATGGAAACGCTGATGAAAATACTAATCACGTGCTGCATCGGTTTTATCGTCGTCGGTATCATCTATTTAGCTATCGCTTTATAAAGGGAATGCCAGTAATTTTTTTAATAAAATCTTTTATAAATATTTAATATTGACAGCGTTTCCATTATGATAGAAGGAGGGAAGAATTACAAACATCAGGAGGAGGCGATTTTTCTTGGCAACTAAAGAAAGCCATACTTGGCTGCAAAACTACCCCGCGGAAGTTTTACCTTCCTATTCGTATTCCGAAGAGCCATTGCAGCATTTTCTGCTAAGGGCTGCTGAAGAATATCCGCAGAAAACGGCCATTCACTACATGGGCAAAGACTTGACCTATCAGGAGGTGTATGAGTACGCTGTTCAGTTTGCGAATGTGCTCAAATCGCTGGGCGTGGAAAAAGGCGACCGCGTGGCAGTGATGCTTGCGAACACACCGCAAGCGGTGATCAGCTATTACGGAACGCTGTTTGCGGGCGGGATCGTCGTGCAGATGAATCCCCTGTTCGTGGAAAGGGAAATAGAGCAGCATCTCGTGGACTCAGGCGCGAAAGTGCTCGTCTGTCTGGACATGGGCTATCCCCGGGTGCAAAAGATTCGTGATCATACCAACCTTGAGCATGTACTCGTGACCAGTATTAAAGATTTTTTACCCTTCCCTAAAAACAAGCTTTACCCTTTGAAACAAAAGAAAGACATGGGCATGAAAATTGAAGTCAATTATGATCGAACGACACATAATTGGAAAGAATCCGTCACCAAAGCGAGTAAACAACGCGAAGAGGTAGCGATTGATCCAAGGAAAGATTTGGCGTTAATACAATACACAGGCGGAACGACGGGCGCTCCCAAGGGCGTCATGCTCACGCACTATAACCTCGTCGTTAATACCGAGCAATGTGTGCAGTGGATGTATAAGACAGAGAAAGGCCGGGAACGTATTCTAGCCGCCCTTCCGTTTTTCCATGTGTACGGGATGACAACGGCGATGAACCTGGGCGTCATGCACGTCGCTGAATTGGTGATTGTCCCGAGATTCGACCCCAAGCAAGTATTGAAAACGATCGAAAAGAAAAAAATTACGATGTTCCCGGGCGCGCCGACGATGTACATCGCGTTGACGAACCATGAGGATATCGAAAAGCACGACCTGACTTCGATCAAGGCATGTTTGAGCGGGGCAGCCCCTCTGCCGCAGGAAGTGCAACATTCATTTGAAAGGAAAACCGGAGGCAAGCTGGTCGAAGGCTATGGATTGACCGAAACGTCACCGGTGGCCGCCGCCAATCCCATCTGGGAAGGTGGTAAACTCGGAAGCATTGGTTTGCCGTGGCCGGACACAGAGATGGCCGTATTGAATCAGGAGGACGGATCACTTGTGGACAGCGGTGAAGTCGGCGAGATTGCCGTTCGTGGGCCGCAAGTCATGCAAGGATACTGGAACAAGGAAGAAGAAACGAACGCGGTTTTCAGCGGTGAGTGGTTTAAAACCGGCGATATGGGGTATCGGGATGAAGAAGGATTTTTCTATATCGTTGACCGTAAAAAAGACATGATCATCGCCGGCGGATTCAACGTTTATCCGCGGGAAGTGGAAGAAGTCCTCTACGAGCACGAGGCGATTCTTGAAGCGGCGGTCATCGGCGTGCCCGATCCATATCGTGGCGAGACGGTAAAAGCCTTTGTCGTTTGCAAGGAAGGGCAAGAGCTTAGTGATAACGAGCTGGAAACGTTTTGCCGGACTAAGTTGGCTGCCTATAAAATTCCCCGCTTGTTTGAGAGAAGAGAGGAATTGCCGAAAACCATGGTCGGGAAAGTATTAAGACGTGTATTGGCAGAAGAGGAAGCGGAAAAAAGCGAGCATGGAAACACGGGGAAGGCGTCGGGATAATGCCGGTCCTTCGAGTTGACAGTTGAATTTGATTTAAGTAGAATGAATGAAGAATCATTCACAATGATGCTGAAGATGTATGTATAAGGAGAAGCCATAATGGCCCTAGATAAGAAAAACTCGCAAAAGTATCAATTGATTATCGACGCCGCCGTTCGCGTCATTGCCCGCAATGGGTATCATTACGCCCAGGTTTCCAAAATTGCCAAGGAGGCGGGTGTCGCTGATGGCACGATCTATCTCTATTTTAAGAATAAAGAAGATATTCTCGTGTCTTTATTTCGCATGAAGATGGGGGCATTTATTTCAGCGATTGAAAAGCGGATGACAACATGCGCCAACGCGGAAGAGAAACTTCAGCAGATTGTGGATATGCATTTTACACAATTTTCGGCGCAACCGGATTTAAGCGTTGTCATGCAACTGGAAATGCGCCAGTCAGCTCGTGATTTGCGGCTGCAAATCAACGAAGTCCTGAAAATGTATGTGCACTTGATGGAAGATGTGATTGAAACAGGAAAGGAAGAAGGGATTTTCAGTCCCCATCTGGATGAAAAACTCGGACGGCAAATGCTCTTTGGGACGCTGGATGAAATGGTGACCAACTGGGTGATGAAAGACCGAAAATATGATTTGCGTACGCTTTCAAACCCGACATTCAATATGTTGCTTGCTGCTTTTAAAGATGATGGTTCATAATTTCACTAAAAAGTGCGAGGAGGAGAGGAACAGATGAATATCTATGTCGTTATGAAAAGAACCTTTGACACAGAGGAAAAAGTCGAAATCAACGATGGCGTCATCGATGAAGAAGGGGCAGAATTTGTCATTAATCCTTATGATGAATATGCCATCGAAGAAGCCATCGTCCTCAAGGAAACCCATGGCGGTGAAGTTACCGTCGTCACAGTCGGGGATGAAGAAGCTGAAAAAGAACTGCGCACAGCCCTGGCGATGGGGGCTGACAAAGCCGTGTTGCTAGACACCGAAGACCTTGACGGCGAAATGGATCACTATACGATTTCAGAGATGCTCGGAGCTTATTTCCAGGATAAGGCGTACGATATTATCCTCGGCGGAAATGTGGCTGTTGATGACGGCGCGGGCCAAACAGCTCCCCGCTTGGCGGAAAAGCTCGGCATCAATCAATTGACGACGATCACAAAACTGGATATTGAAGGTACAACAGCAACCATCGAACGGGATATCGAAGGAGACCAGGAAATCGTCGAAGCGGAACTGCCGTTACTCGTCACGTGCCAGCAAGGATTGAACGAACCTCGTTACCCGTCATTGCCGGGTATTATGAAAGCGAAGAAGAAACCGTTGGATACGCTTGACCTCGATGATCTTGACCTCGATGAAGATGATTTGGAAGCGAAAACAAAAACGGTCGATCGCTTTTTGCCACCGGAAAAAGAAGCCGGCAAGAAACTGGAAGGCGAACCGGCAGAACAAGTGGAAGAACTCGTCAACTTGCTCAGAAATGAAGCTAAAGTGATATAAAGGAGGAAACCATGGCTGAAAAGGCATTAGTATTAGCGGAAGTTAGCGAAGGGGAATTAAGAAATGTCAGTTTCGAAGTCATTGCCGCCGGTCGCAAGGTCGTCGGGGACAATGAAGTCGTTGCCCTGTTATGTGGCGATGATGTAAGCGCCTTTAGCGAGACGCTCATTCATCACGGTGCCGACCGCGTCATTCTCGCCGAACATGAAGACTTGCAAAATTATACGACCGACGCGTACAAACAGGCGATCGAGCAAGTGATCGAAGCAGAATCGCCGGATGCATTGCTCTTCCCGCACACGTCGCCCGGCAAAGACGTAGCGCCGAGGATCGCGACGAAGCTGGACAGCGGCCTCGTTTCCGATGTCGTGGAACTGGAAGTAGACGGTGATGAAGTCGTCTTCACCCGCCCGATTTATTCCGGAAAAGCCTTTGAAAAGAAAAACGTTCCCGGCAGTCCGATCTTCGCGACGTTTAGACCGAATAACATCCCGCCTTTGGAGGCGGACAGCAGCCGGACAGGAGAGACGAGTGAAGTTGCGGTGGAGATCAAGGATCTTCGTACGGTGATTAAAGACGTCATCAAGAAGACGAGCGGCGGCGTAGACCTGTCGGAAGCAAGCGTGATTGTTGCCGGGGGGCGCGGAGTGAAAAGCGCGGAAGGCTTTGAACCATTATACGAACTCGCCGACGTCCTTGGCGGCGCTGTCGGCGCTTCGCGCGGGGCCAGTGACGCCGAATACTGCGAATATTCCCTGCAGATCGGGCAAACCGGAAAAGTGGTGACTCCTGATCTCTATATTGCCGTTGGCATTTCCGGAGCGATCCAGCACCTGGCCGGGATGTCGAACTCCAAATGTATCGTCGCGATCAATAAAGACGCGGAAGCCCCGATCTTTGATATCGCCGACTACAGCCTGACAGGGGATCTTTTTGAAATCGTCCCCTTGCTCACCGAAGAGTTTAAAAAAGTAAAAGCTGAAGCATAATATGAGAAGAGACAGCCGTTCGCTGTCTCTTCTCATATAGCGAGCAAATTATTAGCCACCATATTCGGTGAATGCTATAATGCATTTGTGACAAGATACAAATGAAAGGGGACAAAAAAAGATGGCTATAAAAAATGTAACGGATCAGGATTTTGCACAAGAAACATCCGAAGGCGTCGTACTCGCTGATTTCTGGGCGACATGGTGCGGTCCCTGCAAAATGGTCGCCCCTGTGCTCGAGGAAATAGATAGCGAGATGGGCGATAAAATAACCATTGCCAAAGTGGACGTCGATGAAAATAAAGAAACAGCAGGTCAATACGGCGTGATGAGCATCCCGACATTGATGCTGTTCAAGGACGGCGAACAAGTGGAGCAAGTGGTTGGCTTCCAGCCCAAAGAAGCGCTTGTTGAACTGCTGGAAAAGCATATGTAGTCATGGTCATCAAAATGACCATACGAGAAAAAAGCCTGGTGAAACATCAGGCTTTTTTTCAGCGGGTAAGAAAGTATAAACCACTTTCTTATCCTTCATAAGTGCAAGGGCATCGTCAAAGTCAATATAATCACTTATGTCCGGAAGTGTAGACACGGAAAATAGCAATTCCCTCCGTTTGAGGAGTTTCTTGAAATTACAATGCGCTTCGTGTACCTCTCGGGGTAGTGCGATCACCGTCAGAGGGATTACATTGCGTTTCTTGTACCTCTCGGGGCAGTGCGAACGCCGTTTGAGGGATTACAATGCGCTTCTTGTACCTTTCGGGGCAGTGCGAACGCCGTTTGAGGGATTACAATGCGCTTCTTGTACCTCTCGGGGTAATGCGATCACCGTCAGAGGGATTACATTGCGCTTCTGATCCCTCTCGAAGAGGCAATACTTCCACTTGCGGGTTCACAGAGTGGAAAGACGAACGTTATTTCTTTTAATAAATTGTTGGACTTTGACTTTATCTTGGCATAAGTGCAACTAGGGCTTATCGCCTTAACGGCTTGGCGATAAGCCAAGTTTTCTTTACTTTGGAGGTGACGCGTGATCCAATCATTAAAAGAAAAAAGTGATGTGCTGCCGAAAAAAGCGGGTTGTTATTTAATGAAAGATAAAAATGACGTCGTCATTTATGTCGGCAAGGCGGAAACGCTTCGCAATCGGGTACGCTCCTATTTTACCGGCAGTCACGATACGAAGACACAGACGCTTGTAGCCCAGATCGCCGATTTCGAATACATCATTACCTCCTCCAACATCGAAGCGTTAATACTGGAAATGAATTTGATCAAGAAATACGAGCCCAAATATAATGTGCTCCTGAAAGACGATAAATCGTACCCGTACTTGAAAATTACGAACGAAGAACATCCTCGCCTCATTAAGACGCGCCAGGTCAAAAAAGACGGCGGCCGCTATTTCGGCCCGTATCCCAATGCCTCCGCGGCGAATGAGACGAAAAAACTGCTCGATCGCCTGTACCCGCTTCGCAAATGCCGCACGCTCCCCGATCGGGTCTGTCTGTATTACCACATCGGCCAGTGTATGGCCCCCTGTGAATTTCCGGTCTCCCAGGAGAGAAATGAAGCAATAGTCAACGAGATTCAAAGCTTTTTAAATAACGGCCATCATGAAGTGCGCGCCGACCTTGAAGAAAAAATGCAGGCTGCCTCCGAGGAACTCAATTTTGAACGGGCCAAGGAGCTCCGGGACCAAATTCAGCACATTGATGCGGTCATGCAAAAGCAGAAGATGATGGCGACTGACGGCACGAACCGGGATGTTTTCGCCTATGCCTACGATAAGGGCTGGATGTGTGTGCAAGTCTTTTTCATTCGGCAAGGAAAGCTGATCGAACGGGATGTATCGGTTTTTCCCTTTTACCAAAGTCCGGAAGAGGATTTCCTGACATTTGTCGGGCAATTTTATTGGGAGGATACCCATATCAAGCCGAAAGAAATCATCGTCCCTCCGAATGAATCGGCTTCTTATATGCGGGAAATGCTCGGGATTAAAGTGTTGGAACCGAAACGCGGGCAGAAAAAAGAACTGTTGAATCTCGCCACGCAAAACGCGGAAGCTGCCCTTAAGGAACGATTTGACTTAATCGAACGCGATCAGGAGCGAACGGTACAGGCCGTGGAAAGGCTCGGTGAATCCCTTGACATTGACCCTCCCTACCGGATCGAAGCTTTCGACAACTCGAATACCCAGGGCACTCATCCGGTCGCGGCCATGGTTGTATTCGTGGACGGGAAACCATATAAAAAGGATTACCGCAAGTATCGCGTCAAGGACGTCCAGGGTCCTGATGACTATGCGTCCATGAAAGAAGTGATCCGCCGCCGCTACTTGCGCCTGTTACGGGAAGAGGCGCCTCTTCCGGATTTGGTTCTCGTCGACGGCGGGAAAGGGCAGTTATCGGCTGCGATCAGTGTTTTGCAGGATGAACTGAATTTGCCGTTGCCCGTTGCCGGGATGGCAAAAGACGATAAGCATAAAACGTCACAACTCTTTATCGGTGAACGTGCGGAGCATGTGCAACTCGCAAGGGATAGCCACGCGTTTTATCTGTTGCAAAGAATCCAGGACGAAGTCCATCGCTTTGCCGTTACCTTTCACCGGCAAACACGTGGAAAGAGTGCCTTCAGCTCTGTGCTCGATGATGTTCCCGGGATCGGTGAAAAACGAAAACGAAAATTGTTAAGCCATTTCGGTTCCATGAAAAAGATGAAGGAAGCGACGATGGAGGATTTCAGACAGGCATCTATACCCGAACACGTGGCTGAAGCCGTCATGGAAAAGCTTAAGGACGAATAGACGCTCTATTTAATCGCTGCTGATGGTATAGAGTCAAGGTGCACATGGAGTCTCATTTCCCCGCGTTTCTTTTCCAGCAGGGTTTCCGCCGTTGTTTCGTAAAGTAATTCGAACTGCCCGGCCAAAAACCCTGCTTCCAGGTGTCTGGAAAAATGCGGCTTTTTTTCACCGTTCTTGAGCTGCAACGTATAAACGTATTGTCTTTTGCCCGCTTTTTGCATTTGAAGGGCTCCCCATCCCGCGCGTTCGAAAAACGCGGGGATCTCTTCGATATCTGTGAGGGACTTTTTACGTGCCAGTAATTTTCCGCCCCAGTACATAATGTCATCATGTTCGTCATTAAGTAGTTCCGGCAATAACGTTTCTCTAAGTAATTCGTATCCATAATCACTATATTTTCGATCTGTTTGTGACAAACGAACCTCCCCACTTTCTTTTTCTATTATAAGCGCTACTGATAAAGAAGACTATAGGAAATCGGGAAATTTCTTGGTGGTTTTGGTTTCTTGACGATAGGGGTAGGCACGAGTACAATAAAATTGTCGGAATGATGAACATTCACGTGAAAGTAAAGGAATCTTCGTGGAGATTACATATTCGGCCATACGCTCCCTCCTTATGAGCGAGGGGAAGATCCACGGGGCAATGGGTAATAGCGCCGTGTTTGTTCAATGTCAAAAGGAGGTTTTTTAAGAAAATAGAGACGGGTAGGAGCTGTAAACTAAAAGTAAAGATATCTAAGATAAGAAAGTATAACTTTCTTATCCTGCATAAGTGCAACTAAGGCTTTCGCCATGCTTGGCGATAAGCCAAGTTTTCTTTAAGACAAGCACACTAGAGGGGAGCCTTATCGATGCCTCAGAATCAGGAGTTTATGAATCGAAGATTGCATTCGTTGCTGGGCGTGATCCCGGTCGGGGCCTTTCTGCTTCAACATTTGTTCGTCAATCATTTTGCGGCTTACGGGGCCAGTTCATTTAATGCAGCCGCGGATTTTATGGCCAGTTTACCATTTCGATATGCTTTAGAAGTTTTTGTGATTTTTTTACCGCTTCTTTATCATGCGATTTACGGCATTTACATTACGTTTACCGGTAAGAACAACACTCGCCGCTACGGATTCTTCCGTAATGTGATGTTTTTACTGCAACGGATCAGCGGGATATTCCTGCTCATTTTCATCAGTTGGCACGTGTGGGAGACAAGAATCCAGGAGGCGCTGGGCAGAGAAGAGGTCAACTATGATATGATGGCGGATATTTTAAGCCATCCGTTTATGCTCGTCTTTTATATCGCGGGAGTCCTCGCCGCTACCTTCCATTTTTCGAACGGACTTTGGTCGTTTGCGGTTACATGGGGCCTTACGGTATCGCCCCGTTCCCAGCAAATCATGACGTACGTCAGTATCGGTGTGTTTCTCGTCTTATCATTCATGGGCGTGCGGGCTATCTTGGCGTTTATCGACCCTGGTTTAGCACAAATGTAAGGAGTGGGTTTTTGTGAGTAATGAAAGAATCATTGTTGTCGGCGGCGGTCTCGCCGGTTTAATGGCAACGATTAAAGCCGCGGAGGCAGGGGTGAAGGTAGACTTGTTTTCACTGGTACCGGTGAAACGGTCGCACTCCGTCTGTGCTCAGGGCGGCATAAACGGCGCCGTAAATACGAAAGGGGAAGGTGACTCGCCCTGGGAGCACTTTGACGATACGCTGTACGGGGGAGATTACCTTGCCAATCAACCTCCCGTGAAAGCGATGACCGATGCCGCGCCGAGCATTATCCATTTGCTCGACCGCATGGGGGTCATGTTTAATCGCAGTCCGGAAGGTTTGCTCGATTTCCGTCGATTTGGGGGAACCCAGTATCACCGTACGGCTTATGCGGGTGCGACGACCGGGCAGCAGTTGCTCTATGCGCTCGACGAACAGGTCCGTCGGCAGGAAGTCAATGGCATGGTGCAGAAGTATGAAGACTGGGAGTTCACTTCAGCTGTCATCGACGATGATGGCCGCTGCCGAGGGATTACCGGTCAAAACTTGACCTCCATGGAAACGCAAAGTTTCCGGGCGGATGCGGTGATCATAGCGACGGGCGGCCCGGGGATTATTTTTGGCAAATCCACGAACTCCATGATCAACACAGGCTTTGCCGCCGCCAAGTTGTATGAGCAAGGGGTTTACTATGCCAATGGCGAGTTTATCCAAATTCACCCGACCGCGATTCCCGGTGACGATAAATTACGCCTCATGAGTGAATCCGCCCGCGGGGAAGGCGGCCGCGTCTGGACGTATAAAGATAACAAGCCATGGTACTTCCTGGAAGAAAAGTATCCCGCATATGGGAATCTTGTCCCTCGGGACATCGCATCACGGGAAATTTTCGACGTCTGCGTGGAGCAGAAACTCGGCATTAACGGCGAAAATATGGTGTATCTGGACCTTTCCCATAAAGATCCTCATGAACTTGACGTGAAACTCGGCGGGATTATGGAGATATACGAGAAATTTATGGGCGATGACCCTCGGAAAGTGCCGATGAAAATTTTCCCGGCTGTTCATTATTCCATGGGCGGTTTGTGGGTTGACTACGACCAAATGACCAATATCCCCGGCCTGTTCGCAGCGGGTGAATGCGACTTTTCCCAACACGGGGCCAACCGTCTCGGTGCCAATTCCCTTTTATCAGCGATATTTGGCGGAATGGTCGCCGGACCTAAAGCCGTAGAATATATCCAGGGGCTGGAGAAGTCCGCCGAAGACCTTTCATCTTCGCTGTTTGAAAACGAGGAGAAAAAGGTCAACGAAGAGTACGAAGCGATTTTGAATAAAGACGGCGATGAAAACGTCTATGACCTTCATAATGAACTCGGGCAATGGATGACCGATAATGTAACCGTTGTGCGTGATAACGAAAATCTCCTGAAAACGGATGAGAAGCTGCAGGAGCTTCTGGAAAGATGGGAGAATATCAACATGCATGACACCGCGCGCTGGAGTAACCAGGCGGCGCCGTTTGCCCGTCAGCTGAAAGGGATGCTGGACCTTTCGCGGGTCATCACTCTCGGTGCTTATCACCGCAACGAAAGTCGCGGGGCGCATTATAAGCCCGAATACCCCGATCGAAATGATGAAGATTTCCTGAAAACGACAAAAGCTAAATACGATCCGGTGAAAAAAGCGCCGGTGATTGAATATGAAGACGTGGACACATCCTTGATTACCCCGAAAAAACGTGATTACTCCAAGAATAAAACGACAGCGGAGCAAGGAGCTGGAAAATCATGAGCGATCAACAAACGATTCAACTGGTTATCACACGTCAAGACAGCCCTGAAGATGAGTCCTATAAAGAACACTTCGAGGTCGCCTATCGACCGAACATGAATGTGATTACGGCGTTGATGGAAATTCGGCGCAATCCGGTCACGGTTGATGGAAAAGAGTCCAAGCCCGTCGTCTGGGATATGAACTGTCTGGAGGAAGTGTGTGGCGCCTGTTCCATGATCATTAATGGCTGGCCTCAACAATCCTGTACAGCCCTGATCGATGACTTCGAGCAACCGATCCACCTGGAGCCGATGAAAACATTCCCGGTCGTCCGGGATCTGATTGTCGATCGTAGCCGTATGTTCGACTCCCTGAAGAAAGTGAAAGCGTGGATTCCCATCGACGGCACTTATGATCTCGGTCCGGGACCGCGAATCCCGGAGAATCGCCGCCAATGGGCTTACGAATTACAGAAATGCATGTCGTGCGGAGTTTGTCTGGAAGTTTGTCCAAACGTCAACAGCAATTCTGAATTTATCGGCCCCGCAGCCGTGTCCCAGGTTCGTCTGTTCAATGCTCACCCTACAGGAGAAATGAATAAACCTGAGCGCTTAAATGCATTGATGGGTGAAGGCGGCTTGCAAGCCTGCGGAAACTCACAAAACTGTGTGGAATCTTGTCCCAAAGGGATCCCGCTCACGACGTCGATCGCAGCATTAAACCGTGATCAAACGTTGCAGGCCTTTAAAAACTTTTTCGGTGGTGGACAGTAAAAAATATCCGGATGTCCATGTATGACTGGGCATCCGGATTTATTAGCTAAGGCTTTCGCCTTGCTTGGCGATAAGCCGGGTTTTCTTTAACGAAAAACCGGCCTTCAACCCGAAAGCCGGAGTTCATTAGATTTGGATTTCGCCAAGACGTATCAATTCAATGACGGCTTGTGAACGACCTTTAACGCCTAGTTTCTGCATGGCATTCGAGATATGATTTCGGACTGTTTTTTCGCTAATGTAAAGCTGTCCGGCGATTTCCTTCGTCGTTTTGTCCTGCACCAGGAGGTCAAAGACTTCCTTTTCCCTTTTTGTCAAAAGAGAGCGCGGACCACGTTCCAAGTCCTTCAATCGTGTCACCCTTTCTATCCAGGCCACCTTCGTCGCGTGTCCGTCTAAATTTTGGACGCTAATGAAGAAAGTATTTAGTCACCATATCGTATGTGCGAGAAAAGACGTCGGTGAGTACTTGAAAGAAAAGCGGCGGACGACTAGTAAGATGAGGTGACGGCAGCAACCAGCATTCGCCTTGTTTTGGCGAGTCATGTATAATAAAATGTGTAGATATGCAGGTTGGAAGATATAAAATAAAATATAAAGGAGTCGACATACATGGAACAAAAAACATTTACGATTACGGCCGAAACAGGGTTGCACGCGCGACCGGCAACACAGCTCGTCAATAAGGCCGGGCAATTCTCTTCCGAAATCAACATAGAATCCAGGGGAAAGTCGGTGAACCTTAAATCCATTATGGGGGTCATGTCTCTCGGGGTCGGCAAAGGCGGAGAGGTCATTATTACCGCAGACGGCAATGACGAAAAAGAAGCCATGGAAGCGATCACGAATCAGATTCAAGAGGAGCTGGGTGAATAATGGCGGAGCATATACAGGGGATCGCCGCTTCCGATGGCGTTGCCATCGGCAAGGCATTTCTTCTCGAACAACCGGAGCTTGATATTCAAAAAGAGACCGTGGCCAACGCTGAAGATGAACTCGAAAACTTTCAGGCAGCGGTCGCCAACGCTGGCAAAGAACTGGAAGCGATTAGGGCAAAGACGTTGGAACAGCAAGGGGAAGAGAATGCAGAAATATTTTCCGCCCATTTACTCGTCCTCGAAGACCCGGAAATGCTCGGTGCCGTAGAGACGAAAGTGAAAGACGAGCATATCACTGCCTCATATGCGCTACATGAAGTTTCTTCCATGTACATAGATATGTTTGAAAACATGGATAACGAGTATATGCGCGAACGGGCAGCGGATATTAAAGACGTTTCCCAGCGTATTCTTATGCACCTTGCCGGAGTGGAAAATACAAGCCTGACCGCGACCGACGAAGAGGTGATCATTCTGTCCCACGATTTAACGCCGTCGGATACAGCCCAACTCGATCGGCAGTATACGCTCGGATTCGTGACGAATATCGGCGGGAGAACCTCGCATTCGGCGATTATGGCCCGCTCACTTGAAATTCCGGCTGTCGTGGGGACGAAGGACATGACCTCACGTGTGCAGAGCGGAGATTTATTGATCGTGGACGGCGGCACCGGGGAGTTGGTTATCGACCCTGATGAAGCCACGATGGATACGTATCGCGAGCGGCAACGAGAACATGAAGCGAAGAAAGAAGCACAGAAAAAGCTGGTGGGCGAGCCGTCGATAAGCGCGGACGGACAGCGTGTAGAGCTTGCCGCCAATATTGGAACGCCGAACGACATGAAAGGCGTACTCGAGAACGGAGCGGAAGGGATTGGTCTCTACCGGACGGAGTTTCTTTATATGGGCCGAGACAGCCTTCCAGAAGAAGATGAGCAGTTTGAAGCGTATCGCTCGGTCGTTGAAAAAATGAACGGAGCTCCCGTGGTCATCCGTACGCTTGATATTGGCGGAGACAAGGAGCTTCCCTATCTCGATCTACCGGAAGAGCTCAATCCATTCCTCGGCTTTCGGGCACTCAGGCTATGCCTGGAAAACACAGAGATGTTTCGGACACAGTTACGCGCCCTCCTTCGTGCCAGCAACTATGGAAATTTAAAAATCATGTTTCCGATGGTCGCTACTTTGGAGGAATTACGTTCGGCCAAAGCGCTTTTACAGGAGGAGAAGTCACGGTTACACGAAGAAGGGGCTGCCGTGGGTGAAGCGGTTGAAGTCGGTATTATGGTGGAAATTCCGTCAACAGCCGTCGCCGCCACGCAGTTTGCAAAGGAAGTCGATTTCTTTAGCATCGGTACGAATGATTTGGTGCAATACACATTAGCCGCTGATCGAATGAGCGAGCGTGTCGCCCACTTATACCAGCCGTATCATCCCGCTGTGTTGCAATTGATCAAAAATGTGATTGACGCCTCCCATGCTGAAGGAAAATGGACAGGCATGTGCGGAGAAATGGCAGGAGAGACAACGGCTATCCCCTTATTATTAGGTTTGGGTCTGGATGAATTCAGCATGAGTGCTTCCTCCATTTTGCCGGCAAGAAGCCAGCTGGCAACATTAAATGTAACCGTGGCACGGGAATTGGCTGAGCGCGCTTTAACGTGCGGAACGGCAGATGAAGTAGAAAAAATCGTGCATGAACATGTATGATGTGATATATCCATCTCGCGTCCTGCTAAATGGAAGTTATTACCTTTTACAGGGCGCTGGTTACTCGCGCGTCCCTCGAGTTGGTAGATACGCCCATTATAAGGGGCATGGCCCGCTCTCGTGTCCCTTGATTTAGCAGATATCCCCATTTTCACGGACGCTGGACGCTACTTCGACCCCCATATTAGTAGGTAACATTTTTTCAGGTGCGCTGGCGATCCCATGGACACGGCCCGCCTTTTTGTCTTGCAATTCCACGGAAAAACGGTGAAAATAAAAGCAAAGTCGCACGGTATTAAGGGGAGATGACATGACGGAACTGACGCGGGTGGAGGATATCGAAAAATCACTTCGGCGAATATCATATACAATAAAGCAGCAGGGCCGTGAGATCTTAAACCATTTTCCCATTACTCTGCCGCAATTTATTGCCCTGCAATATTTACAGGAAAAAGGTGACCTGACCATCGGTGAGCTTTCATCGACCATGTATCTGGCCTTCAGCACAACGACGGATCTCGTGGACCGACTGGAGAAAAATGGGCTCGTGGAACGGGTGAAAGATCAACGGGACCGAAGAGTTGTGAGTGTTCATATATTAAGCCGCGGTGAGGATATCATTCGTGAAGTCATTCAAAAGCGCCAGGAATATTTAAATGACATTTTAGACAATTTCTCCGAAAAACACACCGATCAGTTACAACAAATGCTTGCCACTTTGCATGAAGAGATGGAAAAAGAACAATGATCATCATTCTTCTTCGCAGAAGGCTGGTCTATTTTAGGGTAGAGGCTCGTATACTCTCTATAGATAAGCTTTCTAGGGAGGGAAGAGTGTGAGAAAAATATGGAAGGGGTCTTCTGTATTAGTGTTGACCTTGCTGGTCGCTGTGGGCTGCAGTTCAGGTGATGATGAACCGGAGCAAGAGGAGGCAACGAGTGGAGGCGAAGAAACGGCCGAAACAGAAGAAGCTCCGGAGGACGGCGATGAAACCGAAGAAGGCATAGGGGAAGAGGAAGGGGAAGGCATCGAGCGCGAGCTTTATTTGCTTGACGACGAAGGTCTTGTTGTCCCCCGAACGTTTCAGTTTTCAAATGAGTCTGAAGTCCTCAAACAATCGCTGGAACACCTCGTCGTAGATGGTCCTATAACCAATCAATTGCCAAGTGGTTTGCAGGCGGTGCTTCCGCCGGACACGGAAGTTCAGGGCATCGATATAACGAGTGACGGAACGGCTGTCGTCGACTTTTCTCCTGAGTTTGAAGACTACCCTGCAGAACAGGAAGACTCAATATTACAAGCGGTTACGTGGACCTTAACGCAGTTCGATGAGATTGAACAAGTAGAAATTCAGATCAATGGCCATACACAGGAAACGCTCCCGCAAGCGGATACGCCTGTCGGGGACGGGACAGCTGAAGCGCTCGGCATTAACCTTGAAGGCCAGGGACCCGCGGATATGACTTCCAGCGAAGGGGCAACGATTTATTTTGTCAGTGTTAAGGAAGATGATGAATATTATGTTCCTGTCACGAGACGGATCGACGGCGAGGAAAATGAAGCGGTGGCCGTCGTGGAAGCGTTATTGGATGGCCCGAATATGGATACAAACTTAGTCTCGGCATTGCGACAAAACGTGGAGTTGCTCGACGAACCCGAGTTGGAAGACGGGGTTTTAACGGTTAACTTCAACGAAGCCTTGTTGGCGGAAAATGACGGAACGGCCGTAGCCGAAGAGGCACTGACGATGCTCACGCTTTCCTTGACGGAGATCGATGGCGTTGAAGAGGTCGATTATCATGTGCAGGGCGAATCCGAACTGGAACAAGTGGATGGGGAGTCTTTTTCCGAACCGGTTTCACGCCCTCCGATGTTAAATCAAGGGAAGTTTTAGTCACAATGCAAGGCGACTTTAAAAATGCTATACTTTGAGGGAAAAGGTGGCACGTTTGCGATGCTGCCTTTTTTCTGATATACATCTAAACAGCCGAGGAGGAAATACATATGCGCGCGGATGACAGAGACAAGAAAGAAGAGCTTCGCGAAACAGTGATCGAAACGGATTATTTAAAGCACCCCGAAGGTTCGGTCTTAATCCAGGTCGGAGATACAAAGGTGATATGTTCCGCAAGCATCGAGGAGCGTGTGCCCCCGTTTCTACGCGGCCAGGGCAAAGGATGGGTGACAGCGGAATACGCGATGCTGCCGCGCGCGACTGCGGAGCGTAATATACGGGAATCATCAAAAGGAAAAGTGTCCGGGCGAACGATGGAAATTCAACGGTTGATCGGCCGCGCGTTGCGGGCCGTGATCGATTTGCATTCATTCGGAGAGCGTACGATTTGGGTCGATTGTGACGTGATCCAGGCTGACGGGGGGACACGGACGGCGGCCATCACCGGGGCGTTTGTGGCCAGTACGATGGCATTTTCGCGGTTGGCTCAGAAAGTCGACCTCCCGACCTTTCCGATCGTTGATTATTTGGCGGCTGTATCCGTTGGGATCGATAACGAGGGAGGCGTCATGCTTGATTTATGTTACGAGGAGGATGCGGCAGCGGCTGTTGACTTGAATGTAGTCATGACGAACGCCGGACAATTCGTGGAAATTCAGGGGACCGGTGAAGAAGCGACGTTTTCACGGGGACAACTGGATGAGATGCTTATTTTGGCAGAAAAAGGCATTCAGCAACTCATCGGGATTCAGAAAAACGTACTGGAAACAAGCGGGGGTACACTCCCCAAATCGGCAGGGGGAGGCGAGCACGCATGAACATCATCGTACTCGCGACGACAAACGAAGGCAAAAGAAAAGAACTGGAAACATTATTGGCAGGAACGGTAACCGTTCGTTCCTTGCGCGATTATCCTGACTGCCCGGCGATCGCGGAAACAGGGGAGACATTTGCTGAAAATGCCCGCATAAAGGCGGAATTTGTCGCCGAATACACAGGCCTTCCCGCCCTCGCCGATGATTCCGGTTTAGCCGTCGATGCCCTCGATGGCGCACCCGGAATATATTCAGCCCGATTCGCAGGCGAGGACAAAGATGATCAGCAAAATAATGATAAGCTGTTGCAAATGCTCGAGAGGGTGCCTTGGCAGGAACGAACGGCCCGATTTATTTGCGCACTCGTGTATATGGACGCGAAAGGAACGTCTATACAGGTGACAGGGAGATGTGAAGGGAAAATCGCATCGAAGCCAAGAGGAACGAATGGTTTCGGCTATGATCCACTCATGTATATCCCCCATTTGGAGAAAACGCTGGCCGAACTTTCATCGGCGCAAAAAAATAAAATCAGCCATCGAAGTGAAGCTTTGCACAAAATGAAACTAGAATTGGGATTTGACTAGAGGAGCGTGAATGAATTGATGCAATGGCTAGTCGTAAGTGATACACATGGAGATCGTGATGGATTGAAAATGCTTCGGGAGCGCCATGAACAAGACGTTCAGGCGATTTTTCACTGTGGAGATTCGGAGCTGGCAAGCGATGATCCGTTATTGCAATCCGTATATGTTGTCAGTGGCAATACCGATTTAAGAGGGACTTTCCCCGAACACGAAGAGCCGAAAATCGCTGGCATAAACATCTGGATGACCCACGGGCATTTGTATCAAGTCAAAAACAGCAATCAATTATTACAACAAACAGCCGTAGACAAAGGCGTCCAGCTCGTTTTACACGGCCATTCCCATTTCGCAGGGGCTTACGAAAAAGACGGAATCATCTATGTTAATCCCGGCAGCTTGACTTTGCCAAAAAAACCGCGGGAAGCGACCTATGCCATCATAACGGTCGAAAATGGCGAGGTCCAGGCCGTACGTTTTTACGAAAAAGAAAGCGGCGAGGAGATGAAGTCACTCTCATTTTAGCAAGCGAAAATGAGAAAGAAAGACGCAACAAAAATGCGCGCCTTTCCACAGAGGTAAGCCGTCTCGTAGAAAGGCGCGCATGAAGTCTCGCAGCTTCGTACACCAGCGTTTATGTATATATGGCGTCCCAGGCAGGACTCGAACCTGCGGCCTACAGCTTAGAAGGCTGTTGCTCTATCCAGCTGAGCTACTGGGACATCATGACACAACATCTATAGTAGCGAATTGTGAAAGAGGAGTCAATGGCTTTTTCTCTCTTTCTCTCGATTTCGTCAAAAGTCAGGCAACTCAAAGTTTCCATCCATCATCCAGTGGATTTGCCCGGAGCAACTGTAAAAGATGAAGAGGTTATCGTAGATGAGAACCTCGTAACAAGCAGAACACCTGATGATCTTCCTGCATTCAATCGCGAATCTCTAAAGCTTTTGGAAAAATAATTTCTTTATTTTTCATGCAAAATGGCCGATGCGATCGTCGCATCGGCCATAATTCAATGTTTAAATGTCTGCGTTAAACCACACCCTGCGCGATCATGGCATCGGCGACTTTCATGAAGCCGGAAATGTTGGCGCCGATCACGAGATTGCCGGCATATCCATATGTTTTTGCGGCATCTGCACAATTGGCATAGATGGTTTTCATAATCTCGTGGAGCCGTTCTTCAACTTCTTCATATGACCACGTTAGTCCCATATTATTTTGCGCCATTTCAAGGGAAGAAACAGCTACACCACCGGCGTTGGCGGCTTTCCCTGGAGCAAATTGCACCTCATTGTCCAAAAAGATGTCGACCGCTTCCAGCGTCGTCGGCATATTTGCCCCTTCACCGACGGCCTTAACCCCATTTTTCACTAATTGATCGGCGGCCGTTTCATCAATTTCATGCTGTGTGGCACATGGCAAGGCGATATCGCATGACACCGACCAAATGTCTTCCTGGGAATCGATGAATGTTGCGTGTGGATGCTCCTCCACATACGCTTCAATCTGTCCTCTTTCCACTTCTTTGATACGTTTGACGGTTTCGACGTCAATGCCATTCTCATCATATATATACCCATTTGAATCACTGCATGTGACGACTTTTGCTCCTAGTGCCGTCGCTTTTTCGATCGCGTAAATGGACACGTTTCCCGACCCGGATACGGTCACAGTGCAATCTTTAAAGCTGAGGCCTTGCGCCTTAAGCATTTCTTCGACGAAGTAGACCGTCCCGTAGCCTGTAGCTTCTTTACGGACGAGGCTGCCTCCGTACTCCATCCCTTTTCCTGTAAGTGTCCCCGCTTCAAAACCGCCTTGCATTTTCTTGTATTGACCAAACATATAACCGATCTCACGGGGGCCTACGCCGATATCTCCGGCAGGGACATCAACGTCAGGTCCGATATGCTGGTTCAGTTCGTTCATAAAGCTTTGCGAGAAGCGCATAATTTCCACATCGGACTTGCCCTTCGGATCAAAATCGGCTCCCCCTTTGCCGCCTCCGATCGGTTGGCCGGTGAGAGAATTTTTGAAAATTTGTTCAAACCCCAGAAATTTAATGATACCCGAGTTTACAGAAGGGTGAAAGCGTAGACCGCCTTTATAAGGACCAATAGCACTATTAAACTGGACACGGTACCCCCGGTTCACTTGAACCTCACCGTCGTCGTCTATCCAGGGCACCCGAAATGAAATCAGACGCTCCGGTTCGACGACTCGCTCAACAATCCCCTGCTTCATATACTCAGGGTGAGCGGCAAGCACCGGAACCAACGAGTCCAAAATTTCTTTGACAGCTTGATGGAATTCTTCTTCGTGAGGATCACGGGCGCAAACCTTCTCATAAACATTTTTAACATGTTGTTTGGCCGTTTCCTCTGTATGATGGTTTGTCGTTTCTAAAGTCAACCCCTGTATGCTCCCTTCTGTAAAGTATTCTTTTAACATAGTCATTTGCCACGGCTCTGTACTCTCCTAATATTGTAACATCTTATCATATCAGCGCGGGTTTGTTTAGTCATTTACCGAGACTTATTTTAAAATGCGAATAAAAAAGTTATACAATCTTAAAAAAACGGTTGACCTTAATACATAATCGGCGTAAGATAAATAATACATAATTTTTGTCGCTTGTGGAGATACAGTTGCCCACTGCACACGAACAACAGTAAAGAAAACTTGGCTTATCGCGCCAAGCCTTTAAGGCGATAAGCCTTAGTTGCACTTATGCATGATAAGAAAGTGGTTTATACTTTCTTACCTGCAAAAAAAGCGAAGGTCAGTCAGGAGGCGGGGTGAGAATGGAATGACAGATGAGCAATGGATTTTTATGAACGGGGAATTTGTTCGCAAAGAAGAGGCGAAAATCTCCGTTTACGATCACGGGTTTCTGTATGGCGACGGCGTTTTTGAAGGCATTCGCGCTTACGATGGGAATGTGTACAAATTAGATGAACATCTCGTCCGTTTGTATGAGTCCGCGAAATCGATCATGCTCGAGATGCCTTATGAATTCGATGAAATGAGAGAAATCATCGCCGAAACCGTCCGCAAAAATGATCTGCGCGATGCTTATGTACGCCTCGTCGTCTCCAGGGGTGTCGGCAATCTGGGGTTGGACCCGGCAAGCTGCGGCACGGCCCAGGTCATCGTGATCGCAGAAAAATTGGCGCTTTTCCCGCGGGAACTTTATGAAACCGGCCTTGAAATCGTCAGTGTCGCGACGAGACGAAATCGGCCGGATGTATTGAGCCCGAAGGTGAAGTCGCTCAATTATCTCAACAATATTCTCGTCAAAATCGAGGCCAATCTCGCGAATGTATCCGAAGCACTCATGATGAACAACGAAGGCTATGTGGCGGAAGGTTCGGGAGACAACATTTTCCTCGTCAAGGATAAAGTGCTCTATACGCCGCCTGGTTATGTTGGTGCGCTGGAAGGCATTACACGCAAAGCCATTATCGAGATAGCTGAAGAAGAAGGCTATACGATCAAAGAGGAGCCCTTCACCCGTCATGATGTTTACGTTGCCGATGAAGTTTTTCTGACGGGAACGGCGGCTGAAGTCATTGCGGTCGTGAAAGTCGACGGGCGCGTCATCAATGATGGAAAACCGGGAGTGGAAACGGAGTATATCACTGAGCGTTTCCGGGAGAAAGTAAAAACGGATGGCATGCAAGTATATATTCAGGAAGCCGAAGTGGGCTAAAAAATCATAATCCCCTATTGCAATTCATAAATAACACGTTAGAATAGAAGATAAACGTAAACGGAAAAAACAGCATAAGCGAACACGCTGATGAGGATAAGTAGTCAGAAAACCGGCATTTTACAGAGAGCCGCCAAAGCTGAGAAGCGGTAGTGCCCTTTCTGATGAACTCCCCTCTGAGTGCTGGGATGAACGGATTGATTACTAGTTCCAGCCGGCCCGGGCCTTCACTATACCCAGGTCGTTACCCAAAAAGGCGCGATCTTCGCGCCAAGTGTCTGCCAGTGAAAACTGCGCGGAAAAAAGGGTGGTACCGCGGAAACCTTTTCGCCCCTTTGACCTACTCGGTCAATGGAGGTGAAAAGGTTTTTTTATTTCAATAAAGGAGTCGAGCGCCGATGATGGAGAACCAACGCGATGAAGGAGGAACGGAGATGGGCACAAACGTTAAGGTGCAAACAGAGAAAAAGGCAAAAGAACACGCGGACGCCAAAAGGATGAACGGCAGTCAGATTGTCTTGCGCGCCCTCGCTGAAGAGAAAGTGGAAATGATCTTTGGCTATCCGGGCGGGGCGATCCTGCCGACGTATGATGAAATCTACAAAATGGGCATCCATCATATCCTGGCCCGTCATGAGCAAGGGGCGATCCATGCCGCGGAAGGATACGCGCGTGTGTCGGGAAATCCGGGTGTCTGTATCGTCACTTCGGGCCCGGGGGCGACAAACGTGGTTACAGGTATTGCGGATGCCATGATCGATTCCTTGCCGCTCATCGTGATCTCGGGTCAAGTAGCTACGAACGTCATCGGCACAGACGCTTTTCAGGAAGCGGACGTTGTCGGTGTAACGATGCCGATCACGAAGCATAATTTCCAGTTGCGGCATGTTGACGACATCCCGCGCGTGATGAAAGAAGCTTTCCATATCGCCACGACAGGCAGGCCGGGGCCGGTTCTTATCGATCTGCCCAAAGATGTTTCAACGGCTGAAGGAGAATTTAAATATCCGGAGAGTGTCCATATGCCCGGCTATCAACCTACGGTACAGCCTAATCGTCTGCAAATCAAAAAGTTGAGCCAGGCAGTACAACGAGCGAAAAAACCGGTGATCCTGGCCGGTTCCGGCGTCCTGCACGCGGATGGAGCCGAGGAACTGCGCGAATTTGCCGAGCAGCAGCAGCTGCCGGTGACCAATACGTTATTGGGATTAGGCTCCTTTCCCGGGGATCATTCATTGTTTTTGGGCATGGCCGGCATGCACGGTTTATACGCGGCCAACATGGCGCTTCATGAATGCGACTTGCTCATCAACATCGGCGCGCGTTTTGATGATCGCTTAACCGGGAGCCTGCAACATTTCGCCCCTGATGCCGAAATCGCTCATGTTGATATCGACCCGGCGGAGATCGGCAAGAACGTGGAGACCGCGATTCCGGTCGTGGGAGATGCCAAAGAAGCGTTAAAAAGTTTGCTCAGTTTTAACAACGAACCCGGTCAATATGATGACTGGCACGATCATCTTAAGGCGTACAGCAAAAATTATCCCCTCTGGTATCACGGGGACGAGAAAACGTTGAAACCCCAGGCGCTCATGGAATTGATGTATGAGGAAACGAACGGGGAGGCTGTCGTCACCACCGACGTCGGCCAGCATCAAATGTGGGCGGCGCAATATTATCGGTTTGCGAATCCGCATCGCTGGGTGACTTCCGGTGGCTTGGGCACGATGGGTTTTGGCTTTCCCGCAGCCATCGGCGCCCAGTTCGCTGAACCGAATCGCGATGTGATTGCTGTCATCGGCGATGCAGGTTTTCAGATGACGCTGCAGGAAATGTCGATTTTACAGGAATTGAACCTTCCCGTGAAAATTGTGATCGTCAACAATGCGTCGCTCGGAATGGTGCGGCAATGGCAGGAGCTTTTCTATGAGGAACGTTATTCGCATTCTTTATTCCCGATTCAGCCGGACTTTCTGAAATTGGCAGAAGCGTATAACATCAAGGGGTACAAAATTGAGACACCATCTGACGCCCGTGAAGTCTTTAAACAAGGCCTCCGCGAAGATGGCCCGGTACTATTCGATTTCCGTGTCACCGCGGATGAGAATTGTTATCCGATGATTGCTCCGGGCAAGGGACATCATGAAATGGAGGGGATCCGGCCATGAAACGCACCATTTCGGCTACCGTCAATAACTCGTCAGGGGTATTAAACCGCATTACCGGATTGTTCTCACGACGGCAATTCAATATTGAAAGCATCACCGTTGGGGTAACGGAAAACCCGGATGTTTCCAGAATGACCTTCGTCCTCAACGTCGATAGTCACCGGGGCCTTGATCAAGTGATCAAACAGCTGAACAAACAAGTCGATGTCCTGAAGGTCCGGGACGTATCGGATGAAACGATTGTAGCGCGGGAATTGGCATTGATTAAAGTCGTCGCAACCCCGCAGACGCGCGGGGAAATCGAAACGCTTGCCAGCCCGTTCCGGGCCACCATCATCGATGTCGGCCGCGAAAGCATGACCCTGCAGGTGACCGGTGATCACCAAAAAGTGGAAGCTTTCATCGATTTGATTAAACCGTACGGGTTGAAAGAATTGGCGCGAACGGGCACGACCGCTTTAAAAAGAAGTTCCAAACAACACTCGCAAGATGTGCAGTATTCATTTATCCAATAATACAAGAATAAGGAGCGATGTAAAAATGGCAACAGTCTATTACAACAACGATGTCAATGAAGGTGTTCTACAGGGAAAAACAGTCGCGATTATCGGTTTTGGCTCCCAGGGGCACGCCCATGCCCTTAACTTAAAAGAAAGCGGCGTGGACGTGATCGTCGGCTTGCGAAGAGGAAAGTCGTGGGAGAAAGCCGAACAGGAAGGATTTAGCGTTTACGAAGTCAATGAAGCCACGGAAAAGGCTGACATTCTCATGCTCGCCCTCCCGGATGAAACGCAGCCGGATATCTATGAAAAACAAATCAAGCCTGAGCTGACAGCCGGAAAGTCATTGGTTTTCGCCCATGGCTTTAACATTCACTTTAGCCAAATTCAGCCGCCGTCCGACGTGAATGTTTTCATGATTGCTCCGAAAGGCCCCGGCCATATCGTTCGGCGCACGTTTGAATCCGGCGCGGGCGTTCCGGCTCTTTACGCGATCGAGCAAGATCCGCATGGAGAAGCGAAAGATCTCGCCCTTGCTTACGCGAAACAAATTGGTGCCGGTCGCGCGGGCATTATCGCGACGACCTTCCGGGAAGAAACGGAAACGGATCTTTTCGGGGAGCAGGCGGTCCTTTGCGGAGGAACGACTGAACTTGTCAAAGCAGGATTTGAAACACTCGTTGAAGCCGGCTATCAACCGGAGATCGCTTACTTTGAATGTCTGCACGAGATGAAGTTGATCGTTGACCTCATGTACGAAGGTGGACTGGAGTATATGCGTTATTCAATCTCCGACACCGCGCAATGGGGCGATTTCCAGTCAGGCAAAAGGATCATTACCGAAGATACGAAAGAGGAAATGCGCGAGATCCTGAACGATATTCAGTCGGGTAAATTCGCGAAAGGCTGGATTTTGGAAAATCAGGCTAACCGTCCGGAATTCAATGCCATTAATCAGCGCGAGCTTGAACACGAAATTACGGCCGTCGGTCAGAAGCTTCGTGAGATGATGCCTTTCGTCAAAGGCGATCAAAAAGGAGTGGTTTCACGTGCGGAGAATTGATTTTTTTGACACGACGTTGCGAGACGGAGAACAGCAACCGGGGCTTAACCTCAATCGGGACGAAAAGCTCAAGATCGCCAAACAACTGGACCGTCTCGGCGTGGACATCATCGAGGCGGGCTTCCCCGCTTCCAATGATGGCGATTTCCACTCGGTCCAGCAAATCGCAAATGCCGTCAAGAACAGTTCGGTGACCGGGCTTTCCAGACTCGCGAAAAGCGATATCGATACCGCATGGGAAGCATTAAAAGACTCACCCATCCCGCGTATTCATCTTTTTATCGCTACCTCTGCGGTTCATATGGACCACAAATTAATGATGACGCCCGAAGAAGTGATCCGGGACTCTGTTGAAGCTGTGCGTTATGCGAAGGAACGGTTTTCCGTCGTGCAATGGTCAGCGGAAGATGCCTGCCGCACGGATTGGGCCTTTTTGACGAAAATCATGGAAGAAGTCATCAAAGCCGGTGTGGACGTCATTAACTTGCCGGACACCGTTGGCTACACGACACCTCAGGAAATTAGAGCCATGTTCAAGTATGTCAAGGAAAATGTGAAAGGTGCTGAGGACATCACACTATCCACACACTGTCATGATGATTTGGGCATGGCCGTCGCCAACTCTCTGGCTGCCGTTGAGGGAGGCGCCGATCAAGTGGAGTGCACCATTAATGGTATCGGCGAACGGGCCGGAAACGCATCTCTCGAAGAAATCGCCGTCGCCCTTCACATTCGCCAGGATCACTACGAGGCCAAGCAGAGTCTCAGTCTTCAGGAAATCAAACGCACGAGCAGCCTTGTAAGCAAATTAACCGGTAATGTTGTCCCCGGAAACAAAGCGATCGTCGGCAGCAACGCATTCGCTCATGAAGCCGGCATTCACCAGGATGGCGTGCTCAAGGAAAGCACGACCTACGAAATCATCACACCGGAACTCGTAGGAGTCGATACGAATAAGCTCGTGCTTGGAAAACTATCCGGCAAACACGCGTTCAAGAACAAAGTGCTGGAGCTCGGCTTTGACCCGCCGGAAGATGAGTTGAAACGCGTTTTTAAATCATTCAAGCAGCTGGCGAACAAAAAGAAAGACATCTCGGATGATGATATTTTCGCACTGCTTGTCGCCGATAAATTCGAAGAAGAGACAAAAGCGTATGAAATGCTCGCCCTCCAGGTGAACGTAGGGACGCATAACATTCCGACAGCGACGATTACGATGAAAATGCCGGATGGGCAGGAAACACGGGAAGCTGCAACCGGATCAGGCAGTGTGGAAGCCGTATACAATACACTTGAGCGCATCGTAGGGTCCCCGATCCAGCTGGATGACTATCGGATTCAATCGGTCAGCAGCGGCGAAGATGCCCTTGCGGAAGTCGTCGTCCATGTGACATATGCGGGGCAAACGTCCATTGGTCGGGGAACCGCTCACGATGTACTGGAAGCATCCGCTCACGCGTATGTGAACGCCGTTAATCGCATTCTCGCCGAAGCGCCGTCAGAGCAACCGGAACCTTCGCTGCATTCGTAAAGGACGGATTTTATGACGAAAAAAACAATTGCCGTGCTCCCCGGGGATGGCATAGGCCCCGAGGTGACAAGGGCAGCTATACAAGTACTGGAAAGTATCGGGCGTTTATATGACCATGAATTTGTTTTCAGGGAAGGTTTGATCGGGGGCAGTGCCATCGATGAAAAAGGTGACCCCCTCCCCTTGGAAACAAGAGAGATCAGTGCTGAAAGTGACGGGATCCTCCTCGGTGCCGTGGGTGGTCCGGAATGGGACCATCTTCCGGGAGACCAACGACCGGAACAGGGCTTGTTGGGTATCAGGAAAATGCTTGATTTATATGCCAATTTGCGACCTGTTAAAGCTTATGAAGCGCTGATTGACGCCTCTCCGTTAAAAACAGACATCGTGGCGGGTGTTGATTTTATGATCGTAAGAGAGCTCACGGGCGGACTTTATTTCGGAGAGCCGAAAAAACGCGAAACGATCGACGGAGAGGAGCAGGCCATTGATACGCTTGCCTATAAACAATCGGAAATCAAGCGCATTGCCGAGCGGGCCTTCGAAGCGGCGCGTGTACGAGAGGGCAAGGTTTTGTCTGTTGATAAGGCCAACGTGCTGGAATCGAGCCGACTATGGAGAGAAACGGTCACGGAATGCGCAGAAACGTATCCGGATATCACGCTTGAGCATATGCTCGTCGATAACGCAGCGATGCAACTGATCGCGCAACCGACGGCCTTTGACGTAATCGTGACGGAGAATACGTTCGGGGATATTCTTAGCGATGAAGCGTCCATGTTAACAGGTTCCCTTGGACTATTGCCATCTGCAAGCCTCGGCGCGACCGGCATCGGTCTTTATGAGCCGGTACACGGCTCAGCCCCGGATATCGCCGGCAAAAATCGTGCGAACCCGTTAGCGGCGATTGCTTCAGCGGCAATGATGCTAAAGTACGGGTTGCAAATGGAAGAAGAAGCCACTCGTATCGAGAACGCGCTGGAAAAAGTGTTGGAAGCTGGTTATCGCACGGCGGATATCACAGAGTCGACACAAGCGGTGACGACAACGGAGATGACAGAAGCCGTCGTGAAAGCACTCGAATAAGGAGGGAAGTGCGATGGGGAAAACGATCATTGAAAAAATTTGGGATCGTCATATGGTTTACCAGGAAGAGGGCAAACCGGATTTAATGTATATCGACCTGCACTTGGTACACGAAGTGACGTCCCCCCAGGCCTTTGAAGGCTTAAGGCTGGCGGGACGGAACGTGCGGCGGCCGGATTTGACGTACGCAACGATGGATCATAATGTGCCCACCAAAGACCGGGAATCGATCACGGATATCATCGCCAAAAAACAGATGGATGTACTCGTCGATAATTGCAAGGATTTTGGCGTGGAACTCGCGGGCCTTGACAGCCCGAATAACGGCATCGTCCATATCATCGGCCCCGAGCTTGGCCTTACGCAGCCCGGGAAGACGATCGTGTGCGGAGACAGCCACACGTCCACCCACGGCGCTTTCGGAGCCCTGGCGTTTGGCATCGGCACGAGTGAAGTGGAACATGTGCTGGCCGCGCAAAGTTTATGGCAAAATCGCCCGCAAACGATGGAAGTGCGCATCGACGGGCGGCTATCGCCTGGCGTGAGTGCGAAAGATATTATTCTCGCCCTCATCGCCAAATACGGTGTGAACTTCGGCTCCGGTCATGTCGTTGAATACCGCGGCGAAGCGATTCGCGGCTTAACGATGGAAGAGCGGATGACGATTTGTAACATGTCGATTGAAGGCGGTGCCCGTGCCGGCTTGATCAGCCCGGACCAGGTGACGTTTGACTACTTGGAAGGTCGCCCCAATGTCGAGCAGGGTGAAGCCTATCAGGAGCAGGTGGAAGCGTGGAAAGAACTGGCCACGGACGCTGATGCTACGTTTGACAGCACCCTCGTTTTAGACGCTTCAGACGTAAAGCCGATGATCACCTGGGGAACCAATCCGGGGCAAGGGGTTGCTATTGACGGTGAAGTTCCCTCTCCCGAGGACGGGAAAACGGGAGCGGAACAAAGAGGTATACAGCAGTCTCTTGACTATATGGCCTTAACCCCGGGGACGAAAATGACCGATATCAGCATTGAGCACGTATTTCTCGGATCGTGCACGAACGCGCGCATCAGTGACTTGCGTGAAGCTGCCAAATATTTAAAAGGAAAAAAAGTCGCTCCCGGTGTTCGTGCCCTCGTCGTTCCGGGCTCGATGCAAGTGAAGCGGCAAGCTGAAGACGAAGGTCTGGCCGAGGTGTTTATCGATGCCGGCTTCGATTGGCGGGCAGCCGGTTGCAGCATGTGTCTGGGTATGAACCCCGATCAGGTGCCGGAAGGAGAACGGTGTGCGTCCACCTCGAACCGAAATTTCGAAGGAAGGCAAGGCAAAGGCGCACGCACGCATTTGATGAGCCCGATTATGGCCGCTGCCGCTGCCGTGCACGGACGATTCGTAGACGTCCGGGAAGTTGAGGCTCAAGAACACGCCTAGGAGGGGAGATTATGGAAGCTTTTCGCGAACATCAGGGCAGTGTCGCCGCGCTCCCTTATGTCAATGTCGATACCGATCAAATCATTCCGAAGCAATTTTTAAAAAGGGTCGAACGCACCGGATTCGGGCAATTTCTTTTCTTTAACTGGCGATTTCTGGATGATAATCGGGAAAACCCCGATTTTCCCTTGAATCAACCGCATATGAAGGGGGCCTCGATCTTAATCAGCGACCACAACTTTGGCTGCGGTTCTTCCCGTGAGCACGCAGCCTGGGCCTTGAAAGATTACGGGTTCCAGGTGGTCATCGCGCCCAGTTTCGGTGACATTTTTTATAACAACAGTTTTAAAAACGGGTTATTGCCCTTGCGCATGCCGGAGACACTCGTGCAATCATGGCTGGAAAAAGGGCAAAGCCACTCGTTTCAATTACACGTCAACCTGCAAGAGCAAACAGTTACCGACGAGAGCGGGGCTATTCACACGTTTGAGATTGATCCGTACTGGAAAAACATGCTCGTTTACGGGTTGGATGAAATCGGGGTCACGCTTCAGTATGAAGATTATATCCGCGCATATGAAAAAGCTGAGTAGCAAAGAATACGCCTGGGCTAGGGCGTATTTTTTTTGTTTCATACCGTTATACATAGGGAAGAATGAAAGAGAAAAATTTGAAAGAGAAGGAGGTTGAGGATGTGTGTCACTAGAAGTAGCGGGCTTTGCCCTCGTGGTCATTAGCATTATATTAATTATCGGAAAATGGATTCGACTGAAAGTGCCGCTTTTCCAGAAGCTATTTTTACCCAGCTCGATTATCGGCGGTTTTTTTGCGTTGCTGCTCGGCCCTGAAGTTTTAGGGCGAATTATGACGGCAACCCGCGGCGACGAGGCCTTCGATCATGGCCTTTTTACAGAGGACATGTTTGAAGTATGGGCCGAGTTACCTGAACTGTTGATTAATGTCGTATTTGCGTGTTTGTTTATCGGCTTCGCCATTCCGAGAGTTCAGGAAATATGGAGAACGGGTGGGCCGCAAGTCGCGCTCGGTTATACGATCTCCTGGGCTCAATATGTGGTGGGGATCTTACTCGCTATCACGGTCATTACGCCGTTATTTAATTTAAGCCCGGCTGTAGGTGCGCTCATTGAGATCAGTTTTGTCGGTGGACATGGGACTGCGGCAGGCTTAGGCAGCACATTTGAAGAGCTCGGTTTTCCGGAGGGACAAGATTTAGCTCTTGGCTTGGCTACAGTCGGAATTTTGAGCGGGGTCATTGTCGGTATTATTTTTATTAACTGGGCTGCTCGTAAAGGGGTCTCCAAGACATTAAATCATCCCGATGATATTTCCTCGGCGCAGATGACAGGTGTGATCCAGGAAGAGGACCGCGAGTCCGCCGGCAAATTGACAACATCGCCCATTTCCATTGAGCCGTTAGCTTTCCACGTTGGCCTCGTCGGTCTGGCCATCTTCCTCGGCTATATCATATTGGAAGCGTTCGTCTGGCTGGAAGATGTGACGTATGGGAGTGCTTATGGTGTGTACCTGTTTGAGTATGTCCCATTGTTTCCGATCGCGATGATCGGCGGGATTATTGTCCAGATTGTGATTGCCAAAACGGACAAGGCAGAAATTGTGGATAGTGCTACGATCAGCCGGATTCAGGGCATAGCCCTTGACTTGCTCATCGTAAGCGCGATGGCGACGCTGAGCCTTTCTGTTATCGGGGACAATATTATTCCGTTTGCGATTCTGGCAGTTGCCGGCGTCACGCTGAATATCGTGTTTTTCATGTATCTCGCTCCGCGCATGATCCCGAGTTATTGGTTTGAAAGGGGTATGGGAGACCTTGGACAATCGATGGGGGTCGCGGCTACCGGCATTTTGCTCATGCGCATCGTAGATCCCGAAAACAAATCACCGGCCTTAAAGGCTTTCGGTTATAAACAAATTCTGTTCGAGCCCATGGTTGGCGGTGGCTTGGTGACAGCTGCGTCCATACCGTTTATCATCCAGTTTGGACCGATCCCCGTTTTAATTGCCGTTACGATTTTGATGATTGCTTTCTGGTTATTGGGCGTATTATACTTTGGGAAAAATAAAGCGGAAAAGCAAGACGTGCAAGAATGATAGCGCGTTTAAAAAGTAAGGTGGAGAGGTTTTGCGTGACAATGATAATGTCGTCCTGTTTCCGGGGACGATCAAGCGTCTGCTGAGCGATGGCTTGAGCTCCCTGGAAGCGGGAGACTTTCAGCGGGGATTACAGCATTTCAATCACATTCTCGACTATGATGACGCCCATGAGCAGGCGCATTACGGGCGCCTCGTTTGTTTGCTCGAACTGGGATATCTTGAAGAGGGTAAGCAAACGGCTAAAGATATGCTGCACGCAGGCATGGGCGAATATTATGAAGTCCTGTTCTTTTATGTCTCCGCGCTCGTACAGCTCGGCGAATGGGACGCGGTCGTCCATACGATAGAAAGACTGCAAAAGCAAGGACTCCCGGCGAAATACGCGGAACAATTTTATCAATTTCTGGCGACGGCGCAAACGATGAGAAAAAGTCCGTTATCGCTGGAAGCGAGTGAAGAGGAGGAAGCCGATTTTTCCGATGAACCCGATAAAGACGCAGGAATCTTTGCGCTTTCTTCAGAAGAACAATGGCGTTCCTTTCAGCAGTTGAAACAGTTATCATGGCCGCGTGTGAAATCGACATTCCAGGCAGCACTTGTCCATGATCACACGACGGGTATGCTAAAGACGTTGATTTTATTATTATTGAAAGATTGGGGAGTAGGCACACCCCTTCCCGTACGCAAACAGGGACGGGAGAAAACCATCATTCCGACGCAACTGGACAGTTTTACAGACTATGAGTCCGAACGAAAACAACCTATTTTCAGCCTCCTGGAGGAGACATTGGCACAGGAAAACCCGATGTTGTATGAAACGGCGCAGTCGATCCTGGAATGGTTACTTATGGAGCAGTATCCTTTTCCCCTTCCGGAAGCAGCTGCCCATGATTGGGCCGCAGCCATCCATGTAGAAAGTACAAGGTACATGGGAAATGATGAAGACCAGAAGTGGATCATCCCTTATTATGGAGCGGATGCTTCGGAAGTAGAGAGGTTGCTGAAGGCGATGAGATGAAGATATCTGCTGCGTAGGCGTTGAAATGATGGTGGTTTATGTTATAATGTAGGGGTTGTAAACCAGAGCGTAACCTATGAAACTTGGAGGGAAAATATAAATGACTGCCAAATGGGAAAAGGGCGAAGGAAATCAAGGCGTCCTTACCGTAGAAGTAGGAGCAGACGAATTCAAGTCTGCGCTTGATCAAGCATTTCAAAAAGTGAAAAAAGATGTGGATATCCCCGGATTTCGAAAAGGCAAGGTGCCACGGCAAATTTTTGAACAACGTTTTGGGGTTGAAGCCCTTTATCAGGACGCGGTGGATATTGTCGTTCCTCCTGCCTATTCCAAGGCTATTGAAGAAACCGGAATCGAGCCGGTGGATCAACCGGAGATCGACCTGGAAGAAATTGAAAAAGGAGAGCCGCTCGTATTTAAAGCGACGGTCGAAGTCAAACCTGAAGTCGAGCTTGGCCAATACAAAGGCCTCGAGATAGAAGAATTTGACACGTCGGTCAGTGAAGAGGAAGTTGAGAACGAACTTGAACAACTCCGCGAACAACACTCGGACCTCGTCGTTGTAGAGGAAGCCGCCCAGGAAGGAGATACGGTTATCTTCGACTTCGAAGGTTTCATGGATGGTGAACCATTTGAAGGCGGCCAGGCGGAAAACCATTCGCTTGAGCTGGGCGCCGGACAGTTTATCCCCGGCTTCGAAGAACAAATGGTGGGCATGGAACCCGGTGACGAAAAAACCGTTGAAGTGACTTTCCCCGAGGATTATGGCGCTGAAGATTTAGCGGGCCAACCGGCCACTTTCGAGGTTAAGTTACACGAAGTTAAACGCAAGGAACTTCCCGAACTGGATGACGAACTCGCCAAAGACGTTGATGAGGAAATCGAAACGCTCGACGAATTGAAAAAACAAAAACGGGAAGAACTGGAACACAATAAAGAACATGAGAAAGAACACCATCAGCAGGATACCGTTGTGGAAAAAGCTCGAGATAACGCGAGCGTCGATGTTCCGAATGGAATGATTAAAAGTGAAACCGACCGGATGGCCCAGGAAATGCAGCAGCAGTTTGAATCGCAAGGCATCTCTATGGATATGTATTATCAAATGGCGGGCACGGACGAAGAAGGTATGAAAGAACAGTTTAAGCCGGAAGCCGAAAAACGGGTACGCATGAATTTGGTGCTCGAAGCGATTGCTGATGCCGAAGAACTCGAGGCTGATGATGAGAAAATAGAGGAACAGCTCGAGCAGATCGCGGAAGCGAACCAAAGGGACAAAGAAGAAATCCGCCAATTTCTTGAGATGCAGGGCAACATCGAGACATTAAAAAATGAGTTGCGTATGCAATCCGCCCTTCAGTTCCTCGTCGACAACAGTGTAACGGTTGAAGCGAAAGAGGAAGATGGGGAAACCGAAGAAGAACAGACGTAAACTGAGGAAGAAAACTATAAAAAGACACGAACAACACTCGTGTCTTCCTTTTTTTGCAGGTTCACCGGGCTTGGCGATAAGCCAGGTATTTTTTATTCAAAAATAAACGCATGAATTTGCTTTTTGTAACGTAAAGCTCATGTAGAATGGGTAGCCTAGGTTGTAGCCAACGTATTTTGTTTGACTGGGAGTAAGGGTAGGGTGTAAGGTACACTATACAGTGAGGGGTGAATAACATGATCAAGTTCAACGAGGAAAAAGGGCAACTCAAATGTTCTTTTTGCGGAAAAACACAGGATCAAGTCCGTAAGCTAGTGGCCGGACCAGGTGTATATATATGCGATGAGTGTATTGAACTTTGCACGGAAATCGTGGAAGAGGAATTGGGCACGGACGAAGAAGTAGAACTGGAAACAGTACCGAAGCCGCAGGAAATCGACGAGATCCTCGATGACTACGTCATCGGGCAGGAAAACTCAAAGAAATCGCTGTCGGTCGCGGTTTATAATCATTATAAACGTGTGAACGCCTCCGTTTCCGATAACTCCGGCGGGGAAAATGTCGAAATCGCCAAGAGTAATATCTGCCTCATTGGACCGACGGGAAGCGGGAAGACGCTGATGGCGCAGACACTCGCCCGCATCCTTAACGTTCCATTTGCGATGGCGGATGCCACTTCATTAACGGAAGCCGGCTACGTTGGCGAAGACGTGGAAAATATTCTCCTGAAACTTATCCAGTCGGCCGATTATGATGTTGAAAAAGCCGAAAAAGGCATCATCTACATCGATGAGATTGACAAAGTCGCCCGTAAATCGGAGAACCCATCTATCACAAGAGACGTATCGGGAGAGGGCGTCCAACAGGCCCTTCTAAAAATTCTCGAGGGAACGACCGCGAGCGTACCGCCTCAGGGTGGACGCAAGCATCCTCATCAGGAATTTATCCAAATTGACACGAGCAACGTTCTCTTTATATGCGGCGGCGCGTTTGATGGCATAGATCAAGTCGTTAAACGCCGGCTCGGCAAAAAGGTGATCGGTTTCGGATCGGACTCCGAGAGTGGGGAAATAGACGATTCGGAATACCTTGATAAAATTCTCCCTGAAGACTTGCTTCGCTATGGTTTAATCCCTGAATTTATCGGGCGGCTACCGGTGATATCCAGTCTGAAACCTCTTGATGAATCTGCATTGATGGAGATTTTGACGAAACCGAAGAATGCCATCGTTAAGCAGTATCAGCGGTTGTTGGAAATCGATGATGTTGAGCTTGATTTCACGGAGGAAGCCCTGCGCGAAATCGCAAAGGAAGCCATCGACCGAAAAACGGGAGCGCGTGGCCTTCGTTCCATTATCGAATCGATCATGCTCGATATCATGTATGATCTTCCTTCCAAAGAAGACATTGCCAAATGCACGATCACGGCAGAATGTGTATTGGGTGAAGCTTCACCGGAACTGACTACGCAAGACGGCGAATTGATCAAACTCGATGAACCGAGGGAAAGTGCATAAAACAGGCGGCATGGGTAAAGCCCATGCCGTTTTTTAATTCCCCTCATCCGGGAATCCCCTGACAGAATTTCCACTTACTTCTCCTCGTGAATGGCATAGTGTTCGTTTTGCAGAGTTATACTAACGAGCAGTGAGCTAACCATTAGCGAGGAGGAACCTGTTTTGGACTTCACGTCATTAATTATGTTCGTACAAGTATTTTTCGGTATCGTTATCGGATTGTACTTTTGGAACTTACTTAAAAATCAACGTACCCAACGTGTATCCGTGGATCGTGAATCACGAAAAGAAATGCATCAACTGCAAAAACTACGATCCATTTCCCTGAATGAGCCATTGGCCGAAAAAGTTCGCCCCCTGACGTTTGCCGACATTATCGGCCAGGATGAAGGCATTCGCTCTTTGGAAGCTGCGCTTTGCGGTCCCAACCCCCAGCACGTACTCGTGTACGGTCCGCCGGGCGTGGGTAAGACCGCGGCCGCTCGTCTGATTATGGAGAAAGCAAAAATGAACGGGGGCTCCCCGTTTCTCGGGGATGCACCCTTTATCGAGCTCGACGGTACAACGGCCCGCTTTGACGAACGAGGGATCGCCGATCCGTTGATCGGTTCCGTTCATGACCCGATCTATCAGGGGGCCGGATCCATGGGACAAGCCGGCATCCCCCAACCTAAACCGGGAGCGATTACAAAAGCACACGGGGGAATGCTGTTTATCGATGAAATCGGCGAGCTCCATCCCATTCAGTTGAATAAACTGTTAAAAGTGCTCGAAGACCGCAAAGTATTTCTCGAAAGTGCTTACTATAGTGAAGAAAATACCTCAATCCCGACGCACGTCCATGATATATTTCAAAACGGACTGCCGGCTGATTTTCGTCTCATCGGTGCGACAACTCGAACGCCCGAAGAGATTTCACCGGCGATTCGTTCCCGTTGTCTCGAGGTTTTTTTTCGCCCGCTTAAGCAAAAAGAACTCTCCACCGTGGCGAAAAGTGCATCAGAACGTTTAAATATGCACATTGAAGAACAAGGGCTGGAAACCGTCTCTTCTTATGTGAAAAATGGCCGTGAGGCGGTGAATACGGTACAAATTGCGGCCGGGCTGGCGACGACCGAAGAAAGGGAGTCGATAAATGTTTCCGATATCGAATGGGTGGTGCATGCCAGCCGCCTGAGCCGAAGACCGGAGAAGAATATTCACCCCGAACCCGTCGTCGGCCGGGTCAATGGACTCGCAGTCTACGGGCCTGATCTGGGCATGTTGTTGGAAATCGAAGCGACCGCCCAGGAAACGAGCGGGGAAGGGATGCTGACGGTAACAGGCATCGCAGAAGAGGAAAACGCCGGCAATGAAATGCGTTCAATTCGGCGCAAAAGTATGGCGAGAAGTTCTGTTGATAATGTCATGACGGTATTGCGACATTTGCGTGTGCCTGTCGAAAGGTATGATATCCACGTAAACTTTCCGGGCGGCACTCCGATTGACGGTCCCTCCGCGGGTGCTGCAATCGCCACTGCGATCTATTCGGCCGTCAACCAAAGAAAGGTAAAGAATGATGCGGCCATAACAGGGGAATTAAGCATTTGGGGTCGATTAAAGCCTGTCGGGGGTGTCCCTTCTAAAGTGGCAGCCGCCCAGGAAGCCGGTGCGACCCACGCCTTTATCCCCGCAGATAACGATGAAACAGTCGTGCATCAAGTGGAGGGCATCACCGTAAAGCCCCTTAACACGTTAAATGAATTGTTTTCCAATGTTCTCGTCGAAGAGATGGATATGAACAGGCAAGGGGTCCCGGTCACCGAATCGTCCTCCTAGAAAAGGCTCTTTCCGGCCCCTGGCCTCTGCAATCTGAACTCCGGAAGTATAGACACCTACTTGCTCTTCAGCTAAAATGGAACCTATGAACACAGAACGGGGGGTTGACGATGCCAACGACGGAAACGAGCCGAAAGATCCCACTTTTGCCTTTAAGAGGTGCCCTTGTTTTTCCCGGTATGGTTTTGCATCTGGATGTCGGGCGTGATAAATCGGTGCAAGCCATTGAGCGAGTGATGGAGGATGACCAGTACATCTTGTTGGCGAGCCAAATCGACCTGGAAGTCGAGGCCCCGACCATCAATGATTTATATCGAACGGGGACACTTGCCTATATCAAGCAGATGCTGAAAATGCCGAACGGCACGACACGTATCCTCGTCGAAGGACTGCAACGGGCGGTGATCAATGACATCACGGCCAGCGACCGATACTATGAAGTGCTCATTGAACCATTATCGGCCGAGCAAAGCCATCAAGCGGAAGTGACCGCCTTAAAACGGACGGTTCTCGATCACTTTGAGCACTATGCCAAAGCATCGAGTAAAATCTCCGAGGAAACGACCCAATCGATTCGGGCGATCGATGAGCCCGGTCATTTCGCCGACACGATTGCTTCCCATTTACCTTTAAAAGTCGAGCGCAAACAAGACATCCTTGAAGCGATAAGCATCGAGGGCCGTCTGCAAAAATTGCTTGATATTTTAAGTAACGAAAAAGAAGTGCTCGACCTGGAACAGAAAATCGGCGAACGTGTGAAAAAGTCCATGGAGCGCACACAGAAAGAATATTATCTTCGTGAACAAATGAAAGCCATTCAAAATGAGCTGGGGGACCAGGAAGGTAAAGGCTCGGAAGTGGAAACGCTGCGCGCCCAGATTGAAGAAGCGAATATGCCGGAAAATGTTGCAGAAAAGGCACACAAGGAATTAGCCCGCTACGAGCGCGTGCCCACAGCATCCGCGGAAAGTTCGGTCATTCGTACATATCTTGATTGGCTCGTGGCCCTTCCCTGGCATGAAGAAACGATAGACCAACTGGACCTGGAGAACGCGGAACGAGTGCTGAACGAAGATCATTATGGTCTGGAAAAAGTAAAAGAACGTGTACTGGAACATCTCGCTGTCCAGCAGCTGACCCAATCCCTCAGCGGGCAAATCCTGTGCCTGACCGGTCCTCCGGGGGTAGGGAAGACGTCGCTTGCCAAATCGGTGGCCCGTTCCCTCGGCCGTGAATTCGTCCGCATTTCTTTGGGCGGTGTCCGGGATGAAGCTGAAATTCGCGGGCACAGACGTACCTATGTAGGTGCGCTGCCGGGAAAAATCATTCAGGGGATAAATAAGGCAGGCGTCAGGAATCCTGTTTTTTTATTGGATGAAGTGGATAAAATGGCTATGGATTTCCGGGGCGATCCGTCGTCAGCCCTTCTTGAAGTGTTGGACCCCGAACAGAACAGCCAGTTTGGCGATCATTACATCGAAGAAACGTATGATCTCTCCGATGTGATGTTCATCACAACAGCCAATAATGTTTCGGCGATTCCGGCGCCGCTTTTGGACCGCATGGAAGCCATCACGATCGCCGGGTATACCGAAATCGAGAAAAAAGCGATCGCCAGCAATTATCTGTTGCCAAAACAATTGGAACGCCACGGCCTGTCCAAAACCAACCTGCAAATCAAGGAAGATGCCCTGGTGAAAGTCATCCGTTACTATACGCGGGAAGCCGGCGTGCGCAATCTGGAACGGGAGCTGGCGGCCATCTGCCGAAAAGCAGCGAAAACGATCGTGACCGGCGAAAAGAAGAAAGTGATCGTCACCCTTAAGACGCTAGAGGATATGCTCGGGAAACCGCGCATGCGTTACGGCCAGGTGGAAGAAAAGGATCAGATCGGAACGGCCACCGGACTTGCATATACAACCGCGGGAGGCGATACCCTCTCCATTGAAGTCTCTATATACGGGGGAAAAGGCGAATTAACGCTCACCGGTCATCTCGGAGATGTCATGAAAGAATCCGCGCGGGCCGCTTTTAGTTATATTCGTTCCAGCGCCGATACATTGGGGATCGATGAACGCTTTCATGAAAACACCGATATCCACATTCACGTACCCGAAGGCGCGACGCCAAAAGATGGCCCTTCCGCAGGCATTACGATCGCCATTGCTCTGATTTCAGCATTAACCGGCCGCGTGGTCAAAAAAGAAGTCGGCATGACCGGAGAAATTACTTTACGGGGGCGCGTGCTGCTTATCGGTGGCGTGAAAGAGAAATCGATGAGCGCACATCGGGCCGGGTTAACGACCATCCTGTTACCGAAAGAGAACGCAAAAGATTTGGAAGATATTCCGGAGAGCATTCGGAACGACATTTCCATTCACCTCGTTTCCCACCTTGATGAGGTGATTCAATATGCATTGGGAGGCCGCCGGGATGAAAGTGAATAACGCCGAACTCATCATCAGCGCGGTCGGTCCCGAACAATATCCGGAGGCAGGGCTTCCGGAAATTGCTTTTGCCGGGCGCTCCAATGTAGGGAAGTCCTCGTTTATCAACACGATCATCGAGCGCAAAAATTTGGCGTATACATCCCAGCAGCCGGGGAAAACACGGACATTGAATTTTTTTGCCATCAATGACGTCTGTCACTTTGTCGACATTCCCGGCTACGGGTACGCGAAAGTGTCCAAAAAGGAGCGGGCCGCATGGGGGCGCATGATCGAGGAATATTTGCAAACCCGCTCGCAGCTGAAAGGCGTTGTTTTGCTGATTGATGTTCGCCATGAACCATCGGAACAGGATTTGATGATGTATGATTGGCTCAAATATTATGAAATACCGGTCATACTCGTTCTGACAAAAATGGATAAAGTAAGAAAGACAAAACGGCATGCACACATCAAACAAGTATTAAACGCCATCGACCCGGAGCCGGAAGACGGACATGTCCCGTTTTCCGCCGAGACGGGCGAAGGAAAAGATGAGGCATGGCGAGCGATTCGCGAGCTCGGGCGTTTTTAGCGGCGTTTAAACCTTTTGTTCTTCCGCCGAAACAGCAGTAACCCGCCGATCACCAACAGCAGGATGGGCCAAATAAAAGTGATGGTTTCCGTGGCTTCCGCGATGTTTGCCACGACGGGTTCGAAAAAGAGAAATAAAGCGCCCAGACAGATGAGCAAGACACCGAGCAAAAGGGTGTCTTTTCGCGCAAACAAATAAGTGATGAGACAGGCGATGCCCAAAAGGGTAGCGATGACGCCGACATCATTCGGCCAGTTTGGGTAGATCGTTACGGCATGGAAATGAATCCCCAGACCGATTATAAAGATCCCCGGTAAAACGGCCGCTCCCGATTTTGTAAAAAAGCCTTCGAATGCAAGGGCGACGCCCAGCCAGACGAGCAATGTTTCCCAGGTCATCCATTCGTTTGCGAACTGCGGGGCGAACGCGTAGGCGAGGTAATACAAGCCGCCTCCAATGAAGATCATGCCAGGGAAAATCCGGTTATTTTTCACGAAAAAGCCTCTCCTGTCTATTGTGTATGTTCATTGGTGAGATCGGAAACACTGTATACAATCCTAAAACACATGATTTGCGAATAAGGATGGCTGTGTGTTTCAATGATGTTGCTAACGAGATTATCGTAACATATCCTTTCAGTGCCTGTTCACATTTTCCTGCTATGAGAAGAACGCGTTCATGTTATAATAGCGGGAGGAATGACGATTTGGGCTGAAATATAATATATTGTTGTTTATTAAGAAGACTAATAGGGGTGGAGGTATTTATGCATATCCTTGTTGCCAGCATCGATTATAAAAATGCCCCTGTCGATATGCGTGAGCAATTTGCTTTTGATGATGAGGAGCTGCCCGAGGCGATTGGGGTCTTACGGGACATGAAGAGCATCCTCGAGTGCACGATCGTGTCCACATGTAATCGCACGGAAGTGTATGCAGTTGTCGATCAACTACATACGGGACGCCATTTTATACAGAAATTTATCTCCCGCTGGTTTGACGTCCCTAAAGAAGCGTTTATGCACGTGTTAAACGTGCGGGAAAATGATGAAGCGATCACCCATCTTATGCGGGTCAGTACGGGGTTGGAATCCATGGTCCTCGGCGAGACCCAGATACTGGGACAAGTCAAGGCCAGTTTTCGAACGGCGCAAAAACTCGGCGCGACGGGTACCGTGTTTAACCAACTCTTCCGCCAGGTGCTTACGTTCGCGAAACGCGCGCACAGGGAAACACAGATTAATGACAAACCGGCATCGGTCAGTTATGCGGCCGTTGAGCTTGGTCGGCAAATGTTCGGTGATTTTACCGGAAAGCATGTGCTCATTCTCGGCGCCGGCAAAATGAGCAAATTAACGGCCCAGCACTTGAACGCGAATGGTTCCGAGCGTATTACGGTTATGAATCGGACGTATGAACGGGCTGAAGAACTCGCGGAACAAGTGGGCGGACACACCCGCTCGCTGGAAGAGATGGAGAAGTCCCTTCTGGAAGCGGATATACTCATCTCCTCGACCGGTTCAGATCAATATGTTTTAAAAAAAGAACAAGTGGGCGAGATCGTGAAGAAAAGGAAAGGGCGCCCGTTGTTTATGGTGGATATCGCCGTTCCCCGGGACCTTGACCCTGACCTTGGCCAGCTTGAAGATGTCTTTTTGTATGATATCGATGACCTCGAGGGGATCGTCGCCGCGAACATGGGCGAAAGAAGGGCGGCAGCCGCGCAAATCGAGACGATGATTGCAAAGGAAATGGATGATTTCAAGGATTGGCTCCACGAACTTGGGGTCGTCCCCGTCATTTCAGCTTTGCGTACGAAGGCCCTTTCGATCCAGGCCGAGACGATGAAGAGTATCGAGCGTAAAATGCCGGATTTGGATAACCGTGAGCGTAAAGTGTTACGCAAGCATACGAAGAGCATTGTGAACCAAATGTTGAAAGAGCCGATCACGCGTGCCAAGGAAATGGCCGGTGAAGAGAACAGGGAAGCATCATTGGCCCTGTTCACGGAGATCTTCGGGCTGGAGGATGAGGTCGCGGAAGAAAAAGAGAGAGAGGCGCTCAAATTACTCGAACAAGCCCAGAAGGAAGCAGAAGCCGAGAACGAAGAGAAGAAACAGGACGATCCTCAGGTCTCAGTGCCCCTCCATGGAGCATACGGACACGATCTCACTGTGTAGGATCAGTTATAGGGCAAAGGTGGTAGGACGCGATTGGCCGCCTCAAATGTTATCTACGTGTTGACGATCATCCTGTATAGCTTGAGTGTATTCGGGTATTTTATCGATTTTCTGCAGAACAATCGGAGGGCCAACCGCATCGCCTTCCGGTTGCTTGCCATCGTCTGGGTTTTACAGACGATCTTCTTATTTTTTCGCGCTATTCAACTCGAACGCTTACCTTTGCTCACCCCCTTTGAAGGGTTATTCTTTTATGCCTGGGCGATGGTGACCCTTTCTTTGCTCGTTAATTTTTATTTCCGCGTTGATTTTCTTGTTTTTTTTATGAATGTAGTTGGGTTTTCCTTAATGGCCGTGAGCCTGTTTTTACCGACGGGTGATCTCTCGCTTGCCTGGGAAAACATTCTTACCTCCGAGCTTCTGATCGTACACATCACGTTGATTATTCTTTCCTATGCCGGTTTTACCGTTGCTTTTGCCTGTTCGGTTATGTATCTCATTGAACATCAAATGTTGAAGAAAAAAGTTTGGGGAACGCGGCTATTACGGTTTGGAAGCCTGAGTAAACTGGATCGCTATGCCTTTGTGGCAACGATGTCCGCGTATCCGCTCCTGCTGTTGGGCGTTATTCTTGGTTTCATTTGGGCATATAGCGGGGATGGAATACAGACGGTGCCCCTTTTCGATCCGAAGGTGCTCGGCTCCCTGGCGGTATTATTGTTTTATGGCGGTTACTTATATCAGCGGACGGTCAAAGGGAAACAAGGGTATAACATGGTTTTTTATAACATGCTCGCCTTTTTGGTTTTGCTCGCCAACTATCTGTTGACGAGTGAATGGTCGAGTTTTCACATATGGAACGTGTAGGAGGCAGATGATGAAAACGGTCGTAATTGGAACGAGGAAAAGCAACCTGGCACTCAAGCAGGCTGAATGGGTGAAGCAGAAGCTGGAAGGGCTTGGTCTTCCGTACAGGTTTGAATTGAAAAAGATTGTGACCAGGGGAGATCAAATTCTTGACGTCACCCTCTCGAAAGTGGGGGGGAAAGCGCTGTTCGTCAAAGAGATTGAAAAGGCACTTGAGAATGGAGAGATCGACCTGGCTGTGCACAGCATGAAGGATATTCCTTCCGAGATTCCGGATGGTTTCGCCATCGGAGCTGTCTCGGAGCGTGAGGATCCGCGGGATGCGTTGATTTCAGAATCCGGTCACACCCTTCATGAGCTGCCTGCGGGATCGATTATAGGGACGAGCAGTTTGCGAAGACAAGCACAGATTCTCGCTGCCCGCCCGGATGTGGAAGTGAAGTGGATTCGCGGCAATATCGAAACGCGGATGCGGAAGATGAAAGAAGAAGACTTTGACGCCATCGTTTTGGCAGCCGCCGGATTGAGCAGGATGGGCTGGTCGGATGAAGTTGTGACCGAATATTTGCACCCGGAGGACAGCTTGCCATCGGTCGGCCAGGGTGCCCTCGGTATTGAATGCCGGGCAGAGGATAACGACATTCTGCAGTTGCTCACCCATATTCACGACGAGCGGGTGGCACGCACGGTGCAAGCGGAGCGGGCTTTCCTGAAAAACGTAGAAGGCAGTTGTCAGGTGCCCGTTGCAGGACACGCAACGCTTCTTGAAGGGAATGATATCAGTTTGCGGGCCTTGGTAGCGTCCCCGGATGGAAGGACCTTGCTGCAGGATGAAGTGACAGGCGTTGACCCCGAACATATCGGGAAGACGGTTGCTGCCAACTTGCTGGAACGTGGCGGAAAAGAAATTCTCGATCAAGTGAAGCGGGAACTGGAGGAGTAGCTGCCATGTCAATGGATAACCCCATCGCTCTTGTCACCCGCGCAAAAGCAGATGGTGTGGCTGACCCCCTCGTTTCGCAATTGCAAGCGTTCGAAGTGCCTGTAGAGCATATTCCCCTCGTGAGCCAGCAAATCCTCGATAATCATGGAGACATTCCGGCTGCGAAAGATGTCGACTGGCTCGTGTTTACGAGTGCGAATGCCATCTATTATTTTGCTTCACTGCTTGACACAGAGGAATGGATCGCCTCCAGTGTGCGTGTCGCCGCAGTAGGTCCAAAAACCGCGGAAGCCGCGTCTTCAGCCGGTTTTAAAGTTGAGGTTGTGCCGGAGGAATACTATACGGGTGAAACGCTCGCCCATGCCTTGGGGAATGCGATTCGCCCGGAAGAGACTATCGTCATCCCGAAAAGCAAACAGGCCAGGCCTTACCTGCCAGACTTTTTACGCGAGCAAGGGGGTCACGTCATCGATCCCGCTCTCTATGAAACCGTTCCACGCTGTGATAATACCCCTGAATTGGAAAAATTTTTAAAGGATCACCCACAAACAACGCTTACGTTTACGAGCCCGAGCGGTGTGGAGGCTTTTAAGACGATGCAACCCAGTGGTGCGGCGTGGCCTGCCCTCTGCATCGGTACGGTTACCGCAGATGCAGCGTTGGCGGCAGGGTTTTCGCAAGTGAAAACGGCTTCTTCCTATACGTTTCAAGCATTGGCAGAACTGGCTGCCAATTTTCATTATGGAGGTGAGTGATCAGTGAGTAATCTTCAGTTTGACCGGCATCGGCGTTTGCGCATGACGAGTGCTTTACGCGATCTCGTCCGGGAAACGGCCGTAACGAAGGATGATTTGATTTATCCCGTATTTGCCGTTGAAGGATATGACACGAAAAATGAAGTGCCGTCGATGCCCGGCGTTTATCAATACTCTCTTGATCTTTTGAAAGAAGAAATCGATGATGTCGTGGAGCGCGGCATTAAGGCCATTCTTTTATTCGGTGTGCCCGCTCACAAAGACGAGGTTGGAAGTAACGCCTATGCCGAGAACGGTATTGTCCAGCGCGCGATTCGTGAATTGAAAATCAGGCATCCGGAGCTGACGATCATCGCTGACACGTGTTTGTGTCAATTTACGGATCACGGTCATTGTGGGATCATTGAAGAGGGGCATATTTTAAATGATCGATCTCTCGATTTGCTTACGAAGACAGCCGTCTCCCAGGCGGAAGCAGGGGCGGATGTGATCGCGCCATCGAACATGATGGACGGCTTTGTCACGGCGATTCGCCACGGCTTGGACGAAGCGGGTTTCGTGAATGTGCCGCTGATGTCTTACGCTGTCAAATATGCCTCGGCTTTTTACGGTCCCTTTCGTGATGCCGCCCATAGTTCTCCATCGTTTGGGGACCGGCGCACGTACCAGATGGACCCGGCCAATCGGGAGGAAGCATTACGCGAAGCTGCGTCTGACAATCGGGAAGGGGCCGACTTTTTAATCGTGAAACCGGCGCTTTCCTATTTGGATGTCGTCCGTGATGTCAGGGCTGAGTTCAACCGCCCGGTGGTAGCCTATAACGTCTCCGGGGAATATGCCATGATCAAGGCGGCCGCCGCCCAGGGTTGGCTCGATGAAAAAGAAACGGTGATGGAAAAATTAACGAGCATGAAACGCGCAGGGGCGGATGTGATCGTCACGTATTTTGCCAAAGACGCGGCGCGCTGGATCGACGAAGGATAGAGTCAAAAAAGCGTCGAACTCAAAAATGGAGGGTGATAGAATGCGGACATTTGAACGATCGGAGCAAGCGTTTCGGAAGGCCGAACCCCTTATGCCCGGAGGGGTGAGCAGTGCCGTTCGGGCCTATAGATCGGTGGGCATGGACCACGGCATTTATATGGACAAAGGGGAAGGACCTTATATTACAGACCTCGATGAGCAAACGTACATCGATTACGTTTTGTCATGGGGCCCCCTTTTGCTTGGACATGCCGATCCCGGCGTCGTGAGTCGTTTACAGGAAATGGCGGCTTTCGGCACAAGTTTTGGTACTTCTCACGAAATGGAAACCGCACTCGCCGAACTCGTGATTGAGCGCGTTCCATCCGTTGACGTTGTGCGTTTTGTCAATTCCGGCACAGAAGCAACGATGAGCGCGCTGCGACTTGCCCGTGGGTTTACCGGACGCAGTAAAATCGTAAAAATGGAAGGCTGTTACCATGGGCATGGCGATTCCCTGCTCATTAAGGCTGGCTCCGGTGTCGCCACGCTGGGATTACCGGATAGCCCGGGTGTCCCCGAGGGAACGGCAGCCCAGACGCTCACGGTGCCTTATAATGATTTGGAAAGCTTGTCGCTCGTGTTTGAAGAATACGGCGATGACATAGCAGGTGTTATCCTCGAACCTGTCGCCGGCAATATGAATGTTGTGACTCCGGAGGAAGGCTATCTCGAAGGTGTTCGCAAGATTACAGAAGATTATGGGAGCCTGTTGATTTTTGATGAAGTCATGAGCGGTTTTCGTGTCGGCTATCATTCGGCTCAGGGAAGGTTCGGGGTCACCCCTGACCTTACCACGCTAGGCAAAGTGATTGGCGGCGGCCTGCCCGTTGGAGCCTTTGGCGGCAGACGCGATATCATGGAACAAATCGCGCCGGTCGGTCCGATTTACCAGGCCGGAACGTTGTCGGGGAACCCACTTGCCATGACGGCAGGGTATGAAACGTTGTCGCGCGTAACCGTTGAAGATTATGAGCAATTCGAACGACGGGGCGCTCGTCTTGAAGACGGTCTGCGCTCGGCAGCCGAAAAACATGGTATCCCCCACCATATTAACCGGGCAGGTTCGATGATCGGCCTCTTCTTTACCGATGAATATGTGAAAAACTTTGAGACCGCACAAAGCGCGGACCTGACGTTATTTGCATCCTTTTTCCGGGAAATGCTGCAGGAAGGCATATCCGTGGCTCCATCCCAATTCGAGGGCATGTTTCTGTCCACAAAGCACAATGACGAGATTATCGAAGAAACGATTGCCGCCGCGGAGCGGGTGTTCGCGAGGATCGGAGAATAATAGAATAAGGAGGGCTGTTCCGATTGGGGCAGCCCCTTTTTAATAGAGAGCGACTGTGAATCGCCCCAAACCGAGCGTTCGCCGATAAAATTAAGAGATCGCTGATATATTTAAGATTTCGCTGATAAATTGGCAAGGTCGCTGATAAAAATTGAACGAGAAAAGCGGATCACGGCAAAATCGTGCAAAGCTAGCGTGCTGAGGTATCACGTGAGGGGAGTGACACCATAAATCGAGTGAGATCATCGCCCAAAGGTCTCACTCGACGGGAGTGACGCCAAAACAGAGTGAATTCAACTTCGAGAGGTATCGGCCCAAATTTCGAAAATATGAAACAAGCGAAAGTGGCCGAGCCCCATCCCACCATTACTGAAGAAAACCAGTCATAACCGTTGAAGATGAAACATACTTTGATACTGGACTGTATTTTAACGAAGAGGGGGTACAAACTGTGACCCAGGAACAACCAACGTCTTTGACTTTCAACCTTGAAGAAGCCGTATGGCTTGATCAGGGTGAACGTATTCAAACGATTCTCGGGTTGGAGTTGGAACCGGATATCACGATGCAAGAGGATGACCAGGAAGTTCTTATCCAGGGGGGCTTGCACCTCGTCGGCCAGTATCAGCCTTATGACCACAGTGAAGAAGAAACATATGATGAACAACAAAGCGTGCCGCAAAGGGCGGATAGCTTGAGCACTACGGATACGGGGGAAAGAGAAATCAAGCATTTTTTTCCTGTCGATGTAACGATTCCGCTCCATCGCATTCAAAGTCTGGACGACTTGTACGTGCAAATCGACAGCTTCGATTACGATCTTCCGGAACCGAGTTGCATTCAGTTAACCGCCGATGTGACCATTTCGGGGATGAAAGAAGAAACCCAAACAGAGCGAGCGGTCAGTCCCCCGCCAACACCTTTTCCGACCTTTACGGACGAGGCCAAGGCATCACCGCCTGAGGAAGAAACCGAATCTCACGATTTTGCTGAAGCAGACACCCGTGAAAAAAAAGAGGAAGACCATGAACGAGGACCGGACGTGACCTTTGATAAGCAGGAACCGCAAAAAGAAGAACCGGCTCCGGCACATGACGAACCTGAAGAATCGGAACGGGAACTGTCACCCGCGTTTCTCACGCCAGTGAGCAACGCAGAATCGTCATCTGCAGAACAAGAGCAAGAAGAAACCGCGACAGATGTCGTACAGGCTGAAGAGGAAAGCGACGAAGCAGAGGCAACGGAAGATGAAGCCGTCACCACTGAGTCCAAACGGGATAACGCCCTGTATCTAACCGAAATATTCGGGAATCGGGAACATGAATCTTTTACAAAAATGCGGATGTGCATCATTCAGGAGAATGAGTCCTTAGATAAGATTGCCGCTCGGTATGGTTACTCTGTTCAACAGCTGCTCAGGTGGAACAAAATGGATATTAATCATGTCGATGAAGGGGAAATCATCTATATCCCGGTGCAGACATCGAATGAATGATGTTCTCTCGAATATAGGCTACAAAAACGCGGACTGGTCATGGATAAGTGAACGTGTCATCAGAGTGCAGGACCAGGATGGTCCGGTTGCACTCAAGCAATGGCAACGCAGCGCCGAGGAACGCGAACATTTTTTGCATCATTTACGTTACGCGGAACGTGCCGGCATGCAAGGTATCATCCCTCTTAAACCGGTGAGGGGTGATACGCCTATGTTTGAAAGCGCCCGGCATGTCTACTATTTCGAACCATGGATCGAGGAACCAACGGTAACATCTTCCCGGGAAAAGGAACTCAAACTGTTGGCGGTCCTCGCCGGTAATCATAAAATCTCCGAAGATGAAGAAGAGATGCAAGAGGAGGAATGGTTCGCGTATAAACAAGAAGTACAACATACATGGCACCAGGAACAACTCATGATGAACCGACTGGCTGATCAATGTGAGCAATCAAGATTTTTATCTCCGTTTGAACTTACCTTTTTACAGGGGTATCCTTTTTTTGAAAATATGTTCAAAGATATGCGGCAAGGCTTTCAAACCTGGGCTCGCCAAGTACAGGAGAAAGGGGTTCGCCGTTTTGCTTTTTGCCATGGTTTCCCTACGTTGGATCATGGACTCATTTCCGCTGATGGAAATGCCTATTTTACGAATTGGGAAACGAGTGGCCCCGGGCATCTTGCCTTTGATCTTGCCTGCTTTTATCGGGATCTATCCAGACGTCAACCCTTTCATGCCCTGGACAGCAAGAGGCTTTATGAAACCTATGAAGCTTACGGACCGAGCTGGAGTGAAGCAGATACCGGCCTTTTAAAAGCCCTCATGCTTACCCCGAGACCGATTTTGGATTTTGCCGATACGTACGCCCGGGAACCCTACCGGTATGCCGAACATCAGTGGACGGCCATGCTTGCGGCCAAAGTGAGCCATTTGCGCTATTTACGGCAAATGATACAGTGGAAGGAAAAACAGGAAGCGGCCATGAAAGGTTCGTAGCGCAAATACGCCAACCGCCATGGCCGTTTTTGCTTGGCAGATACATGCATAAGTGCAACTAAGGCTGTCGCCAGGCTTGGCGATAAGCCAAGTTTTCTTTAATTAGCTTGTACCAACGACTTAACAAAACGGTTTTTTTCGGAAAAGCCAGTAAAGGGACACCAATAATATTAATAGAAGGACATCGAAAGTCGTCGGTAAAAAAATCGTGCGGAGGGCCTGGAAACAAATGAGCGGCAATAAAATTTGGGCGGCGGCCCACCGCCATTTGATGACCCACGGGGGTTTCTTTTTTTTGTATGGATAACCTGGGGGTGATTTATAATAATGGCGCGACATGGCAGGAAGCCTTCCTTTCTGTCTCATTAATTCATCTTATGAATACCGACCGCGATTTGATAACTGTCATTTGACGAATCCGGTGCGGTTGCGTAAAATAAACATAATCAAGATGTTGAGATTAAAAAGCGATGCGTGGAAGTAGTATGCGCGATCCCTTTACAGAGAAGGAACCCGCGGCTGGAAGGTTCCCGGGGGCTCTCGCGTGGAAGTCGTCCACGAAGCTGCTGTTCTGAAAAAAGTAGGAATAGCCGTTGGCAACGTTATCGCTGCCAAGAGTGTATGAATCATTATTCATAAACAAAGGTGGTACCGCGAACGCTTTCGTCCTTTGAGGAGGAAGCGTTTTTTTGTTTATATAAAAAATTTCATGGAGGTTTACAGATGAGTGAAATGGCAAGTAAATATGTTCCACAAAAAACAGAAGCAAAATGGTATCCCTTCTGGGTGAACAACGGGTATTTCGAAGCGACAGAGCAAGGCGAACGCAAAGGCGAACCTTTCTCGATCGTCATCCCGCCGCCGAATGTGACCGGTCGCCTGCATCTCGGCCACGCCTGGGATGTCACCCTGCAGGATATCATTGCCCGTCAGAAACGAATGGAAGGCTATGATATGCTGTGGCTGCCGGGTATGGATCATGCCGGTATCGCCACGCAGGCGAAAGTGGAAGCGCAGCTGAAAGAAAAAGGCCAGGACCGCCACGAGCTGGGACGGGAAAATTTTCTCGAGGTGAGCTGGGACTGGAAAGAGGAATACGCGAACTTTATTCGTGATCAATGGGCGACGCTCGGTTTGTCCCTCGATTACACGAGGGAGCGTTTTACCCTTGATGATAGCCTTTCCGACGCGGTTCGTGAAGTTTTCGTCCGTCTCTATGAAAAAGGACTTATCTATCGGGGGCAATATATTATCAATTGGGATCCCGAAACCCAGACCGCCCTTTCCGATATCGAAGTGGAGTATAAAGAAGTGGAAGGGTCCTTTTACCACATGAAATATCCGCTTAAAAGCGGGGATGGGCACATTGAAGTGGCAACGACCCGCCCGGAGACGATGCTCGGCGATACCGCGGTGGCTGTCCATCCGGAAGACGAGCGTTATCAATCCCTCATCGGGGAAACGGTGATCTTGCCGATCGTCGGCAGGGAAATGCCGATCGTCGCTGATGAGTATGTAGACCGGGAGTTTGGGTCGGGAGCCGTGAAAATCACCCCTGCCCACGATCCGAACGACTTTGAGATGGGAGAGCGCCATGGGCTGTCACGCGTTCTGGTTATGGATGAAGCGGGCGTCATGAACGAAAATGCCGGCGATTATCAGGGGCTGGACCGGTTTGAATGTCGCGAGCGAATCGTCCGGGATTTACAGACAGCAGACACCCTTTTTCACACAGAAACACATACGCATTCGGTCGGCCATTCGGAACGCTCCGGCGCGGTAGTCGAACCGTATTTATCCACGCAATGGTTCGTGGATATGAAACCGTTGGCACAAGCGGCGATAGATGTGCAAACAAAAGCGGACGAGAAAATCCACTTCGTGCCGTCCCGTTTTGAGCATACGTATTTGCAATGGCTGGAAAATATTCGCGACTGGTGTATCTCCAGGCAGTTATGGTGGGGCCATCGGATTCCGGCCTGGTACCATAAGGAAACTGGAGAGATCCATGTCGGAAAGGAAGCACCCGCCGACAGTGAGAATTGGGAGCAGGACGAGGATGTGCTCGACACGTGGTTCAGTTCCGCCCTGTGGCCGTTCTCGACGATGGGGTGGCCGGATACGGAAGCGGAGGATTTTCAGTATTTCTATCCGACGAACGTACTTGTCACCGGTTACGACATTATTTTTTTCTGGGTGTCCCGGATGATTTTCCAGGGTCTGGAGTTTACGGACCAGCGGCCGTTCCGCGACGTACTCATCCACGGACTCGTTCGCGATGCCGAAGGGCGCAAAATGAGCAAGTCTCTCGGCAATGGGGTTGACCCTATGGACGTTGTGGAAAAATATGGGGCGGACGCCCTTCGTTTCACATTGGCAACAGGGACGTCGCCGGGTAATGACTTGACGTTTCAATGGGAAAAGGTGACGGCAAACTGGAATTTTGGCAACAAAATCTGGAACGCGGCCCGTTTTGCCATCATGAATATGGAAGGTTTCACTTATGAAGACATTGATCTCAGTGATGTGACACTGACGGCTGATCGCTGGATTCTGACGAAATTGAAGCACACCGTCTCCCACGTCACCCGAATGCTGGACCGTTATGAATTCGGGGAGGCAGGCAAGACGCTTTACAACTTTATTTGGGAAGACGTCTGTGATTGGTATATTGAGATGGCCAAACTGCCTCTTTACGGCGAAAAGGAAAAAGATAAACAAACCGCCCGTTCGGTACTCGCCCATGTGCTTGACGAGACGATGCGTCTGCTCCACCCGTTCATGCCGTTTTTAACAGAGGAGATTTGGCAGTACCTCCCGCACACCGGAGAGACGATCACCCGCGCGCCGTGGCCGCAAGTGGACGAGGCCCGTATTGACGAAGAAGCGCTCCAGGATATGGAATTGTACCAGGCGGTCATTCGCACGGTCCGCAACACCCGCGCAGAAATGGACGTCTCCCCGCGTAAAGACATTCCGCTCTATTTAAAGCCGACGGCTACAGAGGCAAACGAGCGCTTGACCCGCGGGCGGCGTTACCTCGAATACTTTTGCCAGACAGAAACGCTTGCTATTTCCACCGAACTTGAAGCGCCGGATCAAGCGGTGTCACACGTTCTGAGTGGTCTTGAACTATACATCCCCCTGGCGGGACTCATCGATATACGCGCGGAACTCAAGCGTCTCCAGGCTGAAAAAGAAAAAATGGATGCCGAAGTCGAGCGTCTGGACAAAAAACTGGCCAATGAGGGCTTCGTCAATAATGCTCCTGACCATGTCGTACAGGAAGAACGGACCAAGCACGGCGATTATACGGAAAGACGCAGGAAAATTATCGAGCGCATGAGCGAACTGGAGAAGATGGGATAAGTATGGAAACCTATGCTGACGTTATGACATGGCTACAAGCCCATCGCACCTTTGGTATTAAACCGGGACTGAAGCGCGTGGAGTATTTATTGGCGGCGCTGGAGAACCCCGAGCGTCGCCTGCTCTCGATTCATATTGCCGGCACGAACGGTAAAGGATCAACGCTCGCGTATGTTCGGGCTATTTTACAGGAATCAGGCCTGGAAGTGGGCACCTTTACTTCGCCTTATATCGTTCAGTTTGAAGAGCGAGTCAGTGTCAACGGCACGCCCATCCACCGCGAGGATTTCGTCTCCGCCGCGCGTGTCGTTGCTCCCCATGCGCGGGCCCTCGCGGACACAGAATGGGGGCCGCCTACGGAATTCGAACTTTTAACGGTGATCGCGATGTGGCATTTTGCCAAAGTCGCTGTGCCTGATATTGTTATCTGGGAAGTAGGACTCGGTGGTCGCCTGGATGCCACGAACGTGATTCAACCGATCTTAACGGCGATGACGAATATCGGGATGGATCACATGCATATCCTCGGCTCGGATCTGCAAGCGATTGCAGGTGAAAAAGCGGGCATCATGAAACCGGCGGTCCCTGTGATTACCGCTTCGCAAAAAAGTGAGGCGGCTGAAGTCATTCGCGTTCATGCCAGGGAAAAACGCGCCCCTTATTACGCCCTTGATGACCATTTTGAGATAACCGCCGGACAGATTGCAGAAGACGGCGGCACATTATCGGTACGCACCCCTTTTCATCATTATCATGACCTTTATGTTTCCCTGCGCGGGCAACATCAGCTTGAAAATGGCGCCGTGGCGGTTATGATCGCTGATTATTTAAGGGTATACCGATCTTTTCCCATCGATGAGGCCTCGGTACAAAACGGTTTGGCGCAGGCGTACTGGCCGGGGCGACTGGAAATGTTGCATACGACGCCGCCGGTGTTGGTCGATGGCGCCCACAATCCCGAAGGCATTGCTCGACTGGCCCGCTTTCTCGAGGAGATGTACGCGGATAAGGATATTCATATTTTAACAGCAGTGACCGAAGAGAAAGACAGCGCGGTGATGTTTGAACCGTTGCTGGCATTGCAGCCCAAAAGTTTTGCGATCTCGACCTTTGCCCACCCGAGAGCCGCAGATCCGAATCACTCGCCGTTGAACGCGGAAATTTTTATGGACTGGAAAGAGGGATATGACGAGTTGCTCCGGCGTGTCAATGTTACGGGTATTATTGTGATTACAGGGTCTTTATTCTTCATCTCGGAAGTGCGCGCGCATTTGCTATAAAGTTTTTTCAAAAAAAGCAGGAAAAACGGCGAAAACGTCGAATACTATGTGGAGAGTGGTTTTGGTTATTTTGGTGTTTGAGAAAAGGGGCTATGTTTGCTTTTTGATGTGATCGTATTTTTGCTGCTCGGTCTTGTGCTCGGATCTTTTTTCCAGGTGGTCGGTATGCGTGTGCCGTCAGGGGAACCGTTCGCCTGGAGCCGGTCCGTGTGTCCTCACTGCAGGACAACGTTGCAGGCGCGTGACCTTTGGCCGGTTCTGTCTTACCTTTTTACCATGGGGAAATGCCGCTATTGTGGCACGCGTATATCTGGACAATATGTCCTTGTCGAACTATCGACCGCTTTCTTGTTCGTTCTCGCTTACTTCCGCTATCAATTTACCCTTGATACGATGTTGGCTTTGCTCGTCCTCTCGCTTGTGATGATCGTCACCATCACTGATCTTCGTTATATGCGCATTCCAAATGCGATCCTTCTCTTTTTTGCTTCCTGTTTGCTGTTGATTCGTATATTTGTCGCCCCTTATGACCCGTGGTGGGATCCGTTTTTGGCCGCGCTGCTTAGTTTCAGTGTTCTGTATGGCGTTATGATCATGAGTGGCGGGGGGCTGGGCGGCGGGGATGTCAAATTGTTTGCCGTCCTTGGGCTCGCCTTTGGTCTCTGGGATTTGCTGCTCGTCTTTTTTCTCTCGACGCTGTTCGGCACTTTGAGCAGTTTAGCCGCTTTTGCGAGCGGGCACTTAAAAAGAGGTCAAGCCTTTCCATTTGCGCCGAGCATCGCGCTGGCAGGCATTGTCGTCTTGTTCATCGGGGATTGGTTGTGGGGCTTGTATCCGGTCATGTAAATTTGTCGGATCTTTGCAAACGGTGAGTGACAAATCTCTGCTTCCTTCTGCTTTTGGCTGTGGTAACGTTTATACCTCAGAGTTCTGACTGAGGAGGAGGCTGAAATGGCACACCATCACCGGAAAACGACATTTAAGATTAATGGAAAAGAAGTAAATCCTCGTAAAGAAGATACGGATGAAAAAGAAGGCGGCGAACAAAAAAATAGCGCCGGGAAAAACGATGATCGGGAACAGCGATCACGGGACGTCATCGACCTTGGCTTCAAGCGCAAGGAATGGGAAGAGCGAGATCGACAGTCACAAATGACAAGCCCGGGGCTGCCCGTGCACCGAAAAAAGAAAAAAACGACAGAAACCCTCCCGAAAAGACGTTGGTCCGTTCGACACTGGAAAATACCGGCATTGATTATCGCTGCCCTGTCGGTAGGTTTAATGTTTGGCTTGCCTTTGCTGCAACTCGCCACAAATTTTTCACTGTCTTCGGAAGTTGATACGACAGGGAATGTGAGGGGCGGAGAGGGGAGTCCTATGGCTGCCGACGAAGAAGATTCCCACGAACAATTACAAGTGGATATTGTACAGGCAGGGGTTTTTTCCACGGAAGAAGCCAGCCGGGAGATGGAAGAAGCGTTTTCGGAAGCCGGTTTTCCAACGGTATGGCATGAAAATGACGATATGGTTTATCTATATGCCGGCATGACCGCCCATGGCACTGCGGAAGATGAAGTGCTTCCGGAAGTAGACGACGCGGGTTTGGAAGGATATGTAAAAACGTTGGCGATTCCCATTGCGGCGGAGGGCATGGATGCGGAAACCCAACAGGCGGCCAATGATATAGGCGAAACGTTATTAACGGGGCTGGAAGCGACGAGACCCGGTGCAAGCGCGGAAGAAGAGGAAGCCGGCCTCGACAATATGGACATGGATCCGTTGCTGAATGAAGATGATGAAGAAGCGGAGGTGCTCTCCGGAGCTCTGCAAGGATTGGATGAAGAAGAAAATGCCGATGATCACGAGGCATGGATGGAAGCGACCTTGGCGTATGAAGAATGGACCAACAGCTTCCAGTAGCGAAAGGATTTTTAAATGGATGAACCCAGATTGATACTGGCGTCTGTCTCTGCGCGGAGGCAACAGCTATTAAGCCAACTCGGCTATGCGTATCGTATCGACGTCAGTCATCGCGAAGAGCCCTTCATAGGGGGATTATCACCTGAGGACAATACCAGACTTCTGGCAACGGGAAAAGCTGAAGAAGTGGAAAGGCGCAACCCAAGGGCTGTCGTTCTCGGAGCGGATACCATCGTCGCCCTGGATAACGCTCCGCTCGGAAAACCTGCAGATGAAAGCGAAGCTATTCATATGCTCACACAGTTATCCGGTAGAACCCATGACGTCTATACGAGCGTTTTTATCACAAACGGCATAAACATCCGGACGTGTACGGAAAAATCAACCGTTCATTTTCACGCTTTAGAAAAGGAATGTATTCAGGCGTATGTCGAGACGGGCGAGCCGATGGATAAAGCCGGTGCTTACGGCATTCAGGGCAAGGGCGCGCTGTTTGTCGAAACCATTACGGGCGATTATTACAACATCGTTGGTTTGCCTGTCTTCAAAGTTACGCAAATGCTGGCATATTTTCACATCTACCCCCAATGGGTGAAAAAATAGAATAATGAGGTGAAGCATTGATACAGACCCCCGCACTAAAAACCCCACTCCCTTTACGGGAAATGCCCCGTGAACGACTCACGCAGGAAGGAGCGGAGAACCTTTCCAACCAGGAACTTCTTGCGATTTTACTGCGAACCGGCACGCCCCATGAAACGGTTCTGCAGTTAGCCTCCCGGGTGCTTTCAGAATTTGACGGCCTTATGATGATTAAGGATGCGAGCCTCGAAGAATTGCAGGCGATCAAAGGCATCGGACAGGTGAAAGCGATTGAATTGCGGGCCGCCCTGGAAATCGGGAAACGCATTCATACCTCTCAGCACGGAGAACGCTATGTCATAAAAACCCCCGAAGATGTGTCCGAGTATGTGATGGAAGATATGCGTTTTCTTAATCAGGAGCACTTCGTCGCCATTTATTTAAACACGAAGAATCAGGTGCTGTTCAAAAAGACATTGTTTATCGGCAGTTTAAATGCTTCGATCGTCCACCCGCGGGAAGTGTTTAAAGAAGCCTTGCGACGATCGGCAGCATCCGTTGTTTGCCTGCATAATCATCCATCGGGCGACCCGTCCCCGAGCAGGGAAGATCGGGAAGTGACTAAACGTCTGGTGGAATGCGGCAAAGTCCTCGGCGTCGAGGTGCTGGACCATATTATCATCGGCGATCGGCGCTACAGCAGTTTACGTGAACATGGGATCATTCCATAGATGAAAAATCAGCGCGTATGCGCTGGTTTTTTTCGGCAGGAGGGGCGATATCGATCTAGCACAAACCCGCCTTTTTTAAACATCTTTCAAAAACATTACCTCTCCTTTCCCTGTTCTTATACTTATATAATAAGGAAAATGACCTAGGATAATAAGGGGGAGTGTTCGTTAGTGTTGTCGACCACAAAAACTAGAAGAACAATCCCTAAATGTAGCCGAAGCGGAAGCAACACCGGCTGGTCACTTGCCGCTGTCATAGTGTAATCTATAATAGTGTGAGACGATTTGAGGAAATTTATGAAAGCTTGATGAAATGCTATGTTTTTCGGAAAAAGTTGCGTATAATAAGGATGGGAAATTTAGATGCCACGAGCAAATTTTCTTAACAGGAAGCACGACCATTATGGGGTTGTGCTTAGAACGTCATGTTCAATAAAATAAGGAAATGTAACGTTTTTTCTTTAAAAACGACAATTATGAATAGGGTACATGAAGGGAGACACATAGATGTTTGGTGGTTTTTCAAAGGATTTAGGGATTGATTTGGGAACAGCGAATACACTTGTCTACGTGAAAGGCAAGGGTGTTGTCGTCAGGGAACCGTCGGTCGTGGCTACGCGTTCCGACCTGCAGACCATCGAGGCAGTAGGAAACGATGCCAAAAACATGATCGGACGGACGCCCGGAAATATCGTAGCGGTGCGGCCGATGAAAGATGGGGTCATTGCCGACTTCGATACGACAGCGACCATGATGAAATATTTTATACGCCAGGCTCAACGAAACCGCTCGGTGTTTACGCGTAAGCCGAATGTCATGGTTTGCGTCCCGTCCGGCATTACGGCCGTGGAAAAAAGAGCGGTGGAAGATGCGACGAAACAAGCCGGTGCCCGCGAGGCCTACACGATTGAAGAACCGTTCGCTTCGGCCATCGGTGCCGACCTTCCGGTTTGGGAACCGACCGGGAGCATGGTCGTCGATATCGGCGGTGGAACGACAGAAGTCGCGATCATCTCACTCGGAGGGATTGTGACGAGCCAATCCATTCGCGTTGCCGGGGATGAACTGGATGAAGCCATTATTCAATACATTAAAAAAACGTACAACCTCATGATTGGCGAACGTACGAGTGAAACCTTAAAGATGGAAATTGGATCGGCGGGAGAACTGGAAAATGTGAGCAGCATGGATATTCGCGGTCGGGATCTCGTTTCAGGATTGCCGAAAACGATCACGATTGACTCGGATGAGATCTCCCATGCATTAAGGGATACGGTGAATACGATTGTGGAAACCGTGAAAGCGACGCTGGAACGCACGCCGCCGGAATTGGCCGCTGATATTATGGATCGGGGTATTGTCTTGACAGGAGGAGGCGCTCTCCTGAACGGCATTGATAAAGTGCTCGGGGCCGAGACGGAGATGCCGGTGCTCGTCGCAGAAGAACCATTGGACAGCGTGGCTTTAGGTACGGGCAGAGCGTTGGAAAACCTGCATCTTTTCAGGTCGCGCGAAGGCATTACGGCACGTTCAAACCGTAAGTAGTTCTGTCAATGCTGGCATTGATATTCGTCGAATCACCGACGGATCAATGTCTTATTTTCATCCCTGATGGTAAATTTTCACCTCCAAGAAGGAGGACTGTTCAGAAGAAGTTAATTCTAGAAGGTGTCATCCATGCCCCATTTTTTTTCGAATAAGCGTTTGATTATACTCATGGTAAGTATCATTATACTTGTTATTTTAGTGGGCTTAACATTGAATGAACGAGAAGAGGTCACATGGCCGGAGCAGTTTGTTAATGATAGCGTCGGTGTCGTACAATCCGCCTTTCAACGCCCGGCGAACTTTGTGCGGGGGGTCTATGATGACATCGTTAATGTGATCAATGTTTATGAAGAAAACGAACGATTGAAATCCCAAATGGACGATTATGCAATGCTTTCTTCGGAGGTCGATGGCCTGCGACAGGAAAATGCCAGTCTGTTGGAAGCCCAGGAGATGAGCGAGAGTCTCGGTGATTATGCAAGTTTGAGCGCACTTGTAATCGAACGCCAGCCTGATCACTGGACGGAAACGATCGGCATTAATCGCGGTTCTCAACATGGGATTGAGAATGATATGGCTGTGATTACCGCTGAGGGGTTGATCGGCCGCATTCAACATACCGGAATGTTCACCTCGCAAGTGCAATTGTTATCCGACGGGGAGCGTATGAACCGCGTTTCAGCACAAGTAACCACCGAGGAGGAAGAGTCGGTCTACGGCTTTATCGATGGCTGGGATGATGAGGAAGACGCGTTTGTTTTGAGCATGATCGATGCGGAAACAGATGTTGCCGAAGAGCAATCGGTTAGCACGTCCGGATTAGGGGGGCTTGGATTTCCCGCTGATCTGCCCATAGGCGAGATTACTGCGATTGAAACCGACGAATACGGATTAACATTGAATGCCTATGTTGAACCTGCCGCCGATTATCATAATATCGAACATGTTATGGTTCTTGACCGTAATAGCCCCGTTCTCGAAGATTTTGAAGAAGAAGAGTCCGACGATGAGGATGAAGAAGCGGTTGAAATTGATCCGGAAGGGAGCACGGATTGATGCGTTACTTGCTCCCTGTACTTATCGCCTTCGTGTTCTTGTTCGAAGGAACATGGTTTCAAGTTTTATTTCCTGCAACCGGTGAGATTGTATGGGTTCCGCGCTTTGCTTTTGTCATGGTTGTATTCGTGTCCATATACAAAGGAGCGGTGCCGGGACTCATTTATGGGCTGATTCTCGGTTTTTTTCAGGATGTCGTCTATTCTTCGCTGCTGGGGATTTATATGTTTTCATTCGCCTTTCTCGGTTATAGTGGCGGGATCTCCTATGAAACGGTGAAAAATCGTCCGTTGCTTGTCATATTGATCGTTATTCTGGTCGTGAGTGCCCTGGAATACCTTACGTACGGCATCTATCACTGGATCGACTATACGTCGATACCATTTACCGAGTTCGTAACGCAACGCTGGGTGCCTTCCATGATATTAAATGGCGCTTTTGCTATTCTCATCTTCACCCCCATGCGCAAGCTCTTTAACAGACTGCAACAGGAGGAACGATTAAAACAAGTATGAATACAGGGGAAGGAAAAAGGTCATGACATATCGAATATGTAAACAGGAAGGAATCGAGGTGAGCTCGTGAAAACAAGCTTCTCCAATCAATTGGTGACGATCAAGGGGACAAAAGAAGGACTGGTCATTCATCTTGATGATAAGTGTTCATATGCGGAGCTTATTCAGGAATTAAAGGAAAAAATGACGGAAAGCAGGATAGGAAGCGAACATGATAAGGGACTTCATGTTCATGTGCGCGTGGGGAAGCGCTATGTCGATGTTGAGGAACGCCGGGAAATCCAGGCGACGATTGAGCAGCCAGGTACGATTATCGTCAGTGATATCACCTCTGAGGTCATGACAAAGACAGAGGCCCTGGAAATAAAAGAGGACGAACAAACCCATTCATATGCCCGTCTCGTTCGTTCGGGCCAGGTCCTTAGCGTCAAAGGGGATTTACTGATTCTCGGCGATGTCAACCCCGGGGGAACGGTCGAGGCAAGCGGGGATATTTATGTGCTGGGAGCCCTGAAAGGAACGGCACGTGCAGGGGTCGAAGGAGATGAAGCCGCGGTTATAGCGGCCTCCGTACTTTTGCCTGCGCAGTTAATGATTGCCGATCGTTTATACTTAACGAGCCTCACCCGCACGGAGCGGGCAGAGGAAGCCGCCTATGCCAAGCCACGGTATGCTTGTATCAAACAAGAAGAGATCGTGTTCAATCACATGAGCAGCCTGGCGACTTTAAGAAAACAAAGAACCGCAAACGCGTAAGGAGGGGATATTGTGGGAGAGGCTATCGTCATAACATCCGGCAAAGGCGGTGTCGGGAAAACAACGACATCGGCCAATATTGGAACAGCCCTGGCATTGCAGGGAAAACAAGTTTGCCTCCTGGACACAGATATCGGCTTAAGAAATCTTGACGTCGTCATGGGTCTGGAAAATCGAATTATTTATGATCTCGTCGATGTTCTGGAAGAACGATGCAAGCCGCAACAAGCATTAATCAGGGATAAGCGTTTCGATTGCCTGCATTTGCTCCCCGCGGCGCAGACGAAGGACAAGTCAGCGATTACGCCGGAAGAAATGGCGGCCATTGTCAATGAACTTAAACCTGATTATGACTACTTAATCATCGATTGCCCCGCGGGCATTGAACAAGGTTTTCGAAATGCGGTCGCCGGCGCCGATCAGGCTATCGTCGTCTCGACCCCCGATACGGCAGCCGTACGTGATGCCGACCGCATCATCGGACTACTGGAACAAGAAGATATCCCCGCGCCGAAGTTGGTTGTTAATCGGGTACATAAGCAATCGTCCAACAAAAAAGATGAGGACATGCTTGATGTCGATGACGTCGCTTCAACGCTTGCCATCGACCTACTCGGGATCGTCTTCGATGATGAAAGTGTTCTGCGAGCCGCGCATAAAGGAGAACCCGTGGCGACGACCCCGAATACAACGGCATCCCTCGCATACCGGAACATTGCAAGACGTATTCTCGGTGAATCCGTCCCTCTTCTCTCGGTTGAAACGAAAACGGGCTTTCTCGCGAAAGTGAAAAAATTGTTCGGGATCGAAGCTTAGAAGGTGATTTGGACTCAGAGTGTATTCTGGGTCTTTTTTTGTGCTCGTGAGAAATAACGCGCGGTTGGAGCACTTTTTCTTTCATTAGACCGTGATTCACGTCCCAACGAATGCGGTTGGAACACTTTTTCGGTTATCGCACTGGGATTTACGTTCCAACGGTGCGTTTGAGGGGTCATCAATCGGTTCTTCCTCCGCTTCGACCACCTCGCATGCCGTTTCCCCACATATGTGGCCGATGTTTCGCGCTCTTGGTGTGCAGTCATAAATGAAATACAAAATCAATCGTCAAGTCAGTATATATTTTTTCGTGCGTGACGTGAATTGAAATACGTTGTGTTATAATTCAATCAAAATATAAGTGAGAGCGCTCCCGTATGCCTTTGAGAAAGGAGTGTGACGAAGTGGAAAAACTTTTGAAGGAGATTGACGAGTTAAAAAAACAATTGGATGAAAAGCGGCCCCTCCCCCCCGAAACTTTGCAAAATTTAAAAGAACATTTGCTTGTCGAATGGACGTATCACTCCAACGCTATCGAGGGGAATACTTTGACTCTGGCAGAAACCAAGGTTGTTTTGGAGGACGGTATCACCGTCGGCGGGAAAACGATGAGAGAACACTTGGAAGCGATCAATCACAAAGAAGCGATTCTTTATTTGGAAGAAGTGATCCGAAGAGGAGAACAATTAACTCAACATACCATCAAAACGATTCATAGCCTTATTTTGCGGGGAATTGACCGTCAAAATGCGGGAACGTACCGAAAAACAAACGTCGTGATAAGTGGTGCGGAACATAGACCGCCGGATCCCGTCATGGTCCAAGAGCAGATGGACGATTTAATGGTTTGGTATGAAGACAATGATCACCATCCTGTGCTTAGGGCGGCTATTTTGCATAGTGCATTCGTGAAAATTCATCCCTTTATGGATGGGAATGGTCGGACGGCCCGATTATTGTTAAACCTGGAACTTATGAGGTCAGGATACGTTCCCATAGTGATTCACAATCATGAACGATTGGCTTATTATCGCGCACTGGATCAATCTCATACAACCGGAGACCATTCCGACTTTGTGGAGATCGTTGGCAGTAATCTAAAGGAAGCATTGCAATTCTACCTGGAGTTTGCGTAAACACACATATCCTTGTCCTTCCGTTCATACCATGTACAAAACGTATGAGGAGCGGGGGTAAAGCTTATGGGCCGGGATATCGATCGTGTGCGCAAAGAGTTGTCCAAAAAACGCAGGCAGGAACTGCCCGGAAAGAAAGAATCAATCCCGAAGGAACAAAAACCTTATGTCGGCTATTATCAAAGCCGCGAGGAAATGAACGAGCACGAGCCCGAGTTCTACTTGTGGAGAGATCGTGATATAAAGCCCGCGATAAGTACTCGCAAAGAAAAGGTGAAGCAACGTTTTTTCATACAGTGGCTGGGCGCGCTAGCCCTTTTTTTACTCACCGCCATGGTCGTGCAAACGGACATGCTCTTTGACGATGCAAGGCAGACGGCGGTGAATATGTATGAAAATGAATTTCAGTTCGCGGCTGTCTCCAACTGGTATGAATCGCAATTCGGCCGTCCGCTTGCTCTTTTCCCGGAAGACCAGAGCGAGGAAGTGGAGACGGTTGATTCTGAAGGTTATGCATTACCTGCGGCTGGTGCGGGTATTGCTGAAAGTTTTTCGGAAAACGGCCGTGCGGTTGTCCTTGAAACGATGGAAGATGAGCAGGTGACGGCCACTCGCGGTGGTGTTGTCATTCAGGCCGGGTCCGATGAAGACTGGGGACAAGTCGTTGTCGTGCAACATGACGATGGCACGGAAGCCTGGTATGGGTCGCTTGATGCCATTGACGTCGGATTATATGATCATGTTGGCGCAGGCGATTTATTGGGGAACGTGACGATCGCTGCAGACGAAGAGGGGGGACGGTTCACATTCGCCATTCGTGCGAATGATGAATACATCGACCCCGGTGAAGTGATGACTTTTGATTAACCTCCTGCTGCTCGTGCGTGTTCATCCACTCTTTTGGGTTGTCATCGCGCTGGGGGTTGCCACCGGTTATTTTCGCGAACTGTTGATGCTGTTTGTCATCGTTTGCTGTCATGAGCTCGGCCACGCGGCAGCCGCCAAGTATTTTGGCTGGCGATTGCGAAAAATACAATTGCTTCCTTTCGGGGGCGTTGCAGAGACGGATGAATACGGGAATCGACCGTATCACCAAGAGCTGATTGTACATTTGGCCGGGCCTTTTCAACATCTCGTCCTCATCGTTTTTTCCTGGGGGGCTGTTACGTTCCTCCCCTTTTGGACGATGAGCGACCATCATACCTTTTTATTCCATAACAGCGCGCTGTTACTGTTTAATTTACTCCCGATTTGGCCTTTGGATGGAGGGAAAATATTACAATTGCTTACGTGCAAATTTCTTCCGTATCGTGAAGCCCAGACATGGTCTTTGCGTTTTTCGTTCGGTTTTCTTACGATTGCTGCTCTCCTGACGGCCATCTGGTATCCGCTCCACCTGCAGTGGTGGCTGATTATCGGTTTTCTTGCGATCGCCCAATATATGGAGTGGCGCCAGCAACCCTATGGGTTTTTGCGTTTCATACTGGAAAGGCGCCTGCTGCGCCGAAAAGAAACAGATAAAAAGGTGATTACCAAGGTTTCTTTCAGCGAGAGCGTTCATACTTCCTTGCGCCGTCTGTACAAAGGCAAAGAAACCGTTTATAAAATTATCGAGAATGGCGAAACGATCGATGAAGCCGATTTGATTGAGTATTGGTTTAACACCCGGGAGAGCCATGCTGCAATCGGAACGCTTGCGAAAGGGTAAAAAACCGCTTCTCACAAGGGATCGACCCTTTTTCCCTTTGACAACCACTCGGCCTTGTGATAATATATGCATGTTGTTTGGAACCTCCAAACTGCAACCGCACAGGTAAGGTTGTAAGCTGAAGCTATGGCACCTTACATGGCGAGTCTGAGAGAAACAGGAGGTGCAGGACGTGTACGCGATTATTGAGACAGGCGGCAAGCAGGTAAAAGTCGAAGAAGGCCAATCGATTTTTGTGGAAAAATTACCGGCCGACGCCGGCGATGATGTCACTTTTGACAAAGTGCTTTTTATCGGAGGAGACGAAGCAAAAGTCGGTGCTCCTTACGTTGATAATGCGAAAGTAGCGGGAACCGTTGAGAAGAATGATAAAGGCAAGAAGATCATCGTCTACAAATTCAAGCGCCGTAAAGGTTACCGTCGTAAACAGGGCCATCGCCAGCCTTACACAAAAGTAACCATCAACAGTATTCAGGCTTAAGGATGCCTTGTGATGATACAAATGACGATTGTGCGCGATAGAGAAGATCGTACGATACAATCCTTCACGCTGTCCGGGCACGCCAACGCCGACGAGTACGGGGAAGACATCGTTTGTGCCGGTGTGTCCGCGGTTGCCATCGGAACGGTTAACGCCATCGAAACCTTATGTGCATCCCCGCTAGCGGTTGAGCAAGCAGGGGATGGCGGCGGGTATTTGCAAGGCGTCGTTCCCGAAGGCTGGGAAGGCCGGGAGGCCGAGGACGGCCAACTATTGCTGGAAGGCATGCTCGTGGCCATCCAGGGCATTCAGGTATCATACAGTGATTTTATACAAGTAACCGAACGATAAGGAGGTGCAGAACAATGCTTAACATGGACTTGCAATTTTTCGCTCAGAAAAAAGGGGTTGGGAGCACGAAAAACGGTCGTGATTCCATTGCAAAACGCCTGGGCACAAAGCGCTCCGACGGTCAGAACGTGAACGGCGGATCCATCCTCGTGCGCCAGCGCGGAACGAAAATTCACCCCGGAGTAAACGTCGGCAAAGGCGGCGACGATACTTTGTTCGCGAAAATCGACGGCAAAGTGAAATTTGAGCGTATGGATAAAAAACGTAAACAAGTAAGTGTTTACGCGAAGGAAGCGTAAATGTCTCCATGATGAGACTCTGGCCGCTGGCCGGGGTCTTTTTTAGCAGGTAAGAAAGTATAAACCACTTTCTTATCCTGCATAAGTGCAACTAAGGCTTTCGCCATGCTTGGCGATAAGCCAAGTTTTCTTTATATTAAAAAAACCGAGTAGAAAATCATCTGCCCGGTTACCAAACCGCATCCAAAACGTTTCCGTCAAATACGTTTGTGTCGATGTTACAGATCTCATCATCCAGTCCGTACTGCCAACCGGCAAGCAGGGAACCTTCCGGATAATCGGGGTCATAAGCCGGTGCGTCTTCTTCGCTGGTGATGCCGACGTTCGGTGATGACGTCCATACGTACATTTCATCGAGTAAATCATCGTTTTCGTCAGCAGCAGCTTCAAAAGCGTTATAAACTTCTTCGTCGGGATCAAATATGCCGTAGATGCCGGATTCGTATTCGGAGTCCATCAGCGCGTCATGCCACCCTAGTATAAACGCGCTGTCAACGGGATAGATGGGTTCTACGTTGATGAAAAGTGCGACATCTTCGGGAATCCCCATCTCTTGAGCCATTTCTATCGCTTCATTGGCTTCGCTTTCTCCGTGGTCATAGCCGGTGACGTCGGTCGTATGGTTCCAAATGACGAGGGTTTGAATATCATTCTCCTGCAACAAGTCCATTTCTTCATCGGTAATACCGTAGGAGACTCCTTCGTTATCGCCGAGGTAACGGCCCCACACTTCAGGGTCGCCGTAATTGTCTGTGACACATTCGAGCATCGCCTCATCAGTCACACTCGCCGAATCAACCCCCCAAACGGTGTCAGGTGTCTCCCCGTTATCATTGCCGTTCCCGTTTTCTCCGTTATCGTCGTCATTGCCGTTCCCGTTCCCATTGCCGTTCTCGTCTTCACCGTTCTCGCCGTTCCCATTCTCTTCTCCGTTTCCGTTTCCATCCTCATTGTTCGAAATGTCATTGGATATATTGACATCAACACTGACGTCGATATTGTTGTTCACCTCGTTATCAATGTCACTTTTTTCATCGCCACTGATATTGTTTTCAATCGAATTGTCAATATCGACATTTTCCCCGTCAATGTTATTGTTGATATTGTTATCAATACCGTCTGCTTCATTATTGGTGATCGCATAGACGGATAGCGTGAGAACAACTAAAACGGCAAACGTTGCAATGCTCAGAAGAAACAGTTTGCCTTTTTGTGCATACATTGCTCCACCCCCCCTGGCATCTGATCATTCTATGCCGAGAGGGGATAGCCTGTGTGGGCGGGTGGAGGTCTGGGGTTTGCCGAAAGAAGCTATCGTCCATACTATAGGTAGGAGGGGGAATATAGGTTGATCGAAACATTAAATGACATTTTATTTAATATCCACCGGGTCGGCTGGGTATTGCTCGTCATTGTCTTTATTATAGCGTGCATATTGCTGGCTGCCGGGAAACGCAAAGGATCCTTTATCACTCATCAGATCGCCAGGTTTTTTTACGTTGTCATGATCCTGACGGGGATATTTAACCTGATCTATCTGGCTGCTGGCAGCGACATTTTCCCCTGGAATGACACGGCAAAGGGAATTATCGCCATCTGGCTGATATACTTAATGGAAGTGATTCTCGGCAGGAAAAATCGCGATGAACTAGTGGGCAGTGTCTTTACGTATTACTGGCTGCAATGGGCTATTGCCCTATTTGTCGTCATTCTCATCGGTTACGGGATCATACTGGATTATTAAAGGTATAAACCGTCTTCTCATTTACAGCATAATCGTCTTAAGACTTGCGAATGGATTTTCTTTAATATCGAAAAAGATCGTTTAACACACCTCCTGCCTGGGCAATAGCCTACAGAAATAAAGAAATGGAGGTGTGTTTTAAATGAAAAAAGTTTTTTATGCCATGCTGGCCGGGAGTATCTCGTTGATGCTAGCATGCTCGCCGGAGGGAGCGAATGACTCCGAAGAGGCGGAAGAGACTTCTGAAAACGATGAAAACGGCGAGGCGGCAGAAGAAGAGGGCGAACCGGGAGCCACCGTCGACCTTCAGGATGAGAATGAGGAGCCTGTCGGGACGGTCGAATTCTTTGAAAGCGGGGATGGGAACACGCTTTTAACGGCAGAAGTCGAGAATTTGGATCCGGGCTATCATGGTTTCCATATTCATGAAGAAGGTCTCTGTGAACCTGATGCCGATGAAGGTCCATTTGATACGGCTGAAGGCCATTATGCCCCGGAGGATAATGCTCATCCCGAACATGCCGGCGATTTGCCCCCGCTTCATGTCAACGAGGATGAAACGGCGATGATGTCGGTAGAAGTCGATCGATTTTCACCTGATGAACTTATCGAAGAAGAAACCGCGATGATTGTGCATGAAGACCCGGATAATTTTGCCCATATTCCGGATCGCTATCAATCAGAGGATCAAGACGAGCCCGGCTCGGACGAAGATACCCTTGATACCGGGGACGCGGGTGATCGCCTTGCTTGCGGTGTAATTGAAGCGCCTTAAGTGCAACTAAGGCTTATCGCCTTAAAGGCTGGCGATAAGCCAAGTTTTCTTTATTAAGGAAAATAGGAAAAAATACTCAATTGAACAAAATATATGATATGATAGGAGCAGCGATTCCATTTGAAATGAAGTGATAATCAATGACCGAAGCGAAATATTTGCAAATGTTTATCGAGGAAGGGCAAGAACACGTTCAGCACATGAACGAATATTTATTACAGTTGGAAAAAGATCCGACGGCTACTGTCCTGATCGAGGAAATCTTTCGTTCCGCCCATACTTTAAAAGGGATGGCTGCCGCGATGGAATACGATGAGATGGCCAAGCTCACGCACGCGATCGAAAATGTGCTGGATGTTTTTCGCAGTGAAGCGACAAAGGTTACCTCTGACATTCTCGATCCCGTTTTTTCCGCCGTAGATGTCATCGAAGGAATGATCCATGACATCGCTGAAGGGGGAAATGGGGGCGCACACATCGGAGAGCATCTATCACAACTTGAAACATTGGCACAACTCGAAACAATGCCTACAACGGAAGAACACTTTTCTTTTTCAAACTATGATGAATTCGAGCAAACGGTGTTGCAGCAATCGATCGAGCAAGGATTTACCCCCTATGAACTGACGATAACGTTCGAGGAAACCATCCTTCTTAAAGCGGCCCGTGTACATATGGTATTCAACGCATTGGAAGAGCACGGCGATATTGTAAAGTCCGCGCCACCGGTTGAAGAACTGGAAAATGAAAATTTTGCGTTGTCGTTTACGGTTTCTTTTATATCGGAAAAAGGGTCCTCGGAATTGGAACAAATCCTCCTGAACGTCTCGGAAGTTGCCACTGTTCATATCCAGTCTTTAGAGGATGATGAAAAGGAGAACCCTGCCCAGGAGCAAGCGAGTGACGCGACTAAACTCATTCCCAAAAAAGGACAGAAGACGATAAGGGTAAATGTCGAGCGTCTCGATGTGCTCATGAACGTGTTTGAAGAATGGATGCTCGAGCGCGGACGGCTGGAAATGACGGCGCTGGAGCTGAAAAACCCCGCATTAACGGAAACCGTCGAGCGGATGAACCGAATCTCCTCGGATTTGCAAGCGATTATCTTGAATATGCGCATGATGCCGGTAGCGAATGTTTTCGATCGTTTTCCGCGTATGGTTCGGAAAGTGTCCCAGGACCTCGGGAAAAAAGTGACGATAGAGATCGAAGGGGCCGACACGGAACTGGATCGTACCATCATTGATGAAATCGGCGACCCGCTCGTGCATTTACTGAGGAATTCCATCGATCATGGCATTGAATTACCTGACGAGCGCATCGCCGCCGGTAAACATGAAGAAGGGACCATCCGGTTACGAGCTTATCATAGAGGCAACCATGTCTACGTTGAAGTGGCGGATGATGGCGCGGGTCTCAATAAGGATAAAATCATCACCAAGGCGCTGGAGCGAGGGCTCGTCAATGAAGAAGAACTGGAACGAATGTCTGAGAGGCAGATATATCACCTGTTGTTCTCCTCAGGGTTCAGCACGGCTGATGAAATCACGGATGTGTCGGGAAGGGGCGTCGGTCTCGATGTCGTCCGGGAAACCTTTGAATCCCTGGGTGGTGTCGTTTCGGTGGATTCCGACACCGGAAAGGGCTCGGTGTTTTCCATACAACTGCCGTTGACGCTCTCGATTATGGATATCCTGCTCGTTCAGCTTCAATCTGAAACATATGGCATTCCGATTTCGGCGATTATGGAAACGGCCGTCATAGCGCGATCGGATACTTACAGTATGGATGATCGGGAAGTGTTTGATTTCAGGGGGAGCACGATTCCGCTTATATTTTTACCGGATATCTTTAACGTTCCGAGTACGGATGAGGGCGTGTCTGAAGTATATTATTCCATCGTGATCGTCCGTAATGGTGATCGTTACGGCGCCCTTGTCGTCGATCGCTTGCTCGGTCAGAAGGAGGTTGTCTTAAAGTCGCTCGGCTCTTATTTGCAGGGGCTTTTCGCGATCTCGGGAGCGACGATTCTCGGTGGCGGCGAAGTCGCTTTAATCATCGATACGAACGAACTCGTTCAATAATAAAGAGGGGGGAGGAAGATGACGGTTACGAATACCGAGTCAAGGAAAATCATCGTTTTTCAGGTGCATGGAGAAGAATACGGGGTGGATGTCATGCGCATGCAGTCGATTGAGCGCGTGCAAACCATTACCCGGCTTCCCGGGGTGCGTCCCGATGTCACAGGTGTGCTGAATTTACGGGGTAAGATTACGCCGATCATTGATCTTAGCCGTCGTTTTGGTTACGAAGCGATTTCTTTTGATCGACAGACGCGTATTCTGATAGTGGCCGGTGAAGAGGGTAACGTCGGTTTGCTCGTCGACAGCGCAGATGATCTATTGGATGTTCCTGCGTCGGATATCGAAGCCCTGCCTGAAGTGAATGACGACGAGAATTTCTACTATTTTCACGGGATTGCGAAAATCAATCACCGGCTTGTCACGTTGCTGGATATCGATAAGGTCCTTTAAAAGTTCTGTTGACGAATGAAGGAGTCCGAAGCGAGAAGGGCGAGCCAAATCACGGTTAACGGAATGAGCACAATGTAGACGTCCTCAAAATAGAAAGCGAGCCCGAGGGTAACACCATTCAGTAGCCAGATATTATAAAACCAGCCCGTGTTCAAAAGCGAATAAAACAAAAAGTAACCAATGAGTGAAAGGGCGAATAAAGATACTGCCAGAACGAGAAAGGGCATGGTTTCTGTCCCTTCAACGCCAAAGACGAGGGTTCCCAGCGCGAGGCCAGTAATAAGAATATAAATGATACGGTCCCTTGTTTGCATGGAATGTTTCCTTTCTGAATCGAAAAGAGTTCGGTGTGTCTATTTTAACACAATATTTGACAAACCAGCTGCCATCGTGTGTCTGTTTTTTTTTAAACTTTGTTCATATACGAAGATAAAAAAATCGTGTATGATGGGTACACGAGAAAAATGCAGGAGATGAAGATGTGAAACCGTACAACAACGAAAAGCAGTACGATATCAATATGATGTTTGTGTTGTTCATTTTTGCGGTCGTTAGCTGCTTTTATGTCTATTTGGCCCAGCAGCAGGAGCAATATGAGACAAACTTTGTCATTATGCAAATCGCTTTTTATGTAATTTCTTTTGCCGTTGCCTTTGCGATTATGCATTTTGATTTTGAGTATTATTTGAATTTACATTGGTTTTTGTATGGGTTTGGGCTGTTTATGTTAATCGCCCTGGCGATCGCACCCGAGAGTTTAGCACCGGAAACCGAAGGGGCGACACGGTGGTTTAACCTGGGTCCGATTAACCTGCAGCCTTCGGAATTTATGAAAGTGTTCATCATTATTTCCCTGAGTGCGGTCATTTATCAGCATAACAATATGTATACCCCTAAAGAGTTTCGATCGGATATATGGCTGCTGGCAAAAATGGGGGGCATCATCGTGCCGCCGATCATACTATTGTATGATCAGCCGGATATGGGCATGGTGATGATGATGATTGCGATTGCCGTTGGCTTAACCCTTATTTCCGGGATCTCCTATAAACTGCTTGCCTTTTTATATGGTATTCCTGCGCTTCTGTTCGGCGCGTTTATCGTTCTTTATTTCCGTTTTCCGGAGGTTTTGCAACGATTGTTGTTTGATCATATGGCCGATTATCAGGTCAATCGTTTTCACGGCTGGTTACAGCCGCTTGAGAACCCGGATGACGGCTTTCAGGTCGCGCAGGCGATGACGGCGATCGGCTCGGGGGGGTTAACCGGAAGTTCTGAACACAATGTTTATTTTCCGGAAGCACATACCGATTTAATATTTGCCGTTGTCGGGATGGAGACGGGCTTTATTGGAACTGCGCTCGTGATTACCCTGTATTTTATTCTGTTCTATCAGATTATGATGACGGCCATCCGTTGCCACCATAGTTTTGGGACTTATATGAGCGCGGGTGTGATTGCCCTGTTTACATTCCAGGTCTTTCAGAATATCGGCATGAACCTTGGGCTGCTCCCTGTTACGGGCTTTACGTTGCCGCTTATGAGTTACGGGGGAAGCTCGCTGTTAAGCTCACTTCTGGCCATCGGAATAGTGCTCGGTGTTTACTATCATTCGAAATCGTATTTCTTCGAGGAAGAATAGTTACGGAGGGGTTGAGAGCCCCTCCATTTGAATTTTACTCCGGTTGCGGTTCCAGGTTGACCGGCGGTTTGCGAACGAGACACATGATTCCGGCAATGATAAACAGTGCAGCATAAATAAGGGCGATCCCCATGGTGAACAGAAGCATTCCGCCTCCCGATACCAAAAACAGGATGCCGGCGGTTTTGGGGCGATTGATGAGTTTAACCAGGCCGATTATACCGAGAACGAGCCCGACAGCATGCACTATAAAAGCCCACCAGCCGATCACCGAACCGAAATCTATCATAGCCTGAACAAGCATTTCGGCTTCTCCAGCCTGGATGTTTGGCTCCTCCATCAGCTGCTGTTCGAGGAGATCTGCTTGTTGCTCGATTCCGGTTTGTCCAATCACCATAAAAATGGCGAAGATGAATGCAAGCGAAGTCAATACAATCCCGATAATGGCTAAAACACGTTCAGCTGTCCGTTTCAATCGCTTGTCCCTCCTTTTTGTCACTATGTATATGACGGGTCCGTCCTACTATACCCGCGCACGTGTTTTTATAATCTTCATGTGAAAATGAGGTTTAAAAAACTTCGGGAACGTAAACATATAGAGTAGAAACACTAACACATTCACACCAATTCAAAGAGGAGATGATTATAATGGCAGATAAAGTTTTTACAACAAGAGCAACAGCATCCGGCGGCAGGGAAGGTCACGTAAAATCGGATAATGGGATCATAGATGTCGGCTTGGCAATGCCGAGCGGCGATGACATTCCTTCGGATTCCGCCAATCCCGAGCAACTGTTTGCTGCCGGTTACGCTGCATGTTTCGATGGCGCATATAATTTGATGGCCAGTAAGGATAAGGAAGACGTTGAGACTGAAACGGAGGCGGCCGTTAGTCTTCTCAAGGATCCAAGTGATGACGGTTTTCAACTGGGAGTACAGTTGAACGTGGAAGTGAAAGGCGTCGACCAGGCAAAAGCGGAAGATTTGCTGGACAAAGCCCACAATTTTTGCCCGTATTCCAAAGCGACGAGGGGCAATATAGACGTATCATTAAATGTAACCGCCAAGTAAGGCGGGGAAGTGCCCGAAGGTATGTTGATTGTTGCTTCGGGCGCTGTCATACATAATAGTTCAAAGGTTATATTATATAGGCAAAATGTTTTTTTAGCAGATAAGAAACCATCATGGCGGCTGAGCATACCGCCACCATCTATCATGAAAACAACTGATTTAGCGCAAAAAGTATAATCGTGACATATGTTGGTTATACTGATTGGTTTGCGCTGCTCCAATAATGGTTGTTTTCATACAAAAGTATAACTTTCTTATCATGCATAAGTGCAACTAAGGCCTTTGCCAGGCTTGGTGATAAGCCAAGTTTTCTTTATCATAATCTTTCGTCCCTATTTTTGCATAAACGACTTGAAAATTTGCAGCATTTAGGATAGGTTTAAAGAAAGAGAAGTATGCGTTTTCAGAAGGATTGCTGAGGGGAGGTTTTTTCCATTAATGTCGGGAACATATCAAAAGAATCCGTTTGGCTGCTTGAATCCCTGCGTTTGAACAACGTCAGAAAGCCGGATATCACTTGCAATATATGCAAAAAAAATATCCGGGAAAAGTATTTAAAATTGGGGACACGCCGAGGCTGTTACTACTGTTTATTGAAATTTTTGAACCACACGAAGTTTGACAGTTACAGGGGAAGAGTCGTTAATAACCCGGAAAACCCGGGCATTGACACGGTCCAGTTAATGGCTGATTTGCGATTTATCATCCAAAAGCGGTCCATTGCGGGACTTGTTCGTGATGAGCGGCAAAAAGAAGCGGATGACGATGTAAAGGAGACCGTTGAACAGTACAAGCAGGAGAGTGAGTGAAGCACACGGATCTGAGAGACGGGGCGTGTGTTTTTTCTTGGCAGATAAGAAAGATACAACTAAGGCTCGCCATGTTTGGTGATAAGCCAAGTTTTCTTTACGATATGAAGAAGGTGAGGAGAGGAGAGGCGCTTATGATTAAAACGGTGTGGCACGGCTTGTTACTACTCACCGTTTTACTCCCGTTAGCTTCTTGTTTTAATGCGTCCGAAGAGGTAGACAATGATATAGACGCAGGTGATGAAGCCACGGAAGAAGGATCCGCTCAGGAGGAAGAAAATAGCGAGGAAGAGGGAACGCCGTCTTTGGAAACCTTCGTATACAATTATTTTACAGCGGTGAATAGCGGGGATGAAGAAGAGGTAGCGCTCGTAACCAATTTTGAAACAGAGGAGGGACAGGGAGCGACGGAAGCCATTGTTGAAGAATTTGAGCAATTTTCCATGAATGACTTGAACATACAAGTTTTAGAAGAAGAGCAAGCGTCGAGAGTTGATTTTTTTTATGATTATTATCCAGAGGAAGATAGCATTGAAGCGGTGAGCGTTCTCATCGAGGGCGAATTCGGCGGGGATGACGCCGAGCTGTATGGGGACGAAACGATGGTGATTCGCAATGATTTATTGATCCACGAGCAGGCTGAGGACTGGGAGGTCATAGGGAATTTCGCCCATACGCCGTTACCGGCTGAGCAGTCGGCGGCCACGCAGGGCGGGTTGCTGTATACACCGGAAGCATTTGTAGCCGAGTATTATCAACGCCTGGAAAATGAAGAGTATGACCAACTTTATGAGTTTTTCTCTGAAGATTATCGGGATGAACGACAAATGGATGACGACGAATACGTTGAAGAATTATCGGAGGGGGAGATTGAACCCCGGGACACACAGGTCATCATGGGTGAATTGTTCGCCGAAGATGTCCAGGAGGTCATTCCGGAATTATTCGCCTATACGACCGAAAATGACGATTATATCGTACGCGCCCAATATCAAACGGATTCGGATGAACACTTATTCACAGAAGACGTGCTTGTCTCGGAAATCGAAGACGAATGGCGCATTTCCATGATTCATCGTTATGAATGATCAAGAAGCAATGCTCCTGTCAGCAGGGGCATTGCTTTTTTCGTATGTTCAGGTCGTTGTGACACCTTAATGCGGTATCAAGGAAGTAGTTAGGTCGCCAACGTTGGGTGATGGAGCCCTAACTTGGAAACGCAGAAGGAGTTAGGTCGTCAATGACACCAGATGAAGACCTAACGCAATGATACGGAAGCCGTTAGGTCGTCAACCTCGGTTTATGGCGCCCTAACGAAAGATCGCGGAACCCGTTAGGTCGTCAATTTGTCCTTTTACACAGTTTCACCAAAACATTCGCCCCCGGTCGCTACAGTGTATCGGGGGCGGATGCCTTTTAATTCTATTGCCACTGCTCAATCAACAGATCAGCCTGAGTGCTAAGCACGTTAAACGTATTTTCCGATATCAACTCGCTATCCAATTGCTGGTCAAGCAAGTCGTGGAAGCCTCCCATGTGATTGATGAATTTATCGCTGTCACCCTGATCCTCGTAATGGGTCAGCGCTGTCATATGCAGCGAGAGGGCATGTGCGGCTTCGTCATCAGCTACGGATGTTTCGATCAACTGCTGTGTCGCACTTGTGGTTGCTTCCAAAGAGATGACAGGACTTTGGGCATAATCGACTTGTCCTTCGTGATTGGCATAGCCGACGAGGACATAGTCTCCGCCCGGTATGGAATCGCCGTCAATAGTGCCGTCCCAGGTTCCGGTAAATTCACCCTCTGGTACGTCGGTTTCAACGTCTGTCAGGCCGACATATTCGAAAGGCTCTGCCTGATATACCCAAAGGCCGAATTCCTCGGCTCCACCGGGGAGATAAGCGGTGTAGTCAAAGTCTCCCTCGTCATTTTCGGCAACGCCGAGTTCCGTTATGCGCGGATAATCGGGTTCATCCACGAAAAGAATCGTCGGTACTTCAATCGTCTCTTCCATACTGTCGATCGTAATCGTACCTTCATAATAGTCTTCATCCAATAGGCTGGGATCAACTTGAATGTTTGCGCGAATTTCTTCGGATTCACCCGGATTCAACGCAACATCACTGCTCGTCAACACATCAATGCCATCCGGGTTACCGGCGAATTCGATATCAAATGCATAGGGCTGGCGCTCGTCCGAACGATTGTGAATCGTATAGGAGCTGCGCTCGGACTGGACCCCGTCGTCTTCTGCAAAAACACCGAAAGAATGACTGCCCGGGGTGACGGCCGTGTTGGATTCAATCGCATCGGGAACGCGGATGCTTCCGGCTCCTTGCGTGTTATACGGGTAAATGTCGCTCTCAGGGTCCTGTAATGTCTCGGACGTATTCATGAGCAGTCCCTTTAATTCTTCAACATCAGCATCAGGGTCTGATTCCATGAGAACGGCTGCAGCACCTGCAACATGGGGGGCTGCCATGCTCGTCCCCTGCAAGGATGCATATCCGTGCGGGTCATCTTCCTCATGAGTCGGAATCGTACTGATGATATCCACGCCCGGCGCAGCGACGTCCGGCTTAATCATCCACGTATCCATCACCGGTCCCCGCGAAGAAAATTCGGCGATCGTCTCATCGACTTCACGTTCAAATGCGAGGTCAAAAGACACCGTATCGTCCCCCTGGGCGAGTGCCGACTGCATTTGCTGGCCGTCCTCAAGCGAGAGCATCATCGTCGGTAAAGGCAGCCCGGGGACCAGAGGTTGCTCCCCTTCGACATTGTTAAAAATAATCGTGCCAACGGCGCCCGCTTCTTCGGCATTTTCCACTTTTTCCACAAAGGGAATATCCCCGCGAATCATGAGTGCGATTTTGTCTTCGAGGTCTTCGCCCTCAAAATCTTCCGGGTGTCCCTGGCCGACATCTACAAACTCAAATTCTTCCTCGTCAAGGGCTAACAAATCGAGCTCATTCGGGTAGCCCATAACTGCCGCGGAAGGATATTCGTTCTGTTCGGTTTCTATCTCGGCACTGTACTCGCTGTAAGGAAGCTCGGAAGCCCCGACAGAAATGGCATCTCTGGATGTGCCGGGAGAACCAACCGTCCAATTGTCCGGACCGGCATTACCATTGGAAGTCACTGCGGCTACGCCCTCTTCCATCGCCCAGTCCAGCGCAATGCTCGTCGCATAGTCAGGGTCGTTTAGCGTATTTCCGAGCGAAAGGTTCATGACATCGGCATCGTCGATCACCGCTTGCTCAATACCGGCGATAACATCAACATTCGAGCCGGTGCCGCCCGGTCCCAGTACCCGGTAGGCGAGTAGGTCGGCATCAGGCGCGATGCCGACGGTTAAGCCATCAGCCGCAACGGTTCCGGCCACATGGGTCCCGTGATTCGTCTCTGTCCCACGTGGGTCGCCCGGAGGTGTTTCCTGGGGATCGTCGGTGTCATCCACGAAGTCATACCCTTTGTAATCTCCAAACGCGTGTTCAAGATCAGGATGGGTGTAATCGACTCCGGTATCAATGACAGCGACCGTTGATCCTTCACCGGTGTACCCTAAATCCCATGCTTCGTCGGCACCGATAAACGGACCGCTATCCAACATTTGCGGATCCATTTCGTCTTCCTGAATCATGAGAGGCTCCCCGATGTCGGTCGTCTCGTATTCAACATAAGGATAAACAGCTTCTACACCGTCAACCGTTAAAAGGTTGGGAATTTCGTCTTCCGGCACATCGATGGAAAAGCCTGAGAAGACGTGGCTATAGGTATGGCCGACTTCATAGTCGCCGGCAAACGTTTCAATTTCGGAAAGCACCTGCGTTTGCTGTGTTTCAATCGTGTCTTCGGATTGAGTAAAGCCCTCGTGATTGGCTTCAGCCACCGATTCTTCTTCCAGCTCGACAATGACGGTGGCATCATCCGAAGAGGAGAAATCATGCTCGCCGTAGAGATCCGCTGTCGGTTCATCTTCCTCGGCTAATGAAGCGTTCGGAAAAGCCCCTGACATGAGTAGAATAAGCACGCTGGACATGGCAATATAACGACCTTTGTCAAACATACAATACCTCCTGATATTTGAATCCCTTAGTCTACCCGACGTTCGTCTCACTCACCCTCCTTTTTCAGGTACTTAATACAGGATTCTGGAAAGATATCTAATTTCCTGCAAAATTAGACAAATCAGGAGGTATTTCCTTCAATTATTGGAAAATAATATATGACCTTAAGACCAATAAGAGACGAAAAGACAAACCGCGTTTCGGCACTTGAAAAATATTCTCAATAGGCATTGACCAGAGGCAAATGAATGATATAATCGTAGGTAGCATATCAGTGATAATGATTATCATTTTCTGTTTTGTGTTGATTCAGAGTTGCTGCATGGTGATAAACTTATGAAAATCAAATACTTACTGCCGCTGCTTATTATATTATCGCTGGTCTCTTTATTCGTCGGCGTTCAGGACATAACACCATTGGATGTTTTCAATCTTGACGACGAACAAGTCCAGACCATTCTGATCAGTCGGTTTCCCAGGTTGATGAGCATTATCATTGTCGGTGTCAGCTTAAGTGTATGTGGATTAATCATGCAGCAGCTCACACAGAACAAATTCGTCTCTCCCACGACCGCGGGAACGATGGATTGGGCGCGCCTGGGCATTCTCGTCGCGATACTGGTTTTCTCGGGGGCGAGTACGCTGGAGCGGATGTTCGTCGCCATGTTGTTTGCCCTCGGGGGAACGTTTCTTTTTATGAAAATACTGGAGCGGATCCGCTTTAAAAATGTGATCTTTGTTCCGCTCGTCGGTTTAATGCTCGGCAGTGTCGTCGAAGCGGTAACGACGTTTTTTGCCTATCAAAATGATTTGATGCAAAGCCTGTCTTCATGGATGCAAGGGAGCTTTTCGCTCGTAATCAGAGGGAATTATGAAATTCTGTATATCGGTGTACCGTTGGTGATCCTTGCCTTTTTATATGCCAACCGCTTTACGGTGGCTGGTATGGGACGCGATTTTTCAGCCAATTTAGGGATGAACTACAATCGAATTATGAATGCCGGCCTGTTTATCGTCGCGATCATTACGGCAACGGTGGTTGTGACGATCGGTTCCATTCCCTTTCTGGGGCTCATTATCCCGAATATCGTCTCGATCATGAGGGGCGATAATCTTAAGAGTAGTCTGCCGCATACCGCTTTATTCGGTGCTATCTTCCTGTTGGCCTGTGATATTTTGGGAAGGGTTATCATCTATCCGTATGAAGTCCCGATCGGACTTATGGTAGGAATCATCGGCAGCGCCATATTTCTTTACCTTCTCTTAAGGGGAAACAAACATGCAGGCTAGATGGATATTTACCGCACTTATCGTTGCCGCAACCGGACTGATCGCCACTTACATGTTTATCGGCCTTAGCCCGGAAGGCTGGGATTACGCCCTGCCGAGAAGAGGAAGAAGTGTCATCGCGATCATCATCGTGGGCGCTGCCATCGCATTTTCGACGATGATTTTCCAGACGATCACCAATAACCGCATCTTAACGCCGAGCATTATCGGCCTTGATAACCTTTATATACTCGTACAAACGGTCCTGATTTTCTTTTTCGGGACGGCCGGTCTCGTTCTATTTAGTCAAGGGGCCAATTTCATCGCGTCGATTATCATTATGGTGCTTTTTGCGCTTCTGTTGTACCTTTTGCTGTTTCGGGGCGAACAACAAAATATTTATTTTCTTTTGCTGGTCGGCATTGTTTTCGGAACACTGTTTTCAAGTTTATCGACGTTTATGCAAGTGCTTATGGACCCTAATGAATATTTATCCATACAGGACGAGATGTTTGCCAGCTTCAGCAATATTAATGAAGACCTTTTATGGCTGGCGATGGTGATTCTCATTCTGACGATGATCTATGTCCGGCCATACCTCAAGTATCTCGATGCCCTTTCACTCGGGCGTGATCAGGCGATCAATCTTGGGGTCCCTTATGACCGTGTGATCCGGAGATTTCTGATCGTGATTGCGGTTATGGTTTCCGTTTCAACCGCCCTCGTCGGGCCGATCATGTTTCTTGGACTCCTCGTCGTCAATGTAGCCCGCGAGCTGCTCCGGTCATTTAAGCACAGCCATTTGATTAATGCATCGATTCTCGTCAGTATTGTTGCCCTCGTCGGGGGAACGCTGGTCGTTGAGCACGTGTTTGAATATGCTGCGCCACTCAGTGTCATTATTAACTTCATCGGCGGCACTTACTTTATTTACCTGTTACTAAGGGGGACGAAAAGGTAATGAGCATGAAAATGTTGGAAAAAGAACAGGTCGTATCCAAAGAATCCGTTCTGGAAGCAAATAATCTAACGAAAATGTATGATGGAAAAAAAGTCGTCGATGATGTCTCGGTACAAGTAAAGAAAGGGACGATTACATCTTTTATCGGTCCTAACGGCGCAGGCAAAAGCACACTCATCGGGATGATTAGCCGCTTGCTCAAAAAAGATGAAGGCGATGTATTTTTTGACGGCAAGAACATTGACAAATTTAAGAGCAACGAACTGGCGAAAAAAATATCGATATTAAAACAATCCAACGATATCAATATTCGTTTAACGATTCGGGAGCTCGTGAGCTTTGGCCGTTTTCCTTATTCGCAAAACAAGTTAACGAAAGAAGATTGGTTGCACGTGGATGATGCCATTGACTATATGGCGCTGCGGGACATCCAGGATAAATTTCTCGATCAACTGAGCGGGGGGCAAAAGCAAAGGGCTTATATCGCCATGGTCCTCGCCCAGGATACGGATTATATCATCCTGGATGAACCGTTAAATAATTTGGATATGAAACATTCGGTCCAGATTATGAAAACGTTGCGAAGCCTGGTTGATGATTTGGGGAAAACGATCATGATCGTCGTCCACGACATTAATTTTGCCTCCTGTTATTCCGATGAAATTATCGCCTTGAAAGGCGGGCGTCTCGTTCAAAAGGGACGATGCCACGAGATTATTAATCGGGATACGTTGCGCGATATTTATGACATGGAGATTGACGTTCAGGAAGTGAACTGTAATAGAATTTGTGTTTACTTTACCTAAAGAAGCGGCTACCTCACGAGTGATGAGGTAGCCGCTAGTCGTAATAGAAATAATGAATGCTAGTCTTTTCTTGCGCAGGAACAAAAGTGATAGGCTTTATAGGCTACTTTTTGGCGGGCCTGTGTCCTTGAAATGACTTCCGTCGGCTCGGAGGGGGTGCAGCGACCATCATGATCATGGATGAGTCGGCGTTTTTTCTCGATAATGTACATGGCTTTCCTCCTTGTGATCCTCATCTATAACGATTACTTCCCAGGTTGACAGATGTTCAAACGTTCAAAATATGTGTTAATATGGCAGACAGTGATGGAAGGAGGGCATTTATGAGTCTATTAGTCGCCAATGATCTCAAGAAAACGTTCGGGGATAAAACATTACTGGACGATGTCTCTTTTACCATCGAACCGAAACAAAGAATCGGATTAATCGGAGCGAACGGAACCGGGAAGTCAACGCTGCTGCAAATACTGACCGGAGCTGAAGGGACAGAACAAGGAGAGATTCGACACGCCAAATCATTTACCGTCGCTTATGTCGACCAGGAGCCGCAGTTAAGCGGAGGCGGGAGTATTCTTTCCAAAGTATATGAAGGTGGGGCTCCGGTGTTGCGCACCCTTCGTCGTTATGAGCAAGCGCTTCGCCGCTATCAACAAAATCCTTCAGACCAAGCGGCGGAAAAACAACTCTATGAAGCGCAGGCGGACATGGACGCAGAAGGTGCCTGGGAAGCAGAGACAGCGGCGAAAACCGTTCTGACCAAATTAGGTTTCGCCGATCTGGAGGCCGATGTTGATGAGCTCTCCGGTGGCCAACATAAACGCGTGGCCCTGGCTAAAGCGCTCATTCAACCTGCCGATCTGCTCATCCTTGACGAGCCGACCAATCACCTCGATGCCGCTTCGATCACCTGGCTTGAATCATTTTTGCATGCCTATACGGGCGCACTCCTCCTCGTGACGCACGACCGTTACTTTTTGAACCGGGTGACAGATGCCATTTATGAACTTGAACATGGCAAACTCCATTATTATGAAGGCAATTATGAAACGTATTTAATCAAAAAAGCGGAACGGGACGCCCAGGCCGAACGGGAAGAAGAAAAGCGCCAGAATACGCTGCGCCGGGAGATGGCCTGGCTCAAACGCATGCCGAAAGCGCGGGGCACGAAACAAAAAGCACGCGTCGAGCGCGTCGAAGCTTTAAAAGCGGATACGCCCGAGCCGGAGCAGGGGACGATTGACTTCGTTTCAGATTCGAAAAGGCTCGGGAAAAAAGTGATTGAAGCGACGGACGTTTCGAAATGGTTCGGGGATAAAGTCATTTTGGATGATGTCAGCATGCGCGTGGACCGGGGCGATCGAATCGGAATCACCGGCGCCAACGGGACGGGGAAAAGCACCTTTCTTCACCTCCTGGCCGGGCGCCTGCAACCCGATAGAGGCGTTGTAGACATAGGCGAGACGGTGCGCATCGGTTATTTTACGCAAGGCGAAGCGGAGATTGACGGTTCCCTTCGCGTACTCGAATATATACGCGAAGGCGCGGAAGTGATCACGACGAAAGAAGGCGTGACGATCACGGCCGAGCAAATGCTGGAGCGGTTTTTGTTTCCCCGCGCGCAGCAGTGGACGTATGTCAGCCGTCTTTCCGGAGGGGAGCGGCGCCGCTTGTATTTGCTGCGCATCCTCATGGAAGAGCCGAATGTGCTGTTTTTGGACGAACCGACGAATAACCTCGATATTTCAACGTTGCGGTTGCTTGAAGATTACTTGACCCAATTTCCCGGTGCTGTCATCAGTGTCTCGCACGATCGTTATTTTCTCGATCGCGTCGCCGAACGTCTCCTGATCTTTGAATCGGACGGGAAGATAGAAAGCTATTATGGCCGGTTTGAAGACTATTTGCAGAGTAAGGAAGCCGAGCAGACAACACAAAAATCAGCTTCACGAGCACCTAAACAGCGCCAGGGAAAAAAACTTTCTTATAAAGACCAACAGGAATGGAAAACGATCGAAGACACCATCGCCGACCTTGAGCACAAACAAGCGGAACTGGAAAAAGACATGGCGGCTGCCGGCAGCGATTCCGCCCGTATTCAGGAACTGTTAAAAGAACAGGAACAAGTCGCCGCTGATCTGGAGGAAGCCATGAATCGCTGGACGGAACTCGCGACGGTGATGGAAGAAGAGAGGTAGCGTTGGGGGCTTTAACGATGCCGACCAACTCCACGGGGTAAGAAAAAGCGGAAATCATCCCTCAAAAGGATGCGGAGTTACTTCGCGGGGTACGAAAAAGCGGAAATCATCCCCCAAAAGGATGCCGATCAACTCCGCGGGGTACGACAAAGCGGGAATCATCCCCCAAAAGGATGCGGAGTTACTCCGCGGGGTACGACAAAGCGGAAATCATCCCCCAAAAGGACGCCGATCAACTCCGCGGGGTACGAAAAAGCGAAAATCATCCCCCAAAAGGATGCCGATCAACTCCGCGGGGTATAAAAAAGCGGAAATCATCCCCCAAAAGGATGCCGATCAACTCCACGGGGTACGAAAAAGCGGAAATCATCCCTCAAAAGGATGCCGATCAACTCCGCGGGGTACGAAAAAGCGAAAATCATCCCCAAAAGGACGCCGATCAACTCCGAGGGGTACGAAAAATGAGATCCCCCCCTCCCGAAAGCAGGCCCCCCGGAGCCCCCCAGGGTTTTATCGCGTGTTCGCTTGTTTTTGCTCTTTTCTCTCTTTACGTAAAGCCTTTAGTAAAGCGAATATCATGAGAAGCATCACAATCGAGAATGGAAACGCCGCTATGATCATCGTATTTTCTACCGCTTGCAGGCCGCCTGAATATAAAAGAATGGTGGCGATCGCCGAGAGCAAAATCCCCCAGATGAACTTGACCCTTCTGGCGGGGTTCGTGTCCCCGTTACTCGTTTGCATTCCGAGGACAAAGGTTGCCGAATCTCCGGAAGTTATGAAGAATATGGCAATGAGCACGATCGCTAATATGGACATAACCGTCGCCAGCGGCAAATGGTCCAACAGCCCGAACAACATTTCTTCGGTTGCCAGTGATGAAAGATTTGCCCCCTGCTGGCTTTCCAGGAAGATCGACGATCCCCCCAGAAAAGAAAACCAGATGAACCCGACAATCGAAGGGGCGAGCAGGACACCTACGGTGAATTGCCGTAATGTACGCCCCTTTGATACACGGGCGACAAAGGTACCAACATAGGGTGACCAGGCCATCCACCAGGCCCAATAGAAAATCGTCCAGTCGTTAATCCAGGCCCGGGCATCCGGATCAGTGGGGGCGATGCGAAAGCTCATTTCCGGCAATGATTGCAAGTACTCTCCAATGGTGTTTGTAAAAATGTTTAATGAAAAAAGGGTGGGGCCTGCGATTATGACAAATAACAGCAATACACCGGCAAGGACCATATTCGTATTGCTTAAGTAACGAATGCCTTTTTGAATGCCCGTGGCTGATGAGATAAGGTATAAGACGGTGATCACCGCAATGATCCCTAATTGAAACAGGAAACTCTCGCCTATGCCGGTCAGAAACGTAATGCCCCCGTTTATTTGCACAGCACCGAATCCAAGTGTGGTCGCTATCCCGCTCACGGTCGCGACAACCGCGATCACATTAATGATCATCCCCCATGCGCCTTCTGAATCCATGAGCGGAGAAAGCGCAGAGCTAATCGTCCCGGATTCCTCTTTGCGAAACTTAAAATAACCGAGGCAGATGGCAACGATGGCATAAATACCCCAGGCATGCAGGCCCCAATGGAAAAACACGAATCTCATGGATTCCAGTATAGCCTCATCACTTCCGGGTTCAACAGTCGGCGAATCGAGTGCGTAATGGGAAATAGGCTCGGCTGCTCCCCAGAAGAGCAGACCGGTACCCATACCGGCACTGAACAGCAAAGCGAACCAGGAAGGCAGCTTAAACTCAGGCTGATCCTCCTCTTTGCCCAGTTTTATTTTCCCGTACGGACTAACGATAAAAAAGAGACATACCAGCACAAAGATTGAGACAATGATTAAGTAATACCAACCAAAGATTGACGAGATCATTTCCTGTGTTTGCGCGGTCACCGTCTCGAGGAAATCAGGTGCGAAGAATCCAACTATAACAATGAGTAAAACAATGCTGGCTGACCAATAAAAAACGGCCCCAATCTTTTTCTTGTTCATGGGCTCGACCTCTTTTCCGAAAATCTCTTATCCGTTTATCGTCTGCAAACGGATAAATTTCATGCAGACAGTGACCGGAAAAAGGATATCCTCCATAATGAGGGGAGAGGAGGCTTGAAAATGAATGATGTTTATGCACGCCTTAAGCAATCGCAACAAGTCAAGCGCGCGCTGCAGTTTCTTTTTGAAGATGACGCGCGTGTCCTGAAAGAACAAATTGAACTCGCAGAGATTCCGGCCCCGCCGTTTACGGAGGAGGCACGGGCAGAAGATTATGAAAAACGTTTGCGTTCCCTCGGTTTGGAGGATGTCACCTCGGATATGGAAGGGAATGTATACGGCTGGCAAAAAGGGGAGGGCAAAGGCCCTACACTATTTGTGAGTGCTCATCTGGACAGTGTTTTTTCGGCCGATGTTGACCTCACGGTAACGGAAAAAGCGGGTGTTTATTACGGGCCCGGGATTACTGATGACGCGCGCGGGCTCGCGGCGTTATTATCGTTGATTCGTGCCTGCAATGAAGCGGGCCTGCAAACGATCGGAGATATCATTTTCGGGGGAACGGTAGGAGAAGAAGGGCCGGGAGATTTGCGGGGAGTGAAAGCTTTTTTCCGGGAACACGATAACGTTGACGGGTTTATTTCCATCGATGCCGTGTCTCCGAGCGAAATCATCTATAAAGGCACCGGGAGCTACCGGTATACGATCACGTTTCGGGGGCCGGGAGGCCATAGCTTCGGTTCTTTTGGCACGCCGAGCGCTGTTCATGCAGCGGCACGGGCAACGACTGCCATTGCCGAACTGGAAGTAGAGACCGATCCGAAGACGACGTTTAATGTCGGTGTGATCGAAGGCGGAACGATTCCGACAGCCATCGCCCAAACGTGCTCGATAGGTGTGGATATTCGTTCAAATGGAAAAGGGGAATTGGATGTACTGGAGAAAAACATACAGAAGATTGTGGAGCAAGCGATGAATGCGGAAAACGAGCGCTGGGGATACACGGAGGATCACGGTATCAGCTCTTCGATTGAAAAAATCGGCGACCGGCCGGTTGCCAGGCAAGCCGAGGATGATATTATCGTCCGGACCGCCTGGCAGGCAACAGAAACGCTTTCGCTGCAACCAAAGCTCTCAAAAGCTGTCAGTACAGATGCCAACTATCCGATCAGCATTGGGATACCTTCACTTACCCTGGGTGGCGGGGGGCAGGCGGGGGCGGCCCACTCCCTCGATGAATGGTATCAACCGGAGAAGAGCTATCTCGGTCCCCAACGCGTGTTGTTAACAATGCTTGGACTCGTGGGTTTATATAGTGACGGTGACCTTATTCGCCCCTTATTGGCAAAGCGGTAACGATGTTTGTTTTGCCTTGCTTTAGGGTACACATATTAAGTGAGTTCAGTATTTGAAGGAGAGTGGACAAGCCATGAATGTACTCGTCATAGGCGCAAATGGTCAAATAGGAAACCAACTTGTAGAAAAGCTCGTTAACGAGGAAAACTATACACCCAGGGCGATGGTGCGAAAAGAAGAGCAGCAAAAGCCATTTAAGGATATGGGGGCCGACACCGTGCTGGCCGATGTCGAAGGAAGCGTTGAAGATTTAACGGCCGCCGCCCAGGGGATGGATGCCGTCGTGTTCACGGCAGGATCCGGCGCACATACCGGTGCGGATAAAACGATGATGGTCGACTTCGATGGCGCGGTTAAATCCATGGAGGCCGCGAAAGCAGCCGGTGCCAAACGCTTCGTGATCGTGAGTGCGATCGGGGTTCATCATCGGGAAAAATGGATGGGAAAAGCGGCTTATTACAGTGCGGCGAAACACTATGCCGATGTATGGCTTGCCTCCAGTGGTCTCGATTACACGATCATTCGACCCGGTCTCTTAACGAACGATGCCGGAAAAGAGAAGATCAAGGCCGCGTACGATCTTGACCGGGATGAGATCCCTCGTGAAGACGTTGCGAATACGATCATAGCATCATTAAAAAATAGAGATACGATCGGCAAATCATTTGACCTCACTTCAGGCGAAGAATCTATTGAAAGCGCATTACAAAACATGTAAGGGCTATGCTTAGCAGTTTAACCCGCTGCTAGGCATATTTTTTTCTTTATTAAAATTATGGAAGGGTGAAAATCAGGGTATGCTGGAAAAAGAAAAATCGTTTTAAAAGCAATTTTGTAACGATTACAGACGGGTAAGAAAATGAGCAGAGATTGTAATAGAATTGCAACGTTTTAACGGTAGATAAATGAGCGTGATTCACGTATACTTTTTATGGAACCAATGCTTGTCGAAACATGTTACTTAAACAGGAAAAAGAATGGAAGCCAAGAAAGAAGGGCCTTATGTGTTTACCCTTATTGTAGGTATTAGCCTGCTCATCGTCCTCGCGTTAGGTATGCGTGAAAAAGAGAATCACAATAAACATGTGAACGAAATCCCGATTCGGATCAATATTAACGGTACGCGCGGAAAGTCTACCGTGACTCGACTCGTCGCCGGTGCTCTCATGGAAGCGGACATCAAAACCGTCGGGAAAATAACCGGTACTGAAGCGCGCATGTTCTATTGGTATCAGGAAGAGGAAAAACCGATCGTCCGACGCCTGGAGGGGCCGAACATTCGCGAACAGAAAGAAGCGGTGAAAGAAGCCGCCGATGACGGTGCCGAAGCTTTTGTCAGTGAATGTATGGCGGTTCATCCCGAGTACCAGAAAATTTTCCAGGATGACTGGATGCAGGCGAATATTGGCGTTGTCGTTAATGTGATTGAAGATCACATGGAAGTGATGGGGCCAACCATCGAGGACGTCGTCGATGCATTCCGCGTGACGATTCCATATAACGGCATATTCATCACATCACCGTCACCATTTGTCGAGGATTTTGAAGAAGAGGCCGCCAGGCGAAATACCCAGGTCTTCGTCGCGGATACCAATGCTGTATCCCCGCATTTTCTGCAAAAATTTGAGTATATGGTTTTTCCCGAAAATGTAGCGTTGGCCCTGGCCGTTGCCAAAGCGCTCGGTATCGATGAACATACAGCGAGCCGCGGGATGTTAAAAGCGAAGGCAGCCCCCGGCGCGACACACGTAATGCCCATGGTTGATCAAAAGCAACAGGTTTCCTTTTTTGTGAACGGGTTTTCGGCGAATGAACCGACATCGACGATGAATATTTGGGAAAATGCGTTACACCTTGGATATCCCGCGGACGACCCTATCGTCATCATGAACTGCCGGGAGGATCGTCCGGAACGAACGCAGCAATTTTTGGAGCATTTACTTCCGTATATGTCCATAGGTAAGCTCGTTTTGATCGGTGAAGGTACAAACAAGATCGTGAAAGCCTATGAACAAGGAAAACTGGATGTTAAAGAACTGTACAATATGGAAAATGAGAAAACCGAAAAAATATATGAATTCGTTGTCTCAGCCATGGACCGATCGACCATATTGGGCATTGGCAACTACCATGGTGCAGCAGAACCCTTAATACATGAACTGGAAAATTACAAGAAACTGTCGACCGTTTAAACAGAGGAGTTGGGTGAGCATTGTTTGGAACAGAACTTTATATTGCGCTCGTGATCGGAACGATACTGAGCCTTATTTATACGGAACGGACAGGCATTATGCCTGCGGGACTGATTGTGCCGGGATATGTCGCCCTCGTTTTTGATCAGCCGATCTTTCTCGTGATGATCTTTTTTATCAGCTTTTTGACATACATCATTACGATGCAGGTCGTCGGCCGTTTGACGATTTTATACGGACGCCGTAAATTTGCGGCGATGATGACGATCGGGATTTTGTTGAAGATGATCTTCGATTATTTTTTTCCGATTTTCCCGTTTGAGACCGTTGAGTTTCGGGGGCTGGGTGTGATTGTGCCCGGACTGGTCGCGAATTCCTTTCAACGTCAGGGTGTCCTGCCGACATTGTTGAGCACGTTGGTGATCAGCGGCATTACGTTCTTCATCATAACGATACTTTACATGATCTAGGGTGTGGGATGAGATGAGAGAAAAGCGTACACGCGAGTTTAATTTACAGGAATCGATGCTCGCCCGAACGAAAAAACATAAAAGAAAAGCGTTCCCGCACGCGGTGATTGGTACCATTATTTGCTTGCTCATCCTGCTGTCCGTCAATTGGTGGCCCACACCGGATGTTGCATCGGTGGCCAGTGATGAGGAAAATGCCTTCACGGCCTCTTTTGTCGGCGACATTATGACGGGCCGTTATGTCGAGCAAGTGGTCGATCATCGTGGTACGGAGGCCTTGTTTCAGTATGCCAGGCCTTATTTTGACGAAGCGGATTATGTAACCGGAAATCTTGAAAATCCCGTCTTAATGGATGGTAACGAATATGAACCCGAGGACAAGGAGATCGTTCTCGAAGCTGGTCAGGAAACCGTCGGCATTCTTGATGATGCCGGTTTTACCAATGTTAATCTCGCCAATAATCATATTCGCGATTACGGTTCAGAAGGGCTACAGTCTACGCTTACAGCTTTCGAACCTTCAGAAGTGGATACGGTGGGTGCCTATTTCGGTCAGGACGAGGAAGCGATCTCCATCGAGCAGCATGATGACCTCACCGTGGCGACGGTCGGTTTTAATGACGTTTGGCCCCTCACCGGGAGTGAAGGCGTCGCTGAGTCCAGTCCTGCCGAGTCATTGGAAATGATACAGGATGCGGATGAACAAGCCGATCTCGTCGTCGCTCATCTTCACAGCGGGGTGGAATACTCAAGCACGGTTACGGATCGACAGGAAGAGTTGATGAAAGCCTATGTGGATGCCGGAGCGGATATCGTTGTCGGGCATCATCCCCACGTATTGCAATCTGTCGATGTCTATAATGACGGTATTATCTTTTACTCGCTCGGCAATTTTGTGTTTGACCAGGGCTGGACACGGGCAAGGGATACTGTAGTGGCTCAATATGAATTAGGCGAGGATGGCATGGCCGAGATTGAGCTCGTCCCCTTTCGCATTCGCGAAGCCCAGCCAAGACCGATAGATGGCCTGGCCGAGCCGTATCATCGCGAGCGGATTTTTCAACAATTAACAAAGGATACATCGGATGATTCGACATATGAACAATCCGATGGACGCTTAGTATTCGAAGTTGACCATGGACATGTGTTAGAATAACTTTTATGGTGTAGTGTTTTGAAGAAGGGGGTCGGGTTTTGTCACGAAACATGATCGTGGTTATGTCGATGATTGCGGTGCTTTTGCTCATAACCGCGTTTATAATGACTCAGGATAATGATGGGGAGCCGGCGACAGACGGCTCCGATGATACGGAAACAAACGATGAGGTAACCGAAGATGTCGTCGAGTTTGACGGTGATTATGGTGTGAGCACATCCAATGAACAGGCACAGCAAGTAGGCATGGATGTGCTGGATGCCGGCGGCAATGCTGTTGACGCCGCGATTGCCGTCTCCCTTACCCTTGGTGTTACAGAACCTTACGGATCAGGCATCGGGGGCGGCGGAGCAATGCTGGTTCTCGATAACCCGGCTGCGGATCCGGATTATTATGATTATCGGGAAGAATCACCTGCCGAGGGACGTGAAAGTCAGGCGGGCGTGCCCGGCTTTTTGAGAGGTATGGAGCATATTCACGATGAACATGGATCGCTGCCGCTGGAAGACTTGATAGAACCGGCGATTGAATATGCCGAGGAAGGCTTTGAAGTCGATTATATGTTGGCGAATCGTCTGGAGTACGCCGGCACGATCAACCAACCGGACGGTCGGATTGATCCCGATGCAGCCGAAGAATTTTATCCGGAAGGGATGGCGCTTCAGGAAGGGCAGGAGCTTGTGCAGCCCAGGCTTGCGGAAACGCTAAGGCAACTTCGGGATGAGGGTTTTGAGGATTTCTACAATGGTGAACTGGCGAGTGAGATAGCCGGAGACCGGTCCAGTATCACCGAAGACGATTTGGACAATTATGACGTGCTGGAAACCGAACCTGCTTCCGGATCGTTTTACGGCCATCAAGTCTATTCAGGCGGACCACCCACGTCGGGGGTAACGTTTATCCAAATGTTACAGATGGCTGAACAACTGGAGATCTACGAACATGAACCGGATTCAGCCTCGTTCGCGCACTTGTTCGCGCAAATTTCGGATGTGGCATACGACGATCGAATGTCAAATATTGGCGACCCAAACGATGTGGATGTGGATGTGGATGATTTAACGAGTGAAGAACACACGCAGGGTTTGGCCGATGAGGTCGAGACCGATGAAGTGAGCGTGGCCGGGGAAGAACAGGAAATGGTGTCCGAGTACAGCGGTGACGGAAATACCACCCATATCGTCGTCGTTGACGAAGAGGGTCGCATGGTATCCGCGACGAATACACTGAGCAATTTCTTCGGTTCAGGCGAGATGACAGACGCCGGATTTTTTCTCAACGACGTGATGAGCAATTTTGCGCCCGAAGATTTGCCTCCGAATAACTATGATAGCGGCAAACGTGCCCGCAGTTTTATCGCGCCATCGATTTTTATCAGCGAAGAACAGGAAACTGTTATGGGGCTAGGGAGCCCCGGTGGACGCAGAATTCCACAAATTATGGGTCAGGTGCTCATGAATACGGTATACTTTGATGGAGATATTTACGAGGCGATGAACTACCCCCGCTTTGTTTATAGCGGTCAGGAAGGTGTAGACCAGATCATCATCGAAGGGGAATGGGGCGATGCTGAAACCGATGCAGAGCTGAGTGAATTAGACTATATCGTCGAGGAACGACCGACGGACGTATTCTTCGGTGGCATCCAGCTCCTGGAAGTTAATTATGAAGACGAAACGGTCGAAGACATCAATGATGAACGCCGTGATTAAAGGGAAAAGGGGATAACGATGCAAATATTAAAAAGAGTAGCCCCATACGCAGTAGCCGTTGTAGTTGTTATCGCGCTTTATAATTTGCAGCATGAAGATACCCTCACTCGTGGAGAATCACAATATATAGCGCAGTTCTCCGAAAGCCAGCAAGAAAATGAAGGCGATCAGGAACAGGAGATGGAAGGAGAGTTTGCTGCTCCATCTGCGGACGGGGATCAAGATATCGATGAGCTTTTACAGCAGTATGAAGCCGGCGATGAGATTCATGTTGCGGTTTTTACTGCGAATGAGGCAGGAGAGGACGAAGCGACGAATCTTTTTCTGGAGAGCCTGGAGGATAACTACGATCATCAATTTCAGGTTTATAACTTTAATATGGATGATTTTCAGAGCAATGACTCCACGGAATTCGTAGAGCAGCAAGACTGGCAAACCATTAACGAAACAGGGGCGGATTTGGTGATTTATGAGCCCCTCGCTCATCGTGATGGTCAGCTGGAAGAATCGAAATTAAGGACGAGTGAAATCATCAACGGCTTCGACGGTTACCCCGTTTTAAAAATCCCTTCTTATGAAAATTCGGGCGACCCCGAGCCATTCGTTCAGGAATGGACAGATTTTGCGGATGAAGAAGAACTTCAATATGTGGGCCCGGATGAACAGGGAGTGAGTGATTCCGCACTGACCCAGGCGGAAGAGTTGGAAGCCGGATCATAATGAGAGATAATGGATTGAGTGTTCTCCATTTTGGAGGATGCTCTTTTTTGTGCAGAGTTGCAAAGAATATCGGAACAGACAGGCGAAGTGGCCTCAAACGCCAGTGAAGCCGTCCCGAGAGGGATCAGAAGTGGGATGTGATCCCTCAACCGTCGGTTGAACCGTTCCGAGAGGGATCAGAAGCGGGATGTGATCCCTCAAAATCGATTAGGAGAAAAAGTCGGTGAAGTGGTCGAAGCAGGAGGATCATTGACCACAAATGAAGGAAAATAGGCATTAACGTCACGAATGCGTTTGCGTAAAAACCGCTTTGCAATCAATTCCGTGTGCGGTTAAAAGGATTTAACTCGATTGATCTTCCTGTTCTTCCTCATTTATTTGGAACATATCTCCTGCAAAAAATGTACCTCCGGAAACATCTTTGACATTGCTAACAACGACAAAAGCTTCACTGTCTATATCATTAATCATGTTCCTCAAGTGGATGACCCTGTGATTTTTTACAATAATGTATAATATTTTTTGCTCTTTACTGGTATATACACCAGAACCATTAATGTACGTGGCACTGGATGCTAAATCTGTCGTTACTCTCCTGGCAATTTCTTCATTATGGATCGATATGATTTGGAAAGCTTTTTTAGCATCGAACCCATTTAATACATAATCCGTTGCTACTTTTGCAACAAACAAAGCAATGACCGTATACAATGTATTTAGTATACCGATAATGAAGATACCTGACGTAACGATTAGAATATCTAAAATAAAAGTGACTAATACGACATCCCAGCCAAATCTTTTACGCAATATTAAAGCTACAGTCGATGACCCACCATAAGAACCACCTGCGTGTAATATGAGTGCAAAACCCACCCCCATAAAAAGACCAAAAAAAATACCACCAACCAATGGATCACCGATTGGTTGTTGCCCGAGGTCTTCTGTCAAATAAGTCAGAAGAGATAATAGCGCGGTAGAAATGGCAGTCTTAATAACGACAATCCGGGATAAATATTTAATGCTGATGAGTGTTATAACGATAAATGATATAAATACGACGAGTGCCGGGGAAATACCTAAAGAAAAGTACAAAAGTAAGGATACACCAACATGGCCCCCATCAGCAATTTCATTAGGCATTGCAAATAACGTTATACTCAATGCTGATAATAATGTGCCAAAAAATAATAATGAAATATTTTTCAATTCTTATTTCCCCCCCCTTTTATGAAATATACATCTCAGCCTCTAGCCTTCACCCTAAATTGAACCATATTCACCGGAGAGCATGAGTGACGAAAATGCTGTAGGTAGAAAAGAGACAAGTGATAATATAATAACAACAAATTTATGATTAAGTAAATAGCGCTAAAACAATTCGATCAAAGAATTGAGTGATATAAATACAAAATAATTCGAAAAGTATTTTAATGCTTCATACAAATCATAAGACTGGAATTCATAAGCCTTGATCACGTGAAAAGAAACCTGAAATTCGTCACTCAGGTTTCAATTATACTTCATATTTGATCCGATTTTGCAGCAATCGTTTCGCAATTAATCCATGGGTCGGGGAGAAAACAAACGCAAGCAAGAAGATGACGCCTGCCATCGTCGCCATCATGCCGGCAATGGAAGCATCCAGCCAGGCCGCGATGTAATACCCAGAAAATGCGGCGAGCACCCCGAAAACAGCACTAAGGACAAACATCATACTTAAGCGTTCCGTCAGCAAATACGCGGTGGCGCCCGGCGCGATCAACATGGCCACGACGAGAATGGCGCCAACCGCGTCGAAAGAGGCAACCGCCGTGAGGGATGTCATTCCCATGAGGAGATAATGCAATACACCGACGGGAAGCCCAATCGCAGCCGCCAGTTCCGGGTCAAAGGTGCTAACCTTGAATTCTTTATAAAAGAGAAAGAGCAGGATCACATCGATGACGAGGACAATGCCAAGCATCCAAACTGCCTGCGGAATCCCTTCAATCCCGAACCAGTTGACCGTCTCCCAGGGAATAAACGCAATGTCCCCCATGATGCTGTGCTCCACGTCAATGTGGACATTGCCCGCATACATGGACACGAGGATAACCCCGATGGCAAACAAAAATGTAAATACGATGCCGATCGCAGCATCGGATTGTACGCCTGCAGAATGGAGCATTTGCACAAACACGGTCGTGAGCAAGCCGACAATCGCTGCCCCGATAAACATGGTCCACCCATCCAGCGATTGGGTGATGAGGAAAGCAGAAATAATGCCCAGTAACACCGTATGGCTAATGGCATCGGACAGCATCGCCAATTTCCGCAAAATAAGCAGGACGCCGATGATCCCGCAGGAAACACCCACAAGAGAGGCGGTTAAAAGAATCCAAAATGTATAACTCATTTAAAGCCGACCTCCCTGCATTAATCTTGGTTCCAGTTGATGCTCCTGCAATAACGCGTGTAGACGTTCCCGCTCTTCTTCAGGGAGGGATAGGAAATCCCAGTTCCGTTTTTCCATTTGCAGATTGGCGAAGCGAGCTTCGTGCATGGCATACATCTGCATGTAACGATTGTTGAGTGTAACGTTATGCGCTGTTTCTCTCCCGGATGTCGTTAATGCATACCCTTCTTCCTTTGCATCAATCTTCCCGGATCGTTCCAGACCGTTCAATGTTTTCCGAAACCTTCGCTCGGATAACGGGCGTAATGCACGTATTTCTTCCCGTGCGAAATCTGTGAGCGACCCGGACGCTTGGTAATGTTCTTCCACGAGTTCATACAGGCTTTGCAAAATTTGCTCTCTCGCCGTTTGCTTGCGCAATTGCTGCAAACGGTAAGCTTTGACAACAAGTCCTTTTTTTGGCGCAACGATCAGGGAAACAAAGAAAACAATACAAGCGGCAACGATAATAATCGGACCTGTAGGCATACCGGAAATCGGCGCCGAGGTCACCGTGCCCAATATACCGGAAATGGCACCGAAAACACCGGATAAAATGACCATGACGTCCAGCCGATCCGTCCAATAGCGAGCGGTAATCGCCGGCGCAATCAGCATCGCGACCATCAAGACGACACCGACCGCTTGAAGACCGATGACGACAGCTGCGACGATCATCGTCATTAAGAGACCATTGAGAACCGTCGTAGGTAAACCAATACCTCGTGCGAACTCGCGATCAAAAATGAGCAATTTCAGTTCTTTAAAAAGTAAAATAGTAATAATGACCAAAACCAAGGCGACAGAAGAAATAACACGGACATCCGAGCTTGTCATCGCGGCTGCCTGCCCAAAAATAAATTCATTTAAACCGGCTTGCCCCCCGATGGGAAGATTGTTAATAAAGGTGAGGAGAACGATGCCGATCCCAAAAAAAACAGATAAAACCAAACCGATGGCGGCATCGGTTTTTAGGCGCGTATAATAGGCGATCGCTTGAATGCAATACGTTCCCAGGTAAGCCGTCAATCCTGCCCCTACCAGCAAGGCGCCCATCATTTTTTCGCCGACGATGAGAAAGGCGATGCAAATGCCGGGGAGGGCAGCGTGGCTCATGGCGTCACTGATCAGGCTTTGCCGGCGCAACAGCGCAAAACTTCCGAGCACCCCGCCGGCGATGCCGAGTGCGGTCGTCCCGAATAGCACCCATTGGACATTCGGGTTACTGAGTATTTCAAGCAAGTGGAGTCACTTCCTGTTCTTCTTCCTGGTCGAGAAGTGTTAATTTGCCGCCGTATGTTTTTTGCAAAAGGTCTTTTTTGAATGTTTCCGTCGTCGGCCCGAAAGCGATTTTACGGACATTCAGAAGCATGGTCCAGTCAAAATAGTCCCGGACGGTATGCAAATCATGATGGACGACGAGAACGGTTTTGCCCTGGTCTTTCAGCTCGCTTAATAACTGGATAATCGCTCTTTCCGTAGCGGCATCCACGCCAACGAATGGTTCATCCATAAAATAGACCTGCGCGTTTTGGGCGAGTGCGCGAGCGAGAAACACACGCTGTTGCTGGCCGCCCGACAACTGGCTGATTTGCCGGTTTGCGTATTGATCCATACCGACTTTTTCAAGACAGGACATGGCTTCTCTGCGGTCCTTCTTTTTTACTCTGCGAAACATACCAATCTGTCCATATCGTCCCATGAGCACAACGTCGAGGGCATTCGTCGGAAAATCCCAGTCGACCGACCCTCTTTGCGGAACATAACCGACCTTTTGCCGTTGCTTACGGTATGGTTTTCCATAAATGTTGACTTCCCCGGAGGCTTTGGGCACAAGGTCGAGAATCGATTTCAACAATGTTGATTTCCCCGCCCCGTTGGGGCCGATGATGCCAATAAGTTTGCCTTCCGGGGCCTCAAAATCAATACTTTGGAGGACCGGTTTGCGCTGATAGGCCACCGTAACGTTCTTTGCAGTTATCGGATTCATAATGGATACTCCTTTTCGTGATTAAACGAAATACTGGGAGAAAGCGAATTATGAATGCTTCCCCCCACTTCACTTTACTTTAATCCAGGGCTTCCACGATTTGATTGACATTCGCTTCGTACATTCCGACATACGTGCCTTCTTCGGTGTCGGGTTCTCCCATCGCATCGGAATAAAGGGCACCGCCGTTTTCAACCTCGTGCCCTTGTTCTTGCGCGCCTTCGATGACGGCATCCACGGCACTGTCGGACACGCTCGTTTCGGCAAAAATCGCGTTGATATCCCGTTCGATCATTTCATCAATAACGCCTTGCACATCACTTAGTCCAACCTCGGCCTCTGTACTAATGCCTTGCAGCCCCATCACATCCATGCCTACGGCGTCACCGAAGTATTGGAAGGCGTCATGGGCGGTCACGAGTACACGGCTCTCTTCATCAATATTTTCGATTTCCGCTTCGGACCATGCTTGCAGTTCCTGGATTTCGTCGATGTACGTGTCAGCATTTGCTCGGTAATCGTCCTCATTTTCAGGGTCAAGCTCCGCTAAACCGTCTGCTACGCCTTCAACCGCATAAGACCATAGTTCAGGGTCAAACCAAATGTGTGGATCAGGTGTCCCGGCTTCTTCTTCGTCCTCCAAAATGTCTTCGTCAGGAACCTCTTCCCCTAGTGTATACACCGGTTTTTCGTTCCCCATTTGCCCCAACATCTCAGTCATTTGTTCTTCCAGGTTCAAACCATTCCAAAAAATAATATCCGCTTCGTCGAGCGTTTCCACATCTCCCTGGGAAGCTTCATAATCGTGCGGGTCAATGCCGGGGCCCATTAACCCGGTGTTGTCTACGTGTTCCCCGCCGACATTTTCCACGATATCACTGATTTGGCTCGTCGTCGATGTCACTTGGATGGGGCCATCCCCATCCGCGGCCGATTCTTCCGCACCGGATTCTTCATCGCTACAGGCAGACACCAACAACCCTAAACTTGAAAAGAGAGATAAAATAACAACTGGTTTCTTCAATTTCCATTCCTCATTTCTTCTATGTTTAGTTAAGCGAGCACGACAGCAAAGCAATAAATTTCCTTTGGACAAACAATTTTGCATGAGCAATAATTTTTGCCCTAATGCAACTTATAGTTACATGATATGCCCAGAAGGATTATTTGTCAATAAAAAACAATCGAGTTGTATAAATTTTATCGTGAAGAGGTTAAATTGTCCCGTGGAATGGATAACAGATCAACCATTCTTGAAGGGAAAGCATGATCGATTCGGTGAGAAATAATGTGATCCGAGACATTTGCCATCAGCAGCGATCTGTTGTATTCTTAAGATAGAAAAGGCATACACTAAAAAGACCGCGCAGTGTTGCTGCACCGACGGTCTTCCAATAGAACAATCCTTGTTATTCAACCAGGGGTTTTGTTCACCTATTGAGTAGATGAAGTAACCGCCTTAGGTTTGTGGCCAGGGGTGGTTACTTCTTTTTTTCGTCGTCATTTTTCATCATCAAGACCACTAACGTGGCCACGGCTACACAGAGCATAGGTGTCGGCGTATCTTTTTCTATCGATCCAACCCCTACGATTAAGCAAGCATTAATGAACATGATAATATTCGCCAAACCGTAATATTCTGAAGCTGGCGGAAGCCCTCGGAAAAGAAATAAATACGAGGAGGAATAAAATGTCAAAAGAACATTGGGATAACAGTTTTGCAGATAATGATTTTGTTTACGGTCAAAAAGAAAATGAATTCATACACGATATGAGCAGTATCATTCCGGACCATTCAAACGTTGGTTGTTTTGCCGAAGGTGAAGGTCGGAATGCGGTTTATCTAGCCAAACTGGGTCATGACGTGACGACTTATGATCAATCAGCCATTGGCCTTGAGAAAACTCAAACGTTGGCAAGTGAAAGTAACGTTGATGTAAAAACCATTCAAATTGATTTAACGAATGAGAAAGTGAATATTCATCAATTTGATGCAGCCATTATGGTATTTGGACACGTTGCAAAAACAGATCAATCATTCTTGATGGAAAACATGATCGATGCAGTGAAACCTGGTGGGTATGTCATTTTTGAAGTGTATTCCAAGGATCAACTCAAGTATCAAACAGGTGGACCGCCCTCTCTTGACTTGTTATATGACCCGGCAGACATCCTGAATTGGATGAAAGATTACACATGTATTCATTTTTATTACGGTGAAGCGACGCGGAATGAAGGAAAAAGACATTCGGGTTTAGGCCATGTGATTCAGGCTGTTATCAAGAAATGATATTTATTACTGAATAAAGTGCCAAATCTTGGAATGTTGGTGTATTCTGAGACATTTGCCATCAGCAACGATCTGTTGTATACTTAAGATAGAAATGGCATACACTAAAAAGACCGTGCGGTGTTGCTGCACCGACGGTCTCCCAATAGAACAACCCTTGCTACTTGCCAGGGGTTTTGTTCACCTATTGAGTAGATGAAGTAGCCACCCTTTTGGTTAGCGGCCAGGGGTGGTTACTTCTTTTTTTCGTCGTCATTTTTCATCATCAAGAGCACTAACGTGGCCACGGCTACACAGAGCATAGCCGTATCATATGTGATCATGACGGTTCACCTCCCTTCTCCCTTGAGAAAAGGGCGCCAATGGCGTGAAGGTAAAACGGTGAACATCCACCCCTGGATGGGTTGTCTATTGTCTCTTTAGTATAACATAATTTTAAAGGGTTTCGGCGTAGCTTTTGAATCCATCCAACCCCTACGATTAAGCTTTTCTTTTAAAAACACTCCTTCTAAGATTGCAGATCTGGCTGCTTCATCCTGAGGCAGTCGTTTCTTTTGACATATGTGACCTTTACACCATAGTATAATAATCAAATGATTATTTGAATGAAGGTGAAGGAGATGAAAACGAAAGAAAAACAAGATCAGTGTGAAGTGTTTTGTTATGACGAGGAAAAGGTTCATCGATTATCTTCCCTTATCGAATCGGAAAGCTTCACATTCACAGGGGATATTTTTAAAGCGTTATCTGATGAGACCCGGTTAAAAATTGCTTATGCCTTAACTCAGGAGACTGAACTCTGTGTCTGTGACGTGGCCCATATTATCGGGACAACGACGGCAACGGCTTCTCATCATCTCCGTCATCTTAGAAACTTACGCATTGCGAAAAGTCGGAAAGAAGGAAAATTGGTGTTTTATTCCTTAGATGATCACCATGTTACAGAAATTATTGAAACGGCTATGGCGCATGGCCGGGAGGAGACCCATCGTGGCTGATCAGGCTGAGAAATATGTCTATCGCGTCCAAGGCTTTTCGTGTGCGAATTGTGCCGATACGTTTGAAAAGAATGTGCAACGATTAGATGGCGTTGACAATGCGCAGGTGAATTTTGCGGCTTCAAAGATTACCGTTTACGGATCCACATCAAAGGAAGAATTGGAGCAGGCCGGTTCCTTTGAAAATTTGAAAGTCCGTTCAGAACATGCATCTGATGAAGCGGAACCAACTCATCAGCCATCCTTTTTGCAAAAATATCAAACCATAATATTGGCGATCCTCTTTTTTGGATTTGGAGTGGCTTCTCAAATTATCAATAGCCAAGAGAACCTTCTCACTTGGCTTGCTTATGCCACTTCAATGGTCGTTGGGGGGTATACGCTATTTAAGGCCGGCCTTATGAATTTAATGCGCCTGCGATTTGATATGAAGACGCTCATGACGGTCGCTGTCATCGGGGCGGCCATAATCGGGGAATGGGTGGAAGGAGCCATTGTGGTCATTCTTTTTGCCATTAGTGAAGAACTCGAGGGATTTTCCATGGATCGGGCGAGACAATCCATTCGTTCGCTCATGGATATAGCCCCCAAAGAAGCGCTTATTAAACGACACGGCCAAGAGATGGCCGTGCATGTCGACGACATTGCGATTGGAGACATCATGATCGTCAAACCGGGGCAAAAAGCGGCCATGGATGGTGTTGTTGTAGCCGGTCATTCCTCCATAAATCAGGCAGCTGTTACCGGCGAGTCCATTCCTGTTGAAAAAAATCTCGATGATGAGGTTTTTGCGGGAACATTGAATGAAGAAGGGTTCCTTGAAGTTCGTGTTACCAAGCATGTCGAAGACACGACCATTTCAAAAGTGATCCATCTCGTGGAAGAAGCACAAGCGGAGCGTGCTCCGGCCCAAGCGTTTGTGGATCGATTTGCGAAATATTACACACCCGCCGTTATGGTTTTGGCTATGCTGGTAGCTGTTTTACCGCCATTGATGATGGGAGCGTCTTGGGAAGCATGGATTTATCAAGGGCTTGCTGTATTGGTTGTAGCTTGTCCGTGTGCACTTGTAATTTCAACCCCGGTTTCCATTGTTACAGCTATTGGCAATGCGGCTAAGAATGGTGTTTTAATTAAAGGCGGCGCTTATTTGGAAGAAGCCGGATCGTTGAAAGCGATCGCTTTTGATAAAACAGGGACCTTAACCAAAGGGGTTCCGGTGGTGACGGATTTTTCTCTTTTTCACCCGGGAGACGAAGATGAGCTATTAGCCAAAGTGACTGCGTTAGAGTCGCGATCTCAGCATCCTTTAGCTTCGGCCATCGTCGATCAAGCCAAGCAAGCGAATATTTCTTACCAACATAAAAAAGTTCAAGATTTTACTTCGATCACGGGAAAAGGGATCAAAGGCACGATCGATGGGACGACGTACCACGTTGGGAATCTAAGTTTATGGGAAGATGTGCTGGGATATGCCATTGATCCAGACATTCGTCATTCCCTTGAAGATCTCCAAAAGCAAGGGAAGACGGGAATGTTTGTTGGAACGAATAAGTCCATTTTAGCTCTGATTGCCGTTGCTGATGAAGTTCGAGACACGAGCCAGGAAGTCATCTCCAAACTCCATGACATCGGCATCGACCAGACGATTATGCTTACGGGTGACCATCAAGATACGGCGTCTGCCATTGGCCAACAAGTGGGTGTGACCGATGTTCAAGCCAATCTTTTACCGGAAGATAAACTATCTTATGTTCAAGCGTTTAGAGAAAAGCATCGAAAAGTAGCTATGGTTGGAGACGGGGTAAACGATGCCCCTGCCTTAGCTTCATCCAATGTAGGCATCGCCATGGGAGTAGCAGGCGCTGATACCGCATTGGAAACCGCCGACGTTGCCTTGATGGGAGACGATTTACAAAAATTGCCCTATACGATGAAACTGAGTCGACGAGCGCTACGCATTATTAAACAAAACATTAGTTTCTCACTAGGCATTAAATTATTGGCGCTGTTATTGGTGATACCGGGATGGTTAACCCTTTGGATCGCGATCCTTGCGGATGTTGGGGCGACACTGCTTGTGACCGCGAACGGCCTACGGTTGTTACGGGTAAAAGAAGAAAACGCCGGGCGTTAAGAAGGTTCTTAGCGCCTTAATTTGATTGTGCAAGTTTTCTCTAAAGGTACCTTTTAAAACTTCCTGATCAATATTGCAAGGTCGAATACTGCCAGGATTAGTTTGTAGTATAAAAAGATAGATGTTATTATATGAACATATGAACATATTAAAGATAGGAAGGAGATCCATAATGTCTCATGATCACCATCATCACAGCAACAGGGGAATTACGTGCAATGACGGTTAAGTTTAGGCTCACTGTATCTTCGTAAGAAAACTTCAATGCTTTTCCAACCGTCTGTGCCACAACAAAGTTAATGACAAAGAAGAGCAAGACAGGAATCATTAATATATAAATGATCTCTAGATTGTTGATCAAATAAGACCCTTCTGAAGCAAACATGGCTGTAATAGCTAATGCTAAAAAAATAATCTGAGCCGAAGAGAAAAAGGGGATCAGTTTATCGTTTAAAAACGTTTGCTTATTCTTTAATAAATAGCGTGTTAAATGAGCCATTGCAAATGGTATAACTAAAACCATGACAATGCTTTCGATAATCGTGGAAGGTGAAACAGCTTCCATTGCGCCTACAAAGATGAATAGATACACGGGTAACAATGTTCTTAGGGTTAGGCTTGCGAGCCGTACACGAAGGTCTACATACTGTCTTGGTTGTGTCTAGGGCATAATAAAAATGTCCATTCGATCACAGAAATTGGTCTAGAAGTAGGATACAGCGATAGTGTCCATTTTTCAACGAAATTTAAAGAGTTAGAAAATCAAACACCAAAGGAATTTCGTAAGAAGTTTCTTAACTCATGATTTTTTGAGGGGTTGGGCAAAAATACCCTAATTGCGACGATGAAAATGATAAAGACTATATGGAAATGATTAATTCAGCTGCTGCTTCCTGAGGCAGGCGATTCGATTCTTTTGTATGGTGGAGCTTATACAATGATTGATTGACAATTAACGAATTGAATATCATGGGAACTATAGCTTAAACCTGTTGTCCATACAAGAGATTAAACAATATAATCCGTTGAGGACGGTACAATTACGAAAGTAGGTAAGTTAACCTCATTGACTTTTTGATAAAAAGGATTTATAATTCAATAATTCAACTAAACAATTGAATAGATTGGATGAGTTCGATTTTAATAGGAGAGGATTCATTTGTCCGAAGAAAGAAAGTATGATGTTATTATTGTTGGTGCTGGACCTGCTGGTATGACAGCAGCTGTTTATGCCTCACGTGCGGATTTAGATACGTTGATGATCGAAAGAGGTATTCCGGGCGGTCAAATGGCTGATACGGAAGATGTAGAGAATTATCCGGGTTATGATCATATTTATGGCGCCGATTTATCCAATAAGATGTTCGAGCATGCGAAAAAGTTCGGTACTGAATATGCTTACGGGAATATTAATGATGTTGAAGATCACGGTGATTATAAACGCGTGATCGCCGGTAATAAAGCATATAAAACACATTCCCTTATTATTACAGCCGGAGCACAATTTAAAAAAATCGGCATTGAAGGTGAGGATGAACTGACAGGGCGCGGTGTGTCCTACTGCGCTGTGTGTGACGGCGCATTCTTTAAAGAGAAAGAACTTATCGTTATCGGTGGCGGGGATTCAGCAGTAGAAGAAGGAATGTATCTCACCCGCTTCGCCAGTAAAGTAATCATTGTGCACCGCCGCGACAAACTGCGTGCACAAAAAATCCTACAGGATCGTGCTTTTAACAACGAAAAAGTTGAATTTATCTGGGATACAGTTGCTAAATCCATCAATGGAACAGACGGCAAGGTGAGCAGTGCCACACTTGAAAATGTCAAAAGCGGTGAAAAATATGACCATCCGATTGATGGGGTATTTATTTACATTGGGTTGATACCACTTAGTGAACCATTTAAATCGTTAGGCATTACAAATGAGGATGGCTATATTCCGACAAACGAACAAATGGAAACGAGTATTCCGGGCATTTTTGCAGCAGGGGATATTCGCGCAAAAGGACTTCGACAGATTGTAACAGCCACCGGCGATGGCAGTATTGCCGCTGAAGCTGCACAACAATATGTCGAAGAAATAAAGGAACATTCAAACAATAGCAGGTTACAAAAGATCGCAGGTACCGTTTAGTTTGACCAAAAGGTTAGTCAGGTTTAATTCAACTATACATCAATATAATTGAATAGGAGGTGTTTTGAAATGGTGGATGAAAGAGATTTAAAAGATTTATTGTATCAAGAATTCGCCCGAATAGGGAAATGCCTGTCCAGTCCGAAACGATTGGAAGTTCTTGATCTTTTATCTCAAGGTCCGAAGTCGGTGGAAGCATTATCGAAAGCAACGACGATGTCTGTGGCGAATGTATCGCAGCATTTACAAACGCTTAATAATGCCAGAATGGTCAAGTTTCGGAAGGAAGGCAATTATGTGATCTATGAATTGGCAGATGACGTCATTTCCGACTTTATTCATTCCCTGCATACATTGTCGGAAAAACAGTTTGCCCAAGTCCAACAAATAAAACAGACGTTTCTAAATGCCAATATGGGCATGGACGGGATTTCGCTTGCAGACCTTAACGATCGTATGGAAAAAGGGGAAGTCTTATTGTTGGATGTCAGACCGAAAGAAGAATATGAAAATGCGCACATTCCGGGTGCTGTTTCCATGCCATTTGAGGAATTAAGGGAAAAACTCTCTTCTTTGCCAACCGACACTGATGTTGTTGCCTATTGCCGAGGGCCATACTGTTTGCTATCGGCAGAGGCTGTAGAGCTTTTACGAAGTAATGGCATCAATGCCTTTCGTTTAGAAAACAGCGTTCAAGATTGGAATGAGTTTCAGGATCATTTACATTAAAGGAGAGTTTTGATAAATATGGCTGATACAAAAACAAACCTAAAGACTGTTTGGAGTGGAGGCGCAAAAGGAAGTGGAAGCATTAAAGTCAATGACCTGGAAACAAACATCGCGATACCCGAATCTTTAGGTGGAAGTGGAGAAGGCGCAGATCCAAAAGAAATACTTTTAACTTCTGCGACAGCCTGCTTCATTATGACACTTACAGGTATGCTTGAAGGAAGAAAGATACCAGTTTCTTCTATAGACGTGGATACAGAATCGATCAAGTCAAAGGAAGAAGGCTTTAAAATCATACATGATACCCGTATTACTGTATCTGCCGATGCAACAGAAGCCCAAATCCAATCAGCTCATAAAACCATTGAGATCGCAGACAACAAATGCGAAGTCGGAAATATGTTGAGAAAAGCAGATGTTCAAATAAAAGCGGAAGGTAATGTATCCATTGAATCGACGTAGAAAGACTGCATAATACTCTTGACCCTGAGGCTGTATCCTATCCGTCTTCAGGGTATCTTTTTATTTTTCAAAGAATGATCAAATTTTAAGCGCCCAGTCTTCACATAAATCACATATTTACTCGTTAAACTGAAAACAGATTAATCATGGGAGGAGCCAAAGTGGCGGAACGTATTCTCATTGTAGATGATGAGCGAAAAATGCGACAGTTGATCGGACTTTATCTGACAAAGGAAGGCTATGAACTTGATGAAGCAAGTTCCGGAATAGAAGCGATACAAATGGCCACCAATCAAAGCTACGATGCCATCATTTTGGATATTATGATGCCGCGAACCGATGGCTGGGAGGTTTGCAGGCACCTGCGTATTGGAGGGTCCCCTATAGGGATTTTGATACTTACAGCGAAAACAGAAGTGGAAGATCGGGTTAAAGGGCTGGATCTTGGGGCGGATGATTATCTCGTCAAACCGTTCGCACCGGAGGAACTCGTCGCACGTGTAAAAGCACTGCTCAGGCGAAAATCCAGCCCTTTAAACGAGGAGCCGGTAGAAATCACAGCCGGTGAATTATTTATTCAACCGGACCGGTACGACGTAAAAGTGGCGGGCCAATCCGTCGAAGTAACTGCAAAAGAATTCGAGATCTTATATTTAATGGCTAACCATCCCGGACGGGTGTATACAAGGGAGAATGTCATCGAGCAGATTTGGTCAATCGAGAGTGAATGGCAAGATCCTCGAACGATTGATACCCATATCAAAAATATCCGAACCAAGTTGAAAAAGGCCGGTCTACCATTTAACCCAATAAAGACCGTGTGGGGAGTGGGATACACATTTAATACAACGGAAGGGACATAGCCGATGAATAGGATTTTTTATAAGCTTGGCGGATCGATCATGATTTTGTTTCTCATTGTCCTGCTTCCGTTAGGTTATGTGATGGTCCAGATTTTTACCAACTATAATGAAGCCCATTTGTACGAAGATACAGAGGAAATGGCTTCTCATTATGCAACCATTCTTGCTGAGGTCGCTAATCCTGACATAGAACCACTTATCCAATCGATGGATCAGGAGACACCTCGAAAGATAATGATCACTGACCCGAGTGGAAACGTTGTCGAAGATTGTGGAATCAGCGGTTTTCATCCCCCTGAACATGATATTGGAACATTTACAGACCCAAATGATCAGCAAGAATATATTTATGCCGGAGAACAAGTGGAGGATGACGATATTGGAGAGGTCTTTGTTTTTTCGCCTTCAGACCTCATGGATCAATCAGCCATTCAAGTACAGCATGCATTGTTTCTATCAGGGATTGGCGCCTTCCTTCTTGCTTTTGGTTTTACGTTTATTATCTCCAGACAATTTTCAAATCCTCTTCAGATGATGGAAGGAGCGGCAAATCAAATGGCGAGGGGGGAGCTAGACGTGGAAGTACCTGTGAAAACGAGAGATGAGGTGGGCTTGCTTTCCCATTCCATGAATGAGTTGGCGCGCGAACTCAAAAGATATCGGAACAATAGGCAGGCTTTTTTTTCGAACGTGTCCCACGAATTACGGACGCCACTGTCTTATATCCAAGGCTATGGTGATGCACTAAAGAAAAGGCTTTATCAGGATGAGACCGAAAAACAACAGTTTATCGATATTATTCATGAAGAAGTGCACCGTGTGAATCGAATGATCCATGATTTATTTGAATTATCCCGAATGGAAGAAGGGCGTTTTCCCTTAAACCTTGAGTTGGTTTATATCAGAGACATCATCCGGCATACAAACACAAAAGTGGCGACCGAAGCAAAGAAAAAGAACACATCCTTGACTGTCGATATAGAAGAAGAGCTTCCTCCCATTGTAGCTGACAGTTTCCGTCTGGAACAGATCTTCACCAATTTGCTTCAAAACGCGGTGAGTTATACGGAAAATGGGCATGTTTGGATCGAGGTATCCTTGAAAGAAGGGAACATCGAAGTAAAAATTTCGGATACGGGAAGAGGCATCGCCGCTGAAGATCTTCCCTACATTTTTGAGCGTTTTTATCGTGGTGAAAAGTCAAGAGCACGTGATTTCGGAGGGACAGGCTTAGGACTGGCCATAGTGAAACAATTAACGGAACTTCAATATGGAAGCATTCAAGCAGAAAGTGTTCCCGGAAAAGGGACGACATTTGTGCTGCAGTTTCCGGAAGCAAAGGAGGGCGATGAATGACTGGAAGGGATTGGTGGGTTGCTTTGGCTGTCATCGCCATCGGATTGCATTGTTTGTGTATGTCCGGGATTATATCTGCCGCGTACAATGTTCCATCTTATTTCCATCTTCTTTTCAACATTAGTCTTTGGATGGGAAAACCATTATTAGCAGGTGTGGTCATCTACGTCCTCTTTTTGTTCATTAGCAAACGTCGCTCAAGAAGAGCGTAAGTGGATGATCATGTCTCAATATAAGAGGAGGGTCTCGTTATATGGATGATGTATCGCTCGGCATCGCTTTTATGGCAGGTCTTATATCTTTCTTTTCCCCTTGTATTTTTCCATTGCTTCCGGCTTATTTGGCTCAATTGACCGGCGCCAATGTATCATCGGGGGCTATCAATGCGGATCGCCGGTTAATTTTTTCCCGAAGCATCGGCTTTATTCTTGGCTTTACGATTATTTTCCTGCTGCTGGGATTATCCTCAACCTTGCTGGGATCATGGTTTAATCAGTACAGTAGCGCCATTATGCAAGTGGGCGGCATCCTCATCATTGTATTTGGATTACAAATGACGGGGCTCATTTCCATTCGCGCCTTGTTTACTGAAAAACGAGTAGCAAAAACCCCGAAAAAAGCTACGAGCTTTTCCGGTTCGGTTCTGTTTGGGCTTGTATTTGCAGCTGGATGGACCCCTTGTATTGGTATCACGCTCGGTTCCATTCTCACCCTTGCGGGCGCATCCGGAACGATGCTCACCGGATCAACCATGCTTTTTGCTTATTCAATGGGACTGGGGTTACCATTCATAGGGATTTCGCTTCTTTATGCGCAATCTTTCCAGAAGCTTAGTTCCATCAATCGTTTTTTACCTGCCATTCAAAAAGGGAGTGGCGTCATTATGATTATCCTGGGTATTCTTCTTTTCACAGGTTATTTCGAGACGATCGCGATGTATTTAGGGCAGTTTGTTCCTTCCTGGATGATATAAACGTTGCTTAAGATGAAAGTAAATGGAGGAAGCGCTTCATGGTGATTACCAGCGCCATCGTATCTATCGGTATCATTATTGCAAGTGTTGCTGTCGGGTTGATTTCCTTTAATTTATTAAGTGATTGGCCGAAAGCAGAAAAGAAAAAACAAATAGAAGCGTTGACGTCACAACTGATTAATTTCGTTATCTTTGTCTGGGTTGGGAAAATCTTGTTGAATCTATCATTATTCATTCAGGATCCCATGGCTGTGCTGGCTTATCCCGGGGATTCGGGCGCATTCTATCTGGCAACGCTGTTCACTGCCATCATCGTTGTTTATAAAACGATACGTCATCATTTGGATATCTTCGCATTTGCTGAAGTGTTTGCGCATGTATTTCTAGTCGCTTCCTTTTTCTATGAATTTATGCAAATGGTCTTGGACAATTCATACTCTCTAGGGTATTTGGTTTTATTGGCCATATTACTCATCATATATTTTTCTATGCGTGAGCATATAACGACGCTCATAACGATATTAGCCGGCTGGACAGCAGGGATGCTGGTATTAACTTTTATTCAACCATTTGTTACCGTATTTGGTTATATGATTGACCCGTGGTTTATCGGTTTGTTTTTCATTGGTTGTTTATCAATCATGTTTTTTAGCAAAAGAAAGTGGGATGCATAATGGGTGCCATTGAAGCAGAAACAATGTTGTTAGTCGGAATGATGTTAGCGCTCGGTGCAGGGGCGTTGTCCTTCCTGTCTCCCTGTGTACTGCCGATCTTTCCTGCCTACATGTCCTACATTACCGGCATTAGTGTGAAGGAATTACAGGGGGATCATGATACAAAAATCCGCGGTCAGCTATTAAGCCATTCAATGTTCTTTTTGCTCGGGGTGTCGCTGGTATTTATCGGCCTGGGGGCTGGGGCTTCCTTTTTGGGACAATGGGTGCAAAATTTATTAATCGGTGATACCGGCCTGTTAATCCAGCGAATTGTCGGGATATTTATCATATTCATGGGGTTGTTTGTTGCTGGATGGATTACGATACCGACACTGATGAAGGAAAAACGTTTACACTATACAAAAAAGCCGGTCGGGTTTATGGGCACTTTCTTCGTCGGATTAGGCTTTGCTGCCGGATGGACGCCTTGTATCGGGCCGATTTTTGGATCCATTTTGCTCCTTGCGGCATCCAATCCGGGTCAGGGTGTGTTCTACACGATGTTTTATGTCATTGGTTTTGCGCTGCCTTTCATTATTTTAACGTTTTTTCTCGGTTCAACGAAATGGATTGTGCGGCACAGCGGGGTGATTATGAAGGTTGGCGGAGCACTTATGGTTATTATGGGTCTGGTTCTATTCTTAGGTTTGATGCCGGCTATTTCCACATTTTTGCTTGATTTAATCGATGATACGTGGATGTCACAACTAGGGTAACTAGAGGAGGGCTTATCAATGAAAAAAGGAATTCTCATTGTCATTGTGATCGGAGCGCTTGGCTGGGCCATCTTTGATTTTGTAATGTCATCGGATGATTCAGCAGAAGAAAATAATACCGTTTTAGATGATAGTGTTCAATCTCCACCTACGGAGGGAGCGGAAGAATCAGATGAATCAGATGAATTTGGATTGGAGGAAGGTGAAATTGCTCCTGATTTCGAGCTAAAAACATTGGATGGTGAAACAATGCGTTTATCCGACTATCGGGGAGAACGGGTAATGCTCAACTTCTGGGCAACCTGGTGCCCACCGTGCCGGGCAGAAATGCCTGATATGCAGAAACTTTATGATGAAGAGGATGTCGTCATATTGGCCGTCAATATGACAGAGACGGAAAATAATCTGGAGGAGGTTTAGACTTTGTAGACGAATTTGATTTGACCTTCCCGATTCCTATGGATGAAGAAGCCGACGTCATGGATGCCTATGAGATTATGGCATACCCGACATCATATATGATTGATTCCAATGGAAGAATACAATTCATGGCACTTGGAGCCATGAACCACGAGCAAATGCTGCAACAGTTGGAAGAGATGGAATAGGGGCAGATGGGGGAAAATCATAAATGAAAAAAATAACCCTTATTTTTGGAACGCTGATGTTGATGACTGGTGGTTGCAGTTGGTTATACGGAACAGGGACCGATGACACCGATTTGTCGGATTCAGAGTTATACGTGAATGACTTTTTCTTTACGAATCAAGATGAGGAAACCGTCACAAATGAAGACTTGGCAGGGGATTACTGGGTCGCCAATATGGTATTTACCCGTTGTCCGACGGTGTGCAATATGATGACGCCAAATATGGCGAGTTTACAAGTGGATCTTCAAGAACAAGGACTGGAGATCCCCATCGTGTCGTTTACTGTTGATCCGGACTTTGATGATCCTGAACAATTACGATCGTATGGGGAGAATTATAACGCTGATTTTGACAGTTGGCATTTTCTCACCGGATATGAACAAGAAGACATAGAAGCGCTTGCGCAACAATCATTTGCAACTGTTGTCGAAGAAGATCCGGAGGCAAACGATATTATTCATTCCACACAGCATTATTTGATTGATCCGGATGGTCAGATCATTCGCCAATATGATGGAATGGAGACGGATACGGTGCCTATTGCTGCAGATATTGAAGCGGCGCAAAGTGACGATTCGCAAAATTTATGGCCATTTTAGCGAACTCTTTCGATAATATGTGATTTTCGTTCCGGTTGGTCTAAAAAAAGCTGTTGCAATGAACTAATCATAGCAACAGCTTATCCTTATTATGATTACTGCATAGATTTAACTCCCAAGAAGTGGTTTTGCCAATAATCACTGGAGATGTCTGCTTCTACAATCCCATCACTTCCTGCGTGAATCATTTGGTCATCTCCGATATATATACCGCTGTGAGAAGCTCCCGATGTCTCATACGTTCCTTCAAAAAAGACAAGATCCCCAATGCTCGGAGACGTTACGTGTTCCCCATCGTTATTCCACATTGCTTCATGGGTTCGGGAAACATCGATGCCATTTTGATCATACACGTAGTTGATAAAGCCGCTGCTATCAAATCCGTCCGGTGTTGTACCGCCCCAAACATAAGGTGTTCCCAGGACACTTTCAGCGGTGGCCACAATTCCCGAGTCAGAGGATGAATCTTGGGTTTGCGACTCACCGTTATCTGATCCTTCTGATGCTGATGCATCACCACTACCTGAATTGTCTGATGATAATGCATCATATGTATTTGGGCCTACTACTCCGTCTATTCCGAGTCCTTGATCACTTTGAAACGCTTCGACAGCATTTTCTGTTTCAGGACCGAATATCCCATCGACTTGAAGAGTGTACCCTTGAGTGCTTAAATCAGATTGTAGTTGCTCCACCTCACTACCTTGGTCATTTCTCAATAGGTAGTTTTGGGAATCCCCTGTGTTTTCCTCGACATTTTGTCCACTAGAATCTTCGTCTCCCGGGGCATATGCGGAGACACTTTCGCTCCACGCCGGTGCAAACATAACCGCCGTTATGAGCGATGAAGAGAAAAGTATTTTGCCAGTTTTTCCAATTGACATGGAATCGTCCTCCCTATATTTGAATTCATAAATCAAGATAACAAGAAAATATGAAGAATATATGGAGTTTCTATTACTGTATGATTACAATATATTTAAATTGAATGAGCCGGGAGGAGGGAGGGAAAGCAATATTTATATAACACTCTCAAAAAACAAATGTGGCAAAAAGTCATGATACGACCAATTGCCATTAACCGCTTCTTTTAATTTTTATTCTTTTTCCTTGCATAAAAATCGGCCGCCTTTTGGCGATTTCCACATAGCTCCATACTGCACCAGCGTCTTTTTCCGGATTTTGATGTATCGACAAAGTAGAGAATACATTCCGGATGTTCGCACTCCCTAATACGGCCGATAGAAGGTACTATCCAATGTGTTAATAATTGAGAAGACAATATTGTAAAGTACATGATCTCTAGCTGTTATTCCTTCGGTTACCAAGTTTAATTTTTCGTGTTTTGGAACAACAGTCAAACTAACCTTTACTTGTTGGACAAGCCTATTTAATTGTTCGGTAGTATCGAGAGATAGTTTTCCTTGTTGTTTTAACTCAGACAGAATCACTTTGCAAAAGTGACGAAGCGAATGAAGCTCTTCAATTAATGGAACAAGCAAATCTTCGTTTTCTAAAGCCAAAGTGTCAGACTCCCGTAATAGGTTATTTTCCACCATCCATTGAAGAGTTCTTGATGGATCCAGGAGGATGTCAACTTCTTGTTTATGGGAGATATACTTAGTATTGACTAGATTAATCCATGTAGCTCCACCTAATATGAAGTGTAATTTATCCATGTATGCTTCACCTCAACAATCGGTTGGAGGCAGCGGGGAGGGAAGGTTTTCTTGCATTAAATTTTTGTGCATTGGTCTGAATCTAGATAAAAGCAAATGGTAAGAAAAGTTCTTACCTACCTTCCCTTCGATTGCATATAAAACGATAGATTTAATCTAGTGGAACGTTTCTTAAGTTCTTTCTTCAATATGGCTAGGATTCTCTAAAAGAAGGGCACTCCACTCCACCGCCCCCCAAAATAGATGAACAACCCCAATGGGGTGTGCAGGGCGTTCCAGTGTCCTCGAAATGGTAAAAATCCCAAATATTAGGTTCATAGCATAGGCGGCTGTAGCATCCACCAAGTGCATCCCAAAGGCTGTTCCCGACTCTTTTTTAGGAGGACTTGTTCGGAAAAGAATTTCTGGCATGGAGCACTAGAGGCTCTGCCAAAATTAAAATAAAACTTTTGGGGGGGATATCACTGAAAAGTGTGTTCCCTATTCTTTAGTGTTCTTACAGTCTGTTCTTCTTCAAATCGAGACATGCTCATATGTTCCCCCGTACACATCGAAGACTGTATCCGTTTTTTGAGATCTCAAATATGCGTTCAATAATGGTACAAGCACTATGCATTGTTGTTTGACTGTGCTGCGGGAGTCCCAACCGGAATAAATAGAGCCAAGCACAACCTGTTGCATACCCTAGGCATGTATAGTATTATGAATGTAAGCAACGATCCAAAAAGACACAAGGATGTTGGCCCCCCCCCTCTATGCAATTATGTCATTGGCAAGCTTGGAGGAGGGAGCAGCAATGGATAAGGAAGTGCAAAAGAAAAGGGGAGGTTATGGAGAATGTCACAAAGTATAACGACGAAGGAACTTGCAAGACGTGTGGTTAATCGTGAAGAAACGCTTATTTTGGACGTTCGGAATACAGATGAGTTTGATGACTGGAAGATTGAAGGAGACAGCGTCTATGTCATCAATGAACCTTACGTCAATCTGCTGGACGGCATCGATCCTGTCACTAAGAAACTGAATAAAGATCAGGAAATTATCGTTGTTTGTGCAAAAGGCCGATCATCCAAGAAGGTAGCTAAGATGATGGAAGAAAACGGTTTTACGAATGTCAAAGACTTGGAAGGCGGTATGAAAGCCTGGAGTGAGCACCTGGAGCCGGTCAAAATAGCTGACTTGAATGACGCCGGAAGTCTTTATCAATTTGTTCGTCTTGGCAAGGGTTGTCTGTCGTATATGGTTATTTCCGAAAATGAAGCAGCGGTTATCGACGCCAACCGGATGACGGACATTTATGAACGGTTTGCTGAAGAAAAAGGTGTCACCATCAAGCATACGATCGATACCCATCTCCATGCCGACCATGTTTCCGGTAGCCTTCAGCTTGCTAACCATACAGGCGGAACTTATCACCTTCCACCTAAAGACGCTCGCGAGGTCACATTTGACTATGCATCATTAGAAGAAGGCAGTGATCTAACAGTCGGCAATACAACTGTAAAAGTGCAACCAATTTATTCACCGGGACATACCATAGGGAGCACGTCCCTGATTATTGATGATCGGTACCTTCTGACCGGTGATATTCTGTTCGTTAAATCCATCGGCCGTCCCGATCTTGCCGGTAAGGCGGAAGACTGGGTTGGCGATTTGCGCGAAACCTTGTACAGCCGTTATAAAGACCTGTCTGATGATTTGATTGTATTGCCTGGCCACTATTCGTCTATAGAGGAACTGAGCGAAGATGCCAGTGTTAATGTACGACTTGGTGATTTATATCAGCGCAATAAAGCCTTGCAGGTGGAGGATGAACAAGCATTTCGGAAGATGGTCACCGAGAATCTGCCACCGCAGCCAAATGAACATGATAATATACGCCAAACCAATATGGGTAAAGTGAATCCGGCAGAAGAAAAACAACGCGAAATGGAAATTGGACCAAACCGCTGTGCAGTGCATGTATAGGATTCTGAGACTGGTGCAAACTCTTGGAAAATCTAACACCAATAGAAAAGATAATAGTTATTCACAAATGAATAATAATGATTTCGAGGGGAAATTTATAAGCTAGGGGGATAGTATGGCCCATTTCTTGGAATTAAAGACGATTGAAGAAGTCAATCAATTTTTAGTGAACAACGATGTGACATTCTTGTTCCTATCAAGTGAAAGTTGCAGTGTGTGTCACGCACTGTGGCCTAAGGTTCAAGAAATGGTATCTCAATTTCCTCAAATAAAACTTGCACATATCGATGTGGATCAAGTAAAGGAAGTTGCAGGACAATTTCTTGTGTTCACCGCTCCTATCCTCCTATTATTCAAAGGCCAAAAGGAAGTAATGCGGGAAGACCGGTTTGTCCGTATGGATCAGCTAAGACATCGGTTAGAAAGCATTTCAATTAAATCGACTGAATAAATCGTTCTCACCCGTACTTTTTGTATACCCTAGGATCGTATTGCATTATGGATTTTGGCAATATGACTTTTGAGAGAGGTGAATGTTATTGATTAGGTTGGAACACTTTGGCAGAGAAGACTTTGATTTACTAATAAGTTGGATTGACTCGCCTGAGTTTCTTATGCAATGGGCGGGAACGCAATTTAGTTACCCGTTAGATGAAGAACAATTAAATCAATATATAAAAGGTGCAAATGAGGAAAACTCAACAGTGTATATATACAAAGCCGTTTTAAATGAAACCAATGAAACCATTGGACACATTTCTCTAAAAAATATTGACTTAAAGAACCGCTCTGCAAGCATAAGCAAAGTTTTATTAGGCAACACCCAAATACGTGGCAAAGGAATAGGGCAGAAAATGGTTACTGAATTACTCAAAGTTGCTTTTGATAGCTTATCTTTACACAGGGTTGGGCTAGGCGTATTTGCTTTTAACGAACCAGCTATAAAGACTTATGAAAAAGCGGGCTTTGTAAAAGAAGGTCTACTCAGGGATTTTAGAAAAATGGAAGATGGTTATTGGAGCTTGTGGCAGATGAGCATTTTAGAGAATGAATGGATACAGATCTAAAAAATTCATACAAGAAGGTCATGAAATAAAATATAAATTTTTACCGTAAAATACCTAACAGGGGTAATGTAAATAAAAAAGGAATCAAAAATTAGGAGGTCATTAAAATGACAAATAACACACTTTTTTATTTCACGGCAAATGAAGGTGGTATTTCAAAAATTGATGTTTCAACAAATAAAGTTTTCGACTCAATAAAAATCAATGGTACAGTGCATAACGTACAAATGTCGCCTGATAATAAAATGATGGGTATTACGATTGTTCCTTCAGGAGGACATGGAGGACATGAAGCCCATGATGGACACGATGCAAAAAATGAGAAGGCAGCTCTTTTATGATGCCAAAACAAACGAACTAATCAAAGAAGTAGATAGTGGAGCACATCCTGCTCACATTGTATTTACAGAAAACAATCAATATGCTCTTGTGACAAATACCGGAAATAATAATGTGCCTGTTATTGATATGAAAACCTATGAAGTGGTTCATACTATTTCAACAGGTAATGGTCCGCACGGTTTAAGAATTTCAGCAGACAGTAAGTTCGCTTATATCGCAAATATGAATGAAAATACTGTTAGCGTCATTGATTTAGGGCAAATGAAAGAAACGAAGAAAATTATAGTCGGGAAATGTTCCGGTTACAACAGGAATCACCAAAGATGGAGAAACACTTGTTGCGACATTAAATAGTGAAAATTCCCTAGCTATTGTGGACGTTGTTTCTGAAAAAGTCGAGAAGGTTAAAGTTGGTAAAGGTCCTGTCCAAGTTTATATTCAATCTGACGATAAATATGCTTGGGTTGCAAATCAAGGGACTTCCGAAAATCCGTCAAACAGTGTTACGAAAGTCGATTTAGAAACAAAAGAGGTTGTTGCAACCATCGAAGTGGGTAATGGTGCTCACGGCATTGTTACAAGCAAAGATAACAAGTTCGTATATGTAACCAATATGTATGACAATACCGTGAGTGTTATTGATATAGAAAAAAGTGAAGTGATTACAACTGTAAATGTTGGCGAAAATCCAAACGGAATTACAATACAATAAACATTGTTTAGGGCAGAAAGTGGTTTTCGATTAAGATAATCTGCGCTAACTTGACAATACGTATCCAGGGTATGGTAAATTAAAAAAGAATTAAAATAAGGATGCCATTTTGAAAGGACGTATTAAAGTGAAGAAAAAAATCATGATAGGGTCCGTTTCCCTGGTAACAGCATTTGCATTAGCTGCATGTGGCACTGGCGAGGAAGATTCAATGCCAGATCAAGATATGGATTCCGGCGAGGATAACAGTATGGACGAAGACATGCACGAAGACATGGATCATTCCAGCTCCGGTGAGGTTCCGGATGATTTAGAGGAAGAAGAGAATCCATCTTTTGAAGAGGGAAGCCAAGCAACGGTGGAGGGCGGCCATATGGAAGAAATGGAAGGTGCCGAAGCTACCATCGTTGGAGCTTATAATACGACTGCCTACATTGTTTCTTATACCCCAACCAATGGCGGAGAAAGAGTAGAAAATCATGAATGGGTGGTTCATGAAGAAATCGAAGACGTCGGGGAGGAAACACTTGAACCGGGAACAGAAGTCACATTAGATGCTGATCATATGGACGGGATGGAAGGAGCCACGGCTGAGATTGATGAAGCTGAAGAAACAACCGTCTATATGATTGATTACACACCGACGACCGGTGGCGAAGAAGTGGAAAATCATAAATGGGTCACAGAAGATGAACTATCAAATATTGAATAAGAGCGTGGAACGGAAATTTTCACTTCACAATACCTATCCGGGGTAAACTGGAAAAGAATTAAAAATGAGGGAGGTCATTTAAATGACAAATAAAACACTTAACGTACAAGGAATGTCTTGCGGACATTGCGTGAGCTCTATAGAAGGAAATGTGGGAGAACTGTACGGGGTTGAAACAGTAAAGGTCAATTTGGAAGGTGGAAAAGTCGACGTCACCTTTGATCCGGATAAAGTGGAGTTAAAAAATATTACAGAGGTCATTGAAGAACAAGGATACGATGTTGCCTAGGAAGGCGGATCGTGCTTATGCAGCACGATCTCCTTTTAACAAAAATATATACCCCTATAAGGTATGAGGTGAAGCCATAGCCAACGAAACTTCAGACGTTCAAAAGGAGGCAGAATAAACAATGGATCATAGCAAACACCATCATCATGACCATAATGTCGAATCACAGGTTAAAACTAATGTGACATATAATGATGGGAAAGTTTTTATTGAATTGGAAGATGATACTGGGAGCCCGCCTGAATTAGCTATCCAACATGATAAAAAGATGCATTTTATCATGGTTTCCAATGATTTAGAGGCGTACTATCATTTACATCCGGAGAAGGAGCAACCGGGATATTATTCGGTCAATCAAGCGTTAAGTGACGGCACTTATCAAGCATTCGTTGATATTGCACCGGAAAATAAGACATACCAAATTATGCCCAATACTTTACAAGTGGGCACCGACGAAACAAGTAAAGCTAAAGCAAACCTTGACGGAAAAGATCATTGGACGAAAGAGCGTAATGGGAAGACCGTCACGTTAAATGCGGTGGATGCTACGGTTGGGGAAGACGTTCCTTTAGTCTTTGATACGCATGGCGAAAAACCGGATCCGTATCTAGGCGCCTTGGGTCATGTTGTGATTGTTGATGAGGATGTTGAACACTACATTCATGTCCATCCAGAAACAGATAACACAACAACGTTTAATGCGCATTTCTCTAAGCCTGGCATGTACAAAATCTGGGCCGAATTTAAGTTTGGCGATGACGTTAACGCCTATCCATTTATTATAGAAGTAAAAGAATAACCAAAGTCATCATCATTATATACCTGGGTTTTTTAAACGAAATAATACCCACCCCCCGTAGGGATACAAGCATAAAAAAGAGGGGATGAAAAAAGGGATAAACGCTCAATTCCTGAGTCAACAGGGCACAGACAGTGAAGCACCCACAGTAGGATTTCAAAATGTCATAAACGATGGGAAGGAGGTGTTTACTGTGAATGCTCAAAATATCTATGATGTAATCATTGCCGGTGCAGGCCCTGCCGGAATGACAGCTGCCGTTTATGCTTCACGTGCAAATGCCAGCACGCTATTGCTTGAACGTGGCATGCCGGGCGGTCAGATGGCCAATACCGAAGATGTTGAGAATTATCCCGGATTTGATCACATTCTAGGTCCTGACCTTTCGCATAAGATGTTTCAACACGCCCAAGCATTTGGAGCTGACTATGCGTATGGCGACATTAAGCAAATCATCGATGAAGGAGACACGAAAAGAGTGCTGACAGGAAATCAAGCATTTCGTGCCCGTTCAGTCATTGTAGCAACAGGAGCAGCGTATAAACAGCTCGGCATTCCGGGAGAACAAGAACTTCTCGGGCGTGGGGTCTCCTATTGTGCCGTATGCGATGGCGCGTTCTTTAAAGATCGTGAACTTGTGGTGATTGGAGGCGGGGATTCTGCTGTAGAAGAAGCGATGTATCTCACCCGCTTTGCTTCCAAGGTGACCATTATTCACCGAAGGGACGAACTTCGTGCCCAAAAAATTCTACAAGAACGCGCGTTTAAGAATGAGAAAATCACATTTATCTGGAACAAAGTTGTGACAGACATCCATGAACAAGAGGGGAAAGTCGGCAGTGTAACCATGAAAGATACGGAAAGCGGGGAAATGTCGTCCCTTTCTGTAGGCGGTGTGTTTATTTACATTGGCATGCTTCCTTTAAATGATAGTGTCCAGGGACTGGGCATTACAAACGAAGAAGGTTATGTGGTCACTGATGAAGAAATGGCGACGAACATCCCAGGCATTTATGCAGCCGGGGATATTCGCGAAAAATCCCTACGCCAGATTGTGACAGCGACGGGAGACGGTGCGCTGGCTGCTCAACATGTGCAGCAATACCTTGAAACCATGGCTGAGAAGATGGACGAGAAAAGCAGCGTTCAACTCATCACTTGAATACCTTACCCGTGTATGGTGAAATATAATCGAAAATAGATCTCAAGGAATTACGGAAGCCATTGAAGAACAAGGGTATAATGTAGCTTAAAAAAGAGGGATCGTGTTCTCATCAGCACGATCCCTTCTCAACAAAGGAGGGAATATATATGCCAACACAAGAAAAGGAAACCGTCCAACCAAACAAGCAAGCATTACTCAACCGGCTGAAACGAATTGAAGGCCAAGTCCGCGGGGTACAGAAGATGGTAGATGAGGATAAATATTGTGTCGATATCCTTCATCAAATCTCGGCGATTCAATCAGCCATGAAGCAGGTGCATGTTGCTTTAATGGAAGACCATACAAACCACTGTGTCGCCAATGCCATCCAAGAAGGGAATAAGGAAGAAATGATCAATGAAATGATGGATGTTATGAAGCGATTAATGTGAGATCCTCTCGGCATTGAAATACCGAGGATTCATGTGGTGGAGGCCTACGGTTGCTACGGGTAAATATATAAAACGTCCCAAAAAAGCGCGCAGTATTGCGCGCTCGCCACTGAAAGTTATGCCCACCACATCTCTTGAACCGATTCTTTAACCATCACAGGTTTCAGGTTTTCAACGGCCTTCGTAAATCCTTCATCAATAGACATTAATCCATCTTCATGTTCAATGCTTACAACATCATCATACCCCATTAATCGCAGGGTGCTGACGATGTCGGCCCACGTTTTCGTGTCGTGTCCAAACCCTACGGTGCGAAAATACCAGGCGCGGCTCTTCATGTCGGCGTAATCGGTCATATCGGTGACCCCGTTGCGATTCATGTTCGGTTGATCGATAATCGCATCTTTAGCATGGAAATGATGAATCGCTTGTTCGCGCCCGAGAATTTTGATGGCCTCGATCGGATCGATGCCTTGCCACCACATGTGGCTCGGGTCAAGGTTAGCGCCAATCGCATCGCCGCAAGCATCCCGCAAACGAAGCATATTCGCGGGCGTATGGACGGAGAAGCCGCCGTGAAGTTCCAAACCGATTTTTACATTGTGTTCCTCGGCGAAGTTATTTTTTTCTTTCCAAAACGGAATGAGTTTTTCCTCCCATTGCCACTTTAGAATGTCCTGAAAATCATGGGGCCACGGGGTCACCGGCCAATTAGGGTATAGGGCATGTTCATGATCGCCGGGACAACCGGAGAATGTATTGACGACTGATACCCCTAATTTGGAAGCAAGACGTATCGTTTTATCCAATAAATCAATGGCTGGTTCAGCAATCTCTTTGCGGGGATGAAGCGCATTGGCATGACAGCTGAGAGCACTGATCGTAAGATTATGTTCGGATATTTGTCGTTGAAACGTTTGGAGAGCCCGGTCATTGTTCAATAGTTCATCAACGTTACAGTGTGCGTCACCGGGGTAGCCGCCGGTACCCAATTCAACGGCTTCAATCCCTTTCGAAGAAACATAGTCCAGCATGTCGGCAAATGGTTGATCGGAAAATAATACGGTAAAAACACCTAATTTCATGATAGCCTCCCTTTCAATTATTCTGAATAGACAGCAATGTAATCCTTTACACTATTACCATATACAAAATATGTGCGTTTATCAAGTAAAAAATTTTTAGTTGACAGATAATTATGAGGGCATTACAATAATTAATGTAATCGATTACAAACAGTTGGGACGAATAATGATGGCAAACATTCAGCAGGTGGCACAAGAAGCAGGGGTATCTGTAGCGACTGTTTCCCGCGTTTTGCACGGCCAGGGGTCAGTGGCGACAAAAACAAGAATTAAAGTTGAAGATACCATTAAAAAATTGAATTACCAACCGAGTATGCTCGGTAGAAACCTAAGAAACTCTGAAAGCCGGTTGCTTTTAATACTTATCCCCAAAATTTCCAATCCGTTTTATTTTGATATCATTAAAGGCATTGAAAACATCGCGATCAGCCAAGGTTATAATATTTTATTATGTGAAACAGACTCCAGCCCGGAAAGGGAAAACATATATTTCGATTTAGTCAGGACTAAAATGGCTGATGGCATCATTTCCATGGACCCGGCTGTGAACATGGAAGCCCTAATGGAATTGGCTGAGAACCATCCTATCGTTCAATGCAGTGAATACGCGGTGGAGAGTGACATTCCTTATGTGACGATTGACAGCGAAGAAGCCGCTTATCGGGCCGTTAAGCATTTAATCAAGATCGGGAATGAAAACATTGCATTTATCAATTCGGATAAAAGATATCTTTATGCGAGACAACGGAATGAAGGGTATCAAAGAGCGTTAAAGGAGCATGGCCTGGCCGTTAAAGAAGAATATATATACCACACCGAGCACCTGGGGTTTGAGTATGGGCAGCAAGCGGTGAAAAGTATTTTGAACTTGGAGGACCGCCCCACGGCAGTATTTGCCGTGTCTGATTTGTTGGCTATTGGTGCGTTAAAAGAAATACATGCCTGCGGCTTTCATGTGCCGGATGATATCGCTGTGGTGGGCTTTGACAATATCGATTTTTCCAATATGACGAACCCCGCTCTTACAACCATCGCCCAGCCCATGTATAAAATGGGAACGCTTGCCGTTGACATGCTGATTAAAAAGATTCAGGGAAATGACGTTGAAAGCATTATTTTGGACCATGAATTAATCATGCGCGAGTCGACATCAGGATAACAAGCAATTAAGGCTGGCGCTCTGCTATTAAATATAAAAGGATTAATAGTAGAGCGCTGTCCTTAGCTGTAATTGTAATCGTTTACAGGGAGAGCGTATCCACAAAACAAAGGGGGAGAACGGTGATGAAGAGAGTATGGTTTTTCGGCTTGGCCCTGGGAACAGCCATAAGTTTGTCTGCATGTGGAGACGGTGAAGCCACCGGTGACAGTGAAAATGGTGATGATGAAGATACTGATCTGACGATCGGAATCTCTTTACCATCTGCCACGCACGGGTGGATGGGCGCATTAATTGATCAGGCCGAAACAGAAGCAAATGACATTTCAGAAAATGAAGGTATCGATTATGTGATGACTAATGCCGAGGATCCCAACGAGCAAGCGAACGACGTCGATGATTTAATTTCCCAGGATGTAGATGCCCTGGTCCTCCTTCCTATCGAATCAGCTGCGTTGACGCCGGCCGGACAGAATGTGGCTGACGCGGATATTCCCCTGGTTATCGTAGACCGGGAGTTGGAAAATGATGCTGCCGAAGTGGTTGTTACCGGGGATAATGAAGGCATCGGTTATAATGCCGGTCAATATCTCATTGACGAATTGGATGGGGAAGGGGATATCGTAGAAATTACCGGGCCGCCCAACTCGGTGACGGAACAACGTGGCGCCGGTTTTGAAGAAGCGATTGAAGGCGAAGACGGCATTGAAGTCGTCGCTTCCCAGGACGGGGATTTCTCAACGGAGACCTCGCTAGATGTCATGCAAAACGTTTTACAGGCTCAAGATAACATCGATGCTGTCTATACCCAGGATGACGGCATGGCTTTTGGTGTATTGCAAGCGATTGAAGAGGCGGACCGAGAGGATATTCAATACATTACGGGTGCAGGTGGAGAAGAAGAGATGTATGACCATATTCAGGACGAAGATAGCTTGATTACAGCCACTTTCCTGTATTCGCCTTCCATGAGTGTCGAAGGTGTTCGATTAGGTGCAGATCTAGCTCAAGGGGAAGAGCCTGAGGAAGAAGAAGTGGTGATGGAAGCAACCGAAGTAACAGATGAAAACGTGGATGAACATTACGAGGATGCGCCATTCTAGAGAATTAATTCAAGGGAATACAATAGAAGAAAATAGATGTTGTATTCCCTTTTTGATTAAGATGGAAAGGGTGGATGACGATGTCGTCCTTTTTGTCCATGAAAAATATCAGTAAATCATTCAATCATGTGCCGGTGCTGAAAAACGTCTCTATCAACGTGGAACACGGGGAAATTCATGCCTTGCTGGGGGAGAATGGGGCCGGTAAATCTACGTTAATGAACATATTGGGCGGTGTTCATCAACCCGATGAAGGCGCCATCGTTTTAAACGGGCAGACGGTAGAAATGACCACGCCCAGAACCTCTCAATCTTACGGGATCAGCTTTATCCATCAGGAACTCAATGTCATCTCCGACCTGCGCGTATATGAAAATCTGTTTTTAGGCAATGAACTTAAGAATCGGTTTGGTTTTGTAAAGGTAGAAGAGATGTGTGACAAAACGAGCGATATTTTGGCTGAGTTAGGCGTTGATATTCATCCGAAGACGTACGTCCGTCATTTGGATACGTCCTACAAACAGATGCTTGAAATTGCAAAGGCGCTCCTACATAACTCCAGGCTGATTATTATGGACGAACCGACGACTGCTTTAGCAGAACACGAAGTTCATCGCCTGTTTGCACTCATGAAAAATCTTAAACAGACAGGCGTGTCCATCATTTATATCTCTCACAAATTAAAAGAGATCCAGGAAGTGTGTGACACCTATACCGTCTTGCGCGATGGCCATGTCGTAGGCAGCAACCGTATGAAAGATGAGAACCTGGACGAAATCACAAAGCTGATGGTGGGCAAATCAGTTTCTGAAGACCGTTTAACAGAATCGCATTCATTCGGACCGGTGGCATTGGAAGTGAAACACTTAACGAGTGAAGGTTTTTTTAAGGATATCAATTTTACCGTCCGCAAAGGAGAAATCGTTGGGTTTACGGGGCTGGCCGGTGATGGACGAACCGAGCTTTTTGAAAGTTTGTTCGGCTTTCGGAAAAAATATAACGGACAGATCAAAATATTTGCTCAGGATGTCAATATCAACCATCCGAAACAAGCATTAAAAGCGGGGATGGGGCTTGTTCCTAAAGATCGAAAAGAGAATGCGATCATTAAGGATCTTAACGTCATCCAAAATATGAGCCTGTCATCATTGGCCCATTTTGAAAAAGCAGGACTGATTAAAGGAAGGGCTGAACGAGAAAAGTTCAATTTTTACGAACAAAAGTTAAATATAAAAGTCCCCAACCCGAAAACGACGATCGACAAGTTAAGCGGTGGGAATCAACAAAAGGTGGTTATCGCCAAATGGCTTGAAGTGAACGCGGATATTATTATCTTTGATAACCCGACGCAGGGCATCGATGTCGGAGCTAGACGTGAAATTTATCAACATATTGTTGCTTTGGCTGACAAGGGTAAAGCTGTAATTATTTTATCTTCGGAAGCATCGGAAATCCGAAAAGTTTGTCATACCATTCATGTCATGTACCAAGGGGAGGTAACGGCGCAATTTGCAGGTGAAGAAGCGACGGATGACGAGATTATGAGTTATGCCACAGGCTCAAAAAGGGGGCGATAGCATGGCAGAACCGGAATTCGAACGAGCCAAAAGATCGACAAAATGGAATAGCCGCCTTTCGTGGATATGGACAGAATACAGCGTGATTATCGCCTTTTTGATTCTGTTTGTTGTTTCGTCCATCTTGAGTCCGAGATTTCTGGAATTCAGCAATCTCATGAATATCTTAATGCAAGTGTCCATTATCGGTGTCATCGCTTTAGGCATGACGATGATTATGCTGTCAGGCGGGATAGATTTATCCGTGGGGTCGGTTTTGGCCTTAGTCGGTGTATTTTCGGTGATCGCCTTAAATGCTTCCGGAAGTATTTTTATTGCGATTATAACGGCTTTGGCCGTTGGCGCATTCACAGGTTTTCTTAACGGGTTTATGGTCGCAAAATTAAAGATTGCTGCCTTTATTGCCACGCTGGGGATGATGGCTGCCGCCCGCTCGATTGCTTTATATACATCAGATGGCGGTAGCATTTCCGGGGAAGTAGAAGGGTTTAGCGCCATTTCAAACAGCAGTATCGGCGCGGTACAATCGCCGATTTTTATTTTCGGATTGATGGCGGTGCTCGTTTTTATCTTATTGCATCAAACACGTTTCGGCCGCTATGTGTATGCGATTGGCAGTAATGAAAAAGGGGCGCTTTTGTCAGGGATCCGGGTAGATCGGATAAAAATGGCCGTTTATACCCTGGCGGGGATGCTCGTAAGCGTTGCGGCAATCATCGAGACATCCCGCCTGAATTCCATTTCTTCCTCCAGTTCCGGGCAGCTCTATGAGTTGGATGCGATCGCTGCCGTTATCATCGGCGGCACACGCATGACCGGAGGACGCGGGAAAGTGGTCGGAACACTTTTTGGCGTGCTAATCTTGGGTATTTTGAATAACATGATGAACTTAATGAATGTTTCTCCGTACTTGCAAGGCTTTGTCACTGGATTAGTGATTATTATTGCTGTTGTATTTCAAAAGAGAGAATAAATGAGGTGGTCTTTTGAGTGATATCAAAGTCGGATTGATCGGCTACAAATTTATGGGAAAAGCCCATACGCAAGCCTATAGAAACACCAACTTTTATTTCGAACCACAAGCTCCTTATCAATTAAAAGTGATCTGCGGCAGAAACGAAAAAAGTGTAAAGTCGGCGGCTCATACGTACGGTTGGGAGTCTTATGAAACGGATTGGCGCTCCGTTATCGAACGCGACGACATTGATCTTATCGATATCGGTACACCGAGTAATACGCATAAAGATATTGCGATTGCGGCTGCGAAAGCAGGCAAGCATGTTTTAACCGAAAAGCCGATGGCATTAAGTGTAAGTGATGCAAAAGAAATGTTGCAGGCGGTTACAGAAGCCGGTGTGCAACATATGGTTAGTTTTAACTATCGTCGCATACCTGCCATTGCCTTGGCTAAACGCTTGCTCTCTGAAGGGCGGATCGGGGACGTTTATCATATACGCGCGCACTATTTACAGGATTGGCTTGCCGATCCCCAATCTCCTTTTGCCTGGCGATTAGACAAAAATGTAGCCGGTTCCGGAGCACACGGGGACTTAAACGCCCATATTGTGGATCTGGCCCGTTATCTTGTCGGTGAATTTGCTGAAGTCATCGGCTTGTCTGAAACATTTGTAAAAGAACGTCCTGTCGATAGTGATGAGGGTAAAAGGGATGTAACCGTCGATGATACCACACTTTTTATGGCTCGATTTGACAATGGGGCTGTAGGCAGCTTTGAGGCGACCCGTTATGCTACCGGCCGCAAGAATAAAAAGTATATAGAGATTAATGGGTCCGGGGGATCGATCGTTTTCGACTTTAAAAGCATGAATGAGCTGCAATTTTTTTCAAACGAAGATGAAGAACATATACAGGGATATAAAACCATTCTTGTGACCGAACCAGATGCTCACGATTATATGAAGGCATGGTGGCCGCCCGGTCATTTAATAGGGTATGAACATACTTTTACACACCAGGCCAATGATCTTGCAAACGCGATCACACGCGAACACCCTGTTTATCCAAATTTTGAAGACGGATTACGTTGTCAACAAGTTCTGGAAGCTGTCGAGAATTCCGTGAAAACCCGGACATGGGAAATTGTAGAAAAGAGTAATGATTAAACGATTGAAGGGAATCAACGTTAAACCCGCATTATCGATGTGAAATGCGGGTTTGATTTATTCACTTAATAATTCCTTTTCTAAACAGTTCCCCGACGGCATGAGAACGATTTTGAGCCCCAAGCTTTCCTCTTGCGGATTTAACATATTGTTTTACGGTTACCTCACTGATATTTATTCTGTCAGCGATTTCTTTTGTGTTTTCTCCCCAAGAAATTCTTCTCATCACTTCTAATTCTCTTTTGCTTAATACTTGTGCATCATCTATAACACTGTCGGAGCTCTCGAGAAACTGTCCAACCAGTTTTCCATAAAGAGTGAGTGTTGAAAGCATTTTTTCATCAATGGTCGTCCCTTTTTCAAGCTCTGTTGAGCAAATAAATCCGATGACGGCTGAATCGAAACAAATTGGCACAACGACGACGGAAAGGTCATGGGAAATGTATTTACTGCTCGTCTGTTTCAGAAATTCGACACCTGAAGAATATTTAGCTTTTCTTTCACGAATGGCTGAGAAAATTACGGGCAATGACCGAATATCGTCCCTCATATAACTTATATTTTCAAAACGGTTTGAGGTTAGTGAAATAATACCTTCCCCAAAATATCCGAGAGGTGAATATCTTGATAAAAATGAATTCAAAACGGGAAAGTTCTCCATATACACTTCCAGGATTTTATACAGTTTCTCTTCATGACTGAGAGTAGTTTCTACCTTTCTAAGTTGTTCCTGAAGGAGATATTCGGGTATCATAAAAACACCTTCTTTTAGAGGAAATTATACATACAAAATAGGGAATGTTCAAATAATGGGAAAATATTTATGATTAAAATAGACTTTGAAAATGGACTATATTTATGGAGGGAGAAATAAAAATGGCATCTCACGATAAAACTCAGGCCACTAGCTTGGATGTAGTTGTCATCGGCGCTGGTTTTGCAGGATTGTATGCGCTTTATCGTTTTCGTGAGGATGGTTTTTCAACCCGCGCGTATGAGGAAGGCGAGAACGTTGGCGGTGTATGGTATTGGAGTCGTTATCCCGGTGCGCGCTGTGATTCGGAAAGCATATATTACAACTATACTTTTTCTGATGAGCTTCTTCAAGAATGGACATGGTCTTCCAGATACCCAGAGCAACCGGAAATCTTAAGTTATCTCAATTATATGGCAGACAAATTCGACCTACGTCAGGATATCCAGTTCAAAACACGCGTCACTGCTGCACATTTTGATAATGAACATAACAGATGGCAAATTTACTTGAACGATGATACCAGCATATCGGCTAAATACCTTATTACAGGTGTAGGGTGCCTCTCCGCGACTAATATCCCTGATTTTAAAGGTTTAGACTCTTTCGAGGGCGAGTGGTACCATACCGGAAACTGGCCGCATGAAAAAGTAAAATTTGATGGTAAGCGGGTTGGCGTCATCGGTACAGGTTCAAGTGGTGTTCAATCTATTCCGGTCATTGCTCAAGAAGCAAGTCACCTCACTGTCTTTCAGAGAACCCCACAGTATGCTGTCCCTGCAAGAAACCATGCGTATGATCCGAATTTCATACGGCAGACAAAAGAAAATTACAATGAAATTAAGAGAAAAATGTATAATTCCTGGGGTGCCCTTCCTTTTGTGCCACATAATCGTTCGGCACTGGAAGATACGCCGGAAGAGCGTCGAAAAGTATACGAGGATGCCTGGCAGAAAGGAGGAGAAGGGTTTGCAGCAGCAACTTATAACGATTTACTTTTTTCAGAAGAATCCAACGAAACCGCTTCCGAGTTCATCCGAAACAAAATACGCGAAACCGTCCATGACCCTGAAGTAGCCGAGAAGTTGTTACCAACACACTATTATGCGACCAAAAGGCCTATCTTGGATACTTATTATTATGAAACGTATAACCGTGACAATGTCACTTTGTTAGATGTGAAAAAAGACCCGGTTGAGGAGGTGACGCCCAGTGGTGTGAGAACCGCAGAGGCTGAATACGACCTGGATATTCTAGTTTTTGCTACCGGCTATGATGGAATGACAGGTCCCTTGTTTAAGATTGATATTCATGGAGAAGATGGGACAACACTCAAGGAAAAATGGAAGGATGGTGCAGAGACGAGAACGTATCTAGGAATGACCACCGCCGGCTTCCCAAACTTTTTCATGATTACCGGGCCTGAAAGCCCTTCTGTACTAGCCAACGTGCCTACGGCTATTGAACAACATGTTAATTGGATCGCGAATTGTATTCAATATCTTTCTGATCATGAGATTGAAAAAATTGAGGCAAAGGAAGAGGCGGAAGAGGCATGGAGTGAACATTGTAATGAAGTAGCTCAGGCAACGCTTTTCCCCAAGACAGAATCATGGTACACGGGTGCTAATATCGCCGGTAAGCCGAGTGGTAGATTCCCGATTTATCTCGCAGGTTTCCCGATATACCGGCAGAAATGTAATGAAGTTGCTGCGAACGGTTACGAAGGTTTTTGGATGTATAAAAAAGAAATGCGTAACATTGAAAAAAACCATGTCACAACGGAATAGAGTTATATAGATTAAATCAGAAAGAGTGGCCAGAGAAATGAATGTCGAAGGAAAAACAACAATTATTACAGGTGCAGGAAGCGGAATTGGATGAGCAACAGCAGAGAAATTGGGCTCTCAAGGTGTAAAACTCTTATTGCTCGATTTTAATGAAAAAACACTGGATAAAACCGTTGATGAGGTTAAACGGAAGGGCATTGAAGCTCACGGGTTTTTGGCAGACGTATCGAAGGCGGAAGATGTCAAGCGATATGTCAAGGAGGCAAAGGAGAAGTTTGGTAGAATTGACTTTTTTCACAACAATGCCGGAATCTTGCAGAAACCTTCCTTGCTTCATGGAGTAGAAGAAGCAGAATTTGATCAGGTTATGGCTGTCAATTTAAAAGGGGCTTTTCTCGGTTTGAAATACGTTCTTGAGATGATGGCCCAGCAGCAATCCGGTTCGATCGTTAATGGTTCTTCCCATGCTGGCATACGGGCCGAGCCGTATCTTGGTGTTTACGGGGCAACAAAACATGCTTTAGCCGGTATGACGTTAACAGCCGCCAATGAGTATGGTTCACAAGGTATTCGAGTAAACGCCGTTTGCCCCGGTGCCGTAAAAACTACGATGACAGACGGAATGGTTGACGATTCAGAAAACTCCAGCCCAATGCAGCGTACAGCAACTGCCGACGAAATCGCTTCAGTTGTATCATTTTTATTCTCGGACGAAGCTTCTTACGTGAACGGTGTTGTAATGCCTGTCGACGGAGGGCTGGCAGTTTAAACAGATTTAGGGAGGCGTTATAATGGAATCGAAAGTTCATCCTACTTTAAGACCTATATTTTCTGAAATGCCTGCAATGCATTTTGACCAATTAGAAGAGGTTAGAGCCGCAATGCTGGAAATGGCTATGGCAACGCCTGTAAATCAATCTGTTTCAATAACAGACAGGTTTATTCCAAGTGTTGAAGGGGCAGATGATATTCGTGTGAGAATTTATGAACCTGCCATGAAAAATGAAACCCTTGCCGGGCTCCTTTGGATTCATGGGGGCGGATATATCCTCGGTAGCCCCGAAATGCATGATAGTTTATGTCAGCGCTTTGTTACGGAAGCGGATTGTATCGTCGTATCAGTAGATTATCGATTAGCACCTGAAAGTCCGTTCCCAGTTCCTGTGGACGATTGCTATGCAGCTTTGAAATGGCTTTCCGAAAATGCAGATGAACTGTGGATAGATCCTACGCGTCTCGCTGTTGGCGGTGTAAGTGCCGGTGGAGGGTTAACAGCTGCTGTCTCACTATTGGCCAGGGATCGTGAAGGCCCTTCAATTTCATTCCAAATGCCACTTTATCCCATGATTGATGATCGTAACACGACTCCTTCAAGTTATGAAATAACGGATGAAAGGGTGTGGAATAGAGATTTAAATATTAAAGCATGGGACATGTACTTAGGAGCAGATAATAAGGAAGAAATCTCACCTTATGCAGCTCCAGCTCGTGCAACTGATTTATCAGGACTGCCTCCAACATATACTTGTGTGGGGGAATTAGACCCGTTCCGAGATGAAACGATCGATTATGTGGCAAGGCTGAACCGGGCTGGTGTCCCAACTGAATTTCACCTATATCCGGGGTGCTTCCACGGATTTGAAGGCTATATTCCTCAAGCTGAAGTCAGTCAGCGTGCTGAAACGGAATATGTTCGTGCTTTACAACAAGCTATGCAAAAATGATAGGTATTACACTCATTTCCACCAAATTAAAATATTAATAGATCTGTAAGATATATGTAAGGAGCTGTGTAGTGCGAAATATGTACTATACAGCTTGCCAAACACGAGCGATAATAAAGGAGATATGTAGCGATGGCTCAGCATTGGGATGAACAATATGATGTCGTCGTAGTCGGATCGGGAGCCGGAGGGTTAACAACTGCACTAACCGCACGCTTACGTGGTTTATCAGCTATCGTCATTGAAAAAACGGAGCTTTTCGGTGGATCAACATCAAGATCGGGTGGAACGATTTGGGTTCCAAACAACTTGTATCTACAAGAGGCCGGGGTTGAAGATACGTATGAACAAGCTAAGACTTATCTTGATTCCACTATAGGGGACCGTGTGCCAGACTCATTAAAAAACGCATATTTGTCGAAAGGGTCGGAAATGGTACAGTATTTATACGATCATGCCCGATATTTCAAATGGGAGTATACACCAAAATACTCCGACTATTATCCGGAATTGCCGGGGGGATTGGCCGCTGGCCGAGCAGTAGAAGCCCAACTTTTTGACCTGCGCAATTTGGGCGAAGATATCAATCATTTAAGGCCGTCTGGATTGCCGACAAAAGGTATGGTACTTAAATCAACCGAATTTCATAAAGTAAATATGATTACACGCACGTGGATTGGCAAAGTTAAAGCATTGAAAGTAGGGTTACGTCTCATACGTACACTACTGACTTCGTATAAGCCTACGACATTGGGTGAGGCACTTGTCGCTCGACTGTATGCCTCACTGAAAGCAGTAGAAGGTGAAGTTTGGTTGTCGACACCGTTTAACGATCTCGTATATGAAAATGGTCAAGTAACAGGGATCATTGCTGAGAAAGATGGGCAAAAAATTAACATCCAAGCTCGCCATGGTGTTGTTTTTGCTTCTGGTGGTTTTTCCCATAACCAGGAACTACGGGAGAAGTATTTGCTACATCCAACGAGCGCCGAATGGACATTAGCATCTGAAGGACAAGTAGGAGATGTCATTGAGGCAGGGGTGAAAGTAGGAGGAAAAATAGATCTGATGAATAAAATGTGGGGGACCCCTACCTCAGCACCACCTGGATCTTCGGCATTCATGCCAGTCGCAGAACGGTCCACACCAGGATTAATTATCGTCAATCATAATGGGGAACGTTACATTAATGAATCGGTTCCCTATCATGAATTTGTTGATAAAATGTATGAAAATAACACAGAAAACGCTTCAACGATTCCATCTTGGATTATATTGGATAAGCGTGTGAAGAATCGTTATCTTATATTTGGCATCATGCCTTTTCAATCTTTTCCGAAAGTGTGGTTTGAGGAGGGATATGCCAAAGCAGCCGACACCCCAGCTGAATTAGCAGAGAAAATCGACGTCCCTCCAGAGAATTTAGCGGCAACGATAGAGAGTTTTAACACTTTTGCCACTAATGGCGTTGATGAAGATTTTCAACGCGGCAAGAGTGCGTATGACCAATATTATGGCGATCCCACATTGAAAAATCCGAATTTGGCTCCGCTCAATAAGGGCCCCTATTATGCCATGCCTGTATATCCGGGAGATATCGGAACAAAAGGCGGTTTTGTCATCGATGAATCAGGGGGAGTCGTCAATAAAGAAGGGGGAACAATCAAAGGCTTGTATGCCACCGGGAACTGCACGGCCTCAGTCATGGGAGAAACTTACCCCGGACCAGGCGCAACCATAGGTGCATCTATGGTATTCGGTTATGCTGCAGCAACTCATATGGCTGAAAAAAGTGATCCTTGATGGATTCAGAAAAGCACCTGTCCGTAAACAGGTGCTTTTTACATTTGGAGCAATCGGAATTGAAATAAGAAACGGGCCCCTGACTTCACTTGATAAAGCGTTACCCCAGAAACGTATACGCCGGCAGACCCCGTACGTTCGTTTCATAGGCGAACAGTCCCCCGGCTAAAGGCTCCTTTTCCAAATCGGTGGCGGTTAAGTTTTTCCGTGCGGTGGTGATATATAGCGTTTTTAAGTCGGGACCTCCGAATGTGCAGCTCGTCACCTGGCTCGCGGGGACATCGATCGTTTCCAGCCATTCACCGGTGTCAGGATTAAAACGGCCGACGATACTACCGCCGAAAAAAGCAATCCAGAGCATGTCTTCTTCATCTATCGTCATCCCATCAGGCTTTCCTATGCCCTCGGGAACGGTGATGCACGTTTGTCCATTGCTCACAACCCCACTTGAACGTTCATAGTCAAACACGCTCACTTTCTTCGTGGGCGTGTCAATATAATAAAGTTTCGTTTCATCGAGGTTCCACGCCAGCCCGTTGGAAGTCGTAACGCCCCCGAACATTCGCTTTACTTCCAGGTCCGTATCCAGGCGGTAAAAAGCAGCCCCTCCCTTTTCCGGAGACATGGTACCGGCGTAAAAGCGGCCGACGGGATCAGGCTTTCCATCATTGAAACGCTGATCAGGCTGGTCGGGTTCAGGGTCGGTAATCGCCGTTAATGCTTCCGTGGTCTCGTCGAAAAAGAAAAACCCATTTTCCATTCCGAGCAAAAGGCCTCCGCGTTCGCGCATGGACAGGCAGCCTACTTTTTCCGGAAGGTGGTAAGCGTGGGGTTCCTCTTCGTCAGACTGCCATTTATAAATGATTTGGCCATTGATGTCGACCCAGTATAACGCTTGCTCGCCGTGATTCCATACCGGCCCTTCTCCCAGTGAAGATTTCAAATCATGGATACATCTCGCGCTGTTCATAAAAAATGCCTCCTTGATTAACGCTGCTCTTTTATGACATCCTGAGGCGTCTGGCCACTCGCGCCTTCGACCATATTAACGGCGGCTCGCATCATCATTTCTTCGTCGGTTTTTTGCGTGGCGGAGCCGATATGGGGTGTTAATGTAACATTTGGAAGGTCCAACAACGGATGATCCTTCGGCAGTGGTTCCTGTTCGAAGACATCAAGCGACGCGCTAAAAATGGATTTTTCCTGCAACGCTGCAACGAGGGCGTTTTCATCGACGACAGGCCCGCGGGCGCCATTGATTAATACGGCGCTGGATTTCATCAAACGTAATTCTTCCTCGCCGATGAGCTGTTTCGTTTCATCCGTGAGCGGCACCATGACGACAACGAAATCGGCCCGGGATAAGAGCTCGTTAAGTTCGAGGCGCACGGCGTCAAACGTTTCCTCCAGCTCCGGTTTTCTGGAGCGATTATGATAGACGATGTCCATCTCGAATCCGAAACGGGCGCGCTGGACAATTTTTTCCCCGATTCTTCCCATCCCGATAATACCGAGCGTGCTGTGATGAATATCATAGCCGTAAAACGCGCTATCCGGCTCCACCCCCCACTCTCCGGCTTTGACATATTCATGGAGTTCGGCGATGCGGCGTCCGCCGGATAATATCAACCCGAAAATCAAGTCCGCGACGGTGTCATCAAGGACATAGGGCGTGTGTGTGCCGTAGACATTATATTTTTTTAGTGCGTCGATGTCATAGCGATCATAACCGACGGAAACGGTGCTCACAGCCTTAAGGTTTTCGGTGGCCGCCAGCAGTTCTTCATCGACGGGCTGACCTGTCAGCATCGCGCCATCAGCGTTTTTCAGTTCTTCCTTTAGTCGTTCTTTCGGTATTTTTTCATTCGAGTCATTCCAGATGTTGTAATCGCAATGTTCAGCAATGTACGATTCCACGTGTTCGGGAATGGGATGAGCGATATAGACGTATGGTTTCATGGTTACCTCCGTTTTCTGTTTTTTATCCGGAAACGACGTTCGCGCCCAGGCAATCTTGAAAATGTCCGAGCGCCCACGCGTGCCCGTCGGCATTGAAACTTTGCACCGCATCTTCATGAACGGTGAGCTGAAAGCCGCGATTATAAGCGTCGACAGCCGTGTGCAGGATGCAGATGTCGGTGCAGACGCCGACGAGATGAAGGTGGGTGATGCCTCTTTCCCGCAGCTTCAGTTCTAAAGGCGTACCGGCAAATGCGCTGTAGCGTGTTTTATCCATCCAGTGGATATGCTGGGGCCATTCCTCGCCCAGATCGTCGAGGAATGTTTGTACTTGCCCGTATTGTTCACGACCTTTCGTTCCGCGGATGTTGTGGGGCGGGAAAAGCTCGGTTTCGGGATGGTATGGGTCATTTTCCTCGTGGACATCGACGGGGAAGAAAATCTCTTTTTCATTTTGATGAAAACCCTGCAGAATGGACGCCAACCTTCCCTCGATGTTTTGACCGGGTTCTCCGCACGTTAGTCTTCCGTCACTGGCCACAAAATCATTCGTGTAATCGATGACAAGCAATGCTTCACTCATGAAAATAACCTCCCTTAGGTAATTAAATTGGCATAGAGAGCGATCAATGGAATCGTCCCCAGGCAAAGAAGCGTAGAATAAATGATCACCATCACTGATTCATTTTCCTGATCGGTATACCTGGAAAACAACACCGTCGCTAACGTAAACGTCGGTAAAGGCACGAGGATGATGAAAAGTTGTATTATAAACTCATCGAAGGGCAAGAACACAATGATCGTAATGCTGAGCACCGGGATGACGATCAGGCGCATCGACAATGGGAACCATAATTGCGGAAATACGAAAGCCTGTCCTTTTTTAAAAAACGGAGGCAATAAAAAGCCGATATATAACATCGAGAGCGGCGCCGAAAGCGCTGCCAGCATCTCGGTCAGGTCCTGTAAAAGCACCGGGGCCTCCAGCCCGCTGAGTACAAACAAACCTCCGGAAACAAGGGCGATTAAGGGTCCGTTTAGCAACGCTTTCAATTGTCTGGGATCAAACTTTTCACCCGATTGTAACAAAAAAACGCCGAGTGAAAAGATGATAAGATCAAGGCCGGTCGTAAATACGGAGGCGAGCAAGCCGCCGGTCGGACCGAAAATGGTGAAACTCAGGGGGATCCCGATAAACCCGGCGTTTCCAAAGGTTGAGAGAATCGCCAGTTGCTTCGCCAGCATTGATGGAAACCGAATCATCCGGCCGATGAGAAAGGCGAAAAAAAGCGCACATAAATGGAAAATAACCGAAAAAAGAAAAATCGTTACAACTTGATTGATCACTTCACCGGTCATTTCCGTGTTGAATATCCCGTTTAAGATGATTGCGGGGACCGCTATGTTGAGAATAATACGCATAAACGTCTGTTTCGTATTTTCAGTGATGGGATATCGAAACGTGACGGCAGCGCCGAGCACAATAATGACCGCCATCGTGGCGATCGTAAACGTGACAGTTGCTACATCCATAAACGGGGCCCTTTCTGCTTTTCTATGAAGTTATGTCATTAATAGCTATTATACTAGAGACGCTTGCAAATGTTTAGGGATTGACATAAAAAGGAGATTCCTCTATTGTTTAATCGTAATGATTACAATTTATAAGGATGTTGAATGATGAAAAAGAAGGCTTATTTTATCGCTGCCATCGGTCTTTCGGGGATGTTGTTCGCGGGGTGTCAGGCGGAAAGTTCCGAAGATGAGAGTGATCCGGAGCAATTAATGATTTATACGACCGTTTTTGCCCTGGAGGATTTCGCCTCTAAAATCGGGGGAGATTACGTTGAAGCCGAAAGCATCTACCCGCCGAATGCAGATGCCCACACTTTTGAACCGTCCGCCAATGAAATGGTCGAACTCGCGGAAGGGGATGCATTTATCTATTCCGGCGTCGGGATGGAAGGATTTGTGGATACGGCTGAAGATATGCTTGGCGACGAAGACGTGGCGATGGTTCCGGCCGGGGAGGGTGTCGATCTCATCGGGGACGATCATGATCATGAACATGATCATGACCATGATCATGACCATGAACACGGCGACGGCGACCCTCATATTTTCCTCGACCCGATCCGCAGCATTGAAGTCGCGGAAAATGTGAAAAACACCCTTGTCGAATTGCACCCCGAACAAGAAGAATATTTTACGGAAAACTACGAAGTGCTTCGAGATGATTTAGAAGAACTCGATCAAGATTTGGAAAACACGTTTGCCGAAGCGGAGCGTGAGCAGATGATCGTTTCCCATGCCGCTTACGGATACTGGGAAGAGCGTTACGGGTTGGAGCAACTCAGCGTCCTCGGTCTTTCATCCACGGAGGAGCCTTCCCAGTCAGAGCTCACTGAAATCGTTGAGATCGCTGAAGAGGACGATATCGGGTACATTGTTTTTGAAAATAATGTCAGCAGTACGGTGACGGAAGTCATCCAGGAAGAAATCGGAGCCGAAAGCCTCATCCTCCGAAACCTGGAATCCGTTTCCGAAGAAGACATCGAAAACGAGGAAGATTACTTCAGCATGATGCAGATGAATATCGACACGCTGGAAACGGCGTTGAATGAGTAGGGATTAAGCGGTAAGGTGACGGTTTTTTACCGGATTGAAACGGGGGTTGGCGCCCTAACGTGTTATGGCAGAAGTCGTTAGGTCGCCAACAATGGCTTATGGTGACCTAACGCTTTGTGGCGGAAGCCGTTAGGTCGCCAACGGTTGGTTTTGACGCCCTAATGCGATATAGGGAAAGTTGTTAGGTCGTCAACGTTGGTGTATGAAGATACTAAAAGTATTTTTGTTTTCATACATAGGCAATACGGGTACAACGGATGATAAAAGGAGAAAGAAGGTGTCACAATGTCTACGCCAGAAACGCCGAACGCACTTATCCACGCGAAATCCCCCTATCTGCTTCAACACGCCCATAACCCGGTGGATTGGCATGAATGGGGAGAAGAAGCATTTGCCAAAGCGAAGGATGAAAATAAACCTGTATTTTTATCGATCGGCTACTCCACATGCCATTGGTGCCATGTCATGGCCCATGAATCGTTTGAAGATGAAGAGGTGGCTGCGCTTTTAAACAAGGATTTCATTTCCATTAAAGTGGACCGCGAAGAGCGCCCGGATATCGATTCTATTTATATGGATGCGTGCCAGGCGATGAACGGGCACGGGGGCTGGCCGCTTACGGCGTTTTTAACACCGGAACAGGCGCCGTTTTATGTGGCGACGTATCTGCCGAAAAAGAGTCTGCAGCAAATGCCGGGTATGCTCGACGCCTTGCCGCAACTCGCCGAGCAGTTTCAAAAAAACCGGGATCGCATTACCGATATCGGTGGACGTGTCCAGCAGGCGTTATCCCAGGGAATCACACAGGATCAGGAAGCCATCGGGGCACATACCCTTGAGAACGGCTACGCGGAGTTGAAAGAACACTTTGATCATACGAACGGCGGTCTGGCCGGCGAACCGAAATTTCCGATGCCGCAACACGTTTTCTATCTTTTACGCTATGCCTCCTGGGCGGATGATTCCGAAGCGTTGGACATGGCGAAAACAACGCTCACGCAAATGCGTGCAGGTGGCATTTATGATCATATTGGCGGCGGCTTCGCCCGCTACTCCGTCGATGAGCGTTGGCTCGTGCCTCATTTTGAGAAAATGCTCTACGATAACGGATTACTGGCGCTTGCCTACACAGAGTCCTATCAGTTAACGGGAGAGCCTCTGTATAAAACGACCGCAAAAGAAATTCTCGACTACATCGCGCGCGGCATGCGCGATGAAAACGGTGGTTTTTACTCGGCCGAAGATGCGGATTCCGAGGGTGAAGAAGGGAAATTTTACATTTGGTCGAAGGCGGAAATCATGGATGCCCTCGGCGATGAAGATGGCGCATTATTTTGCCACGTTTACGGCATCAGCGAAGCGGGGAATTTTGAAGGGAAGAATATCCCGAATCAATTGGATGCGGATGTAGAAGCAATCGCCACAGAGCACGACATGTCATTGGATACCCTTGAACAGCGCATGGAAGCGTGTCGCACCCACTTGTTTGATATCCGTGAAGAGCGCGTGCACCCGCATAAGGATGATAAAATCCTGACGAGCTGGAATGCTTATGCGATCGCGGCGTTTGCGAAAGCAGGAGCGGCGTTTGCTGAACCCGAATATATTGCTGTGGCTGAAGACGCCTATCAATTTCTCAATTCCACCATGTTCGTGGACGGCCGCTTAATGGTGCGTTATCGTGATGGGGAAGTGAAGGAAAAAGGGTTTATCGATGATTATGCCAATGTGATGTGGGCGAGTCTGGAACTGTATGATGCCACTTATGAGCCGAAATACCTCCAAAGCGCCCAGCAGATGGCCGAGGATATGAAGCGGCTTTTCCGGGCTGAATCCGGCGGCTTCTATTTCACGGGTACGGATGCAGAATCGCTGCTTACGCGTCCGTCATCATGGTCAGAGGGGGCAGAGCCCGCGGGCAATTCGGTGGCCGCCGTGCAAATGTTACGTCTGGCAGAAATCACAGCTGACCAGTCGCTGTTCGCTGAAGTCGATGAGCTGTTACAGGCAGCCAGTTGGCGACTGGAACATTACCCGATCGGCCATCTCCATTTATTGCAGGCTTTGCTCATGCACGAATGGCGCGGAAAAACACTCGTGATTGTAAGCGGTAATACGTCCCTGGAAGAAGACGTCGTCGTCAATCATTTAAGAACGGCGTTCAGCCCCCATATTCATCCGCTCGTGATCGCGGAAGGCGATGAAAGCATCCCGGCATTTGCCGAGGCATTCGCAACTATAGATGGCAAGACGACGTATTACCTGTGTGAAAATTTCGCCTGTCAACGGCCAACAACCGATGACGATGAAGTGCTGAAAAGCATTTAAAAAAGTTTTTATGACAATCAGCAGACAATCAGCCCGTTTACTTGATCATTTTCCTTCGTGTGTGAGATGCTTATGGTAATAATTATCATCGTAGAGGTGGACATATGGGTAAAGAGGAACGCTATAAACGTAAACGACGCCGCTTAATCATGCGCACAGCCATATTGCTCACGCTCACCCTCGGGGTTGGCTATGTGTTTTATACCAATTTCATTCAGGCTGAACCCGCCGCTGTATCCGAAGGGGAACAAGCGCCGAATTTCGCGTTGGAAAATATGGATGGCGAGCGAGTGGAGCTTGCCGATTACGAAGGACAGGGCGTATTCCTCAACTTTTGGGGGACTTTTTGCCCGCCGTGTGAAGATGAAATGCCCTATATGGAAGATCAGCACCAACAATATGCCGATGAAGATGTAGAAATTCTTGCCGTTAACGTCGGGGAATCCGAATTGACAATCGACCGGTTTGCCGAGCGCCATCAACTCACTTTTCCGCTCCTGAAGGATGAAAACCGTGATGTGCTCGACCAATATGGCGTCGGACAACTTCCCGCGACCTATCTCATCGATGAAAGCGGAGAAGTGGAACATATACGTACAGGCGGTATGAGCGAGCAACATGTCATTGATTTTATGGAAATGGTAGATCCGGCTGCTTCGTAACGGAAGCAGTCGCTCTTTTGTTTTGTTGAAGGAGGCCACTTAATGGGAACGACAGATTCACGCCTGCTAATAGCCGTGTGGCAAGGGTTTGGCTTTATGGTTCTAGCCGGGCTTATTCTATGTGTTATTTTTCGGTGGGGAGAAGTCATCCCTTTTATAGCCGGGCTTTTTAGCCTGGAATCCTTTGGTATTGATGTCGTAATCGGCCTCGCTAGCGGTGCCCTCATGGCCTTGATCGTCACGGTCATCATGAAAGTGTCGAAAATGGAGTTGCCGGAAAATGAATTGACCCAGATGCTGAAAAGAATCATACATATGCGCGGGGGTATTGTAACCATCGCCCTTGGCGCAGGTTTTGCCGAAGAATTTTTTTTCCGCGGCGTCCTCATGGGTTTGGTCATCGATCACTGGAATACAACGCTCGTCCTTGTTTTAAACGCGCTTGTTTTCGCGGCTCTGCACATTCCACAGTATAAAGGAAAAATCTTAATGCACGCGATCGTCTTTATCATGGGGCTATGGCTTGGGGCCTTATTTTTGCTCAGTCACACGCTGTGGGCGCCGGTGGCTGCCCACGCGCTTTACAATGCTATTCTCGGCTGGCACTTGCGCGCCAATTAGGCCTATAAATATTCCCGAATATCAAGCAGTTTTCCGTTAGTGGCTTTGCGATCAGCGAGCAAACGCAGCATGGCTGCTGCTGTAACGTCAGGGTCGCTGAGGCTGCCCTGTTTTTTGTAGTCGCGAAACTTATCCACGTGTTTAAAGGATTCTTTCGATGTGTCGCGAATCGTCGACTGCATGTCTGTATCCACAATCCCCGGAGCAACGGCAAGAAAGCGGGCGGGATTCGCGGCGTCTTCTTGTTCGAGGGCGGCGGTTTTCGTATACATATCCAGCCCCGCCTTCCCGGTGCAATAGGCACTCCAGCCTTCCATCGGGCTTTTGCCGGCTCCGAAACTAATGTTTAAAACCGTCCGGTGCACGGACAACGACGAACTGTGTTGCAAAAACTCCCGAGCCGCGATCATGGGCGCGCTCACATTTACGGCGATGCTTGTCGCGATCTCATCGGGGTCATTCTCAGCCGCCGGTCCCACCGGAGAAACAAGGCCTGCGTTGTTAATCAGGGTTACGGATGTACATGTGTCTCCATCGATACTTGCAAAGATGTCCCGAAAAGTATGAACGAGGGCTTGCACATCGCCGATGTCAACCTGGTAGCTGTATTGGTTTTTCGTTGCGGGTATTTCCGAGCGCGCGAGCGCATGCACGGTCGCACCGTCTTCGAGAAAAGCCCGGCTCATCGCTGCCCCTAACCCTCGCGATGCGCCCGTAATAATGACGTGTTCCATTTTTCATCACTCCTCTTTAATTTCAACTTGTTGATTCGTGAGTCGGGAAATAACCATCCACACGAGACACCCCGACAGAAAAAGCGTAAATTCGGAGACGCCCGTCGTCAATGCATCATTTCGCAACGTTTCCACCGTAGCTCCTTCTTCGGAAAAGAAACCGCGGGTAGCCGCCATTAACATGGAAAACAAAAACAGTAACCACCAGGAGACAAGCCACACGTTTTTCGTTTGAACATTAAGCTGGGCCGCTTGTGATTTCGCGAGTTGTACGAGCGAAACGAGGGGCATGAAAAAGTTAATAAACGGAATGATATAAGCGGAAATGGCCCACCCCGGTGAAGAGATATTCCCGTCCAGTTGCAACGCATGGGCATTCTCATGCATCCGATAAACCCATATCAAAAAAAATACGGCGGTAACGATAAACAAAAGCATACGAGGCATGACGATCACAAGGGAAAGCAATCCCAGTGTTTGCATCGTGTCGTTGCTTAAATCTTCGGGCGTTGCCCGGGGATCATAATCGGCAAGCACATACCATTCATAGAAACTGGAGATCGAAAAAGCAAAGGCAAAAAGCGTGGTTATCAACATCAAAGCCAATAAACGTTTTTTTGCCCCGGAAGGATCTTGATACATCACGATCGACACCTTTGTAAAGAAAATCACGTTATGAAAAATATATCAGAATGGAAAGGAAAATGCAGCCGCAGCCTCCTCGCTAAAGAAAACTTGGCTTATCGCCAAGCCTGGCGAAAGCCTTAGTTGCACTTATGCATGATAAGAAAGTTATACTTTTGTATGAAAACAACCATTATTGGAGCAGCGCAAACCAATCAGTATAACCAACATATGTCACGATTATACTTTTTGCGCTAAATCAGTTGTTTTCATGATAGATGGTGGCGGTATGCTCAGCCGCCATGATGGTTTCTTATCTGCTAAAAAAGCCTCTCATAAGCTCTCAAGTGCGCCCCTATGATGTATCTTCTCGTATGCTAAATAAAACGCTTTAGTCTCTTGATCGATTTTGATTAATGTTTTGCGGTGGATGCATCGCGACGGCCTCAAATCATAC
>NZ_FNEN01000003.1:81116-141001 GCF_900100185.1 Natribacillus halophilus | reverse complement strand
TATGAAAACAACCATTATTGGAGCAGCGCAAACCAATCAGTATAACCAACATATGTCACGATTATACTTTTTGCGCTAAATCAGTTGTTTTCATGATAGATGGTGGCGGTATGCTCAGCCGCCATGATGGTTTCTTATCTGCGAAAAAAGGAAAGGTATATAAACCTTTCCTCATTTTGATTGTCGTTTCGAATCCAGGGGGTGGGTATAGGAAGGACGGTGATTTTTAACCGTGTATGGAGGCCTAAAGACAATATCGGCCATTGCTTTGGCATTAAAAGGGATAAACGGCCACATGTAAGGTGAATTCAGGATTTTCGTCTTGACGAGCCATAAGAAAACGATCGTTGTGACGATCAAAAACCCGTTCGCAGAGAAGAAACCGGCACTAAGGATAAGCAGAATGCGCAAAAGCCCGTTAAATAAACCTAATTCGTAACTGGGAGTTGCGTATCCGCCCATGGCAGAGACCGCTACGTAAAGGACCACTTCTCCCGTGAACACACCTACTTCGATGCCAATTTCGCCGATGAGGATGGCAGCGACGAGACTGAGGGCTGTCGCCAGCGCATCCGGGGTGTGAATCGCGGCCATTCGCAAGACTTGTAAACCGAACTCGGCGACGAGCAATTGCCAAAACAGCGGGATATTATATTCTTCTTCGACGCCGATGAAATCCCAGGCTTGTGGCCCGAGTCCTTCGTTTTGGCTCATCAGAAACCAAAGCGGAACGAGAAAGATGGACATGAAAACAGCCAAAAACCGAACCCAGCGTAGAAAAAAACCAACGATCGGCTCTTGCCGGTATTCTTCCGCGTGTTGCATATGATCCCAAAAGGTGGTGGGCATGATCATGCCGACATTGGAACCGTCGACGAATACCATCACATTTCCTTCCAGCAAGTGAACCGCTGCCGTATCAGGGCGTTCCGTATAACGGACTTGCGGGAAGGGGGCGAAGTTTTCCTTGATGAGAAATTCTTCAATCGTCTTGTCCGCCATCGGCAAGCCGTCGATATCGATCGCTTCGATTTTCTTTTTTATTCGCCGAATGAGCTCGGGGTCGGCAATGGTATCGATGTAACTAAGGGCAATATCTGTTTTCGAACGGCGCCCGACCTCCATGGCTTCCATAATCAAACCGGGGTCGCGGATGCGGCGGCGCACGAGCGCTGTATTAAAGACGAGGGTTTCCACAAAACCATCTTTGGCACCGCGCGCGACACGTTCCATGTCGGGTTCCTGGGGTTCGCGGACAGGATACTCCCGTATGTCCAGGAGTATGGCTTCATCGCATCCTTCTACGATTAAAGCGGCCTGACCGGACAGGATTTCCGATACTAATGGGTCCAGCTTGTCTTCCCGTTCAATTTCTATATTGGGGAGCATGCGCTCCTCCAGGCGTGTAATCGGGTCATGAGAGAGAGCATCTACGTCTAATTTGGATAGATGCTCAAGGATTTTGGTGATAACGAGATCATTCGAGAACCCATCGACGGCATAAAGGGCCATGGCCCGCCCCCCGAAGTGGTGTTCCTGTTCGACAATGTCAAAATTTTTATCAGCTCGGAGTTTCTCGTTCACGGCCTTAACATTATGTTCATGGTTTTGCGTGAGCTCTTTTTTCCGTTTACGCATCGATTCACCTCCCGAATTTATTGTTTGCAGAGGAATCATTTCCATACGTAAAATTTGAGTGGTGGTTGACAGTCTCTTTTTCCCTCTGTATAGTCAAAAGCGGCAATGAATCAGTTAAAAAGGATAACCTCTCGTTAGGTGAGGTTCCTGCGTGGAGACATGCTGCTGCCCAAAAATGTCCAAAGACGCCAATGGGTGAACAGAAGTCATCGAGCTAAGGTGATTTTTAATGCAGCTGGCAAAGGCCTATGCCACGCAGTGCTAAAGCTCTACGACGGAGCAGATAATACTGTCGTCTGCTTATGTGAGCCGCCTTTCGTATGTAAAAAGGCGTTTTTTATTTGGCTGTTAGGAGGGGAAACGAATGGTTAAATTAAATGATGAAACGCGTGCTGCCTACAGCCAATATTTGCTGGAGTTGCTCCGGGACGGAGAGGAGACCGTCTTTCGCTCGAAGTTTCTCGATCTCCATCCCGTCGATCAGGTTGAAGTCGTTCAACAGATGACAGAAGAGAATCGTACGCGTTTTTATGGGATCATGACGCCCGCGGAAATCGCGGAGATATTTGAAGAGCTGGAGCTTGAAGAACAAAAAGACATGGTTCTTGAATGGGAAAACAAGGATATGAGCGATGTCTTTAATCATATGAATGCCGATGATGTCGCCGATTTTCTCGGTGAACTGGAAGAGAAAGAACGCCAGGACATTTTAACCGACATGGACGTGGAAGATGCCGAAGACGTCAAGGAGCTACTCGCCTACGAAGAAGAAACCGCCGGGGCGATTATGACGAAAGAGTCCGTCCATCTTCATGAAACGGAAAAAGTCGGTGACGTTTTAAACCGGTTGCGCGGGGAAGCACCGGACGCGGAAATGATCTATTATCTTTATGTCGTCGATGAAAATGAAAAACTAACCGGTGTCGTTTCTCTCCGCGATCTCATGGTTGCTTCCTTGGATGAACGGGTGGGAAATGTGATGAGCCGTCGTGTCGTCTCCGTCCATATTAATGATGACCAGGAAGATGTGGCACGGTTGATACAAAAATATGATTTCCTCGCGGCACCCGTTGTGTCCACGCATAATCATCTGCTCGGGATTGTTACGGTTGATGATGTGATCGATGTGCTTGAAGAAGAAGCCACCGAAGATCTCGCTGAATTTTCAACGACGCGAGGGGCCACCGATGCCAGTCTGTCGGCATTCAAAGCCGCGAAGAAGCGAACACCCTGGATTATTTTGCTCATGTTTTTGGGGATGATTACCGCCGGGATTATCGGCCAATTCGAAGAAACGCTCGAACAGGTCGTCCTCCTCTCGGCATTTATCCCGATGTTGATGGGTTCAGCCGGAAATGTCGGCACCCAATCCCTTGCCGTCGTCGTTCGCGGGCTGGCCCTTGGCAACTTTGAAAGAAAGGGTCTCTTACGCTCCCTCGTTCGGGAATTAGGCACGGGATTGTTGATTGGCATCACCTGCGCCCTGGCTTTGCTCGTCATCATCCCGCTTCTCTACGACGGACAGCTGTTATTGGCCTTTATCGTCGGATTCTCGGTATTCATTTCGCTAGGGCTCGCGGCTGTGATCGGATCGATCGTCCCGTTGATTATCAATCGCCTTAAACTGGACCCTGCGATTGCTTCCGGTCCGTTTATCACGACATTTATCGACGTCGTGTCGATTACGATTTATTTCTCGATCGCCACGATGTTGCTGCAATTTTTATAGAAAGAACTGGACAGTGAAAAGTTCTATCAGTTTTTACCAGGAAAAATAACCCTTTCCGGCGAAGGTACTGATATCCTAACAAGCCAGAAAGGAGATCAGATCGCTGAAAGGGTTATAGTGAAAGTGTACCCTATTTTCAGGCGATTGACCATACTCATGCTAAAATATATCAATGCTATCCTTTGTGAATTTCGTCCGTGCTTTACCCGGGAGAAAACCTACCATTGGTTCGTCATCGTCATCATGGGTTTGATGCTGCGCTCGGATCATCTGGGTGTTACCTCTGTCATGCGCGATCTCTTGCTACCCGCTCAGCGTTACGAAACGCTGATGCATTTCTTTCGCTCCACCGCGTGGTCGTTGGAATCCCTGCGATTGAAGTGGCTTGAGGTGGTCAAACGCATCGCCCCCCTTTTCCGTCTCAATGGGAGGGTCGCCCTTGTAGGAGACGGGATGAAACTGGGCAAGGAAGCTCGTCACATGCCCGGCGTTAAAAAACTCCATCAGGAATCCGAAAATTCCTCCAAAGTCGCGTACATCTTCGGGCCATTTATTTGGTGCCACCGGCGTTCTCATGGGGAACGCGCAGAAATGGTTCTGCTTGCCATTGTTCATGAACCTCCAAGATGGGGTGAAAACCATTTTCGGCTGGAACGAAGCCTCATTGTAGCGGCAGGATTCATATGTCGTGCAGATGATTGATCAGGGTTTTGCGGCGACAAAAACGTTCGATCAAACACTGCTGTTGTTAGATCGCTACTTTCTGACCGTGCCGGCGCTTAAACGGTGGATCCAGTGGAATCAGTCCGAAGACGCCCATATGCATATTGTAACCCAAGCCAAGTCAAACGCGGTGGCTTATGAAGCACCTCCCGCCCGGAAGGGAGGGCGGGGCCGTCCGCGGAAGAAGGGTGCTGTCATCAAATTGAAGGAGCTATTACAAACCCGCGCATCCGAGTTTGAAACCGCCACCGTCACCCTGTACGGCAAGGAAGAGACGGTACACTATCTCTGCTTGGATTTGCTATGGGGAAAAGGGCTTTATCAGGAACTACGCTTTGTCTTGGTCAACCATAACGGGAAGTTGGTTATTCTGGTGAGCACTGACCGCACGTTTGCTGCCACGGACATTATTCACCTGTATGGATACCGGTTCAAGATCGAGGGGACGTTCCGTGAAATGAAACAGGCCATCGGTGGGTTTAGCTACCGGTTTTGGAGTAAAGCCATGCCCAAGTTGAACCGGTTTCGAAAAAAAGAAGAGCCCCATCCCCTAGAGCAAGTGGTCAATGAGAAGGACAAGGAAAACATACGTTTGATGATCAAGGCCGTTGAAGGCTTCGTCATGTGCAGTTGTATTGCTATGGGTCTCTTGCAGCTCATCGCGGTGCATTATTCCCATCGTGTGCCAAACTTCTTCTTTCGCTATTTGCGGACGCCGTCGAAGGATATCGTCTCCGAAGCCACAGCTATGGCTTATTTGCACCGATCTATTTTTCGCATGTTTGCCCGAAATCCGCATTTATCCATAACACAAATAATTCAATCTAAGCAGGAAACGCCTGATTTTGAGGATGATTCACTAGCTTCTTAGTGATCAAAACTTTTTACTGTGCAGGAAAGAAAAAAACCACCGGAAAGCGGGATAACTGATCCTCATTTTCCGGTTATCGGTGGGTATAAGTACGACAATAAAATTTTAATTATTTAAAATATTAGTAATAAAAGAGGGAGTGTTCAATCCGTAAAATCTATGAAATTTTAGGTTTATAAGATTTATAACCGGATTTAACTCTAAATTTCGCCCTTATCCTCTTCATATGACCCTGAAATGATATTTTGTATTTAATCTATGGAATGGTAACGTATCACTTGGATCTAAAAGTAAGAGGGAGGCATTCTATGCATCCAAATTCGAACGAAGAAATTTTAAAGGAAGTTGAGAAAGCTGAAAACCAAATATCAGATCGGATCGCAGATAATATGGAGACATTTGGGGTGTCTTCAACAGTCGGGCGAGTACTAGGAATTATTTATATGAATCGTTCACCAATGACACTTGATGAACTTGCTGAGAGCACAGGAATGAGCAAAACACGTATGAGTCAGGTTATGCGGCAGATGATGGCACTCAATATTGCAGAGAAAGAATTTGTGAAAGGAAGTCGCAAAGAGCATTACACAGTCGAATCGAATTATATCCAGACCTTTATTTCTCTTTTTACAACGAATTGGAAGGAGGTTGTAAGCAGAAATATAACTTTGGAACGTCGTTTACGTGATCATATAACAAAACTTGAACAAAATTTGGAAGATGATCCATCTCCGGAGATACAGGAAAAAATCAGTAGATTAAAGCAAGAGCTTGACGATTGGGCAGCTTATTATGATTGGATCAATCGACTAGTCGCTTTTTTTGAGAGTGGGGAAATCTTAAAGGCAGTGCCGGTAAAAAGTCCGGAATCACAGGATAAAAAAAAGTAATTCTAACGGCCGCCAAATTTTCAGTATAAAGGGGGATGTGAAGTTTAAAACAGATCTGTAGGTCGATGAATAGACATACAGCATTTTACTTTTGTGTAAGAGGAGTTCAATTTGACATGAACAAAATTGAAGTAAATCATTTAACGAAAATTTTTGGGTCTCGGCCTAAACTAGGTTTGGAATATCTGAACAACGGAGAAACCAAAGATGACATTCTTGAGAAGACTGGGCAAACCGTAGGTGTAAATCAAGTTTCTTTTTCAGTCAAGTCTGGAGAGACTTTCGTTATCATGGGTCTATCAGGAAGTGGAAAGTCTACATTAATCAGGTTAGTAAATCGGTTGATTGAGCCTACAGATGGTGAAGTATATATTGATGGCGAAGATATTAAAACCATGAACCATTCAGGGCTGATTAAAACAAGGCGTCAAAAGATAGCGATGGTTTTCCAAGGCTTTGGTTTATTACCCCACCGAACGGTTATTAACAATGTAGCTTACGGGTTAGAGCTACGGGGCGTAAATAAGGAAGAACGTGAAAGGGTAGCAAAAAAAGTTATAGAAGATGTAGGTTTAAGTGGTCATCAAAACAGCTATCCAGAAGAGTTAAGTGGAGGGATGCAACAACGTGTTGGCTTAGCCCGTGCCCTAACGAATGATTCGGATATTCTATTAATGGATGAAGCTTTTAGTGCGTTGGATCCTATCATTCGTAAAGAAATGCAAGATGAATTGATCCAATTACAAAACAAATTAGGTAAAACAGTATTATTTATTACACATGATTTAGATGAAGCCCTTAAATTGGGAGATCGTATAGCTGTGATGAAGGATGGAAAGATTGTCCAAATAGGGTCAGCTGAAGAGATTTTAGAGAATCCTGTAGATGATTATGTTGCTACATTTGTTAAAGATGTGAATAGATCTAAGATTTTGGAAGCTTCGCAGGTGATGCATACACCTGAAGTCCTTCATAATTACAAGGATGGACCACGTGTAGCTGTCCGAAAAATGGAGGAAGTAGGCGCTTCTAGTATCTTTGTTGTTAATAAAAATAACCATTTTGAAGGGCTATTGACCATTGATAATGCCATTAAAGCTTATAATGAACAAATGCCAGTGGAGAGTGTTCAAATCGAAGATGTACACGTTGTTTCTTCCGAAACGGCATTGGATGATTTAATCGGCATGGCTATTGATGCCAAATACCCCATTGCAGTAGTGAATGAGGGTAGGTTTCTAGGCATTATTTCTCGTGTATCGATCCTCTCGGGATTAGTACTTGGTAAAAAGGATGCCGAGGAGGTAGCACCATGAATTATTTTGAACTGCCATTGGAAGAGTGGACCAATACATTTGTCTATGATTGGTTACTTCCTCAATTGGGTGGTTTTTTCGATGGGATAAGTGCTATCCTACAATCATTCGTTGATATTGTGACAGGGATGCTGACTAGTATTCCTCCAGAAGTGATAGCCATTACATTCATTCTTCTTTTATGGTGGTTGTCGGGGAAAGGGATAGCCTTGTTCGCTTTCATTGGATTTCTGTTCATAGGTTCGGTTGACCTCTGGGTGGAGTCAATGGAGACACTATCCATTGTTATTGTTGCAACAATTGTTTCCATCATAATAGGAATACCTACAGGTATTTTAGGGTCAAAAAATAATACTGTAGATAAATTAATTCGTCCAATATTAGATTTCATGCAAACATTACCCATATTTGTTTACCTTATTCCAGCCATTTTATTGTTTGGGCTTGGAGGTGTACCAGCAGTTATTGCTACATTTGTCTTTGCCATGCCTCCTGCTGTAAGATTGACGAATTTAGGTATTAGACAAGTATCAAAAGAAGTGGTAGAGGCATCTACAGCATTTGGATCTACGTCAAGACAACTTTTATTCAAAATTCAACTTCCTCTAGCCCTTCCATCGATCATGACTGGGATTAACCAAACGATCATGTTAGCTTTATCAATGGCAGTCGTAGCGTCCATGATTGGTGCACCAGGGTTGGGTTCCACAGTATTAACAGGAATATCCCAGGTTAATGTTGGACAGGGATTAACAGGTGGATTAGCCATTGTAGTATTAGCCATTATTTTAGATCGGTTAACACAAGGAATAGGCAAAAAACTATAAATAAGGGGAGTCATACGATGAGAAACCGAGCATTTAATTTTATTGCCATAGTGCTAGTTGGAAGTATTATTTCAGGTTGTAACGCAGATGGCAATGAGGAAAACTCGAATGAACAAGCAGATGAAACAATAACATTTGGCATGACACCATGGACGAGTACAGTACCTCCTACAGAAATTGCTATGCTGATTTTAGAAGACATGGGATATGAAACAGAAGTAACTGAAGCGGATGCCGGTGCTGTCTATACTGGCATGTCAAATGGAGATATAGACGTATTTATGGACTCCTGGCTTCCAAATCAAGAAAATTATTTAGATGAATATTCAGAGACGATTGAGCAGGTTACGGTGAGTTACGAAGATGCTGATTCAGGCATGGTTGTACCTGAGTATATGGAAGATATCAATGATGTTGGAGATATAGCAGGTAATGAGGAGCTCTTTGATAACCAGATGTATTCAATTGAAGAGGGTGACCCAGCTACGAATAGTGTTGATATGATGATCGAAGAGTATGATTTGGATATTGAACAAGTCAATTCTTCCGAAGGTGCTATGCTTGCTGAAGCAACCCGACACATTGAAAATGAGGAGCCTGTTCTGTTTTATGGTTGGGAGCCTCATACCATGTTCAATCTTTTAGACGCTAAAATACTAACCAATGAAGAAACCCCAGAGGTATTTAGCGGCTCTACTGTACTTGTAGTGGCTCATCATGAACTGGAGGCTAATACGCCAGAGGCTCATGATATGTTAAGCAACTGGAGCATCCCAATCGAAGACATTGAAGAGATGATTGTACAAATCGAAAATGAAGATCGAGACGCTGAGGAAGTAGCCCGTGAATGGATTGATAACAATCAGGACCGAGTAGATGAGATGATGGGAGAATAAGTTTGTTGGTATAGAGTAACGGGGTCATCGAGGAGGCATATTATCAAGGTAGCATTAGGGCAATTCAACCCAGAGTTAGGAAATAAAAAACAGAACTTAAATAAGATGAATCAATTAATGAAAAATGCTGTTGAGCAAAATGCTGATTTAATCCTTTTCCCTGAATTAAGTCTAACTGGATGTAACATCCATGCTAAAGCTAAAAAGCTTATAGAACCAGTTCATGGAGAAAGCATGAATCAGATGCAAAAATGGTGTAAAGAGTTGAAAATATATAGTGTTTTTGCATGGCCTGAGCTAGGCGAAGACGGAAAAACTTATAATTCGACATGCCTTATTTCTAACCAAGGGGAAGTTCTGGGGGTGTACAGAAAAGTACACCCTTGGGGCCCAGAAAAACAAACGTTTTTCGCCGGTGATGCTTTTAAAGTGTTTGACACAGAGATTGGAAGAATAGGTCTCATTATTTGTTATGATCTAGATTTTCCAGAGTCCATGAGAACATTAAAAGTTAATCAAGCAGATATTATACTAGTTTCCACTGCTAATATGAAACCATATCAAGCATATCAGGAAACCTATTTAAAAAGTCGCTCGATGGAAAATGAAATTCCCGTAGCGATATGTAATCGAACGGGTTTTGAGGGAGATAGCATCTATTTCGGAGAAAGTGCTATTTATGATGCTTTTGGCCAAAATTATATTAAAATGGGCGAACACACAGGTATAAAAACAGTCAACGTACCCATTAAGCAGAACTTAGATCCTGAATTACAGTATATGAAAAATAGGAAACCTGATAGCTATCGAGATATCAGTAATAGTAGATCATTCATTCAGTGAACTAATATAAAAGGAGTAATGGACTTTAGCATTTGCTGGGTATAATTAAATTCCGATTGTCCGGTTACACTAATTTCTCCTCTATTCTCAGTTTGGGTAGCCGTTAATCGACGAACAAAGAGAGGGAAAGGGAGGAACATCAATGGCTAAAAAAACGATGATTACAGCAGCAGTGACTGGGGCAGGAGAGACGACTGAAAAAAGCCCTCATGTTCCGATCACATCTAAGGAAATCGCGGATGCGGCCATCGAATCGGCCAAAGCAGGCGCAGCGATCGCTCATATTCACGTACGTGATCCGGAAACAGGGGGGTTAAGTCATGATCCGGAGTTATTCCGGGAAGTTGTGGATCGTATTCGCGACTCGGAGACGGATGTGGTCATTAATATCACGGCCGGTGGTGGCGGGGACTTCGTTCCTGACCTCGACAATCCGACTACGGGAGGAGCGGGAACTGATATCCAGACGCCGAAGGAACGCCATGAACCTGTGAAGACGTTACTCCCGGAAATATGTACACTTGACTGCGGCAGCATCAATTTTGGCGATCAAGTGTACCTGGGGCCGGCCGGTTGGTTGCGGGAGCACGCTGCGCTGATCCAGGAAAGCGGTGTGAAGCCGGAGCTTGAGATTTTTGATACAGGCCAGCTTCGATTAGCCAATCAGCTGATTCAAGAAGGATTGGTCGATGGAGACCCGATGTATCAATTCTGTTTGGGCATTCCGTGGGGGGCAGCCGCAGATGCCGAAACCATCACCTACATGCGGGATCGCATCGTCGAAGGCGCAAGCTGGTCAGCTTTTGGTATCGGACGTTTGCAATTGCCGATGGTGGCTCAGGCCGCTTTGCTTGGCGGAAATGTGCGCGTCGGTCTGGAAGATAACCTGTATCTCGAAAAAGGTGTGCTGGGGACGAACGCTCAATTGGTGGACAAGGCCGTGGATATTCTTCAGAACATAAACGTAGAACCCATGACGCCTCAAGAAGCGCGTGAATCTTTAAACCTTCGGACGTTCGAAAAGTAGAGAGGTGCTTTATGACACAAAAAACAATGGCTGTCGTTGGGACAGGCGTGATCGGAAACGGCTGGATTGCCCGTTTTATCGCCAACGGACACAAGGTTTTCGCCTTTGACCCCGCTCCTGGAACCGAGGAAGAGACGAGAGAGTATTTAGATAAGGTCTGGCCAACGCTTATCGCCCATGGTATCAACGACCAGGCTTCCCTCGAAAACTTGACATTTACAAAAACGCTGGAAGCAGCCGTTCAACACGTGGATCTCATTCAAGAAAATGTCCCGGAACGAGAAGATGTAAAAAAACAAGTACTCGCTCACATTGACGCGGTAGCACCTGCTTCAGCTATTATCGCGTCAAGCACATCCGGATACAAGCCTTCTGTCCTGCAAAAAGCATGCGAGCAGCATCCGGAACGGGTGATCGTGGCACATCCCTTCAACCCTGTCTACCTGATCCCTCTCGTAGAGCTGGCAGGGGGAGATCATACGGAGCGCTTGATATTGGAAAAAGCCCGTGGGTTTTATGATGAATTAAACATGAAGCCACTCGTCATGTCCGGCGAAATTGATGGTCATATCGGGGACCGTCTCATGGAAGCTGTTTGGCGGGAAAGTCTTCATATTGTGAATGACGGCGTGGCAACGACAGAAGAAGTGGATAAAGCTATTGTTTATGGCCCGGGCCTGCGTTGGGCGCTCATGGGTCCGTTTTTAACGCTTCATCTAGCAGGAGGAAATCAGGGGATGTCCCACATGCTGGAGCAGTTCGGCCCCGCGCTTAAACTTCCGTGGACACGCTTGGTAGCGCCCGAGCTCACGGAAGAATTAAGTCAAAAAGTGATTGAGGGCACGAGCGCCCAAAGCGGGGAAAGCAGTGTTCGGGAGATGGAACATCGCCGTGATTCCTTTTTGATCAAACTGATGCAATTGCTGGAAGATGAGGGATTTTGGCCTTCGGAAAGGTTGGTGCGCAATGAATCCTAAGGAAGTTTGGAACGGTACTGTCCTTGCCGAATGGGTTGATTACAACGGGCACATGAATGATGCAGCTTATGCACAGGTATTTAGTACAGCTTTGGACGCCCTCATGGATCATATCGGCCTTGATGAAAAAGGCAGATTCGAAGAGGGCTATACGATGTTCACGTTGGAGACGCATCTCAAGTATTTAGCAGAGGCCACAGAAGGTCAAATGCTTCGAGTGTTTGTAACGCTTCTCGACCTTGATCCTAAACGCATGCATCTCTGGTTTGTCATGAAAAATGATCAAGACGATACGATCGCCACGAGCGAGCAAATGACCATGGGGATGGATCAGGATTCAGGTCGCCCCGCCCCGTTTCCGGAAAAAGTGAACGAAGCGGTTAGCAGGCTACCTCTTCTCGCACGAGATGATTGGCCCGCCTCGGCCAATCAACCTATGGGCATTAAAAAGAAAAAATAATGAACGATTTCCGGAGTCCAGTGCAGAAGCGCTGGGTTCTTTTACTTTTGAAATTGAGATTAGTATTCTTGCCCACGGAATAGGTAAAATGTAAAAGTCATTTTCTATACAACTAACAGGCGCTTTTGTGGAATACTTCAAGGAGATCAGATCGCTGAAATGATGATCCAAATCAGTTATAATAATGAAAAGATCAATAACTGAGGTGAGAAAATGAGTATAAAAGAAGAGGTTATAAAAGCGATAAACGAACTTCCCAACGATGTCACTTATGAGGATATTATGGAGGAAATATTTGCCCAATCTAAAATTGACGCCGGATTAAATCAACTTGATGAAGGAAAGCACCTTACTCATGATCAAGTGAAGGAGCGTATGGGTAAGTGGTTGAGTTGAGATGGTCATTATTGGCAGCTGAGGATTTAGAAAACATTTGTTTGTATATTGAAAAGGATTCAGGGAGGTATGCAAGGATCATTGCTCAGGAAATTGTAGGTATGGTTGATTCAATCCCCGCATTCCCATATTCGGGTAGAATGGTACCAAAGTATAATTCTGAGTTTATTAGAGAAAAAATAATAAAAAGCTACAGGGTTATCTATAGAATACATGAAGAATACATTGAAGTAGTTCGAATATTGCACCAATCGAAGCAATTAAAGGATAATTTAGAGGAATGACCACTAGATACGAATGAAAGCGCCTATCGATTATATACAAAACTAGGATTTTCATGAAAGGCTTTAAGGAACGTGTTTATATGGAATTGGCCACAGAGTCATAAAGAGGTAAAGGAAAACGTTTTGTAACAGGCGAATCAAAAGAATAATTGAATAAAAGTTGTACCAAAATCGGGAAAATTGTTGAAATAAATGAGAGGTTGAAATAGATGACGACTTATCAAGTCATTGATTTAGAGAATTTTTCAAGAAGAAGCTATTATGAGTATTTTATGGCGACAGACACAATGTTTGAAATGACAGTAAAGATTGATGTTACTCGAGCAGTTAATAAATGCAAAGCAGAGTCTATAAGTTTTTACGCTTACTCCATTTTTCATTTGACTAAATCGGTTAACGAGATCCCGAATTTGAGGTATGCCCACCTAGATGAGCAATTAGTAGAATGGCAAGCATTAATGCCAACGTTTACAAACCTTAATCAGGAAACAGAGTTATTTTATACTTTATGGATGGAAGGATTACCAGATTATCAATCCGTTGACCGTGAGTATAAAAGGCTTATAAAAGACTATGCAAATACAACAGATATCGCACCAATGGGAGATGTTCCACCCAACGTGGTGAATATTTCATCAATTCCCTGGACGCATTTTGAGCATTTTTCATCTCATCCGGGAGCTATCAAAAATAATTTAACACCAATGATTACCATTGGAAAGTACGAAAAAGTTGGTTCACAGTTGCTAATGCCGGTGAATATTAAGGTTCATCATGCAACCGTAGATGCCTATCATGTGTCGTCTTTTTTTGAAATACTGCAACGTGAAATGAACCGTGCTTGATGGTTATGTGGTAGGACCTATAACAAACTCAACTACTTTTCTTTTCTATGAGGGATGCGTTTAATCAGGCTCCCCGCGGGGAATGGACAAAATAATGCTAATATTAACGGCGCTTTCATAATATACTTGTATCATTCAGGGACAAGGGGGAAGCGCAAATGTTATGGACAATTATCGCGGTGTTGGTTGTGCTTTGGCTGCTCGGGTTTATCGGCGGGACCGGTGGGCTGATTCATCTTTTGCTCGTGATCGCTCTGGTCGTTCTTATTTTCCAAATGATCACGGGGCGGCGTTAGCAAGGGTTGACCCTCGGCGTCTGCAATAGCCCTTGCAGGCGCTTTTTCACCAGGGAGGGGGATTTGTATGTGGTGGTGGGCGTATACCCATGACGGGCCGGGGTTTACTATGTTCGGGCCGGCGCATATAGGTGTGATCGTTTCATTAGTCGGTGTCTGCGTGTTGATTGTGCTGGCGCGAAACTGGTTCCAAAGCTCAACCGGAAGGCAAAATCTCTTGCGCTTTGGCTGTGTCGCAATTTTCATCGTCGGGGAAGTTCTTTTGCAGATGTGGTATATTCAAGGGGATGTGTGGGACGTTTCATTCGCGTTGCCCTTTCATTTAAGCAGTATTGCCTGGATCATGGCGATATTCATGTTACTCACCCGCGGCCAGACGTGGTTTGAGATCACGTTTTTCGTTGGCGCGGGCAGTGCGTTCCTGACGATTTTGACTCCGGATGTTGGCGATTACGGTTTTCCCCATTTTCGTTTTCTGCATTTTTTTATTACCCATGCCCTCGTGATCGTGGCTGTCGTCTATATGATGGCCGTGGAAAAGATGCAGGTCCGTTTTCGTTCGGTCTTTTGGGTGTGGCTGTATTTAAACGGGTACGCGGCGCTCATGTTTCTGTTTAATCTGGGGGTAGGCGGCAACTACATGTATTTAATGGAAAAACCGCCGGGTCCGTCGCCGTTTGACTGGTTCGGTCCCTGGCCATACTATATTTTTGCTCTGCAGGGCGTGGCGCTTATCGTATTTTTCGGGATGTATGGTCTTTATCGCTGGTTTTCCCGTAAAGCCCCTTCGTCCGTGAAAAACCGGGCGCCCTGAAGGTAGCGGGTCATGCAGCGTTCGGTTTGCCGTTGTAAATTGGCATTTACATAGCGGTTCTGCCCTTCGTAGCGATTGCATACATAACCATAAGTGGAAAATGTCTCGTCGGCATTGACCAGGTAGACGCGAATCTCCCGTTGTTTCTGGACACGCTTGAGTTGCCGGAGGTCATTATGCAGGGAAGTGAGCGCTTCGTGAACGAGAATCATGTAGGGGGCCTTGCTGTGTACGTATTGTTCCAAATGCAGATGGTCTTTTTCAAACGTTTTTTTCACCAACGGCAAAATCACGGCGTAATGAATGAGCGTAGCATCCTTTTTACGTAAGAACATGTCGTCACCTCTTTGCTGTAAGTATATCGAATGAATGTTCGTACATGCAAGAAGAAAGTTTTTCTTTAGCAGATAAGAAACAATGTGGCTACGCTCGCCAGGCTTGGCGATAAGCCAAGTTTTCTTTAAAGTTTAGAAGTGAGGCCAACCGGGTATAAGAAAAATAAAAAAGCAATAGCGTCAGTGGACCCATTTTAAAATTTAGAAGCCTTGGGAGAGGCAAACCAGGGGGGATCACAATGACAGCCTCAACATACGAAAGTGAACTGTTTGAAAAGTTAAAGGGGATCCGCAAGGGTTATCGGGCACCCAGGCAAGTTTTGCAAGCGCTTTATGCGCGCATGATGCTGGAGTACTCCGTCTATGAATTTACGAAAGCCCGTTTTAAACGGCTGATTGATGAAGCACTGGATGCCAGGGATAAAAAACGTTTCGACATGTTGAGCCAGCAATATAACGAATGGCTCGCCCAGTATCGATCGGGGTGTACGGTTTCGGAACACGGCTATGAGATGGAATGTAACTTTGAGGATATGAAAATCAACATCGACAGCTGACTAGAGGTGAGAAGTGAGAGGTGGGAAAAGCACGCGATTGAAGCTCCAACCGGTTCGGTTGGAGCACTTTTTCGGTTAGCTTACCCCTTTTTACGTTCCAACGGATGGCGCAGGAGGCTGAAACGCGTGTCCCTTGGCGACCGCTGTCGAATCGGTTATACTTGGGAGTGAAATTGTCGTTCAGGAGGAACCTCTTTGATATTATCAGATGCTACCATTAAAGCCATGATGGCGCGGGGTGAGCTCATCATCGAGCCGGTCAATGATGTGCAGATTCAGCCCGCGTCCGTTGACATTCGCCTTGGGAATCATTATTTAAAACTTGATGAAAACGCGATTGAGTCGGTCGCGTTGGATACTCCGGCCCAATATGTCGAATTTGAGTCCGATGAAGTGATTATTCCGCCGAATTCCTTTTTGCTCGCGACGACGAACGAGTACATAAAACTACCGGAAAATTTAACAGCCTTTGTGGAAGGGCGCAGTTCCATCGGACGTATGGGGTTATTTATCCAAAACGCGGGCTGGGTGGACCCCGGCTTTGAAGGCGAGATCACGCTCGAACTTTTTAACGCCAATCGTCTGCCGATTCGCTTAATATCCGGGCGCCGGATTGCCCAGCTCGTTTTTGCCCGAATGGATCAAAAAGCCGCGACTCCCTACGACGGCAAGTATCAAAAACAACGTCGCGCCGGCGGGAGCCGTGCTTATGATGATATTGATTAAGCGAGGTGATGGGCATGTACGATGTAAAAATTGAAAACGGCTACCTGGTGACAAGTCAAGAAACTTTCCCGGGAACGCTCTTCATTCAAGATGGAAAAGTGGCCGCGGTGACAGCGCCGGGCAGCAATGAGCAGGCCCGCGAGGTAATTGATGCCAGCGGACAGTACGTCCTTCCGGGTTTGATCGACACCCATGTGCATTCCCGCGATCCCGGCCCGACCCATAAGGAAGACTTTGCGACATCGACGCGGGCAGCCGCGGCCGGCGGCATTACGACGGTCTTTGAAATGCCGAACACGACGCCGCCGGTGCGTGATGCGGCAAGTTTTGACGCGCAGGTGCAAAACTTGCAACCGAAGGCAGCGGTGAATTTCGGGCTCTGGGGCATTTGTCTCGGTCCGTTGAACCGGGCCGATTTTGTGGACATGCATCGAAAAGGTGTTATCGGGTTTAAATATTTCTGGGGTTACGGGATCCACCGCGAGACGTTTCAACTCTATTACAATGTGAGTGAAGACAGCGAGGAGATCATTCAGCCTTATGACGACGGTGAAGTGTACGCGATGATGAAGGAAGTAGCCAACACCGGGCAATTGTTCGCGGTGCACGCGGAAAACCATGAACTGATTCGCCGGCTCGGGGAAGAAAAAGACCCGGATGATGACTCGTATCAGGCTTTACTCGCGTCAAGGCCCGGGGTCGCCGAGCAGTTGACCGTTGAAACAGGGCTGACACTCGCGAAAGCGGCCGGTGTCCATTTTCATGTTTTACACGTTTCCGCTGCCGAAAGTGTTGCGGCCGTGCGCCGGGCTAAAGCGGCCGGGCAAAGGGTGAGTGTGGAAACGTGCCCCCACTATTTATTTTTAAACGAAGAAGATTATGAGACGGTCGGCAAAGATATGAAAATTTTCCCTCTCGTAAAAACCGCAGCAGATCAAAAAGCGATCTGGGAGGGCGTGAATGACGGGACGATTACCGTCGTCTGTTCCGATCACGCCCCGCACACAGAAGAAGAAAAATACGAAGGGAAGCTGAGTGAAATTCCCGCCGGCATGTGCGGGGTCGAGACGATGGTGCCGCTCATGCTTAATGTGGTGAATGAAGGAAAACTGACGTTAAACCGTCTCGTGGCACTCATGTCCGAAAACCCCGCCCATCTCTACGGCATTGCCGAGCGGAAAGGGACGTTTACCCCGGGCAGCGACGGAGATGTGACGATCGTAGATATGGCAAAAACGGGCACCATTCAGAAAGAAGCGCTGCACAGCAAAAGTAAAATCAGCGCGTACGATGGGCGCTCGATAAGAGGGTGGCCCGTTCGCACGGTCGTCTCGGGGCGAACGGTGATGCAGGATGGCGAGATTGTAAATGAAGCATGCAACGGAGAACTCGTGACACCGGGAGGGATCAATGATGAATCATGAAAATACACGCGCTCTGATGCAAACGCATCAATCGATTCGTAAATTCAAGGATACCGCTGTTTCGGAAGAAATCGTGACCGATCTGGTGGAATCGGCCCGCTGGGCACCGACATCCAGTCATGTCCAGTCTTATACGATCATCCGCGTCAACGATCAGGAAAAGCGAGACGCTATTTCCGAGGTCGCGGCCAATCAAAAATACGTGCGTGAAAGCCCGCTCTTTCTCGTTTTTGTAGCCGATTGGCATAAGCATGTCATCAACAGTGAAAAATTTAATGCCGACATTCAGCTGGAAGAAACGGAAAATGTGCTCGTCGGTGCGGTGGATGTAGCCCTCGCCGCCGAAAATGTATTGCTTGCGGCCCGTTCCTACGGGTTGGGCGGAGTGATGATCGGGGGTGTCCGCAATGATTTGCACCGCGTCGCGGAAGTGCTGGAGCTTCCAAAGCATACGTTTCCGGTCATGGGCCTTTGTCTCGGCTATCCGGACCAGGACCCCGGCCAGAAGCCGCGCTTTCCGAAGCCGATGATTTTGCACGAGGATCGTTACGAAGCTTCTCGCTACCAGGAAGGGCTGGACGACTATGAACGCGAGACGAGTGATTATTATGAGCGACGGACGAAAGGCAGCAAAACAGACGGTTGGGGCGCGAATATGGTCAATCTGCTCGGCAAACCCAGGCGCCAGCAAGTGACGAAGTTTTTGAAAGACCAGGGTTTTACAATGAAATGAATGATACAGGTTTAAAATGAGCGGAAAAAGGAAATCATATACAATACCCCCCTGTATTATATATAGAGAGATGAAGGCAACGCATCATTCGCCTTCATCTTTTTTTAAAAAAAAAAGAGTGCAGAGACCTTTCTACACTCTAATCGCCTTTTTCTTTCCTTTTTTGCCTTAAAAGATAGATGAAGGCCGCGAGTCCGTAAAAGCCGCTCAATCCTTTTTGCTGAGAGGTGTCGTTTGCCTCATGTGATTCTTTTTTAAAGGAAGCGGTCATGTCGACGAGCGAGGATGATAATTTACGGGAAGCCTCGCCGGCGTCTCCGACCATCTCAAAGAGTGGATTCAGTGTGGCGATTTTCTCGTTTACGTCCAGGAGCGTTTCATTTGTGTTATGAAGCACTGTTCCCGTTTCCTTTGTTATGCCATCCAGTTGCTCCGGCAGCTTCTCCACGGTGACTTCGGTCTTGGCGAGCACATTTGTTAAATTGCCGAGCGCTCTCGCCAAATAGATGACAAGCACCGCGAACGCGAGCGCAGCGATGATAGCAGCTATTCCCAACAAATCCATATTATGGATTCTCCTTTCAGCGTTCAATGGCAAAATGAGGGAGGCGAGGGCACACGTCTCTCCCCCTGATTTTATACGTGGTCACTCTTTAACAAATTGTCTGTTGCCCGTGCGGCTGCGATATCTTTTTCCGTGAGCGCGCCTTGGTCTACCGTTGTCCATAGTACAGTGACGTTCGTATGATCGATGGTGACATGCGGGTGATGCTGGACACCCTCGGCATAGACCGCGATCTTTTTCACGAAAGCGATCCCTTCGAGATATCCGTCAAAGGAGAAGGTTTTCGAAATCTTTTCCCCTTCCAGCGTCCAACCTTCCAAGCGTTCTGCTTCTTTCTTTACATCTGCCATGAATCATCACCTCCATAAGATTTCCTTTTTGTCTATACCTGTTTAGTGTAGATGACAAACCCTTCTTTGTCTAATCGCTTGGGAAAAAGGGGAAAAATCGTGGCGCCGTTATACCTTGCTTCGACACTGAATGCCCTCGCTATTTGATAATGTGGGAAAATGACAGGACTCGCAAACGTTGACGGTCGATATGTTTTTATTTAGAATTTAAGAGGACGGACAAAAGGGTCGGTTCCTAGCATGAAATGAGGGAAGGGAGACGCTTCAGGCATGATTAATAAGGTCTTGATCGCCAATCGCGGTGAAATTGCCGTCCGCATTATACGCGCATGTCGTGAGTTAAACATAGAAACGGTGGCTGTGTATTCAGAAGCAGACGAGGAGTCATTGCATGTTCTCATCGCTGATGAGGCTTATTGCGTTGGTCCAAGCGCTGCGACCGACAGTTATCTAAACAAAACGAACTTGATTGCAACCGCCACGAAAACGGGGGCAGACGCGATTCATCCCGGCTATGGTTTTTTAGCTGAAAATGCAGCATTCGCTGACATTTGTGCGGATCACGGCCTTACTTTTATCGGCCCGTCTGCGGAGGCGATTGACCAAATGGGTGAAAAATCACAGGCGCGTGAAACGATGCAAGCGGCAGGGGTCCCGATCGTTCCGGGAAGCGATGGCCTCGTTGACGATGAAAAACAAGCGCTTAGAACCGCAAAGGACATCGGCTATCCCGTTATGGTGAAAGCCGCCGCGGGGGGCGGGGGGAAAGGTATGCGCGTTGCCTATGACGCCGATGATCTGCTCCGTTCGTTAAAGACGGCTCATCGGGAAGCAGAGACCAATTTTGGCAACGCGGGCTTATACTTAGAAAAATATATCGAAGAACCCCGACATATTGAAATTCAAATTATGGCCGACCGGTTTGGAGATGTCGTTCACTTTGGGGAGAGGGACTGTTCCATTCAGCGTCGCCATCAAAAACTGGTGGAAGAAGCCCCTTCGCCGGCATTAAATGAAAAGCTGCGGCAACAGATTGGCGAAGCTGGAATAAAAGCGGCCAGAGCGGTCGATTATGTAGGCGCGGGCACGGTAGAATTTTTGCTTGACAAGCATCACAATTTTTATTTTATGGAAATGAATACGCGCATTCAGGTGGAGCATCCGGTGACCGAAGAAGTGACGGGCACGGATCTTATTAAAGAGCAAATCCGCGCGGGGAGCGGACAGCCGTTATCGATAGAGCAAGTGGATGTCTCTGTACGCGGTCATTCTATTGAGTGTCGGATTAATGCAGAAGATCCGACGAAAAATTTCCGTTCCTCCCCGGGAAAAGTGACGATGTATCTCCCGCCTGGGGGGCCGGGGGTTCGGGTCGATAGCGCGGTTTATACCGGCTATACGATTACGCCCTATTATGATTCGATGGTGGCGAAATTGATCGTCCATGGTGCTGACCGCGAAGAGGCGATTGCACGGATGAGACGGGCACTTGTAGAATTTGTCGTAGAAGGTGTGGAGACGACGATCCCTTTCCACCTTGAGCTTATGGACAATGAGGCCTTTCGGGCAGGGGTATTTGATACGACCTTCCTGGCAGAAAAGGAGAACCTTTAGGAAAAGGAGGAAATCATCATGTATAGTATCGATGAAATCAAGGAATTACTCAAGGCCGTTGATGAGTCCGGCATTGCTGAATTGGAAGTCACCGGCGAGGACCATTCCGGAGTGGTCATCCGAAAAGAATCGAAAACAGTCGCGCAGCAAGCACCGGCGCCGCCGGTACAGGTGGCCGCACCTACCGAACGTTCCCAACCAGAAGAGCAAGCGGAGACGCCCCGTGCTGATACGACGGGAGCGTCTACAGATGAAAATGCCGAGAAAATCACATCACCCATGGTGGGAACCTTTTACCGGGGCCCTTCACCGGACGCGGATTCCTATGTTCAGGTCGGGGATCGAATTGGTGAATCGTCTGTCGTTTGTATCGTGGAAGCGATGAAGCTCATGAACGAGATAGAAGCGGAAACCGAAGGAGAAATTATAGAAATCCTCGTCGAGAACGGAGAACTTGTCGATTATGGCCAGCCGCTGTTTCTCGTAAAGACAGGTTGAGGGCGATATGCATCTGATCATTTACATGCACCCAAGTGAAGATAGCTTTAACCGCGCGCTTCTTGACGAATACCGAGCGGCTTGGGAGGCCCGAGGGGAAGAAGTGGTCGTTCGTGATTTATACCGGCTCGCGTTTGACCCCCTCCTTTCCTGGACCGAGTACGAACAATCCCAGCATTATCATTATCAGGAAGATATTATCGCCGAACATCGATACATAGAACGAGCCGCGGGTGTGACCTTTATTTTTCCTGTCTGGTGGGGGAGTTTACCCGCGATAGGCAAAGGCTATCTTGATCGTGTCTTATCTTTTGGATTTGCTTTTGAGTTGGATGGTGAAACACCGATACCGAAAATGGCGGAGAAGCCGTTGGGAATGATTTATACGACGGGGGCTCCTCAAGAAGTATGGGAAAGAAGCGGCCAGAAGGAATGGATGGAAAATCTATTTAAAAAAGCGATCAGTGATTTTTGCGGATTCAGGCAAGTGAGACCACTGCATTTGGGATATGTGGTGCTTGCCGATGAAGACGAGCGGGAGACTATGTTTGCGCAAGTGCGTCAATATCCGGAATATTTTCAATGATGAGAGGGAGAGATCAACATGCTGCGACTCCTTTCCATGAAACATAACGATAAAGAACAGCTCGGGGTTGAAAGTGAAGATGGGGAGAGAATTTTAGTGCTCGCAGACGCTTTTCGGCAATTACAGCCGGGCACCGAGTGTCCCGTCGATATGAGCACGGCGATCCAACGCGGCGAGTCGTTTCTGAATAGCGCGGCAGAAGTGATGGAACAGGCGCTGGCGAAGGGGGAGGACGAGGCATTTTGGGTTAAAATCGATGAGGTTGAGCGGCGAGCGCCGATCACGAAGCCGCCGAAGAATATTATGTGTGTCGGAAAAAATTATGCCGCCCACGCACTTGAGCTCGATCATGACGCCGACCTTCCCGAACACCCGCTCATTTTTACAAAACCGCACACGAGCATCGTCGGCCATGAGCAGCCGGTGAGCATCCATCCCGAAGTAACCGATCAGGTTGACTATGAAGGGGAAGTGGCCGTAGTGATTGGCCGCGAAGGGACGAAAATCAAGCGTGAAGAAGCATGGAATCATGTATTCGGTGTTACCTTGTTGAATGATGTAACAGCACGGGATTTGCAGGCCCGTCATAAGCAATTTTTTCTCGGGAAAGGGTTGGACGGGTTTAGCCCGCTGGGCCCGGTAATCGTGACAGATGTAGATGAACGGACGTTGGCAAAGCAGCATCTTACGGTAACAGTAAACGGAGAAACACGACAATCGGCACCCTTGACGGATATGATTTTTGACATCCCTGACTTGATCCATATTATTTCCCGGGGAATGACATTGGAACCAGGGGATATCATCGCGACCGGCACACCGGCGGGCGTCGGCAAAGGCATGGAGCCGCCGCAATACTTGCGCGCCGGGGATGAAGTGTCCGTTCATCTGCCCTTGGTCGGAACGCTCCGGAACAAGATGACGGAATAAAAAGCGAGTGAAGGTTGAGCCCTTCACTCGCTTTTTTTCTGACTTCCGGTCAGGAAGTCTGTTGTTTTCGCGGGGCCCGTCGCTGTCCTTTTTGGGGCATGTCGGACATTTGATTGACAGACACAACATCTTCGGTTTTCTTCGTCGGCATCTTCCAATAAGCTTCATTGCCGGGGAGCTCATCAAACCAGGTCGCATCGTCGGGGCAATCGAGAACCATAAATTTTCCGTAATTGCCGTCACGGGACTGATGGTATTTTAAATACGCTTTTCCGTCTTCGATGGCGAGGATTTCGATTTTACCGGATGTATGGCTCATGGAAAGGCGGATGCGTTTTCCGAGACCACTCGTACGTGCCTTGGCTTCCTCGACCGCTTCATAGGCTTCTTTAAGCGTGAGTACAAAGTCGTTATTCCCGGCGACAGGCCGATTAATGAAGAAGTAATAAGGGGTGACCCCTGCCCAGGAGAGTTCATCGAGCAGTTCGGTCAAGTCATCCGGATTGTCATTGATCCCTTTTAATACTGGCGTTTGGTTGACGACCATCACACCTGCATCATGTAGTGCCTGAAATCCTCGTTTGGCTTCAGCGGTCAGCTCCCGCGGATGGTTCACGTGTGCCATCACATAGATACGGTTATCAGGCGTTGAATACTCTCTGAATAAGTCGAGCAACTCTTCGTCTTCATAAATTCTCATCGGATTGAACACCGGCAGCTTGGAGCCGATACGAATAATCTTTACGTGAGGGATAGAACGAAGTTCCTCAATGATATAGCGAAGTTTTTTCGTCGCCAGAATCAAGGGATCGCCCCCCGTCAAAAGGACATTGTTGATCTCGGGATGATTACGGATGTATTCAATGCCGGGGTCGACATCAGACATCGCTTCCTTGACGTCATTCCGGAACAACCGCTTTCTGAAGCAATAACGACAATAGGCACCGCACACTTCGGAACAGATGAGCAAGGCCGTCGTTTCATATTTATGTTGACACCCCGGAACGACGTAGTTCGTATCCTCGTCAGAAGCGTCCCAGCGCCCATACTCGGAAAGTTCGTTTTCATTGGGGATCACGAGATTTTTAATCGGATCATCAGGATCTTCCCAATTGATGAGTTGTAAGTAATATTCATTGACACGGAACACAAATTTTTCCGTAATTGGCCTTAAACGTTCCCGTTCATCCTCGGGAATTTCCTTTATTTGATCAATTTTCGTAATGTACTTTGGCTGAGCCATATCAACCGCTCCTTTCAAGATGAAAAATATGGACCCACATCCAACACCAGTATAGCAGCAGCTATTCTACAGGTCAAAAAAGAATTATAAGATTCAAAAAACTATAAAGTATGAAAGATACGCTTCACGGAGAAAGAGGGGGGATTCGGACCTGAGGAGCGGACGGATGCGGTGAAAGTGTCCGAAAGGGTGGATCTTTCGGACAAAAAGAGAGCCGGAAGAGTTAAAGTGTCCGAAAGAGTGGAGGATTCGTACAAAAGGAGCGATGGATGTGGTGAAAATGTCCAAATCAAGGGTAAATTTGCCCAAATGGAGAATCAGAACTGGGAAAAAAGAAGGTTGAAACTTGTTATTACACGTCTTTTCACTTAATATTAAACTAAGACAAGTAAAAAAGGGAGTGAAGATAATCCAAATAAGAAAAGAACGTGAAGAACCTTCTGAATTGAAATATTTCAGATTATTGGAACCGCGAAAAACATTTACGGCAGAAGAAAAACGAAAATACTTGAAAGTTAAAAAAGGATTTGAAGGTGAGAAACAATTTGATCGCCGGTTACGGAAAGATCTCAAAGCAGATTGCCTCGTTATCAATGGTTTGTTACTGGAACATAATGAAACAGCCTTTCAGATTGACTCCCTGTTACTTTTTCAGAACGTGAACTATGTTATCGAGGTGAAAAATTTCGAAGGTGATTTTTATACGATCGAAGATCGATGGCATGGCATCTCCGGTAATGAAATAAAGGACCCTCTCCAACAAATAAACCGTAGTGAATCCTCCTTTCGACAATTGCTACAGTTTCACAGGTTGCAATCCCCTCTGAATGTTAATGCCCGCCTTGTTTTTATCAACCTCGAATTTTATCTGTACAATGCTTCTATGAGCCTTCCCGTTATTTTCTCAAATCAACTTAATCGTTTTATAAAAAAGCTAAATGAGTCCCCCGCAAAAATTAATCAAAAGCAGGAACAGCTTGCTACTCATTTAATTTCCCGTCACCAAGACGATTTACGGTTTACCCGCGTGCCCAATTATAGTTACCATCAGTTAAAAAAAGGTATTGTTTGCTCCGTCTGTCCATCATTTCTAGATTTCAAGGAAAGTAAGTGGGTATGCAATGAATGCGGACATATTGAAAAGTTTGAAGAAGCAGTTTTAAGAGCCGTCGATGAATTTAAATTTCTTTTTCCGGAAAACAAATTGACGACCAAAGCGATATGCGATTGGTGTTCGATTCAAAATGGCCGAAAAAATATCAGAAGGATTTTAAATAAGCATTTTAAGCGTATCGGTACCACAAAAAATGCCTATTATGTATGATGTTGTGTCGAATGATGTAAGTGTCCAAATCAAATGTGGAATTCGGACAAAAAGACCGATGAAACCGTTGCACCTGTCCGAATCCAGGATTCATTCGGACAAAAGAGGAATCGACAACCATTCCAAGTGTCCAAATGAGGTTAAAAATCGGACAAATGGAAATCCGAAACCCGCGATATTGTCCGAAAAAAGGGTGCGGTTTAAATTATGAATCAATAATTTCTCATTAAAATAAAAATGAAATAATGGGTTCACAAACATGCGTCTTCCCCGTATAATGAAATAAGAAATTCATAAACTTAAATAATGAAATAAAAATTTTACGGAGGCATAAAAAGACGATGACAATCCCCAAAGTAGTACATCCTGACGAGGTTTACACGGAACGGACGACAGAATCCTTGGCACACATGGAACGGGCACGGGAAGTGATGCCGGGCGGGATGACCGCCAACATCAAGCATTTCACACCTTACCCATTAGCCATACAAAGGGCAGAAGGATGCAGGTTCTATGACATGGATGGCAATGAATACATCGATTATTTAATGGGATACGGGTCATTAATCCTCGGGCACGGCCATCCCCACGTTCGTGAAGCGATGATGCGTCAAATTGAAGAAGACGGCACGTGGTTATTCGGAACGCCCCATGAGCGCGAAGTCACCATGGCCCGACGTATTCAGAAATATTTTCCTTCCATGGAGCAAATCCGTTACGCGAATTCGGGAACGGAGGCGAACTTACTGGCGACACGATTAGCGATGGCGCGGACAGGTAAATATAAAATCGCGAAGTTTGAAGGCCATTATCATGGGGCTATTGACTCGCTGCTTGTGAGTGTTCACCCTCCGCAAACCGATGCCGGTTTCCACGAAGGCCCCCACGCTGTCCCTGATTCAGGCGGCATGTCTTCCGAGGTCGTTGACAATGCGATCATCCTTCCGTTTAATGATGCCAAAAGTTGTGCTCGCATTCTGGAACAACACAAAGACGAATTGGCAGCCGTTATTATCGAGCCGATGGAAGGCGGCGTGATCGCTCCCAAATCCCATTTCCTGCAAAAGTTGCGGCAGATCACGGAAAAACTGGGCATCCTGCTCATCTTTGACGAAGTAAAAACGGCGTTTCGAACAGCCATGGAGGGCGTACAAGGGATCTATAACGTCACCCCCGATTTAACGACGATAGGAAAAGTGGTCGGCGGAGGCTTTCCATTCGGTGTCGTCGGCGGGAAAGCGGAGATTATGGAACGAAGTTCACCCTTGCGCGGAAGCGATATTTTTGCCGGGGAGTCTTCCCCTGAGCAGCAACCGTGCGAAAAAGCGCTGTTTCACAGCGGCACGTACAACGGTCATCCCCTTATTTTGGCGGCAGGGTTGGCGACCCTGGATATACTGGAATCCGAGTTTGAATCCCTTGTCATGCGTACAGACAGATTCAGGGAAGAACTTTCCCGTATATTTAAAAAACACGGTATTCCCATGAAAACGGTTGGCAGCGGGGCAATGTTTAGTGTACTATTGACGGAAAGAAACGAGATCAATCACTACCGCGATATGCAGGCGTGTGATCATGATTCAAGAAAAAAACTGGACAAATCACTATTTGAAGCAGGTGTCTATACAAAGCCGGGGAATCGCTATAGCCTTTCCGTCGCCCATGATGATCAAGCACTGATGCAAACCCTTCAAGCCTACGACAGAGTGGTTCCGGAAGCACTTTTGTAAAGATACCTGCCTCTCGAGAGAGGGTGAACGCTATGGCTCCCAATGACATTTATGACGAGATGATTGCCAGGCGGCAGGACATGAGTAAATCGCAACGAAAGATCGCCAATTATCTGATTAGCAACCAGGAAACGGCTCCTTTTTTGACAGCTTCCAAACTTGCAAAAAATGCCGAAGTGGGCGAAGCGACCGTCGTACGCTTTGCCTTTTTTTTAAATTACGAAGGTTACCCTGACCTGCAACGGCATATGCAGGAAGCGTTGCAACGAAAATGGACGTCGGCGGAAGTGTTTGCACGGACGACCGAACGCGGGGATAAACCGGAAGACACGGTCAGTGAAGTGCTGTCGGATGACTTAAACAACCTCCAACAAACCTTGCAGCAGATGGACAAGAAAGATTTTCAGGGCGCTGTCGAAGACATTATCGCCGCCGAGAGAATTTATATTATCGCGTATCGAAGCGCGACGAGCGTGGCGCTTTTTTTGGAATTTTACCTTGATCTTGTTTTGCAAAATACGGAAATGGTGCGCTCGGCGGATGGGGTCTCGGAGCATATACTCGACATCGAGGAAAATGATCTCGTCATCGCCTTCGGATTTTCCCGGTATACGAAACGAACGGTTGAAGTGTTGAAATATGTGAAACAAAAAGGGGCCAAAACACTCGTGATCACCGATCACATGCTTTCCCCGCTCACGCCTTACGGGGATCGGAAATTACTGGCGGTCACGGAGATTAATTCGTTCATCGATTCATTTGCGGCACCGCAAAGCATCGTAAGCGCGCTGATCACCGCGATTACGCGATCCGAACATGAAAAAGTGGAAAAAAGGCTCGAACAGCTTGAGCATCTGTGGGAAGCCTTTGATGTTTTCCAGGAATGAAAAAACCAGCCCTCGTTATTCATCAGGGCTGGCTTTTTTTTTTTAAGCGCTCGTTGCTTCCGGATCTTGTCCCTGACGTTTCTTGCGGAAATGCTGGATGACAGCGATAAGCACCAAAATCGCTATGCCGGCAAGCGAAATCCAGATATCGAGCGGATAGACGGCCATAATACCGGCTGCAAAAATGACCAGACGTTCAATGATTGTAGGTACAGCAAAAAAGTAATTCATTAATGAAGCACTAACGGCTATCATACCGATCATCGCGGTGAGCAAAGGCACGGCCAGTTCTGCAAATGTCCAGTCGCCCTGTAGCACAATAACGGGGTTCGCGACGAAAACATACGGAATGATAAACGCTGCGATCGCCAACTTGAAGGCCGTGACACCTGTTCTCATCGGATTGGCTCGCGCGATCCCCGCTCCGGCGTAAGCTGCCAGACAGACCGGCGGTGTAATATCGGCGACAATGCCGAAATAAAACACGAACATGTGCGCGGCAACCGGAGGAACGTCAAATGCCAGGATCGCGGGTGCAGCGACCGAGGCGGTCACGACATAATTGGCTGTCGTCGGCAATCCCATTCCGAGAATGATACAGGCGATCATCGTCAAGAACAAGACGAGGAAGAAGTTCCCGCCGGCGACTTGAATAATCCCATTAGCGAGTATGCCACCGAGTCCGGTGAACACGACGATGCCAACGATGATGCCGGCGCTGGCACAGGCAGCGATGACCGGGAGCGCTACGCGTGCGCCCTGCTCCATCGTTTGTAGAATGCCGAGCAGGCTGAGGCGTGTATCCTTGCGCAGAAAGCTGATAACAAATGCAGCCCCAATGCCCCAAAGTGCGGCATATGTAGGCGTGTAGCCGGCCAAAAGAAGTCCGATAATCGTCACCAGGGGAGCGATCATATCAAAACGTTTCGCAAAGGAAGCGATCGAAGGCAGCTCCGATTTTGGCAGGCCGACGATGCCATCTTTTTTGGCGTTAAAATGGATTCCGAGAAACACACCGAGAAAATAGAGGGCGGCAGGGATGATCGCATACACGATAATTTCATTATATGGGATACCTACATATTCAGCCATAATAAACGCGGCCGCTCCCATGATCGGAGGCATGAGCTGCCCCCCCGTGGAGGCGGTCGCCTCACTGGCCCCGGCAAATTCCGGCTTGAAGCCTGCCCGCTTCATCATCGGAATCGTAAAGGACCCTGAACCTACCGTGTTCGCAACCGAACTGCCGGTAACCATCCCCTGTAGACCGCTGGCCACCACTGCCGCTTTCGCGGTCCCGCCGGTATAGCGCCCCGTCAAACGGAAAGCAATATCGTTAAAAAACTGGCCGATATTCGTGCGAACGAGTAAAACACCGAAAAAGAGAAACAGAAAGATAAACGTCGAGGACACCTGAATCGGTGTGCCGAAAATCGCTTCTGTCGAGTACAGTAACTGTGTGGACATGCCCGTCCAGGAAAAGCCGGCGTGAGAAAAAACGCCCAGCCAGTTGGCACTTCCGTACACGCCGTATAACAGCGCCAAAATCGCGATGATCACGATCGGCATGCCTACCGCGCGCCTGGTTGCTTCCAGTAAGAGAACAATCGCCAAGAGTGAGATAACCATGTCCAATGGCTCAAAGCCGAAGATCAGAGCATCGCTGACGAGGCGATCATAATTCCAGACGACATAGAGGTAAGAGAAAAGGGCTATAATGGATAAAAGTGCGTCATACCAGGGAACACCGGGTTTTCTCTTCGCCTGTCGATTGGCAGGGTACAAAATATAGATCATTGAAAGTGCGCTGCCGAGGTGGATAGCCCCCTGGATCAACGCGCCATAAGAGCCCGTTAGTCCTGTATACAGGTGAAAAGAGGTTAATGATATACCAAGAATCGCGATAACCCAAATCCACTTACCGAGTTCGTAACGATTGTTGGATTCTTTATCATATTTCTCCATGAGCTCTCGCTTTTCTTCTTCAGTCAGTTCCTCATGATCAGTATGTGTATGATCGGCCACGGAAAACACCACCTTTTTTGGCAGATAAGAAACAATGTGGCTACGCTGCCGGTAGCCACCATCTACCATGAAAACAACTGATTTAGCGCAAAAAGTATAATCGTGACATATGTTGGTTATACTGATTGGTTTGCGCTGCTCCAATAATGGTTGTGTATAACTTTCTTATCATGCATAAGTGCAACTAAGGCTTTCGCCAGGCTTGGCGATAAGCCAAGTTTTCTTTAAAGGCTGAGTATGTATTCTGCCTTTGCCGGAGATGATTATGAAGTTAAAGAAAGGGCCGGGCAGCTTGCCCAGCCCTTCAACTTTAACATAATGATTTATTGATCCAATAGATCATTTTCTTCGAAATATTGTTCAGCCCCCGGGTGCAGTGGCAGATCTTCTGAACCAAGCATGATGTCTTCCATCGTCATATGCTCAGCCTGAGCGTGAGAGACGTCGTCTGCATTTTCATACAAGCCTTCGACGATCTCGTAGGCAGTGTCTTCATCGACATCATCCAGGGACCCGATGAGCACCGCGTAGGCGGCAATGCCTTCGATGTCTTCTTCAAGGAAGTCGTAAGCATCGGACTCAATGGTAATGCGCTCGTATTCGCTGTTCGCTTCAATATCATCGAGGACTTCGTCATCGATGCCGAGTAAATCAATATCTTGCTGTGTTGCCAATTCTTCAATGTTGGCGGCCGGGAGACCGAGCAAGCCGAAAGTGGCATCTACGTTTCCGTCCTGCAACATGCTGGCACCGTCGCCGAAGCCTTCTTCATAGGCTTCATAGTCTCCTTCTTCGAGGCCATTTGCTTCAAGGATCATTTCAGAGGCTGCATGGGAAGCAGAACCCGGGGGACCAACGTTAACCCTTTCCCCTTCCAGATCTTCGATAGATTCAATCCCCTCATCGGCAAGAACGGCGATTTGATTCGTTTCCGGATAGATGTAGCCCATGAAACCGAAGTTATCCATTACTTGGCCGTCAAAATCACCTTCTCCTTCAAGGGCGTCAATGGCAGGGATATGCACCGTCATACCCAACTCCAGATCTTGATCGGAGACCCTCGCGATGTTTTCCACTGATGCGTCCGTGGCCACCGCGTTGACTTGTTGGTCCGTATGTTCATTCATGACGTTCGCCATTTCCTGGCCAAGGGCGTAGTACGTTCCGCCGGTAGAACCGGTCCCCATTTGCAGGGCGTCACCATTGGCAGCTTCTTCACCGCCGTCCTCTTCGTCACCATCATCACCGTTATCGGTTTCGGCGTCGCCGTCACCGTCAGGAAGATCCCCATCGTCCACTTCCGGCGCTTCTCCTTCGCCATTACAAGCGGCCAGGGCCAAGGCCGGTACCAGGAACATGGTCATCAAGAGCCTGTTCTTTTTCATAGTCAACTTCCCCCTTTTTATCATATAGTTCCTTTTAATTTAATCAAAATGTAACATAAAAGTCAAAGGATTTATTCCGGAAAATAGCACCTTTTGTGCTCTTTTCAACTTAGTTCTTGTCTGCCAAAGTTGTTAGTGTTCGTGGATAAGCGTATAATGCATAATAGCAAACGTTTACGGGGAGAAAATAATCTTGTTGGGGAAGAAGTGGTGATGTTATGCCGCAGGGGAAATACTTCAGGATCGGTTATGCGATTGCGCTGATTTTACTGATCGTTTATCTGGGTACGTTGGTTGACTTTATTTTTTCACCGATTGTCGTATTTCTGCAAACGGTTTTTGCTCCGATAGCGGTCGCAGGGGTGCTATTCTATTTATTCCGCCCGATCGTGAATGTGTTGCATCGTTGGATGCCGAGAGGCATAGCGATTTTGCTCATATACTTAGCGTTTATCGGTCTTGTCACGTTGTTTGCTTTTTTGATTGGACCTGAAATCCAGGACCAGTTTAACAGTCTCGTAGAGCAAGCCCCGCTGTTTTTTCAGGAAATGCAGGGATGGTTCAACACGATTATGCAAACGGAGCTCGTGCAAAACATCCTGGAAGATGAAACGATTAATCTCGAGGAGATCGCATCAACGATCGGAAGTTACATCACCGATTCTCTGGGAAACATCGGAGATAATATCATGAATGTCGTGGGCACAGTGACGAGCGTGGTCATCGTGATCGTCATCGTGCCGTTTGTGCTTTTCTATATGCTGAAAGAAGGGGAAAAGGCGCCGAAGCAGATTTTGCGCCTGTTGCCGAGCAAACAGGAAGATGAAGGCGAGCGCATTCTCGGCGACATGGACACAGCGTTGGCTTCCTTTATTCAAGGCCAAATTATTGTTAGTTTTTGTGTAGGGGTGCTCGTATACATCGCTTATTTAATCATCGGCCTGGATTATTCACTCATTCTGGCGATCATCGCGATGTTAACGAATCTCATCCCGTTTATCGGGCCGTGGATCGGAACGGCGCCCGGGGTGATTGTGGCTATTTTCGATGGCTGGTTAACAGCCTTGTTGGTCGTCGGAGCTGTCGTCATCATCCAGCAATTTGAGAGTGTCTTCATTTCTCCGCAGGTCATGGGTCACAAGTTAAAAATCCATCCGGTGACAGTGATTTTCGTTTTGCTCGTCGCCAGCAATATCGCCGGTTTTGTCGGCTTGCTGTTGGCGGTTCCGGCATACGCTGTCGGCAAAGTGATCGTCATGCACACGTACCGCCTCATTCGCTTGCGTTATCAGGAAAATGGGGAAGAAACCTAGAAAAAAGGTGGTTATGAAATGAGAAGTGAAAAAGATGGAATCCCCCAATGGGATCATAATGAAGTAGCGAAAAAGCTGAATGATGAGAGCATCGCCTTTGTCGATGTCCGTGAGCCCGATGAATACGATCGGGGACATATCCCGGGCGTGCCGCTTTTGCCCATGGGTGAAATTCCGGACCATATTGAGCAGATGGATAAAGACAAAACGCATGTGTTTATTTGCCGAAGCGGAGGGCGCAGTCAAAAGGTGGCCCGCTATGCCAACGAACAGGGACTTGAGAGAGCCATTAATTTTGACGGCGGCATGCTCTCCTGGGAAGGGGAAACGAAGACAGGCGAGGAAAAACGCGTGCAGGATACCACTGATCTGTATAAATAGGTGTCCGATAACCGCATCTCTTAAGGGGATGCGGTTTCTTAAATTCTTGATTTGACGTTTAATCTTTCAATAGTAGGGAAAGGTTAGATATACAAACGATTCAGAAAGGGGTATGAAGATTATGGCTAAAGGAAAGATATTTTGGGGTGCGGCCGCGGCCGCGGCTGTAAGTGCGGGTTATTTAATGAAAAATCCGGATCAACGGGCGAAACTTACGGGCGCCGCGAAGCAACAATGGGCGAAGCTGACCGGACAGGAAGGAGAGGAAGTTCCTTTAGAGGAACGTATCGGTCATCCTAACCCTATGGATATCGACGATAACGAAATGGTTGCGGAAGGTTCCACTTATGCTGTTGATTACTATAATCAGGAACACGCCGAGGACGGCCAACCGGGATCACTTGACAATGAGCAAGTGCAACGCCATCATTAAGGTCATGGATACAGAGTTGTAAGCAAGGGGTTACCCTTGCTTATTTGGGGTGTGTACCCGAATAATGATACACGAGGTGTCCGAAAGTGATAACGAGACAAACGACCCTATGGATGGAACTGCAGAAAATCGGCATCATTATCTTTGGTGCCTTTACTGTAGCGATTGGCCTTAATTTTTTCCTGGAGACGTCGAACTTATTCGCGAGCGGTATGACCGGGGTTGCGCAGCTTGCCTCCGGGTTCCTACCCCTTTCCACCGGGGTTATGCTGCTATTATTGAATATTCCCGTCGCTATTCTCGGCTGGAAGAAGGTCGGGCGTCTATTTACTTTTTATAGTTTTTTGCATGTGGCTTTAACGACGTTTTTCCTGGAAGTGGTGCCGTTCCAGCAGCTTGCCGAGGATATTATGCTCAATGCTGTCTTTGGCGGGATCATCACGGCGGTTGGTATATCATTGCCGTTAAGGTACGGAGCCTCGGCCGGCGGCCTTGACATTATCGCCCTTGTGCTGGCAAGGATGAGCGACCGTCCCCTCGGTGTTTATTTTTTTAGTTTAAATGCTCTGATTATCGTTGCTGCAGGTTTTGCATATAATTGGGATCAGGCATTGTTTACACTTGTTTCCATTTACGCCACATCCAGAATCATCGATATGGTACATACGAGACACGTCAAGTGTACAGCCTTTATCGTCACGAAAAAAGCAGATGAGTTACGGGAAGCGATTCATGCCCATGTGACCCGGGGGATTACGCGCATGAACGCTAAAGGGGGGTATGACGAGTCTGCAAAAGAAGTGCTCATGATCACGATTACCCGTTATGAACTTTATACGTTGCGACAGGTCACAGAAGCAACTGACCCCGAAGCGTTTACAAATATAGTCCCCACGTCTGATATTGTCGGTTCGTTTAGAAAAGATGATTAACCGAGGAGGGGGAGGATGCGGTTTATATTCACCGTCGCGGCGGTGTTGTTCATCGCGGCTTGTGACCAGGGAGAGCCATCGCAGGGGGGAGGGGAAGAAACGATGGAAGAAGGTCTTTATGTTGAAGTGGCGGCTAGTGAAGACAAGGGCGGGATCAACGTTGAAGCTACGCTTGGAAACGGAGAGGATGATCCTGTTGAGCTTACGTTCAATACAACCCAGCGCATCGAGGTAAGGTTGTATGAAAAAGGCAAGAAGGATCAACCGGTTTACCGCTCTTCCCGCGAGATGATGTACAATCAGGTCATCGGGACGTTAATGCTGGATCCGGGGGAAGAAACGAACTTCAGCGAAGACATCCCCGCGCTGTATCTCACGGAAGGGACAAGATATAAAGGGGACGTGGCTGTTACGGTCGCGAGGGTCGATGAGGATGATTCTCCATCAAAACCTTCCGGTTCGTTTACGATTGAAATGTAGGAGACGTCGGTTGATGACCCGCGTTCTTCTTTTAGGGAGCGGTTAGGCATCGGCCATAATCATGAGGAACTCAAGAAGATTTGCGCCCAAAACGTGTTGTGATTCCTCAAACGGAGGTCAAGCTACTCTGAGAGGGATCAGAAGCGCGTTGTGATCCCTCAAACGGAGGTCAAGCTACTCTGAGAGGGATCAGAAGCGCGTTGTGATCCCTCAAACGGAGGTCGAGCTCCCCCGAGAGGGATCAGAAGCGCGTTGTAATCCCTCAAACGTAGGTCGAGCACTCCGGGAGGAACACGCTGATCAAAGTACAACTTCAAAAGTGTCCCCCGGACGACATAAACGATTATATAAGGATTTTAACGAGCGTTTTAAGGGTTGACATTTTTTCATTTCGCTCATATAGTATGATCATAATCCTGATTAAATTAATAAGAAAAAGAGGTTTAATATATGTCGACTTATGCTCAACCCATTTCAGAGCAGCAATCGGTCGTTAAAAGCAAAAGTGCGCCTGCTCTCAACCGGCCGCAGAGCAAATTGGTGATCGGCGGACTCATTGTTACGTTGGCGTTGGCGACTTTCCTTCTTGTCACGCAACATATCGTCCAGCCTATACTGCTGATTATTGGCCTCGGGCTTGGCTACACCCTTTTTCATGCCCGTTTCGGTTTCACCTCCGCATTCAGGCGGTTGGCTTCCGTTGGCAACGGTCAGTCGTTACGCGCACATATGATGATGCTCGCGGTGGCCTGTACGCTGTTTGCTCCTATCCTGGCTACCGGTTTTGCTTTTTTTGGCGGTGATGCTTCCGGGAATGTTTCTCCCGTCGGCGTAAGCTTGCTTGTCGGTGCTTTTATGTTCGGTATCGGTATGCAACTGGGTGGAGGGTGTGCGTCAGGCACGCTTTATGCCGTTGGCGGCGGACGCTCTGTCATGTTTATTACGTTGTTCTTTTTCATCGTCGGTTCGGTCATTGGTGCCGCCCATTTTGACTTCTGGATGGAGGATATGCCGACCGCGGAACCATTCTCGTTGGCAACATCCACGGGTCTCGGGTATGGCGGAGCGCTCGTCGTTTCATTGGCCATCTTTGGCGGGATTGCCTGGCTAACGAAAGTCATTGAAAAGAAAAAGAACCCGCCGACAGAAGCGCCCAAACCTACGATCTCCGGATGGAAGAGAATCTTTCGCGGTGCCTGGCCTTTGTTCGCAGCCGCGATTGTATTGGCTGTTCTCAACGCGCTTACGTTGCTGACGAGTGAAAGCCCGTGGGGCGTCACATACGCTTTTACGCTGTGGGGTTCGCAAGCGGCGGACGCCCTTGGTTTTGACGCGGCGAGCTGGGGTTTCTGGCAGGGCGATGAAGCCGCGCTTCAAACCTCCATTTTTACGGATACGACCACGGTACTGAATTTTGGTGTCATCCTCGGTGCATTTCTCGCGTCAGCGGCCGGAGGGCTCTTTCGCTTTACGCAAATCAGATTCAAAAACGCGGCGGCTTCTGTCATCGGCGGGTTGATGATGGGCTACGGAGCCCGTCTAGCGTTTGGATGCAACATCGGTGCTTATTTTAGCGGTATTGCTTCCTTCAGTGCTCATGGTTATATTTGGGGCATTATGGCTCTCGCGGGAACATTTTTGGCCCTTTATCTACGTCCCCTGTTTGGCTTGTCGGTACCGAAATCGAAAGATTCCTTTTGCTAAAAGAAAGAGGCTTTCGCTGCTGTGCGAAAGCCTCTTCGTCATCAAGCTCAAAATTGAAAGCCATATCTTTTGGAAACGACATCGTAAAACCCGAGCGAATTGTAGAGGGCTTTTGTGGCTTGGTTATTGACGCCTGTTTCCAGCTCAATCCCTTTCATGTCATGTTGCTCTGCCCAGTGCACGATATGCAGAAGCAGCTTTTTCGCGATACCTTGATTTCGATGATCCACGTGGACAAACAGATCATTCAACCAAACAAAATTTCCGCCTTTCATGAGACTTAGCTGTACATTCAGAAAAGCCGTTCCCAAAATTCTGCCATTATCCTCGGCCACAAACGTATGTGCTTTTGAGCCTTCTGCCATGGAGGCACGGATGACAGTGATTATGTTGTCATAGGCGTTCGGGCCGCCGATGGACGCCATCTGTCCCATAAGGAGATCGGCTGTTTTATGGATATGTTCATCCGTATGTTCTTTCAGTAGCTCATATATTTCCATTGCGACTTTGACCTCCCATGATCCATGTAAATGACGAATGTATCGTATTGTATATGGAAACAATAATTTATGTTAGCATAGGTTTGCAAGTTATACGATCCAGCAAACGTTAACAACTTGTTCAGAATTTACGCTCGTTACATGTGTTATCATATAACGTGAAATGGACTTTGGGAGGTCTTCGGATGGGTGACATGTTCGAACAATTGACTTTTCGAGCGTTATGGACACCTGAGCTCATCATCGTATTAGCCGTCGTGGCAGCCCTGTATGTAATACTGACACGTAAGTGGTATGTTCGGTTTGAAGGGGGCCAAAAACCGCGGCCGAAACATGATTTTTTATTCGGACTAGCCCTTTTATGCCTTTATTTAGGGTGGGGCAGCCCTTTATACAGTATAGGCCATATGACGATCACGATCCATATGATTCAAATGGTCTGTGCCTATTTTTTCACAGTACCGCTCATGATTATCGCTTTGCCGAAATGGTTTTTGCACGCGGCTTTCGAAGGGTTAGGAAAATATGCCTACACGTTAAGAAACGTCATGTTTCATCCGATAACATGTCTGTTTGTGTTTAATGCTCTTTTTTCCTTTTATCATATTCCGGTCGTTTTTGATTACTTAATGCTTAACCCCGGTGTTCACAGTCTGTATGAAATAGCGATGTTCATCGCCGCCTGGATGATGTGGTGGCATATGATCGCGCCGTTGCCGTCAAAGCAATATCTCCATGATTTTCCCCGGATTTTTTATATTTTCGGAAACGGTCTTTTGATTACACCTGCGTGTGCCCTGATTATTTTTTCGGGTTACGCGCTCTTTGATACGTACACGGATATGCAGTATTGGCAAAGCGTCATGGCGTATTGTTTGCCTCCGAATGCAGGCGTTTCTTCCGATATGTTTGGCGGGATGGGCATTCTCGGGCAATTGCCCCCCTATACCGATCAACAATTGGCAGGCATTTTAATGAAAGTGGTTCAGGAAATTTTATACGCCATGGCGATTGGCGTTTCGTTTAAGGAGTGGCTGCAAAAAGACAGCCATCAGGATAGCGGGGAGCCATCGATCAGCGACATCCCGGAACATGTGAGAATAGGTGATCGTTGAGGAGGAAAAACAGATGAAAAAAATAACCCTTGCTTTCGCCGCGCTGCTTTTATTCAGCAGCGGGTGCGGATGGTTATATCAATCGGGTGCAGCGGAGAATGGAACAGATCTATCAGACTCGGAAATATATGTGAATGATTTTTCCTATACGAACCAGCATGAAGAAACGGTGACCAATGAAGAACTGGAAGGCGAGTATTGGGTGGCGAACATGGTGTTCTCGCGCTGCCCGACGGTATGTAATATCATGACGCCGAATATGGCAAGCTTGCAGGGTGATCTGGAAACGGAAGGTCTGGATACGACGTTAGTGTCCTTTACGGTCGATCCGGAGTTCGATGATCCCGAACAATTACAATCGTACGGTGAAAGTTACAATGCCGATTTTTCCAGCTGGCATTTTCTTACAGGGTACGAAGAAGAAGAGATCGAGACTTTAGCGGAAGAATCATTTTTATCCGTCGTCGAACCGGACCAGGAATCGGGGGATATCATTCACTCCACACAGTTTTATTTAGTCGACCCGGAAGGCCAGGTCATTCGCCAATATGATGGCCTGGAAGATGATACGGAACCGATTCTGGAAGATATCGGAGCGGTGCAGAGTTAGATGTGGGAAGAGCAGCATGGATCGCGGATTGATCCATGCTTAATGTTTGTTCAGGAAAACACCGCCCCTAAATCCAACGAAAAAGATTCAAACAAATGGGTGGTTATCTCATCCTCATTTCCGTAGACGTTATCCCTTTCATATTGGCCTTGATTTAACGAAAGCACCTCGACGGTTTCATTGCTGATATCCACGATCCAATATTCCTGTACCCCATTTTCCTCGTACAACTCAAATTTGCGGAGACGGTCGTGTTTTGCCGTTGACGGAGACAACACTTCCACAATCAAATCCGGGTTGCCGTTACACCCTTTGTCATCCAACTTGTCGGGATCGCAAATAATGGAAATGTCCGGTTGTACGACGTTGTCGGTGTCGTCTGCCTGATCCTGCGAAGGGAGCCGTACGTCAAAGGGGGCCAAATAAACATCGCAGGACTTATCATTCAAGTAATTCCCGAATGCCCTGAATATCTCTCCGAGTACTTTTTGATGAACTCTGGAAGGCGCAGGTGACATGTTGTACGGCACCCCATTGATCAACTCCCAGCGTTCACCGTCATCCCATTGCAAATAATCACGATAAGTGTAACGGTTAACAGGATTTGGCATGGCCATGTGTATCAATCCCTTTCATCCTTTATTTGTTATTATACCAGAAATCGAAGGGTTATCATTTCGGATGTCTTCAATGTATAATCCGTCTTAGAGCGAATTAATCACAAGGAGCCCGCCATAGATATGAACAGCCTCAAAAGCAAACACATAAAAAAGAATCTTGCCAAACCAAAAGTGACTATCAATTTAAAGGTAAAAATGATATTGCTTATTTGCGCATTGATCCTTGGGATGTTTGCGATTGTAGGTCTTTTTGTACATTATTTTTTTACCGACTCCCTGGAAGACCAAATGGGAGAACGCGTGTTAAATGTGGCGCAAAGTGTTGCAAACATACCGGAATTACGCGAAGCATTTGCTGAAGAAGATCCCGCTTCGACCATTCAACCGATCGTAGAGCCGATCAGAGAGGATACGGGGGCTGAATTCATCGTTGTCGGGAATACGGATGAGATCCGCTATGCCCATCCTTTGCCGGATCGCATCGGGGAAAGAATGGTCGGTGATGATAATGATCGCGCGTTAATTGACGGCGAGTCTTATGTCTCTCAAGCCGTAGGTTCCCTGGGGCCGTCCATGCGCGGGAAAGTCCCCGTTTTTTCAGACGATGGGGAGATTATCGGCGTGGTTTCCGTCGGGTTTATGGTGGACGACATTCAGGGCATTATTGCAAATTATACGCAGGAATTATGGTACGTTTTATTACTGACCGTTACCGTGGGGATTTTGGGGGCTGTCATGATCGCCCATCATATCAAAAAATCACTATTTGACCTGGAACCCGAAGAAATTTCCCATTTGTTTTTGCAAAAAGAAAGCATTCTCCAATCTACCCATGAAGGCATCATTGCCGTCAATCAAAACGGGCTGATCACGTTAATGAACCAAACCGCGAAACGGTTGTTTTTGGCAAACAAAAAAGAGACAGAATCGTATGTTGGCAAACACATACGGGACGTTCTGCCGGATACGAGGATGCCGGAAGTGCTCGAAAGTGGAGAAAGCCAATATGATCAGGAAATGTTGATCGGGAACCATAACGTTTATGTTAATCGCGTTCCGATCTTTTATGAAAATAAGATCATTGGGGTGGTATCCTCTTTTCGGGACAAGACGGAAATTGAACGCTTAACACAGGAATTGCGGAGAATCAAACAATATACCGAAGCACTGCGGGCGCAAACGCATGAGTTCTCGAATAAATTGTACACCATTTCAGGGCTTTTGCAGCTGGATCAAAAAGAAGAAGCGATCGAACTCATCCAGCAAGAGAGCCATACGCAACAAGAATGGATCCAATTCCTGATTCGAAAAGTTCCTGATCCGATGATCAGTGCTGTATTGCTCGGCAAACTGAACCAGGCGAATGAACTGGGCATCGACATGACCATCCATCCGGAAAGTAAGTTAACGTACCATTTATCAAAAAAGAATAAAGATACGCTTTCAACGGTATTGGGCAATTTGCTGGAAAATGCGTTGGAAGCCGTAAAAACGGAAGCGGAGTCAAAACGGCAAGTAAGTATTTTCTTTACGGATTTGGGCGACGACCTCGTGTTTGAAATTGAAGATTCAGGTCCCGGCATCCCGACGGAATTGGGGGATCAAATTTTCAACCAGGGTTTCTCAACAAAAGAAGGGTCGCATAGAGGCATCGGACTCGCTTTAAGCAAGCAAATGATTTCGGAAATAGGCGGTACTGTTTTACTGGAAGATGGCGAACTTGGCGGAGCTTGTTTCGTCGTCACCATCCCTAAATAGAGGTGGAAATAGAATGAGAGAGAATTATAAGGTGCTCATTGTAGAAGACGATTTTCGGGTTGCTGACATCAACCGGCAATTTGTAGAAAAAATGCAAGGGTTCACGGCCTTTGGGATAGCCAAAACCGGGGAAGAGACGATGGAGCAACTAAATAATAGCCAAACGCTGCCCGACCTCATTTTGCTCGATGTATATATTCCGGATGTTGAAGGGCTGGAGCTATTATGGACCATCCGCAATCACTATCACGAGGTGGATGTGATTATGATGACCGCTGCCAAGGAAGTGTCCATCATTGAAGAATCAATGCGGGGCGGAGCCTTCGATTATATCGTAAAACCAGTTGAGTTTGAACGGTTTGCATGGACGCTTGAGCGATACGACCGGCAACGGCAGTTGCTCAACGATAAAGAAGAGATGGATCAAGCAGACATCGACCGTTTAATCGGATCAGCCGATGGCAAGCAGGCCACAAAGCCTTCCAATTATGAGTTGCCAAAAGGCATTGATGAAATCACCTTAAATAACATTGAAGATATATTGAAGAAAACGAAAGATCAGGGTATAACAGCTGCAACCCTTGGTGAGAAAATAGGAGCGAGCCGCTCAACAGCCAGGCGCTATCTCGAGTATTTGGTATCGATCAATGCGGTGAAAACCGAGCTTAAATATGGTGATGTAGGCAGACCGGAGCGTCGTTATATTTTTGGAAAAACACACCTCGGCTAAGGTGTGTTTTTAAACAAAATGAACAAAATCAACATAATGAATATTATATCGCTTATGAGTATAATCTTTCTGTGCTGTAAATATATATGCTAGATTTCACTTATTGATAGTAGATATATCAAAAGGGGTGCATCATCGCTTTTTTTAAATGGGGATTGTATCCGCTTTCAGCTGTATGAGGGAGTGACAGAGAGATGGAACAAGATTTTTCAGTTGCACTGACAATCGTAGGTTTATTGATTATTTTCACGATCGTCGGGTTGCTTATCTGGGGGAAAATCAGCCCGATTGTAGGCATGACGCTCATCCCGATTGTGGGTGCATTGCTTTTAGGATTCGGGTTTGAGGATTTACGGGAATTTTTTGATTCTGGTGCCGAACAGGTGATGGATGTTGTCATCATGTTCATCTTCGCCATTATTTTCTTTGGTATCATGCAGGATAGTGGATTGTTTAATCCGCTTGTCAGGGGAATGATTCTCCTCACGAAAGGGAACGTCGTCATTGTAGCGATGGGTACAGCGGTGATTGGTACATTTGCACACCTCGACGGTGCCGGTGCCACGACGTTTCTTTTGACGATCCCGGCGCTCCTTCCATTATACAAAGAGCTCAACATGAGCAAGTATTTACTGTTGCTGATTGTATCGTTAAGTGCAGCCATCATGAATATGGTTCCCTGGGGAGGGCCGATGGCCCGAACGGCTTCTGTTCTTGACGCCGACCTCAATCAATTGTGGTATCCATTAATCCCTTTGCAAATTGTCGGCTTTATCCTCGCCCTTGGGTTTGCTGCCTTTCTGGGTATGCGGGAAAAGAAACGGATCGCCAAGCGGGTGGAAAACGGAGAAATTGAGAGCAATGACAGTGTTGATGTGACAGCCATTGCTGATGACTTTTCCAGAAGGAAAAAGGAAGAGGCAGACGCAGCTGAGGAAAAGCCGGTGAAGCACCCGGCCATGATTTGGGTCAACCTTGCGCTGACCATTGCGGTCGTAGGTCTCATGCTTTTTGATGTTGTTCCTCCAGAATTTGCTTTCATGCTCGGTGTAGCGATTGCTCTACCCATAAACTATCCAAGCGTCAGCGATCAAATGGGCCGTGTGCGCGCACATGCACCTGCTGCCTTGATGATGGCCGCAGTCATTCTTGCCGCCGGTGTCTTTCTCGGTGTCATGAATGAATCAGGGATGCTTGATTCCATTGCCCTGGCCATGGTTAGTATTCTTCCTGAAACTGTCGGGCCTTTTATACACGTCATCGTCGGCATCCTCGGTGTACCGATGGATTTACTGACGAGTACGGATGCTTACTATTTCGGGGTATTGCCGATCGTGGAAGCGACCGCTGCCGAATTCGGGGTGCCCGCTGCTTCAACCGCCTACGCGATGATCATCGGAAATGTTATCGGTACGTTCGTCAGCCCGTTTGCACCCGCCGTATGGCTCGCTATTGGGCTTGCCGGCGCTAATATGGGGCAGCATATTAGGTATTCCTTTTTCTGGATCTGGGGTTTTAGTATCGTTATGCTCGTCATTGCCTATTTTATGGGTATTTATACCATTTAACAGTTATGAGCATCTACTCAGATGTTAAAGTGACAGAATAAGTCATGAAAACGCGCCGACACCAACACAATATATGCATCAGGAGGGTTGCTGATGGCACAATATGCCATTTCCTGTAGTGTCTATCGTGGAGGAACGAGCCGTGGGCTGTTTTTCCACGAGAAAGACTTACCTACGAAAGAATGGGAGAAACAGCAGGTTTTTCTGGAAGCTGTTGATGCCTATAACCCGTCGCAAATTGATGGCCTGGGCAGCGGGACAAGCCATACGAGCAAGGTTGTCGTGATTTCTCCTTCTGAACGAGAAGATGCGGATGTGAACTATACGTTTTACCAAATTGGCATCGGTCAGGAAATCGTCGATGATAAGGGGACGTGCGGGAACTTGATGGCTGCCGTCGGTGCGTTTGCCGTCAATGAACAGCTGGTGAATCCCTCCAATGGTATTGGTGTAACGGTTCGAGCATCGAATACAAACATTGGAAAAATCATCTCGATTCATGTGCCGATCGCCAAACGATGAGGCTAAAGTTCAAGGTGCCTATCAAATGCCTGGAACCGCGAGACCTGGGGCAAAATATTCCGTTCATATTCTCGATCCCGGTGGCGGAAAGACCGGCAAAACTTTGCCACTGGGCAATGTACGCAAGGAGAATGACCGGACTTATTCATTCGTTGACCTCGTCAATCCATTCGTCCACCTGAAAGCAAGTGCTTTTCATCTCGATGGGACGGAAGGTAATGATTTGATTAACGGCAATGAAGACGTGTTGGCAGCACTGGAAACCGTACGGAGCGAAGCAGCGGTTGCGGCCGGCATGGCGGAGTCGATTGATGAGGCGCGAAAAGCGCCTGCCGTTCCCAAAGTAACGCTCGTTGCACCCCCTCAGACTTACGTTTCTGCATCGGGTACAACGATCAACAAGAAGGATATTGATATCGTGGCGAAAATGATATCAATGGGCAAGGTGCATCGAACGTTTGCCGGAAGCGGTTTGTATAATCTTGCTGCATCGACACGCCTCCCGGGTACGATTCCCAACCGACTGACAAGTACGCAGCAAAGCGAAGTTGTACGTATTGGACATCCGGATGGTATCGCGGAAGTGATGGTCTCCCTGACCGACGATGAAACTGAAGTCTCTTATGTAGGTTTGGAGAGGACAGCACGGCTGATTATGAAAGGAAAAGTATATGTTCGGGTATAATCTCATCCCACTGTCCGTGTGGGTTGGGATTTTTTTCACGATTAGGATGCTGAAATCTTATTCAATATTGAGTAGATATATTGTAGAATGGAGGTAGATTGTTGAACGTGTATAAAAATTGAAAGAAACGAGGGCGATGGATGGTGGATGATCGAAAAATGCTGGAAACGATATTGGAAAAAGTGACTGATACGGGGAAAAGAATGTCTCATATGGAAGCAAAGTTCGAAGGGCTTGAAACGAAGGTTACAGGAATAGAAGCGAAGGTCGAAGGGCTTGAAACGAAGGTTACAGGAATAGAAACGAAGGTCAAAGGGCTTGAAACGAAGGTCGAAGGAATGGATATAACATTAGCAGAAGTTAAAGAAAAAGCAGATCGGATCCCTGATATTGAGCGCAAAACCGATGTCATTACGAAAGAGCTTGTCTCTGTGCGAGAGGATATGACGACGGTGAAGGGGAAAACGCATGAGATTGAGGGAGAGCAAACGTATCAATATACGAAGTGGGGAGAACATGACCGTAGAATTAGTAAGCTGGAACGAAAAATAGATGTCCTGTAAGAGGGTTGCTATTCCCTGGGCAGGTTTAATTTTGCAAGATCAGAAAGAATAAACGGTTTGGCTGATAACATTAGAAAGACAATGATTTTCGCTTTTCTCGGCAAAATCAAGTCTTTCTATTTTTTTTATCGGTTTTAGGCGAGAAGACCCCTGCTTCTGACGAAGTGTAAAGTGGGGGATGAATCGCCTTCGGGCTATTGCCCGAAAAAATTAGACAAAATATAAAGGATAAAGTATAATAAAAACAAACAAATGTTTGTGGGGGGTGAACAACAATGATCGTCAATAAAGCTTATAAGTTTCGTATCTATCCGACTAAAGAACAAGAAATTTTAATCGCTAAAACCATTGGTTGCAGTCGTTTCGTGTTTAATCATTTTTTGAGTAAATGGAAAAGCGAATACCAAGAAACTGGAAAGGGCTTAACCTACAATGCTTGCTCTTCCCAATTAACGCAACTAAAGAAAGAATTGGATTGGTTAAAAGAAGTGGATAGCATTGCTATTCAATCCTCTCTAAAAAACCTCGCGAACGCGTATGCGAGGTTTTTCAAAAAACAAAACGAAGCACCACGTTTTAAATCCAAAAATAATAAAGTGCAATCTTACACGACCAAACATACAAACGGCAACATTTCGATATTTGATAACAAAATCAAGTTACCGAAACTTGGTATGGTTAAGTTCGCCAAAAGTCGTGAGGTCAAAGGTCGTATACTCAACGTGACCATTAAACGTAAACCAAGTGGCAAATATTTTGTTTCCGTTCTCGCCGAAACAGAAACAGAAGAATTACAAAAAACAGGTGAATCTGTTGGCGTTGACGTTGGGATTAAAGACTTCGCCATTCTTTCGGATGGCACCATTCACAAGAATCCTAAGTTTTTCCGTACATTAGAAAATAAGTTAGCCGAAGCGCAACGCATCCTTGCAAGGCGACAAAAAGGTTCGTCTAACTGGCATAAGCAGCGCATTAAAGTTGCACGGCTTCATGAGAAAATTGAAAACGCACGTCATGATTACTTGCATAAAATCTCTACTGACATTGTCAAAAACCACGACATGATCGGTATTGAAGACTTGCAAGTATCGAATATGCTGAAAAACCACAACTTAGCCAAAGCGGTTAGTGAGGTAAGTTGGTCGCGTTTTCGCACCATGCTTGAATATAAAGCAAAATGGTATGGAAAGCAGGTGATAACGGTGGCCAAAAACTTCCCTTCCAGCCAACTTTGTTCAAGTTGTGGGCATCGAAACCAAGACGTTAAAAATCTTGCGTTGCGTACGTGGGAATGCTCCGAATGCCACACGCACCACGATAGAGATATTAACGCAAGTAAAAACATTCGTAATGAAGCATTACGATTAACCGCAGGGACTGCGGGGATAGCCTAATCAAAACTTTCGGTTACGAAGGTGTTTTTAGGAATCTCCATCTTCAAATGTCGTCAGAAATTAAGGTGGAGTAGTTCAAGCCACCCAAATTATAAAAATACACTTGAATTTATGTTTATCCACCGTTACAATGAATACATGAAAATGCATAAATATTAAATGGGGTGCAACATTATGAAAGTGGCGATTGTCGGAGCAACAGGATACGGCGGCATTGAATTAATTCGGTTATTGCGACAGCACCGGCATGTCACTGAGATCTCGGTGTTCTCCTCCACGCAGGCGGAAGAACCTTTAACGTCAACCTATCCGCACCTTCAGGATGTGTATAAAGGTCGCTTGCAACCGATCGATACAAACGAGCTGGCCAATGAATATGACATTGTTTTCTTATCGGCGCCGCCCGGGGTGGCAGCCACACTTGCCGGAGGATTGCTGGAAGGGGCGGCGGCCATCGTCGACCTATCCGGGGATTTCAGGTTAAAAGATAAACGTGTATATGAAGCCTGGTATGGACGGGAGGCAGCAGATACCTCGCTCACCGAGCAGGCGGTTTATGGCTTATCGGAATGGAATGAGCAAGCGATTCGCGGCGCAAAACTTACCGCCAATCCCGGTTGTTATCCGACGGCGATTCTCCTCGGGCTCGCACCTGCCGTGAAACGCGGGCTCATCAATATGAAATCAGTCATCATTGATGCGAAGACCGGCACAACCGGCGCCGGTAAAAACCCGTCATCGATCACGCATTTCAGCGAAATGAATGAATCTATGAAAATATACAAAGTGAATACGCACAAGCATACACCGGAAATTGAGCAGCTGCTCGCCGAATGGAGTCCGGAAGCAGGGGCGATCACTTTCACCCCTCACCTCGTTCCGATGAGCCGGGGGATTATGGCAACGATGTATGCTGAATGTACATCGGAACTGAACGCACGGGAATGGCTGGATGTATATAAACATGCATATGAACGTCACCCTTTCGTACGCGTGCGTGAAAAAGGCTTTCCGGCGGCAAAAGAAGTCTACGGCAGCAATTACTGTGATATTTTCCTTGATTATGATTCCCGTACAAACCGGCTCACCATCGTTTCCGTGCTTGACAATCTCGTCAAGGGAGCCGCGGGGCAGGCACTGCAAAATGCCAATATCATGAAAGGGTTCGATGCAACCGAAGGGCTGGAGCAATTTCCGATCTATCCATAAGAAATGGGAGGGTAAAGAACATGGCGAGCAGCACGACAGTCAAAGGATGCATGCAAAAGATCGCGGATGGAAGCGTCCATACGCCTGCCGGCTTTAAAGCGGCAGGCCTCCATGCAAAAGTGAAAAGAAAACGTAAAGACCTGGGTGTGATCGTCTCTGATGTACCCGCCTCGGCCGCGGCGGTGTATACATTGAATCAAATTCAGGCAGCACCCCTGGATGTCACGAGAGAAAGCATTGCCGCGGGAGACACATTACGCGCGGTCGTCGCCAACAGCGGGCAGGCCAATGCCTGTATGGGTAAAGTGGGCGTCGCGGATGCGTATGACATGCGGGATCAAACCGCACAGGCGTTAAACCTGGATCCCCTCGATGTAGCGGTCGCTTCAACAGGAACGATCGGCGAACGTCTGCAGATGGAAAACATCCTTCCCGGCATCGCGCAGTTGCAGCCGGAGACGAATCGCGCAGCGGCCAATGCGTTTGCCGAGTCGATTTTAACGACGGATACGTGCACGAAAGAGACGTGTTATGCCACCGAAATTGACGGTAAAACGGTTCATATCGGCGGAGTCGCCAAAGGCTCCGGCATGATTCATCCGAATATGGCGACGATGCTCAGCTTCGTCACAACTGACGCGAACATCGCTCCTGACTATTTACAGCAGGCACTTTCCGAAATCACCGATCGTACGTACAATCGCATCACGATTGATGGAGACACGTCCACCAATGACATGGTGTTGACGCTCGCGAACGGGCAAGCCGGCCACGAGCCTTTACATCCGGGTCACCCGGACTGGACTCATTTTATGCAGACCCTCGAATGTGTCTGCATTGAACAATCCAAGCAGATTGCCCGTGATGGCGAAGGAGCGACGAAACTTGTGGAAGTGAATGTTCAAGGGGCGCCGACGGATGAAGACGCGGGAAAGATTGCCAAACAAATCGTCGGATCTGATCTCTTAAAAACTGCAGTTTTTGGCACTGATGGCAACTGGGGACGTGTCATTTGCGCAATTGGCTATAGCGGCGTAACGATTGACCCGGAAACGATTGACATCGCCATCGGTCCGTATATGACGCTATCCCAAAGCGAACCTGTCGATTTCTCGGAAGAAGCGGTTACCGCGCACTTGCAACAAGATGAAGTCTTCATTGACGTCAATCTTCATCTCGGCGACGGCACCGGCAAAGCATGGGGTTGCGACCTGACGTATGATTACGTCCGCATTAACGCGGGGTACCGGACATGAGCCGATCTTACGTGGTTGTCAAATGTGGCGGGGCGACGGTTGACACACTTTCGGATCAATTTTACGAACGAATGGCTCATTTGCGCGAACAGGGAAAGACGCCCGTGATCGTTCACGGTGGTGGAGCCGCAGTGAATGAAATGCTCGAGACGATGCAGGTGGAAACGACGTTTGTCAACGGTTTGCGGCGAACGACGAGGGAAGTGCTGAACGTTGCGGATATGGTCTTTAACGGTAAAGTCAATCCCATGATCTGCGCGAAACTGCAGGCTGCCGGTTTAAATAGCGTCGGCTTATCCGGATGCGATGGCCCTATGATCGAAGCGAAACTCCTCGATGAAAAAAAGCTGGGACTTGTCGGAGAAGCCGTGCAAGTCAATCCCACGCTCATTCAGCAAGTGACAGCCATCGGGCTCACACCTGTGATCTCACCGCTCGTCGCCGGTAAGAACGGCATGCGTTTAAACATGAACGCGGATACGGCTGCCGCCCATTACGCCCAGGCACTGGAAGCGGAAGAAGTGATGTTCGTGACCGACGTTCCGGGCATTTTACAGGATGGCGAGCCACTTGACTATATCAGCGAGGAAGAAGTAAATGACATGATCGCGAAAGGCACGATTTACGGGGGAATGATTCCGAAAGTCGAAGCGGCGATTCAATCTCTTAAAGGTTCTGTCAAAAAAGTAACGATCATCGGCGGTGAAGGAGAAGGCGGAACGACAATTGTAAAGGCAATGGCAGGTGAAAAAGATGGCGACACACACGTTTCCCACATATAAGCGCTGGAACTTAACATTTGCTTCGGCTCATGAAGATACGATTACAACAACCGATGGCCGGGCCTTTATCGATTTTATGAGCGGCATCGGGACGGTAAACATGGGACACAATCACCCGGACATTGTCAAAGCCGTGGAAAAACAACTGCATCGGGGCTGGCACGGGTCCAATTTTTTTCAGTATGAACAACAAGAACAAGTCGCAGGCCAACTGGCGAAGATCACGGCGTTGGATTTGGTATTTTTCGCCAACAGCGGATCGGAAGCCAATGAAGCGGCGATCAAGCTTGCGCGTAAAGCGACGGGTCGAACGGAGATTGTGTCTTTTACGCAATCGTTCCATGGTCGGACGTACGGAAGCATGGCTGCTACCGGGCAAACGAAAATCCAGGAAGGGTTTGCGCCTCTCCCGAAAGGCTTCACGTACGCCCCTTTCAACGAGAGCGACCAACTGGAAACCTATGTAAGTGAGGACACCGCCGCGATCGTACTTGAGACGATCCAGGGAGAAGGCGGCGTCATCCCGGCACACAAAGCTTTTCTGGAAAAGGCCGAAGCAGTGGCGAAACAACACGGCGCCTTGCTTATCATCGATGAAATCCAAACGGGCATGGGCCGAACCGGCGTCCCTTTTGCCTACCAGAAATTTGACTTGTCCCCGGATATCATTACCACAGCCAAAGGGTTGGGAAATGGATTCCCCGTCGCCGCCATGATCGGCAAGAAAGAACTGGAAGGCCATTTCGGTCCGGGCAGTCACGGCACGACATTTGGCGGCAATCCCCTTGCGATGGCGGCGGTTGCAGGTACTTTACAAGTCTTGAACACGCCCGGCCTGCTCGACAGTGTCGAAGAAAAGAGCAAACGCGCGTTTCAATCGTTGCACGAGCAGCTGAAAGACGTTGCTGAGGTGACGGAAATTCGCGGTGATGGGTTAATGATCGGTATTGCTTGTGAGCAACCGGTCGCTTCCATGCTTACAAACATGCAGGAAAAAGGGTTGGTCGCCCTGCCGGCCGGGGAAAAAGTGATTCGGCTGCTACCGCCGCTTACGATCAGCTCGGAACGGTTAACGGCAGGTTTGGAAATCGTGGCAGAAGCCATTAAAGAAACGGTGAAAACGACGGCGTAAAGGAGATGGTTACGATGAAAGGGTATATCGTTCTGGAAAACGGCGATATTTTTTCGGGACAATTCATAGGTGAGGAACGGACGGATGTTTTCGGGGAGGCGGTATTTTTTACAGGAATGACCGGATATCAGGAAGTTGCCACCGATCCTTCTTACCGCGGCCAAATCGTCATCTTCACTTACCCGTTCATCGGTAACTACGGTGTTCATCCCGGGAAGGACCAGAGTGAGGAGTGGCATCCCCGCGCCCTCGTTATGGGGGAATGCGCGAGTGATGGGTATCATTATCAGTCGGAAGAGACGCTCGCCTCACATGCAGAAAAAGTAGGTGTTCCCATTCTCACAGACGTTGATACACGTGCCCTCGTGAAAACCATCCGAAAGTCGGGGGCGATGGGCGCGGTGATGACGACCGATCCGGATACGGTCGTCTGGAATCATTATACATCCATCGAAGAGAAGCCGCTCGTTAATGAGGTCTCCACGAGTGAAACTGAAACGCACGGTTCGGGAGACACGCATATCGTACTCGTGGACTTTGGCCATAAAAAGGCTATGGTGGATGCCCTCTGCGCCCATGGAGCGAAAGTGACGGTCGTACCTTTTGATACAGATCTTAAAACGATCCAGGCGTTTGCACCCGATGGATTGCTTCTGACAAACGGTCCGGGTAACCCGAAGCAACTGGAGGAGCAGCTTCCAGAGATTAAAGCCGCGATCATGCAATACCCTACATTCGCCATTTGCCTCGGGCATCAGCTGATCGCGCTCGCTTTCGGCGGAGATACGTCGAAATTGAAATTCGGTCATCGCGGTGCCAATCAGCCCGTGCTGGAGAAGGCTTCGGGCCGCGTGGATATGACGGCGCAAAACCACAGTTACGTCGTTGACAAAGCATCGCTGGAAGGGACGGATTTAGTCGTCACTCACGTCAACGTCAACGACGACTCCGTGGAAGGGTTGGCCCATAAGCGGTTGCCGATCAAATCCGTGCAGTATCATCCGGAAGCGAACCCGGGGCCGGAAGATAGCCAGCACTTATTTTTAACGATTTTCCAAATGATCGCAGAGGAGAAAGAAGTGACCATTCATGCCTAAGAAAACAAGCTTAAGAAAAATCCTCGTGCTCGGTTCGGGCCCGATTGTCATCGGGCAGGCTGCCGAGTTTGACTATGCCGGAACGCAAGCATGTCTGGCACTTCGGGAAGAAGGTTGCGAAGTCGTCCTCATCAACAACAACCCGGCCACCGTCATGACCGATGATACCTGTGCGGATAAGGTTTATTTTGAGCCTCTCACACTCGCTTCCCTGCAAAGTGTGCTCGAAAAAGAACGTCCGGATGGATTGCTCGCTACGATGGGCGGACAAACCGGCCTGAACCTGGCGCTTGCTGCCCATGAATCAGGGATTTTGGAACGTTTTGGCACCGAACTTCTCGGCACCCCCATGTCTTCCATTCAACAGGGGGAAGATCGCGAGGCTTTCCGCAGCCTGATGCAGGCTTTGCATGAACCTGTTCCTGAGAGCACGATTGTGACGACTTCCGCAGAAGCGGTGACGTTTGCCGCGGAGGTGGGTTATCCGATTATCGTCCGCCCGGCTTATACACTTGGCGGCGGGGGCGGCGGCATTGCGAAGGATGAAGCCGAACTGGAAACGATCGTCACCGGCGGCCTCGAGGCGAGCCCCATCGAGCAATGTCTCGTGGAAAAAAGCATCGCCGGTTTCAAGGAAATCGAGTACGAAGTGATGCGTGATGCCAACGATACGTGTATCACCGTTTGCAATATGGAAAATATCGATCCGGTCGGCATTCACACCGGGGACTCTATCGTCGTTGCCCCCTCGCAGACGTTAAGCGATGACGATTATCAGCGGTTGCGTTCCGCTTCGACGAAAGTGATTCGGGCGCTCGGCATCGTCGGAGGTTGCAACATTCAGTTTGCCCTTGATCCTTACAGCGATCAATATTATCTCATCGAGGTCAACCCGCGTGTGAGTCGTTCCTCCGCCCTTGCTTCCAAAGCTACGGGGTATCCGATCGCCCGCCTGGCGGCAAAAGTCGGGCTCGGGTATGGCCTGCATGAGCTGAAAAACCCGGTGACGGCGCATACGTACGCCAGCTTCGAGCCTGCCCTCGATTACGCCATCGTCAAGTTCCCTCGCTGGCCCTTTGACAAATTCATGGACGCAGACCGGACGCTCGGCACCCAGATGAAAGCCACCGGCGAAGTGATGGCGATTGAACGAAACATGCAAGCAGCCTTGCAAAAAGCGGTAAGATCGTTGGAAATCAATCTCGACGGCTTGAAGTGGCCGGGCGTCGATGAGATGGCCGCCGCTGATCTCGAAGCGGCCCTGACGAATGCCGATGACCGCCGTTTTTTCTATATCCTCGAATTAATGAGGCGCGAATACACGAGCGAGCACTTGGCGGTGATCACGTCTATCGACCGTTTCTTTCTCGATCATTTCCAGCGCCTGATCGCAGGTGAGAAAAGAGCGGAAGCGACCTCGTTTGCCGAGCTCGAGCGCGAACAGCTGGCCACTTTCAAAAAGGACGGATTCAGTGATCACTGGCTCTCCACGTGTTGGGGCATGGAAGAAGCCGAGTTACGAGACTATCGTTTCCGGGAAGGTATCATTCCGGCCTATCATATCGTCGATACGTGCGCGGGTGAATTCGAGGCGGAAACCCCGTATTATTACTCGACTTATAGCGGGAGAGATGAAGTAAGCGTTAACGATCATAAGCCCGGTATCCTGCTCGTCGGCTCGGGACCGATTCGTATCGGACAGGGGATCGAGTTTGACTATTGTTCGGTGAACGGGGCACAAGCGGTTAAAGAGCTCGGTTACGAAGCGATTATGATGAACAACAATCCGGAAACGGTGAGCACTGATTACGAGACCGCCGACAAGCTTTATTTTGAACCGCTTACGGCAGAAGACGTCATTCATGTTGCCGAACGGGAACAAGTGGAAGGCGTTTTGCTGCAACTGGGCGGGCAAACGAGTATCGCCCTGACGGAAGCGCTTGAAGACGCAGGATTAAAACTGTACGGCGCCTCCTTTGACGTCATTGACCAACTGGAAGACCGGGGCCGCTTTTATAATTTTATGCAAAAGGCTCACATTCCGCATATCCCCGGGCAGACAGGTGTCGATGCCGAGGATACGATGGCTAAAGCGAGGGACATCGGCTATCCCGTTTTATTACGCCCGTCCTATGTGATCGGCGGCCAGGGGATGTCCATTTTCACATCGGAACAAGCATTGCAAGCGTATGTGGAGGCAGAGGATAATAGAATCGCTTATCCGATTCTTATCGATGCTTATTTTGCCGGCAAGGAACTGGAAGTCGATGTTATCACAGACGGCAGCAACGTCTATATTCCGGGCATATTTGAGCATATCGAAAAAGCGGGGGTTCATTCCGGCGACTCGATCGCGATCACCCCGCCCTATGACCTCTCGGATACCCACAAGCGGCAAATCGTTACCTATGCGGAAAAAATGGCGCGGCAGCTGGATTTCGTCGGACCCTTCAATATTCAATTCGTTTTATCGGAAGGGACCTTGTATGTGATTGAAATAAACCCCCGGGCCTCGCGGACGGTACCGATTTTCGCGAAAGCGAGCGGGAATAACCTCATCGAGCAAGCGGTGCAGTTGTTGTTGGGATATGACTGGGTCCAAGTGTTTGGAGATAAAAGGGGATTGGCGCCGGAGACGTCCTATTATGCCGTGAAAGCTCCTGTTTTTTCTACAGAAAAATTACCGGGCCTGGACCCGTTGCTAGGCGCGGAAATGACATCGACCGGCGAGCTGCTCAGCTTTGGCGAAACCAAAGAAGAAGCGATGAAGCAGGCGTTTGCCTGGAAAGATGGTCAAATGCCCGCCATTTACGAGAAAACAGGCAGCATTTTTTACCATATTGCGGGCGGTCAGCAAGCAGCCTGTGAACCGGTGCTTAAAGCGTTGGAGGACATGGGCTTCACCCTCTATAATACCGAAACTTATGCTTTCGACGACTGGCTGGAAGAGGAAAACGGACTTCTCTATATCAGTATTCCTTCCGCCGGCAGCCGGGAATTTGCCAGTGAACGCCTGGCAGCGGAACGAAGCCGGAAAATGATCGTGACCGACCCAAAAACTCTACACGAGCTGGTAGAAGCCCGTAGCAACAAACATGAAGTGCGGGCCGCGGAAACCTGGAAGCAGTTAGATTTGGCAGATGAGAAAGTATAAATCAACTTTCTAGTGCAACCAACAAAGGACGTGACAGAAATGGAAAAAAACCCGGAAGTGGTCGTGGGCCAATTTTTACAGGGCAGAGATGTCTTAACGTGGGCGGATTATGCCACGGGCGAAATCGAACAACTGCTGGAAAGCGCGCGCCGGCTTAAGGAGCAACAGCAACAGGGGGCCACTCAGCAAACGTTAGCCGGCCGCTCGCTCGGGATGATTTTTGAAAATGCGTCCACGCGGACGAGGGTTTCTTTCGAGGTGGGGATGACCCAGCTTGGCGGCCACGCGCTGTTTTTAAACAGTACCGACTTGCAAATCGGGCGCGGGGAACCGGTTGATGACACCGCGAAGGTGCTCTCCCGTTACGTCGATGGCATCATGATCCGCGCCAACGATCATGAAAAGGTGAAGCGTCTCGCCGAAAAGAGCGAGGTGCCGGTGATTAACGCGCTTACAGACTGGTATCACCCGTGCCAGGCGTTGGCCGACATGCTGACCGTTCAGGAACATCTTGACCAGTTGAACGGGCGTAAACTCGTCTATGTCGGGGATGGCAACAATGTCGCCCACTCAGTGATGATCATTGCAGCCAAGCTCGGCATGGACATCACGTTATCGACGCCCGAAGGATATGAAGGCGAGGCGGATGTTTGGGCAGAAGCGCGAGCCATTGCCGAGCAAACAGGAAGCAAGGTGGCGCATGTCGTCGATCCCCGGGAAGCATTGCAAGACGCTGATATCGTCTATACCGATGTCTGGGTAAGCATGGGCGTGGAAAAAGAGGCAGATAAACGAAACAAGGCATTTAGACGTTACCAAGTCAACGAAGAGTTGATGTCTTTGGCTAAAAAAGAAGCTATCTTTATGCATTGCCTGCCTGCCCACCGAGGCGAGGAAGTGAGCGCCGAGGTGATTGACGGTCCACAATCGGTCGTCTTCGACCAGGCGGAAAATCGTCTGCACGTGCAAAAAGCGATTTTGCAGGCGGTGATGCGCTAGATCTGTTATCCCCTTTTCAGGGGATTTTTTGTTACAATGAACCAATAATATACTATACGAGGGGTTGATGACATGCACTTGATCTTTGGTGTATTGATCTTTACCGTAGTGGCACTCTTCGTCTATCTGACCTTGATAAGTTATGCACCTTTTGCCGAGACCGTCAATGTTATCGTCGCCCTTATCCTGGCGTTTGTCGCCGAATATATATACATGAAATATCGCCCGCAACCAGAATGAGACGCTGAGCGCTATCACCTCCCACGTGCAGCTGTCATAAACTACGGCAGTAGCCTATGTTGGCAGATAAGCACAACTAAGGCTTAAGCCAAGTTTTCTTTAGAAAGGAAGAGACTGATGCTTCCGTTGTATCCTGCCGAGCCGTATCGACACGCTGTTTATCGTCCTTACCCCCAGGATCCATATGCCGGGGAAGAACGAATAGGCTTTTTTCTTCCATTTGTTGCCGGTCTCGCGGCAGCGCCGCTTCTAAGCGGTGCATTTGGCGGATATGGATATGGTGGACCGCCGCCACCTATCAGCTACGGGCCACACTATGGCCCAAGTTTTGGCCCTAACTATGGGCCCAACTATGGTCCGATTTATAAAAAGCCAGCGGTCCCTGAGCCGCCTCCAGGGTTCGGTCCCGGTCCCGGTTACGGACCTCCCCGCCCGCCTTATGGTTGGTAAGCAAACGAAAAACCGTGCCCCTCTGTCGAAGAGGCACGGTTTTTTCATGTTGCGGAGCCTAAGGAAGTAAGTTAAAATTAAGACTAGGTCATAATACGAACCCAAAATCTTACCTGGGAGGGGAATAGTATGCGTCAAGCCGGCATCTACGGGATCGGTAGTTATACTGAAGGTCGGGAAGTCACAAATAAAGAGTTTGAAGAGACATTGGACACGAGTGATGAGTGGATTCGCACGCGTACAGGGATTGAACGACGCGTTTTTGCCGATGACGACGTGGACACCTCTGATATGTCTTATTTTGCTGCGGTTCGTGCCCTGGAACACGCGGAGGAAAGAGCCGAAGACCTGGACTTGATCATCGTTGCTTCCGTAACCGGTGATTATCCATTCCCGTCGGTATCAGCATTGATTCAGGAGCGTCTGGGAGCGAAAAATGCCGCAGCCATGGATATTGGTGCCGCCTGCGCAGGTTTTGCCTACGGGGTTGTTACCGCCAGCCAATTCGTCGCCACCGGTAGTTATGAACGGATCCTCGTCGTCGGTACGGAAAAATTGTCCAAAGTTACGGATTTTACAGACCGCAATACGGCGGTTCTTTTTGGTGACGGGTCAGGCGCGGCCGTCGTCGGTCCCGTAAGTGATAATCGCGGGCTGGTGTCCTTTGAACTGGGGGCTGACGGGAGTGGCGCCCAGCATATTAAAGCAGACCCGTACCTCTATATGAACGGACGTGAAGTATTCAAATTCGCAGTACGGCAAATGGGCGATACATGCATGAATATGTTGGAAAAAGCTCATCTTACAAAAGATGATGTCGATTTTCTCGTCCCCCACCAGGCGAACATTCGCATTATGGAAGCGGCGCGGGAAAGGTTGGAACTGCCTAAGGAAAAAATGTCCTCAACCGTGCATAAATATGGAAATACGTCTTCATCTTCAATTCCGATCGCTCTTGTTGAAGAGATAAATCGTGGTAAAATCAAGGATGGGGATTTAGTCGTGATGGTCGGATTCGGCTCCGGTCTTGTATGGGGCGGATTAGCCCTGCGCTGGGGACGGTAGGCCGAGTCTCGGGATTATAACGATCAGACAAGTTTTCTAAAAGGAGAGAATAAAGATGAAGCATCGGGTTGTAGTCACGGGCATGGGGACGGTGAATCCACTCGGAAATCATCTGGATGAATCCTGGGAGCGTGCCCTTGCCGGTGAAACGGGCATTGGCCCATTGACAAGGTTGGATGCAGAAGAATTTCCGGTTAACGTTGCCGGTGAAGTCCAGGATTTTCAGGTAGAAAACTATTTGGAGCGCAAAGAGGCCAGGAAAATGGACCTTTTCACGCAGTATGCGGTCGCTTCTGCCTATATGGCGCTGGAAGATGCCGATTTGCAAATTAGCGATCAGAATGCAGAGCGCGTGGGTGTATGGATCGGTTCGGGAATTGGGGGCATGGGTACCTATGAGGCACAATTCCGACAATTCATGGAAAAAGGTGCCAGGCGGGTCAGTCCATTTTTCGTACCGATGATGATTCCCGATATGGCTGCGGGACAAGTATCGATTCTGACAGGGGCGAAAGGAATGAACTCTTGTTCCGTTACCGCGTGTGCATCAGGAACGAATTCCATCGGCGATGCCTTCAAAGTCATACAAAGAGGTGACGCTGACGCCATGATTACCGGGGGCACGGAAGCGCCGATCACGAATATGGCGGTCGCCGGTTTCTCCGCTGCCAAAGCGATTACGACTACGGACGACCCTGCGAAAGCTTCTCGTCCCTTTGATGCCGAACGGGATGGCTTTGTCATGGGCGAAGGGGCCGGCATTCTTATTCTGGAATCGTTGGAATCCGCAGAAGCGCGGGGGGCCAAGATTTATGCCGAACTTATCGGATATGGCTCCACAGGCGATGCTTACCACATGACAGCGCCAGCTCCGGATGGAGAAGGGGCAGCCAGAGCAATGGAAGAGGCGATATCCGATGGGGCGATTGAAAAAACAAATGTAGGCTATATCAATGCTCACGGAACGAGCACCCCATTTAACGACAAATATGAAACGACGGCGATCAAGCAGGTATTTTGCGATCATGCCCACGATCTTGTGGTGAGCTCCACGAAATCGATGACCGGGCATTTATTGGGCTCCACAGGTGCGGTCGAAGCCATCTTCACCATACAATCCCTCAGGGCTCAGATGGCAGCACCGACCATTAATTTGCACAACCCTGACCCGGAATGTGATCTCGATTACGCGGCCAACGAAAAGAAACCCATCAACGCGACGGTCGCGTTAAATAACTCGTTCGGCTTTGGCGGGCACAACGCCACGATCGCTTTTCAGACGTATGAAGGGTAAAAGATAAGGGCTGTCACCCGAGAGGGGACAGCCCTTTGAACGTTTTGCGGTGCCATCCATCGCTCCCCATTTTGGTGTTCTCTGATTTTGGGGTATGCGGAGCCGGCCATCGCCCCCCATTTTGGTGATTCTCTGATTTTGGGGTGCGCGGAGCC
>NZ_FNEN01000003.1:0-80956 GCF_900100185.1 Natribacillus halophilus | reverse complement strand
ATTCTCTGATTTTGGGGTGCGCGGAGCCATCCATCGCCCCCCATTTTGGTGATTCTCTGATTTTAGGGTGTGCGGGATCGTCTCAGTGTCGTTTAGCCTCTTGCAGCTCTTCAACTGATAGACCGAAGTCCATTTGCAAATGGGGGTAGTCGTTCCAGTGCCCGCCCCAATCAAAACCTAGTTCCTCGGCGATATCTGCCACTTCCAGCCAGTCCGGTTCCCCGCTGCCGGTTCCGTCGTATTCGATATCCCAGATGAGCTCCCCGTCCTCATTTTCAATCGCGAAATCGACGGCTAAGCCGTAATTATGGTAGGACTCGCCACCCTCGGCATTCGTCACGACCTCCCCGGACGTCGTTCGCCCCTGGGCATAAAGCTCGTCCTGTTCTTCACTCGAACGATACCCGTCAGTAATGACCACCGTGATGCCGATATCATCCGCACGCTCGATCAATGCCTCTTTTTGCTCTTTGACATAGGGGTGCAACTCTTCGTCACTGGAGACGATGTCTTCGGCCATGACTTGTTGTTCGCCATGCTGAGGATCCTGAATATCCACGTATGTAAACATGATAAAAGCGAAAAGGATGAAGATGGAAAATAAAAATAGACTTTTCATAGATGAGTAGTTTCCTCCGCATTTTTTTCAAGGAAAAATTAAAGACCAGCGGTGGCGGGGGCGCGCCGCAAGGTACGATAAGCCAAAAGAGGGGGGCGTCATTGTGCGAGGGTTGACTTTGACTAAAGCCGCAGCTTTTAATCTATTATTTTTGACTATAATCTCCGCGTAGTAATGTGTCAATTAAAAAAGGCCAGCCGTTCGGCTGGTTCAATATTGAAACACATCCCGTAAAGCGTTCGCTGCCTGTGCAATCGCGTCTTTGCCTTTTGATATAAACGCATCCATGCTTACAAAGCCGTGAATCATCCCGTCGTAGCATGTATACGTAACATCAACGCCCGCTTTTTTCAGCTCCTCAGCGTACATTTTTCCCTCATCCCGCAGGGGATCGAACTCTGCTGTAATGACAAGGGCCGGAGGCAGGCCGCTCAAATCCTCCGCTTTTAAAGGGACAGCGTAAGGGTTTTGCAGCTCATCAAAGCTGTTGAAATACTTATCGGCGAACCAGGTCATCATGTCGGTCGTTAAAAAATAACCTTTCCCATTTTCACGCTGTGACTCGGTGGCCATGCCCGCGCCCGTTGACGGGTAAATGAGCAATTGATAGGCAAGTGCAGGTGTCCCTTTTTCCTTCGCGATCAAAGCTGCTACTGTTGCGAGATTGCCGCCGGCGCTGTCGCCGCCAACGGCTATTTGCTCTGTATTAACATTCACCTCTTCGCCATTTTGAGCCACCCATTCGACGGCAGCATACGCATCTTCCACCGCTTTCGGAAACTTATGTTCAGGGGCCAGACGGTAGTCAACTGATATGACGATGCATTCGGCGAGATACGATAATGAGCGGCATAAAGAGTCATGGGTGTTTATGCTTCCGACGACCCAACCTCCCCGTGGTAGAAGACAAGCGCCGGGTGCACCCCTTCCTGAAAGGGATTGTAAATGCGAATAGGAATGTCTCCATTCGGACCCGGAATGGTACGGTCTTCGACCTGTTCGATAGGCTGTGGCTGCGGGTTCACACTGATCTTTTCAAAAGAGGCACGTGCCTGTTCAATCGGCAATGTCTCCAGCGGAGGGCCCTGGCCCAGAAAATCTAAAACGTTTCTTGCTTGTGGATCAAGAGACATATTTTTTCCTCCTTAATTCGCTTCGGATCTCAGCCACTGAAGCGCTTCATCGCGGGTTTTAATCTTGTCCTCCAGCCATAAGCTTTCCACTTTTAAAAGAAAATGTTTGTACTGCGGCCCCGGTGCGATGGGCAATGCCTTTAAATCCTCGCCTGTGACTAAAAGAGGGATGTGCTGCCGTTGTTTACGGTATTGCCGGATCAGCAATGCTCTCCTTTGTTGTTCGGCTACCTCCGCATATGTTTCAAAAATAAAAAGGGCCGTTTCCTCCATCCCGTGAATGCTTTCGTGAAGCGTACCCAGCGATGCAAACGCCGCCTCATCCAGGGCGAGCCATTGTGCAAAATCATTTAACAGCTGTTTTTCAGGTTTCGTCAAGGCAAAACGGGCAAGATGTTGCAGGTTCCCATCAAAAATAAATAGAGGGAGCAGTCGTGAGATGGTCTGAACGTTTTCCGGTAGCTGTTCGTTTTCTATCTTTTGTAACATTCGTCTGCTCTGTTCGGACCAGGAAGCAAAGGGAATAAAAGCAGCCAGCAGCTCGAGCTCTTCCAGCCGTTTGAACGAAGCAGCTGCTGTAACTTCCGGAAACAACCGGTTAAATTCAGCCTTGATTCGATCCGCGGATAAGCGGGCGATAGCCGATGTTGCCTGTACGGCAAACCGCCTCGTGTCGGCAGCAAGTGTATAGTCGAATTTTAATTCAAACCGAATGGCACGTAAAATGCGCGTAGGATCCTCGATAAAGCTGAGATTGTGAAGCACCCGTATGTTCCCTTTCTGCAGATCTTCTTCGCCCCCGAAAGGGTCGATGAGTCTGCCGAAAGAAACTTCATTAAGCTGAATGGCCAGCGCGTTAAACGTGAAATCCCGCCTGTAAAGGTCTTCATGCAAGTTTGAAAACGTGACGCTCGGGAGGCTGGAAGGTGCATCATAATATTCCGCCCGTGCAGAGGCGATATCGATGGACTTACCGCTTTCGAGCAGAATTTTAGCCGTCTGAAAGCTTTCATGGGTATACAGTTTTCCGCCTAACCGGCGCGCCGCTGCTTCCGCAAAGGCGATACCGTCTCCTTCGATCATGATGTCGATGTCTTCATTTTCGCGCTGAAGCAAAAAGTCACGTACGATCCCGCCGATTAAATAAGCGTCAACGTGCTCTTCATCAGCGATTTGGCCAATGGTCTTAAGCAAATGATAATTGTCCGTAGACAGGGAGTGGATCATCGTATCGATGAGATTGCGTTTTCGTGTTTGCTCTTTCTCATAAGTTTTATCGTGATTCAATTTTAAAAGATCCGAACGGGAAATGATGCCGATCAATTCGTCGTTGGCTATGACAGGCAATCGTCCGATATCGTGCCCGATCATGATGCGCTGGACATCTTCGGAGGTCGTGCCCGCCTCACAAGTAATCAGCTGCTCGCTCATGTGCCCTTTGACCGGGGCATGCCCAAGACCGTGATGAAAGGCTTTGTCCACGTCCCGGCGGGAGATCATCCCGGCCAGTTGGTTGTCCCTTACGACGGGAAAACCGGAATGGCCGTAGCGCACGATCTCCTCCCTGACGGTTTCAATGGATGTGTCCGGGCTGACGGATTTGACCGGATGACTCATTATTTGCTTGGCGACAAGGGCCGGTTTAACCGCCGTTGACAGTTGGTCGAGAAGGTTTGCTTCCACTTCTGAGGGCTCTTTGTCCTTTACGGTCGCCGCCGCTGCATTCTCATGGCCTCCACCGTCGAAAATCTGCAAGGCCCGGGAAACATCGATGCGTTGATGCTGACTCCGTGCCGTTATAAAAATCGTTTTTTTCATGTGCGCGATCGCGATGCAAGCGTCGGCGTTCGCGACATCGAGCCACTTTTCCACGATAAGGTTGAGATGATCGATGAAGGATGCACTCGAGATGTTCCCGATCATGATGGAGACGCCGCCCACATCGTGCGCCTTCCCATTTTGCAGAAGTTGCAGCAGAAGATCGGTTTGCTCGTCGGAAAAAGAAGCATGGGAAAAACGATGAACGACCTCAAGGGAGATCCCTTCCTGAAATAAAAACAGAAGCGCTTGCACATCCCGGCTCGTCGTATGCTCATAAGTGAAGGATCCGGTATCCGTATATAAACCGAGGGCGAATAACGTACGTTCCCAGTCGCTGAGTGTAAGTTCCTGTTCGCGTATGTGTTCTATGAGAATCGTAATCGTCGCTCCCACGGCTGCCGTTTCCCCGGGATAGGAGAGGTGAAAACTCTCCGGGTGGTGATCATAGATCTTTAAGGTTTTCGCGTGTACGTCCTTGAGCTCATCGCCCGTCCTCGTTTGGCTGCTCGTATCCACCAGGATCAGCTCGTCGATGTCTTGTTTTATTTCTTGCTGCTTATCAATATACGGGAACTGATCGCGGTAGATGGCCATATATTGTTTGACATTCGGGCTCAGCGTTTCCGGCAGGAAAACGTCCGCCTCCGGATGCAATTTTTTCGCGGCGACGAGGGAGGCGAGGGCGTCAAAATCCGTATGTTTATGGGCGGCGATAATTTTCATCTTTTCCTCCTAAGCCTGGCATACGTGTGTGATCCAGTCATATACAATATTATAGGCGTTCAATCAGAAAGGGTGATCATCATTGCATTCTGGGTATCAGTGGCGCTCCTGGGGATACTGCTTGCCGTAGTGGGAGGCATTGGCCTCATCGGTTATTTGAATTTAACCGTCTCCGGCTTTAGCCTGTACGAGTACTGGCATTTCATTATCCTGATACCTGAACTGTATCTATTCGCCGGTGGTTTGCTGCTCGCGGTGATCGGCCTTATTTGTCTGTCGCGCACCAGGAAAAAATAAATTGATAAAGACGACGCAGAATAAATTCTCTCATCCCCGACTATACTGTAGGTACGATTTCTCGTATAGGAAGGGGGCTTCCAGATGGCCCGGATTCGTGATGTGTGGGTCAATTGGTTTGAAGGCGAAGAAAATGGATACAATATTTGTCCGTTTCATGAATGGCGAAGTGAAGATCGCATAGAAGTGCTCGATATCGCGGAGGTTGTCAGGGTCACCGACCATCTATACGACCAACTGGAGAATAGTCTGGACACGATTCCGCAACCGTTGCTTGATGCTGTGCACCGAAAGAGTGCCCTTCGTAAAAATATGTCCAAGCTTCCGCTCGATTATTGTTTTATTGCAACGAATGGGGAGGCTACCCTGGTCGTCGACACCCTCGGGTATGAAACCCCGATTCGCAAAAGTCGCATGACCCCTCGCCAGGAAAAACTGGCCCTTGAGGCCATCGAACAATCTGAAGAACCTGGTTTCGGGGAAGAAGGGGAGCCGACGGAAAAAGAATACCATATTCTCTCTCCGCACCCGGAGTATATGAAAGGGTTAACACGCAAGGAACGACAATTAAAGCAGTTGTTGTTTATGATTATCGACCAATTGGACACATCGGGTCAAGATGCGGAAATTCGCTATTGGTATACCGAATGGTCCCCGGCCAGATACATGGATATCCAGATGATGAGCGGGGAGGAGGCCTTACAGGCCCTTTACAATGAAGTGTGCTTGGGATGGAGCAAAGATCATTACGAGCTTTGTGAAGCGATGGCCAAAGGGCAACCCTTCTTTGAGAAGCTCTGGGATATGCAACATGAAAGTGAAATGCATAAATAATCGTCTGTAGGTTATACTATTCCCTCATTTACAGTTATACGTTTCTCTTTTATAATAGTAAACGTATGGATGAAAGGGAGGGGACATCATGGATGGACTGGCTTACTTGATCATGCAAATCTTTACGGTGTTATTGGTTGTCGGAACCGTTGGCGGTTTCATTTTCGTTGGAAAAACCTGGAGAAAAAGAGGAAAAGAATATTGACGAAGGAGCACTGAACCGATATAAGCGGGGCAGTGCTTTTTATTTGGGCGCGGCTCGGGGTCCGGGTTGTTGCCCGCACAGTGGACAAACGCGGAAGATGCCGTTAAAAAGGCGCCACCCCGAACCCACGCGCCAGCACCGCCCTCTGCGCACCTAAACGTTAATGCCGTTGCAGTCCCATCGCTTCCTCCGCCTTTTGCAGGAGCGGCTGTACTTGCTCGTTGGCTTTGTCGCTTCCGGCATCCAGCACGTTGTCTACTTCATCAGACTCATAAATGTCGTAAAAACGCTTTTGAATCGGGTTGAGCACCGTGACGGCCAATTCTGCGAGATCGGTTTTAAAGGCGCCGTAGCCTTTGCCTTCGTATTTTGCTTCTATGGCAGAGATCTCTTCATCGCCAAGCAACGAGTAGATCTGCAGCAAATTGCTGATCGCCGGCTTGTTTTCCTCGTCGAAGCGCACGTCCTGATCGGAATCGGTGACCGCGCTTTTTATTTTTTTCGTCATCGTTTTCTCATCATCGAGCATGGAAATAAACGCTTTTGTATTGGCATCGGACTTGCTCATTTTCTTTTCCGGGTCCTGGAGCGACATAATTCTGCGCCCGAGAATTTTTGCTTCCGGGATTATAAATATGTCCGCGTACTGGCTATTAAAGCGCTCGGCAAGCGTCCGGGTCAGCTCCAGATGCTGACGTTGGTCTTCTCCGACGGGGACGATATCCGTGCCATAAAGGAGGATATCGGCGGCCATTAAAGGCGGGTATGTTAACAACGCGGCCGACACGCCGCTTTTCCCTTCGGACTTGTCTTTAAACTGGGTCATCCGCTCCAACTCCCCGATATAGGAGATGCATTGCATGATCCATGACAACTGGGCATGAGCGGGCACTTCGGATTGCACGAAAATCGTCGACTGCTTCGGGTCAATACCTACAGCCATGTAAAGCGCGGCCAGTTTCCGTTTTTGCTCCCTTAAAGTGGCCGGGTCCTGGGGAACGGTGATGGCGTGTTGGTCGACGATGCAAAACATACAGTCATAATCTTGCTGGAGCTCCACGAAATGTTTCATGGCCCCTAAGTAATTGCCAAATGTGACGATACCACTTGGCTGGATTCCCGAAAAAATTTTCTTCATGGTCTGTGGCCTTCTGACAGCCTTCCCTTCCTCTCTGTTCCTGAATGTTAGCTCTTATTTTAGAGCATGATATAAAAAGAGTAAATTTATGATGGTCTCCCTGTCTTTCGGCGCCGCCAAATGTCATAGATGAACAACGGTGTGACAAGCAGCAGTATTATATAAGGGAAAAACCCTGTGTTAGACCCTGTACGGTTTTCAAACAGGATCAAGACAGCAAGCACGATGGCAAGGAAGATCGTCATTGCCCTTACGCTCATTTTTCATCACCCTTACGGGACGATTATAACAAAATTGGGGGGAGACGTGTGCGAAAACTCAATATCGGTATGATCGTTTTAGTGTTATGTATGGTCGCTACGGTACCAAAGGATGCAATGGCTGAAGAAGACGCGCTTCCGGTCATGCAGGCGGTGAACTTTGACGCCAAGGACACGGAGGGTAACGCCGTCTCCATCCAGGATTATGCCGGGAAAAATGTATTGCTCCTTTTTTTCACCACCTGGTGCGAAGTGTGCCAGCAGGAATTGCCGGAGCTCTCCGACCATTATGAGTCTCTGCAGTCGGACGGCATTGAAGTGCTGGCGGTGAACATGGCGACTTCAGAACGAAAAGAAACGGATATCGAAGCATTTGCCGACGAATTAAATATGCCGGTCGTGATAGACCATGATGGACGGATTGCGAAAAGCTACGGTGTCCAGGGCATCCCGACGACATACGCCATCGATGAACAGCAGGAGATCATTAAACCTTTTTATGGGCCATTGAATAAAGAAGAAGTGCTGCAGGCGTTTGCGGGTCAGGATGAATAATAGAGCCAGACCATCGTCAATATGTAGAACAATATCATAACGAGAGACGGCCATGTATAAAATCTGCGGTTTTTCCTGGCAAACATCGCATAACAGACGAGGGAGCTGTTAATGAGCAGGAAGATTGCGGTAACCGCATGGCTCAGCGATATAGACTGCAGGATAGGCCCCCGGTAGATCAGGTCGCATACCACCAGCAGCAACATGTTGAATAAATTGCTTCCGTATATGGAGGCAGCCGCCAAATTTTCGTTATTCAAGCGCATGGCCGTTAATACCGTAACGACTTCCGGAAGAGATGTTGAACCCGCGATCAGAAAGCTGCCGACAAAACTCGAACCGAGCCCGGTAATGAGCGCGATTTGGTCACCCGAAAGGGTGAGGGCCGTCCCGGAGATAAAAATGATGATTGCCATAATGATAAAACCCATCAGCGCATGTTTGAGGCTGTATTCCTCTTCTTGCGACGAATGGTTTTTCTCTTGCTCGGGAACAGGAGTACGCTGGATGATCCACAAACTGAGTAAATAAAGAGCGACGATAATAAGGGCATCGATACCAATGGTAAGGATGGGGATGTCGAGCCTCATAAATATGGCCAAGGCTATGACGAGCGTCATGAAAACGCCGAACAACGCCGTGTAACGCTGTTGCTTATAGATGTGCGCGAGCATTTTTCTTTTTCTGTATATGATATCGAAAACAGCAAGAATCAAGAGGTTAAAATGATTACTGCCGAGAATGTTGCCGACAGCCATGTCGGGATTATCCAAAAACACCGCGGTCACCGTCGTGGTTACTTCCGGCAGGGCCGTGGCCACCGCTAAAAGAAAGGTGCCGATCAAAAGAGAGCCCAGGCCCGATAAACGGCTAAGGGCATCCGCATATGTAGAGAGTTTCGTCGCGGCAGCGAAGGTGATAATGGCCGCGACGATGAATACAACAAAAACCACTGTCATCATCCTTTATTAGCAGGTAAGAAAGTATAAACCACTTTCTTATCCTGCATAAGTGCAACTAAGGATTATCGCCTTAAAGGCTTGGCGATAAGCCAAGTTTTCTTTATCGGGACGTTCATGTCTAGTTTGCATAGAAAGGGTTTTTTTATTCCATTATCTGTTAATTATAATGCACTTAAATAATATAAGGCCAGGATGAACATCCTGAGAAGACATAAAGGAGGGTGGCTGGACACCGATGGGGAAATGGAAAATGGGCGCGACTTGTCTTCTGGCGGTCGCTTTAATCACATGTGGATACAGCTATGACTTCGAATCTCCGGATGCTGTAAGAGGCATTTACATAACAGGACATACTGCCGGCGGAAACAAGATGGACAGTCTCATCGATTTTGTTGATCATTCGGATTTAAATGCCATGGTCATCGATGTTAAGGATGACCAGGGCTTTCTGACTTTTACATCTGACGATCCTCGATATGAATCCGTCTCCCGGGATAAGCTTGGCGATGTTGAAGCGTTAATGGAAACATTGGCTGAGCATGATATTTATCCGATCGCGCGAATTGTGACGTTCAAGGATAGTCTTCTGTCTCAAGCCCGTCCTGATTGGTCTTTTCTCGAGAACGGTTCTTTATGGTCGAATCGACAGGGAGATTCTTTTGTCAATCCCTTTGAAAAAGACGTATGGGACTACAATGTTGAGGTTGCCAAACAAGCGGCCGAGCTAGGTTTTCAGGACATACAATTCGACTACGTTCGTTTTCCGGAAGGGTTTGAAACCCGTGCTGACGATCTGGATTATAGCCTGGGGGATTACGCGGCTTCCGAGAGTAAAGGGGCACGGGTGCGTGTAGATGCCGTCTCGGACTTTGTTACTTATGCACGGGAGGAGCTGTCCGCTTATGATGTGGACATTTCCGTCGATATTTTCGGGTATGCGGCAACGATCGACGAAGCCCCGGGGATCGGCCAAAACTTTTCCATGATCGCGGAAAATGTCGATGTCATTTCCGCGATGATTTATCCGAGTCACTGGACGTCGCATTTTGGCATAGAGACCCCTGATAAAGAACCTTACGCGCTAACGAATGCTTATGCCGAAGTCGAACATGAGGTATTGGCGTCTCTCGATGAAGCGCCGGTGACAAGGCCGTGGATACAGGATTTTACCGCTTCCTGGTTGGGCAAGGGTAATTATATTCCTTATGGAGCGGAAGAAGTGGAAGCGCAAATTCGCGCTTTAAATGATAACGGCATCGATGAATACTTACTTTGGAATGCCGGGAACACCTATACAGAAGGAGTCAATTATGCGCCGGATGACTGATAAAAGTCATTGAAATGTCACAAAATGTAACTGAGAAAAAAGATGAGACCAATTGATATGTTTAAATGGTTACGATTGCGGGAATTGAGGATGTAATGCAACGAGTATAATTCTGTTAAAAAGCAAATGAACACTTGCTACATTAGAACCATTATTGTATAATTATAAATGTGGATATATCGGTGACACTTGTCTATCACGGGAAATATTTGTCGAACACTTTTAGCATAAATGTATTTTAAGTATTGCATAGGATGAACGTCAATTGGTTGAAAGGAGAGGGTCAACGTGGTGACGTTATTAACTTCACCGAGCTGTACTTCTTGTCGAAAGGCTAAAGGGTGGTTGGAAGAACACGATATCCCCTTTAAGGAGCGGAATGTTTTCGCAGAGCCCCTTTCTGTCGAGGAGGTCAAGGATGTGATCCGGATGACAGAGGATGGGACGGATGAAATCGTATCGAAGCGCTCGAAGATTTTTCAGGAATTGGACATCGATGTCGATACGTTGTCTCTCCAGCGTCTGTTTGAGCTCATAAGCGAACATCCCGGGTTGTTGAGAAGACCGATCATATTTGATGACAAACGCTTGCAAGTCGGGTATAATGAAGCGGAAATTCGTCGGTTCTTACCGAGAAAAATACGCACCTACTTTTTGCAGGAAGCGCAAAAGCTCGTGAATTAATTCGCCAACAATCAAACTTCTATCCCCAAAAAGGTAGAAGTTTTTTTCTTTAAAACCGACTTGACGCTCATAAAGGATTGTTATGCCTTATAAAGTAAAAGTAACGGGGATGAAAAGTTGCTTTTTTTACAGGCTTAAGGATAGCATTCCGGGCGTGTGAAATGATACAATTCCCTTAACAGGAATAAGGATTTTGTATAGAATGGTAAACAAGATGTGCATGGACCCAGGGAAATAAAAAAGCGAGTCCACTTTAACCCGAGGAGGGAGAAATCGTGGAAATCGAAAGAATTAATGATACAACCATCAAATTCTATGTCACTTACGCGGATATCGAGGACAGAGGCTTCGATAGCGATGAAATCTGGTATAACCGTGAGCGGGGAGAAGAATTCTTCTTTGAAATGATTAACGAAGCGTATGATCATGAGGATTTTGAAATTGAAGGACCTTTATGGATCCAGGTTCAGGCCTTTAATAACGGTCTGGAGATCGTCATTACCCGTGGGCAGATGAATGATGGCAATGTGAAACTGGAAATACCTGTCGGCAAGGATAAAGATGACAATGATGTTGATGATAACATCATTGACATGTTGGATGATCAGTTGCGTTCACGGCAAAAGGATAGAGATGGAGCGAACACCACTGACCCGCTCAGCATTGTGATTGCTTTTGCGGACTTGGAAGACTTGATCACGCTAAGCAAGGCTGTCAAGTTGGATTACGTGCAAAATGAAGTTTATGCCCTTGAAAACGTGTATTATCTTCACATCGAGTTCGATGACTTTTATGATGAAGAAGAACAGGACAACATTTTAAGCCGTGTATTGGAATACGGGGAGGAATCGGATGTCTCCATCCATCGTATTCGCGAATACGGCCATACGGTTGTTTCGGAAAATGGCGTTGAAGTATTGGCTTCTTACTTCTCATAACGGATGGAACGAGCGCTGCCCTTATTCATGAAGGACCAGCGCTTTTTTTAGAGATAAGAAAGTAACTTTCTTATCATGCATAAGTGCAACTAAGGCTTTCGCCAGGCTTGGCGATAAGCCAAGTTTTCTTTATTTTTTTATCAAAAAAGAAGGAAATTCGGCGATCAGTGGTGTATAATGTAAAAGAAGATACAGTTTCCCCATATCAACCCCCTCGCGAAAGGATGATCAAGATTGTTTACCGCTACCTCCCCCTCCGGACGCACGGTTTCGCTGTTAATGAGTACGGATCACGCCTATATCGACGCTCAGGCCCATTGGTATTGCCCGGTATGTCAGGAGCGCCTGCAACTGAAAAAAGGGCATAAGCGTCGGCCGCATTTTTCCCATCTTGCCCACTCAAAGTGTCCCTCATCTCATGCCGAATCACAACGTCACCTCGAAGGCAAGGCCGTTCTTTATCAATGGCTGCGCGAGCAGGGGGCAGATGTTCAGCTGGAAGTTTTTCTGCCTGCCAGTCAGCAACGGGCGGATATCCTTGTTAAAACGAAAAGTGGTACTTTCGCGATTGAATATCAATGTTCCGCGGTCAGTCGCGAACAAATCCGTGCTCGTACCGAGGATTATCGAGCTCTTGGCATTCAGGTCATCTGGGTTCTCCCGTATGAACGCTTGCGGCGAAAAGGCAAAACACTCCATCTGCAGACCTGGGAGTGGGAAGCTACTTGGCATGCCGAAGGGGATCTCAGACTTTTCTATTTACAGGCTCCTTCCCGCCTGTGGGAAGCCCATTTAAACGCTTATCTTTCCCCGCAAAAAGCTCATGCCCATTTTGCAACGCATCCCCTAACTTCATCCACCCTTGAAAAGATCCTCGCTCACAAAAGCACTCTCACTCAGGATCCTACCCAACGCCAAGCACTTCTCGCTTACAAGGAAAACTGCCGTTACGGAAAACGCCCGCCTTTGACGCCGTTTTCAACCATTGTCCAGGAGAGGCTCCTCCGCCATAAAATGCCTATCCATTTGCATCCTTCCGAAGCCGGCTGGTTTCTCCCGTGTCAAACATGGGTGAGTGAATCTCCGCTCCTCTGGCAGTCCTGGCTATATGTTCAACTCCTTCAACATTTCGAACAGCAGACCTTCATTTCCCGGCAAACCCTTCAAGCAGATGAGCACGAGCTTGCCAACGATCTGCAGCTGCCGATAGAACGTGTACAGCTTTTGGTCGAAGAGTATTTACGGTTACTCGTACGCTTACGGGTTTTACTGTGGCATCCTGATGATACGTTTTCCTTATTTCGCATCAGTCATTTTCCCGGCTCGGCCGACGAAGGTTTTGCGATGGATCAACGGTACGCAGAAGCAGCTTGTTTTCAGATCACTTCCGTTGCCTTAGGAAGCTGATTCCCTTAAGATGGAAGAAGTAGGAGGGATACCCATGTCAAATAGCAGCACAAAAGTTCCGGAGCGTGCAGAAATACCCGCTGATCGAAAATGGGATGTCGAAGCCATTTTTAAAAACGCGGAGGAGTGGGAAGAGGCGTACGCGCATGTGGAGCAACAGTTACCGGATCTTCAGGCTTTTCAGGGAATATTGACGGAATCGGCTGAACGTTTGTATGAAGGGTTAACACGCCGTGATGAAGTCAGTATGGAGCTGGAAAAGGTGATCGTCTATGCGCACCTGAAAAGCGATGAAGACACGTCCGATAGCTTTTACCAGGGCTTATTTGACCGTGCCCGTGGATTGGTTTCCCGTTTTGGGGCGACGGTCGCCTTTTATGAACCGGAAATCTTATCAGCCTCGGAGGAAACGATCGCCCAATGGGTGAACGAACACGAGCCCCTGCAGTTGTACGCCCATGAGCTGGCCTTGTTAAACGAGCGCAGACCTCATATATTACCGGAGAAAGAAGAGGCGCTTCTCGCCAAGGGATCGGAAGTGATTAATCAGGCCGGACAAGCCTTTTCGATGCTTTCGGATGCCGATCTCACCTTTGACTCGATCGAAGATGAAAAGGGAAACGAAACGGCTGTGAGCAATGGCCGCTTCATCCAACTTTTGCAAAATAACAACCGCCGGGTGCGAAAAGACGCCTTTCAGTCGTTGTACCGCTCATATCGCGGGCACGAGAATACGCTGGCCAGTTTACTGAGCAGCCAGGTGAAGCGTAATCAATTCTACACGGAGGCGAGACATTATTCATCCGCCCGCGCCCAGGCGCTGCATGACAATCATATCCCCGAGAAAGTCTATGATCAACTCGTTACCGTCGTTAATGACCATCTGCATCTTTTTCAACGTTACTTACGGTTACGGAAAAAACTTCTCGAGCTCGACGATCTTCATTTCTATGATTTATACGTTCCTCTCGTGGAAAGCAACGATTTCGACTTCGACTATGAGGGAGCAAAAGCAGAAATTACAAACGCCTTAAAACCGTTAGGCCAGGATTACATCGATGCCATGACATCGGGGTTACAAAACGGCTGGGTTGACGTTCATGAGAACAAGGGCAAGTCGAGTGGGGCATACTCCTCCGGCGCTTACTTAACGCAGCCTTACATTTTGATGAATTGGCAAGACAATATAGGTGAGATGTACACCCTTGCTCATGAGCTTGGCCATTCCATGCACAGTTATTACACCCATAAGCATCAGCCTTACCCTTACGGTGACTACGTGATATTCGTCGCGGAAGTGGCTTCCACGGTCAATGAACTGTTGCTCTCCCACGCGTTGGAACAAAAAGCTGAAAGCAAAAGAAACAGACTCTATTTGCTCAACCAACAACTGGAAGGCTTTAAGGGAACCGTGTTTCGCCAGACGATGTTTGCCGAATTCGAGCAGCTGATTCATCAAAAAAATGCAGCCGGTGAAGCGCTGACCCCGGAGAGTCTAAAGGCGGCATACCTTGACTTGAATCGAAAATATTTCGGTGAAGAAATCACCTATGATGATGACATCGCCCTTGAATGGTCGAGAATTCCCCATTTCTATATGAATTTCTATGTGTATCAGTATGCCACGGGATACAGTGCCGCGGTGGCCCTAAGCGCGCGTATACTCGAGGAAGGAGCGCCGGCTGTGGAACGGTATTTATCTTTTCTGAAAGCCGGAAGTTCCGACTACCCGATTGAAATATTAAAGAAAGCGGGCGTGGATATGACCGAACCGGCACCGATCGAAGCAGCGATGACACAATTCGAGAAGCTGTTGGATGAAGCCGAACAATTGGCTGATGACTTGTTGGAAGCATAAAGCAGGGGCTGTCCGAAAAGGACAGCCCCTACCGTTTAAGGCGAGAAGAAGAGAAACCTTTAAAACGCCCGCGTTCGTTCAGAAAATGGACGCTGATTAATATCGATATGAAAAATAGGGGAACAGCGATGACCAGCGGAAATAAACCCAGAACACCAACGAGAAATAAAATGTAGCCAATCAATACCGCGAAGATACTGATGAAAATTTTTTGCATCGCCGGCGACCCTCCCGTTAAACTTGCCTCTCTTCAACAGTCTATGAGGAACTCGTCTCTTTTCATCACTTGAAAATGAAAAAGAGGTCAATGGGAGGGCGCTGAAAAAGTTAGCGTGCCGCCACCGGCTGCCAGAACGCGCCTTTTTTCACAGGGACGCGTTCAACCTTCTGTTGCAGTTGTAATGCTTTTAAATGAGACGTCGCTTCTTTCATGGATAAGTCGTAGACTTCCGCCACTTCCTGGGTGGCGACGAACTGATACGTGTTCATAAAGTCTCCGAGGCTCATTTTTGGGCGCGGTTCCGGTATCTCGCCCAGCATATTCGTTAAGATATCAACGTAAACGTCATAGTTGTGCAAACCCGAGATTTTGATACCGGCATCTTCAATGCAATCGTTGAAAAAAATCATCGTCGGAACGCTTTCGGCCTCCATCTCATGCGTGGTGTTTACGTCAGAAGCCAGTGCTTTACGGGCCAAATCAGAATGGAGATCCTTGTGAAATTCGTGAAGGTCAAGCTCCGAGCGTTGGGCACAACGCAGCAGGACATCTTCCTTTGAGACATTCTCTTTTTTGAGGAAGAGGGCTTCACGCAGTCGCCGTAAATATCGCAAGCCATATTGACGACCCTGCATTTCGGCCGCTTTCACCGCGATGGCGGGAGCGTCAGAATGGCTGAGTGGATTTTCGTGCCATATGTCACCATCGCAACACATCCCCGTGCGCGTGGCCGTCTTTTCCCAGAGGTCGGCCAACGATTGGCGATTCTGTTCATTCACACGCCCACTCGCGGCTTCGGGAACGATAAAAAAGCGCATCTTGAACAAATGGCCGTACTCCAGCCTGATTTTCTTTATTTTCGGCTCAAATCCCCAGCAATCCGGACAAAGAGGGTCTGTAAAAATATAGATTTCCAGCTTTTGCTGGCTTTCCGTTTGTCTACGTTCATCGGATTCAACGCCACAAACACCTAAAGTATCATCACAGCCTCGCTGATTTGCATTCACCAATGTTTACGCTCCTTCCCTTATCAGACCTGTGCGTTGCCCCATGGGAACAGCTTCGGTTTGAAGTACACTATATTTTAGCAAGGGTTCATGAAACGTTCAAATGGTTTGCTTGCTGACCGGGAAACATAAAGAAAACTAGGCTTATCGCCAAGCCTGGCGAAAGCCTTAGTTGCACTTATGTAAGATAAGAAAGTTATACTTTCTTATCTGCTAAACAAAGTCGACGTTACGCCGCTATTACGCCAGGTTTTCGTAAGTGTCCATAACCCTTGGTACATAGGCCGTTGTTTCCGCAAAGGGAGGGACGTCTCCGAATTTGTCAACATTACCGGGGCCGGCATTGTAGGCGGCAAGGGCATGTTGGATATCCCCACTATAGCGATTAAGCATCTCACTTATATAACGGGTACCGCCATCGATGTTCTGGGCTGGGTCTCGCACATCCGTGACCCCTAAACCGTTGGCGGTCCCCGGCATCAGTTGCATCAGGCCGGTGGCGCCGGCATGACTTTCGGCTTCCGGATTGAAACCTGATTCATGCTCAATGATGGCATAGATCAAGGCGGGATCAACGCCGTGTTCGTCAGCAGAGGCCTCGATTAAATGATTGTAAGGCGACTCCGGTAAGGTTCCGGTGGTGGTTCCTTCAGCAGCCACGCTTTCAGCCGGGCCAGACGTTTGAGATCCTTCCGCGACAGACATGCCGGAATCCAAATACAGTGATCGTTCATGTGAAAAACCAAACGGAGAAGAATGATCCTGGGCTTTTCTTGCTTCAATACTGGCGAGAATAGAAGCAAAATCGCGTGAAGGCGGTTCTGCCACGCGATTCGTTTGTGTTTCCGAAAAAGGTGACGCATTTATACGGTTAAACTGCAACGGATGCGATTCGTTCATGGCTGTGCCTCCTTTTGTTTTAACTCGACTATATCAAAGGCGCTTGAAAATACAAGGATCCGTTCGAAAAAAGATCAAGGTCCTATATGAGCATTAAAAAAACGTTGAATTTTCGGAGGAGGCTGGAAAGCGCTCTCTCTGAGCCCAACCCGAGTTGTGACTTGTGATAAGACTTTCTGGGCATGTCCCTGGGAATGCCCTTCAAATTCGAGTTCGTAGTCCACCTTATCGAGATAATAACTTTTATCAAGCGCGAACAAACCTTGTTCATACGAGAACTCGGCCCGCCATGTCGATAACCGTCCCAAATACTGCAAGGTGTGAAAAGGAATACCCCATTCGCCTTCTATGTAAGTTTGAACGGCACCCCCGTCGGGAATTTGTGTAAGCGGGTTGTCTCCGGACCAATCCCCTTCGGCAAGGGGCTGGTGTTTTTCCAATATGCCCTCGTCAGTTTGCACTTTCAAAGTCAGGACGTACGCTTCGTCCTTATATCGGATCCGCAAAGCAGCGTTTCGTGCTTTTAATTGAAAATCGGATGTGTCAAAATAGTGATTGTGCTGGATGTGAAAATCATCGGTCCGCAACTGAAAATAGTTCTGTATGTTTTCGAATTCATTTTCGGTAAGCAGACGCTTGCCTTCCCTTTCAATTTCGTCGAATTCATGATTCATAAAAACCGCCTCCTGCAGGTATTATGGCACAGAGATCGTAGTGCGACAACGATATGTAAAGGAGTCGAATAGCCGTGACCGTGATCAATGTAATTGGTGCGCAACATAAGGGCGACGGTCTTTATCTGGAAAGCGACCGTCATCCCGATGAGAAGTTAATACCGACCGCTCGCCTGCTGGCTGATTCGGACAATTTTGCCCTCGTCTATATTTTTGATCGGGAAGGGACGTTTGTCCAGGTGCATATCCACGAGGCATTCTGGTCGGATCTTTATAAAAGCCATCGGAAGCGGACGCCCATTTATCTCGATAAACATGACGTCCTATTTGAGGCAATTCACGAGGAGTTGGACATGTTTCTTGATATCATTCAGGGGAACAATAATTACGGAGCCGAGATGGTGAGCGCCGTAGAAAAGCATTTTTTTGCTAACGAGTGAGGAGGGCGTTTGTATGAGCAAGTGGGCAGTATTTTTGTCACCTTACCAACAGGCTGTTGAAGAATTAAAGGTGAAATTTAAAAGTTTACGTGATCAATATCGCCGCGCGTCCAAACACACGCCGATCGAGTTTGTCACCGGACGCGTGAAACCTATCACGAGTGTCCAGGAAAAAGCCAGGCGTAAAAATATCGCGCTCGATAAACTGGAAACGGAAATGCAGGATATTGCCGGTGTCCGTATAGTCTGTCAATTTGTCACCGATATTGATACCATTGTAAACATGCTGCGGGAGCGCGATGATATTACGGTGATCAGCGAGAGAGACTATATTAAAGAAAGAAAAGCCAGCGGTTACCGGTCTTATCATATGGTTATCGATTATCCGGTTCATACGGTGGAAGGCACCAAGCATATCCTCGTTGAAATCCAGGTCCGCACGATGGCGATGAATTTTTGGGCGACGATTGAACACACCCTAAATTATAAATATAGCGGAGAAATCCCGCAGCATATTAAGCGCCGTCTCGTTCGCGCGGCTGAAGCCGCTTACAACCTGGATGAAGAGATGTCCAAAATCCAGGATGAAGTCCGGGAAGCGCAAACGATTATTACGAAACGCCAGGAAGAGAATAGAGGCACTTACAAGTAAAAGGGGGGAGAAGACGATGAAGTATGACGTAACGTCACGACGGGACGAACAGTCAAACAGGATCGCCGCTCATATTCAGGAGGCATTGACCGCACACGGGCTCACCCATGATGAAGATGAGCCGGAAATCGTCATCTCTGTCGGCGGAGACGGCACGCTGCTGGAAGCGTTTCACGACCATAAACATCGACTGGAAGATACTTGTTTTGTCGGTGTTCATACCGGGCATTTGGGGTTTTATGCCGACTGGATGCCGGAAGAGGTGGATAAATTAATCATTCACATTGCCAAAACGCCTTTCCAGGTCGTCGAATATCCGCTCCTTGAAGTCGTTGTTCGCTATCAGGGAGAAGGGCGAGGACCGGATCGTTATCTTCCCTTAAATGAATGTACGGTCAAAGCAACGGAAGGCTCCCTCGTCTGCAATATCGAAATAAAGGGCGAGGTCTTTGAGACGTTCCGGGGAGATGGACTATGTATTTCCACGCCTTCGGGCAGTACCGCCTATAACAAGGCGCTGGGCGGGGCGATTTTGCATCCGTCCCTGGCGTCCATGCAAATCGCCGAAATGGCTTCCATCAACAATCGCGTGTACCGGACCATTGGCTCACCACTCGTATTGCCCGAGCATCATACGTGCTTATTGAAACCACTGAATGACATCAATCTCCAGCTCACCGTTGACCATAAGTCATTTATTCATTCGGATATCGCTTCGATTCAATACCGGGTCGCGAGTGAAAATGTGCGCTTTGCCCGTTTTCGCCCTTTTCCATTCTGGAAACGCGTGAAGGAGTCGTTTATCGGGGAGTAATGCGAGAGAGTGGCCGAAGAAGCTGTCATCGGCCGCCGGGAAAGGCCATACCGATGATGATGGTCGAAGCGAGTGCTCCCGGAGGCTGTTTGGCCTTAAACCTCTTCAACGTTTTCAAATGTGAAGCGGTAAACTTCTTCATCGTCTTCATTCGTAACAATCCCGCCGACGGCACCGCTCACATCCTCGGGATCCGGTGTTTCATCAAGGAAGAAAGACTCGCTGATCATAAAACGTTCCCCGCCGCCTACGGAAAAGGACTCGCTCGCAGATTCCGTGACTTCAGGTTCACTGAACATATCCAGCAATGCTTCATCGTCTATTTCCCAATTGATGGTTAATTCATCCGAAGGTCGTTCGGAGTGGTTGGTCATTAAGGCGTTAAAAGCGATCGACGTTTCCTCTTCTTCGCTAAATATCATAATCTCCGATTCATCTTCAACATGGCCGATATCTGCATCCGGCGCGCAAGCCGATAATAAAAATAAAATGCTCGTCAAACTGATGCATAAATTCCTTGTCATTGGCGAGATCCTTTCTTTTGCAAATAATAAATGTGATAGCGGACGCTAACGATATGAATCGAGTGGCTCATCAGGCTCAAAGACGCGAAATTTTTCCGGCTGTTCTGCTTGTCGTGACGGCACGTCAACGGTCGTAAGTTCTGGGTAGCGAAAGGCGGTGAGCGCTCCCCCGAAAACACAGCCGGTGTCGATATTGATCGTGCGTCGGTACACCCTCGGCTTTCGTACTGGTGTATGGCCGTACACAATCCAGGGGGCATCCCGTTGATTTTTTTCCTGCAATACCCAATCCCGTCGTTTCGGCAGCTTTCCCGGTTGTTGTTGCTCACGATCGACATCCCCGTAAAGGACGAATTCGCGTACAGCTTTGCCGGAGGCACCGATGTCCTTTCGGCGAATGCCGGCATGGGCGGCAATCACTTCCCCATTATATAAAGGAAGATACAAGGGGGCGTTCTCGAATAGGCGCATAAACGTCTGGCGTGTGCGGTCGTAGGATGATCTCGAAAGCGCCGCAAGCTCCGCAACTGTCGTCTCCAGTCCGTGTCGTATTTGTACCGGCCGACCAAGAAAATACCGGTAAAGTTTATCACAGTGATTACCGGGGATATAGTACGCTTTATCTTGAGCGACCAAAGCGGCGACATCTTCAATAACGCCGACGGAATCCGGTCCCCGGTCAGTGAGATCGCCAATAAAGACAAGTTTTCGTCTGTCTGGGCGGGTTTTTTTATACTCCAAACGTTGCAGCAGCTGTAACAGTTCACTCCTGCAACCATGAACATCACCGATAAAATCCAAGCCTGTAGTCATACACATCACCTTCTGGAATCATAGCAGAAGTTAGCTTAAAATTGAAATGAATGATTTGCGAAAAAATGCTATACTCAGGGTTAGCAGATGAAGAAAGGAGATTGATAAGCATGAGTTTATCTTTGGAAGGGCGCACCTATGTTGTGATGGGTGTAGCGAACAAAAGAAGCATCGCCTGGGGTATCTCCCGGAGTCTTGCCCATGCCGGTGCCCGCATTGTTTTTACATATGGAGCCGAGCGCTCGGGTAAAAATGTCCAGGAGCTCGCGGACACATTGGAAACGGAAACGTTCGTTTATCAGTGCGATATTACGAGCGACGAAGAGATCGAAGCAACATTTCGAAAGATTAAGGAAGAAGTGGGCACCATTCATGGGCTGGCCCATTGCATCGCGTTTGCAAAAACCGAAGATCTCGCGGGTACGTTCGTGGATACGTCCCGGGACGGGTTCGCCATGGCCCACGATATAAGTGCATACTCGCTAACGGCCGTCGCCCATACGCTGCAAAAGCACGAGATGATGACAGAGGGTGGATCGATTATAACCTTATCGTACCTCGGGGGAGAAAAAGTCGTGAAAAACTATAACGTTATGGGTGTCGCAAAAGCTGCCCTCGAGGCAAGTGTTCGCTACCTTGCCAATGATCTTGGTCCTTACAACATTCGCGTGAACACCATTTCCGCCGGACCGATCCGTACGCTGTCCGCCAAAGGCGTCTCCGGTTTTAATACCGTGTTAAATGAAATCAAAGAAAAAGCTCCACTGAGAAGAACCGTCAGCCAGGCAGAAGTCGGTGACACTGCGCTTTTTTTACTGAGTGATTTATCAAGAGGAATGACCGGTGAAATACTCCACGTCGACGGCGGTTATCATATCGTGGGCATGGGATGACACAGGCGAGGCTGTCTACGGGCAGTCTTTTTTATGGAATTTTTTAAGGTGAAAGCTATAATTTTACATATACCGGGAGAAGCTACGAGGAGAAGATAAATGGAAGAGAGTGATGACATTTGTACTCCGTCGTGGCAGAAAGACTCGTGCGTTTGATCCTGGAAGCAGATTATCGCCCACTTACGGATCATGAACAAGCGGAGGTTAACGAAAGCAAGCAGTACTTAAAAAACTTTTACTGGGAAAAAGAAAAACTTTCCGCGATGTCTTATATAGCTTACACGACAGAAGACTATGAATGGCAACATGAAATCTGTTCGGAGGTGGAGAAATTAAAAGGGGAATAACCCCACGCGCGGTTGATAGACACGTGGGGGGTTGGTGGTTAGCCTGATGCAGAACGGCTGAAATAAGCGATCATATCTGGAAATGACATTGTTCATCAAGGTAAGTTCGTTCGCCACGCCGTTTTTACCAGTCCCCGCCCATTGGAGGAGCAAAACAGTCGGATGATGACCTCGGACAACCTTCCAAACTGTTCGCAAGTCGCCATTCGGACAAATCTACTGGAAGATCGGTGAGAACTGTCCGTATCGAGCATTCATTTGGTCAAAAGAAGGGAATGATCAGTTAAAATTGTCCGAATGGGAAGGTCATTCGGACACAACCAGGATCGATCGGCAAAAAATTGTCCGAAAAACGTTCTTTCTACCATACACCCATAACGGAGGACTGTTGTTGCTTATTTCGATGTTGGCCCGGTGTGAAACCGGGTAAGTTGACCATCCTGCTCTAGTAACCGTCTCCCTCGGTCTCTTCAGTAATATACGTATCCGCTAAATCAAAGCGCCCGTCGGGAAGTTGTACAAAATTCTCGACTGAATCAGATACACCGACGCGATGATCATCAAAGACGGTATAAATCATCGGTGCGTCATCTACGAGGATTTGCTGGAGCTCGGCATATAATTCTTCCCGTGTCTGTTCATCGGTTTCCTGGCGTGCTTCATCGAGAAGCTCATCGACTTCTTCATTTTCGTAGAAAGCACGGTTCCCCGGCGCTCCAAAGTTATCGGAGTGGAAGAGTGAGTACATGCCGTAATCGGCATCTGCGGTGACCGTATTCCAGCCGAGGATAAACATTTCATGTTCGCCTTCAGCCGTCTGATCAAGGTAGGCGCCCCATTCAACGTTTTCGATAGAAACGTCGATACCGATATCTGAGAGTTGGTCCTGCACGAGTTCTGCGGTTTGTTCACGTACAGCGCTTTCATCATTCATCCATAAGGTCGTCTCAAAGCCATCTTCGTAACCGGCTTCGGCGAGCAATGCTTCGGCTTCATCAGGGTCATAGCCGAGATCATCCAAACTATCGTCATAACCGAAAACGAGCTCGTTTATCGGTCCATATGCCGGTTCTCCATACCCTTCGTACACACCTTCTACGAGCACCTCGTTATCGACGGCCATTGTAATCGCTTGGCGTACGAGGGGATCATCGAACGGTTCTTCCTGCGTATTAAAGCTGATATAGGACATATTCAAGCTCGGTTCATTTAAAAGGGTAGCGTCCTCAAGCCCCTCAACCTGATCCGTTAACGTGGGTTCAATTTCATCGGCTACGTGTGTTTCATTATTTTCAAGCATGCCGATACGGGTGAGGTCTTCACCCACAATTTCATATGTGACACTATCAAGGTTAGCCTCTTCGCCCCAGTAATCGTCATTTTTGCTAACGGTAAGGGAGCTTCCCTCTTCCCATTCCTCAAATTCAAATGCGCCCGTGCCTACAGCCTCTATATCGAGGTTAAGCTCTCCGGCTTCATCTTCTTCAATGGCTGTTTCACTTATAATGCCGGCAGCGTCATGGGCGAGATGAGAGGGTAAAGGAGCAAAGGGAAATTCCGTGGTGAACTCGACGGTATAATCATCAATCGCTTCAATATTTTCAATCATTTCAAACAGAAATGCCGCTTCTGAAGCCATCTCTTCATCAAGAACGCGTTCAAATGTTGCCACGACGTCATCGGCGGTGAGCTCTTCGCCGTTATGGAAAGTCACTCCTTCATGCAGCTCAAATACCCAAGTGTTATCATCGGTTTGTTCGTAGGATTCCGCCAAACCTTCGGTTTCAAGATCAAAATTTTCAGGGTCCTGGGTTACGAGCGTTTCATACATCAGGGAACGCGCCTTTGCAGATGGAACATCGTTGGAGCCGTGTGGGTCCATTGAAACGGGCTCACCTTGTATAGCAATTGACAAGTCTCCGCCTTCCTGCGGTTCACCGGTCGCTTCTTCCTCCTCTTCGCCATTTTCAGTCTCTTCCCCGTTTTCGCCTTCATCTACCTCTGAATCGTCCGTACACGCAGCAAGTAAAAAGGCGGTTGCGAGCGCGGCACCCGTGAGGTAACCGGAACGTTTGTAACGTTTCATTTCATTTCCCCCTAATAATGAAGTTGGGACAAATATATCTTACTAAGCAAAAATATTCAATAGGAGTAAAATACACAAAAAAATAGCCAAAGTTGGAGTGACACCATAAAAGGTAAGATGACCGACCACCCCGAGAAAGGTGACATAATAATAAACACCCACGTACCAACCTCTGGCACGTGGGTGTTTTATCTAGTCAACCGTTTAGTAACCGTCGACCTCGGCTTCCTCGGTAATATACGTTTCACTGAGATCCCATGTTCCGTTTGGATGCTGAATGAAATTTTCGGCAGAATCGGCAACGCCGACGCGTAATTCATCAAAGACCGTGTAGATCATGGGCGCTTCATCGACGAGGATTTGCTGGATTTCGGAATAGAGTTCTTCCCGTGTCTCTTCGTCTTCTTCCTCACGGGCTTCATCGAGAAGGTCATCGACTTCTTCGTTTTCATAGAAAGAACGGTTCCCTGGGGCTCCGAAATTGTCGGAGTGGAACAAGGAATACATGCCGTAATCAGCGTCCCCGGTTACGGTTACCCAGCCAAGTACAAACATGTCGTGTTCACCTTCAGCAGTCTGATCGAGGTAAGCCCCCCACTCAACGTTTTCCAGAGAAACGTCGACCCCAATGTCCGCGAGCTGGTCCTGAATCAATTCAGACGTTTGTTCGCGCACGGGGTTATCGTCGTTCATCCAAAGGGTCGTCTCGAACCCATCTTCGTAACCGGCTTCGGCGAGCAATTCTTCGGCCTCTTCCGGATCATAGCCGATGTCTTCCAAATCGTCGTCGTATCCGAAGACGAGTTCGTTAATCGGCCCGTAAGCCGCTTCGCCATAACCATCATAAACGCCGTCGACGAGCAGCTCGTTATCTACAGCTAACGAAATTGCCTGACGAACACGCACGTCATCAAATGGTTCTTTTTCCGTATTAAACCCGACATACGTTAAACTCAAGCTCGGTTCGGCAATCAGGTGGGCATTGTCGAGGGCTTCCACCTGTTCCACCAAGTTCGGTTGGATTAGGTCCGCCACATGTGTTTCGTTGTTTTCCAGCATACTTACACGGGTGAGGTCCTCGCCGACGATTTCAAATGTGACACTGTCGAGGTAGGCTTCCTCACCCCAGTAATCCTCATTTTTTGTCACTGTCAGAGAATCTCCCTGGTTCCATTCCTCGAATATGAATGGCCCAGTGCCAACACCTTCGATTTCCAGGTTAATATCGCCCGCTTCGTCTTCTTCAATGGCGGCTTCGCTCATAATGCCGGCTGCATTATGCGCGAGATGGGCAGGCAATGGCGCGAATGGAAATTCGGTCGTGATTTCTACGGTATAATCATCGACCGCTTCCGTACTCTCGATCATTTCGAAAAGGAAAGCAGCTTCGGACCCGCGGTCTTCTTCCAGGACACGATCGAAGGTAGCCGCTACGTCGTCAGCGGTCAACTCTTCACCATTATGAAAATGCACGCCTTCATGCAGTTCAAAAACCCAGGTGTCATCATCGGTTTGCTCGTATGATTCCGCCAGGCCGGTCGTTTCCAGATCCAGTGTGTCCGAATTGTGATTTAACAGTGTTTCATACATTAACGTACGCGCCTTCGCGGACTGATTGTCATTCGAGGCATGCGGGTCCATTGACACAGGCTCGCCTGACATGGAAATCAGAAAGTCCCCGCCTTCTTGCGGCTCCCCATCGGCTTCTTCGCCACCGTCACTGTCCCCATCGTCCTCATCGTCTTCCTCTTCAGCCTCTTCTTCGCTCTCGTCCGCCTCTGCCCCTTCCTCTACATCTGAATCATCTGTACATGCTGCAAGCACCAGACTGGCTGCAAGCGTGACCCCTACAATATACCCTGACCTTTTGTAACGTTTCACTGTATCCCCCCTTTAAATACTAAGCTAACTATATCCCAGGAACGAGAAATTTTCAATACTAGTAAAAAAATTAACACAAAAATTTTTGGACGTAAAGAAAACTTGGCTTATCGCCAAGCCTTTAAGGCGATAAGCCTTAGTTGCACTATGCAGGATAAGAAAGTGGTTTATACTTTCTTACCTGCCAAAAGAAAAACCACGCGCGGCACACCCGCACGTGGTTCATCCTATCTTGGCCCGTTTAATAACCGCCCTCTGTTTCTTCGGTGATATACGTTTCATCGAGTTCAAAGGTGCCATTCGTATGATGCACAAAATTTTCCACGGAGTCGGCAACGCCAACGCGATGATCATCAAAGGCTGTATAGATAATGGGAGCGTCTTTGACGAGAATATCCTGGATTTCAGTGTAAAGCTCTTCGCGCGTCTCCTCATCTTCCTCTTGGCGTGCGTCCATGATCAATTCGTCCACTTCATCGTTCTCATAGAAGGAACGGTTTCCGGCTGCGCCGAGGTTATCGGAGTGGAAGAGGGAGTACATCGTGTAATCCGCATCTCCGGTAACGGTACCCCAGCCGAGAACGAACATGTCAAATTCACCTTCACCGGATTGTTCGAGGAAAGCTCCCCATTCAACGTTCTCGATGGAAAGGTCAATGCCGACTTCGGACAGTTGGTCCTGCACGTATTCCGCCGTTTGTTCACGAAGCGGATTATCATCATTGGCGGCAAGCGTCAATTCAATGCCATCCTCATGACCGGCATCCTCGAGTAATTCTTGCGCCTCTTCAGGGTCATATCCGAGTTCATCGATATCCTCATCATAACCGAATACAATCTCATTGATGGGACCATAAGCCGGATCGGCATAGCCGGAATAAATACCCTCTACTAATTCATCGTTATCGATCGCCAAGGTGATGGCTTGACGTACCTGGGGATCATCCAACGGTTCTGAATCAGTGTTAAGGCCGACATATGTCATACTCAAGCTCGGTACGTTAAGCAGGTTTGCATTGTCAAGACTTTCTACCTGATCCACCAGATTAGGCTGGATTAAATCAGCGACGTGTGTCTCTTCATTCTCAAGCATACTTACACGCGTAAGGTCTTCGTCAACCATATCATAGGTAACGCTATCAAGGTAGGCTTCTTCGCCCCAATAATCTTCATTTTTTGTAAAGGACATCGAATTACCCTGTTCCCATTCCTCGAATTCAAATGGGCCTGTTCCGCCATCTGTTTCAATATCCAGGTTTTGCTCGTCGGCTTCATCTTCCTCGATCGCTGTCTCACTAATGATACCAGCCGCGTTATGGGCAAGATGCGAGTCTAACGGAGCAAACGGAAATTCGGTCGTGAACTGCACAGTATAATCATCAAGGGCTTCCACGTCTTCGATCATTTCAAATAGAACAAGCGCCTCTGATGCGAAATCTTCATCGAGAACACGGTCAAACGTGGCGACGACATCATCGGCCGTCAACTCTTCGCCATTATGAAAGTTTACACCTTCGTGCAACTCGAATTCCCATGTCGTTTCATCGACTTGTTCATAGGATTCGGCCAAACCGGTCGTCTCCAAATCTAAAGTTTCCGGGTCATGATTGACGAGTGTTTCATATATAAGGGAACGAGCTTTAGCGGATTGGTTGTCATTGGTCCCATGCGGGTCGACCGTATCCGGTTCCCCAGCCAGGGCAATGGAGAGATCGCCGCCTTCCTGCGGCTCTCCTTCCGCTTCTTCATCATCTTCGGCCTCTTCCCCGTTGTCGCCTTCGTCTGCCCCATCCTCTACATCTGAATCATCCGTGCAGGCCGCAAGCAAAAGAGTGGTTGCCAGCGCTGCTGAGAAAAGATAACCAGAACGTTTGTAACGTTTCACTTCGTCTCCCCCTTTTATTGAGCTATTGTCACTATATCTTACGAATCAGAAACTTGCAATACTATTTTTATGGAAAAATTAAGATGAATACGCCAAAAGATTACGATTTACAACAATTATGCAGTGATGTAAAGTAAAATAAATTGAGCACGTGTCCTCACGGTCTGGAAACGAATCCTTTAAAACTTTAAAATAGATACTTGCCGAATATGTTTTTATTGTCTATTGTAAAACACAATATGATTGCTATAATAAGAAAATAGTTTGATCTTTGAGATTAAGAGAAAGGGTTGAAGCGAGGATGGGGTCAACCGTAAACCAATCTCCGGAGCGGGAGGAATTTGCCAAGCCGGAGTCGCGCTTTAAGTCATTGCTGAAACGAATGATTCGTAATAAGTCTTCATTGATTGGCGCGTGCATTCTTATATTCTTTTTATTGATCGCCGCATTTGCACCATTTCTGATGACACATGATCCGAATTCCACGGACGTACTTAATGATTTTCAAGGTCCATCGTCGGAAAATTGGTTTGGTACCGACCATAACGGCAGGGACATATTCAGTCGGATCATTTATGGGACGCATTTGACGTTATATGTAGGGACGGTATCCGTTGCTGTCGGGGCCGTGTTTGGGATTGTTCTGGGCTTGCTTGCCGGTTACTACGGCCGCATCTTGGATTCCATCATAATGAGGGTCGCTGACGTATTGCTCGCGTTCCCGGGCATTTTGTTAGCGCTTGCCATCGTAAGTGCGCTCGGACCGAGCCTGAACAATGTCATCATTGCCCTGGCGATTTACAACATTCCGGTGTTCGCAAGAATTACCCGCGGATCGGTGCTGGAAGTCAAGGATGTGGAATACATTCAGGCCGTGCGCGCCCTCGGCGCCAAAGACGCCAAAATTCTTTTTCAACACTTGCTGCCGAATGTGAGTTCACCGATTATCGTACAAGCTTCCCTGCAAGTGGCCACATCGATACTGAGTGCCGCCGGCCTCTCCTTCCTTGGCCTCGGCGTCCAACCGCCGACCCCCGAATGGGGAGCCATGCTTAACTCGGGAAGAAGCTATATGTGGGACAATCCCCACCTCACCCTATTTCCGGGGATCGCGCTCGTCCTCGTCGTGCTCGGCTTCAACATGCTGGGTGACGGTTTACGGGATGCGCTAGATCCAAGGTCAAAAAAGTAAGGAGGCGTTTCGCGTGCATATTTTTATCATCCGCCGCTTGTTACAACTTATCCCGGTCATTATCGGCGTAACCCTCGTTGCCTTTCTGATCATTCAATTAATCCCCGGGGATGCGGCACAGGTTATGGCCGGAGAGGCGGCTTCGGAAGAACAATTGGAACAAGTGCGAGAAAACCTGGGCTTAAACGAGCCTTTATATGTCCAGTATGGATTATTCCTAGCTGACCTCGCCCAGTTTGATCTCGGCGAATCCGTGCGTACCGGGCAGCCGGTGATGGAACTGGTGGCTCCCCGCTTTTGGATTACGCTGGAACTCGCTTTTTGGGGTCTTGTGGTCGCGGTTAGTGTCGGCCTTTTTCTCGGTATTCTCGCCGCGAACAAGCAAAATTCCTTCCGTGATTTCGGAACGATGGCGGCCGCGGTTATCGGTCTTTCGATGCCAAACTTCTGGCTGGGCCTTATGCTCATGTACGTATTTGCCAATCAGCTTGGCTGGTTGCCGACCTCCGGGTGGGGCGATTGGCAGCAGATTTTCTTGCCCGCGATTACGATGGGTACGGCAGGGGCCGCGATTATCGCCCGGATGACGCGCTCGGCGATGCTGGAAGTCATCGGTGAAGATTACGTGCGAACGGCGCGCGCCAAAGGCGTCAAAGAACGATTCGTCATCTACAAGCACGCGCTTAGAAACGCTTTAATCCCGGTCGTCACCGTCATCGGGCTGCAGTTTGGATACTTCTTAAGCGGAGCGGTTCTCACAGAAAGCGTCTTTAGCATCAACGGGCTGGGACGCCTCGTCGTCGATGCAATTGCGCAACGGGACTTTCCTGTCGTGCAGGGAACGGTGATCGTTCTCGCGTTAACGTTCGTATTTGTCAACTTCGTCGTCGATGTCCTGTATCGCGTCTTGAATAAACGAATAGAATTGAACTAGAAAGGAGGTCATGTACGGTGACTACAAAGGATCATACCCCTGTTTTAAAAGTAGAAAACCTGCAGACATCTTTTTTCACTTATGACGGGGAAGTAAAGGCTGTTGACGGTGTTGATTTTGAAGTACGCGAGAATGAAACGCTGGGCATCGTCGGCGAAAGCGGTTCCGGAAAGAGCATTACTTCGTTGTCGGTCATGCAGCTCATTCAATCCCCCGGAGAGATTATTGGCGGTAAAATCGAGCTGAACGGGGATGATTTACTGCAAAAATCAAAAGCCCAGTTCGCAAAATATCGCGGCAACCGCCTTTCCATGATATTCCAGGAACCGATGACCTCATTGAACCCCGTGTTTACCGTCGGTCATCAAGTGGCGGAAACCGTAAAGATTCACAAAAAGATGGGCAAACGCGAAGCACACCAGGAAGTGATTCGCATGCTCAAACTCGTCGGCATTCCCGCGCCGGAATCCCGGGCGAAGAGTTATCCCCATGAACTGTCCGGAGGTATGCGCCAGCGGGTGATGATTGCGATGGCACTCGCGTGTGAACCGGAACTATTAATCGCCGATGAACCGACAACGGCGCTTGATGTCACCATCCAGGCGCAGATTCTTGAACTGATTAAACGTCTTCAGGAGTCAACGGGCATGGCGGTTATGATCATTACCCATGACCTTGGGGTCATCGCCGAAACGGCCGATCAAGTCGCCGTTATGTATGCCGGTGAAGTCGTGGAGCAAGCGGATGTCAAAACGCTTTTCAATCGCCCTTTGCACCCTTATACGCAAGGACTCATGAATTCGATTCCGCGTCATGACGTTGACGTAGACGAATTGGAAGTCATCAGAGGGACCGTGCCGAGTCCGGCGGAAATGCCGAGCGGCTGCCGGTTTGCCCAGCGTTGCCCGTACGCCTCTGAGATTTGTAACACCCATCCGTCCCTTGCGGCGCCAAGCAACAATATTGACGGACATACGGATGCAGGGGCGGTACGCTGCTGGATTTATACCGATGAATGGGATGCCGAGGGCAACCCGATGAAAAATGAGGAGGTGCAGCAGGGGTCATGACAACAACACCTCTTTTTGAAACGAAAAACCTGAAAAAATATTTTCCGGTCAAAGGCGGGATTTTGAACCGGACAAAAGCGGAAGTCAAAGCGGTGGATGACATTTCTTTTGCCATTAATCCGGGAGAAACCCTTAGTCTCGTCGGCGAATCAGGGTGTGGGAAGTCCACGACCGGTCGGGCCGTTTTGCGCCTGGAAGAGCCCACGGATGGAGAAATCACCTTTAACGGAGAAGATTTTCGCAGTCTAAGCAAGTCCGAACTTCGCGATAAACGAAAAGATATGCAGATTATCTTCCAGGATCCGTACGCTTCCTTGAATCCCCGTCAGAAGGTCAAGCAAATCCTCGATGAAGCGATGGCGATCCAGGGCGTCGTACCGAAAAAAGATCGCCCGGCACGGATTCGTGAGCTGATGGATGTCGTCGGGATGCGTCCGCACCAAGCCGAGCGCTACCCCCATGAATTCAGCGGCGGTCAGCGACAAAGGATCGGGATCGCGCGGGCCCTTTCCGTGGATCCGAAACTGATCGTTTGTGACGAAGCCGTTTCGGCCCTGGACGTCTCCACCCAGGCCCAGGTGCTGAACCTGCTCCGGGATTTGCAGCGCAAGTACGATCTCACGTATTTGTTCATCTCTCACGACCTCGGCGTCGTTCGCCACATTTCCGATCGCGTCGCCGTTATGTATCTCGGTAAAATCGTGGAAATCGCCGACAAAAAATCATTGTTCGATTCGCCGCGCCATCCGTACACGCGCGCCTTGCTTTCCGCGATCCCGGTGCCGGATCCTGACGAGAAAAGTGAACGCATCGTCATAGAAGGGGACGTGCCATCACCTATGGACCCTCCAAGTGGTTGCCGTTTCCATACGCGTTGCCCGTTTGCCACGGACATTTGCAAACAGGAAGATCCGGAACTCCGCAAGACCGGTGATATGGCCGATGACCATCAGGCCGCTTGTCACCATATGGAGGAGATCGTTGCCCAATATGGCACGACACCGACATTACCGGAAGAAGTCGGGAACGAATAAAAAGGTAAAAAAAATCATCCCTCGGACGGGATGATTTTTTTAGCAGATTTATCAACTTCAGCCTAACAGTAAGCGGTCCCTACGATGATAAGCAGAATGAAAAGTACGACGATCAATGCAAAGCCGCCACCATGTCCGTATCCGGCAGACATGCTCATTCCTCCCCAAATGTCGGTTTAAAGAACGAAAAAATCGTTCTCCGTATACGTTATTCAGGCATCTGTACAGGTGTGTTGTTTCAGCGTAAAACAGGCTGACGCCTACGCGTTAGAGCGGAATGGGTGTTAGCTGTATTTTAGCGCTCTCAAAGCATCTGCCCTCTCTTTTTTTCTTTTATTACATATGAAAGAAGAAAGATCTTTTTTCCTTCTCATTCAATCATAGCTCGTTGTCCTGTGAATACAATGTAACATGACGTTTTCCGAGGGGAGGAGAAGAGATGGGCACACGCAAACAGCAGAAACAAGACCAGCCGCTCCTATATATTGATAATCCCGCACATGAACCGATAGAACAGGGTAGGACAGAAGTGGAAATCTTATATAAGCGCGATGGCATAAATGTAAAAGCAGAAGTAGAAGAACCGGGCGAGGAGGAGCCTGACTCCAATCATGAAGAGGAGGAAAGAAAGCGGCGTTCGTTTAATTTATCCAGGCACCTGGGGTACGACTGGCAGGTAAGAAGCGCGCCATCACATTATACGAAGCGGTCACGGGAGCGATTAAGCTCCGACCTATCCGGTTCCGATTCCGGGCGGGCACCTGCAGGCGAACATTTAGGCCGTCCGGCACCTGAGGAAGAAAATAAAAAAGCAGAAGACAAACCACAGACGTTCGCCGATAAGTCGGTCAAGGAGAAAGCAGAATTTCTTTTAAAAATGCGCAAGCGTACACCGCTCACGTGTGTATGTAAAACGAAAGAACAAGTATGGGTCGGCACCGTTACTGCTGCCGAGGAGCAGCATTTCACGATGCAGACCCAACAATCTCCTTACCTGGTAACCATCAACTACGATGATGTCACGGCACTATCAGTCGATCACTTCTCGTGATGATGATGCTTTTTGTCTCTGTCGTCCGGTCTTTTGGCATGATTATCTACCAAATCGGGATCCAAACACTGGATGGCACAGAAGCAGTTTAGATCAACTTCGATACAGAAGTGTGTTTTTTCCAGACAATACACATCTGAAAGAGACGTTGGATCGACACAGCAGTTATGGGTAAACTTGATGTCTTTGATCGGACGAAGTAGCGATAAAGTAGCGCAGCACGTTTTTTCATCGACGTTTTCAACCCGGAAAAATACGGTCTCGAACACGTCGTTATAGTCCGCTGTCAGCCCGCCGGTGGCCCAGAACAGGTTGCTCTTTTTATCTTTTAGCATAAATGGAATGGTGTCCTGAACCTTCCCGGGTCTTTTCGGACCTAACAAGTTGGTGAAACAACTGTTGACACAGTCGTCAAACTTTTTGTCAACGGCATCCTGCGCTTCCTTGATCGAAAGCACCGCATCACAGACGCAGTGGCCTGATGCGTAATCTTTGCATCCGCAACTCACGTTCATCACTCCTTTTCCTTCATGTTCGTTACATCTTATGTACGTTTAACCTAATGCGTGTATAGCCCTTGTGGAAAATCACGCGAAATAGGCGTAATGATGTGGACGTTGGGGTATAGGAAAGTAGCGACCAAGGCGAAAGGGGATCTCGTGATGGGCTATATTTCCATGCAAAGGAATGACACGGTTATACAATATGGAAACCGCGTGCAATCAGTGCAACCATTGATCAAGGCGAGTGCTCCCGTTGAACCCGTCAAGCTCACGCGTACGGATAGGCATAGGAAAGAGAAGAGAGACAAGCACGAAAAAGGCTATCATTTCGATGCGCAGGCGTAAAAATAAAAAGGGGCATCATCCGTCGAGAGATGATGCCTCATTTCGTTATAGAACTTTTTCCATCGCGACGTGGGGGATACCCGCGTCCAAAAATTCACCGGAAGTAACTTTGTAGCCGAGTCGTTCATAGAAGTTTTTGGCACGGGTTTGCGCGTTCAGAATTACCGATCGCCCGCCTTGCTCAGCCACGTAATCTTCCACCGCGTGCATCAGTTCCTTGCCGAGGCCGGTGCCCCGGAACGCCTTGAGCACGCAGATGCGCTCTGCTTTTCCCACGCCTTCGTGGAAGCGTACCCGTCCGGCCCCGGCCCATTCACCTGACATTTGGGCGAGGAGATGGACACTTTCTTTTTCATATTGATCCCATTCCTCCTCGGGAGGGACGTTTTGCTCGTCGATGAAAACCGTCGAGCGGATCTCGCGTACTTTTTGCATGTCTTCTTCCGTGTTGGCCATGTGAACGTTCATACTTTCCGCTCCTTTAAGCGTTGAAAATATACATAAAATGTAAGGCTTTATGCAAATCGGGCTCCCACGTGTACCACGTATGATCCCCTTTGTCCAATGTTTTGAAGCGATAGTTGGACACGTTGGCGTTCAGTCGCTCATGAAGATCGTTGTTCATCGAAATAAAATCCATAATCGTACCGTCTGTTCCTTTCACTTCCCTTTCTTCGGATCCGACGGTATGGTAGAGCGTAAGCGTGCCCAGATGCGAGCTCTCATCAATTTTGGAAAGCAGGGTGTCATTGACGTAAGGGGAATACATAATGGCACGCGAGAATGTGTCCGGATGCTCCAGGCAAGCGAGCAAAGCCAGCGTGCCCGCCAGTGAATCACCCATGAGCACCCGCCCTTCCGGGTCCTCGTGCAGGGAATATTCCTGGGCTAAAAAGGGCAGAAGTTCCGCGGTTAAAAACTGTAAGTATTGCGGAAGTTCTTCGCCATCAGGGTGATACCACTTGCGTCGTGCAGCCACGCGCGGATAGGGAACCCCGACGACGATCGTTTCCGGACCGGCTTCCTCCAGAATCATGTCTTCAATTTTACGACCGATTTTTCCGAGCCGAAAAAAATCCTGACCGTCTTGCGCGACCGCCAAATGATAAGATATACTCTCGTGATAATTGGGCGGAAGGTAGACGTGAAGGTCAAATTCTGTGTTAAGAATATCGCTCTTAAAAGGGAGTGAACGAATATCTCCATCCATGGTCAAAACCTCATTTCTGTCAAGAAAATTAACCTGGAAGCATTGTATCATGTCTTATGCCCAATCGCTAAAAGGAAGGTTTGGGCATTGGGCTAATGGGGCAGTGACATTAAATGGGAGGGAGCGGATTCGGCCACGAAAGGGAGGAGGGCCTGCGAAAATGTCCGAATGGGCCAGGAATTCGGACATAAATGGGAGAAGGGCCGCTGGAATTGTACGAAAGGTTCTCGGATTCGGCCATTAATCCATGAAGGGCCGCTGGAATTGTCCAAAAGGGGGCCAGATTCGGCTACAAACAAGTGATGCACCACCAAAATTGTCCGAATCGGGGAGCCGGACACAAACAAGACATTCACTGTGGAATGTCTGTATCATGCCTGAACATCAATCAAAGATCTTGCATAATGTCGACAGAGGGTCGTAAAATAGTTGGAAAGTATAAGGAGCAATTATATATGTATGGACCTCGCTGGATCTACTGGAAACAAACCTTTCGGTCAAAATTCCAGGCCGGTTGCGTCAAGGCCAAACTGGAAGACAACTGGCATAATGGATACGAACTCTCGCCCCTCGTGGAAGTCATTCAGTTAAAAAATGAAAAATATGTCGTCCGCTTTACTTATGACGAATAAAAACTGCCCTCGAACCTTACGGCCAGGGCAGTTTTCTATTATCTCATTCCGATGGACGTACCATCTTCGCCGGATCGACCCATTCATTAAATTGCGCTTCGCTTAACTCCCCGCTGTTGATGGCGGCTTCTTTCAACGTTGAGCCTTCGGCATGCGCTTTTTTCGCGATCGCTGCCGCTTTTTCATAGCCAATATGGGGGTTTAACGCGGTGACGAGCATGAGTGAATTTTCCACGTGCGCGTCGATGTTTTCTTTTTCAGGCTCGATGCCGACGATACAACGGTCATGGAACGATTGCATGGCGTCGGTGAGCAATTGCGCCGATTGCAGGAAATTGTAAATGATGACCGGCTTAAAGACGTTCAGCTCGAAATTTCCCTGGCTGGCGGAGAAGCCAATTGTCGCGTCATTGCCCATGACCTGGGCACACACCATCGTGAGTGCTTCACTTTGGGTCGGATTCACTTTGCCGGGCATAATCGAGCTTCCCGGTTCATTGGCCGGGATCGTCAGCTCGCCGATGCCTGAGCGGGGACCGCTCGATAGCCAGCGGACGTCGTTGGCGATTTTCATTAAGTCGGCCGCCAGGCCTTTGAGCGCGCCATGCGCATGAGTGGTATCATCATGGCTTGTGAGCGCGTGAAATTTATTCGGCGCGGACCGAAAAGGCAAGCCGGTTTCTTCACTGATGACCGCTGCGGTTTTTTCCCCAAAATCGGGATGGGCGTTAATGCCTGTCCCGACAGCCGTGCCGCCGATGGCGAGGTCGTTTAAGTAGTCGATGCTTTCCGCGATCATGTTTTCACTTTTGCGCAGCATTTCCTGCCAGCCGCTGAATTCCTGGCCGACGGTGAGAGGGGTGGCGTCCTGCAGATGGGTGCGGCCGATTTTTATGATGTCGTTAAAATCTTCGACTTTTTTCGCGATCGTATTTTTCAATGTTTGCAATGTCGGCAGCAGTTCATTTTTAACTTCGGAAACGGCGGCAATGTGCATCGCGGTTGGGAAGGTGTCGTTGGAGCTTTGCGACTGGTTCACATCGTCATTGGGGTGGATGGAGGCATCCTTGCCCTGCTCCTTGAGGATTTCCGTGCCCCGGCGCGCGAGTACTTCATTCATGTTCATGTTGGATTGCGTGCCGCTGCCGGTTTGCCAGACGACCAGGGGAAAATGACTGTCCCACTCACCGGCGATCACTTCATCGGCGGCCTGGGCAATGGCGTCTGCCTTGTCACTCTCCATCTTGCCAAGGCTTTCGTTCGCCCGTGCGGCAGCTTTTTTCAGGGTGGCGAAACCGTGCACGACTTCCCGGGGCATATGCTCCTTGCCGATCGGGAAATTGCGTAAACTTCGCTCGGTTTGCGCTCCCCAGTACTTGTCCGCCGGCACCTGCATTTCGCCGAGGGTGTCTTTTTCCGTTCGATATTCCATTTGGCATCTCTCCTTGATTGACTGATCTTTTTCTATGATAAACCACTTTTGATCCGGAAAAAAGGAAACGTTTAAATTGAGGGAAGAGCGGGGATAAAATAAATAAAGTGACGCTACACTAGAGGAGTGATCAAGGTGGCAAAACCATACAACATTTTAGGCATTAGCGGAAGTTTGCGTCGTGGGTCTTTTAATCGACATGTGTTATCGGCTGCCACGCGGATGACCGAAGACAACGTAACGATACATACGTATGATTTGGCGGAATTGCCGCTTTTCAACGGCGATTTGGAAGCCGGTGGCGACCCGGAAAGCGTTGCGCGGTTTAAACGTGCGATCCTGGATAGCGACGGCCTTTTCATCGTAACCCCGGAATATCATCACGGCATGCCCGGCGTTTTGAAAAATGCGATCGATTGGGCGGGAAGCGATGCCAATCATAACGTGCTTACGGATATGCCCGCGGCGATGATCGGCGCGTCACCGACGATGTTCGGCACCGCTTTTTCCCAGCAACAGATGAAGCAATCCCTCGTGGCTGCCGGGGCGTCGGTGATGCAAAAGCCCGAGGTCTTTATCTCACGTGCGAATAAAAAAATCGCCGAAAACGGCGCGATTACAGATGACGATACAAATGCCCAAATCGCTTCCTTCTTACGCGCCTTTACCGAATGGATCGATCACAAGCAAAAATAACGGGGCCCCATAGTCCGGAAATGCTAAGGCTTTCGCTATCATTGCGAAAGCCTTCCATTAGTTACATTTGCTGTTTTTGTATCTTCGTTTCATTGCCGTATTGTCGGTACGCGCCGTGGAGGACGGCACCGACGTGTTCGTTCATGCGCCAGCCATGGGTGATCGCGGCGGTGACGAATTGCTTGGCAGTCGCGATGGCCTCGTGAACGTCGCTGCCTTTGGCAAGCTCGGCCGTGATCGCAGCCGCAAACGTACAGCCGGCACCATGATTGTAAGAGGTGTCGATTTTTTCTGTTTCCAGAAGCTTAAACTCATGGCCGTCGTAGACGATGTCGATCGCGAGGTCATGCTCGAGTTGCTTGCCCCCTTTAACAACGACGTATTTGGTTCCGTTGTCGTGGATGCGCTTCGCAGCTTCTTTCATGCCTTCGATGGTGGTGATCGTTTTCATCTGGGCCAGCTGGGATGCTTCGAATAAATTCGGTGTCGCCACTAATGCTTTCGGAACGAGAACCTCTCTAAGTGCATCGGCGGTTTCCGGGTGCAGGACTTCATCCTCGCCTTTACATACGAGCACGGGGTCAATGACGGTTTGCTCCAGGCCATGTTCCTCGATGGTGCGGGCGGCGAGCTCAATCACATCAACCGAAGCGAGCATGCCTGTTTTCATGGCATCGACCCCGATGGAAAGAATCGTTTCCAACTGGGCTTCCACGGTTTTTACATCCTGGGGAAACACGCGATGTTCCCAATTGTCAGGATTCATGGCTACCACGGTCGTTAGCGCGTTCATGCCATATACACCTAAATCCTGAAATGTTTTAAGATCAGCCTGAATGCCGGCACCGCCGCTGGAGTCGGAACCGGCGATCGTTAACGCTTTTTGAATGGACATTTTTATTTTCCTCCCTTGTATGACTACATTATAAGCCCACCTTCAGGTTGTAAACAAATGATTGGCTACAGGCTATAGCGGGTATGGTTTAAAAAGGAGTGGATGCGGATGAGTATCTTTGACACGAAAGTTGAATCGGTTGTTGATGGGGAGCATACTTTGCAAGCGTATGAAGGCAACGTTTTGCTCATTGTGAATACAGCCAGCAAATGTGGCTTTGCCTCACAACTGAAAGAGCTGCAAAAGCTCTATGAGCAATATAAGGACAAAGGTTTCTATGTGTTAGGGTTCCCGAGCAATCAGTTCATGAACCAGGAACCGCTGGCCGATGAAGACATTCCCGATCATTTACAGGAAAAATACGGCGTGACTTTTCCATTGTTTAAAAAAACGGAGGTGCGCGGCGAAGACGTTGATCCCTTATTTGCGCATCTTACACAGGAAACGAAAGGCTTAGGCTCAAATAACATCAAATGGAATTTTACAAAATTTCTCGTCGGTCGTGAAGGAACGGTATTATATCGTTACTCGCCACGCACGCATCCGGAAAAGATTGAAGCTGACCTCAAGGAAGCATTAAAATAACCGTCTGAACCGCTGTCGGAAGAAAACATTGACAGCGGTATTTTTTTATCCCCATTGGACATAGTTGCCAAGCTTTTGCATATTCCTCAGAGTAGGTGAATAAGGAAGGGGGAAATCTTTTGCGAACAAAAAAATGGTTGTTGATGGGCGGTTTCGTCCTGCTTTTCGCACTTTCAGGGTGTGGGTGGTTCGATAATGTGAGTAACACTTCGGCGGAGAACGGGGAAGACTTGCAGGCATACGGCCTGGATCTTCATGATTTTTCCTACACGAATCAATCCGATGAGGTGGTGACGAATGAGGACCTGGAAGGGGAGTATACGCTCGTTAACATGATTTTTACACGTTGTCCGACGGTCTGTAATTTAATGACCCCGAATATGTCCCAGTTGCAAGAGGATCTGGCCACAGAAGACATTGCTGCCAACCTTGTTTCATTTACGGTCGATCCCGAGTATGACTCACCGGAAATACTAAAAGAATACGGGGATCAATACGAGGCAGATTATTCGAACTGGAACTTTCTCACCGGCTATAGTCTCGGCGAGGTAGAGGAATTTGCCGAAAGTACATTTCACAGTGTGGTCGCACCGGCTGACGATGACGAGGATATCATCCATTCCACCGATATTTTTCTAGTGGATGACAGTGGCCAGGTCATTCAACGTTATGATGGCCTCGAAGTCGACACCGAGCCGATTATGGAGGATTTGCGACAGTTGACGGAAAATGAATAGGGCGCTAAGAAGAACAGGCTGTCAGGGCTTGTTCTTTTTTTGGCAGATAAAAAAGTATAAAACTTTTGTATGAAAACAACCATTATTGGAGCAGCGCAAACCAATCAGTATAACCAACATATGTCACGATTATACTTTTTGCGCTAAATCAGTTGTTTTCATGATAGATGGTGGCGGTATGCTCAGCCGCCATGATGGTTTCTTATCTTGCATAAGTGCAACTAAGGCTTTCGCCATGCTTGGCGATAAGCCAAGTTTTCTTTAATAGCTGTGCAGAGCGCCGCGTTCATCAAAATGGAAAAAATGCCCAATTTGAGGCACTCTGGAGGGGGCTGCGTCCCAACCGTGCCCTTAAATACCCATTGTTCATACGGCGTTCACAAAACTTTCCTATCCTAATGGAGAAATCTCGTGTAACATGGGCATGGATAGGGTATAAGAACCTGGAGATCTATTAGAAAGGATGAACGAGACACATGTACGATATGTTATTCGCCTCACACCAAGGATCGTGGGCTTTTTTGCCGATACTGTTTCTGATCGCTTTTTTCCTATACAGGGCAGGCAAGAATACAGGCGGAAGAATTTTGCGCATCATTCTTGGCATTTTTTATCTCATCATGATCGTATCCGGCGTTGGGCTGTTATTTGAATTAGGCTTTCCGGCTATGTTTGTGGTCAAAGGCATTTTGGCGCTTCTTCTCATCGGTTTCATGGAGATGGCGCTCGGCAAAACGAAGCGGGGCGAAAGCGCGGCCGTCAGTTTCACCCTCGTTGTCGTTACGCTTGTGATCGTCGTGCTCTTGGGATTCGGCGTGATTTCGTTCTAAATAAAGCAATAAGCGGAGCCCTTCCAAAAGAGGGGCTCCGCTTCGTTTACATATCTGACGGCGAGCGCGAGGTGCCGTGCTCGCTTGCCGTTTCCCACGTATTCGCGCGATCGAAATTTTTCTCTTGTAACGAAGCATCCAGAGAATCTTCTTCTGCCGGTCGCTCGGTGTCAGTCGCTTCCTGATCGGCGTGCCTGACGCATCGCATCGTTTCCGGAACCAGTTCCAGCCGTTCATAGGGGATCGGTTCGTCACACACTTCACAACGTCCATAATGGCCATCCTCGATGGCTTGTAAAGCATGGTGGATATCGGCCAGTTGCTGCCGTGACTGATTGTGGAGAGCGACGTTTTTTTGCTGTTCGTGGAGTTCGGTCGCCTGATCGCCGGGGTGATTGTCTGATTGGGACAGTTCGCCGGTTTCTTCAGGGCGGTCGGCGTGTTCGAATTGCGTTTCTATATCTTGTTTCATTTCCAGCAGTCGCTTTTTCAGCGTGTGCATCTCGTCTTGGCTGATCATTCCCATTCCTCCTTATATTCTTCTGAATGCCCGTCTTTCGGCATACTCTAAACATTTCTCACAGACGACTACTCTGTTATCGTGTTCATCGTAATAGTCGCGCATGTATGGGGTAGACATTTTACAAAAATGACAACGCTTTTTCCTGAAAGGGTTGCGCAGTTTGTCTAACATCGATTCACCTCTATCCTTGTAATAAAGAAAACTTTATCGCCAAGCCTGGCGAAAGCCTTAATTGCACTTATGCATGATAAGAAAGTTATACTTTTGTATCTGCTAAAAGCAAAAACTTGCCCAACCCCAGGTTAGGCAAGTTTTCTTTATGCGGTTGTTCAGGAAGGCATTCCCAGCACGGTTTTAACTTCGAGATATTCTTCAATGCCGTAATCGCCCCATTCGCGACCGACACCGGACTGTTTGTAACCGCCGAATGGCGCGGTGAAGTCTGCTTTCGCATTGTTGACGGTGATGCGACCGGCCTGCAGGCGGGAAGCGACATCCTGCAGCTTTTCTTCGTCTTCGCCGAATACGTAGCCGGCCAGGCCGTAGATGGTGTCGTTGGCTGTGTCGACGGCTTCGTCAAGGCCTTCGTATCGAATCACCGACATCACCGGACCGAAAATTTCTTCCTGGGCAATGACCATGTCGTTATCGACATCGGTAAAAACGGTAGGCTTGACGTAATAGCCCTTTTCCAGACCTTCCGGTTTGCCTGTGCCGCCGGCAACGAGGGTCGCGCCTTCCTCGACACCTTTTTCAATATAGCCCTGGACACGATCCCATTGTTTCTCGGCGACAAGCGGTCCCATCATATTGGGGCCATTGGGATCGCCGACGGGATAGCCGGGCAATACTTCCTGTACGGCTGCAATGAAGTCATCGTGCATCGAATTGGGGACCAGCGTGCGCGTGGCGGCGCTACATACTTGCCCTGAATTCATAACCACGTTGTTGACCGCTGCCTTGGCTGCCTTTTTCACATCGGCGTCATCGAGAATCACCATTGGGGATTTCCCGCCGAGTTCAAGCGCGACTTTCTTCACATTTTTCGCGGCATTCTCGGAGATTTTTTGGCCGACGGCTCCGGAACCGGTGAAGGAAACAAAATCGATGTCCGGGTGGGAGCTGATACCGTTGCCGATCGTTTCGCCCGTGCCGTTAACGAGGTTAAAGACTCCTTTGGGAACATCGGCCGCTTCAAAAATTTCTGCTAAAATAACGGCAGCAAACGGTGTGAGTTCCGCCGGTTTAAGGACGACCGGGCTTCCGGCCGCGAATGCGCTTGCCAGCTTGGTCGACGTTTGATTCGTCGGGAAGTTCCACGGGGTAATGAGTCCGCTGACCCCGATCGGTTCTTTTTTAATCAGGGTGTCACCGCGTCTTTCGTTAAATTCAAAATCTTTAAGCTGCTCAGCAGCAGTTTGAAAGTGAACGAGGCCCATTTTGTAATGGACATTTTCGGTCATGCCCCGAGGTGAACCTAATTCCTCCGTTATGGCGTCGATAAGGCCATCTTTGCGCTTTTCGTATTCTTTGGCGATATTTTCAAGCAATTCCACCCGATATGCTTTCGAGGTTGTTGAAAATGAAGGGAAAGCGGCACGCGCTGCCTTGACCGCGCGGTCCAGATCTTCCTGGGTGCCGAGGCTGATGCGTCCCGCCGGTTCTTCGGTAGCCGGGTTAATCACATCCATCGTTTCTGAGCCGGTCGATTCTACCCATTCGCCATTAATGTAGTGCTTCGTATAGTTGCGCATAACATCGACTCCTTTTCATCAGTTCATCATGAGTGTATACCCGAAAAGATTCCATTTAAAACCACGATTCAATCCATGGATAAAGACAAAAAATGAGGAAAAAATAAGCGCTATATCAGCAAAGAAGGAGGACGCCATGAAGTATCTTGCAGGAATAGGGATAAAATTTATCATGATGCTTGGCATCATTTGGATCGTTCTAGGTGGATTTTTCGGGGTCGAATTTGCGAACGTTTTAGCCATAAGTGTTGTCTTGACGGTCATTTCCTTTTTGGGCGATGTTTTCATCCTGCCGGGAATTAAAGATGTAACCGCCGCGATCGCTGACTTTTTCATCGCCTGGGCGGGGGTGTGGCTCCTTGGTGCCTGGTTCATTGAGGCGCCGATGGCGTTAGGCTTTGCCTCATTTTTTACCGCGATCGTGCTCACGGCAGCGGAAATTTTCTATCATATGTATATGAGGCGACAGTTTTTTAATCAACCGTCCGCAGATGAGGAGAATCAATCCACTTCCGCTCCGCCCGAGGATGAGGAGCAGCAGGAGCGATCGACCAGGGATTTGCAAACCGAGTACGGCGAAGATATGTACGCGAAGCTGTCGGCGAAGGATCCGAAAAGTAAAAAGCAGCAGTAGGGAAATAGAGAAGGGTTTATTGAAGACATGTTGGATGAGGGTGAGCCCATTCCAGAACCAATAGAGGATGAAAATTTCAGCGACCATCTTCATCTCCGGATGCCTAAAAGTTTGCACCGTCATTTAGCCCAAGCTGCAAAGTTGGAAGGGGTCTCTTAAACCACTATTTGATTAGGGGGTGTGGCAATGGAGCACCTCCCTAAAATATAGCACTTCAGCCCTGTACCTTCGACATCCTCCGATTTTTTTCTATTAATCTCCTAAACATGTTACAATCAAGTCACAGGAAAAGGCAGGAGGAGGCCCTCCACCATGCAGGACAGTGTCAAAAAACGAGTAAAAGAAGCGACATATCTGGCTGCCGAGAAGGCTTCGAGTTATCGCGTAATTTTGCGTTATTGTTATATACAGCACGAGCGGATGCGGCAATTTTTGTTTGCCGAAGAGATTCACGCCCATTTGCAGGAAGATGCAACTTTCGCCGAATACTCATTGGAAGAGCTGCAACGGTGGAAGCGATCCGCGCCTGGCTCGAGGCCTCCGAAATTCTGGAAGCGGGCGGAGAAGCTGCATTTCAGCAGTCAACGCGCATGATTTATCACTTATACGACAACAGCAATTACGAGGATGTACGTACCCCTTTTCGCGCGTTAACCGAGCAATTGACAAGCGAACAAAAAACGCTCGTCGCCGAGCGTCAAGTGGAGCTTGGGGAGCTGGATAAACAAAAAGCCCAGCTTGAAGACGCGTTAAACGACTGGAAAACGAAGAAGGATCCCGAGCCGGACACGCAGGAGGCGACAATCGAAGCTCGCCGGCAACTGAAGGAGAAAGGCATTGCTTTTGAGTCTCTGTATGCTTCCGTTGAATTTTTGGACGATGTTCCGGAAGATACACGGATTCGGATTGAATCCGCGCTCATTGACGCCGGTTTGTTGGACGCATTGGTGACAGAGACGAACGATCTATCACTGATCCATGACCGTGTACTCGTGCCGCAGCCGCAATGGATGATGCCGACCCTTGCCGATTACCTTCGTCCGGAGCTGCCTGCCGAAAGCTCGTTGCGTGCGGAAACGGTGGATGATGCTTTGCGAAGCATCGTCGTCGGCAACGAAGGGGGAGAAGGAGCTGTGTTTGACCTGGATGGCAGTTACCGGCTCGGGTTGTTGAAAGGACACGCACGCCCCCTTGATAGCGTTCGTTATGTGGGCCGTACGGCTCGTGCAAGGTATCGTGAAGAACAAATCGAGCAACTCAAGCAGGAAATCGCGAATGTCGAAGTGGAACGCGAACGCGTGGAGCAAAAGAAGATGGCTTCGCAAGAGCGTATCGAAGCGTTGGAAGCAAACTTGCAAAGGTTTCCGGAAGACAATGACATGCGGGACATTTGGCGCCAACTCGAGACGACGAGAGCGAACCTCAGTCAAATGAATCAGCGCGTCGAGCGGTTAGTGGAGACATCGAAAAGACTGGACCGGGAATTACGGGTGAAAAAGCAGGAAGTCGAAGAGAAGACAAGGGATATAAATCTGCAAGCGGATTGGAACATCTACCGCCGTGCCAAAGAAGACATGACGACCTACACCCAGGGTCTCCTCACGCTCCAGCGCTTGCATGACCGTAAACAAAGATCGGGCGAGCGACTGTTGGAGCTGAATGAGCGACTTGAAGAATTGCAGGCAGACGTCGATGAGTTAAAAGGGGAGTACAATCACGAAGACGCAGAGCTCAGGGCCATTCGCCTGAATATTGAACAACTGGAGACGCAGCTCGCATCCGCAGGTGTTAAGGATTTACGCGCGGAAATCCAACAAGTGCAAACGCGTTTGCGGGAAGTGCGCGCGAGGCTCGATGAGAAAAAGCAAGACGTGCCCGCCAAGCGCGTACATGCGGAAAATGGCGATAAAGAGATCCGGGACAAAGAACGAGACATCGCGTTCACGACACAGTTGCGGGATCTGTGGCAGTCGACTGTTGAAAAGGAATGGAAACGCGGGTTTGTTTTTGGCCAGGATGGCCCGCAATCTCTCGACGAGCTTGTGTCGGAGACGATGAAACAGTATGGCACGCTCGTGAAAGACCAAAATGCCGCTACGTTTGAACGACAATTAACCAACCAGTTTCATGAGCAACAAACGGATCTAATGGAATATCGCATGAAGGATTACACGGTAGCCGAAGACCTTCCCGAAGCATTGGCGGCTTACCATGCGGAGCAGGAGCAGACGTTGCTCGCGACGTGGAAGAGAAAATCGGAACGGCGCATGATTGAATTATATATGCGCGGGCAGTTCGTGAGCCCGTATACCGTGGAAGCATTTGTAAAAGAAGAACAGGAACGTCAGCAAGATGTGTTAAATGAAGCGGATAAAGAACTATACGAAGAGATCCTATTCAAGTCTGTCGGCATGAAGCTGCGCAGCCGCATTCGCCGCGCAGAGACATGGACGCAGGAAATGAACAAAATCATGGGCAGCCGCGATATCTCCTCCGGCCTTACTTTTTCGATCAAGTGGAAGCCGCGAACGGCGGAATCAGAGGATGAGATGGACACAAGGGACCTTGTTCATTATTTAAAACAAGATGCAGCGCTGCTCAAAGATGAAGATTTGGAACGTATTACCAATCATTTCCGTTCGAAAATCACTCGTGCGAAACAACAGATTCAGGACGAAGGGGATGGAGAAACCCTTTTGCAAGTCCTTAAAGAAGTACTGGATTACCGAAAGTGGTTCTCGTTTAAAATTTATTTTCAACGCACGAACGAACCGGTTCGGGAACTCTCCGATAACCAATTTTATAAATTTAGCGGCGGCGAAAAAGCATTGGCGATGTACATTCCCCTGTTAACAGCTTGTTATTCCCGTTACCAGGAAGCGTCCGCGCAAGCGCCTTACATCATTTCGCTGGACGAGGCCTTTGCCGGTGTGGATGAGAACAATATCCGGGAAATGTTTGAAGTCGTTGAACAGCTCGGGTTCGATTACATTATGAACTCGCAGGTGCTCTGGGGTGACTATGATACTGTGCCGTCTTTGTCCATTTATGAACTGCTGCGGGCGAAAAATGCCGATTTCGTAACGACGGTTCGTTATCGCTGGAATGGAGAAAAAATTGCTATGCAAATGCCTGAGCCGGTCGAGGTGTAACAGATGATCGAGGAAGCCTTAACCCATTTTCGCGGAAAGAGCGGTTTTCGACGGCTCTTTCCTCTTTTTCGCAAAAAAATGGAATCCCTCGGACGCGTCGGCGGGTCTGTCGATATTACCGATTTCAAAGACGACGAACTCGCGGAGATTGCCGCTTTTTTTGGTAGTACGAAAGAAGTTCTTTTGCAAAAAAAGAAAGTCTCTCTCCTTCGCTTTGAAAAGAAACTGGCCGATACGCGTTTTGTGGGCATAGCCGTTCGTGAGTTGCTGGAAGCGTATTACGGTGAGAAAATCATCTCCAAAAAAGAAAGCCACGAACAAAAGCGTGCATCCGAGGAGCGCACGCTTGCCCAGTGGCAAGAGCAGTATCCGGCCCTCGCGTTCTGGTTCGATTATTTACGCGAACGCGGTCCGGATACCCATTGGATATACCGCTTGCTTGAAAGTGGAAGGTTGCCAGCGTTGGTGCCGGTTCTACATGAAGCGATCCGGGCGCTACCCGTAGAACCGATCCGGTTGCCGGTATTTAGTCAGAAGGTGAGTGGCGATCCGCACACCCTTGATTTGCATCATGATACGGGAAAGCTATTTATGCACGCCCTGCAAGTGAAGAGCGGGGTATCTGCCATTCATGGCAGTGAAGAGGCCACAACGCTTCTGGAATCTTTTTATTTACTACGGGATGACATTACCAACGATGTCACGGTTGCGAATCTGCTGGCAGAGGTCGGGGAATCGGTTCATCCTCTCTGGCAGGCAGCAGTGGAAACGCGTTCGGTGCTCAATGTTCCTCTTCGTGAATTGCAGCAGGTGAACGCTGTTTATCCGGCAAGAGGGGATCGCGTCTGGGTCGTGGAAAATTCCGGTGTCTACTCGAGCCTTCTCGATGCCGTTCCCGACGCGCCGCTTATTTGCACCCACGGACAATTTAAGCTGGCGGCGTTAAAATTGATGGACATGCTGGTGGATGCCGGTGTCACGCTTTTTTATGCCGGCGATATTGATCCCGAAGGTGTCGTTATGGCTAACAGACTGCTCGCACGTTACCCTCGTCATGCGCGCTTGTGGCGAATGGATGTGCAGTCGTATCATCAATCCCGATCGGATAATGATCTGGAGGAGGAACGTCTGGCAAAACTATTGAATGTGACCAGCGATGCGCTTTTGCCGGTCGTTCGTGACCTGCAGGAAAAGAAAAAAGCCGGCTATCAGGAAGGGCTGTTGCCGTGGTTGGCGGAGGATGTCACGTAACGAAAGATCATCGTAGTATAATGAATGGTAGAGAGATAGAATCGCATTACAAGCTGGAAACTGGATTCGCCGAAGAACAGCAATTGAACCGCCAGCGCCATGAAGAATCCCAGCAACTGCACAAAGAGCTGTTAAAAGAATCAAGAAGCCAAAATATCGATATTGACTATTTGCGCAGTCAAGTCGCCAAGCACGACATGGAAATCCATAGGTTCAAGGCGACCGTTAATTAATGCACGAAGATCTGCTGATTTCAAACGATTAATTGAGGTCAGCTTTTTTTATGCTTTGATTTATCAACCAAACCCCGATTCGGCCATACATAGAAAGGCCTATTTTGGTAACAATACCAAAAACAGGAGGTCATTCGTATGGCAGAAACGGCGGAAAAAAAAGGATTTTTCCAACGCTTTCTTGATTTTATCGAAAAAACAGGCAACAGGTTGCCCCATCCGGTTACACTATTCGCGATTTTGGCGGTTATCGTCATCATTGTTTCCGCGATTGTCGCCAGTTTTGATATAAGCGTGGAAGATCCCGCGGAACCGGGCGAGACGCTGGAGGTCTTGAATTTGCTTTCCGGCGAGGGGATCGAGTACATATTCACGAGTATGGTCGATAATTTCATCGGCTTCGCTCCGCTCGGCGTCGTGCTGGCGACGATGCTCGGGATCGGCGTATGCGAACAGAGTGGGCTGATCAGTGCCTGTTTGCGCGGGTTCGTCCTTGCCATTCCCAATCGTCTGATTACAGCGGGGCTGGTGTTCGCGGCCATTATGTCCAGCGTCGCTTCCGACGCGGGTTATGTCGTGCTTCCACCGTTAGGGGCGCTGATTTATTCCGCGCTCAACCGTCATCCTCTCGCAGGTTTGGCGACCGCTTTTGCCGGGGTTTCCGGCGGCTTTAGCGCCAATTTGTTACTGTCGGCCACGGATCCGATGCTTGCTGAACTGACGCGGGACGCAGCGGCAACGATTGATCCGGAATACGCGGAAACGATGAACATCGCAATGAACTATTGGTTTATCATCGTTTCGACATTTTTATTGACGATTGTCGGCACGTGGGTGTCGGAAAAAATTGTAGAACCCCGGCTTGGTGCCTGGGATGGTGAATTTAGAGGAGAGCTTGAGCAGATCACCGCCACGGAGAAAAGAGGCATTATGTGGGCGGTCGTGTCTGTGCTCATCGCAGCCGGCTTAATGAGTTTACTCGTCGTACCGGAATGGGGGCCGATGCGCGGGGAAGAACCGCAAGCGATCGTAGAATCCCCGTTTATGGAATCGCTCGTCGTCGTTTTACTTATTTTATTTTTCATCCCCGGTCTCGTCTACGGCATTGTTACGAAAGAAACGCGAAACGATGCCGATGTGGTGAGGCAAATGTCCGATACAATGGCCTCCATGGCGATGTTCATCGTGCTTGCTTTTACCGCCGGGCAATTTATCGCTTACTTTGACGAAACCAACTTAGGCTTGATTCTCGGCATTTACGGCGGTGAATTCCTGAATAATCTCGATCTGGGTGGCTTCCCGGTTCTCATCGGCTTCCTGTTGGTCACGGCCTTCATCAACCTGTTCGTCGGTAGTGCCTCTGCTAAATGGGCAATGTTGGCACCGGTTTTCGTGCCGATTATGATGCAGATCGGCTTCTCCCCGGAAATCACCCAGGCTACTTATCGCGTGGCGGATTCGACGACGAATATCATCACGCCGCTGATGACCTATTTTGCCGTCATTATTGCCTTTGCCCAGCAATATGACCGCAAAATGGGCATCGGGACGCTCATTTCCGTGATGCTGCCGTTCTCGATTTTCTTTATGATCGCCTGGTCGTTGCTCTTGTTCGTATGGGTATTTTTCGGTTGGGAATTGGGGCCAAATTCGCCGATATACTACCCTTAAAGATTTAAGGAAGTAGCATATTCCCATTTTATAATAGTTACAAAAATATTACAGTTATCGCTATCTTTATATCGACATAGAACATGTTTGTACGCTTTTGATAGTCATTTCCATATATTTATTATTTATTTCCCGGCATCCGGGACACAAGTCTGATATTACACCTTGACAACAAAACGATTAAAGCTGTTGAAAGCTTAAATGACTGCAGCTACAATCTAGACTTGGAACAAATAATAATTACGGAGGTGACCATTTACTTCATCATACAGATGGGTGAATGAATCTTTTATGAGAAAATATATCTTAAGCGTAGTAGCAGCAGTAGGTACAGTCGGTATGCTTTCAGCGCCAAACGCGGCAGACGCTTCCTTCACTGAATCATATCAAATGATGAGTGGAGATGTAAGTGACGATGTCAACGAGCTTCAGGTCACGTTAAAGGAACTGGGTTATTTTAATGGTTCAACGGGGCATACCTTTGGGCCAAGAACGTTAAGTGCCGTTCAGGACTTTCAACTGGATAACGGGATTTCTTCTCCGGCCGGCAACTTCTATGGTGTGGCAGGCCCTGCAACGCAAGAAGCCCTTGATAACATAGTTGCCAGCGAATCTACCGGTAGTTCCGATGGAAATAACGAAACGGCTGAAGAAGGAACTGAAGAAGAAGCAGCAACCGAAGAACAAGGCACTGAAGAACAATCAGGAGCTGAAGAAGGCACAGGTTCCGAAGGTTCTACTTCCGAAGCGGAAGGCGATAGCTTTACAATGGAAGCAACAGCCTACACGGCAGATTGTGACGGGTGCTCGGGGGTAACAGCCACAGGCAAAGATCTTAACAATGATCGCAACGCAAACGTTGTAGCCGTTGACCCTAATGTTATTCCTCTCGGATCCACCGTTCATGTTGAAGGCTATGGTGAAGCCGTTGCTGCCGATACTGGTGGAGCGATCAATGGCGAAAAAATCGACCTTCATGTTCCTACTCAAGACGAAGCAATGAACTTCGGTCGGCAAGACGTTGAAGTAACAGTTTTGGATTAATAACCCAATAGCAGCCTCCTTGCTAAACATTAGCAGGGAGGTTGTTTTGTTTTTACGAAAAATTGACTTTGCAAAAGAAGTGTCCGGTGGGGAGTACCCATCGGACATTTAATATGCTCAACTTTATTCGATTTTTTCCCTCTGTAAAGAAAGAATTGTTGTTCGCTGACAGTAGTTGTCACTTTGAGCTTTAGAATAGATGATAAGACAACTCAGAAACGGCAAAATCAACACGAATACTTCAAGGGGGGCTTTTTTCATGATCAAGGATTTTCGGTTGGCGTTAAAAATGACACGCGAAGAACTGGCCGATTTAGCAGAACTGGATCTGGAAACATTGCAAGCTTTTGAGGAAAGGGGCTTTCCGGGAGAAACGGAGGTCTATTCGATTTTCCTGTTAGCCAAAGCGTTGCGGGTTTCAGTTGATACGCTTGTATATTTCAATGATAAATATGCAAGATGACAACCACCAATTTCGCATCACAGCTCTGTATGTCTGTTTTACGTTGCCGGCTCATATGTATACATTAAGGGAGAGTGATAATGTGAATGTTTCGGCTTTACCGGTAGGGATTGTGCCCTGGCATATCCTGCAACCATGGGTGGATATGTATTATGCAGAGGTGGCCGGTTGGACGAATCCGCAGGCAGAGGCTGGTATGAATGTCGCCATCCAGCAACAGGTGCAGCAGCTGCTTTATGATCAGGGATATGGCGACGGTGTTTCAGAACTAACGGGTGGCTTTGATCTGAAAAACAATCAACGGCATGTATTGAGTTTGACTCATACTGTGTATTCGTTTGCCGGCGGCGCACACGGCATGACGGTAGAACGGGCGTTGACGTTTGATTCGCGAACGGGAAGGGCGTACACTCTTACGGAGTTATTTGCGCCAGGTGTGGATTTTATTCCGAGGCTGAATGCCATCATCCAGGCACAATTGGAGGAACGAGGTTGGTTCGAACATATTCTGGGACCGTATGAAGGGATCACTACAGAGCAGCCGTTTTATGTAGCAGACAAAACCCTTGTTATTTATTTTGACTTATATGAACTTATGCCCTATGTATATGGCATACCGTATTTTCCCATCTCGGTCTATGCGATCATGGATTTGATCAATGAGGATGGCCCCCTGGGCTGGATACTTTAAAAATATTCGTTCCCGCCCCCTTTTTTCTCAAACGCTCGATATTTATAACGAGAAAAAAAATAGGGGGCGGGGCTTTTTTCATGAATCCAATCTTTAGCAATGCCGATCTTTGTACATAGCAAGCGCTGTCGCCGTTTGCAAACACAGATGAGCTTAACTATGCCATTCGTGTACACTTGTACGCTCATTCGCATGCATTGACTGAAACCACGGTGGCGGTGTTCAAACTGATATCCCGCTACGCAGTAAGAGCGGTAGGTGTCGCATTTTTAAATCGAGCACGCATGGCAGAAACTTTTCGAAGACATGGACGAGGAAAATGTGCCGAGGTGGATGCTTGCGGAGTGAGGTGTATATAATAGAATCGTATGGAATCAATAGTAGGGGGTCACGAAATGCGCTCACAAGCTGAAATGATGGATAGTCGCGAAGAAGTCCTTGCCTTGACGAAGCAGCTCGTCGCTATCCAAAGTATTGTTAAAACAGAAGGGGAAAAGGTGATGGCCCATTCGTTGTATACGTTGCTTTCTTCTTTTCCTTATTTTACAGACAATCCGTCTCAAGTGACGATTGAGCAGACGACGAATGATGAGTTGGAGCGGTATAATGTCCTGGCTTTTGTGAAAGGGACGAAGTGTGAGAGCCATCGGACCGTTATCCTGATGGGGCATATGGATACGGTCGGCGTCGATGATTTTAATCAATTACACGACTATGCATTTATGCCGGATGAATGGATGGAGCATTTGCAAAAAGAAGATATCCCGACTTCCGTGAGCGAGCAGTTGCAATCCGGAGACTGGTTGTTCGGCAGGGGTGCCCTCGATATGAAAAGCGGTCTCGCCAGTCATCTCTATCTGTTGAAATATTACGCCGCGCATCCCGAAGAATTGGAAGGAAACCTCGTATTTGTCGCCGAGTGTGATGAGGAGGACGGCTCCCATGGGATTCTCTCCGCTCTCAAAACGTTGAAAAGCTGGAAAGAAACACATCATTTTGATTATGTCGCTGCTGTGAACAGTGATTTTGTCTCACCGCGATCCGAGGGAGATGAGAAACGTTACATATATAAAGGAGCGGCCGGTAAACTCCTGCCATCCTTTTTGATAACCGGTGCCGAGACGCATGTCGGGGATGCGTTTGACGGACTTGATCCCAACTTTATCGCGGCGGAACTGACCAGGCAAATCAGCTATAATCCGGAGCTTTGTAATGAAGCTTTGGGGGAGATAACCACCCCGCCGGTATCATTAAAGCAGACAGACCTGAAACCGAGCTATACCGTGCAAACGGCATTATCCGCCTATGTTTATTACAATTTTTTCATCCATTCCTGGTCGCCGAAAGAGGTATTGGAAAAACTGAAGGGGCAAGCGCATATCGCTTTTACAAATGCGCTTGATACATTTGCGGAAAAATACCGGGCATTCTGCGAAATCAGCCGGCAGCCTTACAAAACAATACCGTGGCAACCGCGTGTTTTTCTGTATGAGGAAATGGAGGAACTACTGATTGAAGCACATGGCGATCCATTTATTCGCCATATGGATGATTTTAAGCAGTCATTATTGCATGATGACTCATTGGACACACGCATGTTTGCTGCGCGCGTCGTCGAGGAAGCGTGGGCATGGATGGAAGATAAAAGTCCCGCCATCATTCTTTTCTATTCATCTCTATACTCGCCGCGGATTGAATTAACGGGAAAAACGGAAGATGAGCGACATCTTATCGATGCCCTTGACTTTGCGGTCAAATCTGTTCAGCCCCTATACGAGCGCCCGATTGCTGTGCGGAACTTTTTCCCGTATATTTCGGATGCCAGTTTTATCGCGTTAAGTGACGATGATGCCGGTATTGAAGCCATCGAGAACAATAATCCCGGATGGGGCACGAAGCATTATGTGCAATATCAGGATATCCGTGATATCAACGTGCCGGTCATTAATATCGGCCCATATGGGATGGATGCCCATAAACGACTGGAGCGGGTGGAAATGACTTATTCGTTTGAGATGGTGCCGAACTTGACCAACTTGGTCATAAAAGGGGTGCTGGGAAAATAAACCTTGATAGGTTTTTGCTGCTTTTCCTATTCCGAGTCTAAAAATTGTTGGATCGCAGGCCAGAAACGATCATCCATATGAAGATTTTTGTGGTCTCTGTCAGTAAGTATTTCGTATTGCTTAGGCCCTTTATAGTCGGCAAACAACGCCTGCGATCGTTCCGCGGGGACAATCTGGTCATCTTCACCTGTGATCACTAAAAGCGGCACTGAAGTGTTACCGATATGGGCCTGGGAGTCAAAATGATGACGCAAAATCCATGAAACCGGCAAGAACGGAAGATGAAGGCGAGCCACCTCCGTCAACGTATCAAACGGGGAGATGAGAACCAGACCATCTACCTGGCGCTCGCTGGCTACTTTTGTAGCTACGGCGGTCCCGAGGCTGCGGCCCATGAGAAAGGTAGACGTGATTTCACCTTCCAGTTGATCCTGGAGCTCATCGTAAATCATAAGCGCGTCGGCATACAATGCCTCTTCTCCGGGGCTGCCCTCACTCATACCGTACCCTCGATAATTTACGAGCAGCACCGACCAGTCTTGAAGATACCTGGACATCTTCCGAATTTCCCTGGAGAGCTCCCCGTTGTTGCCGCCATAAAAAATGAGCAGCCGCTTTGCCTCGCTCTCCCCTTTTTCCGGATCCAGCAACCAGCCATGTAACCATTCGCCGCCCTCGCTCTGAAAAGTTATTTCTTTCACATGATCGTAGCGATCGGTTACTTTTTCTGCTTCCGCGTGACTCATCGATGGCTGCTGAAAGATGATTCGCTCCTGAAAGTTATATAACAAACCGATGGATAAGGCAGCAACAACTATTCCTACGATGCCTGACCGTAGCAGCCATTTTTTCCAGTTCACAAAGTTCACCCCGTTATTGCTTACTCTGCCCTGAGCCGTGTCGATTATTCCAATTTGGGCCAACTCGCACTAGCCAGTGAACTTTGTGTGAATATATTAGTCATCGTGAAATATGCCATCCACTCTATGTTAAGGTTAATGCAGAAAAAGAAAAGGTCGTGTAAATATTGCCTAAATCTATACCTGCAAACCCAGTAAAGATTATACAAAGAGCAAAAAAGGAAACGCTGCCAAAAGCACGTCAACAACTTGAATTCTGGAAAAGAGAAGGAGAGGACATAAAAGATAAGGAAATCCGTGAACAGGCGACATGGACGGTCAGCGATAAAACATTCCATTGTGAAGGCGGAAGCATATTAGCCTTGCTGGCCGGGGATAACCAGGATGCTTACATTAAATTTATGGTCGCTTATCAATCCATCTGTGATTATTTGGACACCCTTTGTGATAAAAACGATGCGCGCAACCCTGATGATTTTCGTTCCATCCACCAGGCGTTACTGGACAGCCTGGAACCCAGGGGCCAGCTCGGCAACTATTACCAATACAGACCGGGCTTTGCAGACGATGGATACCTTGAAAAAATGGTTACGAGCTGTCGAGAGGCCATTGTTAAGTTTCCGGGTTTCTCTGCCATGAAAGAGGATATGAAAGAAGTATCCCAATACTATATAGATTTCCAGGTTTATAAACATGTAGACGAAGACCGTCGCGAAGATTTATTATTCAAGTACTACAGCGACAACAAGGATCTGGTCCCGGGCATGCGCTGGTACGAGTTTTCCTGTGCCGTTGCTTCAACCCTTGCTTTGTACTGCCTCGCGGCCTATGCGGCAAGTGGCGCGAGAACGAAAGAAGAGTCCAAACGTATTAAAGAAACCTATTTCCCGTGGGTCCAGGGTTTGCATATTATGCTTGATTATTTTATCGATCAGGAAGAAGATCGCCGGGAGAATGAAATGAATTTTGTTGCATACTATGAAAATAAAAAAGATATGCTTGAGAGATTTAAATATATCGATCATGAAGCGACAAAAAGATTGAAAGGATTACCCGATGAGAAATTTCATCTATTGATAAAGAAAGGGTTATACGCACTTTATTTATCAGATGACAAGGTTAAGGCAAACGAAGAGTATAGAAAAGACGCAAAAGAAATCATCAAGCTCGGTGGAAAACAAGCAGCCTTTTTTGTCCAAAACCTTTGGGTTTTCAAAAGAACGATTTAAAAAAGGAGAGATTTCCGGTATGAAAATAAAAATGCTTGGCAGCGGTCTGTTAATTTTCCTCGCGGCCGCCTGCGGAGCAGAAGAAGATCAATCTGCAGGGGATCCGGGTTCGACCGAACCCATCGACGTAGAAGTGACCATGCCCGAAGAAATGGATACAGGCGATCACACGCTGGAGACAGAAGTAACCCAAGAGGATGAGGCGGTTACGGATGCGGACGAAGTTGTTTTTGAAGTCTGGGAAGATGGAAGCAAGGAAGACAGTGACATGATCGAAAATGAAACGGAAGATGGCGGCGTATACAGTGCCGACTATACATTTGACGATGACGGCATTTATCTTGTACAACCCCATGTGACGGCCCGCGGCTTGCATTCGATGCCTGTCCACTCTATCGTCGTCGGTGACGTCGATCAGGAAGAGATAGACACGTTTGATGAAGACGACATTGAGCACGAAAGTGACCTCATGGACGATCATGACGATAACGAGCATTAAGGTACCGAGGAGGGTGCTTATCTTAAATAAGATAACGCTCTTCTTTTATTTTTCGAAGCTCAGCCCTTGCAGAGTGCATCGGGTCAAGGGCATTCCTCGTGTAAGGGCGCTTTTTTACGGCCAATTTTTGAAATTTTGTCCACTCGATTTGTCCGAATGAACGCTCCTTTCGGACATTTTCATGCCCGATCGCTCCCGGGTGTGTCCGAATGATCCTCCCATACGGACTAATCTTTACTGATCAGCTCCGTTTTTGTCCGAATAAACGTTCATCATAAAATTGCGAGTTCGCGATATATTTAAGATTTCGCCGATAAACTGGGCGATTCCCCCTTTTTAAAAATGAAACCGTCGTACGATTTCGTTTTTCATCGTTTTATTCGCAAACAATACCATGCCGATGAATGTTAACAGTGCATACAGTGCGGTTGCTGCACCTGGCCACAAGACGTAGGATAAGGCACTTAAAAACAAAAGGACAGGCAAAAAACCGAGGATGATCATCGTCATCATATATCCGAGGTACTCTCTCCATTTCATCGGCTTGCGTAATATGATGATCGTAACCGTCAATGTCGCCAGAATCACGAGAAAAGGGATCACATAATGGACGGACCAACGTGTCGCCCCGGCCGTAACGTCGATCACGACGAGCATCGCCGAAAGGGCGAGAACCTGAAAGATTATTTTTGATCCGGCATGTGCTTTTGAAAGGATTGTATGGTTAATGAATAACAGGGCATATAAAACCGGGCCCACGATGTAAAACACCCAAAGCTGATCCGGTGTCGTGAGCAAATTAATGAGTAGACTTGAACTAATGATTAAAATCGCAATAAACAAGAACACTCGCTGTTTTAGGTTACGGCGCTTGGCGTCCGAGTGATAGGGTGGGTACGTCTCCAGGGCTGTTTTTTCTGCAGTTAGTTGGCGTTTACATAGCGGACAATACTGGTGGGCAGTCCACACGCTGCAGTTCGAGCATCGATGCATATGGCATCACCCTCCGTCATTGGCATACACTTCAATGTCAATGCCTGCTGTTTTTGTAAGCTCCTGGAAGAATGAACGAATAACGTCGGCTTCTTCGATCGTTCTTGCAAATGAAATGACAAATTGATCATTGATGGAACAAATGCCGCCGTTCACCGGGCTTTTTTTCGTTGGATACATGACCATTTCCATACGTTCAATGTGAGGCATCATTTGTGGCGGCAATTGCACGTTGCCTAAATTGGTGAGTGTCATCGTCTTCGTGCGTTCACCATAGTTTTTATACCCATAGCGGATGGCGTAGTATTTTATAAAATTTGGTACAAAACGTGCGGTGAGCATCGTTTGTAATTTTACATGATGGTTTAAGCCGAGTTGCAAGGCTTCTTTCTCTGCCTTATTTTGCAACTGTTTCGAGATGTCTTTAATGATGTCCGCGAGCGTGGTCTGTTCCTCGACGTGTATCCCTACGTTTATGACAGCGAAAAAATTTCGGAGTGATTTTGACGGAAACATTTGCCGTAAATTAACAGGGATCGCGATTTTAATGTTTTCTTTTCGTGAACGATAGAGCAATTTTTCATGATAAATAGCCACGATCAATATCGACGTAATATAAGCGGTTATACTTACGCCATGGGCCTTTGCGGCTTTACTAATATCGCCTGCGCTCATGACGCCATGAACGACTGTCGTCTCTTCGGTCTGTGTCCCTTTCATTTGGAATGCATGACCTTCGCGCGGCTTTTTAACCGTATGAGTGGATTTATAATTATAATAGCTGTCATCCAGTTCGTAAGTGCTCGGTTGATCCTCAATATCAAGAATCGAGCCGTCATTTTCGATCTGAACCTGTTGTTCGCGCAAATAGCGGTAAACGAGTGCTTTGAGAAATGCAAGGGCTCCCGTGCCGTCAGTGACAGAATGAAAGAATTCAACCGCGATTCGTTTTTTGTAATAGATCACCCGGAATAAGAAGCCATTCGTTTCAATCGGATCAATCGGTGCACAAGGATAATGCGTTTCTTTTTGTACGAACAGCTTTTTATCATTTTCTACGAGAAAGTCCCAGAAAATCCCCTTTCCAAGCTTGACCGCGAACATCGGCAGCCGCTTCATCACATCATCCAGCGCGTTTTGGAGCTTGTCTTCTTCAACCGTTGTTTTCATGATCATCGCAATTCGAAACACAGAAGAGTTCGCGGGATTAGAAACCGCGTGAAAAACCTTCCCCGCATTGTCGATTTTGTACCATTGGTCCATACTGCAAACTCCCCTGAAAAAGGTTTATTTTATCATAACATGTCCTGTAAAATAAAAAATGGTTTATTAAAGAATAGGAGAGTCATAGTGTAGCACCCAGCCCACATTGTTGGGGTGAAACAGGCGAATATGGACAAAGCAACTAGATGATTGGTAAAAACTGAACATTCATTCGGACAAAATTAAGGGCTATTCGGTGCAGTCCATATAATCCTGAACATTCCCTGGGTATTTGCATAGGGTAATTTTAAAATGATGAAGGGAATGAGCAAGTTGTACTATCTTCCAATCCCAACGATTTATCCCTATGCTTATGGCACGTATTCACCAGCTTATATGCCTAGACATTCGTATGGAAAAAAGGAACAGCCAAAAGATCATGGTTCACAGCCGTTTGTCGTTAACATCGAAGAAGCTGCCAAACAAAATCATAACTTTCGCACCGCTTTATGGACGGGTGAATATTTACAGGTGACTCTAATGAGTATCGATGTCGGAGATGACATTGGTCTAGAAGTGCACCATGACCATGATCAATTTTTACGGATTGAAGCAGGTCAAGGGCTTGTACAAATGGGAGATCGTGAAGATCATCTGGATTTTGAAAGAAGAGTATATGCTGATTATGCCATTATGGTCCCCGCGGGCAAATGGCATAATCTCACCAACGTGGGGAATAGGCCACTGAAGCTTTACTCGATCTACGCGCCGCCCGAGCACCCTTTCGGTACCGTGCATGAAACGAAAGAAATTGCAATGGCCGCTGAGGATCATTATTAATTTGTGAAAAAGTGAGTAATGGGGGTCACATCGGATGTGATTTTCCATTACTTTTGCCGGCCTGGAAGCCAGATGACTACGTTCTTTAATCTTGGCGCGATTAATGATACGCTTAGAATCGATTGGAGCGTATATATGGAAAAAATAAAAATTGTCACAGACTCAACGACAGACTTATCCGAAGATGTTTTAGATGAATATTCCATCCATGTCGTGCCATTATCCATACACATTGACGGTAAGACATTTGTTGACCAGGTCGATATCACACCGGATGATTTTATTACCGAGATGGCTCAATCCAGCAATCTTCCGAAAACGTCTCAACCGGCAGTTGGGGAACTGATCGCAAAGTATGAAGAGTTGGGGAAACATGGCGAACACGTTTTATCGATCCACCTCGCTTCCACCTTGAGCGGCACATATGAAACAGCCCGTATGGCAGCAGAAGAGGCGAATGCAGAGGTGACTGTAGTCGATTCCATGTATATTTCGTCAGCACTAGGTTTCCAAGTTGTTGAAGCTGCTAAAATGGCTGCGGCTGAGGCCTCAATTGATGACATATTAGATCGCTTGAAAACCATCAAACAAAATTCACGCTTATACGTCGTTGTTGAAACGTTTGATAACCTTGTGAAAGGAGGGCGGATCGGCAAAGGAAAAGCTCTGCTAGGTTCACTCCTGAAGCTAAAGCCCATAGCGGCACTGGAAGAAGGGGTGTATACACCAGTGGCCAAAGTCCGAACACAATCGCAAATGATCCAGACACTTATGAAATATTTTAAACAAGATTCAGAGGATCGAAAAGTTAAAGGTATCAGCATTTCCCACGCCAATGCGTCCGATCTTGCCCATAAACTCAAAAACGCAGCCACACAAGAAAGCCGATTTAAGGACATCATGATTCAAACGACGACTCCCATCATCAGCACCCATACCGGGGAAGGTGCCATTGGGCTTTCTTATTATACCGATTCACGTTAAATATAGATCTCCATTTGTCCGAAGTAGATACTACTTCGGACATTTTTAATAAGCTAACTTTCACGTAAAGCGAGGAGGAGTGCCGTCGTGCCCCATTAAACGCATGGCGATTCCGGATGTACCTATCCCATATAGTCGTTCGTTAGAAGAGGAAGTCTAGGGACGGCTTTTAGATTTATAATATATGTAATAAGAACTGCACTTATATGTCGAATTTAATAATTTAGGGTATAAAATTAATGTGTGCGGCTAGATTTGTTGTTTCAGATTATACACCAGGGAGGACAGCCACAAGGCATCATCACGGACCATATCCAGCTGGATGATGTTGTGGAAAAAGGTTTTTAAGCATTGAGCAACGATAAATCACAGGCAAAAATTTTGGTCGAGTTAAGTGGGGAAAAATAAGAACGGATGAAAATAAACGAAATGACCTCAAAATAAAAGATATCACAGCACCTGACCTTGCATTAACACAAATAAAGGCATATAATAAGAGTATAGATGGTTGAGCCGAGTTAGTGTCTCGGTGCTATTGTGTATTGGTGTTATTCACCTACCCTTTCGCAAGGGAAACACCAATAAAAAACGTCCGGTTTTAGGGAGCTGGACGTTTTCTTTGGCAGGTAAGAAAGTATAAAACAACTTTCTTACCTGCATAAGTGCAACTAAGGCTTTTCGCCAGAAAAGCTTGGCGAAAAGCCAAGTTTTCTAATATATCTTAAATTGAAATCGGCATAAAATAAAAAAGAGGGCTCAACCTGAGAACTGAACCCAAGTTACCCCCAGTGACTACTTGCTGACAGTTAGGGCTGTATGCAAGCATCGGTCATCACAGGAAGAACCCAAAATGAGAGATTTATCGCATGATGTGACTAATCATCAATAGCCTAAGGATCACATCGATGCAAAAGGACAGACAACGGCCAGCTTTTCTCCATTTGCGAGAACGCTTGGCCCGTTTGTCTTTAAGGCGCCCTAACCTAGTGTTTTTATCGCTATTGTGTAAAGAATGGATATCTTCACCTGCCTCTCGCAAGGCGGGTGTCACTGCTGGAATCAGGGTACTGCTAGCATTATAACACGAAAAACAGGGAACGCATATACCCCTATAGTAATTTTAGGAAAATAGACTCCATTCGCGTGGAGTCTATTTTTGATATATTGGTCGAATTGCAAAGAATTGATGTTCCCTGACAGAAGTTGTCACTTTGGCGGTTACAATAGACGCTGCTGTTTTTAACAGTTAGCATCCTTTACAATATAGGAAAAAAGGAAGAGGGGGATCACTAGTGAATGCTGTGGGGAAGCTTCGCGAACACGAGCAAGCGTTTAAAAATGATCGGTTGTATCGGTTGATCCTGAATATCAGGCGCTTTCGGTCGGAACAATTACAAAAGCTGTTATCCCATCCGGAAGAGATGGATGTGCAGACATTTAATCGGGAAGTGTGGCCGCTCGGGCATGCTTATTTATCCGATGATGAAAAGATCGATGTCTATCAACTAAAAAATTCTGCTACGATTAACAAATTGGAAGACGCGCTTCAGAACGATACCTTGGTCTATAAGGGAAACTCGATGTGGGGGTCAGGTACACGAGTATTCGCTCCGATGATTAAGAATGAAAATGAGAAAATCGAATTGATCCGTACAGCTTTGGATATCTTGACATCGGAAGAATATACACCTGAGGAAAAGGCCAAAAATATTCAAGAAATCAAAGGCTTCGGGCCTAATATTGCCACAGGGTTGGTCATGGTTTTTCATCCTAGGGCATTCATGATTTTCAATGAAAAATCAAAAGAAGCCTATCGCCTGTTAAAGCAGGAAGCCGGTAATGGGGAAGAGTTTCAACAATACATGCAGCAATTAAAAGCAGACTTACATATGGAAGATTTCCTGGAACTGGATTATTTCTTATATACGTGGGTACAAACAAACTCGGATGCCGCTTTGGCATTTCCATTTTCCGAAACATTTTCCAATAAAAGCGAAGCGGAATGGGCTTTTGACTTTGTTGCTGATGTATTTAAAAAGCTGGGCGTTGAAAACCAGGATGATGAGCGTTTAGCGATCACTTATAGAAGAAATATGGATGGGCTACACGTTAATTTTTGCAATTGGATAATTTTAGGTTTGTATCCTTCAGGTGAAATTCGAATCCCACTGTTTCAGAAATATGAAGACTTCCATTCGCCCGCAACAAAGGGACGGGATGCTGGATTATCCACTTCAGGAAGGCCGTTTCCTGGAGTTTTGCCAAAGGGCGAGAAGAAAACAGGGCGAATGTGTCCTGATCATTGATGAGATTAATCGCGCCAATCTATCTCGTGTGTTTGGTGAACTGATGTATTTGCTGGAATACCGGGATCAAGAGGTGCCATTGGCAGGCGGCGGTATACTCAGCATTCCCAACAATGTACGCATCATCGGGACGATGAATACGGCAGACCGCTCGATCGCATTAATGGACCATGCCCTGCGTCGACGCTTTGCTTTTCTGCCTTTGCGGCCGAATTATGAGATTCTGCGCCGAGTAAGAGAGGGTATTTACTGCAGAATGGCATTATTGATCATGAATTGAATCGGCAATATACCATCGAAGACTTGCAGTCAGAAACGGGAATGGATTTGGTACAAGTTTCCCGGTGGCTACGATCGAAACTATCATCAGAGTACAAACACGGATGTCGAGGGACTTATTTCCACCTTAGAGGCGATCAATCGAGAGATTGGCGATTCCAATCTTGACGTCGGTATTTCTTTTTTTCTATTGGAAAACCTGGATGAGGAATTGGAAGATATCTGGCAAATGGAAATTGAACCTTATCTCGAAGAATGCTTCTTTGACCGGCCGGAGAAAATGGAAATCTTCCGGGGGGAGCAAGTGAAAAATAGACTGCAGGTGTAGATTATGCAATGGTATCAACTCACGGAGTACGATCCGGATTATTTTGACAATATGCCCTATGCTACCGGAGAAAACATTTGGAGCACATATGGGGATAAAATACACCAGAAGGACGGGTCGGCTATCTGCCGCTATCCAAAGATGAAGGGATTCAGCTTCGCTCGAAAGTCCCTCTAACCAACCTGTTTAAAATGCTGGAGTACGCGTATCAGCTCAAAAGCTTTCACTTTCTGGAAGGATCAATCCAAAGCAAAACGGTTCAACAGGTGTTTGAGCGGTTAGCCGTCCATTTGGCGAAACTCGTATCCAGACGCTCGCGAAAAGGATTATATCGGAGATATATGCAAAAAAGCGACGAGGGTCCTTTTTTGCGCGGGAAAATGGACGTACAGCACCAGATGCGGAATGTCCGGCACGTCAACCTTCGCAGTCAATACGAGGAGCACGAGGCAGACGTCGAGGATAACCAGATCCTTATATGGACGTTATATAAAATTATGCAAAGCGGGATATGTCGGGAATCGTCTTTGCAGACGGTGCGCCGTGCTTATCGTGGTATCAAAGATGCGGCAATTTTGGTTCCAGTGAGTGCTGAAACCTGTACAGGAAGAACTTATAATCGCCTAAACCAGGATTACGCTCCGATGCACGCCTTATGCCACTTTTTTCTGGAGCATATCGGCGCACATCATACCGGCGGCGATCGTACGATGATCCCGTTTGTCTTCAATATGGCCCATCTTTTTGAACAATTTGTTGCAGAATGGCTGCAAATACAATAGACTCTGATCCTGCTTTTAAGATTTAAAATTATTAAAATTTTAATGAAAGAGTATAGCTAACATCATCCGATTAAAACACGAGAAAATTAGCCTGCAGCTTTCGAATGTGAGTCTTTCCCGGGTTTTGTAGTGACCTTGAATAAGGTATTTCCATGAATCGATGTGTGAAAAATGAGTTCGGGGCATGAGAAGCGCCTTGCACATTACTCTCTGTGCGTAGTATACTATCGAAAGGGAAGAACAAATTTAAAAAGACCGTTGGTGTGACTACATCATCGATCCCAACAGAACTTGTACTCACTTAAGGTGCAGTTCATCTAGATAAGGTGACTACCCCTTCAAGCTCAAAACGTTGCTCGGGGGTTGTCACTTTTTTCATTATCTTTTTTTGGGAATGAAATAGCCAAGCGACGAGATTGCTGTGCAAAGCATTAGTAATTCACACCTGACTGCATCTCGGGCGCCTTTGTTTGATATTATTATCGACACAGTTGGAGTAATAAAAATGGATAATCCCATCACGAATATAAAAGAAAATATATCAGGTCTAACCACTGCTCAAAGAAGTGTCGCAGATTATATTTTAAAAAACCCTTATGAAGTGGCCTTTTTCACCGTTGATCAATTAGCTCTTCACGTCGGCACTAGCACGACTACAATAATGAGACTGGCATTTAATTTGGGTTACTCGGGATATTCCGAGTTTCAAAAAGGGTTGCAGGAGATTCTAAGGAGTCAAACAGCTCCGCACACTCGTCTTGAGAGTAACTTAAAAAATATTGAAAAAGATGACCTGTGGATGAACACAATAAATCACCATATTAATCAGGTTCAACAAATGACGGAACAAATATCCAGAGAACAACTTGATAAGGTAACCCAAAACATTATTTCAGCTAGACAGATCTTTTGCACCAGTGTGCGAAGCGGTCTTCCGGTAGGCCAATATTTGACTCATGGTTTGAATCGAACATTAGGGAATTGCAAGCTGATTATGGCAGATTCAAGTGATTGGGTCGATGACGTTATTTCCATGGAATCCACAGACTTAATCATTGCCACTAGTTTTCCGCGGTATGCGAAACGGATCATTGATTTTGTAAAAACAGCAAAGGCACAGGGGGTACAAATTGTAGCGATTACAGATAATTATTCTGCGCCTATTGTGGAGGATGCAGATATTATTTTGCCATGTGATTCGAACAGTCTCGCGTTTCATAATTCCCCTATAACAGCAATGGTAGTGGCTGACTATCTCATTAACGCAACAGCTATAAAAGGATCCGAAAAAACAAAGCAACGCTTAAATGAGGTAAATAAAATATTAACAAATATTAACTATCATCATAACAAACCCTATCATAGTGACTAAACTTATAATGCAGGGCATGTAGAAACACTTTCAAATCACCTTTGAAGGTGTTTTTTTATGTCTCGAAAATAAATATGTTGTAAGGGTTTACAAAATATCTGTTAGGTGATAATGTAACAGTAATAAAATTTACTACTTAAAATAAAAAGTAATAAAAATTACTAAGGTGGTTATTATGAATCGACAGTGGAAACATCATTTGCTAGAAAGAATGAAAAAAATTGGCTCTACAGTCTATGCTGATGTTATTGATGCCAGTAACGGGATGGATTATAACGTAAAACCCGTAAATTTCAAAGAGCCATTGGTGGGTCAAGTACGAACGGTTTTTTTGCACCCGGGCGATAATTTATTTTTACATCATGCTATTTATAAATCAGCCCCTGGGGACATCCTTGTAGTCGATGGGAAGGGACATACGGAGGCAGCTTATTTAGGGGAACTAATGGCTGGCGCTGCACAGAAGTTGGGCTTAAAGGGCATTGTTATCGATGGGCTTGTGCGAGATAAAAAAGACCTTGGAGAAATGGATATTCAAATCTATGCAAAAGGTTTCGTATCAGCCGGCCCAACTAAAGAGGGTCCTGGATTATTTGATGAAACCATTTCTTGTGGTGGAGTGGTTGTTTCCCCCAATGACTATTTGGTAGCAGATGAGGATGGCGTAGTGGTTATACCTGAATCTGTTGTGGAAAGCACCTTAGAGAAGGCAGAAAAAAAATTAGAATATGAAAAAGCCCGTTTACAAAAAATCCAATCATATTCGAAAGAGGACGAAATGATTGGAACAATTGAACCCGATTGGTTACAACAGAAAATGGAAAAATATAATTTGTAATGCTCAGATGAAAAGAAAAGAGGTTTGGAAATGAATATTGGTTTTATAGGATTTGGAGAAGTTGGATATGAAATGTCAAAAGGCTTCAATCACCAGCAAAATCACAAGATTTATGTTTATGATCCCTTATTTGATAGAAAAGAAACCATCCAACGAGCGGAAGAAACACACACTACTTTGTTTGATGACACTAGAAAAGTTGTACAAAAACCCCTTGACGTATTGTTCGTCGCGGTACCGGCTTCCTATGCAGTTGAAGCGTGGGAAACAGTGTGGTCACATTTAAACAATAAAACTTTTTATGTGGATCTCTCCACAGCTAGTGCGGCTACTAAGCAGAAGATTAGTACAGGGATGATGGAAAAGGGAATTCAATCGTTTATTGACGGAGCCATTATGGGGCCGTTAAAGGAAGGGCAACACAAAGTTTTTACAAACGTGAGCGGTTACAAAGCCGAGGAATTTGCTCATTGGGGTAATGACCTTGGCATGAATCTTACATTCGTTAGTAAAAATATTGGGGATGCTACAAATATAAAATTCATACGAAGTATTTTTACAAAAGGATTATCAACGCTCTTACATGAAGTTATGGAAATAGCAGAGTTAAATCAGTTAGAAGACACTATATTGGAATCGATCGCAAAAACAATGGATAAAGAACCCTTCGAAAAAATAATGAATAGATTAATTACGGGGAATGTACTACACGCTGAACGACGGGTAAAAGAAATGGATAATGTCATAGACTTTATAAATTCCCACAATCAAGAACCACTTATGACAGAAGCAACACGCAATAAGTTAGCAGCTCTTTCGAATAAGAATTTAAAAAATCAATTTAATGGCGAAGCTCCACGAGATTGGAAATCTGTCATACGAACGTCCAATAGTACTTGATAAAATCTGAAAAAAAGGAGGGGAATTATGGGGATTATTGCTCTGATCATTTTTGTAAGCGCATTAATTATTTGGAGCGTCAAATTAAGAAGAAACTTAGGTGAAGGAGCCTTAGTCGGATTTCTGGCCATTGTTCCATTGGGAGGATTAGAAGCACCATCCTTATTTTTTCAAGGACTTACGTTTGCATCTACATTTTCCGTTTTGTATGCTGCTATTGCCTTTGTGTTTATGGCTTATGTGATTGACAAATTTGGAATTGTCGATCGGCTATTAGCTATTTTAAATTCATTAGTAGGAAAACTTCCCGGGGCACCGGCGATTATGGATATGTTAGGGTCCACTGCATTAGGGACTTTATCAGGCGGAGACTCTGGAAACACTGCAGCTACAGGCTCTATTACAGGACCATGGATGCTTCGAAGTAAGTGGAAAAAAGACAATGCGGCGATGACGATGGTAGGGAACGGTGGATTGGCTTCTGCTTTCCCGCCAACGACCTCAATGTTTATCGTATTAGGGTTTGCGCCTGTGGCCGCGGCAGTTTCCACTGGAGAATACTTTTTAGCTTTATTAGTCGCAGGTGCATATCAGCTTCTGCATCGTTTAATAGTGATTGGATTCTTTGTAAAAAAACAAAATATAAAAGCGTTCACTTCAGAATCCTTGTCGCCTTTAAGTGTATCATTCAAGAACGGATGGACGTCTCTGCTCCTTTATGTCGGGGCAATTATTCCTTTAGTTATTACGATTGGTCCTTTAGCAGATTGGCTGAGTGGAATTCCAACCCTTGGTGAAGAGGCCTTAGATAGTATTGATATCGTGATGTGGATTCCTACATTAATGATTATCCTTGCCTTTATAATTGGAAGAAAATCTTTACCAAAATCACCCCATGAATTCTCGGCATTTATCAGAAAATCAATTCCACGTTTTACGACCATTGGTGCCTTAATATTTTTCGCGGTTGCCTCAAGTGAAGTATTAACGCAATTGGGGTTATCGGATAATATTGCCCAAATCATGGATACTGTGAACACACCCGCTTGGTTGACAGTCTTTATCTTAGGTATAGGAATTACAATAATCGCAGGTCCATTGACTTCAACCGGTACTTTAACCGCGGTAGGATTGGTTTCTTATGAAATATTAGTAGCGGCTGGCTTTTCGCCTTTAATTTCGGCTGTCGTTGTACTGACTTTTGCATCCACTTCAGCGCAAATGCCGCCGGCATCCGGTTCTATTTATATTGCATCTGGAATCGTTGGAGCGAAGCCTGAATTGATATTTGTACGGCTTATACTCTATTATGCCTTACCGGTTATTTTAATCGGCTGGTTGATTGCTATGGGTATATTGCCAATACCAGGTCAGTAAGGAAGGTGATGAAAATGCAAAAGATATTGGAAAGACTGTTTACCATTAGCTTGGTGTCCTCTCTAACCCTTGCATTCATTATGATCATGTTGCAAATGATTGGTTTAGTCATTGGAGATGGTCAATTGATGATTCAGAGTAGCGAATGGTTAACGCAGCCAACCATTATTTTAGCTGCCGTTTTCTCGGGTATTGCGTTTATTTTGGGATATTTTCCGAAATACCGGGAAAGCAAAGGTTAATGTACTTGACCGGAGTTACAGGATCTACCATGTGCTCAGCTCAGTTCGTTTGGAAAAGCGCCCCCAACTTAATTTTTTCACAATAAGAATGTTTACTTTTGACTTCTGTGCGTAGTATAATATCACCAAAGGGAAGAATAAACTGAAAAGACCGTTGGTGTGGGAACGCCAACGGCCAAACAGAACTTGTACTCACTTAAAGTGCAGTTCACCGGGAAAGGTGACCACCCCTTCAAGCTTGTCCTGCTCGGGGGTGTCACTTTTTTTCATTGTTCTTTTTTTTGCAATGAAATAGACGAGCGTCGAAATAGCTGTGCAGAGCATCAGCGCTTCATACACTGTCATAAGTGTTCACCTCCTCTCACCCATAAGAGATGGGAAGAAAGGAAGGTGAACTGCACCCCGAGCACATTCTGTTGTGATTGTAGTATACCATTGTTTTCTAGTGGCTTGGAGATAAAATTCTATTATTTAATATTGATTCCTCTATATTGCTTCCCTGCATATACTCCCTCGTTGTTGAGAATTCCGGTAAGAAGAAAAAACAAAAAGACTTAATGTTCCCTGACAGGAGTTATCCCCTTGGCAGCTATAATGACAGTTGAGTGATTATATTTTTTTATCAAAGAAGTCATGGAGGAATTGAAACATTACGTGTACATATAATCAGACCCGTACACCTTGTGCGAAAAGTTCCTGCCATAAATGGTGCTGCAATTCACAATAAGAATGTTTACTTTTGACTCCTGTGCGTAGTATAATATCACCAAAGGAAGAATAAACTGAAAAAGACCGTTGGTGGTGCTACACCAACGGCCAAACAGAACTTGCACTCACTTAAAGTGCAGTTCACCTCGGTAAGGTGACTACCCCTCTAAGCTTGTGCCGCTCGGGGGTGTCACTTCTTTTTTTCATTGTCTTCTTTTTTGGCAATGAAATAGACAAGTGTAGAAATTGCTGTGCAAAGCATCAGCGCTTCATATACTGTCATAAGCGATCACCTCCTTTCACCCATAAGAAGATGGGAAAAAGGCAGGTGAACGGCACCCCGAGCACAAATCTGTTGTGATTGTAGTATAACATTAATCCTTAGGGATTTGGTTATAAATTATATCAAAAATACAAATATACAACGCAAATAAAGCTATCCCATAGCAGGATAGCTTTTTAAATATATAGAAATAGATATTTAGTTATGATACATAAATTTGTCATTTAGACAATAACAATAAGTCATACTAAGTGTGAGTCAAAAACGAACTGTCAAAGAAAGCTAACGCATCTTTTTAACAAAGAAAGCAGGACGCTTTCGCTTGTGCGAAGAGTTCCTGCCAATCGATGCAAGTTTCACGCACGCGCATATGCGGTGAGTGAAACTCATGTTTACTTTTATTATGGTTTAAAAATTTACAATTGTAAAGAATGTTTTATGAAAAGTTTGTTTATTTTTAGCATCTGTACATACCCTGGTGTTATATATAACCCCCCCTTTTTTGTTTCGAAAGCGTCGATATTTCTATTGAGAAGAAAAAAATAGGGGGCTATATGATGCATCCAATTCTCAGCAATGCCGATCTCTGTTCATACAAATCGCTGTCGCCATTCACGAATGTAGACGAACTTAACAGGGCGATTCGTAAGCACTTATACGCTAATTCACACGAATTAACGGAAAACGCCGTCGCTGTTTTCAAATTGATTGCTCGTCATGCGGTGAAAACGATCGGTGTGGCTTTTTTAAAATATGATGTCATTGCCGCGCAAGTTGGCGTTTCGTCCTCAACGGTCAAGCGGATCATTCGTGTGCTTAAAGAGCGGCAGATGATCGACGTTTATCGCACGATGAGACAGCGCGGGAAGGTGCGCGGCGGGTACGGCCATAACGTATTTGTCATCGTTGATCTATCGGCTGAGCCGTCGGAAATGAACCATCGATCAAACCCGGAAAATACTGATGCAGCAAACGTTCAGGCCAAGCAAAAAGATAACGAAGCTTTGTCTTTTGAAGCAAGCTCTCTTTCAGAGAAAAAAGAACCCATTCGTAATACACGTAAAGCCGTTGCGAATGAAAAATTAGACGCTTCTTTCATCCCGGCTCATGTACCTCCCCTTTTCGTCACAGAGGCTAAACCGTTTTATGATGCTAAGGACATTTATAAACTCTGGGGTCGCGCGGTATACGCATATAAATATATCAATACCGATGCCGATCTCACGGAAGAAGCCATTGTACATTCAATTGTGCAGGCGTTTAAAGGCGCGATATTTATGAAAAAAACCGGCCGTTTGCGCGGTTCATTAGCGGGCTACTTTTACGGCGCAAACGGATTTTTGAACGGATCTACGAAGAGGAACTCGACGAATTATGGCAGGAACAGTGCCGAACGAGCAGGCCAGAAGATTTGCCGGCGTGGTTGACGGCTAAGTAAAGAAGGCAAAAATCGATGCCTTGAGATTTGCATGAATTGGTCGATCGTGTAGATGAAAAAATAAAGGGAGGTAGGTATTATGAAAGTGATTAATATCAAAGATTTACGAATGAAGAATTCTTCAATTGAAAAAGAAAATAAGTTATGGGAATTTGATGATTACTTTGAGTATTGCTTAATTGATGATTACGAATCGATATTTGATAAGTTCAAAGTGGAATCCATTAAAATTGATGATTATTTTGTATCAATTCTGGAATCAGGAAAGAATTATCTGATGATTGCCTTACTCTTTCCTAAAACCTATAATGTTCATGAAATAGTTGATTTTTTGGACAATCATTCCTTTGGCTTTAATGAAAAAGATGAAAATGGCTATTTTATAGACAACGCTGCCTCAATTGAAACAACTTTATTATTTAAAGGTATGCCGATTGTTGTTTCAACCATTGGAAATGATAAAATTTATTTCTCTATAGATGGACTGACAGAAATTACTGATAGTTATCAGCATTATCATAGCATTGTTAATACAGCTGATGCTTCTAAGGTAGATGTGCAAAAAGAAATGGAGAAAAATCAATCGTATGAGCCCTTTGCAGATTGGGATGACTCAATTACTCTGGGTAAGCAAACAACTTATCTTGATGATGGACGGTATATTAGGGCTGACGTCTGGGCAGAAGATGGTTACACATTTATCACCTATTCTTTTTCGGCAAAAGGCATAGAAAATTATTCAGGCGAGCAGCTTACGAAATATCTAAAACAAAATGGGATGTCACAAAAATTGGATAAAGATAATTATGACTTTTTTCGTTTCACAGATCAAGATTCCAATGATCGCTTAAGCGTTACTATTGTTGTTGGAGAGGCGGACGACTGGTGAATCATTGGATACGAAATACAAAGATACCAGTTGTAAAATATTTCTTTATTGAATAAAATAAATGAAGAACACGTAATAGGAGTGGTCTTTCTATGGTTCAAATTCCTCAGGTTAATACTCTTCTCGTTAATTCGTTTACGGAAGCCGATTCGTTATTAGCATGTATAGGGGTTCAACATCAACGAAACATTAACTATCAAGTGAAACGAGTCTATGATATAGCTCTGGAACTGTTACTTTTATACAGAGATACTTCTTTTGAAGTGCTTTCTGTTCCAGCTAATCAATCTCTGGTGGAAAAAATAGTGGTTGAGAGGAAATTGGATAATAAATTTCTTTATTTTAAAAACACTGATGTGACTCATGGTTTTATCGATGCTATGCAACAAATGATTAGTAACTTGCGTCTGGACGGATGGGAGAGCAATCATTTTCCATTTAACGCATTTGTATCTAAAGAAAAAGCAATGGATATTCAGCAATTGCTCCAAGCCTATGAAGAAACATTGGTTGAACACGAATGGTTTGACGAAGCTCGGTTATATAAAGAAAGCATTCCAGTTATTGAACCGGAAGAGAACACTTATTGTCTAGCACCGACTCTCACACTCAGTTACTTGGGAATGCAATTTGTAGAGAGGCTTCCGGTAGAGAACCTGGAGGGATTACCACTATACCAGATAGCTAACTTGGAAATACCAAGCTCCTTACATGAATACATAAAATGGGAAGAAAGCTCCCCTTGGATAAATTTTTGGAGAGATAACCCCATGCAAATGGACGCATACTTATATCGAAGCACTACAAAAGAATTGGAGATTCAGGAAGCTTTTCACCAGATTCATCGTAATACATTTACACTTGAAGAAACAGCTTGGCTATACCCGGATGATGGTTCTTATGAGCCAGCGATTCAACGCGTTTTGGAGGAAAAAAATATCCCCTTTACGTGTGCGAATGGAGTCCCGGTTCTCAACAGTAAACCGGGGAGATTATTACAAGGACTCATTAAATGGGCACAAAGCCGTTACAGTGCAAGTAAGTTGTGCGCTCTACTAAGAGAAAATCTTCTTGATGTGGAGAACCCGCAGATAATAGCTAAATACATAGAAAGAGCAGATATTCGTTGGGAAAGCTTTCAATATGAGAAAAAGTTGAGCCAACTCTTGAACGAAACGACAGAAGAAAAACAAATTGAACGGATTCGAGAAACGAGGCGTTTGGTGCGTTCATTTTTCCGTTACCTTCCGGTATCAGAGGAAAACCTGGATCTTCCTGATCTGCTTCGTAAGCTGACAAATTTCATGCAAAAATACAGTGTTATAGAAAGTCCGGTTGATGAAGCCGCGCAGCAAAAAATATTCGAGTATTTCGAACAGATAAGTATATTCAGTGCAAGCCATCTATCCTTGAACGACATGTTCGAACGCATTACAGAATCTCTTGGCCAACTGCGCGTAGTAGCCACTGGCTCTAAACCCAACAGGATCCATCTTGCACCTTTGTCCAAAGGGGTTTTTGTTCCAAAGAAGAACGTTCATATTTTCGGTATGGCGCAAGACAGAGCGCCCAGTCAGGTGCGAGAAGATCCCTTACTTCTTGATAAGGAAAGAAGGGCAATGGAACGAAGACTACTTGCATCCGGGGATAAAATGAAAGAACAATGGTTTTGGCTGACCCAACTCATCGTACAACAGGAAGGAAAACGGTTATCCATAAGTTACACAGCTTTTGACATCATGGCTAACCGTTCGGTTTTCCCATCATCATTTTTTATACAGGCTTTTCGAAAAGTATATGATCAAACCAGGGCGTCTTTAACAGAAATAGAAAAAGTTTTACCGATCATTGATGGGTTGTCGGAAGAAAACTGGACAGAAGAAGATGTATGGCGTCAATCTTTAGAGAAGGGTCGGGGCGTACAACTTGCGGAGGATGCGAAAAATCTGTATCAGCTGGAAATGCCAAAAGACGAATATCGAAGGGCAAGACAAGAGGAAAAAATAACCGAATATGAAGGATATGTGCCGATTGCAGAGGGTGTTTACGATCCTCGTTTGAATCATGACCTGGTAATGTCGGCTGGTAGCCTGGAGCTTCTCGGTAAATGCCCCTATGCCTACTTTTTCGATAAGGTCCTAAACCTTCGAAAAAAAGAAATGAGAGACTACGATCCAGAAAATTGGCTTGATGAAGCGGAAAGGGGAACGTTGTTACATAAGTTGTACGAGCATTATGGAAGAGAAGCAATGCACCGTAAAAACCCTATGACATTAAAGGAATTTGAAAGCTATGCAGAAAAAGAATTGGCTGTCTGGAAAGAAGAGAACCCCCCGCCGAGTGAGCACATATATGAGGAAACGAAGCAAAAAATATTACGATCCTGTCGGATTTTTTATCAGAATGAACAGGAAAATGATGCTCATAGAGTACAAGAAGTAGAATACGAATTTGGGTTTGAAGATTCTTTAGCCAGTATTAACCTTTCAGGAGATGCTGCACTCCAACTGCGGGGCAAGATTGATCGCATAGAGGAAAGCGGAGAACAAGAATTACGAGTATTGGATTATAAGACCGGAAAGCCGTCCAGTCGTTATTCTTCGAATAAACCTTTTCATGGAGGGAGGATGTTACAGCATTATTTGTATATGAAAGCTCTCAAAGATACGGGGACATTCGAGCAGCCGGTTGTTGAAACGGGATATTATTTCCCCAGCGACCGGGGTTATGGTTCAATAGCCATTCATGAAGTGAATCACAACTATGAAGAGAGAGGCGACCGTGTCTTAAACCGTTTGCTTGATATCATTAAATACGGAGAATTCTTTATGACTGATGATAAGATGGACTGTACTTACTGTGATTTTACGGATGTTTGTAAACGCACACAGTATTCTAATGATATGCTCAATCAGAAAAGACAAAACGGGGGTTCGCTGGGAACCGAAGCTTTTAATGGGGTGAGAAGCATTGATTAATGAACTCATGGATGCATCGGAACGAGAAATAATCGTTAGCGACTTGGACAGAAACATGCTTATAGAAGCTGGGGCAGGTTCCGGGAAGACGACAAGCATGTTGGAACGAATGGCAGCCCTCATTACTTCCGGAAAAGCGAACGTTGAGAATATTACTGCTATCACTTTCACCAAAAAAGCTGCAGACGAACTGCGGTTTCGTTTTCGACATATATTAGAGCGTAAGGAAAGGGAGAGTGAGGCGCCATCAATAGAAAGAGATAGGTGTCGCCAAGCCCTTGGAAAGATAGAGGAATGCTTCATAGGAACGGTGCATTCGTTTTGTGCACGTCTACTTAGAGAACGTCCAATCGAAGCAGGTGTGGATCTTGCTTTTCGGGAAATCGAGGAATCAGAGGATGAAGAGATTCTTTACGAGGCATGGGTTGATTATTATCATGAACAACGGCTAAGATACCCTGAATACTATCACTTTCTCCAAAGCTTAGGGCTATCCATGTCGGATCTTTACCCGAATCTTCAGGAACTGGTTCGCTATCCGGAAGTAGAGTGGAAGGCAGCGCGAATAAATCCACCTAACATTGAGGAAGTGTGGAATCGTACAATAACCCTATGTAGAGAAGCTGAAAAGATGCTGAGAACCGATCGGAAGAAAGCAGATCCACTTGAAGAAATCATTTCACAAATACTAATGGCTGGCAACGTAGTAGAGTCTGATGCGGATAAAATCCTTGCTCTTGAAGGTTTTCAAAAACAGATAAAAGTTACTCATAAAAATTGGCATACCAAAGAGGATGCTAAATATTTTAAAGATCAGTTCCAAAACTTAAAAACAGAAGAAATTGAACTTGTTTTACAACAATGGCACGAGTACACCCATTTTCATATCCTCACGTTTTTACAAGGAGCTATGGAGTGGTATGAACGAGCGAAGCAAAAAAAAGCTATGTTGAACTATCAAGATTTACTTTTAAAAACGAAAAAACTGTTACAATCTCACGTGCATGTGCGCATCGACTTACAAAGAAAATATCGTTTTCTATTCGTAGATGAATTTCAGGATACCGACCCTATCCAGGCAGAGATCATGTTTTTGTTAACCGCTGAAGATCCCTCAATGAATGACTGGCGACAATGTCGTCCCAGAAATGGGGCTCTATTCATTGTCGGTGATCCTAAACAATCCATTTATCGATTTCGGCGAGCTGATATAGACATGTACCTTGAAGTGAAAAAGAAAATCCATTCTTATGGTGGTGCGGTTCTGACTTTCACTACCAATTTCCGAACGATTTCGGAAGTGACAACGCCACTTAACCGTTGGTTGGAAAACGTCTTTCCTTCCGAGCCTGATAAATACCAGGCTGCTTTTCAGCCCCTGAACCCCGTTAACAACGGTGAAGATGGAGCGATGCAAGGCGTATATATCTCGGAAGTTGCCCATAATAAAACCACGGCTGTGGTAGAAGAAAATGATGCTGAACAAATCGCTTTCCATATTAAGCATTTGCTAAATGAAGGTTATAAGTTCGAAGATATATTGATTTTGCAAAGATATAATAAACCACTCACTAAATACGCTGCGATCCTTGAACAACACAACATTCCCGTCAACGTAAGCGGGGAAATATATTGTAAGGATATTCCGGAATTTAAAGATTTGGCTTCTGTTTTTGAAGCCATCGCGGACGGCAATGACGAAAGAGCAACCACAGCTGCACTTAAAAATGTCTACTTTGGGGTCTCTGATGTCGACCTTTATGAATGGAAGCATGCCGGCGGAGGTTTCTTTAGCTACAGCGATTCGCCATTGGCGGGAAAAAACGATTTGGAAGAATCATTGGCACAATTACATACCTACCAAAAAATAGCTCGACGCACCTCTGTTGCAGTCGCTATGATTCATGTCATTAAAGATTTAGGCATGCTTCGTCATATAGCTTTAAATCATAGGGGAAAAGAAGCTAAGCAAGGGTACGATCATTTAATTGAAACACTTGCAGAGCAGTCATTTTCTACTCTATCCGAAGGTGAGACGTGGTACAAAACATGGCTGGAACAAAAACAACGATCGCTCGAGCAAAACGTAGAGAAAGACGCTGTCCGTGTGATGAATGTTCATAAAGCAAAAGGGTTGGAAGCGCCCGTTGTTTTTCTAGCCAATCCTAGCGGTTATCAGAATAATGAAGATAAGATCAATGTCCACATTCAAAGAAAAAATCAGGCAGCGGAAGGTTATGTTTTGTTTGAAAAACCACACGGTCCTTATCAAAAAAAGACCATTGGTCGTCCTTTGAACTGGGCTGAGGCGAAATCAGAAGAGATAACCTTTCAAGATAAAGAAGAATTCAGGCTTCTTTATGTAGCTGCTACACGAGCAGAGCGAATGCTTATTATTTCCTCTTCGAGTGATAACAGTAAAAATTGTTGGCAGCCGTTATTGGATATACAAGAAACAGAGATATTTCATTTGCAGGAGCCAACCCAAAGTGAAGTCAGAACAAATACTATTATTCACAAACAGCGCATTGAAAATGCCAGAAACAACGAACACGATGCGGATAAAGCAATGCGTGAATTAATCACAGAAGAGTGGTCGCCAACAAAAGATAAAGAGCAACCTCTTCCAGCCATTGCAAGGGAAGAAGGAGGAGGAACGGAACGGGGGACGTTTATTCACCAAGTGTTGGAGCAAGTCGTTAAGGGACGGAATGTGCAAAGATTCATTCCCAACCTGGCACATCAACAAGGTTTTACAGAAAAACAAATCAAACAGGCATTTAAGATAGTAGAACAATTTCAAAATTCAACAGTTTACCATGAATTACAAAATGCTCAAGCTGTTTATACAGAATGGCCGTTTAATTTGGAACTAACACCTCACGATGAAGGGTATTCAGATCTATTTGGAAGTGATCAAACTAATAAGCGATTGAAGGGATATATAGACTTAGTGTATTTGACTGAAGACGGGTGGAAGATTATTGATTACAAAACGGACAGGTATGAAAAAGAGGAGGAAAAAGAAAAGCTCGAAGCTTTTTACCAAGATCAACTTGACTATTATAAAATTATTTGGGAAGTTATCATGGGTGAAGAAGTCCATGCAGCAGAACTTTATTTCACTGAAGAAAAGTTAATATTGAAATAAAATGTAAATTTAAGGACCCCACTCCCCCATTAGTGGAAACCATTAGATTTCTCAAAGTAGGCACTTCGTATAATTATCACGGGAATCCAAAAAGTTCGCCACAGTGCTAGTTAAATCTGGAAGAAAAAATGTCGTTAACTTGGATATCCGTCTATAAATAGTTCACTGATTATTTCGTTTGATAATTTTCTTTTAAAAATGTAATATTTATACACGATTTCAGCAGGTAAGCTAACAATCAATATATCCTTCAGCGGTAATTGTTTAAGAAAGTTTATATACACTTTACCGAGTAACTTAAACTCTTCGCTTTCGTTTGGAACCAAAAAAGCATTTATTTTATTATTGTACTCCATTCTCTTGTAATAGTCTTCAAGTGCTAAATCATATAGATATTGTTTCGTGATATCCTCCAATTTAGGGTTTTTATTCTCAAAATTGTTTTCGTTAAATGATATATTGTAGTATTTTGCATCCAACAATAAAAAGAAAGTATCACTGCCTATATTTGCTTCGGTTATTATATCAGGAGATAAGGATCTTGCTGATAACTTATTGCCAAGGTTGTCTTCCCATATTGGCCTATCAATTTCCTTGTATAATTGAGGCATGTTTGTAAAAATATAAATGCAAACTTTTTCCCAGATCTTATGAAAATGTTTCGTCCCAAAAAAGCTAACGTTATCATTAGGACTTACATAGTTTCTTCGACTAATATAAGTAATCATGTTTTTTAAAAGGGTAATATTTCTATCATTGAACTGATTATTCAGTTCATTATCAAGTGCTGTTATTGCTACTTCATCTAATTCTATAGACTGGTTATAATCATCAAATACAATCTTTGAGTATCCTAAAAAATAATTGAGACCTGTTTTTATTAGATAGTCAGAGCATTCAGCTAGTATAATCTTATGCATCTTTGTAATAAGATCATAAGTATCCTGCATCCTATCAATAGAATAATAATCTAAGTGAACAAATTGATTTCCAACTTTATAAGCTGTGCTTTCATTAACAGTTTTTTCCCAATCAATTTCGTTTACCCCGTTTAGTTCATGTATGGTTATATCATTACTATATAAGCCGCTTTCTAAATAGTCTTGTATGAAGAAATCTATAAGTGGTATTAGGTTAGATGATTGACCACTTGTTCTTTGGATGCCTAAAGTTTCAAATTCTTCATGTTCTAACTTTTCACTTCGAGAATACTCTCTGAATAAACGAATTAACTGGACAGCTTGATTTTCATTTATATGTCCAATGTATTTTGGATAAACAAACATGACTCTACCGAAAGATTCGATCAAACCTACATATTTAAAAACATATATCATATTTTTTCTATCTATAATGTTCTTCTCCATCAAATTAGCTATTATTCTTTTTAAATCACTTTCAGTTACATTTAACTTGGCTTGTAGTTCTCTCATTGTATAAGGAAGAAGCTCCTTTATATAAATAGGGCCCATATCAAACACCTTCTCTATAATTTATGAACGATATTCCTCCGATTCTTCTGCTATATTTAACCTATCATATAATGCTTCGTTCTTGATTTCAAATACTGAATCAAAGATGTTAATCCCTTTTTCATACATTTTTAGGAGGTCAGAAAATCTTGAAACATTATCAGAAAATACTTTGCCGGAAGCATATTTTTCTACATCTTCATAAAGGTACATGAGTAATTTATTTTTAAAAGTTTGGTCAAAAACGCTTTGATCCTCTAAAATTTTAGGTTTTATAAAAAAAGGTCCTATTAACTTATCTTCCCTTACGCCGAGACTAGATAGAAAATCATTTATTTCTTTTCGAAAAATATTCCACTCCACTTTACCCAAAAAATTAATTGTGACTAGTGCACAATGGTTGAATTAACCACTCACACCAATGTTATCCTGCTGATAGAATCATAGATACGAGGTGAGTTGTCATCATGGTCGCTCAAC
>NZ_FNEN01000008.1:72658-160734 GCF_900100185.1 Natribacillus halophilus | reverse complement strand
CATTGATGCTGTTTAAAAGCATTAGCGGAAACACCAACATTAACGTGATGATGTCGGTGACGGGATATCCTTGCTGTTTCTTGAATCCAACCTTATGACAAAGGGAGCGGAAGTTGAACGATTTCATAACATCCCTTACAATAGAATCAATTGAAAATCCATGAGTTTGAATTACTTTTTCAATCTCTTTGGTTTTTCCCCGCATGTGATAACACGTCCTTTTGGCATGATTTGGATTGGTACCTTAATTATACCAAAAGCCCTGTGTTCATGCGGGTTTTTTATGGATTTTATGCGGATTCAAAGGCCATTTTTTCTTGGTTTATCAAGGTGCGAAACTCGAGTATAAAAATATTCAGTTATGATATGATAGGTATATAGAAAAAAGGGAGGGATCTTCATGAAAGAGACGGTAGGATTTATTGGCGTAGGCGTAATGGGAAAAAGCATGGCGCAACATATTATGGACGATGGCTATCAGGTGCTCGTCTATACACGGACGAAATCAAAGGCTGACGATCTCTTGGCGAACGGCGCCACCTGGAAGGATTCTGTAGGAGAGCTCGCATCAGAAGCGGATATCGTCATTACGATGATCGGCTATCCGCGCGATGTAGAAGATGTTTATTTTTCCGAGGATGGTCTATTGGCTCACATGAAAAAAGGAGCCACGTTGATAGACATGACGACCTCCAAACCATCGCTCGCGAAAAAAATCGCCGCAGCGGCGAAGGAAAAAGCAGGCTCAGCCCTTGATGCCCCTGTTTCCGGTGGCGATGTCGGCGCGCGCAACAAGAAACTTGTGATTATGATCGGCGGTGATCAGGAGGCATATGAACGGTGTCTACCGTTGTTCGAAACGATGGGTGAAAATATTCAATACTTAGGAGAGGCCGGCAATGGGCAACATACGAAAATGTGTAATCAAATCGCAGTGGCCGCGAGCATGATCGGGGCGGCCGAAGCGATGGGTTACGCCAAGGAAGCCGGCCTCGATCAGGAAAAAGTATTAAAAAGTATATCGACGGGAGCAGGCGGAAGCTGGACGCTGCAAAATCTCGCTCCACGTATGTTAAATGAAGATTTCGCCCCCGGTTTTTATGTCAAGCATTTCATCAAGGACATGGAGATCGCCATAGAAGAATCCGAACAGATGGAAGAAGGGCTTCCCGGGGTTGAGCTCGTCAAGTCACTTTATGATAAACTCCTCGAGCAGGGCGAAGAAAATAGCGGCACCCAGTCGATCTATAAATTATGGCAAAATTAAAAGACAAAAAAGCGCTCGGCATGTTCGGTTTAGCGATCGTCCTGGCCATGGGGGCCGGAATCTTTGCCGTATATGGGCATATGCTTTGGATCGTGACGCTCATCGTGTCGCAGATTGTCTTGATTATGGCGTTCTGGCGAATCTTTATGAGCGGAAATTAAAAAGGTGCTCCAAGGGGCATCTTTTTTTAGAGATAAGAAAGTAACTTTCTTATCATGCATAAGTGCAACTAAGGCTTTCGCCAGGCTTGGCGATAAGCCAAGTTTTCTTTATTTTGACAAACTGACTGTCCAGACGGTAAAATAACGAGTAGGAAAAGAGATGATAATGATGGCAAAGCGAGAAGACATTTTAAAAGCTGCAGCAAAGATCGTCTCCCATGTAGGCATTGGTCAAGTCACACTTGAACAGGTTGCCGAGGAAGCCGACATCAGCAAAGGGGGTTTACTGTATCATTTTCCGAGCAAGCAGGCGCTTCTGGAAGGTATGGTGCACTATGTGTTCAAGCGTTCAAACGAATCCATTGCTGCATATGAAAACGAAAATGATTTTTCCCTCAGTTATGTATTATCAACGCTAAATGATATCGATCAAGGTGACGACATTTCGACGATGGATAAAAGCGCGATCGTGGCGATTGCCGATGATCGTGAATTGTTGGCTTCCATGCAACAACAATATACCGAATGGATGCGACGTTTACGGGAGGAAAATACGGAGGAAGCGGCCGTCATCATCCGTTTGATTACAAGCGGATTATGGTTTGAAAATTTGTTCGAGATCCATCCGGCCGGCAATGAAGATCGGGAACACGTGCTTAACGTTGTAAAGGAGCTGATGGAACGCGGGAGTTAAGACTCCTTTTTTTACTACACTGACCGTCTGGACGGTTAAAGGAGGTGGGCGCCGATGATCTATGTTCTGCTAATGGTCGCCATTGTGCTTGCATCGGTTGGAGATGCAGCGTTAAAAAAATCCAGCGGCTTTCAACGATGGGGCCCGGCGACGGTGGGTGTCGTCATTTATTTGATCACGTTTTATTTGCTGTCGGTGGTTATGCTGGAACTTCCCGTTGGCGTCACGTATGCGACATGGAGCGGAATCGGTGTGATTTTGACGGCTTTCGTGGGTGTGCTCGTTTTTAATGAGCAACTAAACAAAAAAGTGGTGATCTCGATGGGAGTCATTATCGCCGGGGTTGTTCTTTTGAATGTTTAAGGAGGGGGCGTTATGGGAAGAAAAATAGGGATCGTCTGGCTCATCATTGCCATCGTCTTTGAAGTCATCGCGACGACAAATGTAAAGTTGGCAGCCGGATTCACCAATACGTGGAATACAGCACTTGTTTTTATCGGTATGCTGGGAGCGATCTATTTTCTGTCAAAAGCATTGGTCTACATTCCTTTGGCGATTGCCTATGCGATTTGGGTCGGGGCCGGTACCGGTATTGTAGCCCTTATAGGAGTCATCGTTTTTGATGAAGCGTTTGGTCCCGTTCGAATTACAGGCCTCATTTTTATCATCGCAGGCGTATGGGCGATGAGTTTATTTTTAAATGAAAAAGAAACAAATCAAGGCTTACAAGTAGAGAAGGAGTTTTAACTATGCAATCACTAACAGGAAAAACAGCATTAATTACCGGCGCGGGACGTGGCATTGGCCGTGCGCTTGCGCATAAGCTTGCCGAGGAAGGTGTGCATGTCGGTCTCGTAGGGAGAACGAGTGCGAACGTTGAAAATGTGGCAGAAGAACTGAAAAGGTACGAGGTGAAGGCTGTGAGCGCCCAAGCGGATGTTTCCGATAGGGACGCGGTGCAGGCAGCCATCAAGCAGATCAAAGACGGACTTGGATCGGTGGATATTTTGATTAATAATGCCGGCATCGGCAAGTACGGCCGCTTTATGGATCTCAGTGAAGATGATTGGCGATATGTTTGGGAGGTCAATGTGATGGGTGTTTATCATGTGACACAGGCCGTTCTTCCGGACATGATCGAGCGCCAAGCCGGAGACATCGTGAATATTTCTTCAACGTCAGGTGTTCGCGGAACCGAAGGCTCCAGTGCGTATAGCGCCACGAAATTCGCGTTGCATGGGCTCACGGAATCATTAATGCGAGAAATGCGAAGAGAAAATATCCGCGTGCAGGCCATCACACCAAGCAAAGTGATTACCGACTTCACCGCCGAAAATAACTTGAGTGACGGCAGTGAAGACAACGAGCATTTTATGCAGGCGGAAGACTTGGCTGATGTGGTTGTATCACAATTGAAACTCCACCCGCGCATGTTCGTGAAAAACACCGAACTTTGGGCGACGAACCCGAAGTAGACTAACACCCACTTTCTGCTTTTGCATAGGCTAACCATGATAATATTAAGGGAGTGGGACGAAAATGAGCCATATCGAATGGACGCTTAGCGACCCTTTTGTATACCAAGGTTTGTTAGAGCTCGAAGGCGAAATGATCGGGATTCAAACGACACGCGGAACGTTACGGGGAAAATTGGAAAGTGTTCAGCCTGATCATATCATGGTGGAAATGGGAGGACGGTTATTTTCTGTCAGGGTAGCGCAAATCATCTGGTTTTATCGGGATGAAGACGACAAGAAGCATCATGAATAGAATAATTTTATTTCCCCTTTCATAATCATCAAATGATGACCACATTTGATCGGGGGAATCGACTGATGATGAAGCGTGTGAACAAACTCGTGATTGACTTGCCAAGGCCTGAACATGGGGATATTAATGGGGCTGCCGCGGTTCAGGATCTCCTGGGCGGGGAATTTGGTGAAATGTCGACGCTCAACAATTATATGTTTCAATCCTTCAATTTTCGCGGCAAAAAGAAGTTTCTCCCCTTTTATAATCTCATTGCGAGCATCACGGCTGAAGAATTCGGTCACGTGGAACTCGTATCCACCGCGATCAACCTTATGTCTCATGGTACGACGAATCCCGGGGACCCGGATACAGCCCCATTGCAAATCGGAAAAGATGCTCGTTATTCCTATCATTTTACGACAACAGCCCAAACGTCTCTGCCGGCTGATGGTATGGGAAGACCTTGGGAAGGAGGATATGTCCACGGAAGCGGGGCTTTAGTTGAGGATTTGCTTCACAATTATTTTCTGGAGATCGGCGCCCGCCATCACAAGATGCGTGTGTATGAAATGACGACGAATCCCACGGCCCGGGAGTTGTGTGGATACTTACTCGTCAGGGGCGGAACGCATATCATCGCGTATGCAAAAGCGATTGAAGTAGCTACTGGTGTAGATGTCGGAAAAATGCTCCCCGTGCCACGGCCGGATAATTATGCTTTTGATCGGGCCAGAAAATATATGGATCAGGGGCTTTTTAACGTCCTCTATACGTGGGGCGAATCCGATTACAGTAATATTGACCAGATTTGGAAAGGGGAAAATCCGGAAACAGGTGAACCTTTACATGTGATTCATGGCATGCCCGAAGGCGCGCCCGTCCCTGATTTAGAAGAAAAAACGGAAATGTTCGCCCCCGGTCTCGACAAAGATGACTATGAACGGATTCTGAAACGACTCAAAGAGAATTTGTAGCGGGAATCCCGTCTCTTGAAAGGGGCGGGTTATTTTTTCATTTTGTTCCCATACTAATCGACCTGGAACGAAAAGAACTCCTCACCCGCAAACTCGCCTCTGTCAAAACTCCGTTCCACAAATGTGACCTGGTTTTGTTTGTCGATGAGCAGCACGGTAGAAGCACGTGTGCCATAATCACCTGTTTTTATAAACAGTGGGGACAATTTTCTCTCCAGATCCAGACTGACGCCTGTAGACGGCAATGATTCATCCGCCGCTTGCTCCGTGTCGGAAAGCATGTGGAAGAGGTTCTCTGTTTCAACGTCATTTGTTTGTGTATGAACATTCAATAAATGTTTGCCTTTTTCGACCTTTGGCCACGGTGTGTTCAATGAATCATTACTCACTCCGTGAGTGCCGGGGCTTATTTTACTTAACTCATCATGAACGTTGTTATAATGAAAAAGTTCATCGGGCCTTCCGGCAATTAAATTAAAACCGGCATAATCGTCCTTTTTATTTTGCAGCGATTGCATATAGTCGCGGGGCGATGTATCCGCTGTTAAATAGTCTTTAATGATGGCCCCCCGGGAGATTTTGTCGGGGTTCCTTTGCTGCGGATCGCGAAAATTGGTTAAGGCTGCGAATTTGCCTTGTGTCGTGATGCCGAGCCATGTCCCGTGTTGCAAAAGATCCCGTCCTGCCAATAATTCCGGAGCGTCTTCCCAGAAATGCGCAGGCGCGGTGGGGCGCTCGTAAAATTCATCTCTATTTGCAGCGATAATGATTTTATACTCGGAATGATCTTGCCAACGGAAATTGATAAGGCACATATGAGTGACGTCTCCTTTTTATTACAAGGTCCGATATCTACATCATATATGATAGAATAGAGATCGTCGAATAAGTCTACCAGTAGGACGGATATAGATGTTTTGGGAATTGCTTTTGGTTTTTGTGATTGTTATGATTGGCGCTTTTGTGCAAGGTGCGAGCGGGTTTGGGCTTGGCCTGGTGGCGATGGGTTTTCTACCCTTGATTCTTACCATCCAGGAGAGCACATTGCTCGTTTTATCCTTCATAGCAGCCACCGCGTTAACGATTCTCGTAAGGCATTATAAATATATCAATTTCAAGGGATTACTCGTTTTTATTGCTGTTTCTTTTATAGGGCGTATTGGCTCGTTTTTTGTGTTATCGACGTATGGAGAAATGGCATTTATGCAAACGTGGCTTGGTTATTTTCTGATCGCGCTCGTCGTATATTTATATTTTAGTACCAAAAGAGATTTGAATGTGAAAAAAAGTCACCATCTGCTGCCGATTGTTCTGGGCCTCTTAAATGGATTTTTTGGAGGTTTATTTGCGGTTGGGGGCACGTTTCTCGTCGTCTATTGTCTGTTGTTATACAAAGACGATAAGCATCGGTATACGGCGAATGTGCAAATCGTCACGGTGATCACGTGTTTATTTTCGCTGCTCCTCCACGGCATCAATGGAGACTTCGAACCGTCGTTTCCGCTTTACTTCCTCGCCGGTATTTTCGCGGTGATCATAGGCGCGCAATTGGGAATGAGATGGTTTGAAAAATTACCGACCCACTTGATCCGAATGATCGCGATGGCGCTCGTGTTGATCGCCGCGCTGAATTTAATTCTATTCTCTTAGCTGGAAAAACGCCTCGATCTGGTCTCGATCGAGGCGTTTCACGTTACATACTCGTTTTCCCTTTTTCATAAGCCCGTATTTCATTAAACCGTTTCGTTTCCCTGACGACAACGCCTGATAAGAGTAATAGCCCGATGAGGTTCGGAATCGCCATTAAGCCGTTAAAGATATCCCCGAGATTCCAGACGGTATCGAGCGATAACGTTGCCCCGGGAAAAATAGCCAAAACGAAGACGATGCGGTAGACGAGTGTGAAATTGGTGCCGGCAAGGTATGTGAAACACTTTTCGCCGAAATACGCCCAGCCGAGAATCGTCGAGTAGATAAAGAACAGTAACGTTACCGCGACGACAACATTGCCGTAGGCCGGAAGCAGCGCATCAAAGGATTGTGCGGTAAGAGCCGCGCCTTCGATATCGCGCATGTACATATCAGCCATGACAAGGGCGAGACCTGTCACTGTACAAACGATGATCGTGTCAATGAACACTTGCGTCATGGAAATCAAAGCCTGACGGGCCGGGACGTCCGTCTTCGCAGCGGCTGCGGCAATCCCGCCGGTACCGAGGCCGGCTTCGTTGGAAAAGAGCCCGCGGGCTACCCCCATTTGAATCACCGTACCAATGGCACCGCCGGCAACGGCTTGTCCTGTAAAGGCATCCGTAAAGATTAAACCAAATGCGCCGCCAACAGCGTCCGCATTGAAAATAATCAGAAGAACGCCGGCAACGAGGTAAACAACGACCATAAACGGGACGATAAAGGCGACCACGCGCCCGATGCTCTTAATGCCACCGATGATGACCAGGCCGATGAGAATCATAAATACGACACCGGTGGCCCATAACGGCACATTAAAAACGTCATTGGCCACGTCCGCAGCCGCGTTCGCCTGAATCATGTTTCCAATGCCGAAGATGGCCGCAAATACTGCAAAAATCGCAAAAAGAACAGCCAGCCATTTTTGCCCAAGTCCTTTCTCAATGTAATACATCGGACCGCCGGACATTTCTCCCCGGGCATTTTCCTGGCGATATTTGACGCCGAGAATTGCCTCGGAATACTTGGTGGCCATCCCGACAAGGGCCGTAATCCACATCCAAAAGACGGCGCCGGGTCCTCCGGCGACGACGGCGGTGGCAACGCCAACGACATTTCCCGTTCCGACTGTTGCGGCCAGAGACGTCATCAGCGCCTGAAAATGACTGATGTCTCCCTTGGATGTTTTATCCGATTTTGAAAAAGAAATTTTTAATGCGTAAGGCAACATTCGAAAGGAGTAGAACGCTAGGCGAACCGTTAAGTATACACCTGTACCTACGAGTAAAATGATCAATGGCAAGCCCCAGACAAAATCACTGATGTCACCTGTTATGCTTTCGAACCATTCCAGCATGTTAAGCCCCCTTTGTATGTATTGTACTAATCTTATACTAGATTTAAATAAATGTGAATAGAATGTGATAAATTTTCAGGGTAATAAGGAATCACTCATTTGTCGTTTTCTCGTTTCTTTTGTATAGTTGGAGTACAATCTGATCCCTTTTTTCCATAGGAGTTGAAAACGTGTTTATAGGCATAGCTATCGCGTTATGTTTGTGCGCATCTGCCTTTTTTTCCGGAAGTGAGACGGCCATGACAGCCGCGAATCGAACGAAGGTACAAACGAAAGCCGACAATCATGATCGTAAATCAGTAAAGCTCCTGCAAACATTGTCCCAGCCGGATATGTTTATCACCGGTATCCTGATCAGTAATAATGTGGTGAATGTGATTTTGCCGACCCTTGTGACGATGATGGCGATTGAATATGGTTTTAATGTTGGCGTCGCCACGGCTATATTAACCATCACGTTGATTGTTTTCGCTGAGGTGATACCAAAGTCCGTTGCCGCCACATTCCCTGATCGTATGACTTACATTGTGTTTCCTGTGATTCGCTTTGTTTTATGGCTTTTAAAGCCGTTTATCTATCTATTGTCCAAATTAACAGGAGCCGTCATTAAAGGGTTATCGAAAGACGAAGAACAGGAATCTTCGATTTCCAAAGAGGAACTGCGGACGATGGTTGATATCGCCCACACGGAAGGAACCTTTGCGAGTGAAGAAGGACAGCGCATCAAGGGTGTTCTCGATTTTTACAACCTTAATGTTCGCGATGCCCTGAAAACGCCGCGGGTCGAAATCGTCGGCATTCCCTATGACGCTTCATATGAAGAAGCGCGCGACATTATCCTCGGCAATCGGTTTACCCGTTATCCGATTTACCGGGATGATATGGACTCAATTATCGGCGTTTTTCATTCAAAAGGGCTTATCTATTGGTCCGTTGACCTGGATCAGGAGCTGACGCAAATCTCTGACATGTCCCCGTTATTCGTCAATGAATTCCATTCCATTGAACAAGTGTTTCGTCTGATGTCAAAGGAACAAAAGCACGTGGCGATCGTCCTTGATGAATACGGGGGCACGGTCGGTCTGTTAAGTCATGAAGACATCATTGAAGCGATGATCGGGCAGGAAATCGAAGATGAGACGGATTTGGGCAATGAAGACTTAATCGAAAGCTTGACGGACAATCGGATGATTTGTAACGGGAAAATTACGCTCAGACGATTGAACACGGTTTTTGGTACGGAAATTCCCGAAAAAGAAGATGTGCTCGCTGCTTTTATTTTAAACGAGCTTGAATATATTCCGATGGAAGGGGATTCGTTTGCATATGAGAATCTTCGATTTACGATATTGACGGTCGAAGATGCCACGTTGAAAAGAGTTGAGATTGAGAAAATGGCGGAGGCCGAAGAGTGAAAAGTTTCCGCCCTAGTAAAATCGGGAAAGGAGAGGGGGAGGTGATTGATCGTGTCTAATGTTGGCGGATTTTGGATTCGTTTGGTAGCCATTCTTTTAGATGGGCTGTTAATAGGCGCTGTCGTAACGATAGGGCTATCGCTGGGACTTGATCCCCAGAGTCAAGCCGTGCAACTGGGTGAAGGATTGCTTGCCCTTGCTTATGTCATTGTCGTGCCGGCCCTCTGGTTCGGTTATACGGTCGGGAAACGCATTGTTGGCATTCGCGTAGTAAAAAAAGATCATTCGGATGTCAGCTTTGGGACGATGGTGATGCGTGAATTCGTCGCCGGCCTCGTGTATGGGTTCACGTTCGGTATCGCTATTATCGTGTCTATATTCATGGTCACTTTGCGCCAGGACAAACGGGCGATCCATGATTTCATCGCCGGTACGTACGTGACGCATAACAAACCTTCATCCTAAAAAGACGACCATTGGAGGGTCGTCTTTTTCCGTCGTCATGAAGGCGGAAAGCTTGTGCATACACTTTATGGACGCCGGTGACGGAAGGTGTGCACAAGATGAAATTCTTCGCATGGTCGCTGTTTGGCCTGTATATGGCCGGGCTTCTCTATATTACGACACTCGCCTGGAACTACGGAGCCTCGCTCGGACCCGATGGGCCCGGAGGGCGAAATTATAATCTCATCCCGTTTCGCAGCATTTACCGGATTGGCGTTTTTAGCCCCACCTTCTGGGATCCCTTGAAAATGTTAATCGGCAATGTTATCTTATTCGTCCCGTTGGGCGTATATTTGCCCATGTTGTTTCGCTCATTGCGGACGATTGTGAAGGTAACGCTCGCGGGGGCCGCTTTATCGTTATTGATCGAACTTTACCAATTTACCTTTACCCTTCGGGTCGCTGATATTGATGATCTATTATTAAACGTTGGCGGCGTATCCATCGGAGCCGTGATATATTTTTTCTTTAAAAATCGTGTCGTGATTGATCCGCCACCTGCGTTTTCTCCCTGGCGACATAGCGATTCCACAAGCGGTAACAGCCGTAGACGATGAGTAAGAAGGTGCCATAATATAATCCGACGTAGAGTAAGTCGGCAGGATTGCGTACGATGGTGCTTCCAACCGTTGCAAAGAGGATCATCGACGGGATTTTTCCGACCGAGGAAGCGATGGTATAATTCCAGAACCTGACACGGCTGAGCGCCGAGTAAATGTTCACAATAATGGATGGAACGATAGGGATAAGTCTCGTCAAAAAGATGGTCATAAAGGCATTGCGTTCAAACAGCATGGTCACTTTGGCAATGACTCCGTATTTGCCGAGGATTTTTAACCCCCAATCCTGATAGCCGAAACGAACGAAGGCAAACATAATGATGGAAGCCATGGAGGAACCGATCCAGGTCACGAGGCTGCCAAGATAAGATCCGTAGATGGCTCCTATGATCCCGCCGATAATCGGGTACGGAATGACCGGGAATAGAGACATAAGTGTGGCCAACACGGAAGTTACCACAATCGATTCCGTACCGTGGTCATCGATCCATAACGCAATGTTTTCGCCATATATAAAGACCGTCCCCGCCAGTAAAGCGAGAAACAGGAACACAAAAATTTTTCGATACATGGATTCACCTCATGGGGATCTGTCTTTCAACATTCTATCAAATGCAAAAATGAGAGGGTAGGAAAACGGAGTGTACGAATCAAAACCGCTATTGCGCAACCGCATATTTATTTTGCTCTTGATTGCCGGCATCTTCGCTGTTGTCGGCTTTAGCATGTTTTTGACGACGGTCTCCTGGTATGCCATCAGTGAGATGGATTCAGCGGCCGCCGTCGGCCTTGTATTAATGGCAGCGACCATCCCCCGCCTTGTGATGATGATGTTCGGCGGTGTTGTCGCTGATAAGTATAAAAAAACGACGATTATGTTCACGACGAACTTGGTGCAGGCTTGTCTTTTATTCAGCATGTATTTGTTCGTCGCGAATGACCATTTGACGTTGTTTGTATTACTGGTACTGGCCGGTATCTTCGGAATGCTGGATGCTTTTTTCGGTCCGGCAAGTGTTTCCCTGATTCCGAAAGTCGTTCCGAAAAGACAATTGCAAAGGGCGAACGCCATTTTCCAGGGTGCTGACCAGATTTCTTTTATCATCGGGCCGATACTCGCAGGGTTAACGATGGAATCACTCGGCGTGCCCGCCAGTTTTTTGACGGCGACCATCCTCGTTTTTCTATCGGCCTTTTTTATCTTTCCGCCCTTTCTGAAGGAAGCGCCGGTGGAAGAGCGCGTGCCGCAAAGTCCCTGGCAAGATTTAAAAGAAGGAATGGGGTACGTTCGCCGTTCGAACTTTTTGCTTACGGGGCTCATCGTCTTGATCGCTCTGAATTTTTTCGTGTTTGGCGCGCTGCATGTAGCCATACCGTTGCTCGTCGACGTGCATGAAGGCACTCCGATGAATTTAAGTTACATGGAGGCCAGTTTGGGGATCGGCATGCTACTCGGCAGTTTTCTTTTAAGCGTCTATACGATAAGAAAACGTCGCGGGGCGGTGACGATTTATGGATTGCTGGCGTCTTTACTTCTATTTATCATCTTCAGTCTGGTTCCATCTCTTTCGTGGTTAACGGCGCTGTTATTTTTTATCGGATTTGCCATGGTTTTCGTGTATATTCCCTTTTTTACAGTCGCCCAGGAGAAAACGGAAAACCGGATCATGGGCAGGGTCATGAGTATAATTTTTCTCGCCATGAACGGATTTGATCCAATTGCTTACGGCATCGTTGCCGGTTTCGTAGCCGCGGGGATCCCGGTGCAAATAGTACTATTCGGATTGGGAATGGCCGGACTGTTACTTGCGTTCTTCATTTTTTTCAAGGCAAAGGCATTTCGTGACGTTTAATGAGCAGGATAAAAAGGAATAGACGTCAGGTGAAAAATTAAGTAAGGTGATAGGAATGCAGCGATATGAGGATACATTGTTTGACCAGGAACACATCAGCAACCATATTCTAAAAAATCGTTATATCGTCGGACCGATGACGCGGGTAAGCTCTGAACCCGATGGCACACCTAACACACGGGTGCACCAATATTATGAGCGTTTTGCCAAAGGCGGATTTGCCGCGGTGATGACGGAGGGGACGTATCCGGATACCGCCTACAGCCAAGGCTATGAAAACCAGGCCGGACTGGCGACCGAGAAACACGCAAACGCCTGGGAGCCGATCGTGCGGGATGTACAGGCCCACGGCGCAAAAATGATCGTGCAGTTGATGCATGCCGGCGGGCAATCACAGGGGAATGACTATAGTGATACGAGTGTTGCGCCATCGCCCTTCCAACCGCCGAGTAACAAGGTTGAAGTGTACGGCGGGCAAGGTGAGTTTCCGGTTGCGAAGGCATTGACGAAAGATGAAATCGAGGATGTAAAAGACGGGTTTGTGAGCTCCGCGCGCTATGCCCAGGCAGCCGGTTTTGACGGGATTGAGCTTCACGGCGCGAACGGCTATCTCCTCGATCAGTTTTTATCGGAGAATATTAATCAACGGGAGGACGAATACGGCGGGTCCATCGAAAACCGTTTGCGTTTAATTGTGGAATTGATTGAGGATGTACGCGAAGCGGTCGGTGAGCAAATGCTGCTCGGCATTCGCATTTCGCAGATGAAAGCGACGAACGGGACGTATAAGTGGCCAGGTGGGGAACAAGACGCAGAAGTCATTTTCTCGACTTTGGGAGAAACGGACGTGGATTATATCCACCTCTCCGATGATGATGCGACTACTCCTGGCTTTGGAGAAGGTACGATGACGATGTCGGAAGCGGCAAAGACATTTTCCGGCAAACCGATTATTGCTTGTGGCAGTCTTAGTGAACCGGAGAAAGCAGCGAGCCTCATTTCTGCCGGTCATTGCGATTTCGTCGCGATCGCCAGACAAGCGCTGGCCAATCCGGATACGCCGAATCGCGTTTTGGAGGATGAGCCGTTGGATGAATTCGATGCCGGTAGCATCATGAAGCCGAAAGCATACGTGAAAGATCATGAGCTTGATAAAGAGATGATGGAAAATCAATAGGTGTGAAGGAAGAAATGCTCCCGCTTCAACTATAGAAGCGGGAGTTAACTTCTTTTTACGCGTTCGTCTCCGGTTCTTCCGGCACCTTCCGTCCGAACAAGCGGTTCAACACATATGCCAATATAATCAGGACGACAATGCCTACTCCGAGCGACAGCCAAATAGATTCTGTATATCCGGCTATTACAAAGGCGATAATTCCGCTTCCCCCCGCGGTGAGTGCGTAGGGAAGTTGGGTATTGACGTGATCGACTAAGTCACATGATGCTCCGGCAGATGAAAGCACGGTTGTGTCGGAAATAGGAGAACAATGATCTCCAAAGATCCCGCCACTGAGAACTGCGGCAATCGCTAATGGCATCGAGATGTCCAGGGAAGCGGCAATCGGCATTGCGATCGGAATCATGATGGCGAAAGTACCGTAAGACGTTCCGGTTGTAAACGCCACAACCCCGGATATGATAAAGATCAGGGCCGGTATAATCGCGGGCGTAAAGAACTGCTCAGCGAGAGTGCTCACATATTCATCGGTGCCGACGACGGCAGCGACCTCCCCAATCGACCAGGCGAGGATTAAGATCATAAACACGAGGACCATCCCTTTAATGCCGCTCATGTAAATCGATATCGCTTCCTTGAAAGAAAACAGTTTTTGGGAGATTCCCATGATCAAGCCGACAATGCCTGCCGTAAAAGCGGCCAAAAGAATGGAGATGGCCCCGTCCGCTTCACCGATGGCAACGACAAAGTCATTTCCCGGATAACCTCCCGTCCATAAAAATAACGGCGGAATCATAGCCACCAGGACGATTAATGGAACGAGTAAATTCATTAATTTTGGCTTGGAGGTCATCGGTTCCGCTTGGGTAATTTCATCTGCAGATGGCGGTTGCGCGCCGTCACGTTGAACGTTTCCCGTCGTCATTGTACGGGATTCCGCTTTTGCCATCGGGCCATAATCAAGCTTTAAATAAATGATAACGAAGACAAAAAGAACAGCAAAAATCGCGTAAAAGTTAAACGGAATCGTCGTCAAATAGGCGAAATATTCCGATTGAGAAATGCCCAGTTCCGCAAATTGGGCGCCGATTAACCCCATGACAAACACGACCCAGGTAGAAACGGGAACGAGCAGAGCCGTGGGCGCGGAGGTAGAGTCAACGATATAGGCGAGTTTTTCCCGTGACACTTTCATTCGGTCGGTTACAGCCCGCATGACACTCCCTGCTGTTAACGCGTTAAAATAATCATCAATGAATAAAAGGATACCTACGCCTCCGGTCGATCCCTGTGCTCCCCGACGGCTTTTTACTTTTTCGGAAATAAATGTGGCTAAAGCTTCAGCGCCCCCGGTTCGCTGGAAAAATGCGATCAGGACACCGAACAACGCAACATAAACGAGTACGGTGGCGTTCCACTCATCGCCAATGACAGGAATGATAAAGTCCTGAAACGTAACATAGAAGCCCATCAACGGATTCCAGTCTGCCAGCATCGTTGCCCCGATCCAGACGCCGGCAAATAAGGAAGGAATGACATTACGCGTAATAATCGCAAGAGCGATCGCCAGCAACGGCGGCAGCAAGGTTAAAATACCGAATTCCATGCATACATGCCCCTTTCTTTTTTAAGTTATACATTATTTAAGTCCACCCTATTGTAATATACGACACTTAAGGGTGAAAAACCTGCAAGTTTTTAATATTTATTCTCCGGAACCAAAAACACGCCGGCGACCAGGGCCGGCGCGTAGAGCGCTCTCCATTAAGCAGAAGGTGCATTCTTATCCGCCTGGAAAGCTTTATCCTTGTGTTCCGAACGCTCGATATAAACGGAACATGCACTGTCACCAAGAATGTTCGTACCGGTTCGGATCATATCGAGGATACGATCAATCGCAGCAACCAAGGCAACACCTTCGAGTGGCAAACCGACTGCAGTGAGGGTGATGGTCAGCATAATCAGCCCTGCTCCGGGCACGCCGGCTGTACCGATAGCGGCAAGTGTTGCCACAACCATTACGGTAACGATTTCTAAAAACGAGAGCTGAACCCCGTAAAACTGGGCGATAAACAGGACCGCGACACCGTTATAAAGAGCGGTTCCGTCCATGTTAATGGTCGCGCCGAGAGGGATAACAAAACTGCTCGTGTTGTTGGAGACACCGACATTCTCTTGCACATTTTTCATGGAGAGCGGGATGGTAGCCGCGCTACTTGCCGCTGAGAAAGCAAACATGAACGCGGGGGACATTCCCTTGAAAAACTTCAATGGTGAAATCTTTCCAAGAAATTTCACGGCACTTCCATAAACGACCAGAATGTGGATCAAACAACCAACGGCAAGGGCAGCAATGACGACCAGCAGTGGCATTAAAACGGCTAAACCATGTTCTCCGACCACCGGTGCCAAAATACCAAAAACGCCAATGGGAGCGACTTTCATGATGCCGCCGGTAATTTTAAACATCACCTCGGCCAGGCTTTCAAAGAAGTTCTTCACAGGTTCCGCGCGTTCACCGACGAGCAGGATGCCGATCCCCAGGGCCAATGCGAAAAAGATGACTTGCAGGATATCCGCTTCAGCCATTCCCTCGATCGGGTTTTCAGGGACGATGCTTAAGATCACGTCAACGACATCATCGTCTTGTTCTTCGGTGTCTTCCAATTCCTCTTCCGCTTCTTCTTCGGTCGGTGGATCTATATCGGCTACCTCACCGGGGTTGAACAAAAAGCCCATAGACAGGCCAATACCAACCGCCAGAAAAGAGGTAACTAGAAAATATCCAACCGTTTTCCCGCCGAGCCGGAGCATTTGTTTTCCGGAACCCAGGCTTGTAACCCCGACGATGAGCGAGGCCAGCACAAGCGGCACGATGACGAATTGAATCAGCCGTAAAAAGAGCTCGCCGAGGGGTTCGACAACGAATATGGCTTCACCGAATATAGCGCCAGCTATGATAGCGAGAATGAATGCGATCAAAATTTGGTAAACTAAAGAAATTCGCACATATAACTCCCCTTTTTAAAATGATTGAATTATAAAAAAATAAGGCGCTTCCATATTTCCTTGTTTTATCCCTCCGTTCCTTCCGCTGACCATAGTACCATCTTACAATAGGCTAAAATAGGCGACAAGTCTAAATAACGTCTCCCTAGTAAATATGTGAAATACCAAGCTTGTAGAACCCATTTGTGATTGAAATAAAAGAGGAGCGCTTTTGAGGGGTCATAAAGTGGAACAATCCCTTTTCCTCTACTTTTTGCCTTGAACATGTTATAAAGAATGGGAGAGATATGAAACGGGGCGAATGATATGGAAGCAGCCGGTTATCTATATGCGGCAGGGATGACGAATGCATTGGCGGAAGAGGTCCCTGATGCTTATTGGGAGGAGCCGCTTATCACTGAACTGGGTACGTTGCGCGAATTGTTCCTGCATATGATTCGAGTGCGAAATGTGTACAAAGAAAGCTTAGAGACAGGCAGCGTGACATTTCCCGGCGATAAAACTTCCGATACGTTCAACACGAAGGGATCCACCAAGGGCAGTACTATGTCGCGCTTAGGCAAGCAGGTCTTCGCCCCCCTGTGTCTTGGAGACGCGACTGGAAGATGTGAGGAGAGAATTTAATGGCAAAAATACTGATCATGACCGCGGTAGAAGCAGAAAAAGAAGCTGTTGAACGCGGGATCGGTGAGACGTCAGGCATCGATGTCGCCATCGCCGGCGTAGGTCCTGCCCAGGCAGCAGCGCGAACAGCTTTCGCCTTACCGAAAGACGAGTACCGTATGGTGGTGAGCGTCGGGATCGGGGGCGGCTTTAAAAACAGGGCAGCTATCGGCGATATCGTCATTAGTGACCGTCTCATTGCCGCTGAACTAGGGGCGGAATCATCACAATCATTTATTCCCATCGACGAACTTGGATTTGGAACAAACGTGATCACGGCTGATGACTCATCTGTACAACGATTGTCCTCCCGATTAATCGAAAAGAATCAGCGTGTACATACCGGGGCTATTCTGACCCTCTCAATGGTGACGGGAACAGATGATACCGCACACGCGCTGATACATAGATACCCAGATGCCTGTGCAGAAGCCATGGAAGGCTTTGGCGTAGCGACTGCGGCTGCCGAACAGAATCTACCAGTGTTAGAAATCAGGTCGATTTCAAATCTCACCGGCCCCAGAGACAAGGAAAACTGGAACATCAAGGAAGCGCTCGCCTCGCTTGAGCCAGCGGGTGCGGCGATCAAGGAGGTTTTCGCATGAAAATAGCGTATTCCCCATGTCCGAATGATACATTTGTTTTTCACGCCCTTACCCACGGATTGATTGAGGGTGCGCCTTCTTTCGACGTCACGTATGCAGATATCGATGTCACAAATCATCTGGCGATAGAGAGTGATCCCAACCAACACGACGTAATGAAAATTTCTTTTGCAGCTTTACCATGGGTATTGAATGATTACGCGCTTCTGTCTTGCGGAGGAGCCCTTGGCCGTGGCTGCGGCCCTCTCGTTTTAACGGCAGACGAGGAACATCACCCAGCGTATTTGCGAGGGAAACGTGTGGCTGTACCGAGCGAGCGATCCACCGCTTATATACTGTTTCGGCTCTGGGCCGCTCAACAGGTAGAGGGAGACATCGGCGAGATCGTTGTGATGCCATTCCACGACATTATGCCTGCCGTGCAAAAAGGGGACGTTGACGCCGGTCTTGTCATTCACGAGGCGCGCTTTACTTATCAAAATTATGGTTTGCATAAACTCGTCGACCTCGGTGACTGGTGGGAAAAAGATACGGGCCATGCCATTCCGCTGGGGGCGATCATTGCCCGTCGCTCCATTGAGCAGGAAGCCCTCACCGGCTGGATCAAGCAATCCATCGATTATGCCTGGGAAAACCCGCAAGCCTCAAAAGATTACGTACGCGAACACGCCCAGGAAATGGATGATGATGTCGCTCAAAGCCATATCAATCTATACGTCAACGAATTTACGAAAGAACTTGGCGAAGAAGGGTACGAGGCGATTGAGACATTCCTGTACCGGGCCGCGAACGATGGTCTCGTGCCTGATACCCATTTGCATAAGTTACGTGATTAAAGGAAGGGGAAACGAATGAACATTGACCATTTTGTAACGAAAGAATGGCTATACGATCATCTCGAGGATTCCGATGTTGTGATTGCTGACTGTCGTTATCAACTCAATGATCCGGAGGCTGGCTGGAGAGCTTATGAACGAGGCCATATCCCGGGGGCTGTCTTTTTTGATTTAAAAAAAGATCTGTCAGGTACCGCGACGACCCATGGGGGGAGGCATCCGTTACCGGCCTTGAATCATTTTACGGACGCCGTGAAAGCCGCGGGGATTGAACATGCCAAGCAAGTAGTCGTCTACGATGATCAACACGGATCAATGGCCGGACGCTTGTGGTGGTTACTTCGATATGCCGGTCATCCGCAAGTGTCATTGCTTGATGCCAACTACACTGACTGGGAAAACCAGGGCTATCCGACAAGTACGGAAATCCCCCGCCCGGCTCAAGGCCAGTTCGAGCCGTTAGTGCAGCCGGAAATGAGGGTTGCCATGGACGAGGTGAAAACATTAAAAGATAAGGATAACGTTGCTTTGATCGATGCCCGAGCAACGGAACGTTTTCGCGGAGAACATGAACCGGTGGATACAAAAGCCGGACACATCCCGGGCGCAGAAAATTGGTTTTGGAAGGACAATATTGGCGCGGACGGCAAGTGGAAATCGACCGACGCGCTCGTCGATCGCTTCCGTTCATTGCGCGAAAAAGATACCGTGATCGTTTATTGCGGCTCCGGTGTATCGGCAACGGCGAATATCATTGCTTTAAAACAGGCGGGTATCGAAAACGTCAAGCTGTATCCCGGAAGTTGGAGCGATTGGTCTTCCTATGATGATAATCCTGTTTCAAAAGGAGACACGTGATGAACATACAGGAAGACCTTGAGATGTATCATCTTTATGAATTTATTCTTGCCCGTCAAAAAGAAGCGAAGAGCAATGTTTAATAATATCCCGGCGCCGCACGATCCCGATAAAGTATTCGGCATCATCGGTGACCGGGATGAAGTTCTGATCAGCGGACAACGCGATCAAATCTTCCATCTGGGCGTGAATGAAAATGGGGACGTTTTCCACGCGCAGTGTAATATCCTTAAGCCTACTGTTCAGCGCTTTTTCGTATCCGGGCTCTTTATGATCCACCAATTGCCACAAAAGGTCTCCTTCGGTGACCGTCCCGGCATACCTGCCGTCCTCATTGACGAGCGGAGCTGCCGTATAGCTGTGGTGTCGCATTTTTTCAAGGGCTTGTCGTACCGTCGCGTCTGGGCTTAAATATTTTACTTCTTGTTTTGGCAACAGAAAAAAACCGATGTTCAATCGTTAATCCCCCTCTTCCTCTCGCTGATTAAATCACATCCAATGGTTATCAATCTTCTCCGATGATTTTCACTTCTGTGTGCAGATCGACATCGAATTTGCTTTTAACCGTTTTTTGCACGTGGCGAATCAAGGACAAATAATCCGTTGCCGTTGCGCCGTCAACATTAACGATGAATCCCGCATGTTTCCCCGACACCTCGGCCCCGCCGATGCGCGTTTTTTGCAGGCCGCTGTCCTGAATGAGTTTGCCGGCAAAATGATCAGGCGGTCGTTTGAACACACTGCCGCATGACGGAAATTCCAACGGTTGCTTGGATTCGCGCAAATACGTTAACTCATCCATTTTTGCTTTAATCGCCTCATATTGGCCGGGTTTAAGTTCGAAGACCGCTTCCAGAGCGATATAGTCCTTTTTCGAAATGATACTGCTGCGGTAGGAAAGCTCCAGATCTTCATTTTTAAGCGTCACAATCTCTCCGGATGGGGTTAAAAGCGTCGCGTTCACGAGCACTTGTGAGACTTCTCCGCCATAGGCGCCCGCGTTCATAACGAGCGCACCGCCTACCGACCCGGGAATGCCACAGGCGAATTCCATGCCCGTAAGTGAGCGAGACAAGGCTGTTCTCGAAACATCGATAATGGCAGAGCCGCTTTGGGCAATGATGGTATCGTCGTCGACGGTTATTTTGCTTAAATGGGAAAAATGGAGCACTATCCCCCGAATACCGCCATCCCGTATGATTAAGTTCGATCCGTTACCCAGCATGGTAAGGGGGATATCCCATTCATAGGCGAGAGCGGTCACGGCGCTCGCTTCTTCATACGTATACGGCAAAACGAGATAATCCGCTCTCCCCCCCGTTTTCGTGTGTGTATACTTATCAAGGGGTTCATTCCTGCGGATACATTCGTCCGGTAATGAATCTGTTAACGCTTCATATATTTTATCTTCGCTCATAGTCGTTCACCCTTTTGGCTGTTCAATCCGTTCATGCTTAATCGTAAGCCTCCTTTATATCATAGCAAGCCTACATCGTTTTTGAAAGAAAAGAAAGCATGGTTGCTTTAAATAATTTATGTCGTTTCCGGATATGAGGTGAGCCAATTGAATCATGTACCTTCAGTGTCGCCCAGCTTGAGCTTCTGCAACCCCGGGTGTAAAATGAAAATGATACTTAGGATTGGAGAACACTGAAAATGAGATTCGATTTGCATACCCATCATGAACGGTGCGGACACGCGGTGGGAGAGGTCGAAGATTATGTACTTGCCGCCTTGGATCAAGGGCTGGATGCTATAGGGATCTCCGACCATTCTCCGTTTTTTCATAGTGACAAAGAACAAGCGGATCCGGGAATTGCAATGGAAAAGCGGGAATTTCCGGCCTATGTGAAAGACGTTTTACGGCTAAAAGAAAAGTACGCCGACAGGATCGAGGTCCTGCTCGGTGTTGAAGCTGACTTTTTGCCGGAGGGTGTGGCGTCATATAGAAGGCAACTACAAAAATATCCGTTGGATTACGTCATCGGCTCGGTGCACTACACGTTTGGCCGAAATATTTTCGATCGAGATCGTTGGAAAGGCGCTGACGACGAAGATCTTTTCAAAGTAAAAGAAGCGTATTTTGATCTGATTGCCGCCTCAGCACGATCTGGGGATTATCAAGTGCTCGGCCATATTGACGCGATTAAGGGATTCTGTCCGGAAATCACGGATATTCAGACGAATAAAGTTGAGAACGCGCTGCAGACCATTGCCGAGGAGCAAGTAGCGATTGAGGTGAATACATCCGGAAAAATGAAGGCCTGTGGAGGCTGGTATCCTTCCGAGGACATACTGGAACGCGCCTGTTTTTACGGTGTTCCGGTTACGATGGGATCAGATGCGCATCACCCCCGGAGAGTGGGCGATGATCTGGAAGCCGTAAGGGCAAAACTTAAGGATATCGGCTTTACGGAATGGTGGTTATTTCGGGAGAAAAAGCCAGTGAGCGTAGCGTTATAAAAGAGGAGGCCAAAAATGAACGTGATCGTTGTAGGCGGAGGAATCGTGGGGGCGAGCACTGCATATCATCTCGCCCTCGAAGGGGCTCATGTAACGCTTGTGGATAGGCACGACGAAGGGCAGGCCACCGCGGCGGGGGCAGGGATTGTTTGCCCCTGGATTTCGGAGCGAAAAGACAATCAGCCCTGGTATGAAATGGCTCGCGGCGGCGCCCATTATTATGGAACGTTGGTCGAGCTGTTACAGGCAGATGGGGAAAATGACTGGGGATTCAAGCGCGTGGGCGCGCTCGCGGTGAGTGAGGACACGGCAGAACTTGACAAGATTGAAAAACAAGCCCATGACGCCCGGCAGACTTCACCGGAAGTAGGAGAGATCACGCGCATGACAAACGTTGGGGCGAGAGATCTTTTTCCGCCACTAGGGGCTCATTTGGACGCCGTGCATCTCTCCGGAGCAGCACGCGTAGACGGGCAGCAATTAAGGGACGCCCTCCTGCGCGGTGCTGAAAAACAAGGAGCTGAAATCATTCGAGGCGAAGCACGGTTGAAAAAAGATGGAGATCGAGTGAGTGGCGTATACATAAATGAGACCGTATATGAAGCGGATCATGTCTTCGTTGCTGTAGGCGCCTGGACGGCAGACATTCTCACGCCTATCGGAATTTCCCTTCCCATTGAACCGCAACGTGGCCAAATTATTCATTTGCAGTTGGCGGAAGCCGATACATCCGACTGGCCGGTGGTGCTCCCGAGAACGAGTTATTACATGCTGGCCTTCAATGATTCGCGCGTGGTGGTCGGCGCGTCGCGTGAAGATGGCGTAGGTTTTGATTACCGCCCGACGGCGGCCGGCATTCAAGAGGTGCTGGAAAGCGCGCTTTCGGTTGCACCCGGATTAGCAGAAAGTAAAGTGCACGAAACCCGTATCGGCTTTCGCCCCGTTGGCCCTGATGATGTCCCTTTAATGGGAAGCATAAAGGGGGTTGAAGGCTTAAGCGTTGCCAATGGCCTCGGGCCTTCAGGCTTAACGATGGGGCCCTACGTCGGTAAGTGCATGAGCGACGCCATTCTCGGTAAGGATGGCGAGATGGATCTTTCTCCTTACGACCCGCTGCGGTTTGAAAGGTAAAAGTTTTGTCGTCGGTTTGGTTCAGCCCGGGTTTTGGGGTATGGCATCGTGCGTCTTGACCCTCTGAGTGAGTTCCGCCCGGGCTTTGGGGTATGGAGTCAGGGGAATCATCCCCCGCGGGGTAGTCGGTTTGGGTTTTGGGGTATGAAATCAAGTGAATCATCCCCCGCGGTCTATCCGATTCGGTCTTTGGGTATGAAATCAAGTGAATCATCCCTCACGGGCGAGTCCGCTCGGGTTTTGGGGGATGAAATCAAGGAAATCATCCCTCACGGACCAGTCCGCCCGGCTTTTGGGGTATGAAATCAAGCAAATCATCCCCCACGAGCTAGTTCGATCTCCTTTTGAGGGATGATATCGAGATGTAATACTGAAATCATGCTATTGTACTTCGATATCAATCAGCATAATATGAAGCTGGCCCATCTCCTACGCGTTTGAAATGATTGGTGAGCGCTCTTACAACTTTTTTCCGATCACCTTCTACCGCGCACCATTCACAGATCGTGTTGCTCGTGATTTTTCTGTCGGGAAAAAGGAGTTTGAATGCTTCCGCACTCCGGATGATCGCGGCTTGAGCATTTTCTTTGTGCCCACAGCCTCCACACACCCATGATCGTCCCTTTTCAAGCATAAAAGATCCACAGTCACCGCAAACAACACCTTTTTTCAATTGCTCAAAGCTGTACTTCGGCTTCTCGATATTAGGTGGCTCGTCTGAATGCAGCGCAACCAACTGCTCAGCCAGCTTTTCATCGCCCCGATTAAGTTTCGAGTCAATATTGTTTAATTTTTTCATAAATGGTTTAAGTTGGCTGTGGAAAACCGCGGGTAATTTCGGTTGGGCATTGTAGAGTGTAAACTCGGGGTTGATAAAAATAAGGAAGGATTCGATCGGGAGGTTTATGCCAAGACGCCGTTGGAGCAATTGACGCAAGAGGGATTTGGCTCTTTCCATCTGATATAACGGGTTATTTATTTCACGACCCGCGAGCGAGGACCATGTATTAGCGTCAACATAGAAATCGCCTTCAAAATTTTTGGAATCAAAGACATGAATCATTTCTTGAAAAATAAGGAGCGAATCAATTTGAAAAACCTTTCGCTTGTGTTCGAGCAACAGATCGTTGACGACAAGGCAATCGTTGACAAGCCCTTGCTCAATCCAGGCGTCCATCTGTAACTCACCGGCATACCCCTTTTCAAGATGCAAATAATATTGCCGGTCGGGGAGCTGCATACGCGGATGCAACAATCGCAAAATTTTCAATTCGGCAGACGGCTCGCGTTCTTTAATTTTTCTCATCGCCCACTTCCTTTCGTTTTTTGTCAGTATAGCACAGATATCCAACTTAAGTACAATATTTATCACATAATTGCAAATATCGGTATATTTTGGCTTTCTTTTTCTGATACAATGGTAGCATGCAAAATGTAATGAACATAGGAGAGATCGATCCGGATGAAAAAATATCTACTGCCTTTTCTTTTCGTGAGTCTGGCGGCTTGCTCACAGGAGCCGACGCCGGATGAAGTGATGGACGAATTTGTGGATGCGTGGAATGAACGGGATTTTGCACAAATGTATACATATATTTCGGAAGAGACGCAGGATGACATAGATCAGGAAACATTTGTGGAACGTTATGAAACGATTTATGAAAGCGTTGAAGCCGAGGATCTAAGCGTTACAACAACCGCCATTCCCGAAGAGGAAGAGGAGGAAGAAGCGCCCCGTCCGTATGAAGTTTCCATGCAAACCGTCGCGGGGGAGGTTGCTTTTGACGGTGAAGCCGATTTCGTTGAAGAAGAGACCGAGGATGGCGATATGTGGAAAATAAACTGGGATTCGTCGTTTATTTTTCCGGAACTTGAGGATGGGGATACCGTAGAAGTGATATCTGAAGAACCTGAGCGCGGGGAAATTCTCGATCAGGATGAAGACGGTCTTGCTGTCAATACGTCCGTGGATGAAGTCGGGCTCGTGCCCGGTGAAATGGACGAAGATACCGTTGAAGAGGTATCCGAGATTACAGACGTATCCGAAGAGGACATCGAAACTGAACTTGAAGCTGACTGGGTTGGGGACGAAACGTTTGTACCTGTAACCAAGCTTCAGCCAGGCGAGGGTGACACCGTCGAAGCGCTTCTGGAAAGTGACGGCGTGATGATTCAGGAATCCACATCGCGCTATTATCCGCTTGCTGAAGAAGCTGCCCACATCACGGGTTATATTCGTGAAGTGAATGCCGACGATTTAGAGGAATTGCCGTCGGATGAATACGACGCTGGTTCCGTTGTAGGAAGCAGTGGCCTGGAAAATGTTTATGAAGAGACGTTGCGGGGATCTACCGGCTGGGAGATTATCATTCCGGAAAGTGAAGAAGTGATTGCCGAAAAAGAAGTCGAAGACGGCGAGGATGTGGTGACAACCATTGACGCTGATTTTCAGGAGAGCATGTTTTCGGAGATGGACGGCGACTCCGGGGCCGGTGTAGCCCTGCACCCTGAAACGGGTGAAACCATTGGTCTGGTGAGTACCCCGACGTATGATCCGAATCATTTTGTGTTTGGCTGGCCGGAAGGAGCGTTCGAGGAAGCCAATGAAGATCCGGAATCGCCTTTTTCGGCAAATTTTAACAATCTGTACTCTCCCGGTTCTACGATCAAGCCGCTGACGGCTTCGATTGCTCTGGAGGATGATAGCCTGGATGCTGAAGAAGTAAAAAATATTGAAGGCGAAAGTTGGCAACCGGATGACAGTTGGGGTGAATACGAAGTGACGCGCGTATCCGATCGATTAACGGAAGTTGATCTGGAGGATGCATTGATAACGTCCGACAACATTTATTTTGCACAAGCTGCGCTTGATACGGGCAGCAGTGACTTTGCGGAGGGCATGCAACATTTTGGGTTTGAAGAAAATGTACCGTATGAATTCCCGGTCAGTGAATCCGAGCTCGCCGACAATGGCCTGGATGAGGATATGCTGCTCGCCGATACCGGTTACGGCCAAGGGGAAATGCTGATGTCTCCGCTTCATTTGGCCGCAGCATTCACACCATTCCTGAATGATGGGGATATGTTAGCGCCGACGCTGGAAGTTGAGGATGAATCCCCGGAGATTTGGCACGAGTCGGTAACGCCATCTGAAGATATTGACATCATTACCGAAGGGTTGCGCGGCGTTGTTGAAGATGACCAAGGCTCTGCATATGAACCGGTCATGGATGATATCACGATTGCCGGGAAAACAGGGACAGCGGAGCTGAAGACTTCCCAGGAAGATGAAAACACAGAGGACTTACAAAATGGCTGGTTCGTGGCATATGATTATGAAGACGAAGGCCTGCTCGTTTCCATGATGATCGAAGATGTCGCTGACCGTGGCGGCAGTGCATATACTGTGGAAAAAGTAAAGCATTTGTTTGAGTGATGTGGAAAATAAAATTGTGCACGTTGGGGATAAATCGCCCCTATCCACTGCCAACAACGCTGCACTTGTGAACAGCCAAACTGTGGATCATTTGGCTGTTCTGTGGGTAAAGCCCTAGGATAACCGCCTGATCAGGGGATCATTTGTGCATAACTCTGTGGAAACTGTGGAAAGCCCGATCATTCATTCGGAGTCCTCTAGCTGCAATGTTTCCCAGTGATCCATGAGTCGTTCCAATTCCGCTTCCTTCTCCTCGATGTCTTCCTGAATACGGGCGGCACGGGGGAAGTCTTCGTAGATATCAGGGTCAAGCAGTGATGATTGCAGGGCTTCCGTTTCTTCTTCGAGTTGGCTGATCTTTTCCTCGGTGGCTTCGATGTCCCGGCGGCGCCTGCGCGCCGCTTTTTTGTCCTCTTTGTCCTGTTCAAATGCGCTTTTATCCGAACTTTCGGTGGCAGGTGCTTTTGTTGATTCGGTTTGCAGGAGAGCCCGTTCCTTTTCCTCCGCTTTCTTTTCCAAATAGTAATCGTAGTTGCCGAGGTAGGTATGCAATTGTTGCTCCCGGGAAAATTCGATGGTGCGTGTGGACATCCGGTTTAGGAAATACCGGTCATGTGAAATGAACACCATCGTCCCCGGATACTCAAGAAGAGCCCCTTCCAGAATTTCTTTGCTATCAAGATCGAGGTGGTTCGTCGGTTCATCGAAAAGGAGCAGGTTGGCTTTTTGCATCATCAGTTTGGCAAGGGTGAGCCGCGCTTTTTCACCGCCGCTGAGATTGTGGACAAGTTTATACACATCCTCTCCACTGAAAAGAAACCGTCCCAACACCGCGCGAATTTCTTTTTCTATGATGCGTGGGTGCTCATCCCACAATTCATCGAGCGCTGTCTTTTTCGGGTTGAGCTGCGTTTGCTCCTGGTCATAATAGCCGACGGTGACTTTGCTTCCGTAGTGAACCTCTCCTGCAGAAGCTTCGAGTCGATCGCCGAGAATTTTAAGGAAAGTCGTTTTACCTGTGCCGTTAGGGCCAATGATCGCGACGTTTTCTCCTTTGTTCACAGCCAGGTCGATATCACTGAACAGAGGATCATTCCCGGGGTAAGAAAATGTAAGCCTATGCGCGGAAAGCACGTCGTTACCACTCGCCTGTGCGATTTCAAAAGACATCGACGCGCTTTTGGGATCCGCGAGAGGCGCTTCGACCCGCTCCATGTTTTCCAGCTGTTTGCGCCGGCTTTGCGCCCGTTTTGACGTAGAAGCACGGGCGATGTTTTTGGCAATGAACGTTTCCATTTGCGCAATTTCATCTTGTTGTTTGTCATACGCCTTCTGCTGGAGCCCCACGTCTTTAGCCCGTTTCTCCAGGAATTGACTGTAGTTGCCGTGATACAACGTGGCTTTCGTATGAGCGATTTCGTACACTTTCGTGACGATTTTATCCAAAAAGTAGCGATCGTGGGAGACGATCAAGACGGCGCCTTCATAACCGTTCAAGTAATTTTCCAGCCATGTTAACGTTTCGATGTCCAGATGGTTGGTCGGCTCGTCCAGAATAAGAAGGTCCGGTTTGGAAAGTAATAGTTTCCCGAGGGCGAGACGCGTCTTCTGACCGCCGCTTAATGACGAGACCGGCAAGTCATAGGAGAGATGATCGAAATTCAGCCCCGAAAGGATACCGCGCATATCAGCCTCGTACTGATAGCCGCCGGAGACCCTGAAATATTCAAGCTTTTCATCGTATTCATTAACGACGGATTCATATATTTTATCGTTTTCATAGACGGAGGGGTCGGCCATCTTCATTTCCAGCTCGCGGATGTCCGCTTCGATCTCGCGAAGAGACGAGAAGACCGTCAGCAGTTCGTTCCAGATCGTACGGGTGGATTCAAGGCCGGTATCCTGGGCGAGAAACCCCATCGTGTGTGATTTCGGCATCATGATAGAGCCGCTGTCGTAGGGTTCCTGACCGGTCATAATGTTAAGCAATGTTGTTTTCCCGCTCCCGTTGCGACCGACGAGCGCAACCCGCTCCCCGTTTTTGATTTCCATCTTTATATCTTGTAAAATCTGTTCTGCACCAAAAGATTTCGTTATGCGATCACATTGTAAAATAATCATTGGATTCATCCTTTACGCTCCGGTAATGACAAGTGTAGCAAACATGTTATACTAAAGAAAGGTAGAAAAAGTGGAGGCTTTTCATGGACGGACAGCAAAAAATTCCGCAGGCAACCGCGAAAAGGCTGCCGCTTTATTATCGTTATCTGGAATATTTATACACTTCGGGTAAGATGAGAGTGTCGTCAACCGAATTGAGCCGCGCTGTCAAAATTGACTCCGCGACGATTCGTCGAGATTTTTCCCATTTTGGCGCACTCGGACGTAAAGGGTATGGATATGATGTCCAGCGTCTGCTCGCTTTTTTTCGAAAAACGTTGGACCAGGATGAGGTAACCCCCGTTATTCTCATCGGGGTTGGGAATCTGGGAAAAGCGCTGCTGAATTATAATTTCGCCAAGAACAATAATATCCATATCGTCAAAGCGTTTGATACGAACGAGACGATAGTCGGGAAAGACATCGGCGGGGTGCCCGTCATGGATATGGACGCGTTGAAAACGGAAGTGGACGAGTCGACACGGGTGGCGATTATCGCCGTTCCGTCATCAGCTGCACAAGTGGTGGCCGATCAGCTTGCGCATACACCGGTTGAAGGGATTTTAAACTTTACATCGTCCCGTATAACTGTACCCCCACATATACGGGTACATCACATTGATTTATCGGTTGAATTGCAATCGCTCGTTTATTTCCTAAAGCATTATCCACTATAGATAAGGAGGCATTCACAATGGGTGGTATAGGCGGACCGAGCCTTATTTTAATCATCATCGTCGCGCTGTTCCTGTTCGGACCGAATAAGTTACCGGAAATGGGAAAAGTCGCCGGGAAGACGTTGCGGGAATTCAAAAGTGCCACAAAAGGACTGACAGACCATCATTCTGAAGAGAAGAAAGAGAACAAGGATTACGATAGATAGGATGGGTATTCGATGAATCAACGGGATATGACGTTCCGTGCCCATTTTGAAGAGTTACGGAAACGATTGATTTTTAGCGCCTTATTTCTTGTAGTGGGCTTGGGTGTCGGGTTTTTCCTGGCACCGACGGTCGTAGAATACTTGCAAAGCATTCCGGAAGCGCAGGATTTTCCGATGAACGCGTTTCAATTAACGGATCCGTTGCGAGTGTATATAAATTTTGCTTTCTTTATCTCGATCATTCTTGTGCTGCCGGTGATTTTATATCAGGTTTGGGCGTTTATAGCCCCGGGGCTTGCTGAAAAAGAGCGAAAGATCACGCTTTCCTATATTCCAATAGCAACGGTACTGTTTTTGGGAGGGATCGCGTTTTCTTTTTATGTCCTTTTGCCATATATTATGGATTTTCTCGGGGATCTTGCCGAGCGCCTCAACATTACAGAGCAATATGGGATTAATGAATATTTTTCCTTCCTGTTTCGCCTGACATTGCCGTTTGGGTTTATTTTTCAACTCCCGGTTGTTGTGATGTTTCTTACTCGACTAGGGCTGATAACGCCCATGTTCTTAACTCGCATTCGGAAATACGCTTATTTTGCATTGCTTGTGATCGCGGCTTTCATTACCCCGCCTGAACTTGTGTCACACCTGATTGTTACGGTGCCGTTATTTTTGTTGTATGAACTGAGTGTCGTTATCTCCCGTTATGCGTTTAGGAAGCGGATGAGAGAAGATGCCGCCAGGCAAAGGGAGATGGCGGAAAATCAGATGTAGATAAAAAAAGAGTGTGAGGTATTCAACTCCTCGACACTCTTTTTTATTTACTTCGCTTTATTGTTGGCCTTGCTTGTCGTTCGTCCTTTTTTTAAAGGTGTTCCAGGCAATGATATAGTCGAGGGCAGCCAAGCCGAGAAAAAGGTAAGGAATGATGCCCCAGCCCTGCAGCTGGACATGAATGATCGCGAAGCCGACAAACAAAGTTCCGACAAAAGTATAGGCAAATCCCATTATCATGGAATCAAGGCTCCCAACAGCCCGGTAATCATCTGCAGACTCTCTTCCATTTGTTCGACATCCTCGGGGTCAATACCAAGGAGAACGGGAAGGGAGGCAAATGCGTTCATCAGCACATGGGCAAGAATCGGAACGATAATCCGTTTTGATAGGGCGTATAAATAGGCAAACAGAAAGCCTAGCACCATGTATACGAGCATGTGCGAAAAATCCAGATGAATCACGGCGAAGATCACCGAGCTGATAAGTCCGGCCCAAAAGAAGTTCATCTTTCTATAAAGATGTCCGAAGATCGCCTGCCGAAACACTATTTCTTCAATAATGGGGCCGATCAAGGCAACGGTCACGATCATCCAAATGTTCTCGCTCATAATATCGAGAATCAGTTCTGTGTTTTCGGATTCCGGCTGGATTCCGAGGACTGAACTTTGAAATTCAATGATGACGACTTGAGCAATAAGCGCGACAAAAAAACCACCGATGACCAAAAGGATAGACAAGCCTGCATTTAAAGGAGCTTGCTTGCTACGCAACGGATCAGGTTCTTTGCGGATGAGAAACCATATCACAATTAAACCGATCGTAAAGCTAATAATAATAGCCGTTGTCGTAGCCGTATCCCAGGAGAAACCGAATGCCATCAGCGGGAGCGCGAGAAGGCCGCCCAATAATTGCACGGCTATAAAAGTGACAATCACTAACCAATATCGTAAACTCAAAAAGCACGACTCCTTTTATTAAAATGGCTTTTTACATTGTATCATAGCATAAGGCTAACACGCAGAAAGTTCAAATTCATGTCATAGCTACGAAGATCAACAGAAAAAATTTTCAACGGACGGGGCTTGCAAAAGAAGCGCGAACCTTTTATCATTGTAAGTGGCGTTAGCACTCGATGATGACGAGTGCTAACAAGAAGAACTGTTCACAATTTATTTTAAAGGAGGGTGTTTTCCTTGTTGAAGCCATTAGGTGATCGAATTGTCATCGAGCAAGTGGAACAAGAAGAACAAACAGCAAGTGGCATTGTCCTTCCTGATTCCGCGAAGGAGAAACCGCAAGAAGGGAAAGTCGTTGCTGTCGGAAGTGGACGGGTAACCGATAATGGTGAAAAAGTCGCTCCCGAAGTGAATGAAGGCGACGCGATCATTTTCTCCAAATACGCGGGCACGGAAGTGAAATACAACGAAAAAGAATACCTGATTTTGCGTGAAAGTGATATTCTCGCGGTCGTTGGGTAAAAACGTTTCGTAGGCATTGTCGCCTACATATTTGACAAATAGGAGGGAATACACAATGGCTAAAGATATTCGTTTTAGCGAAGACGCTCGCCGCGCATTGGTGCGAGGTGTAGACGAGCTTGCAAACGCTGTAAAAGTAACATTGGGACCAAAAGGACGAAACGTCGTTCTTGAGAAAAAATTCGGCTCTCCGCTCATTGCCAATGACGGGGTAACCATTGCCAAGGAAATTGAACTCGAAGACAACTTCGAAAATATGGGTGCGCAACTCGTATCCGAAGTGGCCAACAAAACAAACGACATCGCCGGTGACGGTACAACGACCGCCACAGTTTTGGCGCAGGCAATGATTCAGGAAGGACTCAAAAACGTTACTTCCGGAGCCAGCCCAATGAGCATTCGCCGCGGGATCGAGAAAGCGACGGCAGCTGCTGTCAAGGAACTGCAAACGATTTCCAGTGATGTTGAAGGCCGTGAGTCCATTAAGCAAGTGGGTACCGTCTCTGCGAATGACGAAGAAGTCGGCGAATTCATTGCCGAAGCAATGGGTCGCGTAGGAAACGACGGCGTCATCACAGTGGAAGAATCAAGAGGATTGGACACTGAACTGGAAGTTGTTGAAGGGATGCAGTTCGATCGCGGCTACGCGTCTCCTTACATGGTGACTGACAATGATTCTATGGAAGCAAGCCTGGATGACCCTTACATTTTGATTACAGACAAGAAAATCACGAATATCCAGGAAGTATTGCCGCTGCTTGAGCAAGTCGTGCAACAAAACAAGCCGATCCTTATCGTGGCTGAAGATGTTGAAGGTGAAGCGCTTGCTACCCTTGTACTCAACAAGCTTCGCGGCACATTCAACGCTGTTGCCGTAAAAGCACCTGGCTTCGGTGACCGCCGTAAAGCGATGCTCGAAGATCTCGCTATCCTCTCAGGTGGTACGGTGCTTACGGAAGATCTCGGTCATGACCTGAAATCGGCAAGCATTGATCAACTCGGCCGTGCCGGCAAGGTTGTTATCACGAAAGACAATACAACCGTTGTTGAAGGTGCAGGCGAGCCTGAGCAACTCAGCGGCCGCATCAATCAGCTTAAATCACAGATTGATGAAACGACGTCTGACTTCGACCGTGAAAAGCTGCAAGAGCGCCTGGCAAAACTAGCCGGCGGTGTAGCCGTCATGAAAGTCGGCGCAGCTACTGAAACGGAAATGAAAGAACGTAAGCTTCGCATTGAAGACGCCTTAAACTCTACACGCGCAGCGGTAGAAGAAGGCATCGTATCCGGCGGCGGCACGGTTTTCGTGAATGTGTATAACGCCGTAAAAGCAGTAGAAGCCGAAGGTGACGAATCAACCGGTGTGAGCATCGTTCTACGTGCACTGGAAGAACCGGTTCGTCAAATGGCTACAAACGCAGGACTGGAAGGTTCAGTCGTTGTTGAGCGTCTCAAAAACGAAGAAGTCGGCATCGGCTTCAACGCAGCAACAGGCGAATGGGTAAACATGGTTGACGCCGGCATCGTTGACCCAACAAAAGTCGCCCGTTACGCTCTCCAAAACGCGGCCTCCGTGTCCGCGATGTTCCTCACAACAGAAGCTGTTGTTGCCGACCGCCCGGAAGAAGATGACGGCGGCGGCGGTGGCGCCCCAGACATGGGCGGCATGGGAGGAATGGGCGGTATGGGCGGCATGATGTAACGAGGTTTTAAAAACCCTGTTACACCGCACCATACAGCCTTTAAACTCCATAAAAAGTAGCCAAATGGCATATTTTTGGCATACTTTTTCTCAGAAAATCAATTTTGCATCCTTTTCACGAGGTCGCTGAATTTATCAGCGGCTTCTTTTTTATGGGAATTTGTGACATGCAAATATACATCCTGCATCTTGAGTCTGTGGCTAGTTATAGAAATTAATCTTAAAAATTGTTTGCGCATGCATATAATATTCGTTATGGTATGTGAGTAAGATAAATTAAGAATAAAAGAGCGGCAGCGAAAAGGGCGCATCGGAAAATGCCGGTGGCTGATGTAGCAAATGAGCATTTTGAATATGGTAAACAAAACGGTTTGAGTGATCTCGACTGGTCTGCGATGATTAAAGCTGTAAATGACCAAACAAGGTTATAATAAGTAATATCTGATAACATTAACCACTCAGTGAATCACTGAGTGGTTAACATGTATGACTTACTTATTTTTGTATTGTGAACTAAAGACGGGCATATCCTCATCTTCACCATAAGTTTCGATAAGGGGTAGATCATTGAGGGCTTTCATGTCTTCGTCAGAGATAGTAAAGTCTACGGCAGTATTATCTTTTATATGGTTTTTGTTGGTGGATTTCGGCAATGCGACTGTACCTAATTGCAAGACATAGCGGATACTTAATTGAGCAGGTGAAGCATCGTATTTTTTGGCAATGTCTTTTACAGTAGGATGGTCAAGAATTGCACCGTGAGCGATTGGTGAGTAGGCTTCGACAACAATGTCCTGACTGTGACTGTAATCAATGACGTCGGTAGGAACATTTGTAATGTGCGTGAGGATTTGATTGACCATTGGTTTGATTTTGCCATGATTAATTAGATTTTCCAAATCCTTTTGTTCAAAGTTGGAAACACCGATTGCTCGTAGTTTCCCTGCTTCATAAGCTTCTTCCAATGCGCGCCATGCTTCTAAATTCCCTTCGAAGTAATGGTTATTCTCATCACGGAAATTTTCCCAAGGTTGCGGACTATGAATAAGCATTAAATCGACATAATCCATTTCCAGGCGTTTCAGTGATTCATCAATGGCTTTGACAGCTTCGTCATAATTTTTGATGCCGCCTTCAAGCTTTGTAGTAACAAAAACATCGTCACGATCAACATCAGATTCTCGAATAGCACGCCCTACGCCTTCTTCATTAAGATAAGCTGCGGCCGTGTCGATATGACGGTAGCCTGAGTCAAGAGCGTCTTTCACAACTTGAACAACTGTCTCGTTATCGATCATCCAGACGCCGGCACCCATTTCTGGAATTTTAACGCCATTTGATAATGCATACGTTTCATTTAATATCATCTAATGACCCTCTTTCGTTTAATTGTAATTAAGGTAAGCCTTTAATCACCAACAACTTTAGCTCACTGACCTGGAATAATACCTGCTTTATTTTGATACCATAATACTGTCTCTCTTTTAAACCGTATTTTCAAGAGAATACGCTTGCCGCGAATTTAAATAAGTCATTCCCTGCGTTTTCTCTTACACAATAAGCTTACTACTTATAGTTAACTCTAGGTCAACCGATGAGTTTATTTTTTTTAAATCATTTTACGGTGTTTTGGTTTTTTATTTTGTTGGCTATCCTGTGACCAGGATCATATATTTTGCACTTTTTATATATTAAGATTCAAGTCCAAGTGATGAGGTGAAAAAGGGGTAGAAAAATATATGAAAAAAGGTTCATTGGCGGTACTTCAACTAATACTCATCTTAACCGTTGCAGCTTGTGACGAAAGTACAATAAACGAAGGAGAACCGGAGAATATCAAGAAAATGGTGCAAGAGTACAGTGTTGGGAGTTTTGCTGATGTGTCTGCCTCCATTACTTCGGAAGAACTGCTTGTCACTGACAGTAATAATAACGATACCGCGTATGATCTCCCGAATGATGAATTCTTTGTGTCGATGGCACCGTATATTGATACAACACACCCTTGTACCGATCATAGTCTAACTGGTTGCCAAGGGGAATTGCCGGAGAAGGAATTCGATGTACATATTCAGGATGAAGATGGTCATGTCGTTGTTGACGAAACGATGACTACGTTGGCAAATGGGTTCATTGATTTATGGTTACCTCGCGACCAAACATATCAAGTTCAAATAGAGTATGAAGGTAAAACAGCGGAAGCGGAAATATCTACGTTTGAAGGAGACGCGACTTGTATAACAACCATTCAGTTATCTTAGTGTGAAAAGAGGTTCCCAATATTGCCTGGGAACCCTTTATCATCCTTACATTCTAAGTGTTTGGGCATTGATGGCGACAATAACAGTGCTTAGTGACATAAGCACCGCACCGACGGCGGGATCAAGCAGAAATCCCCACCCGGCAAGCACACCTGCCGCGAGTGGAATCGCGACGATGTTGTAGCCAGCAGCCCACCAGAGGTTTTGGATCATCTTGCGATAAGTGACCCTTGACAGATCGACAATCGATACAATATCGAGCGGATCGCTATTGACGAGTACAACATCGGCCGTCTCCATGGCAACGTCCGTGCCTGCGCCGACGGCAACGCCGAGATCGGCATTGGCGAGTGCGGGTGCATCATTGATGCCGTCCCCGGTCATCCCGACACGTTCCCCGTCTTTCTTCAATTCTTTAACTTTTTCCGCCTTTTCATGCGGGAGAACTTCGGCAATGACTTGATCGATGCCAATCTGTTTGGCGACTTCATGGGCGACTTTCTCGTTGTCTCCGGTTAGCATCACGGTTTCGATTCTCATTTGATGCAAGCGCTCAACAGCTTCTTTTGCGGATTCTTTCACAGCATCAGCCAAGGCAATGGCACCGAGTAAAGTCTGCTCCTGAAGGACATAAACAACGGTTTTGCCTGTTTCCGAGAGCTTCGATAAATGCTGCTCGTCATAGCTGATCCCTTCTCTTTGCAGATAACCCGGACTGACGACCGAAATAATCTTGCCATCAACGTTTCCGGTAATGCCTGCTCCTGTCATTGAATCAAAGTTTTCCGGTTGGGGGATGTCGATGTTCGCTTCGTTGACTTTCGCTACAATACCGGCAGCAATTGGATGCTCCGATTGTGACTCAAGCGAAGCGGCCAGCTTTAAAAGCTCCTCTTCGGATACACTCTCTTCCGGGAGAACATCTGTAACACCGAATTCTCCATGCGTTAAGGTTCCGGTCTTGTCAAAAATCATCGTGTCGACCCTTCGGGCGCTTTCAAATCCGATGCGGTTGCGAATGAACAACCCTTTTTGAGCCGAAATCCCCGTGGAACGGGCCGCCACTAACGGAATCGCGAGTCCGAGGGCGTGGGGACAAGAAATGACGAGAACGGTGACCATCCGAGTGACCGCGAATTCTGTGTCCACACCAAGGGCCATCCAAGTGCTGAAGGTTACGATGCCGGCCACAACAGCGACGTAGAACAGCAGACTGGCGGCGCGATCCGAAAGCATCTGTGTTTTTGATTTGCTTTCCTGAGCCTCCTTGACGAGCTGCACCACTTGCGATAGATACCCCTCATCGCTCGTCTTGGTCACTTCGATCGTCAAAGATCCGGAAGAGTTGATGGCTCCGCCAATCACTTCTTCCCCTTCACTTTTTTCAACAGGCTCGGATTCCCCGGTAAGCATCGATTCATTGATGGAAGATTTTCCACTTAAAATTTGTCCGTCCGCCGGTATTTTCTCGCCCGGCTTAATAAGCAGACGGTCGCCTTTTTTAAGCTCGGATACGGAGACAGATGTAACCTGATCGTCGTCATCCAGTTTATTCGCTTCCTGGGGCATCATTTCGACCAGGGATTCAAGGGAATCGGAAGCTTTCATCACGGATTTCATCTCAATCCAGTGACCGAGAAGCATGATGGCAACCAACGTGGCCAGTTCCCAGAAGAAGTCCATTCCTTCAAGCCCAAAGACCGTAGCGGCACTGTAGACATACGCAACGGTGATGGCAAACCCGATGAGGGTCATCATTCCCGGGGCTTTATCCTTGATCTCGCTGACAAGCCCCGTTAAAAATGGCCAGCCCCCGTAGATGAAAACGATGGTTGCCAAGATGAGTTCAACGGCCGTATCGCCGGGGAAGGCAACCGTATAATTAAAAAACATCTGGATCATATCGGACAATATGACAATCGGGATAGCCAGAATAACCGTAACGAAAAAACGTTTCTTAAAGTCGGCCATCATATCTCCGTGATCGCCATGCCCGTGGTGACCATGCCCGGAGTGGCCACCATGGCCGCCGTGATGAGCATGATCGTCATGCCCATGGTGTTCATGGTGTTCGTGATGGCTTTCGTCGTGGTGAGCATGGTGGTCATGCTCATTGTGATGGTGATGTCCTTGTTCGTGATGATCTTTATCGGACATTGTATCTCCCTCCTTACAAGCACACAATACCATTACCCGTGTAGGGTATATGTAAAACATGCTTATTTCATCCTGTCTGTATAGATTTCACCATGGGTCAAACTTTTATAACCTGCGCTTGGAAACTATCATGGCGACGCATGGGATCATTCAAAGGGTGAATATTTATGTTCGGAAAACAATTTAAGCCTTTACATACCTTATGGGGGTATGGTATATTATTTACAGACACCATGATCAGGATTTTGGAGGGAGTGAATGTAACAAGTAAAGATTTTGCTCTTGAAATACCCTACAAAGGTATCGTAACATAAATGATGAACGGGAGGGAGAAAACAATGGGAACGCAGAAAGAAGCCTCCTTGCAAATTTCCGGCATGACGTGTGCAGCGTGTGCGTCGAAAATTGAGAAAGGGCTGGCAAAAATAGATGGCGTTAGTGAAGCAAATGTGAACTTTGCGATGGAAAAAACCAATGTCATTTATGATCCCGAGCAAACGGATGTCCAGGATTTTGAAGCGAAAATTGATAAACTTGGCTACAACGTGATTCATGAACAACAAACCTTTGACATCTCGGGCATGACCTGTGCGGCTTGTGCGACAAAAATTGAAAAAAAGCTATCGAAAATGGATGGGGTCTCTTCGGCAACGGTTAACTTTGCCATGGAGAATGTTTCCGTCGAATATGATGAAGGCCAAGTCACCGTCGGAGATATGATGGAAGGGATCCGCAAATTGGGATATACCTTAAAACCGCAACAGTCACGGGAAGAAACGGTGAGTAGAAAAGACGAAGAAATACGCAAGCAAACCGGCAAATTTGTTTTTGCGGCAATTTTAACGTTGCCATTGTTGTGGACGATGGTGGCTCACTTTGAGTTTACATCCTTCCTGTATATGCCGGATATGTTTATGAACCCATGGGTGCAGCTGGCTCTGGCAGCCCCTGTACAGTTTTTCGTTGGCGCCCAGTTTTATAGTGGCTCCTACAAAGCCTTGAAAAACAAAAGTGCCAACATGGACGTATTGATTGCGCTTGGAACGACGGCGGCCTTTTTCTACAGCATCTTCCTGGGTTGGGAATGGTATGTCACTGGGCAACAAGGGATGCCGGAGCTTTACTTTGAAACGGCAGCCGTGATTATTACACTCGTGCTCCTCGGGAAATTGTTTGAAGTACGTGCCAAAGGTCGCACGAGCAAAGCGATAGAAAAGTTGCTCGGTCTGCAAGCGAAAACGGCACGCATCATTCGAAATGGCGAGGAAATGGAAGTCGCGATTGAAGAAGTGCTTGTGGGAGACACGGTTATGGTGCGCCCAGGAGAGAAAGTGCCGGTGGACGGAATGATTCATGAAGGGCAATCAGCCATGGACGAATCGATGATCACAGGTGAAAGTATTCCGATTGACAAGAAACAAGGAGACGAGGTCATCGGGTCAACGATCAATAAAAATGGCCTTCTTAAAATCGAAGCGACGAAAGTCGGGAAAGATATGGCGCTTTCGCAAATTGTGAAAGTGGTAGAAGAAGCGCAAGGAAGCAAGGCGAATGTTCAACGGACGGTTGATAAAGTGTCAGGGATTTTTGTTCCCGTCGTTGTGTTGGTTGCCATTGCGACGTTTATTGTCTGGTATTTCATGATCGACCCCGGAGAATTACGTTCAGCGTTAGTGCCCCTCATTACGATCCTTGTCATCGCTTGCCCCTGTGCGCTTGGATTAGCGACACCAACTTCTATTATGGCGGGTACGGGTCGTTCTGCTGAGAATGGTGTACTCTTTAAGGGTGGTGAACACCTGGAAAGCACCCGTGGCGTCCAAACGATCGTGCTTGACAAGACGGGCACGGTGACAAAGGGCGAACCTGCATTGACAGATGTTGAAGTGGCTCCCGATTTCAGTGAAGAAACGGTGCTTGCGATTGTCGGTGCCGTGGAGAAAAACTCGGAACACCCCCTCGCAGAAGCGATGGTCAAAGGCATTGAAGAAAAAGGGATTGCTTTGAGAGAGGCTGAAGATTTCGAAGCACTGCCAGGGTTTGGTGTTCGTGCCGTTGTCGGTGGAGAAGAAGTTCTCGTCGGCACACGAAAACTCATGCAGAAATCATCTGTTACGATTGGATCTGCCGATGAAGAGATGTCCGCTCTTGAGAAAGAAGGGAAGACAGCGATGCTCATTGCCATAGGCGGCACGTATGCCGGCATGATTGCCGTTGCCGATACGGTGAAAGAAACATCCAAAAACGCGATCGAGCGGATGCATGACCTTGGGTTGGAAGTGGCGATGCTAACAGGAGACAACCAGCAAACAGCAGAAGCGATCGGCAAGCAAGTCGGGATTGACCGTGTGATTGCGGAAGTCGTCCCGGAACAAAAAGCCGAAGAAATCAAAAAAATCCAGAACCAGGACAAAAAAGTCGCGATGGTTGGCGACGGTATTAACGATGCACCGGCACTCGCGGTTGCCGATATTGGAATGGCGATCGGAACAGGGACGGATGTGGCGATTGAAGCCGCCGATATTACACTTATGCGCGGTGATTTGCACAGCGTGGCTGACAGCGTTCAGCTCAGTACGAAAACGTTCCGTAACATTAGGCAGAATCTGTTCTTTGCCTTCTTTTACAATACGGCTTCCATCCCGGTGGCTGCAGCCGGTCTGCTTGCCCCATGGGTAGCCGGGGCGGCGATGGCCTTCAGTTCGGTATCCGTCGTCTTGAATGCCTTGCGTTTGCAACGGTTGAAGTTAAGCCGATAACAAGGAGGAAAGACCATGAAAATCAAATATTGGGCGCTCGTGGGGGTGTTGTATGTAGCGGTGGTTATTGGCGGTTACACGGCCATCACGGGTGAGAACCCGTTAGAGAGCACTGATATGCATACAGACCATGCTAATGCTGAAGAAACAGACGAAGCATCTGACGTTCATACCGACGTTACCTATAACGATGATGAGGTACGTGTTCAGCTGGAAGATATACACGGAACTGTACCGGAGCTGGAAGAAACCCACGAAGAAGAGATGCATTTGATCATCGTCTCCAATGATCTGGAAGACTATATCCACCTCCATCCGGAACGCGCGGAGGACGGCATCTATACTGCGCCGACAGACCTTGAGAACGGCCATTACCAAGCCTTTGTCGATATGGCCCCGAAAGATCGGAACTATGTTGTTCAGCCTAATGACCTTCAGGTAGGCGAGGGAGAGCAGGTCAGTCCCTCGGCTTCTCTCTCGGCGAGTGAAGATCTGACACAAGAGATCAATGGAAAGACAGTCACCCTCGAGACCGAAGGATTGAGCACGAGCGATACAGCGAACCTTGATTTTGATTTGCATGGTGAAGAGCCGGAGCCCTATTTGGGTGCGCTTGGCCATGTCGTTATTCTTGATGAAAACGCGGAGACATTTATTCATGTTCACCCGACTTCGGATCATGCCACCACTTTCGAAACTCATATTGATCAGCCGGGGCTGTATAAAGCATGGGCAGAATTTAAATATGAAGATACCGGTGTTATCGCCTTTCCATTTACCTTTCAGGTAGACGAAGGAGAGGGGGACCACCATGTATGAACTCGAACTGTATACCCATCCCCTTTGCTCGGATTGCAAGGAAAGTAAAGCATATTTGAACGAACAAAATGTGGCTTACACGGAATATGACGTAAGCAAGGCACCCGAGAAAGAAGAAGCTTTAAAAAAACAGACCGGATCGAAAATTGTGCCGGGTTTTGTTTTCAGCCAAAAATCACTGCTGGGAAAAATGAAAAAACCACTCGTCTTTACAGGGTTTGAGCGCAATGCGTCTGCAATCAAAACACTGATTCAAAAGATGTGATTTTTAAAAGGAGGGATCGTTATGTAGGTGGTCATCTGTAACAGCACTCTTTCAAATACAAATCATGATCAAGAAAGGAGCAAGTATCATGCAGGAAACAACGTTAAATGTTAAAGGAATGTCTTGTAGCCATTGCGTGAGTTCCATTGAAGGCAATGTCGGCAACCTCAATGGCGTCGACCGTGTGAAAGTTCATCTAAATGAAGGGCAAGTAGACGTTTCTTTTGATTCGGCCACTGTAGATTTAGACACCATTACGGAAGAGATTGAAGATCAAGGATATGACGTAGGTTAACAGGAGTGGGGTTGTGCATGTATGCACAACCTCTATTCACTAATTGAAAGGAGAAAATATTTATGCAAACACAGGAAAAAGGAACGGTTCAGCCGAACAAACAAGAATTACTCAATCGTTTGAAGCGCATCGAAGGTCAAGTGCGTGGCGTACAAAAAATGATTGATGATGATAAGTATTGCGTGGATATCCTTCACCAAATCACAGCCATTCAATCGGCAATGAAAAAGGTGAGTGTTGTGCTAATGGAAGATCACACCCATCACTGTGTCGCTAATGCGATCGAAAAAGGCAACAAGGAAGAAAGCATTGAGGAATTGATGGATGTCATGAAGCGCATGATGTGATGTATAACGAGATGTCACGGAGGCGTGCTCTGTTGGCCGCACTTTATGTTTTAATAGTGATGATGTTGGGAAACAAAATCGTTAATCTCGCGAATAAAACGTTCATGTTCATCTTTCATAACTCTATGACTGCTGTGTTCAAAGAGAAGGTACGATGCATTTGGAAAAGATTCAGCCGTTTCTTCATTGGCTTTTGGGGGCGTGATCCAATCGTATTTTCCCGCAATGACAAGGACGGGAACGGTGACTTGCTTGTTACCCGGGATCAGATCCATCTCGCGCATAAAACCGTTGAAGCCTTTGTTTAAGGCTTAATAAGACCTTTTCGTATCCGGTCTTGGTTCCGTGCCTTCTTTTTGAACTTTCACCGAGTAGAAGGGTCCCATTAGCCTGTAAAACTCAGCCACTTCCTCATCGCTCTGAAAATCTCCGGCCCAGAGTTTTTCAGAAATAGCGATTTGCTCTGTTGTGCCGTGCGTTTCAACAAATTTTTTGGCTAGCGCCAGAAATTTGCCGGTGGCTGCTGAAGTTACAATCAACAATCCATAGAGATTCTGCTCATATTGAGCCGCATAGCTTTGTGCCACCATTCCACCATAAGAATGCCCCAATATCCATATTTTTTCCAAACCAAGGTATTGCCGGAGACTTTCAATGTCTTCGACATTTTGTTCCATTGTATATGTATCTGGATCTGCTTCCTCCGAGAAACCGGAGCCACGCTGATCGATATATATGAGTTGCATGGTCTGTTTTAATTCATCGAGGTAAGGCTTGAAAGCAACATGATTTCCGCCGGGACCCCCGTGGATGGCAAAGCAAGCGGGTTTGTGCCTGAGTTCCCGGCCAGAAACTTCGTATTCTGCGCCATCCACATCGAAATATAATTTAATTCCATTGATATGCGCATACATTATGAACACCTCAGTATCTATATTATAATAACATAAACAGGAAGGGCAATAGAAAGGATGTCTGGGGAATATGAAACGATTACTGGATTGCACGGCTTCAGATTTTGCTGAGATGAATGGCGCGCAGTTAAGACAAGCGATAGAAGCTTCAGAAGGCAGGGTGATGTTATCTGAGGTGATTGGTGCTACAACGCCATTATATCCCGGCTTGACGAATGCGGAATATGCGGCAGCTTTCGGTGCGGATATGATTTTACTGAACGTATTTGACGTTGATCAACCGAACATTCAAGGGCTTTCGGTGGACAACCCGCAGCATGTGATCACGGAGTTGAAAAAAGCGGTTGGCAGGCCGGTCGGAATTAATTTGGAACCGATTGATCCCGCCGCCGATCATTTGGAGACGCTTAACGCCTTGCCAAAAGGGCGAACGGCAGTCAGAGAATCATTGGAAAAGGTGAAAGAACTCGGTGTGGATTTTGTCTGCTTGACCGGCAATCCGAAAACAGGTGTGACAAACACAGCTATTTTAAAATCAATCAGAGAGGCAAAAGATATTTTCCGGGATGGCATCATGATCATTGCCGGCAAGATGCATGGTGCCGGTGTGAGAAATGAGTCAGGCGATGGGGTCGTAAGTAAGAATGCGGCAGCAGAATTCGCGCAAGCGGGTGCTGACGTTATCCTGCTTCCGGCTGTCGGCAGTGTGCCGGGGACGACACTTGCCAAGACAGAGGCGTTCGTGCAAGCTGCCCACGAACAAGGCGCACTGGCGTTAACAGCTATCGGCACAAGCCAGGAGGGAGCGACGAGGGAAACGATTCAACAAATCGCTCTGCAAAATAAAATGGCCGGTGCTGATATTCATCATATCGGCGACGCCGGGGAGCATGGCATGGCTGTACCGGAAAATATTATGGATTATTCAATAGCGATTCGCGGGAAAAGACATACATACGTCCGGATGGCGGGTTCGATTAACAGGTAAATGAAAAGATTTGGCCAACCAGAGAAGTAGGCAGTCTTATAACCTTTTTATTGTAAGAGTTTATTATTCATATTCCTTTTTAAATTCCTTCGTACTTCTTACTGTATCAATGGGACGGACCTGTTTTTTAATGTCTTCACGTTGGGATTCGTAGAATGGCGGTAACGATAACGTTTCTCCAAGCGTTTCGTACGGTTCATCGCCCATGAATCCGGGGCCATCGGTGGCAAATTCAAACAATATATGCGGAGCAACCTTCGCATATAATGATCCGAAATAATAGCGTTCCACATATCCGGAATTCGGCAAGTTGAATGTCTGCAATTGTTGCATCCATTCATCCAAATGCGCGCGGTCATTGACGCGGAAAGCCGCGTGGTGAACCGTTCCGTATCCTTGCCGTGCTTGCGGAAGAACGGTGTTGTACCCCACAATGACTTGGGCGCCGTTGCCGCCTTCGCCCACTTCAAATAGACGATATGAATCCTCTTTATCAATTTCTTCGAATAATAGGATCTTCTCCATCATTTCCTTGAAATATTCAACGTTATCAACGCGTACAAAGAGTGGTCCCAGCCCCGTAATCGCATATTCCACAGGGATCGGCCCCTTTTGCCACGGGGTGCCAAAAGCAACACCTTGATTGTGTTCATCAGAAATCAGCTGATATTGCTGGTCATCAAAGTCGACGAATGAAAGCGTCTTTTTGCCGAATTGCTCTTTGATGCCTTTGTGATTGACTTCCAGACGATCAAAACGTTTCTCCCAATAGTCCAATGCTTGATCGCTCGGCACACGGAAGGACGTTTTGAAAATCTCGTTCGTACCATGGGCACCCTTTGGAATCCCCGGGAAATCAAAAAATGTCATGTCTGTGCCCGGACTTCCTTCATCGTCCGCAAAAAATAGGTGATAAGTCTGAATGTCATCCTGATTCACTGTTTTTTTAACCAAACGCATACCTAAAACATACGTAAAAAATTCATAAATCTTCTCGGCACTGCTCGTAATGGCTGTAACGTGATGCATTCCTTTCAAATGTTCCATGGTCTATTCCTCCATTGTTAGAATTATCTCTATCTGGTTTCGGGCCAACATCGATGGACGCTTTTTACGGACAATTTTTGGCGTTTACTCAGTCGGTTTGTCCGTATGAACGCCTCTTTCGGACATATTTTTGCGGATCGCTCCCGGGTGTGTCCGAATGACCTTCCCATTCGGACAATTTGACTATTCATCCATTGGATTTGTCCGTATGGAGACGTGCGAACAGTTTATAATAATATCTCATAATCTTAAAGACAAGATAAATTTCACTCCATATTGACAAACGGCTGATGATACTCAAGTTCGCCTTTGATTCGTTTGACGATCACTTTGTCACCCTGGAGCCATTTGGCAAAGTCGAAAACGACGGGTCTTCGATCGGGGCCAATGACGAACCATGCCTTTAATTCGTTTGGAAAGTACATGGACGTGTGAATGGTCCCGGCGTCTGCGTCGTATTTTTTGGAAAAGACACCGTGAGTTGGATCGTTCATTACTTTAAAAGCTTGATAGGGGTTCATGGCATGTTGTTGCTGCTTCTGTATCGTTTGTTCGCGGTGACGTGTTTCTTCCTGGCGATAACGATTTTCTTCTTCCAGCAAGTGAAAGTGGTTCGTACAAACATTCGATCTTCGTGCCGCGACTTCTCTGGGTGAAGCTTCGACGACATAGGATGCGTCGGAAGGATCCAAAAGAACGTAGCTGAACGAATGTCTATGCGGAATGTCTTTTAACAAGGCAATGGCCTCATCTACGCTTGCGCAAGTCTCCAAAATAAGTCGGCCAATCATATTGCACAGAAACCCGTCACCTGATTTTTTGCTATGTGTGAAATTATAGCCCATGACGAGTTCCTTTTCATTCATGCCATCAATGCGCCCGGTTATTTGCATGGACGGGCCGATGACGGCAAGGCCTTGGTCGGTTGGCTCATATAATATATAACGTCCTTCATATCCCCGGGGATGACTATCGTAATTACAAACCATAAAGTTGGTATCGGTGAAAATGGAACAGCCACTTCGATTATATTGCAAATAATAACCGCCAAAGAGCCGGAATGCTTTTTCCATATCCATGTGAAGGGCGTCGGCAAGGCCGTGGATCTCGTTCAGTATAGCTGGTGCAAATGTTGACATGATCTCTTTATATGCTTCCGGATTGATCAAGAAATGACGATTTTTCCTCGGCTCCCATTGTTTTTCACGGTTAGGCAAGATGGGAGAGCTTTTAAGCCGTTCACCCTGGAAGTAACCGAAATCATAGTGGGTGCCTCTATATTGGATGACATCGCTATAAAACTGTTTCATTATATTCATTTCTCTGTGTATATTAAAACTCATTCCTATAGGGTCCCTTGATAGCCAAGCGCATGAGTTTTGTAGCCATGTACTTTGGGGAATATGGCATGTCCTTTTCCAGCCACCATCCAATGACGCCCCAAAAAGCTGAAACAATATACGCAATCAGGATTTCTTTGGGAACCGCAAGTTGATTTTCATCAGGTGCAATCACGTAAATGCCTTCCGAAACAAATTCCTCGATAACATCCATCATACGGGATGTGAAATGAGGCATCCTTTTTTCTGCCAAAACGACCTTAAAAAACTTATCAAAGGAAAAGTGGCCATTATTACAAGCGCTGCTAATGGGCAAGGGGCCTCAGAAGCTGTCTTGTTTGCAAAAGAAGGAGCTAAAGTAGTCGCGACGGATCTACAGGAAGAGCCGTTGCAAAAAGTTGTGGATGAAATCCAATCAAATGGCGGAGATGCAATGGCCATACAACATAATGTAGTATCAGAGGAAGAATGGCAATCAGTCGTTTCAAGAACAGTGGAAGCGTACGGCAAGGTTGACGTTCTTGTAAATAATGCCGGGGTGAGTGAGCCTAGAACCATACTGGATATGACTATGGAAGAGTGGAATAAGGTAATGGACATTAACCTGAACGGTTGTGTGTTAGGAATGAAATATACAATTCCCGAGATCCAAAAAGCGGGCGGAGGTTCTGTCGTCAATATTTCCTCAATCGGCGGTCTTGTTGGTATGACCGGAACCAGCCCATACACCGCAGCAAAAGGAGCGTTGCGCTCGTTATCGAAAGCTGCGTGAGTATGCGAAACAAAATGTCCGGGTCAACTCTGTTCATCCCGGCATTGTTTTGACCCCGATGATTGAGGAACACCTTGACGAACAATCGAAAGAATATTTTAAGGCCCTAACCCAATTGCCTCGTTTAGGTAAGCCGGAAGATATTTCTTACGGAGTTCTTTATTTGGCGTCTGATGAGTCTTCCTTCATGACGGGATCAGAAATGGTGATTGACGGCGGCTGGACTGCTCTTTGATAAACACTCGGTGTAGGGGATATTTTCTAATGATGGATAATTTAGTTTATGAAAAATGCATTGCTTAATTATGTAGATCTCTATGAAGGCTTTCTGGGGCCCTGACCGACGTTAAAAAGATATAAATGTACCATGTAGATTTGTTGTCTCATGTATTCGCGGTTATGAGTGCAGGTTAATGGGCAGGTAGTGATAACCTAGCTTGGGCGCGGTTTTCCCAAGCTAGGTTTTTCCATGCCCACCGCTTTTGATCCCTCTCATGGTTGCGTCACATAAAGGTTATAATAGTTATTCTTTGACTTTACCCACCTGTCTCCTCAACAAATGAAATGTTGTCGTCAAACCTGCGACAGAATTGAATTTTCCTTTTGTTGTTCTGAATGAACGAGCGCTCTACACTTAAGGTAAATGGAATGAATAAGGAGGGTTCAGATATGTCTGACAAAAAGAGTGTGCGTGCACGTGTTCAACGGTTTGGAAGTAACTTGAGCAGCATGATTATGCCTAACATCGGTGCATTTATTGCTTGGGGGATATTAACGGCAATTGCTGTGCCAACCGAAATTGGCATGTTGGAAGCGTTTGTCGATCCGATGGTCATGTATTTATTGCCCTTGCTAATTGCATTTGCCGGAGGGCGAATGCTTCATGATTTCCGCGGGGGTGTCGTCGGAGCAACCGCTGCAATGGGGGTGATCGTTGCGGCTGATATCCCGATGTTTATCGGAGCGATGGTAATGGGACCTCTCGGTGGCTATGTCATAAAGAAATTTGACCAGGCTATAGAGGATAAAACTCCAACTGGATTTGAAATGTTAGTCAATAACTTTTCCGCAGGGATTATCGGAGCCATTCTTGCATTGATTGGTTCAATTGGAATTGGTCCTGTCGTTCAAGGTGTTACAGCCGCCCTTGGCGCTGGGGTGGATGCGATGATTGCCATCGGCGCTCTACCACTTGTCTCTATCTTTATTGAACCTGCAAAGATTCTATTCTTAAACAACGCGATTAATCATGGCATTATCAGTCCGATAGCAACCAGTCAGGTGGCTGAATTCGGAGAATCAATGCTGTTCATGCTCGAAGCAAACCCTGGACCGGGAATTGGGATTTTAATTGCGTTTATGATATTTGGGAAAGGAGCAGCGAAGGCTTCTTCCTATGGTGCTGGGATTATTCAATTCTTCGGCGGGATTCATGAACTTTATTTCCCGTATGTTTTGATGAAGCCATTACTTATTGTAGCACTGATCGCAGGCGGTATGAGCGGGGTGTTCATGGTTACACTATTGGAAGTTGGCCTTACAAGTGTGCCGGCACCGGGAAGTATATTTTTGATACTGGCTTTTGCTTCTAGTGGCAGTCATCTCGGAGTAATCCTAGCTGTACTCGTTGCGGCTGCTGTATCTTTTGCTATTGCTGCACCGATTCTTAAGTTTGATCGCAAGGGCAAAGAGGAAAACATTGAAGAAGCACAAACAAAAATGGAAGATATGAAAGGTGAAAAAGACGCTATTTCTGTTACTGCTCCGGAACAAAAAAATTATAATGACATCTCATCCATTATCTTCGCATGTGATGCAGGAATGGGATCAAGCGCGATGGGTGCTTCGATTATGAAAGACCGTATCAAGAAAGCGGGAATTGAAGGTGTAGAGATAACGAACACTTCAATCAGTAATATTCCCGAGAGTGCTGATCTCGTCATTACGCATAAAGACTTAACAACGCGTGCGAAAGAGCAAAAACCGGATGCTATTCACGTATCCGTCGAAAACTTTATGAACAGTCCTCATTACAATGAAATTATTGAAGGCTTGACCAGTGATGAACAAGAGGAAGAGCACACTTCAACTGTAGAAAAAGAGATCAATAAGGTCGTTTTTGCGTGTGACGCAGGGATGGGTTCAAGCGCAATGGGTGCCTCGCTTTTGAAAGATAAATTCAAGAAAGCCGGTCTCACCGGGATTCAGGTTTCGAATACAGCAATAAGTGAAATCCCCGATGATGCGGATCTTGTTATAACGCATAAAGACCTTACTGATCGAGCGAGAGAACAAAAACCGGACGCAGAGCACATGTCCGTCGATAACTTCTTAAACAGTCCGAAATATGGAGATCTTGTCGAACGCTTGCAAAAATAAGAAAAGGAGGGTTTCATGTACATCACAGCCAGAGAACGCATTTTGCTGGAAATACTTGTCCATGCATCTTATGACGTCTCGCATGTGCAGCTCGCTGAAGCCACTTCTGTTAGTGTTCGCACCATTCAACGCGATCTTAAAGGATTGCAGCGTACCGTTCGGTTCTTTGGACTCAATCTTATTCGAAATAAAGATCAAACGATTTCTCTACAGGGGAATAAGGAGGAATTGCTGAATTATTTACAGTCGATGGAAACGACAGAATATACGACAGAGGAGCGGCAAGGATTACTGCTCGTAAGGTTGCTTAATTCAAAAGAACCTATTAAGTTGTTTTCGCTCGGCTCAGAACTCGGAGTGACAACGGCTACAGTAAGTGCAGATCTCGATAAAACATCTCGGTGGCTTGAGACGTACAGCCTTGAAATCATTCGAAAACGTGGTTATGGAATTGAAATACAGGGTTTGGAAACGAATAAGCGGAGGGCAATGAGTGGGGTTTTATCGAGTCATTTAACGGAAGAGGCTATTTATGAAGCGGTGTATGATAATGAGGTTCAGGGTCAAATAATCGAGCGGTTGTTGAACATCGTTGATACTGCGATGATCAAAGATGTTCTACTTACCGTCAGGCATGTGAAAGAAGAAAATTTTCCGCACATGGTCGACCAGTCGCTGATTGCCCTCATTGTTCATGCGACCCTTGTAATTGAACGGTTGCGCCAGGGTGAGCCAATCTATATGGATCAAGATCAGCTTGAGGCACTGGAACAAATGGAGGAATACACGCTTGCGGTTAAACTCGGACGAGCACTGGAAGAGGCATTCAGTATTGATCTTCCGCCTGAAGAAATAGGATATTTCGTCATGCATTTACGTGGAGCACGAATTAGCGGATCCAATGAAATTCCGTTTGAAGAGGTGAACGCTGAACTCATTGGTCGAATTAAGCAATTGATCAGAGGGGTGGAAGAGGAACTGAACGTCAAGTTATATGACCCTTCGTTGGTTCAGGATTTATTTGCTCATCTAAAGCCTGCCTTGTATCGCATCAGGCAGGAAATGAAGATCGCAAACCCGTTGCTGGATCGCTTAAAACAAAATTATGAAGAGCTATTCAATGTGACAAAAAGGCAGGCAGAGATCATTTTTTCGCCGCTGTTGATTCCTGAAGAAGAAATTGGCTTTATCGTACTTCATTTTGGTTCCACTCTAGAACGGAGTAAGCGTTCTGTGGAACTAAGTGCACTTGTTATTTGCCCGAGTGGAATTGGTTCGGCCAAGATGCTTGCAAGCCGGATTGAGCAGGAGTTTCCTGAAGTGAATTCCATAACAAATGTATCTATGTTTGAACTGGGCTCATACCAAATGAACAACTATGACCTCATCATCTCAACAGTGAAGATGGAAAACGAAAGGAACGCTTTTCACGTGAGCCCGGTACTCACAAAAGAAGAAGTTCGGGTCATTCGCTTATTTATCGATTCGCTTCAAGTGGAAAGGCCTACGGATATCGAGGAATTCCCTGAATATATAGAGAGAAGTCCGTTCGATGATATTGCGGAGTTAAGTGCGATGATGAAAGCATTTTTGCAGTCAATACATCTCTTCAGTTCACAAGCTGTATGGCAAGGCATTGAAAAAAGTATGCAATGGCTTGAGGGAAAAGGATACGTTACACGTTGGCAAGACGTTGCCCTTACGCTTCGCAATAGGGAGAAAGTCGGTGGTTTGGCGATCCCGGACACTGGACTGGTACTCTATCATGCCCGCTCCGAATCAGCAGTCACGCCTTTTTTTCTACTGATTGATTTAGAAGAAGAGATGAAACTCATGTCGATGGCAGATAAAAAAGAAATGGTTGAACGCATTATTCTCATGGTTGCACCTGCGTCATTGGAACGTTATAAACTTGAATTTATCAGTTATGTCAGTACTCTTTTAATTGGATCGAAACAACAGACTGATATATTCCAGAAAGGAAATCAACAAGAAGTTAAGCAAATGCTTGAAAAAGAATGCCGCGATTATCTTACGATGTTTATTCAAAAAGGGGAGGGACCATCATGATTTTAAAACCTGAAAACATCAAGCTAAAAAAATCCGTTGAATCAAGTGAGGGCGCGATTGAAGAAGCGGGGAAAATCCTCGTTGAAGAAGGTTATGTAAAAAAGAATTACGTTAACAAAATGTTCGAACGAGAAGAGGTTACATCAACCTATATGGGGAACTTACTTGCGATTCCACACGGGACAGAAAACTCGAAAGACGAGGTTTTCGAATCCGGTCTTTCAATTTTACTTCTCGATCAGGAGATCGATTGGGGAGGTAATCCTGTGCAGCTCGTCATAGGCATTGCGGGTAAAGATGATGACCATCTTGAAATCCTTTCAAAGATTGCAATTGCCTGTTCGGAAGAAGAAAATATACGTGCTTTGCTTCGATCAAACAGTGAAGAAGAGGTACTGAACTTCTTTTCCGAGGTGAATACGTAAATGGAAGCCGTTCATTTTGGTGCCGGAAACATTGGTCGAGGTTTTATCGGTTTACTCCTCCATCAGGCAGGCTATTCTGTCACTTTTGTCGATGTGAATGATGAAGTGATTAAAGCTTTGAAGGAAAGACGTAGTTACACTGTTCATGTTGCATCCGATGAACAATCATCGTATGAAGTGAACGCTGTTAATGGGTTGAATAGTAAAACAGAGGAAAAAAAAGTTTTTGAAGCAATTCGTAGTGCTGATATCATCACAACCGCTGTTGGTCCGGCAGCTTTACCGATGATTGCCCCGATCATTGCAAAAGGAATCAAAGGTCGTACGGATGGAAAATTAGTAAACATAATTGCTTGTGAGAATGCAATACGAGCGACATCAACGTTACGAAACGAGGTTTTTCAGTATTTGTCAGATGATGAAAAGCTTGAACTTGAAGGCGTTGTCGGATTTGCGGACGCAGCTGTTGACCGGATCGTGCCGAGTGTCGCGTCGGAAGATGTCCTTGAAGTAACCGTTGAGCCATTCTACGAATGGATCGTAGAGAAGTCGGGATTAATCGGTGATCATGTACAACTTGGGAAGGCAATGTTTGTAGATGACCTTGATGCTTATCTGGCTCGGAAGCTGTTTACCGTCAACACCGGTCATGCTGTCGCTGCTTATGCAGGTTATAGAGCAGGAAAGAAAAGCGTTCTGGATGCTTTGGCAGATAGAAGGATCGAAGCCCATGTTCGTGGTGCGCTAAAGGAGACCTCTAACCTGCTTGTCAATGATTACGGTTTTGAAGCAGGTATGCAGGCGATGTATATGGAGAAAATCATCGAGCGATACAAAAACCCTTATCTGCAAGACACTGTCTCACGCGTAGGCCGCGGACCAATTCGCAAGCTCGGTGCAAATGAACGCCTCGTAAAACCGGCGAAGGCGTTATGTGAAAAAGGGGAGAACCCGGAGTATTTGATCGGGACGATCATAAATGTGCTACATTTTCATGCAGAGAATGATGCGGAAAGTGAAAAAATGAAAAACATGATCAATGATAAAGGCATGTATGAGACTTTTCGCAGCATATCCGGATTGGATGAAAAACATCCATTAGCGATAGCAGTCAAAGAGAGGTTACAAGACTAAACCGTTTACTCTAACAGAAATTCGGTTAAAATACATCGATTTCTCGATGATATTCAAGTTCGCCTTTTAGGGTTTGACGATCACTTTTTACCTTGGAGCCACTTGCTGAAATCAAAAATGACTGGCTTACGGGATGATCCGATTGAAAGCCTGATACGGGAAGCAAAGGGTTTGAATTTGCTGAGGGGAAATTACCGGTTTCTTCACATCTCCGTGCATACGCCATTGATAATCTCGCGGCTGCTTAAAGTCGTTATTGTTTAAGAAAACGAGATAATTCTTAGTGAAAGTCTGTCCAGCCCGGCCGCCGGAATTAATCAACCTGGTTAAATTGGCCATGGACTTTGACGTTCCTTATACATTTTTAAGAGGATAAAATGTACAATTTACCGATCATGAGTGAATCGTTCAATGCACTTTTAAAGTCGATGGATCATCGGGATAGAGAGGAATGAAACCAATGGGAAAGAAAAAGAATGCCACTTGGGCAGAAGCCAAAAAACGATGCCGTCTGAATCAAGCTGACATACAAATGGCGAAGGAACTGGGGATGACACCGAAAAGCTTGTTGAAAAACATCCCTTCGCCTTCACAACAGTGGAAAGCACCTGTGAAGGTATGGGTTCGTGAATTATATGAGGAAAAGTTCGGGAGGCAACTCTCGAATGAGAACTCTAATTACTCACAGGATCGTAAAAAGAAGGGAGATCAGCACATCCCGGATGAGGATTTGCCTTTTTAATTATTGATGGATGACGGAACCTAAGACCTGCAAAAGAGTTCGCGCTGGCGATTCTTTTGCAGGTCGATGTCTTGTTCATTACTCATCAAGGTGTTCTTTGTTATCCATCAAGGTTTGCTGAATAGGGGCAAGATCATGGGTCATAAAAGCGGAAAATTTGGTTTTAATCGTTTTAAAAATATTCTCATAGTCGCTTTCTTCTTCAAAATTTTTGGGAAGGAATTCTCGTGTATAGATTGTTGGGTATTGAATGGAAAGCTTAGAGATTTTGCCTCAATGCTGGGTCTCCTGGACCAATTTTTAAATACAGAGTTAATTTATTGTTTTTGTTTTGAAACTCGAATAACAAGATGCGCTTGGAAGAAGTCCACCCATTCCCTCTATCGTCCACAATATACCTCCTGACCGTTGTTATGTATTGCTCTAAGAATAGTTTTATACGCTGGCTTAAGTTTTCTTCGTTTACGATCATCCCTTTTTCTATAATGTCAATGAGATGGTCGTAATCAAAGCTTAGCCAATTCTCTTCGTCACTAGGGGAAGCCCCATCCGGTGTTAAAAAAATAAAGAGTGGGCGGTAATGAGGGAACTCTTCTTGGATACTCTTGCGATATTTACGTAACTGATGATTTGATTCTGTACTCCAGACTTTATTCTCGATAACTATGACAAACCGATTCATTTCAGACACAGCCACTACATCTATATCTCTCCACTCTCTGCGAATCATGACATCATGGTAATCAAGTAAGGAGATCTCAAGAGGAGTGGCGTTCATACGATATACGAGTCAAGACTGTTCCAGCTGCGGGAAGCGTGTGAAAAAGGCTTTGTCCGTTCGCACGCATGTATGCAAGTCATGTAGGACCGTTTTAGATCGCGACCATAATGCGGCCATCAATATTGAAAAAGTTGGACTGGATCTTCTGGGTTTGTGTCCAACTGAATAAATAAATTATTTCGACTGTAGGGCAAGGTCCTGTCCGAGCACTATAAAACAAAGCCCTGGGAGATGATGTAAGACTTGGTTCACATAGAACAAAGCCATCGTCTATGAAAAGGGAAGCTCCATCAAAATCTTTGATTTAGGTGGAGAGGTTCACTGCTTTTTTTTAAATGATGTATTATTCGGGGTTGTTTTCGCGTCTGTTGCCGGCATTATGCTCTTTATCTCTCTTGATAGCCTGATTCCTGCCGCCAAGGCTTATAACCGGGAACATTCTTCAATCTACGGATTTGTATTGGGAATGGCCGTGATGGCGGTGAGTTTATTACTGTTGATGTGAGGAAATTTAATCGTTGTGCTTTGAGCAGATTTCAACGCTGTTAATGAGCCGGGCGATTTGCTCGGGTGACTGGTCCATATCATTCGCCAGCCATTGTTTGATGATGTTAATGCTCCCGCCGATAAGAAATGTGCTGGCGTATTCGGAAATGTCCGGGTCCATTTTGTTGTTTTCCGTCCAGCTTTTGACTAGGAATGTCCGCGCGACTTCCATGACTCTTCGCTCAAAGGAATGGTCGCTATTTTCATTGAGAAGCGTCTGGCAGATGTCGTACTTGGAGGCGATATACGCCAGCAGCCTCTCGGTCATTTGCAGTGATTCCTCTTCCTGGCTGAAATTGTATTGACTTAAATAGGCGTTTACATCGGCGATTATTTCCTCCTCTATTTGCTCCAGCAAATCAAAGGGATCGGTGTAGTGGGCGTAGAAAGTGGAGCGGTTGATATCGGCGTGTTCACAGATTTCTTTGACCGTGATGGCTGAGAGCTGTTTCGTTTTTAACAGACTCATTAAGCTCTCCTTGAGGACCATACGCGTATATTTCTTTCGGCGGTCGAGTTTTTCGTTCACCAATTCGTCACACTCTCTTTGCGAAGGTAGCCAACACTTTTTAATCATATGTTGGTTTGTATACGTATATTATAAAACTGTTTGTTGTAAATCCAACACAGTGTCTTATATAATATTAGCGTGTTTGGATGGATGATGCAAGAGAGGATGAACACTGATTGATTATCGAGCAAGCGTTTTAAAACATAGAAAATCGATTGTCATCACCTTTATGGCCCTTGCTCTCATCAGCGCGGTTGTGCAGTTTGCCGTCCCGATCAACCATGATATGATGGATTATCTGCCGGATGACGCCCCGTCTATGGAAGCGATGGACGTCATGGATGAAGCATTTGACGAAGAAGTGACCAATACACGCGTGATGATTAAAGACGTAAGCATTCAGGAAGCACTAACCTATAAAGAGGACCTGGAAGCGATTGATGGGGTAACTGACGTCATGTGGCTTGACGATGCAATGGATATGGCGACACCCATCGAGATGGCGGACGAGGATACTGTCAACACGTATTATCAGGACGATCATGCGCTCTTTTCCTTCCATATTGAGGAAGGGGAAGAAGTGGATACAACAGAGACCATCTACGAACTGATCGGCGAAGAAAACGCTATGGAAGGTGATGCCCTGGATACGGCGGTATCACAGGAGATGACCGGGCAGGAAGCGATGTTTGCCGCGGCTATTCTTATCCCCGTGATTATCGTGATTCTAACCCTGGCCACACGGTCATGGATCGAACCTGTCTTTTACCTGACAGCCATCGGCGTCTCCGTGTTGATCAATCTGGGTACGAACATATTTATCGGCGACATTTCCTTTATTACCCAGGCGGTGGCTCCGCTTCTGCAGCTTGCCGTGTCACTCGATTACGCGATATTCCTGCTCCATAGCTTTTCTAACTATCGAAAAGAAACAGAGGATCCAACGAAAGCCATGCAGCTTGCGATGAAAGAATCGTTTCCGGCCATTACTGCATGTGCGGCGACGACGTTTTTCGGTTTTATGGCGCTCATATTTATGGATTTTGAAATTGGCGCAGATCTGGGTTTTAATCTTGTCAAGGGGATCTTTTTCAGTTTTATCAGTGTCATCATATTTCTCCCCGCTTTGACGTTAATGTTTTACAAATGGATTGATAAGACAGAACATAAACCGTTACTGCCGAGCCGTCCGCAATTCGGGCAAAAGCTTCTGAAATTACGCATTCCCGCACTTATCGTCGTAATGCTCTTGATTGTTCCTGCTTTTCTGGCGCAGAGTCAGACCGATTTCATTTACGGGATGGGAGATCACCCGGAAGATTCACGAGCCGGGAGTGATGCCGAGGAAATTGAAGAAGCGTTCGGTCAGTTTACACCTGTTGTCTTGTTGGTACCCACTGGAGATCTCGCGCGGGAAGAAGCGTTTGTGGAGGAACTTGATAACTACGACGTGGTCGACAGCATCATTTCCTACGTCACCACTGTCGGGGCAGCCATACCGCCCGAATATCTTGACGAATCGGAAACTGAACAGTTCTTTTCCGATGATTACAGCCAGCTGATTTTAAACACGTCTACCGATACGGAAGGAGACGAGGCATTTGCTTTTGTGGAAGAAGTGAGGGGGATCGCTTCTGACTATTATGGTGATAAATATCATCTAACCGGGGAAAGTGCCACCCTCTATGATATGAAAGATATCGTCGAGCAAGATAATACGCTTGTGAATACTTTGACGATCATCGTGATCGGGACTATCCTGCTCATTACGTTCCGGTCGATCTCTTTTCCCGTCGTCCTGCTTTTGACGATTCAGGCGTCGGTATGGATCAATTTGGCGATTCCCTACTTTACCGGTTCCTCCCTCGTCTATATAGGGTATTTGATTATCAGTACGATTCAACTGGCCGCAACGGTCGATTACGGGATATTATTAACGGAAAACTATAATGAAAATCGAAAAGAAATGAGTGCGATGGACGCGATTAAGAAAAGTCTAAATGAAAAGATTTTCCCGATTTCCGTGTCTGCGGCCATCTTGGCCAGCGTCGGTTTTATCCTCTGGGTAACATCAACAGACCCCATCGTTGCATCCATCGGGCTTTTGTTGGGAAGAGGGGCGTTACTCGCGTTTCTTATGGTCGTTCTCTTACTGCCGGGCTTGCTGCTTATGCTTGACCGAGTGATTGAAAAAACAACGTGGAAACCGAAATTCTATAAAGGGGGGAAATGATGTGCGAGCTCTAAAATTCGTTATGGTGGGTGCCTTTCTCATGTTTGCCGCATTGCCTGCAACCACCGCTTCATCCAATGAAGATTCCGGCGAATATTCCTCCAAGGATGAAACTGTATATGGGAACTTGGAGACGGATGGCACACTGCAGGGTATGTATGTGGTGAACACTTTCCATGTTACAGAAGCCGGTGAATTCGTGGATCACGGCGATTACGTCGGCATCCGGAATTTAACGAATTTAGCTGACATGGAACGGGCCGAGGACACCGTTCATTTTCAAGCTGAAGAAGGCGAATTTTATTACCAAGGGGAAATGGACGACGAGGAGCTCCCCTGGGATATTAACGTCACTTATTTATTGGACGGAGAAGAAGTCGCCCCGGATGATTTAGCCGGGGAAGACGGCTCCCTTGAAATTCAAATAGCCACTTCCGCCAATGAGAATGTTGATCCGTTGTTTTTCGAAAATTATATGTTGCAAATATCGCTGACACTGGATCCTTCAATTTTTGCTGATATTCAGGCGCCTGAAGGAACGAAAGCAACCGAAGGTCAAAATCAACTCATTACGTTTACCGGCATGCCGGAACAAGAAGAAGAATTTATAGTCTCTGCTAATGTCACCGATTTAGAGATGGACCCGATTGACATTTCGGCCTCGCCGGCATCGATGCCGTTGGATGACCCTGATTTGGGTGGCATGGAAGAAGACATGCAGTCCCTCTCCGATGCCATAAGTGAAGTGAATGATGGCGTCAGCGCATTGAATAACGGCATTTCCGACCTTAATACAGGGGCAGAAGAGTTAAACGAGGGTTCCAGTGAATATCAAGCCGGAATTGATGAACTTGATCAATCTTCCGAGGAACTGGTTGCTGGCTCTCGAGAGATTCGCGATGCTTTGCAGGATGTGAGCGAATCTGTTCAGGAAGGACCCGACATGCCGGATGTTAGCGAGCTTGAAGCTTTGCCGCAAGGGATTGGTGAACTGGCAGATGGCTTACATGAGGCCGCGGACGGTTTGGATGAACTGAAAGAGAATTATGATGAAGCCTATGGTCAACTCGATGAAGCCATGACGGGGATTCCGGACGATGATGTCAGTGAAGAACAGATAGAGTCGTTATATGAAAGCGATGCGGACCCGGAAGCGGTAGATCAATTAGTCGAAACGTATGCCGCTGCACGCGAGGCCAAAGAAACGTATGATGCCGTTAATGAAGCGTTTACTTCCGTGACGGGGACATTGGAGCAAATCTCCGGCTCAACAAGGGAGACAGCCGACAATATAGAAACGACGACTGCCGAAATCGAGAGTGCGATGGAAAATATGGATGAGCTGGACGAACTGGATGCCCTGGCGGAGTTACAAGAAGGGATATCCACCATGTCCTCCGAGTATGAAGCGTTTCATGATGGATTAGTGGAATATACCGATGGTGTCAGTGAATTGGCGGATTCATATGAGGAACTTGATACCGGCATTCAGGAATTCGATGAAGGAATGACGGCTATGGAAGAGGGGGCAAGTGAGCTCGAGGACGGAACCGAGGAACTGCAGGAAGAGACCAGTGATTTGCCTGGCGAAATGCAGTCAGAAGTGGATGAAATGATGGACGAATACGATGCGTCAGATTTTGAGCCTGCCTCTTTTGTATCGGATGAAAATGAGGATGTCGAGATTGTGCAATTCGTGCTGGAAACCGAAAGCATTGAAAGCGAAGAACCGGAAACCACAACTGATGAAGAAGAGGAAGAAAGAGGCTTTTGGGAACGCTTTTTGGACCTTTTTCGATAAAGAAAACTTGGCTTATCGCCAAGCCTTTAAGGCGATAAGCCTTAGTTGCACTTATGCAGGGTAAGAAAGGAAACCCGCATCCTGCCATTGAATGCGGGTTTTTACATTTTTTTTAGTCGTGTTTTCTCACGTTATGGACCCATGCTCGGTCCTGATCCATCATTTTTTTAGCCGCGTAAACGAGTATAATCTGAATAGCGATAATCGGTATGCCCATAATACCGGAAAGCACTTCCAATGGTTCTAAACCGCCGACGTTCATGAGGCTGAGTGCGAGCACTGTAATGACAATGGCGACGACGATGCGCAAATTTCTCGGAGGGGCTTGTTTACTCATGTCTCTTGTCGTTGTGTAGGTCGCGATGGTGTAGGTTGTTGAATCCATGGTGGTGACCATGAATATCGTGGCCATGACGACAAACAAAGCAATGATGATCGCTGAGAACGGCAGTGTATCGAGGATCGCCGGTATCAATGCATCCTCGCCCTGTTCCTGTAAAATATCCATGACCTGAACATCACCGGTCAGGTATCTATGCACGCCAAGCCCGCCGAGAAGGCCAGTGGCTATCCAGGAGATGACCGCGGGAGCCAAAAAGTAGGTCATAATCATTTCCTGTATGGTTCTGCCTTTGGAGATGACGGCGGCGAATACGCCGTGCAGCATCGCCCATGTCGCATTGTAGGCAAACCAAAAGACCGTATGACTCTCAATGTGGGTGCCTCCCTCCAGATCTAAAGAGTGCGTATAAAGGGAGAAATCAAGATAATTTGAGAATAGATAACGAATAGAGTCTGTAAAGTAATCAAGGATAAATAACCCGGGCCCAACCAAAAGGAGAAAGACCGAAAATATCCCCGCCAGATACATATTCAGGGTACTTAGCCGTTTGATGCCTTTATCTATACCGACGTAAGCACTTATCGAAAATAACAACACCCAAATGACGGTAACGGCCAATGTAAACGGAAACGTCACTTCAATATTTAATAGTTCAGCAAGATTATAAGTCACAATCGGCGTCCCTAAGCCTAGCGTGACGGCAGCGCCCGCAAGTATACTGATCATAAAAAGGATATCCAGTAAAATGCCGCCGATACCGTCTGTGAATTTATCGCCGAACAACACCCGACAGGCTTCGGAGATCCGCATTTTCGGTTTTTTGCGAACATGAATAAGGTAACCCATAGCAGGAGCGATCATGACGAAGATGGCAAATGTCTGGAACGTCCATAAAAACATACTATAGGAATTGGCTGCCAGCAAAGCTTCCATTGACTCCGCTTCAAGCCCAAAAGGCGGATCGGAGGCGACTTGTGTCCACTGGACCATCCCCGTACGCATAATCGTTGCTCCCAGTCCCATGGCAATGAGAAGGGAGGCATATTCAAACAAAGTAAATCTTGGCTGCTCTCCCGGTTCTCCCAAAACGACCTTGCCATATTTGGAAAAAGACAAGTAAAAACCGGCTACAACGAGGAAAATGGCGTACCATATGTAACCCCATTTGAAAGAATCCACAATCGTATTAAAGATATTGTCCAATAATGCCATCGATTCATCGGTATAAAGGGCAAAAAGTGCACTGACGATCCCAATGATGATCAAAGAAGGAAAAAAGATTTTACTATTAAGAATCGAGCGTTTGTTGCTTGAGCTACTTTTCATACTTAGTCCTCCATCGCTAAGATTTGAACACTTCTGTATTGTGATACCCAAATACCCAAGATGCTATTGGCATTAAACGTAAATGGTTGGCGATTTTATTTTGTAAAGTTGAAAAAATTGACTTGAAGTTTAAAAAATAAATTGATAGAATAATAAAAGCGCTTACAGCAAGGAAGTGAATGCGATTGTCCCTACGCGAGCGAAAGATTGCCAAGAAAAAGGAAGATATTTTACGTTCAGCCGCCAAGCTATTATCTGAAAAAGATGATCACAAAACGACGATGGAAGACATTGCAGCTGAACTTTTAATGACGAAGGGGTCTATCTATTATTATTTTAAAAACAAAGAAGATCTTCTTTATCAGTGTCATACGATGATTCTCGAGCAAAGCATCGAGCGCATAGAAAAGATATCCCTAACCGATGGGTCACCGGCGGATAAGCTGAAAAAAGCGATGACGGAACATATTCAATTTGCCATTCAGGAAAAATCGCTATTTAACATTATGGTCAACCCGGAACAGTCGTTATCTGCGCACTATTTGGAAGACGTTAAGAAAAAGAGAGCCCAATATGAAAAGTATTTCGATCAATTCATTGCTGAAGGCATTGCATCAGGTGATTTCCCCTCTTTGGATACAAAAATGGTAAGGATGATTATTCTGCCTGCCTTGAATGGGGTGAACCAGTGGTATTCGCCGCGAGGGGAAAAGGATGAGAGGGAGATCGCCGAGCTGATGTCAAACTATTTATTAAGGATTCTTGTATAAGGGAGAGGTCGAAACCAATGAGGGAAGCCGTGATTGTAGAGGCGGTCAGGACGCCGGTAGGAAAGCGGGACGGCGGATTAAGCGGGATACGGGCGGACGAATTGGCTGCAGAACCATTGAAAGAACTCGTGAAGCGGGCAGACATTTCAGCGGGTGAGATTGAGGATGTCATATACGGGTGTGTGTCGCAAGTCGGGGAGCAAGCCTTTGATGTTGCGCGCATGGCCGCCTTGATGGCCGATTACCCGGCGCAAGTCCCGGGCACGACCATTGACCGCCAATGCGGCTCCAGCCAACAGGCGGTGCATTTTGCCGCCCAGGCGATTTTGAGCGGGGATATGGATGTTGTCGTCGCAGGGGGAATAGAGAATATGTCGCGCGTGCCCATAGGTTCCAATATGAAGGGCACACCTTTTAGTGAGGCTTTAACATCCCGCTATGAAATGATTAATCAAGGCTTGTCCGCGGATCGAATTGCTGATAAATGGGGCTTCAGCCGAGATCAATTGGATGAATTTTCCCTGGAAAGCCACGAAAAAGCGGTGATTGCCCAAAAAGAAGGAAGGTTTGAGCGGGAGCTTATGCCCGTTGCAACAACGAAAGAAGACGAAGGACCGCGCGCGGATACAAATCTTGAAAAACTTCACGGATTGAAACCGGCTTTTAAGGAAGACGGAAAAATCACGCCCGGCAATGCGAGCCAGATTAGCGATGGCGCATCAGCCGTTTTGCTCATGTCCAGGGAAAAAGCTGAAGCGCTTGGGCTGCAGCCGCGCTTTCGCGTCGTGGCTCGCTCTGTTGTTGGTGACGATCCGACGTTGATGTTGACGGCGCCGATCCCCGCGACTTCCATGGTGTTGCAAAAAGCCGGGCTCAACATCTCAGATATCGATATTTTTGAAGTAAATGAAGCGTTCGCCTCCGTTCCATTGGCGTGGCTTCAGGAAACCGGGGCTGATCCGCAGAAATTAAACGTGAATGGCGGAGCGATTGCTATCGGTCATCCGCTCGGTGCCAGCGGCACGCGCTTGCTATGTACGATGTTATCGGAAATGGAACGAGCCGGGTTGCGATACGGCTTACAGACGATGTGTGAAGGGCATGGGATGGCAAACGCCACGATTATCGAACGACTAGACTGAAATGAGCGTAAAGGAGATGATCCAGATGCAAATGCAGGGTTCTACAGCGGTCGTCACCGGCGGTGTTTCCGGCCTTGGTGAAGCGACGGTAAGAAAGGTGGTTGCCGATGGTGGCAACGCGGTTATTTTTGATCTGCAGGAGGAGAAAGGGGCAAGCCTGGCCGCAGACCTCGGTGAGCCAGTTCGTTTCGTCAAAACGGATGTAACGAGTGAAGACAGTGTGCAGGCAGCCGTTAATGAAGCGATTGAAGCTTTTGGAAGGATTGATGTCGTTGTTAATTGTGCGGGAATAAGCGCCGCGGATAAAACCGTTAGCGGAAAGGGACCGCATGATCTTGGTTCTTTTGCCAATGTCATTCAGGTGAACTTGATAGGCACGTTTAATGTGATCCGTCTGGCAGCGGAGAAAATGGCGGAAAACGATGCAAACGAAGAAGGAGAACGGGGCGTGATCGTGAATACGGCGTCTGTCGCCGCTTATGAGGGACAAATCGGGCAGGCCGCTTACAGCGCGTCAAAAGGCGGCATTGTCGGGATGACCCTTCCGATCGCCAGGGATCTGTCGAAACACGGCATCCGTGTGATGACGATAGCCCCGGGTCTGTTTGACACGCCATTGTTTGCCGAGCTGCCGGAGAAAGCGAGAACAGCTCTCGGTGACATGACCCCTTTTCCCCAGCGGCTTGGACATGTAAAAGAATACGCCCAACTCGCAGGGAACATTATTGAGAATCCGATGCTCAACGGGGATGTCATTCGTCTCGACGGGGCGATCCGGATGCAGCCGAAGTGATATTACAATGAATGGAGGAGGTGTGTGAGGTTTTGAATCATCCTTACTTGCAGGAAGAGCATGACATTTTTCGGCGCTCACTTCGGCAATTTTTACAAAAAGAGGCTGTGCCGTATTACGATAAATGGGAAGAAGACAAACAAGTCTCCCGCGATTTTTGGCGGAAGTTGGGGGAACAAGGCTACCTTTGTCCGCAAGTCGATGAAGCATACGGAGGACTGAACACGGATTTTGGTTACGCGGTGATTATTAACGAGGAAATGGAAAAGGTCGGCGGGGGGCTGCTCGGCATCGGTCTTCATAATGATATTGTCATGCCTTATATTGAGACATATGGGAACGAGGAGCAAAAGCAACGATGGTTGCCGAAGGCGGTTAGCGGTGAGATGATCTCCTCGATTGCCATGACCGAACCCGGTGTGGGCTCAGACCTCGCGGCCGTTAAGACGACGGCGGTCAAAGACGGGGACGACTATATTATCAATGGCGAAAAAACGTTTATTACCAACGGGCTGCTCACCGACCTTGTCGTTGTCGTTTGTAAAACAGACCCAAAAGCAGACCCGGCACATAAAGGCATCAGTTTGATCGTTGTGGAGGACGGAACGCCGGGTTTTTCGAAAGGGAAACAACTACAAAAGGTTGGTCAGCACTCGCAAGATACGTCGGAGCTCATTTTTGAAGATGCCAGGGTGCCGGCAGAAAATCTGCTGGGTGAAGAGAATCAAGGATTTTACTATTTAATGGAGAAGTTGCAACAGGAACGACTCATCGTAGCGATCGGTGCGATCGCCAGTGTGGAAAGAATGATCGAGATTACGATGGATTACGTCAAACAACGAACGGCTTTCGGCCGCCCGATCAGCAAGTTCCAGAACACGCAGTTTAAAATGACGGAAATGGCAACAGAAGCCCAACTGGGTCGTACATTTATCGATCAGCTTATCAAGAGACATATGGCAGGGGAGGGTGTCGAGACGGAGGTATCGATGGCCAAATGGTGGACGACGGATCTGGCGCAAAAGGTAGCGACAGAATGTATGCAACTGCACGGGGGCTACGGGTATATGGAAGAGTATGAAATCGCGAGAAGATACCGGGACGTTGCCGTCGCCTCCATCTATGCTGGATCAAATGAAATCATGAAAAATATCATTGCGAAAAACCTTGGGCTGTGATGCCCGTAACAACAGGAGGCCCCTTTTATAGAAAAGGGACCTTCATTTTTTCGATGTCTGGCCACGGCGAAGCGTTTTTTGGGTTATACAGGTGAAATCACGCTAATGGCTCACAATACATCACGTTGACGCCCTAACGTCTTTGTCTATAGTGGATTAGGTCATCAAAAGCGGGTGATGAAGCCCTATCGTCTTTGTCTATAGTGGATTAGGTCATCAAAAGCGGGTGATGAAGCCCTATCGTCTTTGTCTATAGTGGATTAGGTCATCAAAAGCGGGTGATGAAGCCCTATCGTCTTTGTCTATAGTGGATTAGGTCATCAAAAGCGGGTGATGAAGCCCTATCGTCTTTGTCTATAGTGGATTAGGTCATCAAAAGCGGGTGATGAAGCCCTAACGTCTTTGTCTATAGTGGATTAGGTCGCCAAAAGCGAAAGATGACACCCTAACGTCTTTGTCTATAGTGGATTAGGTCGCCAAGAGCGAGTGATGAAGCCCTAACGTTTTTGTCTATAGCGGATTAGGTCGCCAAAAGCGAAAGATGACACCCTAACGGTTTTAGCTATCACACGTTAGGGCGCCATTACCAACGATGGTGATCGGACTATCTCGGGTGTTATCGGCGTTTCAACTACTGGTGATCATTCTTTCATTTTAGTCGGTTTGCACTAATCCTCTGCATCATCTTCATCGTCGCCATCATCCTCGTTATCATCGTCTCCGGCATCATCTTGTTCTTCGTCAGCGCCGCTATCATCTTCAGGAGCGTCTTCACTGGGTTCATCGACGTTCTCTTCAGTAGGTGTCTCTTCCACAGAATCATCCGGTGCTTCCTCAGTCGGATCTTCCGATGAATCTTCATCCGGCGTTTCTTCTTCGGGCGCTTCCTCAGGATCAGGCGTCTCTTCTTCGTCGGCCGGTTCTTCCGTTGATTCTTCATCCGGTGCTTCGTCTATCGGTTCCTCCGGTGCTTCTTCTTCCTGCACTTCTTCTTCCGGCACTTCTTCGATGTCGTCCTCGGCTTCGTCTTCTTCACGTGGTTGTGGATCTGTAGAATCATCCGTTTGTGGTGACGGGTCGCCCTCGCATACATAGAGCTCTCCGTTTCCGCATACTGAATCAGGGCGAGTGAAGTCTTCAGTTCCCTCTCCCTCATGAACGTTGGCCATGATATGGCGGAAAATATCCCTTGCGATTTGTTGTTCTTCGCCACTGGCTAAATAGCCGCTGCTGCGTTCCCCTTCATGCCCCGTCCAGACAGCAGCTGTATAACGCGTCGTGTATCCGTTGAACCATATGTCCGGCACCGCGCCATCGGGGAAGCCGTAATTTTGTCGTTCATCTTCGGTAAAGTTCGATGTTCCGGTCTTGCCAGAGAGCGGTAATCCGTCGACATTGGCACGCTGGCCGGTCCCGGCCGGATCTGTCAATACCCCTTTGAGCATATCACTCATCATATAGGCGGTATAATCATTCATCACCCGCTCCGAGTCAGGAGTGAGCTCGATTTCGTTGCCATCCCGAAAAACGATCTTGCGAACACTGTGAGGTTCGTTGTAAACACCATCATTGCCAAAAGCAGCATACGCCGCTGCCATATCCAAACTCGAAATCCCTTCGCTAAAACCGCCCAGTGCATAGCCCTCCGTCATATCATTTTCAAAGTTGAGTCCAAGACCTTCCGCAAATGACTGCGCATCAGCAAGGCCTACTTCCTGCAAGGCTTTCACCGCGGGGATATTCAAGGACCGTACCAGCGCATCGCGCATGGAAACACTTCCGCTATAACTCCCGCTATAATTTCGAATCGCTGTTCCGTCCGAATATTCATGTGGCTCATCGACGATGGTCTCACCCGTCGACCATTGCAGATAGTCAATAGCCGGTCCGTAATCAAGGAGCGGTTTAACGGTAGAACCTGGCTGACCACTGGCAGCGGTCGCATGATTCCACCCTCTTTCGGCTTCGCTTTCTTGTCGGTTGCCAACCATGGCACGAATGGCCCCGGTTTCGGTATCAAGCAGGGTAACACCGGCCTGAAAGGCTTCATCATCCGGATATTGAGAGATATAGTCATCGCTTTGGATGACGTCCCGTGCGTAATCCTGGGCCTCGATTTCAATGGTTGTATAAATGTCAAAACCGGCCGCGTATAAATCGACGGTTTCTATGCCATCGATGTCTTCCACTTCTTCCATGACATGATCGATAAACGACTGATAGGCGAAATTGTCACCTGCGGGTGTGAACTCCAGCTGATCCTCAATGCTGACTTCCCGAGCCTCTTCTGCTTCTTCATCGGTGATCAACGCTTGTTCCTCCATCAAGGAGATAACTAAATCTCGCCGTTCCTCGGCAGCCTCCGGATTACTGTCCGGATTGTAGTGGGCAGGGCGCCGCGGAATCGCCGCCAATACAGCCGCATCCGCAATCGTGAGCTCATTTAATTCTTCTTTATTGAAGTAGCGGATGGATGCTTCGCCGACCCCCCAGGCGCCACTGTCGAAATAACTGATGTTCAAATACATTTCCAGAATTTCATCCTTGGAATATTGCCGTTCCAGCTGCAGGGCGAGCCATTGTTCCTGCACTTTCCTTTTGACTGTCTGGTCGGTCGATAAAAACGCTTGTTTCACTAGCTGTTGCGTAATCGTACTCGCGCCTTCGGCACCGAATCCGTCAGTAATATTCGCGACAACGGCGCCACCGATCCGACGGATATCAATGCCGCTATGATCATAAAAACGATAATCTTCCACAGCGATAAAAGCGTCTTTAAGATGCTCCGGCATTTCGGAAATATTGCGATAAGAGCGGTTTTCCGTCCCCTGTAAACGACCGACCTCCTCGTCGTTCATATCATAAATCGTCGCTCCTTCGGAAAACAGGAGTTCATCGGGGTCCAGCGGAGGAGCATCCCAAATATATGCAGCAGCTGTGGCCGTTCCTGCCATCGTGCCTATCAACAGGACGATCATTATGCTGATCAACACTTTTTTAAACTTGGGTCGTTTGTTGTTTTTCCCGCTTGACTTCGCGTCTTCAGCACGGCGTCTGTCCATCCGTGATTGGTAATTAGCCATTTGTTCCCCTCTCATAATTTTTAAAAATTATTTTAAGATCAACTTATTTTAAGCTGAAACAGGCAGAAAAAGCAATAAAGAAAACTTGGCTTATCGCCAATCATGGCGAAAGCCTTAGTTGCACTTATGCAGGATAAGAAAGCTTATACTTTCTTACCTGCCAAAAAAGCTCTGGTGTCGAGGTGAATATTTTCCTTCTATAGTGGCATACTACGGCTAATTGCAAAGGAGGTAGGTATGATGGCAAAACCGGACGACCGTTCCGACAACCCGGAGAGAATCGAAAGGAATATCGGACACACGCTGCAAAACCACAATGAGGCCGAGGATTACCTAAAAGCTCACGACGAAGAACTGAGTGAAGAAGAAAAACAACAAATCGAAGAGAAGAACGAGCGGCGCGAAGAAAGCATTGAGGCCATGCGAGACGAGATTGAAGATGAGGTTCAGGACCAACGGCGCTCTTAAAAACCTTTCAAACAGGGCAAGTGATCGTTTTAATACGGTGGCTTGCCTATTTTAATGCGATTCATTATGCTATAATAAATGCATTATTTTCAGATTTTAAGGACCGCATAAGCAATGGATATTAATCAAGTCATCTTATTTATAATGGCGTGCTTCCTGATCGTAAGTGCCCTGGATTACATCGCGGGGTCGAAACTGGGGCTCGGGGAAAAATTTTTCGAAGCTTTTCGGATGATGGGGCCGCTTGCCCTTGTGATCGTTGGGATCGTGGCTCTCGCGCCCATTTTGGCCGAGGGTATTCAATGGGTCAGCGAGCCGATCCATGAAAGATTCGGGATTGATCCGGCGGCATTGATCAACACGTTTCTGGCCCTGGATATGGGCGGTCACGCGTTGGCCGTTGAGTTGGGCGAAAGTGAAGCAGCGGCTGTGTTTGCCTGGGTGTTCATCGGAACGAGTTATGGGGCGACCATATCGTTTACGGTGCCGGTCGCGATCAGCCTGCTGAAAAAAGAAGATGTGCCCCGTTTCACACGAGGCATCTTACTAGGTCTCGTTTGCGCGCCTCTAGGCTGTGTCATTGGCGGCCTCGTTGCCGGCTTTTCCCTAGGCATGATGCTCGTAAATTTAATGCCTGCTTTGTTTTTATCTGTCATCATTGGCGCGGGACTCCTTTTTTATGAAGCGCAAACGATTACACTTTTTACATATCTAGGAAAAACGGTTACAGCGATAGCTGTTATAGGTATCATCCTTCTTGGCGTTGAAGCACTTACGCCGTTCCCGCCCATTCCCGGGCTTGCGTCTTTATCGGAAGGGATCACTATCGTCGGTCAAATCGTGCTTGTTTTGGCCGGGGCATTTCCCCTCGTCTATGTATTGACCCGGCTGCTGGAGCGTCCATTGAGTCGTGTCGGTGAACACATTGGCATGAATGCAAAAGCCAGCGCCGGTTTACTCGCGGCCCTCGCTCACACGATCCCGGCTTTCGCGATGTTTTCGGAAATGAATCGCCGCGGGAAAATCATCGTGGCTGCGTTTTGTGTCAGCGGGGGCTTTGCCTTAGGCGGACACCTCGGGTTTGTCGCAGGGGTCGATGCCAATTACGTATTCGCGATGGTGGTTGGAAAACTTGCCGGTGGACTGGCGGCGGTGTTGTTGGCATTTGTGAGTGTAAGAGATTGAACAAATATAGAGGAGATTAATGAGAGAGAGAACCTGTCATCTCCTCTTCTCTATCTTACTTAGCGTACTTTTTTCAAGCCCACCTCAAGATCGATGGAGCGGCGGGACAATAAATCAATGACCGCTTCCTGATTCTCTTGCTTTTGTTCGATGTTTTTTGTGATGTTGTTGATTTCTTTTACGGATTGTTCCAATTGGTTAAAACGCTTTTCATAGATAAGGGAACAATAATTCTTTTTTCAAGCTTATTTTTAAGCCGGTTTTCGGAAGGAATATAGGGCGAAGCCGAGAGCCAGCAAAACCAGCACACTCCCTGCCCACGACGTGGCGACGACCGACGTTTGTTGGACGACGACCCCGCCGAGACCGGATCCGGTGGCGATCCCGAACTGCAAGGCGGAAGTGTTCACACTTTGCTGGATATCCGATGTCTCCGGTGCCGTTTGAATCAGATAACTTTGCTGGGCCGGGGCGATGGACCAGCTTAACATTCCCCAGATCACGAGAGCGAATGGAAAAAGCAAGGGGAAGGATGTGGCTGACGGCAGGATGAGTAGAATAAGCGCGAACAGGATAATAAAAGTAATGACGGTCGGTTTTGCCCCGATGCGATCCGTGAGCCAGCCCCCTACACCGCCACCGGTTACCGCGGAGATGCCAAAGACGAAAAAGGCGACACTTATCCAAAACGGTTCCAGTTGCATAGTTGTCTCCAGAAAGGGGGCAAAATAGCCATACAGCATATAATGGCCCGCGAGGATGAGTAACGTGACGAGATGGGCAGTGAAGATTTTTCCGCTTTTTAACGATGTGATTTGCTGTCGAAGTGATGTAACATGTCCGGGGGTGATCGGTTCCAGAAAATAAAAGATGATCACCCCCGCGATCAATGTTAAAAAGGCGATTAATAAAAACAATATACGCCATCCAAAGGCATTACCGAGCAGGACCCCGATCGGTACACCCAACACTAACGCTGAACTGACACCCATTGTGATAATGCCGATGCTGCGAGAGCGGTAAGCGGGTTCGACGATTTTGGGCGCGATCGTAAGCGATAAAACGATAATTAAAGCGGCACTCATCGCCGTGATCACGCGTGCAACGATCAACATTTCGTAATTCGGACTTGCGTAGGCAAGCAGATTGGCAAAAAAGAAAACCGCCAGAGAAGATAAGTACAACCTTTTACGCTCTATTTTTGATGTGAGCGAGAGTAGCACGGGGCCGGAGACAGCGAACACGAGGGCGAAAACGGTAATGAGCTGACCCGCCGCTCCTACGGAAACCTGTAAATCCTCAGCGATTAACGGTAAAATACCGCCGATAATCAATTCAACCATGCCGACGACGAATGCCGATATAGCAAGGACGAAGACGCGAAAATTCATGATGTTCAACCTTCTTTAATGTAAATAATGGATAACTTTATTATTTTAACGCAAGCTTTGGTTTATCACAACAGCCACGGTTTGTTTTGTGTCATCGTGATTCGGGTATGTCGTAAGAGAACCTATATCGATGGAACAGGAGTGTGCGATCATGAAAGCTGTTGGATTTTATCAAAGTCTGCCGATTACGGATGAGAACAGTTTACAGGATGTAGAAGTGGAAAAGCCGCAAGCGGCAGGGAAAGACTTACTCGTGAAAGTCAAGGCGATTTCCGTCAATCCCGTGGATACAAAACAACGCCGTGGAGGCGATCCTGAAGGGAATGAACCTAAAATCCTCGGCTGGGATGTCGCCGGTGTCGTCGAAGAAGTTGGAAATGAAGCAGAACTTTTCAATGTCGGCGATGAAGTTTACTACGCGGGAAGCGTAACCCGGCCCGGCGGCAATAGCGAGTTTCATTTGGTCGATGAACGTATTGTCGGTAAAAAGCCTGAAAAATTGGATTTTGTGGAAGCGGCTGCCTTACCCCTGACGACGATAACAGCCTGGGAAGCCCTCTTCGAGCGCATGCACTTATCGATGCAAGCGGATGCCAATAAAGGAAATAGCATATTAATCATCGGCGCGGCCGGCGGTGTAGGCTCGATTGCCACACAGATAGCGAAGTTATCGGGACTCGAGACGATCGGGACCGCTTCCAGAAAAGAATCTATAGATTGGGCGAAATCCCGCGGCGCGGATAAAACCATCAACCATTATGAGCGGTTTATGCCGCAATTGGAAGAACCTGTAGATTACATCCTATGTTGCAACAATACCGATCAGCATTGGGAAAATATGGCGGAGGCAGTAGCGCCCCAAGGCCATATTGTGACGATCGTAGAAACAAAAGAAAAACAAAATCTCGATCAACTTAAAAATAAAAGCGCTTCATTTTCTTATGAATTTATGTTTACGCGTTCCATGTATGGCACCGAGGATATGATCGAGCAACACCGTCTACTGAATGAAGTGAGCAAGCTTGTGGACGAGGGGAAAATCCACACGACGTTAACGGAGCATGGCGGCGCTATTAACGCTGAAAATCTTCGGAACGCCCATGAAAAAATCGAAAGCGGCAAAATGATAGGAAAAATTGTACTGGAAAACTTCTAGGGAGAGAGATTATGTATGATTACATCATTATCGGCGGAGGCATCGTTGGCCTCGCCACGAGCAAAGCCATCCACGAACGTTATCCAAAAGCGAACGTTCTTCTTATAGAAAAAGAACAGGAAGTCGCCGCGCATCAAACCGGCCATAACAGCGGCGTCATTCATTCGGGGATTTATTATAAGCCCGGGAGCCTCAAGGCGAGATTTGCAACGGCTGGCAATCAGTCGTTGACCGAATTTTGTCAAGCGCATGACATTCACTATGAAAAATGCGGGAAGGTGATCGTTGCGACGGAACCGGAAGAGGTTGCCGCCATGGAACGGTTATATGAACGCGGACGTCAGAATGGTCTGGCCGTGAAAAAACTGACTCCGGCGGAGTTGGCGGAAGTGGAACCAAACGCGCGCGGTTTAGGGGCTATTCAGGTGCCGAGTGCCGGCATTGTCAATTTTAAAACCGTTACGGAAAAGTTCGCGGCGCTCTTTCAGGAGAACGGCGGTCATTTGCAATTAGGCACGGAAGTGACGGCTATCGCAGAAAATGAGAAACAAGTGACCGTGGACACGCCTCAGGGTTCTTTTACAGGAAGGTTCATGATTAACTGTGCAGGGCTACATAGTGATCGCATCGCGCGCCTGGCCGGGTATCACACAGATGTTAAGATCGTGCCTTTCAGAGGGGAATATTATAAGTTAAGGGCGGAGAAGCGGAACCTTGTTCAAAACTTGATCTATCCCGTTCCCAATCCTGATTTTCCCTTTCTCGGTGTCCATTTTACGCGCATGGTCAACGGGGAAGTAGAAGCCGGGCCAAACGCGATTCCGGGTTTAAAGCGGGAAGGGTATCGAAAGCGGGATGTGAGCATTAAGGATACTGCCGAAGTCCTTATGTATGAAGGTTTCTGGAAAATCGCGCGCCAATATGCCAAAACAGGTGTGGGCGAGATGACACGTTCGTTCAGCAAGCAAAAATTTGTGAAAGGGTTGCAAAAGCTGATCCCGCAAGTTCAAGCGGAAGATATTGTCCCCGCCCCTGCCGGCGTAAGGGCGCAGGCCCTCTCCAGTGACGGACAACTTTTGGATGATTTTATGTTTATTTATGGAAAGAAAAGCCTTCATGTCTGTAATGCGCCTTCTCCGGCGGCTACCGCGTCGCTTGAAATAGGGAAGGAAATCGTTCGCCAACTGAAATAAGTTAATCTTTACTTTTTTCCAGTCTTCGCAAGGTATAGTCAAATGTGATCCCGATATGATTTAGAGTAAGTTTATCCGTCGTATTGTTTTCATAGGTTTCTCCTCTATCTCGTGCTACAATCATAATAGGATGGTCTGATAACGGAGGAGGAACCGCGACTTGAGTCATTACGCTGAAAAAATTCGCGACATTATTGATACAGTTGAAAAAGTGGTTGTCGGCAAGCGGGAAGAGATTACATTAACACTAACCGCCCTGCTTGCCCGTGGTCATGTGCTGATCGAAGATGTTCCGGGTGTCGGGAAAACGATGCTCGTGAGGGCGATAGCTCGTGCAACGGGAGCAGACTTTAAACGGATCCAGTTCACACCCGACTTGCTACCTTCCGATGTGACAGGCATCTCGATTTACAACCAACATACGAAAACATTTGAATTCCGGGCAGGGCCGGTTATGAGCCATATTTTACTCGCGGATGAAATCAATCGTACATCGCCGAAAACCCAGTCCGCTCTTTTGGAAGCGCTGGAAGAAGGGAATGTAACCGTTGATGGCGAGACGTATGATTTGTTTGATCCGTTTTTTGTGATGGCCACGCAAAATCCGATTGAACACGGCGGGACCTACCCGCTTCCCGAGGCCCAACTGGATCGCTTTTTATTCAGAATCAAGCTTGGCTATCCGGGGCGAGAGGAAGAAGTGGACATGCTGGAACGTCTCGAGCACGGCCATCCGATTGACGAATTGCCCGCGGTCGTCCATGTCAAGGATTTACAGATGATGCAGGCCGAAGTGCCGAACGTCTATGTCAGTGACGCGGTCAAACAGTATATCGTCGCCATCGTTCGGGAAACGCGGAATATGGACGAAATCGAGCTCGGAGTGAGCCCGAGGGGATCGATTGCGCTGATGCGCGCTGCCCAGGCGTATGCTTATATAAACGGCTTTCATTATGTCCGGCCCGATGATGTGAAATTACTCGCACCCTATACACTGGGGCACAGGCTTGTACTGGAAACGGATCTGCTGAGTTCTGAAGGAAAAGCGCATAAATTGATCGAGCGTATGCTCACACGGATATCGGTACCGGCGACGAGAAAGGATATAGTTAAATGAGGATCAGATGGCGGCAGGGCTTACGCGTTTTCGCCGTACTTTTGTTGCTCGCGGTTCTGTTTGCCTATGCCATGGTCCAGGGGGGATTTGTCAGTTGGTTTCTCTTCTATAGCGTGTCCGTATTATTATTCGTAGGCCTGCTTTTTATCGTTTTCCCCCTTCGGTTTTTAAATGTCGAACGTGTGATGGCGAATCGTCAATTGGCTCACGGGGAGACGACAAAAGTCTATGTAAACATATCTAAAAAGAGTTGGTGGCCGCTTTTGTTTTTGGGCGTTCGCGACCGGGTGCCATCGGGGTTACAAATCGAGAGTCACCCGGGCGCGTTCTTTTTGATGTTGTTTTCGAAACAAATAGAATATAGCTATCTCATAAAAGCTGAAAAACGCGGCTCGTACACATATGAGCACGTAAACGTGGAAACCGGAGACCCTTTTGGCTTTTGGAAAAGAGAGAGAAAATTGCCGGTCAAAAGTGAGGTGCTCGTCTACCCGCGCATTACAAAGTTGCCATTCAAGCTACAGAATATTCGTAGCAAAAAATCGACAACCGATCGTGCCGGTGTTCAACGCTTCAGTCACGAGGAAACGCAAAATTTTTCGAGTGTCCGCGAATACGAAGCCGGCGACCGTCTAACGAGCATTGACTGGAAAGTGTCTGCCCGTCTCGGAAGGCTGGCAACGAAAGAATTTGATACGGAAGAGGGCGAGGGCTTCACGATTTTGCTCGACGGGCGGGTGAATGATCGCCAGGCATTTGAAGAGGCCGTAGAATGGGCGGCTGCAGCCGTCCATAACATCCATGAACAACAGTCCCCGGTCAATTTTGCATGCCTGGGAACGGGAATGACGGTTCTCTCAGCGGGCAATGATCGTACGCACGTGCGGAAAGTCATGAACGCGTTGGCAAGGGTGGAACCTTCATCAACAGATGAGCGGGACCCATTCCCTACATCGTTTCGTTTCTTGCCGAGCGTTATCTATATGATTCCCGAGATGAGTGATTCCGCTATGAAAGAAATCAGGCAGATGCAACAAAGACACGAGTTATTTGTTTTGTACAGCGACCGGGAGACCGCACAGCTCCCCTTGAAACAAATGAGGGTCAAAACGATTGCGATGCCGACCAAAAGAGGAAGGAGGCGATAGTCATTTCACAATCAACCTCTTTTTTAAAACATCCCCAGTATGGAATCGCTTATATGCTTGCCTTTTTAGTGGTTGCAGAATGGTTGTATCCATTACCGTATATGAGTGACACGGCTTTTATGCCGTTATTTCTGTTTGTCACCGCGATTTTCTTTATCATCATCGCGATCCCTATGCATTGGCTCATTCGCTTCCTCATTTTTGCCATTATGATTACATTTAGCCTTGATTATATTTTTATAGAGGAAACGTATTTGTCTTTCGGGTGGTGGTCATTGTTTATAACGGAAGTATGGGAGCAGAGTGGCCGTGTGTTTAGCGGAGAGTGGCTACAGTTAAGTGAGTTTTACCGGAGTTTGTTACTCTTTATATTGTTGGCGATGGTCAGTTATCTCACTTATTACTGGGTCGTTATCGCCCAGCAGATTCTTTTTTTTATCATAGCGAGTGTCGTATATATCGGGATTCTCGACGTATTTACGGCTTATGACGGTTCGCTGGCCGTTATTCGCTTGTTCATTTTTGGCTTTTTGCTGTTTGCCTGTATCTATCTTTCGAAGATGAATCTGCGCTATCCGAATGTACGGGCGGGGCATTGGGGGCGTTTTTTGGCCGTTGCCCTGACGGTTATGGCCCTGGCCGTCCTCGTCGGTTGGCAAGCCCCCAAGTATGCCCAGCAATGGCCGGACCCGCTCCCTTATGTCGAGGAAGCCACAGGGATTGACACGACGGGGTGGGGGGAAGGCGAACAGACACGTAGAATTGGCTATGGCGAAAATGATGAACGGCTCGGCGGCGGGTTTGTTATGGATGATGTCGAAGTGTTTACGGCCAGATCAGAGACGTCCGATTACTGGCGAGGAGAATCGAAACACGAATATACCGGCCACGGTTGGAGAGATGTTGAAGAGCCTGACGTTGGTCCGGAGATGACCGAGCAACTCGAAGGACAAGCGGCATTATACGAAGAGGCGACCGAAACAGAAACACTTGAAGCGGATGTTTCCTTTCATGAGCCCCTTTCGGGTGAAGGAGATGTATTGTTTAGTCAAGGAGCGCTACAGGACGCGAGTGCCGATCTGGATGAAGAGCATTCCATTTTCATTAATGATGAAAATGGGCGCGCCGAATTTTGGGGCGGGGAGGACGTTGAGGATACGCTGGCATTGACGCTCACGTATGACAATCCCGAGTTCCCGATTGAACGTATGCAGGAAGTGGACCATGAGGATGATGGGCATAGTGACCCGGAAGCGATCACCGATAGGCATCTGCAACTGCCGGAGGAATTGCCGGACAGGGTCGGGGAGCTTGCTGAAGACGTGGTGGATGGAGAAGATAACCGCTACGACCGAGCGCGCGCGATTGAAAGCTACCTCACCGGCCCCGACTTTGAATACGAAACGAGCGATGTGCCTGTTCCTGAAGAGGGCCAGGATTATGTGGATCAGTTTTTGTTTGAGACACAAATCGGTTACTGCGATAACTTCTCCACGGCGATGGTTGTCATGTTGCGTTCTGTTGATATCCCCGCCCGCTGGGTGAAAGGTTTTACCTCCGGGGAAGAAGTAGCAGTAGAGGATGATGGTTACAGCGAATATGAAGTGACCAATGAAAATGCCCATTCTTGGGCCGAAGTTTATTTTCCTGACGTCGGTTGGGTCCCGTTTGAACCGACGCCGGGCTTCTCGAATGAAACGGACTTTGCTATGGCAGATGTCGAAGGGGATGACATAGACGAAGAAGAGTTAGAGCAGGAATTCGAACAAGACATGGACGACATGATGCCTGAAGAAGAGGAAAGCGATGAAGAAACGGATGCTGGGGCACAAGCGAGCGATGAAGATGAGGGTGAATTTCCTTTAGGCTTGCTCGGGGGCATGGGGGCCGGATTATTTCTGGCCGGAGTGATTACTTTTGTCTTCCGTGGCAAACTTATAAGGAAGTGGATGCAAAGGCGCTACCGGGGCATGACGAGCGGATCGGTGTTCGCGCGCGCCTACGAAGCATTGCTTTGGTATCTTGGCTGGATCGGTTTGAAAAGAGCCGGGCACGAAACGCCACGGGAATTTGCCAAGCGTGTCGATGATCGCTTTGACACGAAAAATATGTCGTCTTTAACCGCGCTTTATGAAGAATATTATTACGGAAATCAGGAGCTTCCACAGTTGCCAACCGATACAGAAGAACGATGGTTGCAGTTGATCGAGAAGATATCAGATCATTGACCGGCTCTGGCGAGGACTGTAAAATAATCACCGTTATTATAAAAATTCGAGGTGCCGTCCCATGGATAAAGAAATCAATGAAACGATTGCCGTCCTTGACTTTGGCGGACAATACAATCAATTAATCACGCGTCGCATTCGTGATTTGGGTGTCTATAGTGAACTCTACCCTCACACTGTAAGCGCCGAAGAGTTAGGCGCGCTCAACCTTAAAGGGATCATATTCTCAGGCGGGCCCGGCAGTGCCTACGTCGAAGGAGCCCCAAACTGCGATCCTGCCCTTTATGATCTCGACGTGCCCATTCTCGGCATCTGTTACGGCATGCAATTGCTCACCCATCATTTCGGTGGTAATGTCGAGGCCGCGGATTATCGTGAATATGGGAAAGCGGTGCTTGAGGTGAGCGAATCCGCGAAGTTATTTCAAGGGTTGGCGAGCGAGCAATCGGTCTGGATGAGTCATGGCGATTTGATCACCGCGCCTCCGCGCGGCTTTCAGACCGATGCCACCAATCCGATGACCCCGGTCGCGGCGATGAGCAACGAAGAGATGAACCTTTATGGCGTACAATTTCATCCGGAGGTACGTCATACGGTTCATGGCGACGACATGCTTCATAATTTCGTATATGACATCTGTCGCTGCCGGGGCGAATGGACGATGGAGAATTTCATTGATCATGAGGTGGAAAAAATTCGTGAGAACGTAGGGAATCGCCACGTGCTCTGTGCCCTGAGCGGCGGGGTCGACTCCTCGGTCACCGCGATGCTCGTGCATCGGGCCATCGGGGATCAGCTCACCTGTATTTTTATCGATCACGGCTTGTTGCGTAAAGATGAAGGCACGCGTGTGATGGAAATGTTCGAGGGTGAATTCGATATTAACGTTATGAAAATCGATGCCTCCGAACGCTTTTTAGCGAAATTGCAAGGCGTCTCCGACCCGGAACAAAAACGTAAGATCATCGGCAATCAATTTATCTATATGTTTGAAGAGGAGTCCTCGAAGCTGGAAAATATGGACTTTCTCGCGCAGGGAACGTTATATACGGATGTGATTGAAAGCGGAACGGCAACAGCGGAGACGATCAAATCCCACCATAATGTGGGTGGTCTTCCCGAGGATATGAAACTGGATTTAATTGAACCATTGAACACGCTGTTTAAGGATGAGGTGCGCGCGTTAGGCACTGAGCTGGGCTTGCCGGAAAGCTTTGTGTGGCGGCAGCCGTTCCCGGGTCCCGGTCTTGGCATACGGGTGCTTGGAGAAATCACACCGGAAAAGCTTGAGATCGTACGCGAGTCAGATGCCGTGCTGCATGATGTGCTGGAAAAAGCCGGACTGGACAAGGATATATGGCAATTTTTTACCGCCTTGCCCGATATGCGAAGCGTGGGGGTGATGGGAGATACCCGCACTTATGATTACACCGTCGGTGTCCGCGCGGTCACGTCGACGGATGGTATGACCTCAGACTGGGCACGCATTCCCCATGAAGTACTGGAGGCGATCTCGACGCGGATCGTCAACGAAGTGCCCCAGGTGAACCGTGTCGTGTATGATATCACCTCCAAACCGCCATCCACGATTGAATGGGAATAATTAAAGGGGGACAAAAGAAATGAACGTCGAAATCTGGTCGGACATCGCCTGTCCGTTTTGCTATATCGGAAAAAGAAAATTCGAGGACGGTCTGCAACAATTTCCACACCGGGATGAGGTCGATGTAACGTTTAAAAGTTTTCAGCTGGATCCTTACGCGGAAAAAGAACAATCGCAATCGACCGCGGAAATGCTTGCGGACAAGTACGGTATGTCTCTGCAAAAGGCTGAAGAAATGAATCAACAGGTCACTGAACAGGCAAAAGAGGTCGGCTTGGACTATCAGCTTGAATCATCCGTACTGACAAATACGAAGGATGCTCACCGTCTTAGCCATTTTGCCAGGGAAGCAGGCAAGATGGAAGCGATGATGGAACGGTTGTTAAAGGCGTACTTCACAGAAGGAAAACACGTCGGCGATCACGATACACTCGCTGCGCTTGCAGAAGAAGTCGGGCTCGATGGAGAAGCTGCCCGTGCCATGTTGGAAAGTGATCGGTATGAAGATATTGTGCGGGAAGAGATGCAGGAAGGGGCAGACATCGGCGTTCAAGGCGTACCGTTTTTCGTCTTTAACCGCAAATACGCAGTATCCGGCGCGCAGCCACCAAAAGCTTTTCTCGAAGTCATGGAGAAAGTTCACGAAGAAGAAAGTGAAAACAAGGTTAATATTGTCAGCCAAGGAGAAAGTTGTACGGATGAAACGTGTTAAGGCGTAATTGACACGGATCTGCCGGCATCGTAAAATGATATTCGTCAAAAATAAATGCTTCATATAATCGTGGGAATATGGCTCACGAGTCTCTACCGGAACACCGTAAATGTTCCGCCTATGATCGATAGATGTATATCTCTCGGTCGTTTCGCCTATGGGCAACGGCCGTTTTTTAGTTTCGCAGAGGAGGCTTAACGTTGAAAAATTATTTTCGTTTCGAAGAACGAAACACGAATTATCGCACAGAAACCCTTGCCGGGCTCACGACGTTTTTGGCCATGGCCTATATCCTTTTCGTAAATCCGCAAATTCTCAGTGACGCGGGCATGGACATGAACGCGGTCTTCTCGGCTACCGCGATCGCGGCTGCCATCGGTACAGCGGTCATGGCCTTATGGGGGAAATATCCCATCGCTTTGGCTCCCGGGATGGGATTGAACGCTTTTTTCGCTTATACCGTCGTCATAGGTATGGGGATTGACTGGGAGATAGCGCTCTTTGGCGTTTTTATGTCCGGAATTATTATGATTCTTATCACCCTTTTTAAAATCCGGGAAGTGATTATTAACGCCATCCCGGCGGAGCTTAAATATGCCGCGGCGAGCGGGATCGGGCTGTATATCGCGTTTATCGGCATGCAGAACGCGGGGATCGTTGTCCCTGATGAATCCACTTATGTCACGCTCGGGAATATGACGTCTCCGACGACGTTGCTGGCCGTGTTTGGCCTTGTCGTGACGACGATCTTTTTGGTGCTGGGAGCTCGCGGCGGTATATTTTATGGTATAATCCTAACAGCTGTTGCGGGGATCATCACCGGCTTGGTGGACATGCCTTCAGCCATCGTCGATACCATTCCAAGCCTCGCGCCGACATTCGGTGCGGCGTTTACGGGATTAATGGAAGTGGAATGGACGGCGGCGCTAACTATGCAATTAATTGTCGTTATTCTAACCTTTTTATTCGTCGATTTTTTCGACACGGCAGGAACTCTTTACGCGGTAGCCACCCAGGCAGGTTTTGTGAAAAATAACCGGCTGCCCAACGCCGGTCGTGCGCTCTTATCGGATGCCTCTGCGACGTCTGTCGGCGCGGTTTTAGGGACGTCAACGACGACCGCTTTCGTTGAATCAACCTCCGGAGTGGCCGCCGGCGGGCGAACGGGATTCACCTCGCTCGTGACCGCCGTTTTGTTTCTCGTCTCGCTTTTTTTCTCCCCGTTACTTGCCGTCGTAACGGAAGCTGTGACAGCAGCTGCGTTGATCATCGTTGGCGTACTGATGGCTTCGGCTCTGAGATTGATCGAGTGGGACAAACTGGAAATCGCGCTGCCGAGTTTTCTTACCGTCGTGGCGATGCCGCTGACGTACAGCATCGCGAACGGCATTGCACTTGGCTTTATGTTTTATCCGATCACCATGCTATTAAAAGGGGAAGGCAAAAGCGTTCATCCGATTATGTACGTGCTTTTCTTCGTATTTGCCGGGTATATATTCTTCCTGTGAAGGTAAAAGTATAAAGAAAACTTGGCTTATCGCCAACCTGGCGAAAGCCTTAGTTGCCAAAAAACCCGGAGAGAGAGGTTCATCATGGTGCGGCAGATATTTTTTGTTATATCGTTTATGATCGTATTTTTATCCCCCGAACTGCCAATGGATTTGGAATCTGGCGAATGGCGTTTGAACATTGATGTGCCTGAGTTTGCTGATAATCTCTGCCAACCGGGCCAAACGGATATGTACGCTTTAAAACTTGAGAATACAGGGGGTAACAAAGAAAACGTTACGGTGCATACGTTTCGCAAGGAAGACGGAAAAATGCATGATTACGGATTGACCATGGATGAACAAGATACGCTCGAGAGGGCGGAATTTCTGAATTTCAGCCCTCTCCCCGTTCATGATCGTGTCGAAGACATTGAGGTATTGATCCTCTGGCAAGAGGAGGCCGATGGCCGAATTTTGAAGCAAAGCTTTACGGTTCCCTTGCCATGATTATCAAGGCAAGCCCGGGATTTTACCTGTCTGGAGGAGAAACAGCCCAATGATGACCTCGAATAACCTTCAAAACTGTTAGAAAGTCGTCCATTCGGACAAAAGAAGGGGCTGATCAGCAAAAATTTTCCGAATGATAGGCTCATTCGGACACACCCAGCGTCGCTTGGCAAAAAATGTCCGAAAGAGGGTTTATTTTGGACAAATCGAGAGGGAAAGCTGCAAAAATTGTCCGTAATAATCGTCCATAGAACGACCAACATTAGGAAACACTCGTCCCATTCGGCAACGGCATATCCGGTTTGAGCAAAACGACATCTTCTTTTTCCGGAACGCCGCCGATAACGAGGACTTCCGATGTGAAACCGGCAATTTTACGCGGGGGGAAGTTGACGACGGCTACGACTTGTTCGCCGATGAGTTGATCAGGTTCGTAACGGTTTGTAATCTGTGCGCTCGATGCCTTGACGCCTATCTCTTCCCCGAAATCGATCTCAAGGGTGATAGCGGGAACCTTCGCGCCGGTGAGATGTTCTGCCTTTAAAACGGTGCCGATGCGGATGTCCAATTTCGTGAAATCCTCGATGGTTGCGATAGTGATCATCCTTTCCATAAAAAAATTAACGCAGCCCCCCCGATTGAGGAACTGCGTGGGTTCACGCGGTTATGTAAATGGTGGAGCCAAGGGGGCTCGAACCCCTGACCTTCGCGCTGCCAGCGCGACGCTCTCCCTACTGAGCTATGGCCCCAATCCTATCGGCAACAATTCATAATATAACAGGAATCGCTGACGAGCGTCAAGAAGGAATGGAGATTTTGTCGATTCTTTTTAATCTTCCTTCACCGCTACAAACCGTAGCCTGACATAATCGGCGAACCAGGTATCGTCATCGACAAGGGCGGGTTCGGCGAAAGTAATCGTGCGTTCAAGCACAAATTCCCGGTCTTCTTCGCTTAGTGGATCCAATAAGGGGTCAGCGAAGTTTTTCATCCAGGACTTAAGGCCTTCCGGACCGTTATTCAATGGAGTCGGGCGTTGAAATTGTGCGGCTTGTTCAACTGTGAAGCCATTTTTTTCGAGTAACGTAGCGTATTCTGCTAAACTTGGGAAGTACCATGGAAATATGTCGGGCATCGGCTCCTGTCCGATTTCGACGAAGGCCATATTAATCGCGGCGATAATGGTGGCGATATTTTCTTTGGCGCCCATTTCGCCGACGAACCTTCCTCCCGGTTTCAGCGCTTTGGACACGGAAGCAATAACGCTTTGCGGATCGGTCATCCAATGAAGAGCCGCATTTGAAAAGACGGCATCAACAGGGGTGTCCACTTGAAAATCCGTGCCGTCGGCTTCAATGAAAGTCATAGCCGGGAATTGTTTTTTTGCTTCTTCGATCATCGCTTTTGAATGGTCGATGCCGGTCACTTTGGCACCGGACTCTGCAATTCGCGAAGTAAGCTGTCCGGTCCCGCAGCCCAGATCAATAATGTGCTCGCCTTCTTTTGCGGCTAGCCATTTTAATACATCTTCCCCGTAGTGGAGAACATATTGGGCTGTATTGTCATAAAGGGTGGGGTCCCATATTTTGGCCGCCACTTGCTGTTGTTCTGTCAAACTCATACACTCCTTTCAAAAGCGATGATATGGTATCTTTATTATAATGAAGGTACAGGATGTGTGTTAAAAAATCAACTTTTTGAACGCATAAATTTCTAAGCGAGGGCATTGACAATGAACACGATTTGTGTATTCGCCGGTTCAAGTCCCGGAAAGCAAGAAGCTTATGCTCATGCAGCTCAGCAACTGGGACAACTGTTTATAGAAAAGAATATCCGCCTCGTTTACGGCGGTTCCCGTGTCGGCTTGATGGGTGAGGTGGCTGAAGAGATGCTCAGTGCCCGGGGTGAAGTCATCGGTGTCATGCCGGAGGGGTTATTTCGTGGCGAAGTGGTGCACCGCTCATTAACATCTCTCGTTGAGGTTGGGGGCATGCATGAGCGCAAAGCAAAAATGAGTGATCTCTCCGATGGTTTTATCGCGTTACCCGGAGGCGCCGGCACGTTTGAAGAATTGTTTGAAATTTATAGCTGGGCGCAAATCGGCATTCATGAAAAGCCTATCGGCCTTTTAAATATAGAAAACTATTTCCGGCCGCTTATGAAAATGATTGAACATAGTGTTCAAGAAGGTTTTTCCCAGAAAGATAATCTGGAATTGCTCAATGTCGATGCCTCACCACGAAAGCTACTAGAAAAAATGGCGTCCTATCAACGTCCACAGCTGCGGTCCAAATGGGAAGAATAACGACTGATCATCCTTCATAGATTTGCTATTAGAAGGGATACTCTCGCAATCCAGGAGGATGATCGCTGTGGAAGAAGGATCTATGCGGGTGAAAACGATCAAGGAGATTCACCGTAAAAGATTAAAACGCAAGTTCTATACATTTGGAATCTTTTTTTCTATTATCGTGGTGACGATCTTTTTTTCCTTGAATTATATGGGCGATATAAGCCAGGGACAGGCGCTTGAGTCGAATATTCAAGCGGAAACGGACTGGCACACATTTTTATATGAATATATTGGCAGTGGATCAAACTATAGCTGGGGAGGGAATCCGTATTTCTACCTCGCCTACAATGGAGAAGGGTATTATTTAATTCAGGTCGAACAGGACCATCGTACGGTGGAGCAAGTGACGCCGTTGGAAGATAGGCGGACATTCGCCGTCGTTTATGAAAATTACGATATTCAATAGATAAAACCGAAGGAGGATTTCGGTCATGAAACAAGGGAGCGCCGTTGTCGTATTCAGCGGTGGACAAGACAGCACGACTTGTTTATTTTGGGCGTTGGAACGTTTTGAAAAAGTATACGCGGTTACATTTGCGTATGGGCAACGCCACGATAAAGAAATAGAGGTGGCTCGTGAGATCGCACATGATGTCGGCGTGGAACATACGGTGCTCGACATGAGCTTGCTCAATCAATTGGCGCCGAATGCGCTCACACGCGACGATATCGAAGTAAGCGAAGGCGAGGACGGGGAATTGCCGAGTACGTTCGTGCCCGGGCGTAATTTGCTGTTTCTTTCTTTTGCCTCGATTTTTGGCGAGCAGCGCGGTGCGTATCATATCGTGACCGGTGTGTGCGAGACGGATTATAGTGGCTATCCGGATTGTAGGGACGGGTTCGTGAAGTCGTTGAACGTCACGCTGAATTTGTCGATGGATGACACCTTCGTACTGCACACGCCCCTTATGTGGCTGGATAAAGCTGAGACGTGGAGATTGGCTGATGATTTGGGGCAGTTAAAATATGTCCGGGAACGCACGCTCACATGTTATCATGGAGTGATCGGCGCTGGCTGCGGTGAATGCCCGGCGTGTCAATTGCGTAGACAAGGGCTTGAGACATATTTAACCAGCAAGGACAGGGATGCTTAATGCTGCAACAATTTTATCCGCAAGTCTTTCATGATTATCGTTATGAATTGAATAAAGACATGCAGATGGCGGCGGCCCATTTTATTGACCATCAAGACGCAGGCCGTTGCAGGGATACGCACGGCCACACGTATTTTATAAATATTACGATCGCGGGGGACGCACTTGATGATGCCGGATTCCTCGTCGATTTTAAGACGTTGAAGGATGAGATTCACGGCGCCTATGATCACACGCTTTTGAACGACCACCCCCGGTTTGCAGAAGGTTTGCCGACGACAGAAGTGGTGGCGCGCGTGTTCTGGGAGCAAGTGGACGAACGATTGGCTGCCCGGGAAAACCGTCCGTATTGCTTGCAAGTGCTCGTCCGCGAGACGCCGACGAGTTATGCGATTTATCGTCCGAAGCGAGGCGACCATCGATGAGTAGCAAAATTCCAGTTTTAGAAATTTTTGGTCCTACAATTCAGGGGGAAGGGATGGTCGCCGGCCAGAAAACGATGTTCGTTCGCACCGGTGGCTGTGATTATCGCTGCGCATGGTGTGATTCGGCGTTTACATGGGATGGAAGCCAGAAAGCAACGCCGATGACGGCGGATGACATTATGGCCAAGCTTGAGCAGACCGGCGGCGGTCGTTTTTCGCATGTGACGATCTCCGGGGGGAATCCGGCGCTTCATGTCGGCATTGCTGAGCTGATTGAACGTTTTCAGGAAAAAGGTATTGCATCGGCGGTGGAGACGCAAGGGTCTTTTTGGCAAGACTGGCTGCTGAATGTGGACGATGTCACGATTTCTCCGAAACCGCCGAGCTCGGAGATGACAACGGACTGGTCACGACTCGATACATTCATGATGCGGTTATCCGCGCGCCGGGACGGGAATCATAACCTGAAAATCGTGATTTTTGACGAAGAAGATTTGGTATATGCGAAGCAGGTACACGGGCGTTACCCGGACGTGCCTTTGTATTTGCAAGTTGGAAATGATGACCTGGACAATCAAGATCCTGCCCGGCTCCGCGATCATTTGCTGGAGAAGTATGAATGGCTCGTAGACCGGGTGATGGCAGACCCCGAACTCAATCGCGTGCGCGTGTTGCCGCAAATTCATGCCCTGTTATGGGGAAATAAACAAGGCGTTTGAAGGAGCATTCAAATGACAGAAGAAAACCACGCCGAGTTAACGCAGCTCGGAAATGAAGGAACGCAGTACAACTTTGAATACGACCCCGGATTGCTAGAAACGTTTGACAATCAACATCCTTATCGGGATTATTTTGTCAAATTCAACACCCCGGAATTTACCACTCTCTGTCCGATTACGGGGCAACCGGATTTCGCGACATTGTATATCAGCTACATCCCCGACGAGAAAATGGTGGAAAGCAAATCGCTGAAAATGTACTTGTTCAGCTTTCGCAATCACGGGGACTTTCATGAAGATGTCATCAACATTATCGTCAACGACCTCGTCGAGGCAATGGCGCCGAGATATATTGAAGTATGGGGCAAATTCACGCCCCGCGGCGGGATATCGATCGACCCGTATGTCAATTATGGTAAGCCGGAAAGCAAATACGAGCAAATGGCAGAGCAACGCTTGCTCTACCATGATCTTTATCCGGAAACGATTACGAATCGGTGATGAGACGCAGGCCTGGAGAGATCCGGCCTGTTTTTTCACTTTCGGTATGGCTCTACTGGCATTTGGGGGATCACCGAGCCCTTCTGATCCCTTTCGGGCCGGCTCCACTGTCTTTTGAGGGATCACCGAGCCTTTCTGATCCCTCTCGGGCCGGCTCCACT